>DASYDJ010000030.1:0-32139 GCA_036499625.1 Gemmatimonadaceae bacterium
AACGGTGGAACGGTGGAACGGTGGAACGGTGGAACGGTGGAACGGTGGAACGGTGGAACGGTGGAACGGTGGAACGGTGGAACGGTGGAACGGTGGAACGGTGGAACGGTGGAACGGTGGAACGGTGGCGCCTACCCAAGAGTTCCCTGACTTAAACGCGCTCAGTCTCCCTTCGTGCGTAAGACGAGGATGAGCCGAGCGAGCATGCGTTGAACTCGATTCGCTCGATCCTGCAGATCGGCTAGCTGGCAAAGCCCAGGCGTCGCGCGACCGCGATCTGAAACTGAATCTCAGCCGCCGAACCGAGCGCATGGTGAAGAAAAACGCGAAACGCGTTGTTGCCTTGGCGTTGCGACCCTTCGACGATGTTGGAGCCGACGGAGATGGCCGCCCGTCGCAGCTGTCCGCTAAGCCCAAAGCGCTCCGTCGCAGGAAAACTGGAAGTCGCAGCGTAGACGGCAACCGCCAGTTCCTCAGCCTCTGCAACCAACCGCAATTTCGCCGGATCGCGCATCCAGCGAGGCTACCGAATCAGGCACCCGACGGCGCGATCGTTCGATTGCGGGTCTAACCGTTCCACCGTTCCACCATTCCACCGCGTCGTGACGGCGAAGCCGTCACGCGCCAAACAGTTTCCCCACCCACCCGAACAGTTTCACGAAGCCAGCGCGGGTGTCGTTGTACATCACGATCGCAAACAACAACGCGATCGCGAACAGCCCAAAGCGCAGAATGTACTCCCGCGTGCGCATGCTGAACGGACTGCCCTTCGCCGATTCCAGGATGTTGATGAGAATCTGCCCGCCGTCCAGAATCGGGATGGGAAGTAGGTTGAGCACTGCCACGTTAATGCTCAGTAGCGCAATGAGATAGAACAACTCGTCGATGCCGTTTCTCGCCGCATCGACCGACGCCCGGGTGATCGCGATCGGACCGCCCAACTGCTTCACCGACACGGTGCCAACGCCGATATCGTGCAGCACCTTGAACACCGCGCCGGCATTGCTCCACGTGATCTTCACGCCCGACGACAGCGCCGCTCCGAACGCCAACGACTCCTTGTGCGACGGATCGTGCGCGCCGGCGCCGATCCGTCCAATAGTCTTTGGCTGGCCGCTAACGGGATCAGGCTCGAGCGCTGCTTTGGGCGTCACGTCGAGCGTGTCACGCACCGCGCCACGCTGGATGACGAAATGCACCGGCTTGTTCGGCGACGCGCCGACCTGATTCACCATGTCGACCCACGATCGCACGAGCTGGCCATTCACCTCGACGATCGAATCGCCGTGCTGGAAGCCCGCTTTCGCCGCGGGATCGCCCGGGAATACAGTGTCGATGACCGGCGACATGTAGTACACGATGGCGCCCGCCACATCTGGTCCCGTTACCGCATTCTGGTCGAGCGGCACGGTGACGGTGCCACGCTGTGTCGTGATCGCAACCGCGGACGTCGACGTGGCGATGTCTTTGAGCACGTCGTTCCACGTCGACACCTGCGATCCGTTGACGGCACGCACGGAATCGCCCACCTGCAGTTGAGCGAGCTCCGACATTCCAGCGGTCGGGTGCACGCCCCCCACGACCGTCGACGGGTAGATGACCTCGCCGTAGTGAAACGCCAGTACCGTCGCGACGACGATGGCGAGAAGCACGTTCATCACGACACCTGCGATCATGATGAAGAGCCGCGCGATCAGCGGCTTGCTCTCGAACCAACGATTCTCCGGCACCGGCTTGGGCCCGAACGGGATCATCGCCTCCGGATCGTAGTCACGATCGGTCTCGGCTTTGGCCGATTGCTCCTCGTTCCCACCCTCGAGGAACGCCGCTTCCGCATCGTGCCGCGACGCCATACGGACGTAGCCGCCAAGTGGCAACGCGGCCAGCACGTATTCAGTCTCGCCGCGGCGAAAGCGTATTAGCGACGGACCGAAACCGATCGAGAAGCGCGGCGCGTACACGCCCGTCAGCTTGGCTGCCAGAAAATGGCCGAACTCGTGAACGAAAATCACGAGGCCGAACACGAGAATCGGAGCGAGAATCGCTAGCATGCGAACCGTTGCAGTACGTGACGACGCGCGGCCGAATCCGCAGCGAGAAGCGCATCTCGGCTGGTCCCAGGCATCGAACCCAACGACTCCAACGCACTCGCGATCGCCGCGCTGATGTCGCCGAACCGGATGGACCCCTCCAGGAATAATGCCACCGCCGCCTCGTTTGCCGCATTGAACACAGCGGGCGCGGCACCACCAGCGCGGCCGGCCTCGATTCCCAGCGCGAATGCGGGAAACTGATCGCGTCGCACCGGTTCGAATGTCAGCGGCGAGAGCGCGACGGGATCAAATGCAGGTACACCAGTGTCCGGCACGCGATCCGGATGCGTCAGCGCATACAGCACCGGCAGCTCCATGCTCGGTACGCCGAGCTGGGCCAGAACGCTTCCGTCCACGAACTCGACCATGGAGTGCACCACGCTCTGCGGATGCACAACGACCTCGATGCGGTCGTACGGAATCCCGAACAGAAAGTGCGCCTCAATTACCTCGAGCGCCTTGTTCGCCAACGTCGCGCTGTCGACGGTGATCTTGCGACCCATCTGCCAAGTCGGATGACGCAGCGCATCCTCGAGTGTTGCCGACTGGAGCGCCTCGCCGGTCCATTGCCGAAACGGACCGCCCGACGCGGTGATGATCACGCGTCGAACGTCTACGCCAGGACGCCCGGCCAGGCACTGCAGAATTGCGCTGTGCTCACTGTCGACGGGCACGATCTCGCCGCCGCCTGCTGCGCACGCGTCGCTCACCAGGCTGCCGGCCATCACGAGCGTTTCCTTGTTCGCCAGCGCGACACGCTTCCCTTTCGCCAGCGCGGCAAGCGTCGCGTCGAGTCCGGCGGCGCCGACGACGGCATTGATCACGATATCGACGTCCGCCCGCTCCACCGCCTCCACCAAGCACTCGGCGCCGTGACTCCAGCCTGGATGTGGTTCAGCGCCATTCTGTACGATGCCCACAAACGACGGCCCAAAGCGCGCCGCTTGATCCGACAGAAGCGTCGCGTTCCGAAAGCTCGTCAGCGCGGCGACGCGAAAACGCTCACCTTGTCGCTCGAGCACGCGGAGCGCTGTGGTCCCGACCGATCCAGTCGAGCCGAGTATCGCGACGCCCTGCCGCGGCTTGGTCACGTCGGCGCCCAGGTGAGCATCGGCGTCAGCAGCACGAAGGCCACCGGCAGCACAAAGAGCAGGCTGTCGAGCCGATCGAGCACGCCACCGTGACCCGGAATGATGTGCGAGCTGTCCTTCACACCGGCCTCGCGCTTGAGAAGCGATTCGACCAGATCGCCAACTTGTGCCGCGACGCTCACGAGCGCGCCGAACGCGAGCACGCCAACGGGCGCCCAGCGGAAATCCAGGTGCGACGCCGGATGCAACACGTACCGCATGTACAGCCACGCCACGAGCATGCTCGCCAACAATCCGCCAATGGAGCCCTCGATGGTTTTCCCAGGGCTTACGGACGGAATCAGTTTGTGTTTCCCCAAGGTACGACCTACGGCATACGCGCCGATGTCGGATGCCCACGTGAGAAGCAGCGGGAGCAACAGCAGCAACCCACCGGACGGCAGCGTCAAACTCCGCTGACCGAGGCCGAGCGCTGCAGGAGCAAACGCATATTCGTGATATCGAATGGACAGCGCGTAGCTCAGCGTGCCGCCCGTGTACGCTGCGCCAAATACGGTGACAGCAACCGCGCCGAGCGGTTTGCCTTGCACGCCGCGCGTCCAGATCGCCGCAGCGAGCAGCACGAGCATCACGAGAATGGCGATCGACAGCGGGCCGAACTTGGCGTCCGGCGGATAAATGCCGAGGTGCGCGGCATCGACGACGAGCGGGATCAACCCGGCGATCGCGATGCCGACTTGATCCATCGGCATCAGACCCGCGTGCTCGGCGATGCGAAACAGCTCCCACGCCGCGAGCGCCGACGCGACGGCGACTAGCGCCGCGAGCGCCCAATCTCCGTATAGCACGATCGCGATCGCGATCGGGGCGCCAATCACCCCGACGGCGACGCGCTTGGTGAGCTCGGAGCTCACACTTCCATGATCTCGGCTTCTTTCGCCTTGATCAAGTCGTCGATCTTTTTGATGTAATCGTCATGAAGCTTCTGCACGTCTTTCTCGCCGTGCTTGACGTCGTCTTCCGACACGCCCGCGAGCTTCTTGAATCCGTCGCGCGCCTGGGTGCGCGCATGACGGATGGCCACTTTGCCGTCTTCAGCATACTTGTGTACGAGCTTGACCAGCTCCTTGCGGCGCTGTTCGTTCATCGACGGCAGCGGCACGCGAATCAGCGCGCCTTGCGCCGACGGCTCGAGGCCCAAGCCAGACTCACGGATCGCCTTCTCGACGATCTTGAGCTGTCCCTTGTCGAACGGCGTCACGATGAGCACGCGCGGCTCGGGCGCGTTGATCGTCGCGACCTGATTGAGCGCCATCATCTGCCCGTAGGCTTCGACCTTGACCGCCTCGAGCATGCTGGGCGACGCCTTACCCGAGCGCACGGATGTGAACTCGTGCTTCACGTGGGCGATGTCTTTGTCCATCGCCGTGCGCGCGTCTTTGAGAATGTCTTGAATATTGCTCATCGAACCAGGGTTCCGACGCGCTCGCCGCGCACTGCGGAGACGATCGCGCCCGGTTGGTGGATGTTGAGAACGATCAGGGGAAGCGAATTCTCACGACACAGCGTGATCGCCGTCTGATCGATCACCTTGAGCTCTTCCATGATCACGTCGCGGAAACTCATCTCTTCGTACAACTTCGCGTTTGGATCGCGTTTCGGATCGGCGGAGTACACGCCGTCGACACTCGTCGCCTTGATGATGACGTTCGCCTTGATCTGAATCGCGCGCAACACCGCCGCGGTGTCGGTGGAGAAATATGGGTTCCCCGTGCCGGCGGCAAAGATGACGGTGCGACCCTTTTCCAGGTGCCGAATCGCTCGACGGCGAATGTACGGCTCCGCGATCTCTTCCATGCGGATGGCCGTCATGACGCGCGTATCGATGCCCTTCCGCTCGAGCACGTCTTGCACCGCCAGCGCATTGATCACGGTGCCGAGCATGCCCATGTAATCTGCGGCAACGCGGTCCATTCCCGTCTTCGACAGGAGCGAACCGCGCACGATGTTTCCGCCACCGATCACGAGGCCGAGCGCAACGCCGGTCTCTTTGACTCGCAGTACTTCGTCCGCCAAGCGGTCGACGGTGTCGAAGTCGTACCCAAATCCCTTGTCTCCGGCGAGAGCTTCGCCGGAGAGCTTGAGCAGGATCCGGGGATATTTCAGTTCGGCCATTACTCTCCGAGTTGGTACCGCACGAACCGGCGTACCTGCACGTTCTCGCCCGTCTTCGCCGACGTTTCCTTCACGAGATCGCCGATCGTTTTCTTTGGGTCGCGCACCCACGCCTGATGAAGAAGCGCGACGTCCTTATAAAACGCCTGCACTTTTCCTTCCACGATCTTCTCGATCATGTGATCGGGCTTGCCTTCCGCCTTGACCTGTTCGACGAAGATGCGGCGCTCGGAGTCGACCTTGTCCTGCGGGACCTGATCCTTGTCGACGGCAACCGGCGCGGCCGCTGCCACATGCTCCGCGATCCACTTGCCGAGCTGCTGGAAGTCGTCCGTGCGCGCGACGAAGTCAGTCTCGCAGTTCAACTCCACCAACACGGCAATCTTGCCGTTGTGGTGGATGTAATTGGCGATCATGCCTTCCTTCACCTGACGACCCGCGCGCTTGTCGGCCTTGGCCGCGCCCTTGGACCGCAGATACTCGACCGCCTTGTCCATGTCGCCCTTGCACTCCTCGAGGGCGTTCTTGCAATCCATCATGCCGGCGCCGGTGCGCTCGCGCAGCGCGCCTACTTCTTTTGCAGTAATTGCCATGATCGTTTCCAGCCTACGGTTTCAACTGCGGTTTCGTGGAAACGCCGCCGGGCAGTGTGTCCGGCGGCGTATCAAGTGTACTAAAGACAGTGAACTGTCGGCAGCGGTCTGCTGCCCGCGGTGACTATTCCGCGTCCGAACCCTCGGCCGCACCACCTGCGTCGGCACCGGCGTCACCAGCATCGCCGGCCTCGCCACCTTCGCCCGGTCCCTTGAGACGAGCGGCGATCGCTTCCGGCTTGGCACGACGGCGACGCGGACGACGCTTGCGCTTCTTGTCCTCGTCTCCGCCAGCGGGCTCGGCACCACGATCGGAGCTGTAGGTGTAGTCGCCTTCGCGCTCCTCAGTCTCGTCACGCACCGGCGCTTCGCGACGCGCTTCGATGATCGCGTCGGCAATCGCCTTGGTCACGAGCTCAACCGAACGGATCGCGTCGTCGTTGCCGGCAATCGGCACCGTGATGAGATCCGGATCGGCGTTCGTATCGACGATCGCGACGATCGGAATGTTCAGCTTGTTGCCTTCATTCACACCGATGCGCTCCTTCTTCGAGTCGACGACGAACATCAGACCCGGGAGGCGCGTCATGTTGCGAATGCCGTGCAAATACTTCGAGAGCTTCTCGCGCTCGCGGCGGAGCATGAGCTGCTCTTTCTTGGTGTAGTTCTCGAAATCGCCGCCTTCTTCGCTGCCCGACTCGAGCTCCTTCATGCGCTTGACCTGCTTCTTCACCGTCTGGTAGTTGGTGAGAAGACCGCCCAGCCAGCGCTCGGTGATGAACATCGCGCCCGCACGCTCGGCTTCAGCGCGGACGATGCCCGCGAGCTGCGGCTTGGTGCAGACGAACAGCACGTTCTCGCCGCGGAGAATGACGTCGCGCGCGAGCTTCTGCGCGACTTCGATCTGCCGAAGCGTCTTTTGAAGATCGATGATGTGGATGCCATTCCGCTCGGCGAAAATGAAGCGGCGCATCTTGGGATTCCAGCGACGGGTCTGGTGCCCGAAGTGGACGCCGGCGGCCAACAGCTCTTCGAGCGTCGGGGTGCCGGTAGTGGTCTGCTGATCTGCCATGTTGGAACGACCTTATGAAATTTGGTTTTTAACGTCGGCCACCGTCATTGTCTGATTAACCGATTGCTCGGCACCTAATCGCGACTCGGGAAGCCTGTGAGATGTTGGCGGCGAAGCCGCCGGTGGAACGGTGGTACGGTGGAAAGGGTGGAACGATCGCGCCGTTCCGTTCCACCGTTCCACCGTTCCACCGTTCCACCGTTCCACCGTTCCACCCGCAAGCGCTTTAGCGCTTGCTGAACTGGAACCGCTTACGTGCCTTCGGACGACCCGGCTTCTTACGCTCGACAGCGCGTGCGTCGCGCGTGAGGAGACCGAGGCTGCGAAGCTTCATGCGGTGCGCTTCGTCGATCTTGACGAGTGCACGCGCCACGGCGAGGCGCAGCGCCCCCGCCTGACCGGTGTTGCCACCGCCATCGACGTTCGCCTTCACGTCATAGCGGCCGAGCGTGTCGGTCGCCACGAACGCCTGCTGAATGGACGAAACGTGCGACGGCCGCGGGAAATAGTCGCCGAGCGTGCGCCCGTTGACGTCCCACTTGCCGGAGCCCGGCTTGATGTAGACACGGCATACCGCTTCTTTGCGGCGGCCGATCGCGTGCGTGGTCTGAGTGTCGGCCATGGGCTACTTCTCGCTCTTGTTGAAGGTCAACGGCGTGGGGGTCTGCGCAGCGTGCGAATGCTCGGCGTTGGCGAACACGCGAAGCTTGCGACGCAGGACCTGGCGCCCAAGAGCGGTCTTCGGCAGCATGCCATAGACGGCCTTTTCAATCACACGTTCAGGGTGCTTGGCGATCATGGTCTTGAACGGCGTGTACCGCTCGTGGCCCATGTAGCCCGTGTGATGGAAGTATTCTTTCTGCTCGGCCTTGCGGCCGGTGACTCTCACCTTCGACGCATTGATGACGATGACGTTGTCACCGGTATCCATGTGCGGCGTGAAGATGGGCTTGTGCTTGCCACGGATGATCCGGGCGACTTCGGTGGCCAGGCGGCCGAGGACCATCCCTTCAGCGTCGACGACGTACCAACGCTGCTCGATGTCGCTCGGCGTGGCGGAAAACGTTTTCATGAACGAACCAAACTAGATGAGTGCTTCGCCTCACCGGTGCGGAATGCAACCCGGGTCTCGGCAGCCATTGAAGGCATTTGTGACAGACTCGCAAGATAGATAAGGACTTACGGGCTGTCAACGAAAGCGGTTCGGAAGGTTCGTTCTAAGGTGAATCCACAAGCCCCGCAAACTCCGCCGGTGGCTCACCATTGCGGATCCTCCGCAGTGCTTACAATGTAAGGAATGCCACGTCCCGCCCTTGGCGAGTTCGAGCAGGTCGTGCTCCTCGCCATCCTTCGCCTCGGTGACACCGCCTACGCTCCGGCCATTCTCGACGAGATCCTCGAGTGCACCGGCAGCGAGGCCTCGCCGGGATCGATGTACGTCACCCTCGATCGACTCGAGGCCAAAGGCCTGATCCGCTCCCGCCTCGCCGACGCAACCGCTCAGCGAAGCGGGCGCGCACGGCGATACGTCAGCGTGACCGCGCACGGTGTCCGCCAACTTCGTGCGACGCGGGCGAGTCTTCTCGCACTGTGGCGCGGCTTGGAGGGAATCCTTGAACCCTGCTGAATCCACAAAACCTGAGAACGCGCCGACCGCGCCGACCGCAGCAAGGCCTCCCCGCCTCGCCGCGTCTCTCGTTCGCGCGATGCTCGCGCACTCGCCCTACGGACGCGCGGCAGGCGGCGATCTCGACGAAGGCTTCGACCAACTCGCCGCGACGTCAGCGCTCCGTGCGACCTTCTGGTATTGGCGCCGCGCGCTGTCCATCGCGATGCACTACCTCCCGTCGTTGCTCGCCAGCACCGCCGACCATCTGGTCCACGACGGCGCCTATGCCGCGCGAGCGTTGCGGCGGACGCCGCTCTTCACGATCGTCGCCACCGTCATCCTCGCACTCGGCATCGGCGCAAATACGGCGGTGCTCGGCCTGATCGATGACATGTACTTTCGAAAGCTGCCGGTGCCGCAGCCAGAGCGGATCGTCGCCATCTACGCAGGCGATACGCGCAACCGCGGACGCGCCGGCACTCTACGCGACGAAAGCATCTCGCTGCATACGTTCGCCGAGCTCCGCACGCGAATTCGCGGCGTCGACACGCTCGCCATGTACGCGGTGCACAGCCTGCCAACCGGCGACCCGCTTTCGGGCGATGAGACCTGGAGCGCACTCGTCTCTGGGAACTACTTCCACGTGCTCGGCGTCGCACCAGAGCGTGGGCGGTTCATCGGCGATGACGACGAACAGCCAGAGGGAGCGCATCCTGTCGTCGTGATCAGCGACTACCTCTGGCGCGAGAAATTTGCCGGCGACGAACACGTGATCGGACGACAAATTCCGATCGGTCAGGTGACGTTCACCGTCATTGGAGTGGCGCCGCGCGGATTCACCGGACTGCATCCAGAAGGCCGCACGATCCTTTGGATGCCGTACACGATGGCGAACGCCCTCGCGCCCCGCGGCACCGCGAGTCACGCACCGGCGACCGGATCGCAGGACACATTTTTTGGTACCGTCTTCGGGCGGTTATCCGCAAACGCAACGCTGGCCCAAGTGCAGGCGAGCGCCGACGGCGCGGCGCAAGATCTCACCGCGAACGACCTGACGGCGAATCGTCACCTGGCGTTCTACGTGCGAGTACGCGACCGGCTCACGACTGCTGAGCTGAGCGGCAACGCGCTCAGCATGTTCGCGCTCGCGTGGATCATGATTGCCCTGCTCCACTTGGTGGCGTGCAGCAACGTGGCCAGCCTGATGCTCGCCCGTTCCGCCGCACGGCGCCGCGAGCTCGGCGTGCGCATGTGCCTCGGAGCCTCGCGTATGAGAATACTCATGCAGTCGTTCATCGAGGCGTGGCTGCTCGCCATTTTGGGCGCGGGAGGCGGCCTGGCGGTTGGATTGGTGTTCTCGAAATTGCTGGCACGCATGGCGTTCCTATCGGCGAGCAACCCGCATCTCGACCTCCGAGTCATCGCCATCGTGGCACTCGTGGTCGGCGCGACGGTCGTTCAGTTCGGGATGCTACCGGCCTTCGATGCGTCGCGCACCGATCCGCTGTCAGTCCTCCGCGGCGGACCTGGCCGAGCGCGCGGCGTGCGACGCGATCGTTCGGAGATGGTCGTGCTCGGACAAGTCGCGGTCTCGATGACCCTCGTTGCCAACGCCGCTGTGTTTGTCGCGCTCGCCCGCCGGCAGGCGACGACCAGTCCCGGCTACGACGCGGCGCATCTCGCAGTCGCGAGCGTCTCGCTGCGCGACGGACTGGTTAGTCCTTCGGACCAGCATGCAGCGTACGCGGACGCGCTCACTCGGGTCGCGGCGGTTCCCGGCGTGCGCGCAGCAACAGGCGCGGTTGGCGCGCCGCTGTTCAATACACATTGGTTCGGCGCAGTCTCGACGCCAACCTCCGTCGCGACTTCCGACGGCGCGTCTCAAACGTCGCTGCAGGCAGTCGGGCCAGGATACTTCGCAACACTTGGTGCGCCCCTCGTGCGGGGTCGCGAGTTCACGATCCGCGACCGACTGCCTCCAACGGCGCCGCGCGATGCGTTCGACGTTGTCGTCGTGAATGAATCGCTGGCTCGCCGACTCTGGCCGAACGACGATCCTATTGGCAAGCAGATCTCCGTGCCCGGATCGTCTTCGGCCATCGTCGTTGGCATCGTTCGCGATATCCATGACGTGAGCACCATTGCCGCGGTGCCGCGCGCGTACGTCCCACTCTTGGAGACGAGATTCCAGAGCTTCGATGTGGTCGTGCGGACCACCGGTCCCGCCAGCATTTCGGTCGAGACGATTCGCGCTGCGCTTCAGGCGTCGGGCGAATTACAGCGTCCGGCCGTGCGAACGATGTCGTTCATTCAAGCCGGCGCCATGTCGACGTCTCGCGCCGCGGCACTTGGCGTGTCCATCTGTGGCGGGCTCGCGCTCTTTCTCACGGTTGTCGGACTTTATGGAATTGTCACGATGTGGGCCGCACAGCGCCGCGCCGAAATCGGCATTCGTCTCGCGCTCGGTGCCACGTCGGGCAATGTCCATTGGCTGCTGCTCTCGGGCGTCGGCAAGCTGCTATGCACCGGTGCGGCATTGGGGCTCTTCTGCGCGTTCGGAATCGTGCAGATCGAGCGTGGGCAGATCGGCCCAATCATCTCGCTCGATGCCGCGGCCGTCGGCATCTCGCTGTTGGTACTCGTCGCGTGCGCGGGCGCAGCGGCGTATCTGCCATCACGTCGTGCAACACGGCAGCATCCCGCCGAAGTGTTGCGAACGTCTATTTGATTGCGCAACGACGTCCCTGCGAGTCGCTGCGCGCTCGCGTCGCAATCATTCCACAAACGCAGAACAGCCCGGCCGTTTCCGGCCGGACTGTCTGCAAATCCAGAATCCTAAACCCTGCCCGGGACTAGAACGTCGCCTGGAAGTGCAGGAAGATGCTCGAGTTGGTCGGCGTCGCTCGGATGTTCGTTCCGGTCGCCGTCGGGAAGCTCGTCCCAGTCGTTTCCTGCCAGTCGAGCGCGAGCGTGATCTTCTGGTTCAGGTCGTACGAGGCACCGAGCACCCAGAAGTTGTACGCTGGCGTCGATCCCGCGTAGGCCGCGGCGGTGGGACTGGTGTTCGGGGTGAAATGATCGAACCGTCCAACGATGCTCACCGGCGACTTCTGCGCGGCGTTGAACCACTCGAACGGTCGCGCGACCACGAAGCCATCGACGAGACTGCCAGTTGAATCGAACGTGGTGCGCGGCGACGCCGTGGTGTTCGCGCCATGCTCGCCACCATCCTTGCGTTCGGCCCATTCGGCGCCACCGGTGAGGCGACGTTCCTTCAAGCCGACGAACACGCCGTAACGATCGTGCTGCATACCGTCGGTGATCGCGCCGTTCGTGCCGGGGCCAACCTGTCCCGCGCCGCCGGCCGCAAACGAGCTCGCCACCCAACCCTTGTACGCCCAGGGCGAGATCGTGAACGTCTTGAGGATCGCGTTCATGTCCTTGTCGTGCGCCAGCGGCGTGAGCGACACGCGACCCGCGAAATCCTTGAAGCGATCCTTCTCGTACGAGCTGTAGCCGGGACCGTTCGTGATCGTCCCGTAGATCTCGCCCCACTTGTTGCCGAGCGTCAACAGACCGGCAACGCCGGCGTCGGCCGAGGAGAAGAATCCGTTCTTCTCGAGCGCAGTCTGGTTCAGATACCGCGGCCAGAATCCTTCTTCATGATCGATGACGACCGTGTGCAACACGCCGATGCGGCCGAGCAGGCTCGAGCCATCGCCGAACGTGTTCTTGAGGCCCGTGTACTGGAGATACGCGTACTTGATGCGGACCAACCAGCCCGAGTAGTACGAGTTCTGCGCGCTATTCGTATTCTGATATACGTCCGTGGTGATGCGGATCGCGCCGTTGTCGCCGGCGGGCATCTTGAACGTCAGGTACGCACGATCGAGAGAGAACGAGTTTGGATTCGATCCGCCCAAGCCGGCCTTCGCGGCGGAGTCAGTCCGGTATCCGTAGCTCCCGAACACAACGCCCGAAAAGTCGAACGCGGGAGTGACGACGGTGGTCGCAGCTTGCTGCGCAAAACCAAGGGCGGGTGCGACAGTGATCGCGGCGCCGACGGCGATCAAGCGCGTGAAGCGAGAGGTCATGGAGGGTCGTGGAGGTACGAGGAGAAGAAGGAGGCAGTTCCGTTGACGTGCCCGGCGTTACCGGGGCTGTCACAAGCGACGGAAGAGTGAGGGTTTTCGGTCGCGCTGATTTCACGGGCCGGTAACGGCGGCGTAACGCGGCGTTGCGCGTGAAGGCGTTTCGTCGGTCCGCCTAGACACCGCCCCGAGAACGAAGCACATCGTTCTCGGGGCGGCGCACTCACATAGTCGTAGAGCGAGACAGCGATTAGTGCGCGACGTGAATGTCGCTCAAGCGCTTGAGCAGCTGCGTGGACATCGACTTCGGCAGCGGAGCGTAATCCAGCGAAGCCGCGCTGCCCTCGCCGTCCTGGTACGCCCAGCGGAGGAAATCAACGAGCTTCTTGCCTTTGTCGGCGTTCTTCGGAGTCTGATACAGGAGAATCCAGGTGAACGAAGAGATCGGATACGCGCCCTTGCCCGCCGCGTTCACGATCGAGATACGATAGTCCGTGTTGGCAGGCAGCTTGGCGACTGCACCGGCTGCGGCTGCGGTCACGCTCTCGAGCGTCGGGGTGATCCATTCGCCGTTGGCGTTCTTGATGAGCGCCGAGGGAAGGTCATTGTGCTTTGCATAGGAGAGCTCGATGTAGCCAATGGCGCCCGGCGTCTGCTTCACGAGACCCGTCACGCCTTCGCTACCCTTGCCTCCAAGACCCACGGGCCAATTGATGACCTGCGCCTTACCCGGGCCGCTTGCCCACGCCGGGCTCACGGATGTCAGGTAGTCCGTGAAGATGTAGGTCGTGCCGCTGCCTTCGGTACGGTGCGTGACGACGATGTCCTGGTTCGGCAGCTTCACGCCGGGGTTGAGCGACGCGATCTGCGATGCATTCCATTTGGTGATCTTCCCCAAATAGATGTCGGCGACCACTGGGCCCGTCAGCTTGAGCGGCTGCTTGATGTCCGGAAGGTTGTACGTGATCGAGACGCCGCCGAGGACAGTCGGGAAATGGAGGACCGGTCCGCCTTTGGCATCGGCGATCTGCTGATCGCTCATCGGGCCGTCGGACGCGCCGAAGTCGACGGTCTCTTCTGAGAGTTGTTTAATACCGGCACCTGAACCTACAGACTGATAATTGATCTGCACGTTGGTTTTCGCGGCATACGTCTTGGCCCAGGCCGAGTAAATCGGGTACGCGAAGCTCGACCCCGCTCCGGTCAGATCCTGTGCTCCGAGAACCGGAGCCGCCGCAACTGCGGCGAGCGCGATGGTGGACGCGAACTTCAGTACGCGTGGTAACACGTGAATGACTCCTGAGGTGTGGGAGAAGGTGCCACGAATCTCAGTGTCGCCGGTAAAGGAGCCACGCATGCTGTGTAACGCTTGCGTCACCCCAGGAGAACTCGTCCCAAGGCGCTCTCGCCGGCCGTTCGTTACCCGGCCGTTACAATACGCCGCTGCGTTGGTTGCACGGCCCAACGAGCGTTCGGAATGCGAAAATTCTCTAGCGTTTTCGATGGGCGCGGAGCGCGGATCGGCGGAGCGCGGATGGGCACGGCGCTGTGCATGGCTGCGCTTGCAGGCTGTAGCTCGAGCAAGAGCGGAAGTCGAGCAGACTCGGGACATCCCGCGAATGCGGCCGCCGCCGCGGCCTCGAGTGGTGTCGGCCTAACGGGCGCGGGATCGAGCTTCGCCTACCCAATCTATTCGGCGTGGGCCAACACGTACGCACAGAAAACCGGCGTCAAGGTCAACTATCAATCGGTTGGCTCCGGCGCGGGTATTAAACAACTCTCAGAACAGATAGTTGATTTTGGCGCCTCCGACGGCCCAATGACCGATCAGCAACTCGCCGAGGCCAAGGGTGGACCGATCCTGCACTTCCCCACCGTCATGGGCGGCGTTTCAGTCACGTACAACCTGCCGACCGTCAAGCAGCCGTTGAAGCTCAGCGGTGCGGTGATCGCCGGCATCTATTTAGGCAAGATCACGAACTGGAACGCTCCGCAGATTGCCGCACTCAACCCGAACGTCGCGCTTCCCGATCAAAGCATCGTCGTCACGCACCGCACTGAAAGCAGCGGCACGACCTACATCTTCACCGACTATCTGTCGGCTGTGAGTCCGGCGTGGGCGAGCGGCCCAGGCAAGGCACAGGTCATCAACTGGCCCGTGGGACTCGGCGGCAAAGGCAGCGAAGGCGTCACAGGGCTGGTCAAGCAGTCACCCGGCGGTATCGGCTACGTCGAGCTGTCGTACGCGAAGAGCAACAATCTTCCGTCCGCGCTGATTCAAAACGCCGCCGGTGCGTGGATCGAGCCGACGCTCGCGAGCGTGACGGCTGCCGCGGCGAGCGCAGTCACCACGCTGCCGCCGAATACGGATTATCGCATCTCGATCGTGAATGCGCCGGGCAAAGACGCGTATCCGATCTCGTCATTCACGTGGATCCTGCTCTATCGCCACATGACCGACGCAACCAAGGCGAAGGAGCTGACGGACTTCATGCGCTGGGCATACAGCACGGGAGAGAGCAGCGCGGACTCGTTGGACTACGCGCCGCTTCCTCAGTCGATGATCGCGCCGCTCACAGCTCGCCTCGATTCGATCACGGGACCAACGCCGGGATCCACACCGTGACCGACGTCTCGATTGCGCCGATCACACCGCCGCTCGGTCCGCCGTCCGACTCGACGCGGATCGAAGCGGGCGGCGTCGGCGATCGCATTTATCGGTGGGTCATCACGAGTTTTGCGCTCGTCGTGCCGATTCTCCTCTGCATTGTGGCATACGCAGTCTTTAAGGCCGGATGGCCGGCGTTCCACAAATTCGGCTTCGGGTTCTTCACCGGAAGCGATTGGGACGCCGTCAACGGAAAGTTCGGCGCGGCCCCGGCGATTTACGGCACGATCGTGACGTCGCTCATCGCGCTGCTCATCGCGACGCCGCTCGCCGTTGGCGTCGCGATCTTTCTGTCAGAGTTTGCACCGCCGATCGTTCGCCAGCCGATCGCCTTTCTCGTCGATCTGCTCGCGGCGATTCCGAGCGTCGTTTACGGGTTGTGGGGCATCTTCGTACTCGTGCCGTTCGTGCGGTTGCATCTCACGCCCTTTCTCAAAGACACGCTCCATCTCGGCAGTTTACCGATCTTTGATGGGCCAGCGTACGGATATGGAATGCTCTCGGCATCTCTAATCCTCGCGATCATGGTGCTGCCCTACATCTCGGCGGTGACGCGAGAAGTGTTGCTCGCGGTGCCACGCTCGCAGCGAGAAGCCGCACTCGCGCTCGGCGCGACGCGATGGGAAATGATCTGGGACGCAGTGCTTCCCTACGCGCGCACCGGCATCATCGGCGGCATCATCCTCGGACTCGGGCGCGCGCTCGGCGAAACGATGGCGGTGACCATGGTCATCGGCAATCGGCCGGAGATTTCGGCGTCGTTGCTCGCGCCGGGATACACGATGGCGTCGATCATCGCCAACGAGTTCAGCGAAGCGACGAACGATTTGCACATCTCGGCCTTGATGGCCGTGGGCGCGACCCTGTTCCTCGTGACCATCATCGTCAACGCGATCGCACGCTGGCTCGTGTGGCGCACTAACCGCGGGAACGCATGACCGCCGGATCTGCAGGTTCAGCGGCGTCGCGCCAAGGCGCAATGCGGTCGTACCACGAGTTGCTCTCCGCCAGCGCGAAACGGTCGATCGGTCGCCGGCGAGTGGCAAGCTACGTCATGATCGGGGTCACCTACTTCTGCGCAATCGCGGCGACCGTGCCGCTCGTCGTCATTCTCTGGTACTTAGTGGCGCAAGGCGCGAGCGCGCTGAATTGGGACTTCTTCACCAAGATCGGCTCGTCGCCGGGGCAAGCCGGCGGCGGCATGGCCAACGCGATCGTCGGATCGGCGATCCTCGTGGGGATCGCCGCCGTTTTCGGTCTGCCGATCGGCATCGGCGCAGGGTTGTATCTCGCCGAACAGAGCGGATCGAAGCTCGCGACGGCGGTGCGGTTTCTGTCGGACGTGCTGAACGGATTGCCATCCATCGTCCTCGGCATTTTTGCTTGGACCTTGCTGGTGCAGCCGTTCAAACATTTCTCAGCGTTGTCCGGCGGGTTTGCACTGGCGGCGATGACAATTCCGTTGGTCACACGTGCGACGGAGGAAATGATTCGTCTCGTGCCGGTGTCGCTTCGCGAGGCGGCGCTCGCACTCGGCTATGCGCGTTGGCGGACGTCGCTGAGCGTCATCCTGCGAACGGCCATGCCTGGCATCGTCACGGGCGCGCTCGTCGCCGTCGCTCGAATCGCCGGCGAGACGGCGCCGCTGATCTTCACCGCGTTCGGGAACAACTTCTGGTCACTGTCGCCGTTCAAGCCTATCGCGGCGCTCCCCATGCAAATCTACACATATGCGATCTCTCCCTACGATGACTGGCACGCGCAAGCCTGGGCGGGCGCCATCGTCCTCCTCTGCATCGTCCTCGTCATTAGTCTCGCGGCCCGTTACGCCACCCGTTCGCGATTCGGGCTTGGCACCGACTGAGGCGACCGCGCCCGCCGGTGGTCAAACGCCGTGCGTGGCCATCGAGGATCTGGATGCGTATTTCGGCGCGACACGCGCGGTGCGTGGCGTGTCGTTCGCGGTGTCGACCGGACAGGTGACGGCGATCATCGGTCCATCGGGCTGTGGAAAGTCGACGCTGCTGCGCTGCCTCAATCGCATGCACGAGACGGTGCCGCGCGCGCGCGTCGAAGGCGAGGTGCGGTTCGCGGGGCGCGATATCTACGGACCGTCGGTGAGCGCGATTGGCGTGCGTCGCCACATTGGCATGGTGTTCCAACGTCCGACACCGTTCCCCACGATGTCGATTCGCGACAACGTGGCGGCCGGCCTCAAGGTCCTTCCGCACGCCGATCGTCCGAATCGCAAGGAGACCGACGCGCTGGTCGAACGGTCGCTGAAGCGCGCCGCGCTGTGGGAAGAAGTGAAAGACCGGCTCGACTCGGGCGCCGTCGCGCTGTCCGGCGGCCAGCAGCAACGGCTGTGCATCGCCCGCGCGCTGGCGACGTCTCCCACTGTGTTGTTGCTCGACGAACCGACGGCGTCGCTCGACCCGATCAGCACCCAGCGCGTCGAAGAGCTCGTGTATGAGCTTCGCTCGGAGCTCACGATCATCATCGTCACGCACAACATGCAGCAGGCGGCGCGCGTGTCCGATCGCACGGCATTCATGCTCAACGGCGAGTTGATCGAGTACGCGCCCACGAGCGCCATGTTCACCGCACCCACCGATCCGCGCACCGAAGCCTACGTGACCGGACGGTTCGGGTGACGGCTACTGCTGCTCCACGCCAAGTGGTCACCAGCGACGTGACGAATACCGGTCGGCTCATCGCGGATCGTTTCTCGTTCTGGTATGGTCCAAAGCAAGCGCTGTTCGACATCTCACTGACGGCGCAGCCTCGCAGCGTGACCGCGTTGATCGGACCATCGGGCTGCGGAAAATCGACCTTTCTGCGTTCGATCAATCGCATGAACGCCCTGTTGCCGGGCGTTCGGCACGAGGGTGCCATTCGGCTCGACGACACCGATGTCTACAGCCGAGAAATGGACCTGGTCACGCTCCGGCGGCGTGTTGGAATGGTGTTTCAGCGCTGGAACCCGTTCACCAAATCGATTTACGACAACGTCGCGTACGGTCCACGCGTGAACGGCGTGCGCAATCGCAGCGATCTCGACGGAATCGTCGAATCGGCACTGCGCCGCGCCGCGCTGTGGGACGAAGTGAAGGACCGTCTCCGCCAGAACGCGCTCGGTCTATCGGGCGGACAGCAGCAGCGGCTGTGCATCGCCCGCGCGCTCGCCAACGAACCCGAGGTGCTGTTGTTGGACGAGCCGGCCAGCGCGCTCGATCCACTGGCCACGCAGAAGGTCGAGGAGCTGCTCTACGAGCTCAAGCCGCAACTCACGATCATCATCGTGACGCACAACCTCCAGCAGGCCGGACGTGTGTCCGACACGACCGCGTTCTTCTACTTGGGCCAATTGATCGAAATCGGCCCGACAGACCGCATGTTCACCAGCCCGGTCAACGAGCGTACCGAGGCGTACATCACTGGGAGATTCGGATGACCCCCTCCGCGCCCGATACCGCGGCCACCGGCTTTCGTCACTTCCACGATCAGCTCGCGCATCTCAAGCAGCGGCTCCTCGACATGTCGGACATGGCGACCTCGCTGCTCGACCTGTCGGTCGAAGCGCTGCTGAGCCGCGACGTCAACATCGCGGACACCGTCATCACTGGCGATCGCGATCTCGACGCACTCGAGCTCGAGGTTGAAGATCAGGCGATCGCCCTGCTCGCGCTCCAGCAGCCGATGGCGCGCGATCTTCGTTTCATCATCGCGTCGATCAAGGTCTCCAATGACCTCGAGCGCGTGGGAGATCATGCCGTGAACATCGCGCAGTGTGCCCAACGGATGTCGCAGTCGAGCACGATGATCACGCCGGATCCGGAAATTGGCGACATGGCGCGCCGCGCGCGAAAAATGCTGCGCGACAGCCTCACCGCGTTTGTCCGCGCCGACGGCGCCCTCGGCCGCGAAGTTTGTCGTGCCGACGATGAGGTCGACGCGATGCACAACTCGGTGTTTCGCATTCTCGTAACGCACATGATGGAAGACGCGCGCACCATCTCGGCGTCGCTCGAACTGCTGCTCGTGAGCCGGAACCTCGAGCGCGTCGCCGACTTGGCGACGAACATCGGCGAGGATGCGGTCTTCCTCGCCGAGGGCAAGCAGATCAAGCACCATGCGGAGGACTTGGCGGCGCCTCCGGCGTAATTGTCATTCCGAGGAGCGCCAGCGACCGGCAGTCTTCTTAGCTGTCATTCCGAGGAGCGCCAGCGACGAGGAATCTTCTATCGCGCCAATTATGAGACGGCCGACGCAAGATCCCTCGCCTTCGCTTCGCTCAGGCTCGGGATGACATCTACTCCAGCTCGATGAGCAGTGTCCCCTTCTCCACCGCCGTGCCGGGTGTGACGAGCACCGACTTCACCCGGCCCGCCGCCTGCGCGCGCAACTCGTTCTCCATCTTCATCGCTTCCATGACGACGAGTCCCTGGCCGGGCTGCACGTCGTCACCGACGTTCGCGTTGACGCGCACGACGAGACCGGGCATGGGCGCGATGAGCGGCGCCGGTCCTGTTGGACCGGCAGACGCACCCGAGAGCTCGCGAATGGCGCGCGTGCGCTCGTCCAACGCTTCGACCTCGAACCGATAGCCGTCGAGCCACAGCGTGTATTCGCCGCGCCGGCCGCCAGGCCGAACGACGACGCGGTGGACCTCGTTCCCAATCGATACCATGCGCACCGGCGTTCCATCGATCGGCGATACGCTTGCAGCAATGTCGTCGCCGTCGACGTGCACGCCGTCGCCGTCGAGCAACACCTCGTGATCTTCGCCGTTCAGGTGAACGAGATACTTCATGCGGCGGCTCCTTCGCGGTGCCGTACGGGCACCAGCTCGCACACCGTCTCGACGTGCGCCGTTTGGGGGAACATGTCAAAAGTTCTCATGGACGCGATTTCGTACCGCGGCATGCGCGCGAGATCGCGGCCGAGCGTGGCTGGATCGCAGCTCACGTAAATGAGCGCGCGCGGCGGAGTGGCTACCCGCTCGAGCGCGGCCGCCACGTCCTCGTGCACGCCAGTCCGCGGCGGATTGATCAGCACCACGTCGGCCGGCAACGCGCGCGGCAGCACGTCTTCCACACGCGCGGCGACCGCCTGCGATCCTTCCGGCAACGACTCCGCGCAACGCGCCGAGGCCTCGCGGTCCAATTCGATGGCGACGACGTGAACGCCGTCGTGCGCGAGTGGAATCGCCGTCGTTCCCGATCCAGCATAGGCGTCGATCAGCCGCGCTGGCCGATGCGCCCGTGCGCGAGCCAACACGTATTCGTGCAACAGCGCGCCGACTCCGGCGTTCACCTGCGCGAACGATGCACCCGCAGCTGGATTCCCCCGTTCGGCGACGAGGCTACGCGCACGGTGCGCCGGCCGCCACCAGAGCGCCGTGGCCAAAGGCACTGCCGAGAAGAACGTCGCGCGATTCGTCCATGCGTTGCCCCCTTCCATCACGATCGACGCACCATCGGCGACGAGCCGCACAGAAGCTCGCAGTTCATCGGCAGGAGGAAAGTGCTCTTGCGCGGCCATGACCTGCTGCCACACCGCAAGCACGCGTTCGTCCGTGATGGGACAATCGACGAGCTGAAAAACGCCCACGGGATCGTCGTACCGATGCAGCCCGATCACCCAGGGACCGCCAGGAGCGCGCCGCATCGCCAGCGTCAGCTTGTCGCGATAGCGCCATTCCTTCGCGCTCGGCTGAATGTCCGGCAACTCGATTGAGCGTTTTCCAATTCTAGTTATCGCATCTCGCACGATCCCGCGCTTCGCCTCGAGCTGCGCCGGATAGTCGATGTGCTGGAGCTGGCATCCGCCGCACCGATCGGCGATGTAGTGCCCGCACGGCGGCGTGACGCGCTCGGCCGATGGCGCGAGCAGCTCCACGATCTCGCCGCGGGCAAACCGCTTCCGAATATCCAGCTTCACCCGCGCACGATCGCCGGGCGCCGAGCGCGGCACGAACACGACGACGTTCTCAGTGCGCGCGATTCCGTCGCCCCCGGCCGCAATGCGCTCGATCGTGACCTCGGCAACGCTCACCGTAGTGCCCCAAGCCGAGCAGCCTGCAGCCACGCGCTGTCCGGCGCCGATCGTTCGCCGCCGCTAGTCGGCGGCGTCGTTGCGCTACGGCGCTTCAGCGTTTGGCGATCGCGGTCGGCAATCAGCGCGGCAATGACCGCCGCCTTGCGCGTCGTTTCCTCGGGCGGCTTGGCCTGGAGCAGCGAGTCGAGACGACGCTCGAGCCACTGGATCTCGATCGCGCCGGCTCGGAACTCGGCGTCCTCCATCACACGCAGATGGAAGTCGCGCGACGACTCGACACCTTCGATCGTGAGTTCCAGCAGCGCGCGATGCATGCGCTCCACCGCAGCCTCGCGCGTTGGCGCATACACGATGAGCTTGGCCAACATCGGATCGTAGAACAAGCCAATCTCGCTGCCGACCTCGATGCCACCGTCCCAACGCACGCCGGGCCCCGACGGCAAATGCAAATACGAGATGCGACCCGTGGACGGCAGGAAACCATTCGCGGGATCTTCGCTCGTGATGCGGCACTCGATCGCCCACCCGCGCGGCACGAGATCTTCTTGCTTGAACGGCAGCTTCTCGCCGGCAGCGATGCGAATCTGCCACTGCACCAGGTCGAGTCCCGTCACGAGCTCGGTAACGGGGTGCTCCACCTGGATTCGCGTATTCATCTCGAGAAAATAGAACTTGCCGTCGGTGTCGAGCAGGAACTCGCACGTACCGGCGTTCGTGTAGCCCGCCGCGCTCGCTGCAGCGACAGCAGTCTCGCCCATCGCGCGCCGAATCTCCGGCGTCACCGCGATGCTCGGCGCCTCCTCGATCATTTTCTGATGCCGGCGCTGCACCGAGCACTCGCGCTCATTGAGCGACAGCATCGTACCGTGCTGGTCGCCCAACACCTGAATTTCGACGTGGCGCGGGCCCACGATGTACTTCTCGACGTACACCGCGTCGTCGCCGAACGAGCTCTTGGCTTCGCGGCGTGCCGTGTCGAGTGCCGCGTCCATTTCCTTTGGCTCGCGCACGACACGCATGCCCTTGCCGCCGCCACCCGCCGCTGCCTTTAGTAGCACTGGGTAACCAAATCGGTCGGCGATCGCCCGCGCTTCGTCCGCGTCCTTGAGCGCCTCCGTCGTTCCGGGAACGACCGGCACCCCCGCCTTCACCGCGAGTTGCCGCGCCGAGGTCTTGCTGCCCATCGCCGCGATCGCCTCGGCCGGCGGCCCGATGAACACCAGGCCGGCGTCGCGCACGGCGCGCGCAAACCATTCGCGTTCACTCAGGAAGCCGTAACCCGGATGGATCGCCTCGGCGCCGACCTGTTTCGCGACCTCGATGATCTTGTCGCCGCGCAGGTAGCTCTCGGCCGACGGCGGCGCGCCGATGTGCATCGCCTCGTCGGCTTCGCGCACGTGCGGCGCCTTGGCGTCAGCGTCGCTGTAGACGGCAACGGATGCGATGCCCATCTCACGGCACGCGCGAATGACACGCAAGGCAATTTCGCCACGATTGGCGACGAGAATTTTCTTAAACACAGGCCGTCGTCCCGAAGGCGGCGGGAGATCTCGTGGACGGACCAGCCGGCTCGAGCGTGGCGTGCATCGTCATATGACGTGGAACCTAAAAGCGCTGCCGCACGCTGTCACCCGATCTACGAGGCGTTGAATCTAAATCGTCTCGGTTTCCGTTAGCGAAACGAGCCCCTCGCGCGCACCGGACGCCCCTCTCATGACCAGGCGATGACCAGTTCCCTTCACGAGCGCATCAGCGCTGCCATCGGCGACAAATACCGGATCGAAAGTGAAATTGGCCGCGGAGGCATGTCCGTGGTCTACCGCGCCCACGACCTGCGGCTCCGCCGCGCGGTTGCGATCAAGGTCCTCCCGCCAGAATTGGCGCACGATCCTGCCGTTCGGTCGCGATTCACGCGCGAGGCGCAAACGTCGGCGCGGCTCACCCACCCGCACATCGTGCCAATCTTCGACGTCGGCGAAGGCGACGGCATCGCCTACTTCGTCATGGCGCTCATCGATGGCGGCAATCTCGCCACGCGCTTGGAGGAGCACCCGCTTCGATCGATCGACGAAGTCCGCCGCGTGCTCGGCGAAGTCGCGGATGCGCTGTCCTACGCGCACCGAAGCGGCGTCATTCATCGCGACATCAAAGCCGACAACATCCTGCTGGACGCTCAGACCGAATGCGCCGTCGTCACGGACTTCGGGATCGCGCGGGCCATGGAGGGCGGCGCTCGTCTCACGCAGACAGGTATTGCCGTTGGGACGCCGACCTACATGTCGCCCGAGCAAGCGGTTGGCGAGCGCGAGATCGACGGACGCAGCGACATCTACTCCCTGGGCGTGCTCGGCTACCAGATGCTGACGGGCCGCGTTCCGTTCACGGCGGGCAACTCGATGGCGTTATTGCTCAAACACGTGAGTGAGCCGCCGCAGCCGATCCTCGAGCTGCGACCTGATGTCCCAGCCCCGCTCGCAGAAGCTGTCGAACGGGCCTTGGCGAAGGCGCCGGCGAGCCGCTGGCCAACAGCCGCGACGTTTCGCGAGGCAGTGCTGTCGGACGAGAACACGCCGCAGTCGCGACACAGTGTCGTGCGCGAGCGCGTCCGGTATACCTCACCGGTGCCGCGCGCGCAGGGCGGAATACGGACAGCGCTGTCGCGCCGCGCCTCGAGCGAATCCGGCGACACCACGCTCGCCTCTTCCGGCGCGGCGAGTAGCGAGAGGTTGCTCGAGGCGCATGGAGCAATCCAGCTCGAGCCGCCTCACCTCGCATCGCTGACGCCGGCCCAGCGCGACGATTTGCGTCTGTGGGACGGACGCGTGCCGCTGCTCGATCGAGTGAAGGCGATGCGCCGCTACGCGCTCCTCACGGCGAGTCTGAGTGTGCTCAGTCTCATCGCGCTCATCGCGTCGCCCGACGCGCCTCCCCTCGCGCTGTCGCCGATCGTCCCAATCCTCATGGGAATCAGGCTGAAACGCCGCGGTCGATCGCTTCGCGAAAGTGGCCTCGAGCTGCGTCGTGTCTTCCTGTCCCTGCGCTCGCGTTCCGCGATCGTCGACGACTCCGCGCTGCGGCAACTTCCGCGCGTCACCGACTCCCGGCCCCAGGAAAACCCGCCGGTCAGTCCGCAGAGCGCGATCGTTCGACGCGCCGCGTCCGATCGCACGGCGATCGCCGAGTTGCTGGCCGCTATGCCGCCGGAAGACCGGGCGTTGTTGCCTGAGGTTGGCACAACGGTCGACGCGCTGTACGAGCGAATCGTGAGCCTCGCCGATTCCTTGACGCGCGCGGACGTCGAAGTCGACCGATCGGAGCTCGCCGCTCTCGAAGCGCGGCTCGCCGCCATCGACGCTACCAGCGCGACACCCGACGATGAGCGTCGGATTTCATTGTTGCGTCACCAGCGCGATCGCCTGCAGGAGCTCGCCGCGCATCGCGAGCTCCTCGATCGGCAAATCGAGAATGCAGGACTCACGCTCGGCAACTTGCGGCTCGACCTACTCAAGCTCCGTTCGTCGGGCCTCGAGGCCGCGCTTCATGACGTGTCGACGGCGACTCAGGAAGCGCGCGTGCTGTCCAAAGAGATTGCCAGCGCACTCGAGATTGCGTCGGAGGTCCGCAATCTCTGAGCGGCCGTTCTAGAGCGGAATGTTCCCGTGCTTCTTCGGCGGGTTCTTGTCCCGTTTCGTCCGCAACGATTCGAGTGCGTCGATCAACCGCGGCCGCGTGTCGCGCGGATCGATGATGTCATCGACATACCCGCGCCCCGCCGCGATGTACGGATTCGCGAACTTCGCCGTGTACTCGGCCACCTTCGCGTCCGTCGCCTTCTGCGGATCGTCGCTCTCGTTGATGTCCTTGCGGAATAGAATCTCCACCGCGCCCTTAGGGCCCATCACCGCGATCTCGGCCGTGGGCCACGCAACGTTGTAGTCGCCGCGAATGTGCTTCGACGACATCACGTCGTACGCGCCGCCGTACGCTTTGCGCGTGATCACCGTGAGCTTGGGCACCGTCGCTTCACAATACGCGAATAGCAACTTGGCGCCGTGCTTGATGATGCCGCCGTGTTCCTGCGCCACGCCGGGCAGAAAACCAGGCACATCCTCGAACGTCACGATCGGAATGTTGAACGCGTCGCAGAAGCGAATGAAGCGCGCGGCCTTGAGCGACGCGCTGATGTCGAGTACACCCGCCAGCACCGCGGGCTGATTGGCGACGATGCCGATGCTGAAGCCGCCCAAGTGTGCGAACCCGCAAATGATGTTCGCCGCGTAGTCGCGCTGTACCTCGTAGAACTCGCCGTCGTCGATGATGCGGCACATCACGTCGTGCATGTCGTACGGCTTGTTCGGATTATCCGGCACCACGTCGAGCAACGCTTCGTCGCGCCGATCGCGCGGATCGGTGCCGCGCCCGCGCGGCGGCTCGTCGACATTGTTCTGCGGGATGTAGCGAAAGAGTTCTCGAATGGCCGCGATCGTGGCCGGCTCGGACTCGTGCACGAAATGCGCGACGCCAGACGTGCCGGCATGCGTGTCAGCGCCGCCAAGCGCTTCCATGGTCACGTCTTCGTGCGTCACGGTCTTCACGACGTTCGGACCCGTGACGAACATGTACGACGAGCCGCGCGTCATGTAGATGAGATCCGTAATCGCCGGCGAGTACACTGCGCCGCCGGCACATGGGCCGAGGATGGCGGAGATCTGCGGCACGACACCCGACGCAAGCGTGTTGCGCAAGAAGATCTCGGCATATCCGCCGAGTGAGACGACGCCTTCCTGGATGCGCGCGCCACCGGAGTCGTTCAATCCAACGACCGGCGCGCCATTGCGCATCGCCAAGTCCATCACCTTGCAGATCTTCTCGGCGAACGACTCGGACAAGGAGCCGCCGAAGACCGTAAAGTCTTGTGAGAAAACGTAGACGAGCCGGCCATCGATGCGACCATAGCCGGTGACGACGCCGTCGCCGTAATATTTCTGCTCCTCGAGGCCGAAATCGGTGGAGCGATGGACCACGAACCGGTCCAGCTCCACGAATGAGCCTTCGTCGAGCAGCAGATCGAGTCGCTCGCGCGCCGACAGTTTCCCCTTGGCGTGCTGCGCCTTCACTCGCGCCTCGCCGCCGCCCTGTTCGGACTCGGCGATCCGGCGTTCCAATAGCTCCAGTTTTTCTCGCATCGTCATAGGCGTGGAAGCTATTGAGTTCCGGCGCCCAGATACACCCCGGTACACCCCAGGTCCCTCTGGCTGGATAGGTCGACGCGTCCTACTTTGGCTGAACGTTTCTCCACCCGAGGACGAGACATGATGGGAATCCGCCGAGTGGCGCGAGCCGTACTGGCGCTCGTTGCGCTGCCCTTCGTACAGGCTGCCGCCCAGACCGCGACATTTGCCGGCGCCGTCGTTCGTGACACGTTGGAGCACGGCCTCCCGGATGCGACGATCACGTTCTCCGGCGTCAACCGCACGGCAACCACGGACGCCAAGGGCGAGTTCAAGATCACCGGCCTGCCCGCTGGGCGTCACGCGATCATGATTCGCCACATCGGATTCAGCTCGATGGTCGATACAGTGAACCTGGTCGACGGCACGAACCCGGAGCGCGAATACGTCATGGATCCTGCGCCGACGTTTCTCGATTCGGTGCGCGTCAATGCGACGAAGATCGCCCCACGCTTGTCGGCCACGATGAGCCAATTCGAGGACCATCGCAAGACGGGCTTCGGGCACTTCGTGACGGCGGATGTGCTGCGAAAGAACGACACCCGCAAGTTGAATGACGTACTAACATCGATGGTTCCGGGTCTGACCACCTATCGCCCATACCCGCAGACCGCGCCGACGCTGGAGTATCTCTCATCGGGCCGCGGCGCGTGCGCGGGGCCGGTCTTCTATTGTCCGGCGGTCGCAGCATGTCCGGTAAACCTGTATGTGAACGGCGTCGTCTACTATAACGGCAACGGGGACATTCCCGATATCGCGCGCTTTCCTACGGACGAGATCGAGGCGGTCGAGTATTATGCTGGCGCGTCCCAGGTTCCACAGCAGTACAACGCGAGCGGGAACGGGTGCGGCGTGCTCGTTCTCTGGATGCGAGAGCGATGAGTACATTCGAATTATTGATCCAACGGCAGGAAACTGCGAAGGTTCCTCTGGCTGGATGAGACGGCGCGCCCTATGTTGGCGCTACGCTTCTCGATCGGGGGGGTGACACGTGACGCGAAACCGTCGAATGGTCCGAGCTGCTGCCGCACTCGTGACGCTGCCCTTTCTTCACGCCGCGGCGCAAACCGCGGTTCTATCCGGCGCCGTCGTTCGAGACACGCTGAGTCACGGATTGCCCGACGCAACCGTGAGCATCCCCGATCTCAATCGCTCGGCGACGAGTGACGCGCACGGCGAATTCCAGATCTCTGGCCTCGCCCCCGGCCGGCACGCCGTGCTGATCCGCCACATCGGTTTCAATTCGCTCGTCGACACCGTCGACTTCGTCGACGGCAAGAATGCGGACCGTGAATACGTGCTGGACGCCTCGGCAACCGTTCTCGATTCGGTGCGCGTCAACGCAGCCAAGACCGCCCCGCACCTGAGCGCCACGATGAGCCAGTTCGAGGAACATCGCAAACTCGAATTCGGGCACTTCGTCACTGAGGCGGAGCTCCGCGCGAACGACGCGCGTAAACTCGACGACGTACTCACGGCCCGGATGCCGAGCCTCCGCACGTATCGCCCGGATCCGAGGCACTTTCCCATGCTGGAGTATCTGTCTTCCGGACACGGCGAGTGCGTCGGTACACCGGGAACCGCGATGGGGGCAATGAGCTGCACCCCGAATCAGCCCTGCCCCGTGACTCTCTACGTCAACGGCGTCCTGTACTACACCGCCACCATGTCGACGGACGTTCCCGACATTGCTCGGTTTCCGACGGCCGAAATCGAAGCGGTTGAATACTATGTTGGAGCCGCGCAACTGCCTGAGCAGTACAATGCAAGCGGGAGCCCTTGTGGCGTGCTCGTGCTCTGGATGCGCGAGCGATGAGAGCATTCGCACGAACCGCTGCCGCACTCGTGCTGCTGCCGGTCTTTCACGCCGCGGCACAGACGGCGACGTTGTCCGGCGCGGTCGTTCGCGACACGCTGAGTCACGCGCTTGCGGGCGCGACCGTACTGATTCCGGACCTCAATCGCACGGCAACCAGCGACGCGAACGGCGAATTCAAGATCACTGGCTTGTCCGCGGGCCGGCATGCCGTACTGATTCGCCACATCGGGTTCAATTCGCTCGTCGATACCGTCATCTTCGTCGCCGGACAGAGCGCCGACCGCGAATATGTCCTGGACCCGACGCCGACCACCCTCGACTCCGTTCGCGTCAACGCCGCGCGAGAACCCGCGCATTTGACGGCGGGGATGAGCCAGTTCGAAGACCATCGCAAGCTGGGCCTGGGGCACTTCGTCACTGAAGCTGAGCTTCGCATGAACGATTCACGCAAGCTGAATGACGTGCTCACGGCAAAAATCCCCGGCCTGAGCACGTACCGCCCATACCCGAAGACGGAACCGGAGGTGGAATATCTCTCCTCCGGACGCGGCCAGTCGGGAATTAGTGGCAGCAGCTTTTGTCCCGTAACGCTCTACGTGAACTCCGTTCTGTATTTCGCGGCCGGCATGCGCGGAAGTCAGATTCCCGATATCGCCCGCTTCGCGACCGCCGACCTCGAAGGAGTCGAGTATTATGCCGGCGGCGCACAGGTTCCCGAGCAGTACAATGCCACCCAGGCCGGGTGTGGCGTGCTCGTGCTCTGGATGCGCGAGCGATGAGCAAACTCTAATGGACGCTCATCGCGACGGCGACGGCACCGCCGGCACGGACATCGACTTGTCCACCGGCAGCACGGGCGTGAATCGCCACGCCAGATCGGACTCCAGCGCCGCCTGATCCAACGGACCACCCTTGAACCCGATGTAGCCGTCGGGCCGAATCAAATAGAGCGCACCATTCATTGCACCGTATTTCCGGTGCGCTTCGCCCGATTCGTCCACGACGTCGCCACCGACGCTCGTCGCGAGGCGCGAAATCCCAACGACGCGCACCAATCGACCGAATGTGGACTGCATGTGGTCGCGCCACGCCCGATCCGTTGCCGCGTCGCCGCCGAATACCAGCATCGTGTAATGCGGCCCGCGAAAGAGATCGAACAACCGCTCGGCCCCGCTGTCGTAATCGAGAATCGGTGCGTCCGGCGCGCGGTCGCCTGCCCGCGGAATTCCACGTCCCAGCTTTTTCGCGCCCGGACCTTCGTCCGACAGTGGGCTGTCGCGATAGCGAATTCCGAGCTGCGACACGAATCGCGCGAGCTTGCGATTGATCCACGCGACGCTGAACAATCGCGCAGCGAACACCGGCGCGAACGTGCGCATGATGGTGCTGATTGCCCCACCGCCGGCAACGGCCGCGAACATCCGATCGGTACCGCGCAGGAGCGTCTCGCCCACCTTGTGCCGCTCGAAGCTGTAGGTGTCGAGCAGCGCGATCGGCGAATCCCCGTTTTCCACGAGCGCGAGCTTCCACGCGAGGTTGTACGCGTCCTGGATGCCGGTGTTCATGCCTTGTCCACCGACTGGACTGTGAATGTGCGCCGCATCGCCCGCGAGAAACGCTCGGCCACTGCGGTACGTTTTCACGCCGCGCCGATGCAGGCGGTATCGCGTGAGCCACAGCGCGCGCTCGATGACCGGCGGCCCACCCTTCGCGCCCATACCGGTCGGCGTCATTCGCTCCAGTTGGTGCCGGAACTCGTCGAGCTCGAGATGCCGCTCCTCCCCGCGCTCGTTGCGCGGCAGGATCATAATGATGCGAAAATGCCGCTCGCCGCGCAGCGGAAAGACGAGCAGAAATCCGTCGCGCTGCGGACAGAGACTGACCTGTCCTTCCGGAATGTTCCAGTCGATGAATACGTCGCCGAGCAGGCCTTCGTCGGGATAGGTGATCCCGGTGAAGTCGAGGTTGGCGTTCTGTCGCACGGTGCTGTGCGCACCGTCGCATCCGGCGATCCAACGTACCGTTGTGCTCTCGGTGCGACCGTCCGCGTGTTTCAGCTCGGCTTGCACGCTGTCCGCAGTTTCCGAATAGCCGGCGAGCTCCACCCCGCGCTCCACGCGACCGCCGCACTGCTGCACCAGCTCGCCGAGTATACGCTCGGTTTGATCCTGCGGAAGTGTGAGCAGATTGGCGTACGGCGAATCCAGAAAGCGCGTGCCGAACGAGGCCGAGCCTGAGTGGCCGGACCGGCCGTAGACGTTGAGCCGCCGCACGGGCAATCCGGTGGACAGCGCTTCGTCGACGATTCCGAGATCGTCGAACACCTCGAGCGTACGCGGTTGAATCACCGTGGCGCGCGAGCGATCGTCCGGCGGAACAGCCGCCTTATCGATGATACGAACTGAAACTCCGTACCGAAGGAGCGACGCGGCCAACGTCAGACCAGCGGGGCCGGCGCCGACCACCAGGACAGTCGTGTCGTAGTCAGTCATCAGGGTGGACGAGAGGTGGGAGAGCGCGAAAGGATATGGCCATTTCGGGCAGTCCCGTCAATGGATAGCAGAATGCCCCGCAGCACTTTCACTGCGGGGCATTCCGATTGTTCAGGTGCAAGCGCGATCGTTACTCGCCGATGTCGTCGGCCGGGATGTCTTCGATCGGCGGATAGCCCATGTCATGCTCCGATTCCATCGGAATGATCTTGGACGGCGTCTCCGGGCGGGGCGGCTGCTCCTCCGGAATGTTCGTCACGCCGAGCACGATACGACGGTGGATCGGGTCGACTTCGAGCACGCGCATGTCGAGCCGCATGGTCTCGTAGACGACGTCCGCCGGGCTGTTGACCGGCGCGCCGTTCATGTTGAGCTGCGAGAGCGGAACGAAGCCTTCGATGTCGTTGCCGATGTCGACGACCACGCCCTTGTCCATCAGGCGAACGACCGTGCCCGTGAGCTCCGTGCCCACCGGATACGTCTCACCGATGCGCAGCCACGGATCTTCCTCGGCCTGCTTGAGACCGAGCGAGATGCGCTTGTTCTCGCTGTCGATGTTCAAGATCACCACGTCGACCGCGTCGCCCTTCTTCACGACTTCCGACGGATGCTGCACGCGCTTGGTCCAGCTCATGTCGGAGATGTGAATGAGGCCGTCGATGCCCGGCTCGATCTCGACGAAGGCGCCGAAGCTCGTGAGGTTGCGGACCTTGCCCGTGATGCGCGTGCCGACCGGGTACTTGAGCGGCAACACCATCCACGGATCCTGCTCCGTCTGCTTCATGCCGAGCGAGATCTTCTCTTCGTTCGGATCGACCTTGAGGACCACCGCCTCGATCGTCTCGCCGATGCTGACGAGCTTCGATGGGTGGCGGACGTTGCGCGTCCAGCTCATCTCGCTGATGTGCACCAAACCTTCAATGCCTGGTTCCAATTCAATAAAGGCACCGTAGTTCGTGATGCTCACGACCTTGCCCGTGACTCTCGTGCCGACCGGATACTTCTCGGCGACGTCCTTCCACGGGTAGCTCTGGAGCTGCTTGAGACCGAGGCTGATCCGCTCGCGCGTCCAGTCGATGTCGAGCACCTTGACTTCGAGCTCCGCGCCGATGGCGACGAGCTCGGAGGGGTGCGAGATGCGGCCC
>DASYDJ010000031.1:0-319985 GCA_036499625.1 Gemmatimonadaceae bacterium
TAGGACCGTTGGTCCTCGTGCGTGATCCCTTAGATTTCGCCGCACCTGAGACGGAGCTGTGAAAAACGGTTGCTCCGCCTTGACCTCACTGGGAGATCGTGCGCATGGGCAACACGCAGCCGACGCCGCCAACTGGCGAGCTTCGGTCGACGGGAACGCTTGATATCAAGGATTCTCGCACCGACAAGACTTATTCCGTACAGATCCTGCAGGGTGGCGTAGAAGGCGATACGGCCACGCGCGCGATGGATCTTCGGCAGATCAAAACATCCCCCGAAGAATTCGGGATGATGACGTATGACCCCGCCTTCATGAACACGGCATCGTGCAAGAGCGCGATCACGTTCATCGACGGCGACAAGGGCATTCTCCGCTATCGCGGCTACCCCATCGAGCAACTCGCTGAAAAGTCGACGTTCCTCGAAGTGGCGTGGCTGCTTCGGCACGGCGAGCTGCCCGACCAGAAGCAGTACGACAAGTGGGTGCACGACATCACGTACCACACGTACGTGCACGAGAACATCAAGACGTTCTTGCAGGGCTTCCGCTACGACGCGCACCCGATGTCGATGCTTTGCTCGGCCGTCGCCGCGCTGTCGTCGTTCTATCCGGAAGCGAAGAACATCAACGATCCGGAATCGCGCGACATCTCCATCATTCGCCTCTTGGCGAAGATGCCGACGCTCGCCGCCTTCTGCTATCGTCACAGCAAGGGGCTGCCGTTCATCTACCCCGACAACGACTTGAGCTACACCGAGAATTTCCTCTCGATGGTGGCGCGCATGTCGGAGTCGAAGTACCAGGGCGATCCGGCCTTCGTGAAGGCGTTGGAAATCCTCTTCATCCTGCACGCCGATCACGAGCAGAATTGCTCGACGAGCGCCGTTCGCGCCGTCGGCTCCTCGCAGGTCGATCCGTTCTCGGCCACCGCGGCCGGTGTGGCGGCGCTCTATGGTCCGCTGCACGGCGGCGCCAACGAGCAGGTGCTGCGCATGATCGCCGACATCGGCCACGTGAAGAACGTGCCGGCGTTCATCGAGGACGTGAAGGGCGGCAAGGGTGCGAAGCTCATGGGCTTCGGTCACCGCGTCTACAAGAGCTACGACCCGCGCGCCAAGATCGTGAAGAAGCTCGCCGACGACGTGTTCAAGGTCGTGGGTGTCGACAAGGATCTCGAGATCGCGCTCGAGCTCGAGCGCATCGCGTTGTCCGACGACTACTTCGTGTCGCGCAAGCTCTATCCGAACGTCGATTTCTACACGGGCCTCATCTATCGCTCGATGGCGTTCCCCACGGACTTCTTCACCGTGCTGTTCGCGGTGGCGCGCACCTCGGGCTGGCTCGCGCAGTGGGAAGAAATGCTCAACGACAAGGAGCAGAAGATCGCTCGTCCGCGGCAGATCTATGTCGGGTACGGCGAGCGTCCGTACACGAGCAAGCTGACGAATCGGTTTCCGAAGGCGAAGTAAAGCTCGCGAGTTAGTCGCGTCAGCTAAGCAATTAAGGAACGAGGCGAGAACTTCAGAGTTCTCGCCTCGTTTTTTGTTGCGGCGCGTTGGTTAGTCGGCGGGACGGTGGGAACAAGATGAACGCGAAGAACTGCACATGAACGGGAATTGATCCAACGCGCGCGGCGAAATCCGTGCGCCGGGGTAAATGATTGGGAATACCACTTGCCGATGCCACCAGTGGAGTCACGAGCGGCGGTTCCCAAAGAAAATTCAGGACTCGTTGCGCGCGAACACTCGAACCGCGCAATGAACTCATTCGCGTTCATTTGCAGTTCTTCGCGTTCCATTTGTTCAATGCCAGCCCAACGTTCAGCCCTCGATCGGCGACAACTTCTCGCTCGTCGCATACCCGACGTTGGCGCGGCGGCTTTCGCGGTTATCCGTCACTCTTCGTCCCATCCGTTCAATCCGTATCCATATCGTTATGGCCGGAATCGCGAAAACGCCGCCCGGGCTGGCCATAACGGAACACAAAACGAACTGAACGAATGGAACGGAATGAACGGCGCGCGTTCGCTACGCCCTCAGCCCTTCTTCTGCGACAACTTCTCGATCGTCGCATACTCGGCGGGCGAGACCGGCTGAACTGACAACTGACTGATCCGCACCAGCGCCATCGTCTCGAGCGACTTGGTCTTCTTGATCTCGTCGAGCGTCACCGGCCGCGCGAGCGGTGCGACCGCTTTGAGATCGACCATGTACCAGGTCGGATTGTCGGCCTTGCTCTTGGGATCGAAATGCGAATCCTTGGCATCGAACGCCGACGAATCGGGATACGCCTCTTTCGCCACCTCGGCCACGCCGACGATCGCCGGCGGCTTGCCATTCGAGTGATAGAAGAAGACCAGATCGCCCTTCTGCATGGCGCGCATGTGGTTGCGCGCCGCGTAATTGCGCACGCCGTCCCACGAGGTGGTCTTCTTGGGCGAGGCAACGAGATCGTCGAACGAGAACACGTCAGGCTCGGATTTCACGAGCCAGTATTGGCGATCGGGCATTGGAAAGTGGTGAGAGTTGCAGATAGTCTACAAAGATTTTGCGTGCTTGTGAGCATCCACGCATAATTGTGGCTCACGGACGCTTCTCTCCAGGGTACATGAAGGTCTTCCCCACAGCACGTTCTGCGCATTCTGCGCGTCAGGTCGTTGCGAGTGTCTCCGCGCTCGTGCTCATTGGCGCGCCGTACTCCGGCGCTCAGACCGCGCCCGCCGATCCGTATCGCTGGCTCGAGAACATCACGTCCCCCGAGGTGCGTTCGTGGGTGACGGCGCAGAATGCAGTCACCGAGAGCTATCTATCCAAGCTGCCGCGCCGCGCCGAGATGCACGGACTCGCGAACATGGAAACCCGGCAGCCGCAGGTTGGCGCGCCGTTCGGCGGAGGCGAGCGTCTCTTCTTTTACGCGAACACCGGCGTCGAGAATCAACCAGCCCTGTACGTCCAGGACAAACCGGTTCTTCCGCCGCGTGTGCTGATCGATCCGAACGCTTTTTCGCACGACGGACTGATGGCCATCGTCGACGAAGCGGCGTCGCCGGCCGGCAAGTATCTCGCATACGCCGTGTCGACGCAGGGATCGGCGTGGCGCGTCGTGCGCGTACGCGACGTCCGGTCGGGTCAGGATCTCGCAGACGAATTGCACGGCATCAAACGCTCGCCGCTCGCCTGGACGCGCGATGAGCGCGGATTCTTCTACGTGCGATCCGATCTCGGCCGGCCGCCAGTCGCGACGAATCCGCTGGCGCCCGACGGACGCCAGCAGGTGTTCTACCATCGGCTGGGCCGCGCGCAGAAAGACGACGATCTCGTCTTCGACGACGCACGTCACCCGGAGTGGCAGTTGCGCGCCGACGTCAGCGAAGACGGCCAGTACCTCGTCATCTCGGCCGGCGTCGGAGCGAAGAACCAGAACCGGCTGTACTTCATCGATCTCGACAATCCCGGACATCCGAATCTGGGCGCGCCGATCGTGAAGCTGTTCGACGCCGGCGACGCGGTGTACGACTTCGTGGCCAATGCCGGACCGATCTTTTTCATTCGCACCACCAAGAACGCGCCGCGCGCGCGGCTGGTGGCCGTCGACATCAATTCGCCCGACGAGGCGCACTGGACCACCATCGTCCGCGAGACGTTCGATCCGCTGATCGACGCCCTGCGCGTGGACGATCGGATCGTGGCGCACCGGCTGCACGACGCGCATTCGGTACTCGAGCTCTACACGCTCGATGGAAATCAACGCGGCGACATCGCGCTGCCGGGTGTCGGCACCGTAACGGACCTTCACGGCCGCGGCGAATACCGCGAGCTCTACTTTAGATATTCCTCATTCATTCAGCGGCCAATCGCGTTCCGCTACGATTTGGACGCGAAGACCGTCGCGATGTTCAAGGACTTCCCGCCGGACAGCTCGCTCTCGGACTTCGAGACGACGCAGCTCTATTACACGAGCGCCGACGGAACACGCATTCCAATGTTCATCACCGCACGGCGCGGAATCACGCTCGACAGTAACCGGCCCGCGCTGCTCTCCGCGTTCGGCGCGTTCGGCGCGTCGGAGACGCCCCGGTTCTCGCCGTTCGTGGCCGGCTGGCTGATGCTCGGCGGCGTTTATGCCGTGGCGAACGTGCGCGGTGGCGGCGAGTACGGGCGGGCGTGGCACGACGCTGCAACGGGCGCGCACAAGCAGGTGTCGATCGACGACTTCATCGCCGCGGCGCAATTTCTGACGAGCCAACGGTACACACGCTCATCTCTGCTCGGTGTCGTTGGCGAAGGCGCCGGAGCCCTGCTCGCTGCCGCGTCGGTCGTACAGCGGCCGGAATTGTTCGGCGCCGCCGTGCTCGACGGCGGATTGTACGACATGACGCGTTTCGATCGATTCACCGTGGGCCCGAGTTGGACTCCCGAGTTCGGATCGCCGGATCGACCCGCCGACCTTCACGCCTTGCTCACGTATTCGCCGCTGCAGATGCTTCGGGCCGGTGCGCATTACCCGCCCACGCTGATCTCTGACGGCGAGCATGATGACGTCTCGACGCCGGCGCAGTCGCTAAAATTTGCCGCCGCACTCGAAGTGATCAACGGCGCCTCGGCGCCCACGCTGCTGCGCCTCGATTTCGATACTGGCTTTGGGCCGGACACGTCGCTCGAAAAGCAGATCGCGCTCGATGCCGACTGGCTGACCTTCCTGATCGATACGCTGCACGGCACGCGGTGATCGACGCGCGCCTTGCTGCGTCCCGCGTGCCCGGCGAGCTTTCGCCAATGAGCGCCCTCGCGAGCTATGCAACATTCATTGCCGGTGTCCGGACTGCGCTTCTGTTGCTCGGCGCGTTCGCCGCGCTGATCTGCACCGTGGACTGGGCGGTTCGCACCAGGCGAATCAATCCTTTTAGCCGCGTTGCTCGTTTCTATCGCGGACGCGTCGATCCGCTGATGGCGCCCGTCGAGCGGGTGGTCGTCCGAACCGGCGGTGTGCCGTCGTCGGCGCCTTGGTGGGCGCTCGTGGCAATCGTCGCGTGCGGGCTCCTCCTTCTGAGCCTTCTGCAGTTCGCCGGCTCCATTCTCACGCAGGTGACATTCGCGATTCAGGATCCACGCTCGATTCCGATGTTGCTCGTGTCGTGGGCATTCTCGATTCTTCGCCTGGCGCTCATCGTTCGCGTGCTGTCGTCCTGGTTGCCCGTGTCGCCCCGTTCGGGCTGGATTCGCTGGTCGTACGTTCTCACGGAGTGGTTCATCGCACCGTTGCAGCGAATCATCCCGCGGATCAGCATGATCGACATCACTCCGATCGTTGCGTGGTTCCTGCTCTCGATCATCCAGGGCCTGCTCGGAATTCCGTGACCATCAGCAACACGGACGAGACCGGCGCTTCCTGAAAAAAGAATTTCGCCAAAAGCTCTTCGCAGCAGCGGTTCTGACGCTTATGATTCCGCGGCGAACATTCGCACCAGGACCTCATGACGAATATTCTGTTGGTTGGCACCGAGCTGCCGCTGTTGGAAGGCATTTCGCAGACATTCGCGAGCGCGGGCTTCACCACCCACGTTGCGCAGACGCTGCACGAAGCGCGTGAGCTGGCGATCCAGGATCCGCCGCTGGTCGCCATCGTGAGCCGGCCGCTCGCCGCCAATTCGACTGCCGAGACGTTGGGCATTCCACTCGCCGCGGGCGGTGCGCTCATGCTCTATCGGTCCATTGGAAGCATGCTCGTCACCTTGTCGCCGACGGTCCAGCGCGCGGTGCTCGCCGATCTCACGCTTCCGCTGGAGCGAAACCGCATGATGGCGCTCGTTCACCATGTTGGAGAACGCGCGCGCGCGACGGGACGAGGGCGGACGTCAGGTGAAACGACAGAGGCTAGCCTCTAGGGTTTGTAACGGCAGGTTTAGGGTATTTAGGTTGAGGGTGTCGAGTATCGGGTCAAACGGCGGTTTGTACTTAGACCCTATGCCCTGACCGGTAGACCCCGTAGTTTTAAGTACAACCGATCCGTGGCGATTTCAGGCAAATTGCGGCCACGTTAAACATTTCGCTAAAGCGCCGGCCCCCAGCGCTCGCGTTGTGGGCTTTTTTCTTTTCCGGTCAACCGATGTCCGATATCCGTTCTGCCGCTGCCGGCGCAAACGACGGCTCACATAGCGACTACCTCGCGGCACTCGCCGATCGCGTGCTCGTCTACGACGGCGCGATGGGAACGAGCATTCAGCGGTTTCATCTCACGGCCGACGACTTCGGCGGGAAATCGCTCGAAGGATGCAACGACGTCCTCGTGCTCACGCGCCCTGACGTCATCTCGTCGATCCACGAATCGTTTCTCGCTGTGGGCTGCGACGTCGTCGAGACCTGCACGTTCCAATCGACACCGCACCGCCTGCGCGAATGGGGCGTCGAAGAAAAGACGCGCGAGCTGAACGTCGCCGCCGCACGCCTCGCGCGCGCCGCATGCGACAAGTACGCAACGCCAGACAGACCGCGCTTCGTCGCTGGGTCGATCGGACCAACGGGCATGCTGCTCTCCAGCAGCGATCCAGTGCTCTCCAACACGACCTTCGCCGAGCTCGAGGAGAATTACTATCTCCAGGCGAAGTATCTCGTTGAAGGCGGCGTCGACGTGCTGCTCGTCGAGACGGCGCAGGACATCCTCGAGATGAAGGCCGCCATCGCCGGATTCGAGCGGCTGTTCGCTGAGCTTGGCCGTCGCGTCGCCGTGCAAGCGCAAGTCACGCTCGACACGAGCGGCCGCATGCTGCTCGGCACCGATATCGCGAGCGCCATGACGACGCTCGAAGCGCTGCGCATCGACGTCATTGGATTGAATTGCTCGACGGGTCCCGAGCACATGCGCGAACCGATCCGGTTCTTGGCCGAGAACGCGACGCGGCCGGTGTCGTGTATTCCGAATGCAGGCTTGCCGCTCAACACCGGCACCGGCGACGCGGTCTATCCGCTCGAGCCCGAGCCGATGGCCCAGATGCTCGGCGAATTCGTCGAGCAGTTCGGCGTGCGGATCGTTGGCGGCTGTTGCGGAACGACGCCAGATCACCTCGCGGCGATCGTGAAGCGCGTGCAACAGCCGATGGGCCGAACGGCCGAATATGCTACCACTAGACGGATTGCGGGAGATTCCTCTCTCGCTTCGCTCGCTCGGAATGACAACCCGGCTTCGCCCGCTCGTGCCGACAACCTGGCTTCGCTTGCTCGCGCTGACAACGCGGGATCCGTGCGCGGCTCAAAGATTCCGCGCGCGTCGTCCGCCATGCGCGCCACGGACTTCGATCAGAATCCCAAGCCGCTCTTGATCGGCGAGCGCGTCAACGCGCAGGGATCGCGCAAAGTGAAGCGCCTGCTCCTGGCCGACGACTACGAGGGAATCTCCGACGTCGCGCGCGAGCAGGTCGAGTCGGGCGCACACGTGCTCGACGTCTGCGTTGCGGTCACCGAGCGCGCCGACGAAGCGGAGCAGATGGCCAAGGTCGTCAAGTTGCTGTCGATGACCGTCGAAACGCCGATCATGATCGACTCCACCGAGCCGGCGGTGATCGCGCGCGCGCTGGAAACGATTCCCGGCCGCGCGATCATCAACTCCATCAACATGGAGAACGGTCGCGAGCGCATCGACGCTGTCGTTCCACTGGCGAAGAAGCACGGCGCCGCGCTCGTCGCGTTGACGATCGACCAAGTCGGCATGGGCAAGACGCGCGAGCGTAAGCTCGAGATCGCGAAGAAGATCTACGACATCGTCGTTGGCGAGTACGGGCTGCAAGCTGGAGATCTGATCTACGACGATCTCACCTTCACGCTCGCGACCGGCGACGTCGAGTGGATCGATTCCGCCGTCGAGACGATCGAAGGCATTCGGCTCATCAAGCGCGAGCTGCCGGGCGTGTACACGAGCCTCGGCGTGTCCAACGTGAGCTTCGGATTGGCGCCGGAGGCGCGCGCCGTTTTGAACTCCGTCTTCCTGCATCACTGCGTGGAAGCGGGACTCGACATGGCGATCGTCAATCCCGCACACGTACAACCGTACGCCGAGATTCCGGCGAGCGAGCGCACGCTGGCGGAAGATCTGGTGCTCAATCGCCGGCCCGATGCGCTGCAGAAATTCATCGAGCATTTCGATACGGCATCGAACGGCAAGGTCAAGGAAGTCGAGAAAGAGGATCCGACCGCCGGGATGACCACCGATCAAGTCGTTCACTGGATGGTGGTACACAGGAAAAAGGAAGGCATCGAGGCCGCACTCGACACCGCCGGCGTGCGCGAGCAACCTGTGCGCGTGCTCAACGAAGTGTTGCTGCCGGCCATGAAAGAAGTCGGCGACAAGTTCGGCGCGGGCGAGCTCATTCTGCCGTTCGTACTGCAGTCCGCCGAAGTGATGAAGAAAGCGGTGAAGCATCTCGAGCAATTCCTCGAGCGCGCCGAAGGCTACACCAAGGGGCGCGTCGTGCTGGCGACGGTGTACGGCGACGTGCACGACATCGGCAAGTCGCTCGTCAACACCATTCTCTCGAACAACGGCTACACCGTATTCGACCTCGGCAAGCAAGTGCCGGTGAATACGATCATCGAAAAAGCGGTAGAAGTCGGCGCCGATGCGATTGGCCTCTCGGCGCTGCTCGTCTCGACGTCAAAGCAGATGCCGTTGTGCGTGCAGGAGCTCGACCGTCGCGGAATGAAGATCCCCGTGCTCATCGGCGGCGCCGCGATCAACCGCCGCTTCGGCCGACGCGCGCTGTACGTCGAAGCCGAGCGTGCGTACGACTCGGGCGTCTTCTATTGCAAGGATGCGTTCGAGGGCCTCGACACGATGGACAAGCTCCAGGATGCAGACCGTCGGACCGCGACGATCGAACAACTTCTGGAGGACGCGCGAACCGACAAATTCCTCCACGCCAACGTGGGCAAGGACAAGTCGTCAGGTACCGAGGACGGCAAGCGCAGCGACGTCTCCGCCGACAACCTCGTGCCGAGCGCGCCGTTCTTCGGCACGCGAGTGCTGCACGACATTCCGCTCGATGAGGTGTTCGACCTGCTCGATCTGGACGAGCTCTATCGCCTGCAGTGGGGCGCGCGCGGCTCGGGGCCGGAGTATGAGCAAACTGTCAAGAACGAATTCGAGCCGACGCTCGCGCGACTAAAGGAATCAGCCAAGCGCGACCGTTGGCTGCAACCCAAGGCAGTGTACGGACTCTTTCCAGTGCAGGCGAAAGGCAACGACCTGCTCGTCTACGACCCTGACGCGTACAAGGCCGACGCGACGACGACAGAGATCGCGCGCTTCCACTTTCCGCGACAGGAAGATCGCGAGCGACTGTGCATCGCGGACTATTTCCGCTCGGTGGAAACCGGCGACGTCGACGTCGTCGCGCTGCAGATCGTCACCGTCGGCGACGCGGCGTCGGAGCTGTTCCAGAAGTTGCAATCGGCCAACGAGTACACCGAAGCGTTCTACGTCCACGGGCTCGGCGTCGAGACGGCGGAAGCCGTTGCGGAGTGGATGCATCGCAAGCTGCGTCACGACTTAGGCGTTCCCGCGGGCCAAGGCAAGCGTTACTCGTGGGGCTACGGCGCATGTCCCGATCTCGAGGATCATGCGCAGGTGTTCAAGCTCCTGCCCGCTGAGCGTGAGCTCGGCATGCAGATGACGAGCTCATTCCAGTTGATGCCGGAGCAGAGTACGGCTGCGATCATCGTCCACCACCGCCAAGCGAAGTACTACGCCGTGCGCGGCGAGGCAAAATGACCACCAAGTTGGAGCGTCTGCTCGATCCGCATTCCATCGTCGTGTTCGACGGTGCGATGGGCACGATGCTGTACAGCAAAGGTGTGTTCATCAACCAGTGCTACGACGAGCTGAATCTTCGCGCGCCGGAAATGGTGCGCGAGATCCACAAGCAGTATGTCGACGCGGGCGCCGACGTTATCGAGACGAACAGCTTCGGCGCGAACCGCATCAAGCTCACGCAGCACGGGCTGCAGGATCAAACGCGCGAGTTGAATCGCGCTGCGGCCACGCTCGCTCGCGAAGCGGCCGGCGATCGCGCACTCGTCGCCGGAGCAGTTGGACCACTCGGCCTGCGTCTCGAGCCGTATGGCCCAACGAGCAAGGATGAAGCGTGCGCGGTGTTCCGCGAGCAGATGGAAGGACTCATCGAAGGCGGCGTTGACTGCTTCATCCTCGAGACGTTTGGCGACCTCGAAGAAATCGAGCAGGCGATTCGCGCGGCACGGTCAGTGGCGCCGGGCATGCCGATCATCGCACAGATGACTGTCGGCGCCGACGGACGGACGCCGTATGGCGCGAGTCCGGAAGTCGTCGTGCGCGAGCTCGACGCGTGGGGCGCCGACGTGATCGGTCTGAATTGTTCGGTGGGTCCGCAGACGATTCTCGATTGCATCGAGAAGATGTCGCCGCACAGCCGCCGCAAGCTGAGCGCGCAGCCGAACGCCGGTATGCCGCGCGATGTCGGCGGTCGCAGCATGTACATGGCGAGCCCCGAGTACATGGCGACGTACGCACGACATCTCGTGCAGGCGGGCGCCAAGATCGTGGGCGGCTGTTGCGGCACGACGCCGGATCACATCCACGCGATGGTGGAAGGAATTCGCCCGCTCGCGCCGCGACTCGAGAATTCCGCCGCCGTGCACACGGGTCCCGATCGCCGTACGTCGACCGAGACCGCCGACAGTCGCACGAAAATCGGCGTCGAACCGGTGCCGTTCGGCGAGCGCTCACGCTGGTCGGCGAAGCTGGCGCGCGGGCAGTTCGTCTCGTCAGTTGAAATCGTGCCGCCCCGCGGCGTGGACGCGTCGCGCATGCTCGCGGACACGGCCAAGCTCAAAGCCGCCGGCGTCGACGCGGTGAACGTGCCCGATGGACCGCGCGCCCAGAGCCGCATGGGCGCGTTGATGACGAGCGTCTTGATCGAACAACAGGTCGGCATCGAGACGGTCACGCACTACGCGTGTCGCGACCGCAACCTGCTCGGCATGCTGAGCGATTTGCTGGGCGCGTCGGCCGTGGGATTGCGCAATCTGCTCGTCATCACGGGCGATCCACCGAAGATGGGCCCGTATCCCGACGCCACCGCAGTATTCGACGTCGATGCTATCGGGTTGACCAACTTGGTCAGGAACCTGAATCGCGGGCTGGACCCCGGCGGCAACGCCATCGGTGCGCCGACGCGTTACGCGATCGGCGTCGGCGTGAATCCGGTCGCGCTCGACCCCGCGCAAGAGCTCCGCCGCTTCGAGTGGAAAGTGGACGCGGGCGCCGAGTATGCGATTACGCAGCCGGTGTTCGACGCGGCGCAGCTCGAGTCGTTCATCGCGAAGATTGGGAATAGCCACATTCCAATCGTTGCGGGCATTTGGCCGCTGGTGTCGGTGCGCAACGCCGAATTCCTGGCGAACGAAGTGCCCGGAGTGTCGGTGCCGGACGCAATCATCGAACGGATGCGGAAGGCGAACGACAAATCGAAGGAACACGCCGTGGCCGAAGGCATCGCGATCGCTCGCGAAATGCTCGAACGAGTGCGGCCCTTAGTGCAAGGCGTTCAAGTCTCGGCGCCCTTCGGCAAGGTGGAACTGGCGCTCGAGGTGTTCGCAGGCTGTCATCCCGGGGAGTGAAACGACGAGGGATCTTCTCACCCGCCAATTATCGCGTTGGCGGACAGAAGATCCCTCGCTACGCTCGGGATGACCGCGGAACGTTAGAAGTCGTCGAGCTCCTCTTCGTCGCCCCACTCGTCCGGATCAACATCCTCTCCGACGGCGAGCGGCGGAAGGGTGATATCCTCGTAGATCTCGTCGAGCGAGAGGGTCGTGTTGAGAAACGAGAGTGAAAGCTCGTCGTTCCCGCTCACTTCCTCGCGCGTCCAATCTGCTGCGCCTCGGCGGGTGTACATCAGAACGTGTCGGCGGCGCTGATCGACGATCAGATAGGCGCGCAGCGAGGGCATCTTCATGTACGCCTCGAGCTTCTCGCGGCGGTCCGTTCCGCGCGTGCTAGGCGACGTGACCTCGACGACCAGCGAGGGCTCGGAGACAATGAGCGCGATCTCACCAGCCGACCCGCACGCGACCATGAGATCCGGGTAGTAGTAACGGTCCGACGATGCGCGAAGCTTGACGTCAGTGGCAAAGACGCGGCATCCACGCCCGCGAGTACGCCCACGCAGGGCCATCGCCAGATTGAGCATGATGAGGTTGTGCCGCGCCGAGACGCCCGTCATGGCGTACACCTCGCCGGCCACATATTCGTGCTTGACTGTGTTGCCCTCCTCCCAGGCGATGTACTCGGAGACGGAGAGGGGGTGATCGGCTACGGAATCAGGGCGCATAGCCGAGCATACGCTCGGCCGCGCCGAGAACGCAAGAGGGAATTTGCGGCGCTATATTGGTACCATGCGCGCGATTCTCATCATCGACCACGGCTCAGTCCGCGAGGAGGCAAACCACATGCTTTCTTGCGTCGCGAACTTGCTCCAGCAGATGGTTGGCGACGGCGTCGCCGTGCGCTACGCGCACATGGAGCTGGCCGAGCCGTCGATTCCGCAAGGCTTCGCGGAATGCGTGCGGGCTGGTGCGACTGAGGTCGTCGCCTTTCCGTACATGCTCTCTCCAGGCAAGCACGTCACGCGCGACGTACCGCGTCTCGTAGCCGAAGCCGCGCAAGAATTTCCTCATGTGACGTTCCACGTCACTCCGGCGTTTGGCGTCGACGAAAAGTTGGCGGAGCTCATCGCCCAACGCGCGGGAGTTCCAGTCGTGGCTCCGGTTTCGGCAGCCGATGCGTGCAAGTGCTGGGAGCCGCACGGCACGGTCGGCGCCTGCGGCATGGCCTGCGCCGCCAAGATCGCTGCCGCTCCCGCGCACACACCGCGCTAGCCGAACCTGTCCGTTCCCACCCCGATCTTCGACATGTCAAACGCAGACACGCTCACGCACTCGCCGCTCACGCTTCTGTCCGACGACGAGATGATGTTCCGCGACGCAGTCGCCGGATTCGCCAATGAAGACGTGCGGCCGCTCGTGCAGAAAATGGAGCGCGAGTCCAAGCTCGATTCGGCGCTGATCAAGAAGTTCTTCGAGATGGGCCTCATGGGAATCGAGGTGGCCGAGCAATACGGCGGCGCGGGCGGCTCGTTGTTCATGGTCGCGGTCGCGGTGGAAGAGATCAGCAAGATCGACCCGGCGGCGGCGATTCTCGTCGACGTACAGAACACGCTCGTCAACTTTCCGATCCGCACGTACGGCAGCGACCACATCAAGTCGACGTATTTGCCGCGGCTCACTGGCGGGACTGTCGGTTCGTATGCGTTGTCTGAAGGTGTGTCAGGCTCCGACGCGTTCGGCATGCAGACGCGCGCTACGCAGAAGGGCGATCGCTGGATTCTGAACGGTCGCAAGCTGTGGATCACCAACGGCGCCGAAGCAGAGATCTATGTGGTGTTCGCCAACGCGAATCCGCAGGCTGGCTACAAGGGCATCACTGCCTTCGTCGTCGAGCGCGGCTTCAAGGGATTCAGCGTCGGCAAGAAGGAAGACAAGCTCGGCATCCGTGCGTCGAGCACCACGGAACTCATCCTCGATGACGTCGAGGTGCCTGCCGAGAACGTGCTTGGTCCGGTGGGTCAGGGCTACAAAGTCGCCATCGAGACGTTGAACGAAGGACGCATCGGTATCGGCGCGCAGATGATCGGCGTCGCCGCCGGCGCGTTGCACGCAGCGACCGAGTACGTCAAAGAGCGCGCACAATTCGGAAAGAAGCTCGCCGATTTCCAGGGCATTCAGTTCCAGCTCGCGCAGGCACGCACGGAGCTCGAGGCGGCGCGCCTCATGGTCTACAACGCAGCGCGGCTCAAGGACGCCGGAAAGGACATCGCCATGGAAGGCGCCATGGCCAAGCTCTTCTCGTCACAGGTCGCAGAGCGCGTGACGTCGATCTCGCTCGAGCTGTTCGGCGGGTACGGATACACCAAGGACTATCCGGCCGAGAAGTTCTATCGCGATGCTAAAATTGGCGCGATCTACGAAGGCACGTCGAACATGCAGTTGCAGACGATCGCGAAGGCGATGTTGAAGTAACGACCCAGCTCGGTCATGACACTCACGAGGCGGCGACATGAAGGCAATTAGAATTCACGAAACCGGCGGCGCCGATGTGCTTCGTGTCGACGATGTCGCCGAGCCCACGCCGGAGGCCGGCGAGCTGCTCGTGCAGATCGAGGCGGTTGGCGTCAATTTCATCGAGATCTACCAGCGCGAAGGGATCTACCAACTTCCGCTTCCGCTCACGCTCGGAGCCGAAGCGGCCGGCGTGGTGCGCACGGTCGGGAGCGGTGTTACGGAGTTCAAGCCGGGCGACCGCGTAGTATCGACGGGATTCAAGGGCGCGTACGCGCAGCTCGCCACCGTGCCAGCCGATCGTGCGGTCCACGTTCCAGCCGGCGTGACGGGCAAGCAGGCTGCCGCCGTATTCTTGCAGGGGCTCACCGCGCACTATCTCTCGGCATCGACGTTCCCGCTCGGCAAAGGACATCGCGCACTCGTGCATGCAGCGGCCGGCGGCGTTGGATTGTTGCTCTGTCAGATGGCCAAGAAGCGCGGCGCATTCGTGATCGGCACGGCGTCGACCGACGAAAAGCGCAAGCTGGCCCACGAGGCCGGAGCCGACGAAGTAATCGATTATACCACGAAGGACTTCGCTGCCGAGACCAAGCGCATCACCAACGGCGCGGGCGTCCACGTCGTGTACGACTCCGTCGGCAAGACCACATTCGACAAATCTCTCGATTGCCTGGCGCTGCGCGGCATGATGGTGCTGTTCGGTCAATCGAGCGGTGTGGTGCCGCCCTTCGATCCACAGATTCTCAATAGAAAAGGCTCACTCTTCCTCACTCGGCCCACGCTGAACTCGTACATTCCGACGCGTGAAGAGCTCCTCGAGCGGTCGAACGAGCTCTTGGGCTGGGTGGCGAGCGGAGGCCTTCACGTGCGAATTGGCGCAGAGTTTCCGCTTAGCGAAGCAGCGGCGGCGCAGACGGCGCTTGCCGGCCGCAAGACCACGGGCAAGGTACTGCTCATCCCGTAGCCGGAGCGTTAGCGCTGCCGGACACATTTGCCGGCCGCCGGGGTATCCAGTAGAGTCAGGTGTCTAGGCTCCAGAAGATCCTAGACACCGTCTTACGGGCGAGTGGAGGAGCACATGTTCGATTTTCGACGCAGCGCCGGAACTCTCGCATCAGCCGCGTTGTTTGCCTTGGTTACAGCTGGGTCAGCGGGCGCCCAAGCCAAGACGCAGCACGCCTACTTGCGCATCTCGGCGCGTGACTCGACCAACGTGCCCATCGAGGGCGCCGACTTCACCGTGACGCGCGGTCTGAACACGGTCGTCGCGCAAGGAACCACCGACGCGAACGGACTCGGCTTTGCGGCATTCGAGGTTCCCGATTCGTTGGACCTCCAGGTCACCATGCGCAAAATCGGCTTTGCGCGTACCGATCACTTCTTTGAGGCCGGCCCGCGTGATACCGCGGTAGTGATGCTCGTCGCGGCGCGTTCGGCGGCCAACTCGCTCAATGCAGTGAAGATCACCGCAAAGCGCGACGTCGACTATACGAGCTACGTGGTCAACGCCGACGACATCGCCGCGTCGAACCAGACGCTGCTCGACGGATTCGACGTCGTGAAAAAGATGCGCCCCGACATGCTCACGAGTCATGGCGGATGCAACACTGGCGTTCAGAACGTGTGGGTGAACGGCAAGCGGATCATCTACCCGCTTCCGGCGAACACGATCGCTGCGCAGCGCGCGCGCGTTGGGGTGCCGCCGCGTGCACGCTTCACCTATGCCGCCGTCTCCGTGCTCACCGACATTGCGCCGGAACACATCGAGGAGATGACGTACAAGGATTGCTTCGACCATTCCATGGCGGTCGTGGGCAGCCGCGACGCGTTGTTCATCGTACTCAAACCGGGTGTGGTCTATCAGCCGGGCGTCGGCAGCTACGTCGACGACACGCCGGTTCCGGCCCCCACGCATCCATGAATCGCTAAACTCTCTGATACCCCTTTCCTGTCCGGCGGCATAGCAACAGCTTCATGCCAGACCTGAACAGGGACTGGCGATGACCGAAGAAGAGCGCCCGGAGAACGAAGTCGAGTCCGAGATGTCGCGCCGAGCATTCGTCACTACGACGGTTGCCGGCGCGATTGCGTTTGATGGACGATTGGGTACGCGTCGATCGGAGCGAGTGCCTCCAGAGACGTCGACCGCCAATGCCGCGCCTGCGCCGTTCGCGCTCGACGAGGCGACGATCGACAGCCTCCAGGCGAAGATGAAAGCTGGCACCGAGACCGCGCAGTCGTTGACGCGACAATATCTGGCGCGCATCGACGCGATCGACCAGCGTGGTCCGGCGATCAACGCCGTCCTCGAGCTGAATCCCGACGCGCTCGCGATTGCCGCGCAGATGGACGCCGAGCGAAAGGCCGGAAAAATTCGCGGGCCGCTGCACGGCATTCCGGTGTTGATCAAGGACAACATCGATACCGGCGACAAGATGCATACGTCCGCCGGTTCGCTCGCTCTCGCCAACAACATCGCCGCGCGCGATTCGTTCGTGGCCGAGCGGCTGCGCGCTGCCGGCGCGGTGATCATGGGGAAGACAAACCTCAGCGAGTGGGCGAATTTTCGCTCGACGCATTCATCGAGCGGCTGGAGCGGCCGCGGCGGACAGACGCGCAATCCATACGCGCTCGATCGGACGCCGTCGGGCTCGAGCTCCGGCTCCGGGTCGGCCGCGGCGGCGAATTGTTGTGTCGTCGCCGTCGGCACTGAGACCGATGGATCGGTGACGTCGCCGTCTGCTGCGGCGGCGCTCGTTGGTATCAAGCCGACGCTCGGATTAATCAGTCGCGCGGGCATCATTCCCATCGCGCACAGCCAGGACACCGCCGGCCCAATGGCGCGCACGGTCCGCGACGCCGCCATTCTACTCGGCGCGCTCACCGGCGTGGATCCGCGCGATGCCGAAACGAGTAACAGCGCGGGACACGCGCTCACGGATTACACGACGGCGCTCGATCGGAACGGATTGCGCGGCGCGCGAATCGGTGTCGCGAGAAAGCACTACACCGGCTACAGCGTGGAGACTGACAAAGCGCTCGAGCACGCGCTCGACGTCATGCGGAAGCAAGGAGCGACGATCGTCGATCCGGCAGACATCGAGACTGGCGGACAGACCGACGACTCGGAATTCGATTTACTGCTGTACGAATTCAAGACCGACCTCACGGCGTATCTGAGTCAGTTGAAACCGAATGTCAGCGTGCGGTCGCTCGCTGATGTGATTGCGTTCAATCAGACCAACGCATCGCGTGAGTTGAAGTACTTCGGCCAGGAGATCATGGAGCAGGCGCAGGCGAAAGGTCCGCTCACGGAGCAGAAGTATCTCGACGAACTTGCGAAGAACCGTAAGCTGATGCGTGACGACGGCATCGACGCAACGCTCACCAAGTACAAGCTCGACGCAATCGTGGCGCCGACGCAGGGACCGGCGGCGTTGATCGACTTGGTGAACGGCGATCCCGGTGGCGGCGGCTCGTTCACCGCGCCGGCGGCCGTCGCCGGCTATCCGCATGTCACAGTGCCCATGGGATTCGCACGCGGACTGCCGATCGGGATCTCGTTCGTGGGCACGGCGTGGAGCGAGGCGACGTTGCTAAAACTGGCATATGCGTTCGAGCAAGCAGGTGCTGCGCGACGGGCGCCGACGTTTGCGGCGACGGCACAGATCGGAGATACACGGCGCGGGAAGTGATCGCTCGACGGCAACCCGGCGCGCTGCTCGCGATCTCGTTCGTCATGCTCGCCGGCTGTCGTCCGGTGTCGACGATCGGCACCAGCGCGCCGGCGTATGAGCCTCCGCTGATATCTCAGGGCGTTCTCGTTCCGTTCGCTACACTGGACAGCGCTGAAGCAACCGACGTCGGGAATTACCGCTTCATGCTTCCGACCGAAGTGCACGGACGCACGCTGCAGTTTCTCGCCGATCACGGCGCGACGACGACGATGCTCACTGACTCGACCGTCGACGCGGCGCACCTGCCGCATCGGTACGCAAACGCAACGAAGGCAGACACGCTCGTGAAGGACGGACGAGGTCGAACCACGATCGATCCCAGCGCTACCGTTGTCGTTGTGCGCGGTGATTCAACCTTCCAGTACTGGGGAAAATTCCCGCCGCAGGTCGTCGATTCGATTCGACTCGGCACGTCGTTACAGCGGGACATATTCATCGCGACGGAGGCGCCGGCCGCCACACTTCGGCCAGCCGGCGGCTTACTCGGACGCGACGTGCTGTCGCAGTTCGACCTCGAATTCAATCTGCCGGACCGCGCGCTTCGCGTGTATGCACGGACGCCGCAGTCGACTCCACTCGCCAAACCACGCGCACCAGCGTGGCTGCCGCATGGGCTCACCGCCGCGGATTGTATCGCTGCGCCAATCGTGCCGCACATGGGCATCGACAGCGCGGGAATGGATTCGTCCGATATGGCGGAGACGCGGCAGAATCCCGGCAAGCGCATCTGGGACGAGGAAGAAGTTTTGCTGCCGCTGAAAGTGAACGGACACGCGATATCCGGAACGTTCGATTCGGGCAGCGGCGAGACGATCATGAATTGGGCGGCGGCGAAGCTGTTGGGCTTCAGCCGAAAGAGTCCCAATGTCACGTCGATGTCGGCCGGCGCGCTGACGCTCTTTTCTTTTCACGGGCAGATCAACGGCGATCAGGACACGACTAACTATCGTGCCGCGGGCGTGACGATACAGCTCGGCCGGCGTACGCTGCCGGCGGACAGCGTGTTGATCTCCGATGCGACGTTCACCGATTTCGACGATCACTTGAGGAAGCCGCTGATCCTCGTCGGGCTGCGACAGATGCGCGATCATATCTTGTTCATCTCGTACAGCACCGGGCAGGTCTGTCTCGAGTAGACGTCGTCACACACCGACGAAATGACGCGCCGGCCGCGCCGAGGGTCGATTGGCGTACGCCGCCGGCGGCAGCGTGATTCCGAGACGTTTGAGGCGACGGTAGAGCGTCGACCGATGAACGCCCAAGTCCGACGCGGCACGCTCGGCGCTCCACGCAGCAGCATCGAGCACGCGAGTCATTCGCAGTCGCTCTGCATGCATCCAATCAGTTGGCAACTCGACGTGAGTCTGGACCGCCGCGCTCGATTCGCGTGTCACCTGCGGCTTCGTCGTGCGACGCGAGCGATGCGCGAGCGCTGTCATCACGGCGTCGGTGTTCACGGCGCCGCGTGCGAAGATCGCCGCCGCGTCGACCACTTGCTTGAGTTCGCGAACGTTTCCTTCCCACGGTTGGTCCTGGAGCAGTCGGTTCGCGCCAGGCGTGACTCGCAGGCCGCGCGCGAAGTACTCCGCAAGCATCGGAATATCCTCAACACGCTCGGCAAGCGTTGGCACGTATAACACCACGCCGCTCAGCCGGTGCGCCAGATCGCCACGCAGCCGCCCCTCGGCGACGAGATCTTCAGCGCGCTCGTTGGTCGCGGCAATGGTTCGAAAGTCGCTCTGCGCGTCGCGCGATGCGCCGATCGGCCGAAAGACGCCGCTCTCCAACGCGCGCAGGAGCTTGGCCTGCATCGGCGCGCCGAGTCCGCCGATTTCATCAAAGAACGCGCTGCCGCCGTTCGCCTCGCGTAGAAAACCGAGACTCTCGCCAAGCGCACCGGTGTAAGCGCCACGAACGTGGCCGAAGAGTGCATCCTCGAACATGGTCTCGCTCACGGCGCAGACGTTGAACGCGACGAAGGTTCCGTTACGCCCGCTCTCTCGGTGCAGCATCGCCGCCACGAGCTCTTTGCCGGTGCCGGTTGCTCCTTCGATGAGTACCGCAATCCTTGCCGGCGCGACGGCTGTGATCAGGCGACGCAGCTCTCTGATCGGCTCCGACTCACCGATCAAGATTGGTTGATGGATGCTCACGGAACACCGTGCGCAGCCCGCTGGTGCAGCGGATCCGTCAGTCGTTTGGCGTCGTCGTCGTTGCGAATGACGTGCGGCGTCAGAAAGATGAAGAGCTCCGTTTCAGCAGTCACTCGCGACTGATTTCCGAACAGGCCGCCGAGGAAAGGAATTCGCGATAGGAATGGAATGCCGCTCGTCTGTACGTCGTGCTGGCTGTCAGTCAGCCCGCCGAGCACGATGGTTTGTCCGTCTTGGACGAGCAAATCGGTCTTCACGGATCGCGTCGAGATGATCGGCGCATTGAACTGCGTTTCCGTCGTCGCCGTGCTGACTTCCTGCGTGACGTTGAGCTGCACCGTACCGTCGACGCTGATGTTCGGCCGGACGTTCAACTTGGTCCCGACGTCTTTGTATTGAACGACTTGATCCTGCACGGCGGTTTCCGTTGGCAGCGTCCTCGCGACTTGCACGAACGGTCGTTGGCTGCCGACGACCACTTCGGCTTCTTCGTCGTTCGTAGCCAGCACGACCGGACGACTCACGATCCGCACGTCGCCGCGACTCGCGGCGGCGCGAATCGTCGCATCGAGATCAAAGCCGCCCGCGCCCATGACATGTAGTGTGAAGTCGCCGAGTCCAGCGGAGCCGGGCGTGAAGGAGCCGCCGACGGTGGTGTTTTGCGTGTTGTCGACATGCGTGTCGGCAATCGAGGCCTCGACGCCGAAGTTGAAACTTCGATCGCGCAACGCTTCGACAATCAGCACCTCGATGAGAACTTGCGGCGGTCGCACGTCGAGCTGCTGCACCGCAGCCTGAATGAGCTCGAAGTCCGCGCGGTTCGCGCGAACGAGCAGGCTATTGCCGTGGACGTCGGCAACGATCGTCAGATCTCCACTCAAGACTGCCGCGCGTCCCACGACGCCGGGAACGCTTTCGACAAGCGGCGCCCCGACCGGCGGGATTTGCTCCGCGCGCAGCTCGTCGCCGAGCGTCGGCGCGCGAGGTGCGCCGGAGCGCGAGTTTTGCGGCGAAGACGTACGGCCGAACAGGCTGTTGATCGTGGTTGCAACATCTGCCGCGCGTGCATGACGAAGTGCGATGACGAAGAGCTCCGGCGCGCCGATCTGGCGTTTGCTTTGGTCGGCGTCTGGCGGGTTGGCTGTGCGCGAAGTAAGTGGCGCCGCCGTGCGCGCCGTTTCTTTCGGTTTCGCGCGATACGTTCCGCTCGCGGAATCATCGAGCAGCTCGTAGCCCTGCGCGTCGAGCAGCCCACGGAGCAACCTCGGTACGTCGGCGCGCGCTACGGGACGCGGCGTCTCGAGCGTCACCGGCTGCGACGTTGCGGGTCCACTGAAAATGATTGGCTTATCGAGATACTGCTGGATGATCTGAATGGCCGAGCGTAGTTCGGTCGACACGATGCGGAGTGTCACGCTGTCTTGCGTGACGGCGGGAGGCTTCGGGGCCGGTGGCGCTTGTGCGCTGAGACCTCTTCCTATCGCTGCCAACATCACCAATACACAGGAGCGCCTCGTCACGAGCTCCTCCGGAACGTGAGCACCCACGTCGTGTCCGGCCCTTGAATCACGACGCTGTCGCGCGTGACGCCGCGAATCGTCAACTTGCCGATCGTCATGCCGTTCGAGACGATGGTTCCCGATGGCTGGCCCGGGATGCCGTCGACGATCGCCTGCCACGGCGGGCCGCCGACGATTGCCTTGAGAGCGAAGACGGGCCGCATCGCCTGCAACGGCATAGTTGTCCCCGTCGGCGCACTCTCGGTCGAGGGATCATATGCGACTGACGACGGCGTGTTTGCGAGTCGAAATGGATCGTTGGAGGTGATAATCGCCTCGAGTGCAGCGAAACCGGTCGTGTCGGAAGTGCGACGAAGCGGTGGCGCGACGGGTATTGTAAAACGCTCATTACGCACCTGTGGGGTGGCATGATCCCATCGATACGCCGCCGCGACGCACGCGCCGACGATCGCGGCGCAATACAACACTGCGGCCCCGCGCTTCACTTGGCCGCCTCGTGCCGAATGAAACCCAGCGCCTCGACAAGGAGATCGATGCGAAGCATCTCGGGCTTGGAGTCCGGCGCGCCGGGCTCCGGCTGCGACACGGCGAGCTCGCGCACGGTTAGATATTGCTCGCCGCCGTCGACTGCTCGAAGAAACGCTGCAAGTCCGGTCACGTCGGCCACGCCCGTCACGCGGACTGCAACGCGCACGATACCGGAGCGAGTCGTCGTATCCGCGCGCATCTGCATGGCGTTGATCTTGACCGGCGCGTCGGCGGCGAGGTCTTCCAAGGTCGACGCGAGCGATGCCGTCGCGACCGAGGCTGAGCTTGCGACGAGCCACTGCGAGTCGAGATTCGCGAGACGCATGCGACGTTGGCGCAGGCTGTCTCTCAGTGTGGGTAGAAGATTCTGCGCCGCATCGACGGCTTGTTGTTGTTCCAACACTGCCATTGCGTCTGCGCGCCGCGATTCTGTCCAGGCACGAAGCGCCGGACCGCCGCGAGCAACTGCCAGCAGAAGCGCAATTACAATCGCGCCGGCAACGAGTGCGCGTCGATCACCGGCGTTCGACCCACCGTGGATGCTCACTGGTCCTTTCCTACACGCGTGGAGTCGCCCGAACGGGTCGGCAGAGCGCGAGTCGCGCGACGAAAGCGAAACGTCGCGCGCTCGACGTGCGCGCCCGCGACTATCTCGTGCGTCACCGCGCCGACGATTCTTGGATTCTCGATCCGATCGACGCTACCCAGCTCGCCGAGTACATCGGTGACGTGCGGCGCGATGGCGGTGAAGCTGCTCTCCAGCGAATCAACGCGCAGCGAAACAATTGCCGTGGACTCCGGCAGCGATTGCCCGAGCTGCGCCACCAAGCGCATGACTGCGCCGCGGCTCGAATCGAAGCGTGCCGCGGTCGCCAGCAGTCGCGTCGTGGTTCGCAGATCAGATTCGACGCGAGCAATCTCGTCTCGGACATTCGACGTTCCCGCGGCCGATCTCGCATGCCGGACGATCAGCACCGCGCGCAATCCTGGTGCGAGGATTGCCGCAGCGGTGGCGGCAACGAGCACGACGGTCATCGCGGCCACGCGTGTCCGGCGACGTATCGCCGAGAATGCCGGATCCGGTTCGACTCTCCATGCCAGCGGCACGCGCCTGGTCGCCATCGCCGCCGCGTAGGCCCCTGCATAGTGGTGCGCATCATCGCCGAACGATCGAAGGGCCGCGGGAGCGTCGTTCACGTCAAAGCGAGCTAACGTCCGTCTGACCTCGCGCAGCTCCCCGTCATGCGTCGTCGCTTCGACGACCGCGCGTCCGTCATCGATGACTGCAGTCCCATTCGCGCGAATGCGAGCGAGTGCGCAGACCGTGGGAATCATCGACAGCACGCGAATCCCGACTCGATTCGCGCCAGCGACTGTCTCGTCGATCGCGGCGCGATCGATCGCCGAACCCCACCAGCTCCCGTCCGCCGAACGCCAAACATCAGGAATCGCGGCTGCGTCCGCGCGACTCATGAATACCGCGCTCGCGTGTTCGCGGAGCATCTGCGTCATCTGCGCGCTCGAGCGAAGCGACGGAAGTCCATCGAGCCGTTTGACCGGTGCGCGCGAAAACCCGATCGTTACGGAGGCCCGCACTTTTCCTCGGACGTTATTCGGACGGCGATCGAGCAACTCGGCGATCGCAGTTGATATGGATACGCCGTCAGTGAGCAGGATCACATCGTGCCACACGACGGTGGCCGCTCGAGTCATCACCGCTCGTATGTCACTCGCGCGTACCTCGATGCCAAGTCGAACGGTCATTGCTCGCTCCGCGCATCGACAACCGTGACCCGACGACCAATACGCGCCAAGCGCCATTCGAGTCTTTCAGTCGCCGGCGGCAATCCCGTCGTTGCGCGCACGCTCAGAACCCACGCATCCGGGTCCGCCGTCGTCAGCCGTGACGCCTCCACGTAATGAGCAATGAGCTCACTCGCCGCGGATTCGGAGATCACATCGACGACGTTCAGTAGTACGTCGAACGGTTCGCCAGACATCGAACGGCCAACGATGGAGTCGGCTGCCTCCGTGCTGATTCCTGGAACTGTCTGCAACACGACTGACGGCGCCGTCGCGAGCGAAATGCGGCCGGGTTCCACAGTGATGAGCGAATCGAACTGCTCGAATCCCGCGAATCCTGGCATGCGTGCGAGCTCGCGCACATCGGCTAGCGGCGTGTCTCGATCTGCCAGAATGTCGGCCATCGCTGTCGCCTGATCGTCGTATCCGAGCTCGGCGAGCAGAGCGACGATCATCTCGGGCGTGGCGGAGTTCAAATCGATGCGCGTCCCCGCCGCTTCGAGTGCGACGTCGCACGACGCAATCAGCGGCGACGACGCGACCGCTCGACCCAGCGTTCGCCAAACTATTGCCACACCTTCGCTGGTTGGCGCGTCCGACAACGCGGCGTCGACTGCCGCCTGAGCGCGTCGGGCACATCCGACTGCGCGCCAGTGTGCGCGCTCGAAATTGACTCGATTGCGGCCGGCATCCACCGCCGTTCGCCCCGACAGCGCCGCCGCCATTGCCGCAATCGACGCGACCGACAAGATCCACAGCGTCGTGAGCAACGTAAATCCCCGGCGCGACCGCATGCGAGATCGTATGCGTGAATCACTCACGCGACGGCCCAATCGGCATGACGACCGTGTCCGAGGCGCCGACGATTGCCAGCGCCGATGGCGTAGTCGCGCTCGTAGCCCACGTCGCAGACCAGACGGAATCGGGCGCGGTGAAATCGAAGTAGCGAAACGCCAACGCGCCTACATGACGCAAGACAATGAACTGCTTTCCGTCATCGAACTGCGCCATGACCGCAGAGGTGTCGCGCACCATGTCGACGGCAAGTGTGACGTGACAGCTCTCATACCAGCCGCCGGGTACGCGACAGCGCGCATAGTAGTCGAGACTGTTCCCATCGCCGCGAAAGAGTCTCGTCGAATCGAACGACGGCGCGGCGTCGCGAAGCAGCCGCCGCGTCTGCGCGATAGCGTTGCTTTCGCTCGCCTGCGTCCATCGTTCGGCCACGATGCGTGCGCCGCTGTCGTTGAGTTGATCGAGCATCATCACGCCGCCGAGCAGGATTATGCCGGCGATTGCGAGTGCGGCGGTGACCTCGATGAGCGTCATACCGCACCGGCTCCGCGCATTGTTGGCACTATTGCCGATCATTCGCCGTATCTGGCCGATAGAGGGTTGTCTGCAGCAACGGTGCGCTCGTGTCCGTTTCGCTAATCGATACGTCGAACAAGTCAGCTTCGATCGCGGTGATCGAGAGGGCCCATCCTCCGAACGCCGTTTGCCCTTCCCTGGCGAGCAAATCGGCTCGATCGAGCAGAACGAGATGATCGAGGCGCTCCGAGGCGTCACGCGTCTGACGTTCGCTCATTCGAACGGAACGCATCGAGTGCGCGGTTTGACCGAGCAACGTGATGAGCGCAACGCCGGCCGTCGCCAAGAGCACGGTTGCGATCAACGCTTCGATGATCGCTGAGCCAGATCGCGATTTAGCGTGCATTGACCGGCCGCCCTGACAGTGCGTCGATGTGAATCGCGGAATCCGCGACGATGCTGCCATCCGGACTCACAGTGGCAGTCGCCATCGTATCGCCCACCGGCACGTCAAACGTGATCGCCCGGTTCTCAGTGATCGCAACGCGAAGCGACTCCGCAACGATCGATTGTGGATTGGTCGGTGTCTCCGACCGAATTCGCGCCGCACCAACAGTCGCGACCGCAGCGATCATTCCCAACAGGACGAGCGTCACGAGTAGTTCGAGCAGCGTGACGCCGCGACGCAACGTTTTCATGCTGCGGGCCGCACGCTGTAGATGGCTTGCAGAAGCGCTGCAGCGATCAGCGCTACCACTGACGCGAACGTCAGCAACAGCGCCGGCTCGAGCATGCGAACGGCAGCCTGCACGATTCGGTCTGCTCGCTGTTGCTCGATGCGCGCCGCATGCGAGAGCATGTCGCCAAGTCGGCCGGATTCTTCGCCCGCGCGAATCAAGCGAATCGCCGTCTGCGTTGCCGCGTCGGAGGTTTCTAGCGCGTGCGACAGGCTTTGCCCAGCCGTCACACGCTCGCGCGCATTCAACACTCTATTCTCCAACTCGGCATCCGCCACCGCGCGCGCCGCGAGGCCGAGTGCCGCTGCCATGCCGACACCGCTGCCGAGCAGCGCGGAAAGCGAGTGCGCCAATCGCGCGACGGCGAATGAGCGCCGCAACGATCCCAAACCCGGAATACCGAGGAGCACGCCGTGCCATTGTCTGCGACCAATTGTAGTCGCCGTCCATGAACGCCACGCCAACGTGCCGACGGCAACGGCAACGAGTACTGGAATCACCATCACGCGTGCATCGGCCGCGAGTGCAATCACGAGTCGCGTTGACGCTGGCAACGCTTGGCCAAGGTCGCCCAATATTTTCGCGAAGCGTGGCAGCACGACGGTCATCAGGATCGTCACCGCAATCACGCCGGCAAATCCAACGACGGCGGGATAAGCCAGCGCCGCGCGCACCGCCGTTTGCGTTTCGGCACCAGCTTCGGTGAGATCGGCCGCACGACGGACGGCCGCGGCAATTCCGCCGCCGGCCTCGCCCGCCTGCACGATTCCGACGACGAGCGGTGGTATCGCGACGGGTGCGTCGCGCAACGCCGCAGCGAGCCCCTGCCCTTCGCGCACCGCTTGCCTGATCGACGGAAGCGCGGCTCGCCATCCTTTCGGCGCAAGCTCCTCGAAGGCATGCAGCGCTCGACCCGCCGGCAATCCGGCGTCGAGAAGGTCACCCAGTATTCTAAGGCCGATCGCGAGATCGACGGCCGAAATGCGTGCGCGCCGCTCGTGGCGCGAGGCGTCGATGCCGAGCGTCACGACATAGAGGCCGCGCGTCGCCAGCATCGACCGCGCACTGTCGAGCGATTCGGCGTCGACGGTGCCTGCCTCGACAACGCCGTTCATCGCGGCGGCGCTATACGCAAATCTGGTTTGCATTGTCGGCGCTCATTGCGAGACTGGTCCGTTCCACGACGTGATGTCGGCGTCTTCGCCGTCGCCGCCCGGTCTACCGTCCTTCCCGAGCGAATACAGGTCGTACGAATTTGGATTCGCGACACCGGGCGAGACGTACACGTATGCTCGACCCCACGGATCGAGCGGAACGAGCTGGCGCAGATACGGACCCTTCCAGTTCGGCGGTGCTTCGCCCGTGATCGGAATCGTGCGCAGCGATTCAATGCCCTGCTCCGATGTCGGGAATGCCTCGTTGTCGAGGCGGTAGGCATCGAGAGCGAGCGAGAGAATCTGAATTTGACTCTTCGCGGTGTTGCGGCGTGCATCGCCGATGTTGCTGAACAGCGATGGCGCGACGATGGCCGCCAGCGTGGCGATGATCGCGATCGTCACGAGGAGCTCGATGAGCGTGAAGCCGCGGGGCGCGGTGTGTCGAACCGTACGTCGCGACTCAACTTTGAATGACACGGGCCACCTCTTCGACTGTCGTGAGCCCGGCCATCACTTTCTGCCATCCATCCGACTGAAGCGGTGCGAGTCCAGCGTTCATCGCGAGCGATCGCAGCGAGCTTGAATCGCGCGATGCGATCGCGTCACGCAACGCATCGGTGCACACCAACAACTCGAAAATCCCGAGCCGCCCTTTGAAGCCCGTGCCTCGACACGCCGCGCAGCCCGCGCCGCGAACGAATGCCGTCCGACTCTGATCCGCACCCGCAACCACTAACACACTCTCTCGACTCGGCTCGTATTCCTCGCGGCATCCACCGCAGATCCGTCGAACGAGGCGCTGCGCGAGTACGCCCTCCAGCGTTGCCGATACGAGGTACTCGGGAATGCCGAGGTCGAGCAGACGTGGGATCGCGCTGACCGCATCGTTAGTGTGCAGGGTGCTGAAGACCAAGTGTCCAGTCATCGCGGCTTGCACCGCGATCTCCGCCGTCTCTCGATCTCGCATCTCGCCGATCATGACGACGTCCGGATCCTGACGGAGAATGGCCCGCAGCGCTGCCCCGAACGTGACGCCAGCTTGCCGGTGTAGCGGCATTTGTGTCACACCTGGGAGCTGATACTCGATCGGGTCTTCGATCGTGATGAGCTTTTCCTCGAGCGCATTTCTGCGCTGGAGCGCCGCGTATAGCGTTGTGGTCTTGCCACTGCCCGTCGGACCGGTGACGAGCACCATTCCGTGCGGGCGCGCCGAGAGTTGCGCCATGGTGTCGAGCACGGCGGGCGACATACCGAGTGCGTCGAGCGTTACTGCGCGTCCACCGTGATCGAGGAGCCGGAGTACGACGCTCTCACCGAACATGGTGGGGATTGTCGACACGCGAAGATCGAGCTCGCGCGCCTCGAGGCGCACACGAATCCGTCCGTCTTGCGGCCGGCGGCGCTCCGCAATGTCCAACTCAGCGAGAAGTTTGATTCGCGAGACGACCGCGTGATGCAGATGGCTTGGCGGTTCCGGCGCAGGACCCAGCACGCCGTCGATGCGAAAGCGGCTCGACAATCCAGTGCGTGTCGCTTCCAGATGGATGTCGCTCGCGCCGGCATCGTATGCGTCGCGAACGAGAAGATTGACGTAGCGGATTACCGGCGGCTGATTGGCCAAATCGCGAACATCGGTTGCCAAGTCATCCGCGCCGACGTCGACACGCGCCAACTCCACCGTTCGTTCGGCGCGCGTCGTCAGTCGCTCGATGAGGCGCTCCAGTTCGTCGCGCGCGACGACGTCGACGATCGTCGGCCGCTGATAGGCGAACCCGATATCGTCGACACCTGAAAGAATTGCGTCGTTGGTCGCGGCCACGATCAGCTGTCCGTCGCCGAACATTTCTTTCGGACAGACCCGATGATGCAACAGAAAGTCGCGCGACAGTCCTGACGCGAGCGGCAACGTCTCCTCCGGCGCAAAGCTGCTGTTCATGGGCGACCGGTGCTGTCGTCAGCAGCGCTCAGTACGATGAGCTCGACGCCAGCGCGCCCCGTTTTTCCTTCATCGCCTGCCGCGGTCACATATGACAACTGCCGGGCAACGAGCGCCTGCGACGTGCTTCGGAGAACGACATGCTCGACGTTCTGTCCCGCAACCTGTCGGATATCCCCGACCTTACGGTCGACCGCCGCGCGAGCGGACCGAACCCGCGACGCGTCGCGCGGCTCGCAGTACGCGACTGTGCCGGTGCCGTCGTCGTCGAACTCACGGACGCCGGTCGTCACCACGCGAACCACGCGGTACGGCTGTGCGGTCGACACAACCGCCGCTATGGCGACGAAGCACCGCTGGTCGCGAACGTGGACGCCAGTACCGGTATGTCCGGACGACAACGCCAGCAGTTCAACCAGGATCTGCAGCGCGGCCAAGCGAATCCCGCTGGCGAATGCAATTGAGGAGGCAATCATGGCGATCGGTATCGAGCGTGGATGTCGACGTGCTCACGGTCGACATGCTACGCTCGCGCGCTCACCAGTCCGTCATCGCTATACGACAGGTGGGAGCAATTCGCCGCACTCGGCAAGCCATAGCCGGAACTTGCCGGGGCGAATCCCCGTAGGGACATTGTGCCGACCGCCGGCGGCCGCGGTCTTATCGCGTTTCCTCTTCCTACGCGGAGAAGCAGCTCATGAAGGACCAAGCTATTGCAGTCATGGCGGTCGCGTTCTTCGGGATGATCGCCGTTTGCGTCACAAGCATTGTGTCAGTCTGGGGAAAGCGCATCGAGAGCAAAAGCCGGTCATTGCCGACGAACATGCTCGAAGCTCGTCTCGAGCGAATCGAGAGTGCCGTCGATGTCATCGCGGTTGAAGTCGAGCGGATTGCGGAGTCGCAGCGATTCGCGGTTCGACTCGCGGTCGAGAAGGGTGCTTCGCCCGCGATCGCGCCGCCGTCGTCCAGCGGCGGAAAGACCGTGACGCCGCATTGAGCGTTGTCGCGTTTTCGTGATTATCCCGGCCAGTTTCTCCGCCTAGAACGGACGAAATAGCGGCGGCGGACGCAGGTCCGACTTGATGATCACGTCCAGCATGGCCGTCGCGAGCTCCTGTTGCGCCGGCGTCAGCACGGCGAGCATGCGCGGAACTTCCTCGCGTTCCAGTTTCCAATTCGCAGCCGCCGCGACATCGAGCCGCTCGTCGATCGCGCCGAAGTCCGGATGATCACGATTGGCGAGAATGTACGCGGCTGCGTCGCGCCAGAGGTTCAAGGCACGCGCTCGGTAGTCGGCATGGAGCACCTCTAGCGCACGCTCCTGCTTGTCAGTCAGTAACAATGAATCGCGCTGCCTGAGCAGCAAGACATACCCGTCAGTGACGATGTAGTCGGCCAACGACGCCGCAACACTGTCGCGCGGCGCCGCAGAAAAATCGTGTTCGATCGGCGCGCGTTCCAGGAATCGTTGGAAATCGGCATGACGCTTGGGTTGACCAACTTCGATGCGCGCACTCAGCGAGATTCGGAACGGCGCGCGCTGCACCGACTCCGTCGTGCGCGTGCTTCCGAATCGCGGATTCACGGAGTAGTCGAACGCCTGTGATGTGGGCGAGAACCCGCGCACCGTGTAGAGGATCGTATTCGGCGCGGTGACAGCACCCCAGCCTTGAAGATGTTCCTCGTTGTGAAGGAGCTGGTCGATGCCACCAAGCACATTCTCCACACTGAGCTGTATGGTGGCTTGCCGGTCGTCGAACACGTGAATCATCGACGAACGCAGCGCCGCGTTGAGCGTTGATGTCCACGGTCCCTCGCAGCTATTGAGACCAGCGGCGCGGCCCAGTTGCGCCTGTAGACACTTCCGACTCTGCGACGGCACCTCGCCCATCAATGCCCGCAGGCTGTCGGCAAAGGCCAGAATTGGCACGCGCGACGGATCAAAGATGAACGCGCGATCGTTGGCCAGCCCGTCGCCATTGATGTCGGCATTCACGATCGGCGTATATGGAATTCCTGACTGAATGTTCCAGAACAGCGAGAGCCCGAGGCCGGCGGGAAGTTGATGCCCCGCGCTGATCAGGATGTGGTGGCGCACGTCGAAGTCACTTCGACCGTTCTCGAGCGATGATGGTGAAAGAAACGTCGAGCCATCAAACCCGCGCTCCGTTCCTCGAATACGACTCAACGTGTAGTCGACACGAAGCAGACTACTGGCGAACCTTGGCTCGAGACTGAGCGTGATCAATCCGGCCGTCGAACGCCGGTCCGAGACATCCTCGATGACATCCGCGAAATCCGTCGTGCTTCGCGCAGACGTCGGCGACACGACTCCTGTAGCTGGATCGATGCTCGCCGGCGACACGAACACCGGGCGGCCGCCTTCATTCGACAATAGAAAGCGCGGCGCATCGGTAAAGTTGAGCTCACGGATACCGGCTTGATCGACGTTGTAGGACAGCTCGGCATTTGCGGAATAGCGAAGGCGACCGAGCGACGATCCCCATTGCAAGTTGCCGCGCCAACTACGCGCCGGCGCAAACGAACGATCGAACAGCTCGACGACGGGCGCCGATTCACTCTCGGGTGAGCTCGCACCGACGGTGCAACTGCGAGGAATAGTCGATTGGGCTTCGACAAATGCCGGCCAGTCCGGCGTCGGCACGTCCGCGCCAAAGCACGCGATTTCTCGCGGCGCCATCGCTAAGCCCGTACGCGATCGCGCGCCGAGCAACCGGTTGGCCGGCATCTCGCTGCGAAACTCACCGATCCCGCCACTCAACACGCCTTCGACCGGCAGATACAATCGCCCGAGCGCGCCCGTTCCCGTCGCGATCTCGCGCGACGGTGCATACGACCAGGCAAATCCAAGACGCGGACTCAAGTGAATCATATTCGGAACTTGCGAGTTCGACGTTCCGAAGTCGGCGACGACTTTGGAGTCGACAGCAGGTGTGCCGAGCCACCGGTTGCCTTCGAGCCGTAGGCCTGGACTCACTTGGAGGTTGTGCGTCGCCTGCCAAAGGTCGGTCACCGCTACATCGCCGCGCCACGCAAGCGCATTCGCGTCCTCTCCACCAAGCGTGCGTCTGAAGCTCGACGCATTGTCGTTCGCGAAATCATTCAGCGACTGAAACTCGAACGTTCCATTCGTGTTCATGTCTTGCGACGTCGAGGCGGACTCGAATGACGATCGCCCATACAGCTTGATCTTGTGTGACGATCCGACGTACCACTGAAGGGTTTCGACAGCTTCTGCCGCATCACCTGATGTCTTCGACGCGGTCGGATTGCCGCCGAGTCGAAGCTGTTCGGCGAGAGCGGATCCGTCGCCGAGCGTCGATATGACGTCGAGTGCGGCCGACGGCGCATTGGATAGCGGAGTGCCCCGGCTCCGGTGACCGACAAGCGAGAGCGACATCTCTGACGCCGTACCACTGGTCAGGTGATTCCACTGGCCAATCAGTTGCGCATTTATTTCGCTCGCCTTCGATCCATATCCGGCGGCGACCAACGGGCTATTTCCCGGAGTGTGTGCTCCGGTCCAGTCCCCGACGGCCGTCAACGAGAATGCGTTGTTCCACAGTTTGTGATAGCGGCCCGGATCGGCGTAATGATCGAGCCGTGCCACGTAGCTGACGTGCTCACTCTCGAACGCTGATTCGCTCGCGCCTCCCAACAAAGATTTGCCGCGCGCGATCTGCTCGAGTCTCGCAACGGAATCCGGCGCGACGCCTGAGAGCTCCAGCGCATTCGATGGCGCCTCGAACAACGATAGGCCGTCCGCCGCGCGGCGCGTCACCTGCACGCCGGTGTTGTACCACAAGTTGTAATCGCCCACCGGACCGTTTGCAGTCGCGCCGACGTCGAACGAATGCGGCTGCGTCGATGGTAGCCCGGCGTGACCAGCACCAGTCGAGACAGGCTCGGCTGCGGTTGCCCTGACAAATGTCGTTGGAACTCTCGAGCCTTGCGCCATTTGCACGTTAATGCGCGCCGCGCCAAAGCCGCCGACAGACGCATCGTACGGCGACGTCACGATCGTCGTGTACGCTGGCAGGTCGGCCGGAAGTTGTGAGACACCCAACGACATTCCATTGATCGTCTGGGAGACTTGATTGGCCATTCCAAACGCAACGAGATCGCCAGTCGACGTGGCGGAAATTCCGGGAACGGTTAGCGCGAGCGCCGAAAGGTCGCCGCTATTTTCCGGCGCGATCGCGCCCGCAAGTCCGCTCGGCTGGTGTAGCGCCGCAGTCGGATCGGTCAACCCGCCGAATTCAGGCAGCGGACGTGGAGGTGCGGTCGATCGCATTGCCTTGAGTCGAACAACGGTGGAGGTCAGCCGGATGTCGACAACGAGCGGCGGCCCGGGGATCGGATGGGTTAGTCGCTTTCGAAATGTCTCGTAACCTGGCGCAGTCGCGTACACGAGGTAGTCGCCGGTGGGCTGGGAAAAGCGCACGGCGAATTGGCCCGCGGAGTCCGCGACCGTCTGCTGAGACAATCGCGACGGCGCCATCGTCACGATCACCGTGGCGCCGGCTAACACGACGCCGCTGTCAGATCGGACCGTCCCACGAACTGTATCGACTTGCTGCGCAAGAACTGTATGCGGAAGCAGCACAGCAGTGCACGCGACGATGACGCGACAGCATAGATGACGGCCAGACATACTTACTCCGCCCGCAACATCGCCACGATCGACACCCGTGTCGCTCGATACGCCGGCGGCAAGCACGCCGCCAGCGCGAGGATGAACGTCGCCGCAATCCCGACGCCATACGCCGACGGATCCAACGCTCCCAATCCATAGAGTTGCGACGCGAGCAACCGCCCGACGCCGACCGCACCGCCGAGTCCCACAGCAGCGCCAATCACAACCGGAACGAACCCGCGCGTCAACACGCGTGTGAGAATCGTCACCGGCGTTGCACCGAGCGCCGCACGAATCGCGATCTCACGCTGCTCCGCCGCGACCACATTCGCGAGCACGCCGTAAAGTCCGATCGCCGCCAACACGACGCCGAGCGCCGCGAGCGTCGACGCCACCGTCGCCATGATCCGCCGCTCGGCGAACTGCAAATCGACGGCATCGCGCACACTTCGCATGTTGTACGACGGAACGTCCGGTGCGACCGTCGCCATCGCGCGTGCCGCCACCAAGGCGCCGTGCGAATCCGAATCGGTGATGCGCATGAACGTCGTCAGCGGCTCATCCGTCGCGCCCTCACCGAGCGGACGAAAGATCGTCGGCGGTGCTGCATCGGTCAGGCTGCCAAGCTTCACGTCCTCCACCACTGCGGCGATGCGAAGCACCGCGCTGCCGTTGAGACTGCGAACGTTCATTCCAATCGCCGACGCCGGAGTCACTCCCGGCATCAGTTGCGCAAGCATCCCGCGCGTCAGCACGGCCGTTCCGCTGTCGACGCGCCAAGCAGCATCGCCGGCTAACACGCGCACGCCAAGGGTCGGGAGAAAGCCGGCAGTCACGTAGTATCCGGCGCCAATCACTCGGTCGGTGCCCTTCGGATCATCGATGCGCGCGACCGTCGCAGTCGAGTAACTGCTCTCGAGCGGCACGGGAGACACGAGCCCTGCCGACGCAACACTCGGCATCGCGCGCAACTTGCGTTCGACGTCGACTGCGAGTTGCCGCGTTCGCGCCACGTCGTAGCCGTGCGGTTGCGGATATGCGGCGAACGTCAGCAGGTGGTCAGGTGCAAAGCCCAGATCGACGCTTCGCAGGTTCGCCACGGTTCGAGACAACAGCATCGCCGCCACCAAGAGCACCACCGACAACGAAACCTGCACGCCCACGAGCACCGTTCTAAACGTGGCGCCGCCCCCGTCGGAACGCGTACGACGCATCACCTGCTCGATCCGACCCGACCTCGCAATCAGCGCCGGACGCAAGAACGCGAGCGTCGCGGCGCCCACCGACGCGGCCATGCTGAATGCGACGACGCGCATGTCCGCGTGCATGCCCTGCAGCGATCCGCCAACCTCGGTCAACTGCAATCGTTGAAACCACCGGTCCCACAGTTCGGCAAACGCGAGCGCCGCGATGCCGCCAGCGGTGCCAAGCATCAACATCTCGACGAGCAGGCCGCGCAGGATGCGCGCTTGACTCGCGCCCAATGCCAAGCGCACTGCTGTCACTTCGCGCGCCGACAACGTGCGCGTGATGGCGAGGTTCGTGAGATTGGCGACGGCGAGACACAGCACGAGCATCGCCGCACCGAACAGCAGACCAAGCGTACGACGCACGATGGCGCGAACACCAGGATCGATACCGATGCCAGCAAAGACCTGGATGACTTGAATCCCTGAGGTGTACGAGTGACCGTGCTCGCGCCGTTGCTGATCGACGATGGTGTTTGCCGCCGTGCTGAGTTGTGCCAGCGTTGCGTTCGGCGTCAGTCGCCCCACCAGCCGATGCCACACCGCATAGCCGCCGTCCGAGAGTGCTGTCGGTTGTGCGCCGGGATCCGCGACGCTCAGCGCGCCCGCCGACAACCAGAGCTGTGCGCGCCCAGGCAACTGTGCGCCGTGGAAATTCGGCGTCCCAACGCCGACGACGACTAGCGCCCTTCCATTTATGCGAACCTTGCCGCCGACCATCGAGGCGGCATCACTCGACAACGATCTCGCGAGATCGTAGGACAATACGACGACGCCCGGCGCACCAATCGAATCGTCAGCAGCGATGAAACCGCGGCCCGCGAACATCGCAGTGCGAAGCACACGAAACAAATTTCCACTCGCCAACTCGGCGGCCACTCGTTGCGACGCGCCGCTAGTGCCGTTAGCGCCGAACAGATCGACGTCGACGGGAGTATACGCGGCCAATTCCGTGAGTTGCGGCAATCGTTCGCGCAGCGTCGCCACATCCGGCTGCGAGATGTCCCAGTCGACCCGGGCCGGCATATGGGGGCCACTACCGCCCAACCGCATCGTGACGAGGTTCGATTCATCCGATACGCCGGGCACCGGCCGCAGCAACAGCCAGTTGGCTGCGGTATACACGGCCGCAAGCGTACCGGTCGCCAGCGCCAGCGTGAGCACGAACGACAGTACGAACGTCGGCTCGCGGCGCATACGCCGCAGCGACAGCCGCGCGTCGCCGATAAGAGACTCCAGAGTACGCGCATCTGGAATCAATCGTGCGAGCCCAACGCGTACACCAAAGCCGATGGCTTGCCGAGCGAGCCAACGATTGGCTGCGCCAGGCGATATCTCGTTCGCACGCGCCCGCCAGAGCGCCGTGAGCTCGGCGGTCAGGGCATCGCGATCTTCCGCCGGAAGCGACAAGCGAATGAGGCCGACGAGAACGCGCGACGGCTCGGCCATACTAGAAGTGTCATTAGCCCGCATCTCAGCCGTCCACGGCCAGACTCGGCACTCCCTCCCACAAGCTCACGAAGCGGCGCCGTGCCTCGCGGGCCATCGAGACGCCGAGCGCGCTGACGCGCACGTATCGTCGCTCGCGGCGTTCGCCCAGCTCGTCGCCGCGGCGGAGGCGCGTTCGCACGAGCCCCGCGCGCTCGAGGCGTCTCAGCGCGACGTAGACAGCGGCCGCCGAGACTTCGCGACCGGTGCGTTCCTCGAGCTCGGTGAGGATCGAGGTGGTGTAGGCGTCTTCGCCCAAGCGAATCGCCGTGAGCAGTACGTGATGCTCGAACTCGCCCAGCGCGCCTTTGTCGGCCATGTGACCCCAGACAATGCTAGATGAATGACTAGCAATGTATGTGGTTGGATTGCGGCGCTGTCAAGACCGTTTTGATGCGGGCCGCGCGACGCCTAGTGTCGCCTCAGCCCGACCGTGATCGGAATCGCCCAAATTCGTTTGCCGTCGACATTCGGCAGCAGGATTCCCTGCACCGACACCACCGCGGCAAGGTGGCTCCAATCCGCCACAGCCCACGTGATGGCCGCATCGACGCCGGCGTGGACGTGCGTCAGGCTTTGCGAGCCATATCCGCCCGCGCCGACCGACGCGATGATACGCGGCGTCTCGCCGGTGAGTCCCCACGTTCGACCAATGCTGCCACTCAACCCGTCGAGGTGCCAATCGTTCGACACGCCGCATGTCGACTGGCCATGGGCATCAACGCCGCAGTCGGCATTACTCGATGCGGGCAACAGCAGCAGTCCGTCCACCATGAGCACCGTGTGCGGCGAAACCAGCGACCCCACCTCGGCACGGAATGCGCCGGTCGCTTTGGTGCGCGCGACTGCACCTTCGATCGCGCCACCGGCGTCGACGCCGATCCAACCGTGCGTGAGCGGCGGAACGTCGGACTTCCAGATCTGGGCGCCAAGCGGCGCGGCCACGAGGCAGAGTACGCAACAGAGATATCGCCAAGGCATGTTGCATGGTAGTCGACGGACCACGAGGCCGCAGGGATTCGAGATCCGATATGGCGCTTCACTGATGTCGGCGTGATAATGAAGCATTACTCCGACCGAGGGTTGACTATGCGCGCGCGGAGCATCGTTGAGTTGAGCGTTCTGCTGGCGTTGCCGATCTCGGCCGCTTGGTCACAGACCGGCACATTCGCGGGCAGCGTGACGCGCGACACCCTCGGAACCGCGGTGGCGCAGGCCGAGGTGCAGTTGCCGCAATTGAATCGTACGACGGCGACGAACGCCAAGGGAGAATTTCAGTTCTCTAATATCCCGGCGGGTCGATACGCCGTGAGCGTGCGCGCGATCGGGTTTCTCATGTTCGTCGACTCGGTCGATATCGCACCGGGTGGCCGACTGGACGCTGATCTGCTCTTGACGCCGACGCCGGTCACGCTCGCGCCGCAGCACACGACTGCCGCCGTCGTGAAGCGCCTGCCGCCGGGACTGCAGGAGATGGACGACCGGATGAAGACGCATCTCGGTGGCTACTTCGTCACCGACAGTTCGCTGCGGGCAAATGATGAGCGGAAGCTGACGTATTTTCTCGCGCGGCTCCCGGCTCTGCATCAAGTGTACGATCCGAAGGGGAGCTCGGCGGTCTACATGGCCAACGCTTTGAAGCCGGGCGCCAGACCATGTTATGTCGACATCTTCATGGATGGAGTGCCCTATTACATCGGCGCGAGAGCGGCGCCAGGTGAGTCGCCGCCGGACTTCAACGATCTGACGGCATTCAACTTCTCAGGGGTCGAGTACTATCCGACCGCCGCTGGCGCACCGGCCGAGTACAACGGAACGGGCAGCGGCTGCGGCGTAATGCTCCTCTGGACGCGACATACGCCGTAATCGGCCGCACTTTTCAATCCGAAATACCTCGTTCAAAGCTGACGCTTGACGCCCGCTCGTCGAAATGCTAGTGTAACAGCATACTGCTAGTACACTAGCACTCGATCGAGGTATTCATTGGCCAAGTCACTCGGTGAGCTCGGACGGCGCGAGCGCCAGATCATGGATGTCGTCATCCGGCGCCAACGCGCTACGGCCGCCGAGGTGCTCGGCGACCTGCCCGATCCGCCGAGCTACTCGGCCGTGCGCGCGATGCTGCGCATTCTCGAGGAGAAAGGGTACGTGCGCCGCGAGTGGGACGGGCCGCGGCATGTCTTTCTCCCGCTGGCTGATCCGGAGCGATTGCAGAAAGACGCGATTCGCCATCTCGTCGAGACCTTCTTCAACGACTCGGCGGAGTCTGCAGTGGCGGCGCTGCTCGGCGCGGGACGTAAACCACTGACGGCCGCACAGCTTGATCGGCTCGGCGCGTTGATCGACGAAGCGAAGAAGAAGAGTGATCGCAAATGAGCGGGCCGTTCGATAGTGTCGCCGCCGCGATCGTCGCTGATCTCGCCGCAAGTATGCTGAAGACGACGGCGATTCTCATCGTCGCCGTCACGATCATCGGCGTTTGGCGCGGCGCATCGGCGGCGCGGCGTCACACGATTTGGCTTGCTGCGCTCATTGCGTGTGGCATCACCGTGCTCGCATCGCCTGGCTTGCCAGAGCTCCGGATTCGCTTCGACGCGCCTCCACGGGTTGCCGCGCTGGCGCGAACACTCGGCGTCGCGGAATCAATCGGACCGCGGGTCGCGGCTCGGCTCATTGCCGCACGAAACTCGTCTCCCGCCGGACGCTCGGAGTTCGTTCACAGCAACGACGGTCATCTGAGATCTACGTTGCCGGCCTCGACACCCGAGGTATGGATCGCGGGTCGTTGGAGAATACTCATCGCCTGCTTGTGGGCGATCGGCGTTGCGATCCTGCTCGTCCGTCTGATCGGCGGGTTCTTGGTCGTGCTGCGCGCAGCAGGGCGATTTGGCCCGGTCAATGACTCGACATGGCTGTCCGAGCTCCGCACGGTCGAGCGCATGTTCGGCGGTCGCGGACGGGTTGCGCTGGTGTGGGGCGATGCCCACACCATGCCAATGACCTTCGGCCTTCGCCGGCGCACTGTCGTGATTCCCGCCAACGCGCGCGATTGGACGGCGGAGGAACGGTGCATCGTGCTGCTTCACGAAGTCGCTCACGCCGTTCGCGGCGATGTCGCGGCGCAGATGCTCGCGGACGCGGTTTGCGCGCTGCTCTGGTTTCATCCGTTGATCTGGATCGCGGCGCGCCAACTTCGCGCGGACGCGGAAGAGGCGGCGGATGACTGCGTTATCGTGACCGGCATACCCGCAACGACATACGCGAACGAGTTGCTCGCGATCGCGCGCTCGAACTGTGTGCCGCCGCTGGTTGCGCCCGCAACGGTCGGAATGTTCGCCAACCCTGACGTCGAACGGAGGTTCACGGCCATGCTCGATACGACACGGTCACGTACGTCCTCATCGTCCAAAGCGCGGAATGTCGCGGCATGCGTTGCGTGCATCGTGGGTGCGACATTCGCCTCGTTGCGCATTGCGACGCCGGTGGCCGCGGCACAGGTCGTGCCGCTGTTCACGCCTCGCGCCGCGACGACGCCCGCGACGGTCAAGCCGGTTCAGACACCGAATGCCACAACCGACGCGCGGGCGCAGGCGATTGCACCTACATACTATGAATTCGCGATTCAGCATAAGACGCCAGCGACTGACACTCTCACCTCGCCGTCGGCGCCGCACGCGGCAATACCGGCGCCCGCTGCCGCGCCAGACATGTCCGGCACTTGGGCTGCCGATTCGATGTATTACGCAGGTGAAATGATGTCCGCGAAGTTCGCGATCTCGATCGTGCAAACGGCCGATACGATTCGCATCGTGCAGCGCGGGCCCATGCAAGACCTCGTGGGACAAACCGGAATTCAGGAAGCCGAATTCGACTTCGCCGTTCCACTCGATGGAACCGCCGGCACCGCGACGTTGACCTATGCCGGGAATAGGTATGAAGCGAGCGTGCAAGGAAAGTGGCAGTACGGAACCACCTTCGTCACGACGATCACGGGCGAGCGCCTGGGATTTCAGTGGGCAGAACAAGACCGCTGGTCACTCCAGAGCGCCCGATCCCTGACACTCGAGCCCAAGAGCGCCGTCGAGCTGCCAGCAGAGTCGGGCGGAAGCGACACCTTTACAACGACGCCAATTATCCGGGTGAAATTGGCCAAGGTTCCGTGATGCATATCGCGCAAAGCATTGTCGCCAATCTCGGACTCGGGACAGTACAGGCGACGGCGATTCTCATCGCCGCCGCGGCAATTCTCGCGGTCTGGCGGAACGCATCAGCGGCGCGCCGTCACACTGTGTGGCTTGCTGCGCTGATCGCCTGCGGCGTTGCGGCGCTCGTGTCGCCGTTGCTACCGAACGCGATCGTCCGGTTCAGCGCGCCTGCTACTGTCATGACCGTGGCGCGCGCCGTTGGTATCGAGACCGCGCCGGCGACGCAGAGCATTCCGCGTCCTTTGGCGCAAACGTCGGCGACGCTCGAGAACATCGCTCACTTGCAAGGCAGCGGCGTATCGCCGCGCGTGCCCGCCGCGCCAGTCGGGCTTGATAGCGCGCCGAAGCACGATGGCTGGCCGACGATCATCATGCTGGTCACGCTGCTCTGGATCTGCGGCGTGATTGGCGTTCTCCTGAGAGTGATCGCCGGTTCCATATCGGTCGCGCGCGTGGCACGACGCCTTCGCCGCCTCGACGATCCCCGTTGGCTCGCGGAGTTGCGGACGGTTGCGGCCTCACTCCAGGTAAGCCGAAATGTCTCACTCGTCTGGAGTGAGACGTCGACGACGCCGGTGACGTTCGGGATTCGCCGCCCGACGATCGCGATACCGATCGACGCACGACAGTGGACTGCCGAACAACGCCGAGTGGTGTTGCTGCATGAAGTCGCTCACGTCGCGCGCGGCGACATTGCGGCACAGCTGCTGGCCAACGTCATCGGAGCGCTACTCTGGTTTCATCCCTTGATCTGGTTGGCGCGGCGGCAACTCCGCGCCGAGGCGGAGAGCGCGGCCGACGACTGTGTGTTGTCCGCGGGCGTGCCCGCGTCGACGTACGCGGATCAATTGCTCGGGTTCGCACGCGCCAGCAGCCTGCTCTCGATTCCCGCGACCGTATCTCTCGGAATGTTCTCGAACTCTGATCTCGAACGGAGGTTTGCCACGATGTTGGACACGACACGTTCGCGCGCGTCGACGTCGCGCGGCATACGACGCGCGGCTGCGGCATTTGCGCTCGTTGGTGGAACGGGAGTGGCCGGGATGCGGTTCGCAACTACGCCGTTGCCGCCGGTCACTAAGCGTCAGATCGCGTCGGTGCCGAACCTGTCGGGTATGTGGACAGACGGCCAAACACCGCCATCCCTCGTGATCACGATCGCACAGACCGACAGCACAATCTGGATATCAGAGCGGGGAAATATTTTCTTCAACTTGTTGGCGACACCGAGCCTCGAGGCTTGGGGCGGCCCATATCGCACACGCAACCCGCAGCAGTCCGCACTCATTCATCTCGACGGAACAAAAGGCGAGGAAACTGTCTCCTTGGCGCCGCCCATGATTGTTACCAACACGATCACTGGCGCTTGGGACGGACGTGAATTCGTAACAACTTCCTCTCAAACAGTGCCGGAGGACGGCGGATGGTTCTGGAAGAGAATCGATCGTTGGTCGCTGACCAGCGACAGCACGCTCAACTGCAAGGTGTCGATTCTCATCCCGGCGCATGGGAAGCAGATGGAGCCGAGCACGGAGTACGGGACGAAGCGCTTCGTTAAAGTGCAATAGAATGCGAAAGAGGGATCTTCTGCAGGCCAGTTTCTAGACGGCCGACGAAAGATCCCTCGCTGCGCTCGGGATGACAGCGGACTACAGCACCAAATTCAACAATCGCCCGGGAACAAAGATCACTTTCCGCGGCGTCCCGGTGACGAACTTCGCGATCGTCGGATCGGCCATCGCCGCAGCGAGCGCTTCCTCTTGTCCCGCGCCCACGGGAATCTGCACGGTGCCGCGCGTCTTGCCGCCAACCTGCACGGCAATCGTCGCCTGATTCTCCGCCGCGAGCGACGCATCGAACACCGGCCAGCCCGCGTCGAAAATGCTGCCGCCGTGGGCCGAGTGCCCGAGCCGCTCCCACAGTTCTTCAGCCAAATGCGGCGCGAACACCGACACCAACTGCACCAACGGCTCGACCTCGGCGCGATGTGCCTTCCGCTCGCCGCGGCGCACCACGTTCATGTACTCCATCATCGCCGCGATCGCCGTGTTGTAGCTCAACGCCGGCAAATCCTTCGAGACCTTCTCGATCGTCTGGTGCAGCTTGCGCATGACGTCCGCATCGGGCGCGCCGGTCGTGCTCGACTCGAGCACTGACGACCAGAGACGATCCAGGAAGCGACGCACGCCCGCGATGCTTTGATCGCGGAAATCGCCGCCCTCCTCGTACGGTCCCAGGAACATCAGGTACGTACGGAACGTGTCCGCACCCCAGCGCTCGACGTACTCGTCGGGGTTCACCACGTTGCCGCGGCTCTTGGACATCTTCGCGCCTTCACGAATGATCATGCCGTGCGCGCGGAACTTCGTGTACGGCTCGTCGAAGTCCAGCAGGCCGGCGTCGTACAGCACCATCGTAGTAAAACGCGAATACAACAAGTGTAATACTGCGTGCTCGTTACCGCCGATGTACGAGTTCACCGGCAGCCACTTCTTGGTGAGCGTCGGATCGAACGCGGCATCGTCGATATCACTGCTCGGATAGCGCAGGAAATACCAGGCACTGTCGAGGAACGTGTCGGACACGTCGGTCTCGCGACGCGCCTGGGCGCCGCACGTCGGACAATTCACGCGATACCACGACTCCGCGCGCGCGAGCGGCGAGATGCCGGTATCGTCAGGACGGAAGTCCTCGACGTACGGCAGCTCGACCGGCAAATCCTTCTCGGGCACAGGCACCGTGCCGCACGTATCGCAGTAGATGATCGGGATCGGCGGACCCCAGTACCGCTGCCGCGATATGCACCAGTCGTGCAAGCGATAGTTCACGACGGGACGCCCATGACCGTTCTTGGCCAGCAGATCCACGATCTGCCGCTTCCCCTCGGCGACACTCAAGCCGCTGAACGACCCCGAATTGACGAGCTGCCCCTTCTCCGAATCGGTGAACGCTTCGTGCAGCGGCGCGTGCGTGTCGTGCGATCCTGTCGGCGCCACCACGCGCACGATCGGCAGATCGAAGACTTTCGCAAACTCGAAATCGCGCTCGTCGTGGCCCGGCACCGCCATGATGGCGCCGGTGCCGTACTCCATGAGCACGTAGTCGGCGATCCAGATCGGAATCGGCTGCTGCGTGGCCGGATTCACGGCGAACGAGCCCGTGAACACGCCCGTCTTGTCCTTGCTCACCTTGCGCGACACGACATCCTGCTTCGCGGCGCGCTTCGTGTACGCCGCGACGTCGTCGCGCTGCTCGCTCGTCGTCAGCTTGTCGACGAGCGGATGCTCCGGCGCGAGCACGAGATACGTCGCACCAAACACGGTATCTGGACGCGTCGTGAAGACGCGGATGTCCATCGTGTCCGCGGTGAACTCGCCAGTCTCGCCGAGCGCGATGGTCGCGGCGCCCGTGAGCTCCTCGAGATCCTGGACGCGAAACACCAACTCGGCGCCCTCGGACCGACCGATCCAATTGCGCTGCGCGAGCTTCGTGGACTCGGACCAGTCGAGCGTGTCGAGGTTGTCGAGCAGGCGACCGGCATAATCAGTGATTCGGAAGAACCACTGCTCGAGAAAACGCTGCTCGACCTTGGCGCCGCACCGCTCGCACTCGCCGGAAATGACCTGCTCATTGGCGAGCACGGTCTTGTCGACAGGGCACCAATTGACGGCCGCGCGCTTCTTGTAGGCCAATCCGCGCTTGTAGAGCTGCAGAAAGAGCCACTGCGTCCACTTGTAATAGTCGGGATCGGTGGTCGAGAGCTCGTGGCGCCAATCGACCATCAGTCCAGAGCGCTTTAGCTGGCGCCGGAAGTTGTCGATGTTCTTAGGGATGAGATCGGCGGGATGGGTGCCGACCTTCAGCGCAAAATTCTCGGAATGGATGCCGAATGCGTCGTAGCCCAGGGGCTCGAAGACCGTGTGCCCTTGGAGACGCTGGAATCGTCCATAAATGTCGTTGCCCGTGAAGGCAAAGAGGTTCCCCACGTGCAGGCCTTCGGCCGACGGATACGGGAACATCATGAGCGCGTAGAACGGACGCACGCCGGCAGCGAGGTCGGTGTGGTTCGTACCGCGCGTTTCCCAGCGCTCCTGCCACTTGAGCTCGACGGCGGCAGGGTCGTAGCCGGCCGCGTCCTCAGCCGGTGTCGGATGGATCGTTTCTGTCATGGTTACCACGAAATCTAGCTGTCGATGAACGCGCGTCCCAGTACGGACAGTTCGCCTAGCACGCGCATCACCGGCATGTTCGCGGTGCCGGCGCAGGCGGGCGGCCAATCGGCGCGCTCGCTCCGTCGGCGCCTGATCGGTATGATCGGCGCCGCCTCCGTCGTGGTCCTCGCGATGCTCACGATCGCTGGCCTCTACATGCTGCAACGCTCCATGGCCGGCGATGAGAATGCTCGCATCTCCAATGCGGCGTCGCTGTCGCGCCAGCTCGTGGAGCGCGTGCTCGCGGAGCGCTCGCGACAGGTCGACTTGATCGCCTCGTCACCCACCGTTATCGCGGCCGCCGAGAAAGGCACGACGGAAGCGAAGCGCCTGGGACTGCCGACCGAGTTCGGAAGTGCGCTGCCCGCATCGGTTCTCGCCGACATCGAAGCAAAATTCAAGGCGACGCGCTCGCTCCAGATCGATCCGAGCACGAACGCCTATCTCACGTCGCTGCTGCCCAAGCTCGACATCGCGGAAGTGATGGTCACCGATCGCTGGGGCTACAACGCGGTGACCACGTCGCCGAGCTCCGATTTCGTGCAGAGTGATGAGCCGTGGTGGACCGCGGCCTGGAGCACCGGCGCAAGCGTCGCCCACGCGACGGCGGACCCGGCGACACAAAAGACTGTTGTCGAGCTTGCCGGTGTGGTGCGCGACGGCGCCGACAAAGTCGGCGTAGTGAAAGTCAAATTTGGGCTTTCAGTTGTCGATTCCGTCCTGGCGCAGGGCGCCGGGGATTCGACGCTGCGAGTCGACCTGGTCGATTCCACCAGCCGCGTCATCGCCAGCTCGGCCGGCGGCACTCGATTCAAACTGTTCGGTGACACGGCGCGGCAGCGGTCGGCGTCGCTCGCGACGAACAACGGCCGGTGGCGCGTCATCGCGCACATGAGCGAGGCTGATGCGGCGCACGGTTACGACACCGCTCGCGAGGCGCTGATCGTCGGCGCCGGCCTGACCGCCGTGCTGATGCTTCTCGCGTTGGCCGCGATCGGACGGTTCATCGAACGACGCATCACCGAGCCGGCGCAGGAGCTCGCCATCGCGGCGGAAGCGGTTGCGGCGGGCGATTTGTCGAAGCAGGTGGGCGCGATCGGCAGTGACGACGAGATCGGTCGATTGGCGCAGGCTGTCGCGGCCATGATCGGCGAGCTGCGCCGCCTCGCGGTCGCGCTCAACGACTCGGCTTCGGAGACCGCGAGCATGACCGGCGAGATCACCGCGAGCTCGGAAGAGATGGCGGCGTCGGCTGGACAGATCGCGCACACGGCGGCTGACCTGAGCAGTCAGAGTACTCTAATGGCCGAGACGATTCAGACGTTGGCCGGGTCGTCGGAACGGCTGGTGGAAGTTGCCGGCACGCTCGACAATGGCGCGCAGGAAGGCGTTGCACGCAACGCACAGCTTCGCTCGCTGGCGTTGGACAATCGCTCGCGCTTGGACGAGAGCACACGTTCACTCACGGTGCTCACGACCGACGTCGAAGCCAGCGCGACGGCGATCGACAATCTCGCGAAAGCGTCGGAAGAGGTGCGGAGCTTCGTGACGCTCGTGCAGAAGCTGGCGCGTCAATCCAAGCTGTTGGCGCTCAACGCGGCCATGGAAGCGGCGCGCGCCGGCGATCACGGACATGGCTTCGCCGTCGTTGCGGAAGAAGTGCGACGTTTGGCATCGATGTCGTCCGACGCTGCCGAACGTACAGAGCAGGTCGTGAGCGGCGTGCTGCAAGGCATCGCCACGTCGCGCAGCAGCACCGAGCGTACTGTCGATACGGTTCGCGCAGTGCGCGCCGCGACAGAGGAAGGATCGCGGTCCTTTGGCGACATCGAGAAGGCAGTCGCCGGCGCCGACGAATGGACGCAGTCGATTCAGCGCGCGGTCACCGCAGCGAGCGAGCTCGCGAAGACGATGCGCATGAAGCTCGACACGCTCTCATCGGGTACGGAGTCATTTGCCGCCGCGATGCAGGAAGTCGCAGCGTCGAGCGAGGAGCAGAGTGCGAGCACCGAGCAGATCGCAGCGGCTGCGTCGACGTTGTCGGCGGCGGCAGATCGCTTGACTCGTATCGCGTCGAACCTGCGGTTGAACGGCGAGGATGGTCTCGCCGTCCCCATCGTTCGTGCGGCGGTGCGCGTTCCGGCGGACATCACGATTGGACGCGGCACACCGATTCACGGAACGCGGGTCGTCGCGAAGTAATTCGCTAACGTTAGCGTTGGCGCGCGAGCGGTCGAATCCAGCCCTGATACTTGATCGGCGTCCACGTGCTGTCGGGTGCTCCGTACTCCGGTCCAATCGACGCAATCGCAACCGTCGCACCCGCATCGGCAAAATACTGTAAAAGCGAGTCTTGCCGAGCGGGCGGCAGGCTCCAGAACGATTCAGTGAGTGGGCGCGGAACGTCGGCGACGATGTGCATCCGGCCGGTGCGAATCCAATACGACTCCGCGTGCGGGCCAATGAGCGCCACGCGAGTGCCGGGCCCAATTCCGTGCGACTGGAGCTCCTGCGCGATTCCCAGCTGAACATTCCCGCCTTGCGGCAGCGGTAGCGCGGCGAGTTGCATCGCGGTGAAGTCGCGATCGACGCGCAGCCCGAGCCGCAGCAGAAGCGTGACCGCGATGAGCAAGCCCACTGCGGTTTGCGCTTTGAGCGAATACTCAATTGTCTGGTGCTGCCGCACCGCGGCGTAGGCCGTGCGCCAAATCAAGATCGCGAGCACCACAGCGCCCAACCGAATGACTTCAGGCAACGCGGTCGGCAGCAGTACCCGCGCGGCGATCGCGCCGACGCCAACGGCGACCACCCAGAGTATTCGCCGGCGCATTGGCGTAAGCACGCCAACGAGCAAGCCGCCTTCGATGGACACGATCAACGAGAGTCCCGGCAGCGTTACGAGTTGCACTACCTCGATGAACACGACGCACGCGACACCAAGTATCACGAGCATCGGTCGCATTCGCCGCGGACGCGGCAGCGTGGCGAGGAGCATCAGAAGCGCCGACAGCAGAAACGCCATGATGTATCGCGTCGTGACGATGACCATCGCATACGCGGTCATCGCCGCGATGGCCGGCACGAACACGACCCAGCCGCGCCACCAGATCAATCGCCGCGAGCCCGCCGGTGCAACGGCAACGAACAGCACGAGAAAAAGCAGCGGGGCAAGCGTTTCGATGTAGAACAGATCGAACACTCTGAACATGGCGAGCTGCTGCATCACGTCGAAATGCGGCGTGACGCTCTTGTTCCAACGCACCGGATCGAGCCACATCGGATCGGAGCCGACAGTGTCGCCAGGCACTCCCACACCGGCGAGGATTCGATCGGTGGCTTGCCGGCGCGCACCATCAGGCACGCCGCCCTCCGACGGCGCGTTCTGTTCGTTGACGTACCAGCCATACGTAAGCCGCCCTGCATCGCCGAACGTGATGCGCCCGGCCGTCTTGGTCATCAGCGCAGACCACGGGACGACGAACAGCATCCATACGCCGATTGCGAGTGCGACGTAGCGCTCGCTCCGCCAGCGCTGGCGGCGCATTGCAACCGCCATGGTGGCGAAACACACGACTGCCCACGGCACCATGAATGACTTGGCGAGTGCACCGACGCCGAGCGCTGCACCGAGTACGATGGCGTGGCGAGCGGGGCGCGCGGTGCCGTCATGGAGGCGGAGCATGGCGCCGAACGCCGCGAACGCTGTGACCGCGTTGAGCATGTCCGGCGTGGTCAGCTCGAGCGGCACCATCACGAGCGTGCAGAAGCCGAGCAGCAAGTACGCACCGGCAACGCCGATCGGCCCGGCGAGCAACGAGTTGCGCATTCGACCCGCCAATGCCAATATGCTCATTAGCATATAGTCAAATGTGCCGAGCAGGGCGACGAAGCACAGGACGTTGACGGCGTGGAGAAGCTGGATCTCTATCCCGGGACCCGCGCCGGTCAGCTTGCGGGCGATGCCGACGAGCAGCGGATATGCAGGGCTCCAGTACAAATTGACCAGTCGCGACCAGTGGCCCGTGACGACGGCGTCGCTGAGGTCGAGGTAGGAGACCCCGTCGGGGCCAATGACGTACCGCTGGGCGTACGCCTGGAAGGCCGCAAGGGCGATGAGGATCGTCCAGGCGACAGCGCGCGTCTTTTTCGTCACGCGCTCATGAGGATTTTGACATCAATATTTGATCGAGCCAGATCAAGGCTTGATCATCGTGCCGCTGAGCGGCCCCTTCGGCATCTCCGAGGCCTTGAACAGATACGCGCAGTTCTCGATTCGCGCGCCCTTGGCGTCGGCTACGGCGAACTTCGAGCCTTCGTATGCACACGCGCCGGCGTAATCGCCCTTCTTATTCACCGCGTAATACTGGAGCTGGAAGTGCGGCCGGCCTTTGTCGTCGAGCAGCCGCGTTTCCGTCATCGCGATGACGCGCTCCATCACCTTCATCAACGCCTGCTCGGGCGTCATGCCCTGCCGCATGAATTCGACGGCGAGGAACGCCCCGCAGACTTTGATGTTCGCTTCGCCGCGCCCAGTGGATCCCGCCGCGCCCACTTCGTTGTCGCAGTACTGCCCGGCTCCGATGATCGGTGAATCCCCCACGCGGCCCGGGATCTTCCACGACAGTCCGCTCGTCGTCGTCACCGACGCAATGTCGCCGCTCGCCGTAACGGCGTTCATGTTGATGGTGCCGTAGGTGTGCGGCACGCCGTCCGAGTCGTAGTAGACGTGCGACGTCGACGCGCGGTCGCCCGCACCACCTTTGCCCGGCGGCCGAGTAGTGTCGACCGGATCCAGCCAATTGTCGCTCGGGTTGAGCTTGGCCTTCCAGCGCATCCAATCGGCGCGACTCTGGTCGGTGAGGAGGTTCTGCTCCTTGAAGCCCATCTCCAGCGCGAACCTCTTGGCGCCTTGGTCCACGAGCATGATGTGGTCGGTGTAGTCCATCACCGCCTTCGCGACTGCCGCTGCCGTCGCCACGTCCTCGAGCGCGCCGACCGCGCCGGCCCGCTTGGTGGGACCGTGCATGCAGCTCGCGTCGAGCTGAACCACGCCGTCTTCGTTCGGCAGTCCGCCGAGTCCGACGCTTTGATCGTTGGGGTTGAGCTCCACGATCTGGACGCCCGCCACGATCGCGTCGAGCGGATCGCTGCCGCGCGACAGCATCTCCCACGCGACCTCGATGCCGCGTTTGCCAGCGGGATCGGTCTCGTAGCCGTTCGCCGCGGAGATGATCACGGGACGCCCAGCGAAAGCCTTGCCGGCAGGCTCGGCGACGTCGCGTTCGGCGATCGCTGAATGCGCCTGAGCGAGCGAAGGGAGTGCGAGTCCAGCGGCCACTGCGGCGCCGGTGCCCAGGAAGTCACGGCGAGAGACAGTCATACGATCTCCGCGAGCGGGTTGGGAGGCGTGGACGGCCCTAATCTATGGTCTCAGGACGGCCGTGTCTGCATCGGTCGGCCCGACCTCCGTCCTCGACCGCCCAGCCAACGGTATTATCTTCTCACCCCTATGTCACCCTCCGCGATTCGCGATCGACTTCGCCAGGCGCAGTTCCTCGAGGGCCTCACCGACTCGGCGTTTCACCAACTGTCCAAGTTGGTCCAGCTCGTCTCATATGAATGCGACGAGGTGCTGTTCGAAGAGGGCTCGCCCCGCGAATTCCTCGCGATCATCGTCGCCGGCGCCATCGCGATCGAGAAAGGCGCCAACGGACGGCCGGTTCGGCTCGTGACACTCGGCGCCGGCCAAGCGCTCGGCGAAGGTCTGCTGCTCGACGAATCACCGCACGGCACGAGTGCGCGTACGGTGCAGCGCAGTGAGGCGTACATCCTCCGTGCGTCGCAGTTGCCGGACATGATCAAGGAATACCCGACGCTCTATGCGGCGCTCGTGGGCCGAGCGGCGCGGTCGATCTCGCAGCGTTTGGCGGCGACGGATGCGACGCTCGTGGGTCATGGACGCGTTCTCGGTTTCACCGGCGCACGCACGCGCACCGAGCACGACTTGCTCGGCGAGCGCGAAGTGCCGGATGATGCCCTGTACGGCGTGCAGACGTTGCGCGCGCTGGAGAATTTCCCTATCACCGGCACGCCGCTGCGCGAGTTCCCCGTGCTCGTTGAGGCACTCGCGTCGGTGAAAGAAGCCGCGGCGTTGGCGAACGCCGAATTGGGATTGCTCGATCGCAAGATTGCCGACGTGATCGTGCGCGCGGCGCAGGAGATTCGCGCCGGCCGGCATCACGAGCACTTCGTGGTCGACATGATTCAGGGCGGCGCCGGTACGTCGTCGAACATGAACGCCAACGAAGTCATCGCCAATCGCGCGCTCGAGCTGTTGGATGACGCGCGCGGCGACTACAAGACGGTTCATCCGAACAATCACGTGAACCTCAGCCAGTCGACGAACGACGTCTATCCCACGGCGGTGAAGATCGCGCTGCATCGCGCGATCGAGCATCTGTGCGTGGCGATGAGCGCGCTGGCGCGGGCATTTCTCGCCAAGGGCGAGGAGTTCAACGGCTTCATCAAGATGGGCCGCACGCAGTTGCAGGACGCCGTGCCTATGACCCTGGGTCAAGAGTTCACGGCGTTCGGCCACACGATGTTGGAAGACGTCGACCGACTGGCCGAAGCGCAGGCGTTGATCCGCGAGATCAACATGGGTGCGACAGCGATCGGCACTGGGTTGAACGCACCGCCCGGCTACGCTGATGCGATCTGCCGAGAGCTCTCGCGTGTCACGGAGCTGCATCTGATCACGGCGCCGGATCTCGTGGAAGCGACGGCCGACACGGGCGTATTCGTGCAATTGTCCGGCGTGCTGAAGCGCTGCGCCGTCAAGCTATCAAAGATCTGTAATGATCTTCGGCTATTGAGCTCCGGGCCGCGCGCGGGTTTCGGTGAGATCAATCTCCCGGCCATGCAGCCCGGTTCGTCGATCATGCCTGGCAAGGTGAATCCGGTAATTCCGGAAGTCGTGAATCAGGTGTGCTTCGACATCATTGGCGGCGATGTCACGGTGACACTCGCGGCCGAAGCCGGCCAGTTGCAGCTCAACGCCTTCGAGCCGGTGATCGCGTATCGACTGCTGCGAAGCATTCAGACACTCGAGGCCGGCTGCGTCGTGCTTCGCGAGCGCTGCGTGGAAGGCATCACGGCCAATCCGGATCGCATGCGTCACTTCGTGGAGCATTCGATCGGCATCGTCACGGCATTGGTTCCGACGATTGGCTACGACAACTCCACGCAGGTGGCGAAAGAGGCGTTGGAGACCGGTCGCAGCGTCGTCGACGTCGTGCTCGAACGAAAGCTTTTGACCCGCGCGCAACTCGATCGCATTCTCGACCCCGAGGCGATGACGGGCCGCAAGGCCTGAGCGTACCATGCCTCCACGCCGCCGCAAGCGCATCGATCCCGCGGCCTTCCAGCTTCCGGTCGAGCAGATCAAACAAGGGTTCTATACCGACGCGTACTTCGTGCGTGCGCGTGAGGTAGTCCGGCGCGACAAGCGAACGGCGCCGGTCGTCCTGCAGTTCACCGGGAAGAACGAAGGCTGGCTGAGCGGCATCGACGAAGCGATTGCGCTGCTCAAGCTCTGCGCCGACGACTGGAGCGCGCTCACAGTGAATGCGCTCTACGAGGGCGACCGATTCGAGGGCTGGGACACGGTACTCACGGTCGAAGGCCCGTACGAATCGTTCGCACATCTCGAAACGCTCTGCCTCGGTGCCCTGTGCCGGCGCACCCGAATCTGCACGAACGCGAAGCTGATCTGCGATGCGGCGCACTCCAAGCCCGTGATGTTTTTCGGCGCCCGCGACGACGTGTTGTGGACGCAGGCCGGCGACGGATTCAGCGCCATGGTCGGCGGCGTGAAGATGGTGTCGACCGATGCGCAGGCATCGCTGTTCGGCGGCAAGGCCGTGGGCACGATTCCCCATGCGCTCATCGCCGCGTACGGCGGCGACACCGTCAAAGCGACGAAGGCGTTTGCCGAGGCGATCGAGGGCGTCGATGTGATCGCGCTCGTGGACTACGATAACGATTCTGTGAAAGCCAGCCTCGACGTTGCGCGCGCGCTGGAAGACCGACTGTGGGGCGTGCGACTCGATACCGCTGAGCACATGGTCGACAAGTCGGTGATTTCGCAGATGGGCGGGTTCAGGCCGACCGGCGTGAATCCTCAGCTCGTCTGGAATGTGCGCAACGCGCTCGACGCCGAAGGGTATGGCGCGGTGAAGATCGTCGTCTCGGGCGGATTCGACGTGGAGCGAATCACGTTCTTCGAGGACGAGGGCGTGCCGGTCGACGCCTACGGAGTCGGTGCGGCGCTCTTCGACGGACGGTTCGACTTCACCGCCGACATCGTGCAGGTGAACGGCAAGCCGCAAGCGAAAGCGGGACGCAAGCTGACGCCCAATCCGCGAATGGAGCGCGTCAAGTAGTGTCGAGTGGTCCGCGGATGGATGCCGCCGGTATCGCGAAGATGAAGACGCTCGACGAGGCGTTGCTGTTGTTGCAGCGCATCAATGGTCTCGTTGAGCAATATGCGATCGCGATGAAGAACGGCCGGCCGAGCGGCCCCTTGGTCCAGAACATTCGGCGCACGCTGCCCTCACTCGGCGAAAACCTGAAGAATCAGTTCGGGTCGATCTCCGATATCGTGACGGCCGTGAACCTGTCGGCGAGTCGCGGTGCGAGCGAAGCGGTGCGATTGCGGCAGTTGCGCGAGGGCGTCGCCCAGATCAAACAGGCGCTCGAAATTGCGTTTACGCAGACCAAAGCGAAGCACACGATCAAGGACGAAACGCATGAGGACGGTGGGGCTGCCGGCGGGGTGTAACCTGCTGTGGGGAAAGGCCCTACTAAGAGCCTTTTCATGGGGGAAACTCGCTTGATTTGACCCTCCTGAACCGGTAGGTTCCGCTTGCTTCCTAACAATTCGCCCCGAGCGTGTTGCGGTAGTTACGCTCAGAACGCCGGTAAAAGGACTTCGCATGCCTTTTCACTCCCGCCCGCGCCGGCTGGCCCAAGCCGCGCTGACGGTCGCCCTGGTCGCGCTTTTGGCTGCCTGCGGGCAAAACCATCCCGATTCGATCTTCCATCGTCGGACTGATTTCAATCGGGACGTCGATTACCTCTTCAAGGTGTTGATCTACGCCGGAACGGCGGTCTTCATCTTCGTCGAGGGCATTCTTGTCCTGACGCTCATCAAGTTCCGCAAGCGTCCAGGCCAGCCCGAGCCGGAGCACGTGCACGGCAACACCACGTTGGAAATCGCGTGGACCGTGATTCCGCTGCTCATCCTGATCCTGATCGGGATTCCTACCGTCCGCACCATTTTCAAGACCGAAGCTGTCGCGCGTTCCGACGCGCTCCAGGTAGAGGTCGTCGGTCACCAGTGGTGGTGGGAGTTCCGCTACCCGCAGTACACCACGACCGAAGCGAGCGGAAAGGTCGACACGGTAGTCACGGCCAACGAGCTGTATCTGCCGATCGGCAAGACAGTGAACTTCACGCTGCATTCGCGCGACGTCATCCACTCGTTCTGGATTCCGGCGTTGGGCGGTAAGCGCGACGTCGTGACGAACCACACGAATTACCTGTGGATGACGCCCGACTCCGTGGGCTCTGACGAGTTCAACGGCGCTTGCGCCGAGTACTGCGGAACGAGCCACGCGAACATGCGGTTCAAGGCGTTCACGGTGACTCAGGCGGACTTCGACAGCTGGATCGCGCACCAGGAGCAGCCGGCGGTTGGATCTGAGACGACGGGTCCTGCACTGTCCGCGGACAGCACGGCCAAAGTGACCACGGCGACGCCAGGCGTTGGTGCTCCTCCGTCAGCTGGCGCTGTGAATGCTCAAGTTGCGCAGGCCGGTTTCATCGCCTTCCCGCGCGACAAAATACCCGCGTCGGGAGTACCCGAGACGCCGTTGCCCGCTGGCCTCACGTTTGACGACAACTTGCTTGCGTCGGGCAACGTCGAGAACGGAAAGAAGCTCGTGACGACCGGCATGTGCATCGCCTGTCACACGGAGCACGGCGTGACGATGATGCAAGCCGTCGTCGGTCCGAACCTCACGCACGTCGGTTCGCGCACGACGATCGCAGGCGCGATGTACCCGAACGACCCGCGTCACCTGGCGCGCTGGATCAAGTTTGCGAACGGAATGAAGCCTGGCGTTGGCATGCCGACGTTCGGGATCGGTCAGTACGATCCGGTGACTCTGAAAGGCATCGTGACGGCCGCCGGCGGCTTCACCGACGCGCAGATCGCCGACATCGTGGCTTATCTGACTTCTTTGAAATAACGAACCGCTGAATCGGAGACACAGACGAATGGCAACCGCCGCCGTCAGCCCGTCATACGCTCACGCCGAATCAACGGCGAACAGCGGGATTTGGAGCTGGCTCACCACTGTCGACCATAAGCGGATCGGCATCCTCTACCTGTTCACGGCGCTCTCTTGGTTCGCAGTAGGTGGAACCGAAGCCGTGATCATGCGCATGCAGTTGCAGGGACCAAACGGCCGCGTCGTATCGGCCGAGGTGTTCAATCAGCTGTTCACGATGCACGGCACGACGATGATCTTCCTCGTCGTCATGCCGCTGTCCGCGGCCTTTTTCAATTTCCTCATTCCGCTACAGATCGGTGCGCGCGACGTGGCGTTCCCACGCCTCAACGCGTTCAGCTACTGGGTCTATCTGTTCGGATCGCTGTTCATGAACGTGTCGTGGCTCTTTGGCATGGCGCCGAACGGAGGCTGGTTCGGCTACGCACCGCTCACCACGATGGCGTACAACCCGGGCCTCAACATCGACTTCTGGATGCTCGGCCTCCAGATCCTCGGTGTGTCGTCGCTCGCGGCGGCGTTCAACTTCATCACGACGATCATCAACATGCGCGCGCCAGGAATGAACCTGATGCGCATGCCGATGTTCACGTGGATGGCGTTCATCGTTCAGTTCCTGCTCGTCCTCGCCTTCCCGGTCATCACGATCGCGCTCGTGTTCCTGCAGTTCGACCGCTTCTTCGGCACGAACTTCTACACGATGACCGCCGGCGCCGACCCGCTCCTTTGGCAGCATCTCTTCTGGATCTTCGGACACCCGGAGGTCTACATCCTGATCCTGCCGGCGTTCGGTCTCGTCTCTGAAATTCTCCCCACGTTCTCGCGTAAGCCGATCTTCGGATACCCGGTGATGGTCTATTCCGGAATCCTCATCGCCTTCCTGGGCTTTGGCGTGTGGGCGCACCACATGTTCGCGGTGGGCATGGGTCCGATCGCCGACTCGGTGTTCAGCATGACGACCATGCTGATCGCCATTCCGACGGGCGTGAAGATCTTCAACTGGATCTTCACGATGTGGGGCGGCAACCTGCGCTTCACGGTCGCGATGAAGTTCGCGATCACGCTCGTGGCGCTGTTCACGATCGGCGGTATCTCCGGCGTGATGCACTCGTCGCCGCCGGCCGACTTGCAGCAGACCGACACGTACTTCATCGTCGCGCACTTCCACTACGTGCTCGTCGCCGGTTCGCTGATGGGTCTCTGGGGCGGCATCTACTACTACTTCCCCAAGTTCACCGGCCGCCTGTTGAGCGAGAAGATCGGCAACTGGCACTTCTGGCTCACATTCATCGGCGTCAACCTGACGTTCATGCCGATGCACTGGTCGGGTCTCTACGGCATGCCGCGCCGCATCTACGCGTACGACGCCGGTCAGGGTTGGGAGATCTTCAACCTGATGAGCTCCATCGGCGCGTACATCCAGGCGCTCGCGGGCATTCTGTTCGCCTACAACATCTTCCGCAGCCGCAAGCACGGCGAGATCGCCGGTAACGATCCGTGGGAGGCACCGAGCCTCGAGTGGTCGATCCCGTCGCCGCCGCCGGATTACAACTTCGAAGTGATTCCGGTCGTGACGTCGCGCTATCCGCTGTGGGACATCAAGCACCCGGAGCTCACCACCGAAGTCCCGCACAGCCGTCACGGCGACGAGCGGAACGACGTGTCGATGGGCGGCAAGCATGTTGGCGCGTTCCACGACCACCTCGCGGCTGGCACGCCAGAAGCGGGCGTCAACCCGAACGCCAAGCAGGCGTCGAGCAAGGTCTCGCTCAAGACGGCCGAGGAGCTCGGCATTCCAATGCCGTATCCGACGATCAAGCCGTTCTGGGTCGCGCTCTTCATGACGCTGATGTTCGCGAGCCTGCTGATGATTCACAAAGACATGCTGCACTTGGCCGTCGCCGGCGTGATTGGATTCGCCTGCTTAATGGCTGGGTTCCTCTACGCGTGGCTGACGTCTCCGTTGGAACCGGCACATCACTAATCCTTAGACACTCGCATTAAATGACCACCGCCGTCGCCTCCCACGCGCATCCTCCGACCAGCACCGGTCTCGATCATCGCAAGATCGCGATCTGGGCGTTCATTGGGTCGGAGTGCATGCTGTTCGCGTCGCTCATCTCGACGTATCTGATCTACAAGGGCCGCAGTGTCGTGGGCCCGTTCCCGCACACGGCGTGTAATCCGCCGCTGTGCGCGGTGCCTCTCAAGCCGATCCTCAACATCCCGGTCACGTCGTTCTCGACGTTCGTGCTGCTGATGTCGTCGCTGGCCATGGTGCTGGCGCTGGCCGCCGTCGAGAATCGCGGCAAGCCCGGCTACGAAGGCATCCTCGGCTCGTCCAAGTTCTGGCTGCTCGTCACGATCATCCTCGGCACCACGTTCCTCGGCTGCCAGGCGTACGAGTTCACCTCGTTCGTGCACGAAGGACTGACGATTCGGACGAACCTTTTTGGCTCGTCGTTCTTTACTCTCACAGGGTTCCACGGCGCGCACGTGACGGCCGGTGTACTCTGGCTCATTACGCTGCTGGCGATCGACATGAAACGCGGCCTCGAACCGAAGGACGCGCTGCTGGTCGACATCTCGGCACTGTACTGGCACTTCGTCGACGTGGTCTGGATCGCGATCTTCACGCTCGTCTACCTCATCAAGTAATCGGAGCGGAAATGTCCGATCAATTCATGCATACCAGCGCGGAGACCGACGTCCACGCCATGGGCGAGATGCACGAGCATCCGACGTGGAAGGAATACAAGTGGGTCGCGCTGATCCTGACGGTCATCACGGCGCTCGAAGTTTGGATCTACTACACGTCGCTCCAGAACTCGCCGATCTTCGTGCCGCTGTTGCTGTTCATGTCGGTGGTGAAGTTCGCCATCGTCGTGCTGTTCTACATGCACCTCAAGTACGATCACAAGCTGTTCAAGGCGTTGTTCACGGGACCGCTGATCATCGCCATGTGCACGTTGATCGCACTCCTCTTCTTATTCGGAAAGTTCTCGGGGCGTTAGGGGTTTTACATGTCGATGTCGCTCGCGCTGCTACATACGGGCGCGCAGGCAAGTCTGTCCGCGTTTTCAGTCCATCCCAGTACGGTCATTGGCATTCTGGGTTTGGCGGGACTGTACGAATTCGAAGCTCGACGCACGAGGCGGGACTCCAGCTCGACAGACGGCACGGCCGTCGCGACTGGTGTTCCGCCTCGCGGCGTTTTGTCCAACGATGTTTCGCCAACCATTGGGCAGCGGTGGCTCTACTATAGCGGCCTGGTGGCGATGTTCCTGTCGCTCAACGGCCCGCTGCACGATCTGAGCGACTCGTACCTGTTCAGCGCGCACATGATACAGCATCTCATGCTGTCGCTGGTGGTGGCGCCGCTGATGGTGATGGGCACTCCGGGCGGCATGCTGCGTCCCGCATTGAAGTACCGCGGCGTGCGCCCGCTCGCTGAATGGCTCACGAAACCGACGCACACCTTCGTGATCTACATTGCGATCATGGCGGGCTGGCATTTGCCGCCGATGTACAACTACGCGCTCGCACACCATAACGTCCACATCGTGGAACATCTCATGTTCCTCGTGGCGTCGGTGCTGATGTGGTGGCCGGTGCTGAGCCCAATGCCCGAGCTGCCGCGGCTCAGCTATCCGGGCCAGATGTTGTACATGTTCCTGCTCACGATTCCCATGGCGATCATCGCCGTGTACATCGCGTACGCCGACCAGTTGCTCTATCCGATCTACGCCACGGCGCCGCGCATCTGGGGTATCACGCCAATGAACGATCAACTCATCGGCGGTTTGATCATGTGGATCCCCGGCGGGTTGTACTTTTACACGGTGATCTCGTTCGTCTTTTTCAAATGGCAGCAGCGCGACGGGATCGAATCGCAGGCTGGCGCGCAGGTCAACTGGCATCCGACCTGATCGCCGCTTGTCCCACCTGACCAAAAACCTTCACGAGCTCTAGCCCTCAGGTACCAATGTTGCCCGTCGGGATGGCATGAGGCAGAAAATGAACAGGGCGGCAGGCGCAGTAGCCTGTGGCGCCCTCGTGGTGTCAGTCATTGCGTCGTTCGGCTCCACGGCTGAGGCCGCAGGACCGACGCGGCCACCGAAAAAGGCCGCGGCCAACACGACCAAGGCCAAGCCCAAGTCGGCAAAGGCATCGGCGAAGGCCTCCGCGACGAAAAGCAACGCGTGGGCGTCTCCCCATACGGCCGCCGGCTTGGCGGACGCTGTAGCCGCCGCTCTCGCAAAGCACACTCGCAGCGGCGAGTGGGGCGCGATCATTGTCTCGCTCACGCGCGGCGACACGCTGTTCGAACAAAACGCCGACGCTCCGGTTCAGCCTGCCTCGACCATGAAGATGTTCACGTCGGCCGTCGCGCTGGATCGCTTCGGACCCGACTACACGTTCCGCACACCGGTTCTTCGCGACGGCGCCGTCGGCGCCGACGGCACGCTCAACGGCAATCTCTATCTGCGCGGCGTTGGCGATCCCTCGCTGAGCAGTCGGTTCTGGCACGACGAACAGCCGATGGACGCGTTGGCGAAAGAGGTCGCCGCCGCGGGCATCAAGCACGTAACCGGCGACCTCGTTGGCGACGCGACTGCCTTCGACGACCAGTTGGTGCCCGACGGCTGGAAGACGAGCTATTTGGGCGCCGCCTATGCCGCACGCGTCTCCGCGCTGTCGCTCGATGAAAATCTCCTCTGGGTCGTCGTCACGCCGAACGGAAGCAAGGCGAGCGTCACGCTCGATCCGGCGTCCAGCGCCGTGCCGATCGACGCGTCGGTGCGCGTCGTTAGCGGAAAGGGCGGCCACATCAGTGCATCGCGCCGTCCCGACGGGTCCATCACCGTGCGCGGCACGGTCGGCGCCAAATCTGGTCCGCTCAAGTATTCGCTCGTCGCCGACAATCCTGCGCTCTACACGACCGGTGCGCTGCGCGCCTCCCTGCAGAAGGCCGGCATTATCGTCGATGGCCAAACTCGGCTCGCGGCAACGCCAGCCGGCGCTACGCAGGTGGCGGCGATCGCTTCGCCTCCGCTCGCCCAGATCATTGGCGAAATGGATCGCGAAAGCATCAACATCGTGGCCGAGCTGCTGTTCCGCGACGCGGCGCACGCGGGGCCGAACAACCCGGTGGGCTCGGCGCAGAGCGGCTTGGCAAACCTGCGCGACTTCCTCTCGAAGAAAGTTGGTACTCAGCCAACGGTAGTCGACGTCTCCGACGGCAGCGGACTCTCACTCAACGATCACGTCACCGCGCGCGCCATGGTGCGGCTGCTCGGCTACGTGCACAACGCGCCGTGGGGACCTGTCTTTCACGCCGCCCTTCCGGTGGACGGCGAATCGGGAACGCTCAAGCGACGCTCGAAAGGCACGCCGGCACGCGGCAACCTCCACGCGAAAACCGGCACCACGAACACCGTGGCCGCGCTCGGCGGATACGTCACGGCCAAGAACGGCGAAGTGCTGGCCTTCTCGCTGATCTACAACGGCGCCGACCGCTGGAACGCCAAGACGGCCATGGACCAGATCGGCGCGACGATGGCCGACTTCGTCCGCCAGTAGTGTGCGCGGACCGTTTCGGTTCCTGCGCCCGCAGGATAATTAGTATTCTTTAATATCGACGCCGCGCTGCCGCAGCGCGGCGATGTACTCGGCCGCCGGAATGCACTCGTCCGGCGTGTGCACGCCTGCCTCCACGCGGCCGGTCGCCTGCAGCTGGCCCGTGATCGACAACGAGTAGCCCGTGGTGCGCATCATGGCGCTGATCTCGTGGCGTTCGTCGTAGCGATCCACGAGCTCGAAGGTCCTGGTCGACGGCTTGCCCGCTTTCGTGCCAGCCGCCACCACACGCAGCGCCACCAGGTCATGCCCGTGCGCCTTGGTGAGCTTGGGTTTCACGAGCGAGATGAATAAGTCGCGCGGCACTACTCGCACGCCTTTCACGTCAACGGGCTCGTTGTCGAGCAGTCCCATCCAGCGCACCGCTTCCATCAACTCGGCGTGACCGGGATAGCGGAGCGTTTTGTACTCCATCGTCGGGATCTTTCCCTCGTACCGAAACGCCATCGTCGACAGGCCGCCGGCGGTGTGGAATCCCTCGAGTGTGCCCACGGGCGCTGGAAACTGAACCGCTTCACGCTCCGACAGCGCGGGCACCTGCGTGCGCTTGCAGTCGCGGAGAACCCACGAGAGCGTCGTGTAATAGTCCAGCGCTCCCTCGAGCGAGTACACGAGCATGTAGTTGAGCGGCGGCTCGGGGTGCTGCGGCAGTCCGCCGACGTAGATCTTCACCGAGTCCACCGTGTCCATCTGCTCGATGCCGTACTGAGCGAGGATGTTCACCATGCCCGGCGCGAGGCCGCAATCCGGGATCACGCTGACGTTCGCCTTCGTCGCTTGGGCGTCGAGCGTCTTCTGCTCGAACACGATTTCGGTGTTGCCGCCAAGATCGCAGAAATTCACGCCGGCCTCGACGGCGAGGCGCGCCATGTCGTAATTGAAGTAGTACGGAACGGCGCTCATGACCGCATCCGCGCCGCGCATGGCGCCGAGTACGGCTTGGTGGTCGTGTACGTCGAGTGGGGTGGGTATGAGACGAGGGCCGGAATAGGGCGCCAGGAATTCCGGCAACCGGCCAATCTGCACGTCGGCCAGTCGCACCTCGGTGACGTCGGCGTTCTGCAGCAGGTCGTACGCGCAGGCGCAACCTTGAAGTCCGGCACCCAGAACGAGCATCCGCATGCGGTCTTTCTCCTCGAGTGCTTGTAGTGCTTGTAGTTCTGTCGTTCGCTACGAAACTTAGATAGGGCGTGCCTGTCACTTCAGGCGTGCATGATCCTCGCACAAGTCGAACCGTCATGACGACATCCCCAAATTCGCCGGCCGCCACTGAGGATTGGCGGCAGCATCTGATCGATGATGACCGCGGAATTGGCCGCGTGATCAGCGAAACGCGACGCATTGCGGTCATCGGCATCAAGATCGATCCGCAACAGCCGGCGCACTACGTCCCGCAGTATGCACAGGACGCCGGCTTTACGATCGTGCCGGTTCCGGTCTACTACCCGGACGCAACGGAGATCCTTGGCGAACTCGTCTACCGGAGCGTGGCCGCCGTTCCTGGTGACGTCGACATGGTGAACGTGTTTCGCCGCAGCGAAGCCGTGCTGCCGCATGTTGATGACATTCTCGCGAAACGGCCGAAGTCGGTCTGGATGCAAGCTGGCATTCGAAACGACGAGGCGGCCGAGCGGCTGGCGCGCGCGGGAATCGACGTGATCCAGGATCGCTGCTTGATGGTGGAGCTACAGCGTCACGGCCACTGAGGTACTGACGCTCAGGGCGTAACGACGAGCTCGCCCCGGCGTGCGTCGAACGTCCAGCGACGCTCGTGCAGCATCCGGGCAATCGACGATTGAGTGAGCGACGCCCAGCCGCCGGCGCGCGCGATCTTGATATCCGTCGGCGTGGTGAGTGTCGCGAATCGTTCTCCGCCGACGTTTGTGACGACGCCGCCGGGCCGTAACACCAGCCTGCCGGCGACGGGATCGAAGGTCGGCGCAAATTGCGCGAGCACATCGAGTCCGATCGTGGCGGCTTGCCGCCGATCGATGTGGTCGATGAGCACGGGAACAGCAATCATCGTCAAGCGCGCGATTGCGACCGAATCGGCCGCGGCCAATTCCGGATCGCGAGACGCTTTGCCGCGCGGCACACCGAACGTGTGCAGCGTGCGCGCCACGGTCACTGTGTCGGCGATGACGATTCCGTGAACTTCCGCGCTCACCACAGCATCGATGGTGCGTCCATTCACGCGAATCGGTATGTGGCCGATTACCGATGATTCATTCGATCGTTGGAACTGCGCAACGATCAGTGATTCTGGTGCGATCGTCCGCGGCGATCGCGCGGCAATCCATTTCGCTCGCGCTCGTTCGGCCGCGGTTGCTGACGGGAGCGTCGACAGCGCGGTGTAGTTGCCGATCGTGAGGTCAGCGGCGACGAGATCCGGACCGACGATCGACGGCTCGCCGCCGAACTTCAGCGATTCCTCGAAGAGCGTTGCGCCCACGCGCGGTGCGCCGCGCGACACGAGGTACCGCCCCAGCGCCCAGCGTGCGATTGGATCGTGTGGCCGCGCGCGTACTGCGGCGTAGTAGATCCCTTCAGCGCGTTGCAGCTCGCCCGCTTGGAGCAGCGAGTCGGCGGCGTGGACGGATTGTGCGCCGAGGAGGCTGGCGAAGCCGATTGCGGGAATGATCCCCGCAAACCAGCACCGCATCATTGCGCGAGGATCGTGATCGCGGCCAGGAGCTCCACATCCGGGTCGACGATCACGCTCGCCGGCGCCGTCGCCGATGGAATTCGAAGTTGACGTCCCTCACCCGCAACGGAAGTCATCTGCGCGGTTGCGCGATGCGTGCCGCCGGCGGAATCAACCACCGCCACGGTGACGGGAAACTGGTACGCACCGAAGCGATTGCCTTGCGTCAAGTCGATCACGACTTCGTGCGCCGCGGCGTCGTACCGCCAATTCGCCGTGAGTTCCGGATAACCCGGTCGGCGCAGCCACTGATCGAAGAACCATCCGAGCTTTTGCTTGGACTGATGCTCCATCGCCGCCTCGAGGTCGTCCGTGAGCGCGGTGGAGTTCCGATGCGCCATGTAGTACTCGTGCAGCGCGTCGAAAAAGGCGCGCTCGCCAACTTGCGTGCGCAACATCTGCAACACGAAGCCGCCCTTCTCGTAGCTGTTGCGGTTGAGGAGTGCCATGTAGTCGGTTTCGAGCGTATCGATTACCGGACGCTTCGTGACCGCGATCGTGTCGGCCAACACCGTCTCGCGAATGTGCGACATGTCAACGCGAAACGCGCTGTCGCCGCGCGCGGCGCGCGTCCACAGCGCCGCGAAGTAGGTCGCGAAACCCTCCGACAACCACAGGTTGGACCATTCACGTTCTGTAACAGCGTCGCCGAACCACTGGTGCGACGTCTCGTGCGCAATGAGGCCATCGGACATCGTCCCGCGACGGAACGCGCGATCCGCGTAGAAGATGTCGCTCGCGTTCTCCATGCCGCCGAACCGCGTCGACGACTGAAGATGCGCCAGCTTCTCGTACGGGAACGGACCGACGAGACTCGCGAAGAACTGTACGATTTCCGGCGCGCGAGCGAATGCGCCGGGCATCGACGCATGCTGCTCCGGCGCGGTGTACACCTGCTGCGGCACACAGCGTTGCCGGTCAGCGAGTCCGCATGCCGTGTCGCCGAGATCGTAGACTTCGAGCGGCGCGGCGGCGATCACCATGAGGTAGACGGAAATCGGGCGCGACTCGCGCCACTGCCATTCCACTCGTTGGTCGCCTGCGGCGTCGCGTACGTTGCGTTTGGTAAGGAGCTTTCCGTTTGCGACTACGGTGCGTCCCTCCGGCGCGCGCACACGCCAGGTCACGGTTGCTTTATCGCTCGGATGATCGATGCTCGCGATCCAATGCCGAGCGCGATTCGGCCAATTGTCGCCGAAGTACGTCCATCGGCCGGCGGTATCTGTGCGCACGATCAAGCCGTCCGTCACCGCACCGCCGTAATCGACGGCGACCCGATAGGTCGGATGTTTGCCGCCTTTCTTGGGCAGCGGGATGTCGACAGTCGTCGGCGTCTGGACGAAGTGCACCGTGTGGTCGTCGACGCTCACCGAGTTGACGTGCAGATCGAGCAGGTCCAGCACGAGCGAGTCGGCTTTGCCGGGACGCTCCACGGTGATCACGTCGTTCACGTGAATCGTCGAGCCGGTATCCGGCAAGTCGATCGTGAGCGCATAGTCCTGCACATCGAACGCGGGACGATACGGACGAATGCTTTGCGCGTGCGCCATGCGCGCACTCGCGACACAGACGGCGAGGGCGCCGGCACACTTTGACAGAAATCGCATCACATCAACGGCCAAAAAGTTTTCCGAGGAGTCCGCTGTCGCTTACGGCTTTCGCACCGGCGGCGGGAGTGCCGCGAAAATCCGCGGCGGCGACGAACGCGTCAGCGAACTCGCGCGTGGTTTGGTAGCGGTCGTCGGCGTTCCGCTGCATCGCCTTGGCGAGCACCTGTTCAACGGTCTCGGGGAAATTGAGATCCGGCCGCGCCTGCCTGAGCGGGGTGGGGTCGCTGCGAAGGCGCGCGATCATCAGTTCCTGCTGCGTGCGACCTTGGAACGGCAGCTTGCCCGTGAGCATCTCGTACGTCATCAGCGCCAGCGAATAGATGTCGGTGCGCGCATCGAGGGGCTTTCCCCGGAGCTGCTCCGGGCTCATGAACTCGGGTGTGCCCAGGATGATCCCTGTCGCCGTCAGCTTCTGCAACTCGGCACCGGCTCGCCGTTCTTTCGCGAGTCCGAAATCCATGACCACCGCGTAGTCGGCGCCGTCGGGTCGCTTGCACACCATCACGTTCTCGGGCTTGAGATCGCGATGCACGATCTTGAGCCCGTGCGCCACCGCAAGTCCCGCGGCCATATCGCGCACGAGCCGGGCTGTCTCGTTGAGCGGAATGAAGCCGCGCCGATTCGTGCGATCGGAGAGAATTTCACCTTGGACGAACGGCATCACCACGTACACCAGTCCGTCTTCGGTTTCGCCGAGTCGAATGATGTGGCACACGTTTGGATGAGCGAGCCGCATGCCGAGGCTTGCTTCGCGACGCAGACGCGCCATCGCGTTTTCGTCGTGCGACAGCGCCGATGATAGCACTTTGATCGCGTACTTCTCGCGCGTCGCGACATCGTTGGCGAGATAGACGAACGACATCCCGCCTTCGCCGATCTTCTTCTCGATCTCGTAGCGGCCCTGCAGCGTCTTGCCGATGAGATTGAAATGCGTGAGCGGCGGCGCCGACGTGCCGCGGGCGGGTGTATCGGTCGGACGCGCCGGAGGTATCTTGGCGCCCGCCGCGGCGCCCGGTGGCGGCACCACTGGCGATCCAATCGGCGGCGTTGCGGCCGCATTGCCCGCTGGCGTGAGCAACCGCGTGCCGTCGCGCGTACAAAAGCGCGCTTCGTCCGGGTAGGTCGTGCCGCAAGCCGGGCAACGGTTCATCAGATGCGCACTTGGTTGCGTCCGTCCGATTTTGCGCGATACAACGCTTCATCGGCTCGGGCAAAGAGATCCTCGGTTGACGCGACGCGAGGATGAGGGAAAGTGGCGATTCCGATGCTCACCGTCAAATGCACGGGCTCCGCCACGCCGACGTCGAAATTCTGCTCGGCAATGCGCTCGCGCAGGCGTTCCGCGAAGATCACGCCGCCTTCGCTCGCCGTCTCCGGCAGAATGGCCACGAACTCCTCGCCGCCATACCGCGCAACGACGTCGACCTTGCGCACGGCATCCTCGAGCAGCGCGCCGAGCTGGCGCAGCACGCTGTCGCCGGCGAGATGGCCCGCCGTGTCGTTGATCTGCTTGAAGTGATCGACGTCGAGCAGCAGCAGCGACAGCGACGACCCGAATCGCCGCGCGCGATCGACTTCCGCCGTGAGCCGATCGAGCAGCGCGCGGCGATTCAACACGCGCGTGAGTGGATCGGTCGTCGCCAGCGCCTCGAGCCGACGGTTGTCGGCCCGCGTCGTCTCGAGCGCCTGCGCGCGACGAATCGCCGCCACCGCCGCGCGAATGACCACGTCCGCGAAGTCCACATCGTCATTCGTCAGACTGCGCTCGCTGCGATCGGTGCGCAGAAAGAGCACGCCGGAGCGCCACCGGTCGATCGAGAATGGCACGGTGGCCACCGAGCGAATCGCCACGGCGCGACCTTCCGCAGCCCACAGCGCGCGCATCCCGGCAAAGAGCGGGTGCATGCGAGCATCTTCCACCAGCACGGGCTGGGACGATTCGAGCGCTGTGCTGATTTCCGGATAGTGGTCGAGTTGGATCTCGACGTCCTGAATCGACGCGTCCTCGACGGCCGCGGCGACGATGCCCACAATGTCACCCGGCCGGGCCAGCACCACCGAGCAATGAGAGATCTCTAATGCGCGCGCGACGCGGCGCGCCAGAATGCGATAAATCTCGGTCGCCGACAGCTCGCCGGTCACCTCGTGCAGGATGTCGATCAGCCTGCGGTTGCTCACCGCATCGCCGCGCACCCGCTCGAGCTCCGCGGTCGTCTCGCGAAGTGCGGCACGCGCCGCCTGCAACTGACCGTTCGCGCGAAGCTGCGTGCGAACGCGACCCAACAGCTCGGGCACGCGGTAGGGTTTGCTCACGCAGTCGTCGGCGCCCCACGGCAGCGCCGCGCCGCCTTCTTCCACCGCGGCCCATGGCGCTGTGACGATCACGCGAACGTCGAACCAGCGATCGTCGGCGCGCAGTTGGCCGAGGATCGCGGCATCACGCTCGACGACGTCGCCGTCGATGAGAATGAGATCGGGCGGTCTGCGGCCCATGGCCGCGAACAATTCGGCGCGGTCGGCGACCGCGGTGACCGCGTAGCCTTGCTCGCGCAACAGCCACGAGAGCGCGCCCGAAACGACCGGATGCGGCTCGGCGACTATGACGTGGCCCGATTCACCCGTCGAAGAGGCCACGAAGTCCATCCCACTCGATGTTGCCGCCACTCAATACTGCGACCGTCGGGCCGCGCGGCTTGACCTTCCCTTCCAGCAGCGCGGCGACGGTGATGGCGCCGCTGGGCTCTACGACGAGCTTCATGCGGTCGAGCAGGAGACGCATGGCGCGTGAAAGCGCCGCGTCATCGACGAGTGCAACGTCGTCGACATACTTCTGATGGTGCGCAAAGGTGAGCGTGCCCACCTCGACAGCGAGCAATCCGTCGGCGAGACCGCCGGATTTTGGAATCTTCACCGGCTTCCCAGCGGCACGAGCGGAGCTGAGCTTCGGCGCGCCGGTGGGTTCGACGCCAATCACGCGCGCGTTCGGCAAACGCGCCTTGATCGCCGACGATACACCGGCGCTGAAGCCGCCACCACCTACAGGAACGAGCACGGATTCGACGTCGGGCAAATCGTCCGCGATCTCGAGGCCGACGGTACCCTGGCCGGCGATGATCCATGGATGATCGTACGGCGGCACCATGGAGAACCCTTCTTCGCGCACGAGCTCCTCGGCCCGCTCCATCCGATCGGCGGTCGTTGTACCAGCCAACTCCACGCGCGCGCCCAACCGCTCGGCGCCGCCACGCTTTGCTGCAGTCACCGTGGTCGGCATCACTACCACTGCTTTGACGCCAAAGAGCTTTGCCGCAAGCGCGACTGCCTGTGCGTGATTCCCCGACGAGGGCGCGATGACTCCGCGCGCCCTGTCTTCGGGCCGCATGCGCGACAGAAAATTGTACGCGCCGCGAAACTTGAACGCGCCGCCGCGCTGCAACATCTCCGGCTTGATATACACCGGATGGCCGATGTGCTCGGACAGCGCATCGAATGGCAGCAACGGCGTGCGCACGGCGACGGTCGCGAGCACGCGCTGCGCCGCCTCGAGATCTGCGATGCCGACGAGCGACAACTCGGTTTCAGTAGCACTCACGAAAAAACCCGATTCCGTCCGGCGGCCTTGGCCTTGTACAACGCGGCGTCTGCTTCCTTGAGCAGCATGTCCGCGGAGATGGGATCGGCGCCGCGAGCGAGTGCGACGCCTACGGAAATCGTGGTGCTCATCGGAGTTCCAGGAGGTCCAAAGGTGAAGTCGTCGACGCGCCGGCGCAGGCGCTCGGCGAATGTGAGCGCACCTTGCCAGCCGGTATCCGGTAAAATGATAACGAATTCATCGCCGCCAAACCGCGCCACCGCATCGGTGTCGCGCGCCGTCTGTTTCATGATGCCGGCGAGCTGTTGCAGCACGATGTCGCCTACTGGATGGCCGCGAGAATCGTTGATCTCCTTGAAGTGATCGAGATCGATCGCAGTCACCGCAACGGTAGTGTTCCGCCGGCGCGCCTGCCGCAGATCGATGCGCAACCGCGATTCGAGCGAGCGGCGATTCATGCAGCCGGTGAGTGGATCGCTGCCGACCTGTTCGGCGAGACGCACGTGCATGGACTGGAAGCTGCGCGCGAGCAAGGTCAGCTCGTCGGGCCAGCGGTCGGCGCCGACCTGTGTCATGGTCGGCACTTCACCATGCTCCACGACTTTGCAGTAGATCCGCAGCGCATCCATCCGCTCGCGGAAGCTGCCGAACGTATAGATGAGCACCGTGCTGATGATGGCGTAGAGCACGACGTTGAACGCCACGGCGTGCCCCGCGGGCGCCGGCCCGGGAATGAATGGGGGCACGCCGAGCACGAAGACCAGATATGCGATCATCGTGAGCGATGCCGCGAGCCATCCATGCCGCCGGCCGAAGTAGAACACGCCGAGCTGCATGGACAGGAATCCGAGCAGCAGGATGCGGTAGAGTTGCTCCGGCTCGCTCGTGAGGTAGCAGAATCCCGCCAGCGCGGCGATGTCCGCCGTGAGGAGTAACGATGGGAACCAACTCTGAACGGCGCGCGACCGTTTGTGCTCGAGAATCCAGGAGGTCGACAGCACGACGCCGACGTAGCCCGCGGCGATCAACCCCAGCGGCCAGAGCGCATCCTGCATGGTCGTGCTGAACACGAGTGTGAACAGCACCATCGCGCCCAGCGCGAGATAACGCACCCACCGCTGCCAGAGGAGGACCTCGCAACGCAAGTTCCCGCGTTCCACGAGCAACGCCTCGCCGAGCTCGGAGGAGATGAGCGGCAGCTCTTGCGTGATCTTCGTCGCCGACGGCGTAAAGGTTGTCGTCAGCTGCTCTTCGCGCACGACACGGGCTGGGGAGGACATCGGCGGATATGAGAGAGGTCCTAAGCTATATGTATTCGCGAAAGGTGGAAAGATTTAGTAACAGGTCTTAACAGGAATATTTTGTTACAGCATGTGCAAAAGGGCCGGCGCATCAGCGCCGACCCTTTGCATCCAATCTGTTTATTAGCTGCTCCTCAGCTATTCCGCAGCTACTCGTCGTCGCCGCCCGCCTCGACTGCGTCCGCGGAGTCGGCGCCGTCGGAAACGTCCGATCCGTCGCCTTCCGCCTCGTCTTCTGGCACGACGCGCGCGACGTCCATGACCAAGTCGTGCGATTCGAGGTTGACCAGCTTTACACCCTGTGTATTGCGGCCCGCCACACGAATGCCCTTGACCGGCATCCGGATCGCAATGCCCTGCTTGGTGATCAGCATCAACTCATCGTCTGGCAGGACTTCCTTGATCGACACCGCATCGCCGGTTTTGTCTGTGCGGTGGACGGTGATGATGCCCTTTCCGCCGCGCTTCTGCACGCGGTACTCATCGATGGGCGAGCATTTACCCATGCCCTTCTCCGTGACGACGAGCAGGTTGGCCTCGCGCTTGATGACGACCATGCCGATGACTTCATCGCGCGGCCCGAGCTCGATGCCTTTGACGCCCGTGGTGTCGCGGCCCATCTCGCGCACGTCCTGCTCGTGGAAGCGGATCGACAGACCGTGGCGCGTGGCGAGCACGATGTCGTTCGTGCCGGTGGTCACTTGCACGTCCATCAGCTCGTCGCCCTCTTCGACTTTGATCGCCTTGATGCCCGTGGCGCGTACGTTCGAGTACTGCGACAACGCCGTCTTCTTGACCGTGCCCTTCTTCGTCGAGAAGAGGAGGAACTGATCGTCCGGGAACGTGCGCACGGTCACGATCGCCGACACGCAGGTGTCGGGCGACACGTTGATCATGTTGACGATCGGCTTGCCCTTGGCCGCGCGTCCCGCCTGCGGGATCTCGTGGACCTTGAGCCAGAAGCACCGGCCGTCGTCGGTGAAGACGAGCACGTAGTCGTGCGTCGACGCGACGAACAGATGTTCGACGAAATCCTCATCTTTGAGCGTCGCACCGTTGTTCCCGCGTCCGCCGCGCCGCTGCTTTTTGTAGGTTGAGGCCGAGGTGCGCTTGATATAGCCGGAGTGTGAGATGGTGACGACCATCTCCTCCTCGGCGATCAGGTCCTCGATCGTGAAGTCGCCGTCGTCGCTCAGAATTTCCGTGCGCCGCTCGTCGCCGAACTTCTTGTTGACCTCGAGCAGCTCGTCCTTGAGCACTTTCATACGAAGGTCCTTCGACGCCAGCAACTCGCGGCACGCCTTTACGAACGCCTGCACCTCGGCGAGCTCCTCTTCGAGCTTTTCGATCTCGAGGCCGGTCAGCTTCGCGAGACGCATGTTGAGAATCGCCTCGGCCTGCCGCTCCGAGAGCTTGAACCGCGTCTGCAACTGCGCGCTTGCCGACGGCGTGTCTTCGGCGGCGCGGATGACCTTGATCACTTCGTCGATGTTGTCGACGGCGATCTTGAGACCTTCCAGGATGTGCTCGCGCTCGAGCGCCTTGTCGAGATCGAACTGCGTGCGTCGAACGATGACGACGTGCCGGTGCTCGATGTAGTGATGGAGAATTTCCTGGAGGCCCATCACCTTCGGCACCAAGCTGCCCGTGCGCGCATCGGGCACGAGCGCGAGCATGATGACGCCGAACGTCGACTGCATCGCGGTGTGCTTGTAGAGCTGATTGAGCACCACGCGCGGAATGGCGTCGCGCTTGAGCTCCACCACGATGCGCATGCCGTCGCGGTCGGATTCGTTGCGCAGATCGGAGATGCCTTCCAGCTTCTTGTCGCGAACGAGGTCAGCGATGTTCTCGATGAGCTTCGCGCTGTTGACCTGATACGGAATCTCCGTGATCACGATCTGCGACTTGTTCGACGACTCCTTCTCTTCGATCACGGCGCGCGCGCGCATCACGATGCGACCGCGCCCCGTCTCCTGATAGTCCTTGATGCCCGCGCGGCCGTAGATGTAGCCGCCCGTCGGGAAGTCGGGACCTTTCACGATCTTGCGAAGATCCGAGATCGTTGCTTCTGGGTTGTCGACCATGTGGATGAGCGCCGACACGATCTCGCTCATGTTGTGCGGCGGGATGTTCGTCGCCATACCGACCGCGATACCCGACGAGCCGTTCACCAGAAGATTCGGCACGCCCGACGGAAGCACCGACGGCTCTTCGAGCTGATCGTCGAAGTTGGGGATGTAGTCGACGGTGTTCTTGTCGATGTCGGCCAGCATCTCGACCGAGATCGGCATCAACCGCGATTCGGTGTAGCGATATGCAGCCGCGCCGTCGCCTTCGACTGAGCCGAAGTTGCCCTGGCCGTCGATGAGCGGATAGCGAAGCGAGAACTCCTGCACCATGCGCACGAGCGCATCGTAGACCGATGAATCGCCGTGCGGGTGATACTTGCCGAGCACTTCGCCGACGACCGTTGCGCACTTCTTGAACGGGCGCCCCGGCACGAGTCCGAGCTCGTTCATGGCGTACAGCACGCGACGATGCACGGGCTTGAGGCCGTCGCGCACATCGGGCAACGCGCGAGATACGATGACGCTCATCGAATAATTGATGAACGACTCTTTGATCTCGTCGTCGATCAGGCGCGGAAGAATGCGTTCGCGATTGAATGGAGCAGTCATGTTCAGCTGTCGGCAGTCAGCAGTCGGCGGTCAGAAGCGGGAAAACGACACCGCGAAATTGGACCAAATCGGGAGGTTTCCCGAGCATCGTAAATGTACCCGAAAACAGGGCGAAAGGCAATCCTTCTGAGGCTACGCAAGTGTTTGAAACACAACAACTTCCATTGATCACATTTTTGAGTCTGCCACATGTGAAAAAGGGCGCCCGAATTGGACGCCCCCACCGCACGAATTCTCCGCCAAAATCCGCTCAATCGAGATGGGGTTCCGGCGGCTTTGGCGGCTCGCGACGCGACTGATCGCGACGCTGTGCCTGTTCCTCTTCGGCGTTGAGCTCCGCCTCCGCCATCGCTTCTTCCTGCTGTTCTCGCGCCAGCGCTTCGGCTTTTTCGCGCTGGTAGCGCACGTACCATTCGCGGGTGATTTCGCCGGCGAGCTCGCGATTTCCCAACCCGAACGACAGCGCGAGTGCCAGCGCGATTGCGCCAAAGAGAATCGCGAACGCCGTCGTGACGATGTCGGTGGCGATGCCCAGTTCCTGCAGCGCCATGAAGATCGCGAGCAGGAGCACGCCACCCCGCCCGATACGCGCCAGCGCGCGTCCACCGTGGACGCCGCCCGCCGACGCCGCGATCAACCCGCCTACGAAGCCGCCGAGCACGATGCCGACGAGAATGATCACGATGGCCGCGATCACGCTCGGGATGTAGCTCACCAACGTCGAGACGACGTTCGCCAGCGAATCCAGCCCAAGCGCGTTCGCGGCCAGCAAAATCACCGTGAACATCACGAGCCAGAACACGAGATTCGCCAGCACGCGCGTGGGGTTCACGTGCGTGCCCGACCGCTCGACCGCTTGCGTCACGCCGCCGCGTTCCAGAAGATGATTCAGTCGAATCTTCCGGAGCCCGCGCTCGGTGAGCTTCTCCAAGACCTTGGCGAGCAAATAGCCCGCGAAGAGAATCACCAACGCGCCGAGCAGCGCTGGCAGCGTTTGTCCGAAGACCTGGGCCATACTGACCTGCAGGCGGTCGGAGAAGTTGGCGACGGTGTCGGGTTGTTGCATTAGCGATTGAATCTATCTTGAGTTGCCAGCTACGCCACGGCGAGCACGGGAGGAGTCATGACGGCGGTTTCGGAAGGCGAGGCATTCCGCTTCGAGACGTCCTATGACACCGCAGGCGGCCTGCCCGAACCAAAGGTCGCTGGCCGGTCAAAGCATCGGGGTGTCGAGGACCAGCTTTTCATCGCGTTTGCCATCTTTGGCGCGCTCTGCCTGATCTGGCGCTACACCATCGCCCTCGGCGTCGGCGTGATCGTCGCGACGACGTTTCTATGGACGATGCGCGAGCGGAGCCTCGCCAGACGCCGGCGGCTCGCGCCGGTGATCGAGCCGCGGGAGCGCGTCTCGATTCGAGTGAGTGAGGCCGGCTACTCGATGCGCGGCGATGACTTCTTGGCCGAAACGACGTGGAATCGCCTGATCAACGGCTTCGAGAGCGACGGCTACCTGCTCGTGCAGGCGTGGCGCGTGCCGCGCGTGTATCTGCCGGTCGACGAGATGAAACGAGCCGGGGTGTACGATCGCGTGAAAGAGATCGTCGAGGCGAAGACCGCAGCGCATCACAACGCACTCGCCGAGGCGAGAGCGGGACAAACATGACCGTCAGTTTCGCGTTCCGCGCTTGACGTCGAAGATCACGCTGCGTTTGCACGACGGACAAATGAGCCACTCACGCTTTCTCGCGTAGCCGAGCCCGAACGACCCGCCGCCAATGCTCCGCACCGTCATCGTCGCCTCGTCGCGCGGACACTTTGGCGACTCGCCGCGCGAGTACGCGTCGCGAATCGTTCGTTCTTCCTCGGGCTCGAACCGCGCGTGCGCCTCGTCGGTCATGGAACCATCATGAAATACTGATCACCACTTTGCCGAACTGCTCGGCGGCGGCAAGACGTTCGAACGCGGCTCGACCCTCACGCAGCGGAAATACGCTGTCGACAGGCGGCAGCAATGCTCCGTTCCGCAGCTCGCCCACGATCGCGTCGAACTCGGCGTCGTTGCCCATTGTCGAGCCCATGATGGACCACTGATTCCAGAACAGCTTGCGCACGTCGGTCTCGACGATCGGGCCAGACGTCGCACCACACGTCACCAGGCGGCCACGTTTGCCAAGCGCGCGGAGCGACTGCTCCCACGTTGCTTTGCCGACGTTGTCGAGCACCACGTCTACGCCACGCTTGCTTGTCCGTTCGCGCACGACGCGGGCGACGTCGACCTCGTTGCGGTTCAGCACCTCGTCGGCGCCGAGGGCTGCGGCTCGCTGCAGCTTGTCGTCGCTGCCGGAAACGACCCACACGCGGGCGCCGAGCTGTTTGCAAATCTGCAGCGCAGCGATCGCGACACCGCCGCCGATTCCCCAGATCAACACGTTCTCGCCTGCCTTCACGTGCGCGCGGCTCACCATCATTCGCCACGCGGTGAGTGTGGCGAGCGTGAACGCCGCGGCCTGCTCGGGTCCGATTGATTCCGGAATCGATCGGACGTTGGGCGCCGGCACGACGATGTACTCCGCCATCGTCCCAGGAAAATGCTCGCCCAGGATGCCGTATCGTGGGCAGAGCGGCTGCTCGCCGTCCCTGCAGTAATCGCACGTGCGGTCGCTGAGACCCGGATTGACCACGACGTAGTCGCCGACATTGACGCCGGTCGCTGCCTGACCCACCGCGTCAACGACGCCGCATGCGTCGGCGCCGAGTATCCACGGCGGCGTAATGGTCATGCCGGGCAGTCCGCCCACGGCGAACAAATCGAGATGGTTGAGCGCCGCGGCGCGCACGCGAATGCGCACATCGGTTGGCCGACGCAGCTCCGGCGTCGGCAAATCGTCGCGGAACTCGATTCGATCGAGGCCGCCGTGACTGGAGATCGTAAGTGCTTGCACGAGGAGTCGCCGTTATATTCAGGCCAGCCAATCCCAACTTAACCGTTCTGACGTTCTGTCGAATGACTGTCATCAAAGTTCCGCCGCTCGGTGAATCGATCGTCGAAGCGACCGTGTCGCGCTGGAACAAGAAGGAAGGCGATCAGGTCGCCGTCGGGGACACGCTCGTCGAGCTCGAAACCGATAAAATCACCGTCGAAGTTCCCGCCATGACGCCGGGCGTGCTCACCAAGCGCGCGCACGCCGAAGGCGACATCGTGAAGGTCGACGATGTGCTGGCTGAAATCGACGAAAGCGGCGCCGGTGCGACCGCGGCTCCTGCCGCGCCCCAACCTGCGGCTGCTGCCCCGAAAGCCGAGCCGGCGAAACCACAGCCCGAAGCGGCGAAGCAGTCCGGCGACGTTCGAGCCTCGCCCGCTGCGCAACGCGTCGCGAATGAGATAGGCGTCGACCTCTCGAAAGTCGCTGGCACCGGACGGGGCGGAGTGGTGAGCAAGCCCGACGTGATCGAAGCTGGTTCGTCACAGCCCAAAGTCGACGTCGTGCAGCCGGCGAAGCCCGAGTTCGTGCGAGCGGCGAGTCCGCAGCCGCCGGAGCAGGCCGCAGCCCAAGGTGCCGCGCTAGCCGCTGCCAAGGCCGCCGCGCCACAGGGTCGTGAGACACGCGAGAAGATGACGACGCGCCGCAAGCGCATCGCCGAACATCTGCTCGAGTCGCAGCATGCCACGGCGCACCTGACGACGTTCAATGAAATCGACATGACGGCCGTCATCGCCCTTCGCGAGCGTCTCAAGGAGCGCATCGAGAAGCAGCACGGCGTCAAGCTGTCGTTCATGCCGTTCTTCATCAAAGCGGCCTGCATGGCGCTCAAGTCGTATCCCACGGTCAATGCGCAGATCGACGGCGATACGATCGTCTATAAGAATTATGTGAACATGGGCATCGCCGTCGCGTCCGACGCCGGCCTCGTCGTCCCGAACCTCAAGGACGCCGATCAGAAGGGCATGCTCGACGTGTCGCGCGAGATGAACGCGGTTGCCAAGCGCGCGCGCGACGGCAAGCTCACGATGGACGATCTCACCGGCGGCACGTTCACCATCACGAACGGCGGCGTCTTCGGTTCGCTCGTCTCCACGCCGATCATCAACTTCCCGCAGGTTGGCATTCTCGGCCTGCACAAGACGCAGGACCGTCCAATTGCCGTCAACGGCAAGGTCGAGATCCGGCCGATGATGTACATCGCGCTGTCGTACGACCATCGGATCATCGACGGACAACAGGCGGTTCTCTTCCTCGTTCGCGTCAAGGAACTGATGGAAGACCCCGGCTCGATGCTCGTCGACTAAGTCAAGTCGGCCCAATCGTTTTCGGACACACAGAAGGATCGCTTTCCCCTGGAAGGCGATCCTTCGCCGTAGTCAGACCCATTAGACTTCAATACGAACGCTGAACCCTCATTTTGTCATGGCTACCTCCGCCTCGAACAGCTCGCCAAACACCACTCCGACTCCTGCTGACGTCGTCATCATTGGCGGCGGCCCGGGCGGTTACGTCGCCGCGATCCGCGCGGCACAGCTCGGCTTCAACACAGTCTGCGTTGAGATGGACAAAACGCTCGGCGGCACGTGCGTCAACGTCGGGTGCATTCCGTCCAAAGCGCTGCTGTCGTCATCGGAACACTTCGATTTCCTCAGCCACGCGGCGGCGGCTCACGGCATCAAAGTGGGCGGCCTCGAGCTCGATCTGCCGACGATGCTCAAGCGGAAAGACGACGTGGTGGGGCAGAATACCAAGGGCATCGAGTTCCTGTTCCGGAAGAACAAGATCACGTGGGCCAAAGGGCGCGGAACGTTGCTGCCCGGCAATGTGGTCGAGGTGAGCACCGACGCTGGGAAGATCGCGACCTACCAAGCCAAGCACGTCATCATTGCGACCGGCTCTGTACCCATCGAGCTCCCGTTCCTGAAATTCGACGAAGATCGCGTTCTGTCGAACACCGGCGCGCTCAAAATTCCGCAGGTCCCGAAGCACCTCATCGTCATCGGCGGCGGCGTCATCGGACTCGAGCTCGGCTCCGTCTGGAAACGACTCGGCGCCAAGGTCACGGTGATCGAGCTGCTGCCCGCCATTCTGCCGGGCATGGACGACGAGCTCGTGAAGGAAGCGGACAAGACGTTCAAGAAACAGGGCCTCGACATTCGCACCAACACGCGCGTGACGAACGGTGGTCGCACCGACTCGGGCGTGTTCATCGAAGTCGAGCACGATGGAAAGTCGGAGCGCATCGAGGGCGATTGCGTCCTCGTGTCCGTCGGCCGCCGTCCTGCGACTGCAGGTATCGACGTCAAGGCACTCGGCCTCAACGTCGGCAAGCGCGGCGAAATTCTCGTCGACGATCAGATGCGCACCAACCTGCCGAACGTCTACGCGATCGGCGATTGCGTGCCGGGCCCAATGCTCGCGCACAAGGCCGAGGAAGAAGGCATCGTCGCGGCCGAAGTGATCGCGGGACATCCGGTGCACATGCACTACAAGTCGATTCCCGGCGTGGTGTACACGTGGCCGGAGATCGCAGTGGTTGGCCTCACGGAAAAGCAGGTGAAGGACAGCGGCCGCGAATATCGCGTCGGCAAATTTCCGTATTCGGCCAACGGACGCGCGCGCTCGATGGGCGATACGACCGGCTTCGTGAAATTCGTCGCCGACGCCAAGACCGACGAGCTACTCGGTGCTCATCTCATTGGACCGAACGTGTCGGAGTTGATCGCCGAAGTCGTGCTGGCATTCGAGTATCGCGGTTCCGCTGAGGACATTGGCATCACGGTGCACGCGCATCCGACGCTGTCGGAATCGACGAAGGAAGCGGCGCTCGCGGTGCTCGGTCGCGCCATTCACTTTTAAGCAAACACTCACGTGTCGGGCTACTTCGATCGCGATCCGCGGCCGCTGCTGCCCGAAGATGCACAGAGTACGCGCACGCTGTTGATGGGCGCGCTCGGTGTCACCCCGTACATCGACCGCGCACTGGAAGTGCTCGCGCTCGCCGAGCGTGGCAATGATGCCGAGCATCGCGCGTTGGTGATCGCGCGCGATGGGACGGTGGCGGGGCTCGTTCTGTACGGGGCGGTGGCCGGGACGGTGGGTGCCGCGCGCGTTCACACCGCGGTACTTGCACCAGGCGTCGAAGTGGATGACGTCGGCACTCGCTTGATGCGCGCCGCCGCCGACCAATCACGCCAGTCGGGCGCCCGCTTCATGCTCGCCGAGATGCCCGATGATCCCGCGCTCGGATCGATTCTCGCGCTTCTCCGAGAATATGGATTTCGTGAAGAAGCGCGAGTGCCTGATTTCTTCCGCGAAGGCGTCGACCTCGAGTTCCTGAGACTCGAGCTCTGATCCGCTACGCGGACCAGAGCTGCGCCTTGCCGCGCGTTAGTTGCCTACCGCCGCTTGGACTTTCCGGAGGAACAACGCTTCGAACCTGCCCGTCGTTGCGCAGGGAATGCGATCCGAGCTCGTGCCACTGATGTCCTGACCGGTCGGAACGAACACCGTTTGAATGTTCGTACCGCCCTTGCTGTTCGGCTGTACGACGGTGATCGACGAGATGTAGATCCGCCACGACGATGCGTTCGGGCCAGTCATTCCCGATCCGCAGTCGACGAAGTCCGTCATCGACTGACCGGCGATCGAGTGTGTCTTGTAGAAATTGCGGTTGCCCAACTGATGGCCGGCCGTGTTCTCCAACGTCACAGGAATACTCATGTCCGCATACACTTTCTTCACCGCGGCCCATACGGTCAGCGGCGGCGCTGCGATGTCGGCGGCCGTGGACGTTGGCGCGTCGCCGAGAATGGTGCTGTGATCGTCTGAAGCGATCACGGGTTGCGCGGCGGTCACGGCGTCCGTCGAAGTACTGCCGGCGCTCGCACACCCACACAACAAGAGCAATAGCAACGCACGACGCATTGGTTCCACCCAGGAAATGTATACATAAAAGATGAAGCCGCCGCGCGATGCCGCAAGAGCGACGGTTCGCCTGGCCGAAATCTTATTTCCCGATTTCGTCCGCGATTTTCTTCAGGAACAACGCTTCGAACCGCCCCGTGCCCCCGCATGCGATTCGGTCCGAGCTCTCGCCGGCCATATTTTGTCCCGAGGCGACGAACAGCGTCTGCACGTTTGATCCGCCCTTTGTGTTTGCAGCAACGGTCGTGACTGACGAAATGTAGATGCGATAAGTTGACGCCTTCGGCCCAGTCATGTCGTTGCCGCAATCGACGAACTGCGTCATCGCCTGGCCGGCGAGCTTGCGGCTTTTATAAAAATTCTTATTGCCGATCAGGTGGTGGGCGGGATCTTCCAGCGTGACCGGAATCTCCAGGTCGAGATATGCCTTTTTGACGGCGAGCCAGACGGTCGCCGGCGGGGCCGCGATGTCGTTGCCTACCGAGATCGCAGCGTCACCCATGATCGTAGACGCACCACTACCTGCGCAGCCGATGGATGGACAAGACGGATCAAGTCCTGCTGCGATCGTGGGCTGTGACGTCGTGATCTGAGCCTGCGGATTGGCAGTTGCACATCCGCAGACGAGAAGCAAGAGACAAGCTCGGCGCATGGTGAAGTCCGGAAAAAAGGTATTCTGAGAAGATGTGGTCGGAGCGCGTTGCCGCAAGACCGTTCTCCGCCCCATGTTCATAGGTAACGACTCGCACGCATTGGACGCCGCTCCCTCTCCATCTCATGAAGCCAATTCGAATTCTCTCTAGTCTTGCCGCTGTGGCCGTGGCCGGCTGCGCGCAGCCGGCGGCATCCACAGCCGCCGCGCCGCTATCCCCTGTTGCTGTGGCCCGGACAGCGGCACAGAACGTCACAGAGGCCAACGTTCGGACCGAGCTCTCGGTACTCGCTGCAGATTCTATGGAAGGCCGGTTCACTGCTTCGCCTGGTGGCGCGCGCGCGGCGCGCTACATCGCCGAACAAATGAAGGCCGCCGGTCTGCGACCTGCGGGTGACAGCGGCTACTTCCAGCGCGTGCCCGTTTCACTCGGCAACAATTCGGTGCCGCGATCGCTCGACAGTTTCGCTGCGCTCGACACGGTACCAGTCGCGCGACGCGGCCTCGCCGTGAACGTCGTTGGAATTCTTCCCGGCGAGTTGTCGGACAGCGCCGTCGTCGTCGACGCACACTACGATCACCTCGGCAAAGTGGGACTCGGTACCTGTCGCGCACGCGGCGCTGATTCGATCTGCAATGGTGCCGATGACGATGGGTCGGGCAGCGTGGCGGTGATGCAGATCGCGAAAGCGATGGCCGCCGCACCGAAGCCACACCGCACGATCGTGTTCGTTGCGACGACCGGCGAAGAAGTGGGACTGATCGGAACGCGTTGGTACATCGCGCATCCAGCCGTGCCGCTCGATCACATGACGGCGAACCTCGAGATCGAGATGATCGATCGCCCGGATTCGCTCGCCGGCGGTCCCGGACGCGCATGGCTCACGGGCTATGATCGTTCGTCGATGGGCGACATGTTCGCCATCGCCGGCCTGCCGATCGTGGCCGACAAGCGGCTGTGCGAAGGCTTTTTCGAACGCAGCGACAACATTGCATTCGCGCGCGCCGGAATTCCCGCGCACACCTTGTCGACGTTCGATCTCCATGCGGACTATCACCGCGCCGACGACGACATGAATCTCGCGAACATTCCGCACATGACCGCCGTGATTCGCGCCGCCGTCGCGGCGGTCGACTTGCTGGCGAACGGACCAGTACCGCATTGGTACGACGGCCGCCGTCCGCCGGCATCCGGTCGCATCGCCGTCGAGGGATGCCCCGCCCGGCGCGGGCAGTAGTTCAGAGCGCGCCGAGCGCCGCCGGTAGGGCGAGTCGAGCCCATTCGGCGTACATCGTTGCCGACGGATGCAGTCCGTCGGCAACGATTTGCGTTTTTGCCTCCGCGCTGCGCGAGAGCGGCGTGATGTCGACGAAGTGCGCCGCTGTTTTTGCTGTCTCGTCGCGCACCGCCTTGTTGAACGCGTCGATCTCCCCTGCGATCGCCCATCGATCGCGGCCCGCGGCGAACGGCGTCACTCCCCAATCGGGAATCGACAATACGAGCACTCGCTCAGCGTGGTCGTCCGCGAATGCGACGGCGCGGGCCAACAGTTGTGCGAACCGCCGGCGGAACTCGCTCACCGCGCGCCCGCGATACTGATCGTTCACGCCGATGAGCAGCGTCACCAGCGCGAATGGGCCGGTCGGTCGCGCGGCGTCGATTGCCTCCGACAGCTCGTCGGTCGTCCAGCCGGTGCGAGCGACGATCGTTGGGCTCACGACCGCAACGCCGTGCTCGCGCAGCGAACGCGCGAGCTCGTCGCACCAACGTTCGCCCGGCTGAACTCCTTCGCCGATGGTGTACGAGTCACCGAGGCACAGCATGCCAATCTCGGCTGGCGCGGACGATGGGTGCGTCACGGCGTGATGTAGCGGCTCGATACCAGCTCCAGGTACGATTGAATTTCGCCGGCGGCATAGGCGTGGTTGAACGAATCCATTCGCTCCACGAGCGAGGTGCTCAGGTTGCCCGGTGCCGGCACGTAGAGCGGATGCTGGTTCGCACCGAAGCGGCCGCCGAAATAGCTGCGAATGATCACGCTCGCGCTATCGTGCGGCAGCATCGCGACGTTGCGCGCATATGCGTCGAATCCGCCGTCGCGCCCCATGAGGTATTGCTCGACATTAGACAAGTAGAATGCCGAAATGCTCAAGTGATGGCCGGCTGCGTATTTCGCGACGGCTTTCATCGCCTGATTGCCGGCGACGTTGCCGATCACCGGCACGATCCGATTCGCGACCTCCATTTGCCGCACGAATTGAAAGGCGTTCTCGTCGGCGAGATAGCCGATCGTTCGACCGGCGCGATCGGTCGCTACGATCAACCCACCGAACGACGGATAATCGTTCCGGTTGTTGCGCCCGAGACTCGAATACCGCGTATCGAGGCCCTCCGTCACGAACTCGGCCCGATATGCATCGATCACTTCGCGGTCATGCGCGTCCAGCGGCAGGTGGAGCTGCGTGATGCGATCGTTGCTCGCGGTTCGCGTCGCGAGCACGGTGGCGGAATCCACCGGTGTGCGCCCCAGGTATGCCAAGACTTCACCGATTGGGCGGCCAGTCCACGCGTCGATGTTCGGCGGGACCGCCTTGCCGAGCAGCAGACAGATGTACTCGAGGCGATTGCGCGACATCATGAACAGCGATTTGAACAACAGATGTTCGAGCAGATTGTCGCGCCGAATGTCGACGATGAATGCCATCGACGGTTTGATCAGCGCGATGTACGAGAAGTTCTGATCGGGACCGACGCCGAGGTAGAGGCCGCCGTGCACGTGGACTTTGGCGAGCTGGCTCGAGACGTGGAGATAGGACTGTTCGTTCGTGATGATGTTGTCGGAGTCGAAATAGCCGCCGGGCTCCGACAAGCTCTGAACGAGGCCGGCGAACGATGTGTCAGCGGGCGCTGCGACGGACTGCGCGCGACTCGTATTGCCATGCGCGAGGAGCGCGAGGAGCGCGATCCACGCCGCGCACAAGACGGTTGCGGCGCGTTTGGTATGTCGGAGCGTCATGCCGCAAATAGACCGTGGCGCGCACCTCTCCGCGAGGTGCGCAGACGATCGCGCAGACGATCGCGCAGACTATGGCGGAGACTATGGCGGAGACTATCGTGCGGACTAGGACGTGGCGTCGTTGCCTGTGGCAGGTTCGGCCGGTTCCGACAACCCCACCGGCTGCGACACGGCGAGCCGAAGTTGGCCCAGGAACGCAGTCGGCCCTGCTCCGTCCGACAACGACGCGAGCACGCGAAGAACGTCCTGTTCCCGCACGGCGAGCCCGGCGCTGATCGTGTTGGGATCGACGCCCACCCGCTCGAACTCCTGGAGCAAATGTGCGAAGCGTTCCGCCTGTGACATGCGTCCCTCGGGTAACCGGTAGGCAACCCAGTTAATCGGCGCTGAGTTCGCTGAAGCAAAGTGCGTTCCGTTTTGTAACAGCAGAGGCGACGTTCGTTCCATCACCCCTTGAACGCACGAACGGCCAACCCGTTCGGGCTGGCCGTCGCAAAGATTTGCTGATGTCGAACGAGCGTTAGTGCGCAGCGTTACCGGGCGATGAACATGACCGTTGCGGTAACCGCCGCGGCCACGACCACGAGTGCCGCTGCCGCGCCCACCGCTGCCATTGGCGTCACCACGAACTCTCGGCGCCACCAGGGCGTGATGAGCTGCGGAGCCGTTTGCGGCAGCGCTTCCATGATGCGTGCCTCGAGGTGAGTCGGGGTGCGCATGCGGCGCCGCGAATCAATCTCGACGTTGATGTTTTTCCAGAACTCGACATCGCGCGCCGTGTCGCCACGACGAACGCTCGCTTCCGGAAGTTCGCCATCCAACCACGCGTGCACCGCTGGCGCGAGTACACGTGCATCTTGTTCCTGATGACCCAGCGGCACTTCCCGGTCGGCGAGCGGACGCGTGTTCTCGATGCGTCGCGCTGCCGGCCGATGATGGTGGCCGTCGAACCCGCCTAGGCCGTCGTCGGAGCGGAGATCGTCTACCATGTTAGGCGTACTTTTCCTCTAAGAGAGCTTGGAGCGCTTCACGCGCGCGATGTACGCGCATCTTCAGGGCTCCGACAGTAGTACCGAGCAAATCGGCCATCTCTTCATACGAGCGGCCTTCCACGTGCTTCATCACGAACGCTTCGCGCAATGACCCGGGAAGGGTCGCGAGCGCCCGGTCCAAATCCGTGCGCAACTCCGTACGGTCGAGCTCTTCATCCGGCGTGGAGTAGGACGACGGTTGATCGTCTTCGTCATAGCTCAGGTGCGACCGACGGATGTTTTTCAGCCAATCCTTACATCCATTCGCGACGATTCGAAACACCCAGGCGTCGAACCGGCCGCGCACTTCAGCAAGGTGCTGATACGCCTTGATGAAACTGAGCTGCAGAATGTCTTCAGCGACGTCAGGACTACCCGTCATACACAACGCGTGACGGTAGAGCGGATCGCTGTACCGCGAGATCAGAGTCTTGAACTCGTCGCGATTCCCACCGAGCACACGCGTAATGATGAGTTGATCGGTGTTGTCCTGATCAACCGCGTTCTGATCAGCCCGCAGGGCTGGCTCCGTCGTCTTCACGACAACAGAGTAACGCACTTTCCGCGCTTCGGACAGGGCACGCGCCCCGCGCTTCTGCTCGATGAGGCTCGTCACGTATGGATGACGAGAGGGCCGTATTCCAGGTAACGCTGGGGCGCTGCGTCATCTTGTTACAGGCGGATTACGCGGTGTTTGCGGGGGGAAAGGCCGCCCATCCGCGGTTCCGGATCGCGTCGCCATGCTCGTCAATCGCCGGCGGCGGAAAGCGCACAGACCCGCCCACGCTCGACGGCATGCCCGTCAGCGCGGAGCCGTTCGTCTCGCGAAGCGATTCCAGTACGGATTGGACGACGCCGTTCGGCACGCCGGCACGATCCAACAGTGTCCGCCAGTGCGCCGCTGGCTCAGTGGCCAACTGGCGTGAGAATTCTGATACGATTCGCCCGCGCTGCGCGAGACGCCCCGCGTTCGTGCGCAGCGCCGAATCGTCGGCGAGTTCGTCGAGCCCAATTGCGCGCGCGCACGCCACGTATTGCGCGTCGCTGCCCACAGCGACGGCGATCGGTTTGTCGGCCGCACGAAAAATCTGGTACGGAACGAGATTCGGATGCGCGTTGCCCCACCGCTTGGCATCCACACCGCTGACCAACGCATTCTGCGCGACGTTCACCAACGCCGCCCGCGCACTGTCAGCGAGCGAGATGTAAATCCTCGCGCCGACGCCGGAACGCATCGCCTGCACACATGCCGCGAGAATCGCGATCGCCGCATCTTTGCCCGCCAGCACGTCCGCGAGTGCGACGCCCGCCTTCATCGGCTCGCCCTCCGGATCACCCGTAATCGACATCCACCCGCTCTCGGCCTGCGCGACAAAATCGTAGCCGGGTCGATCGACGGCGGGACCAAAGCCGGTGATCGTGCACCAAACGAGCTCGGGCCGCTTCTCCCGCCATCGCTCGGGCGAGATCCCCTTCTTCTCCAACGTGCCGAGTCGGAAATTGTCGATCACGACGTCGGCGTCCTGAATCAGCCGCTCGATGATCGCGCGATCTTCCGGCCGGTCGAGATCCGCACCAAGCCCGAGCTTGTTGCGATTGATGCTCAGGTAGTATGCGCTCCGGCCTTGGTCGTCGAACGGCGGTCCCCAGTTTCTGGTTTCGTCGCCCGATCCGGGTCGTTCGACCTTGATCACATCGGCTCCGAGGTCGCCCAAGAGCATCGTGGCGAGTGGGCCAGCGAGAACGCGCGTCAAATCGAGTACTTTCAAGCCGTTCAGCATGAATTGCGTCGTACCTGGTGTATTGATGTCGCTATACTGTAATAACGCAGCCCTCGAAGAAGTCGCCCAGCGCAACCCTCGAAGAACGTTCACTCTGCCTTGCGTAGCTGCTGCAAAATCATATACTTCCGCGACCTTGACCGGCCGAACTACCTAAGCCGCGTCAACATAGTGCGGCGCATCGATCGCGCAACGCAGATTCGTCTACACTCGCCCTCTCCGGGTAATCAATATGGTGGATAAGCCGTCTCCGAATGACGCCTCCGGCAACTCGGCTCAGCCCCCAGCAGCAGGCGCCGAGGGGGCTGCGGCTCCGCCGGTAAGACGCGCGCCGGGGCACCGCGGCGCGGACATGCGCGACACCGTCGCGGAAATGGCGGAGCGCGCCCAGCTCATCAGCCAGGAAGCCGGCACCAAAGTGGCGCACGCCATGCGCGACGTCATCAGCGCGGGTGCAGGCATCGCCGGATTCGCCATCGAGAGCGCGCGAGACCTGGTCCAGTACATGGTCAAGCGCGGCCAAATGACACCCGAAGAAGGCGACAAGCTGATCCGGGAAGCGGAAGCAGCGCACGAAAAGCGTCCCGCGAGCGAAAAGGCGCGTCCCACCGCGACGACCATCGCGAACGAACGCGCCGCGATCGCGAAGCAGGAAGCCGCCGCGCGCGCCGCGGCTCAGGCCGCGCAGGCACCGCCGTTCCGTCCAGCCGTGCGACCCGTCGTTCCACCACCGGCACCCAGTCCCGCGGCCAAAACCGCTCCAGCTCCCGCCGCAAAATCGGCGCAGAAGCCGGCGCCCAAGGTCGTGACAAAGACCGCCGCGAAGCCAGCCGCGAAACCGGTGGCAACGAAAACGGCGGCAAAACCCGCGGCGAAGCCGGCAGCGAAGCCTGCCCCCAAGGTCACGAAGCCCGCCGCAAAACCTGCGGCAAAACCCGCGGCGAAAAAGGGCGGCAAACGCTGAGTCAGTGCAGTTAGTGCAGTTAGTGCAGCTAGCGCGGCAGCCGCACACTCATTGAGCGGCGGTTCCGTTCCGCTGCAATGAGAGCACGGCGCCGAGCAACTCGCGCATCTCGTCGGTGTCGGCCACGCGAAATTCGGCGAGCGTCATCAAGTCCGCGTTCTGAGCGGTTTCATTTGTGACCGCGCCAACACGCACCGTCACGCACGCAGGTTGAGCGGCGCGGAGCGCGCGAAACGCATCCTCGTCGGTGCGATCGTCGCCGGCGCAGAGGAGTGACGCACCGCTGCGCAACGCACCCAGCTCGTTGGCCAGCGCCACCGACGCGGTTCCCTTGTCGACGTCGACAGGAGGTCGCAGCTCGAGCACTTCCTTGCCGAACGTCACGCGCAACCCGAGCTCGCGAGCGACATTCTCGACACTCGCCGTGAGCTCGGGAACCACGCGCGGATGCGCGAGACGATAGTGCACGCTCAGCGTCGACCGCTTGTCTTCGACGATGATGCCCGGGTCAGTTTGCGCGATCGCACGAGAGCGTTCCACCGCGGCAGCCACTGAGTCGAGATACGGTTGCACGCGATCGTCCGACGTCGGCGGCTCATTCGGCCGCGCGATCTCGAAGCCGTGGTTCCCGATCACCCAGAGATCGTCCACGCCAACCAGTCGCCGCGCGTCGTCCGCGGCGCGACCGCTCACGAGGATGACATGCGCAAACGGCAGTGCCGTGAGCTCGGTCAACACCGCGCGCGTTTCGAGTGGAACCACGGCATACTCCGGGCGCGGCGCAATGGGCGCCAGCGTGCCGTCGACGTCGAGCAGAAGTACGAGTGGTCGACCACACAGCCGGCGCGCCAACGCCGGCGTCATTGGCAACGCGGGAATCGCCATGTCGTTAGACGGCGGCCGGCAACTGCTTGGGCTGGCGCATCTGCTCCGCCATGATCTCCGTTGCGCGATGCAGGATGCCGTCGAGCCAGTCGAAGATCGTGGAGTTGTGGAGCTGCTTTCTCATGCGATGCATGCGCCGCTTCCGCTCCTCGGGCGACATCTCGAGCGCCGTACGAATGCCGGCCACGAAACCGTCCACGTTGAACGGATTGATCAACACCGCGCCATCGATCTCCTCCGCCGAACCTGTAAATCGGCTGAGCACGAGAACGCCGCATTCGTCGAGCTGGCAGGCGACGAATTCTTTGGCGACGAGATTCATTCCGTCTTGCAGCGACGACACGATGCAGAGGTCCGCGGAACGGTAGACGTTCGCCAGCAGATCGGCGTCGACGTTCTCGTTGATGAAGACGATCGGCGTCCAGTCGGCGGTGCCGAACTGCTTGTTCACCGCGATCACCGACTGCAGCACATCGCGCTCGAGCGCCGCATACGCCTCGAGATCGGTGCGCGACGGCGTGCACACGAAGATGAACGTGAAGCGCTCGCGCAACTCGGGCGATTCGGTCCACATCGTTTCCAGCGCGCGAATCCGCTCGGGAATTCCCTTCGTGTAGTCGATGCGATCGACGCACACGCCAAGTTGGCGATTGCCCTTTGCGTAGCGCCGGCGCAGCGTCGCCACGCGCTCGCGACTCTGCGGCGAGTCCGCCATCGCCTCGAAGCGCTCGACGTCGATGCTGATGGGAAAGGCGCCGACGTGTACCGTGCGATCGCGAAAGCTCACCGTCTGTCGCGCGTGGTCGACGCGAGCTTCGTGCACGAACCTCTCCACGCAATCGAGGAAATTCGCCGCGTACCGATCGATCTGAAACTCCAGCAGATCGTTGCCGAGGAGGCCGCGCAGCACGTCTTCGTGCGTGCCTTCGGGCAGCAGACGTAGAATGTCGGGTGGCGGAAATGGAATGTGCCAGAATTGATGGATGAACAGCGACGGCCGCATCGCGCGCAGATATTCAGCCGCGAGTGCGAAATGGTAGTCTTGAATCCACGCCATCGCTTTCCCGGTGCACCGCTCCGCCTCGTCCGCAACGGCGTGCGCGAAGCGTAGATTCACCGTGCGATATCGCTCCCAGTACTCCGTGCGAAACTCGAAGTGCTGGATGAGCATGTGGCAGAGAGGCCACAGCGCGCTGTTCGCGAAGCCGTGGTAGTAGCCGTTGATGTCGGCTTCGTCGAGCCAGACGCGGCGGAGTGTGTAGCAGTTTTCATCCGCCGGCACGCCAACGCGGCCCGTCTCGTCCGAAACTTCGCGGTCCGCGGTGCCTGAACCCCACGCGACCCAGGTGCCATGAGTCCGGCGCATCGTGGGGTCGAGCGCGGACACCAATCCGCCGGCGGGTTGTTTGATCTCGATTCCGTGAGCGCCCCGCATGTGCTCGTACGGCTCACGGTTACTGACCAGGATGAATTTGCAATCGTTGAGATACTGCGTGATGTCTACCATGTACTGTCTGACGCCAGCAACAGCCATGCCCGCTAAAGATCTCGGCAGGCCAATAATTGGCGAATCGCGCACTCAAGAATACGTTTAGCCATCCTTTCACACGTGACTATGTCTCGGCTCGAGCACTGTGCCGTATCGGGTAGTGCCGGATAAGTGGCGGCACCCATCGTCACGCGTGCCCCAACGCGAATCGATTTTGGCGGCGGCTGGACAGACGTACCGCCATACTCGGAAGAGTTGGGCGGATTCGTGTGCAACCTCGCGATCGCGCGGTACGCAACTGTCACGCTGATTCGCGGCGCCGGCGCGCCCGTCGCCGCCGATGAACGCCCTAGCGATCGCGCCATCGGCGAGGCAGCCGCACGGCGTTTTCACACGGTCGACGCAAGCATCTCCGTCCGCAGCGATTTTCCAATCGGCGCGGGACTTGGCGGATCGTCTGCAGCAGGTGTCGCCTGTGTCGCCGCGCTTGCTGCAGCGCGTGGCGAGTCCATGCAGCCGCGCGCGCTCGCCGAGCTCAGCCGACAAATCGAAGTGTTGGACCTTGGCATCAACGGCGGACGGCAGGATCACTACGCCGCCGCATTCGGTGGCGCGCTCGGACTACGCTTCTCCGCGAAAGGCGTCGACGTGCGCAACGTTCCAATGGCGGTGCGCACACGCGCGGAGATCGAGCGACGGTGCATCATCGTCTACACCGGCGAGACGCGCATCTCGAGCAGCACCATCGGCGCGGTCATGGACGCCTATCGCCGCAGCGATCCAGTGGTCCTCACATCGCTACAGCGCATGCGCGCGCTCGCCGAGTCGATGCCGGAGACGCTTGCGTCGGGGGATCTCGATTCGCTGGGGAAGCTCGTCGGCGAGCACTGGACGCATCAACGCGCGTTGCATCCCACCATTCCGACTGAGACGATCGACGAGATCATCGCGCGCGGCGCCGAAGCAGGAACTGTCGGCGCAAAGGCGCTTGGCGCATCCGGTGGTGGTTGCGTGCTGCTCATCGCGCGAGGCGATCGCGTCTCGAACGTGCGCGCCGCAGTGGAGTCACTCGGCGAAATCATTCCGTTCACGATCGCGGCGCACGGAGTCGAGCGATGGCCGTAGCATCGCTCGCGCGCGGCGATGCCGTCGCGCTGACGCGCGAGCTGGTGCGTATCGATTCACGAAATCCATCGTTGGCGGCGGGCGCACCGGGTGAGCAGCGCGTTGCCACAGCGCTCGGCGACATTCTGCGCGCGTGGGGATTTCGCGTCGAGATGCGCGACGCTGCGCCCGGCCGCCCGAATGTCGTCGCACGAATCGGTCAGCCAGGACGTCGCGCGCTGATGTTCAACGGTCATCTCGATGTCGTCGGCGTCGATGGAATGACGCACGACCCGTGGAATGCGCCGGATCGCGATGGACGCATTTACGGACGCGGATCGACAGACATGAAAAGCGGCGTGGCTTCGATGTGCGCCGCTGCAACGCGCGCGATGGATGCGTCAGGCGGATCGCTCGACGGCGAGATCGTCATCGCGGCCGTCGCAGACGAGGAATTCGAAAGTCTCGGCACGCGCGCGCTCCTCGACTGGGGTGTGCGCGCGGATGCGGCAATCGTCACGGAGCCGACGCGGTTGGCGATCATGCCGGCGCACAAGGGGTTCGTGTGGATCGAGATCACTATGCACGGCCGCGCAGCGCACGGCAGTCGATGGGATATCGGCGTCGATGCGATTCGGCACGCCGGGTTGTTGCTGGCCGAGATCGATCGCATGGATAGCGAAGATCTGCCGCGACGCGAGCACGCGTTGCTCGGTCGACCGTCGATTCACGCGTCGACGATCGACGGCGGCATCGGCATGTCGACGTACCCCGATCGATGCACGCTGCGCATAGAACGGCGCACGATTCCTGGTGAGACTGTCGATCAAGTGCGTGGGGAGATCGAGGCCGCGTGCGCGAAACTCGCCGCGAAACACGCGAACTTCCGCGCGGACGTTCGCGTCACCGTGGCGCAGGGTCCGAGCGATGTGTCTGTCGACGCACCGATCGTCGTCGCCTTGTCGGAGGCTCTGCGCGCAAATGGAGAACAGGTGACCATCGAAGGAATGAGCGCGTGGACCGACGCCGCGCTGCTGAACGATGCAGGAATTCCCGCCGTCCTCTTCGGCCCAGGCGACATCTCACTCGCGCACGCGGCGGAGGAGTGGGTTTCGATCGACGAAATCGAGCGCGCCACAACGGTGCTGGCGCGCGTTGCAACGGACTGGTGCACACAGCGGGGCACTGCATGGCGCAGTTGACGCACCAGCACTACGATCGCCTCGAACGCGCTGTGATGAACGGCACACGACTGATCTTCAAACGCAGCGGTCGCCGCGAGTACGTGATCATTCCGCTCGCCTTTCGCATCGAGAACGGGCGCGAGCTCGTCGAGGCGCGCAATCCAACCACTGGCCACGACTTGGTGATCTATCTGGATGAAGTCGACAGCATCGACCTCGTGAAATGACCGCGTCTCCCGATGTGACCGACATAAAGTCCCCCTGGCCGATGTTAGCGATCTACGCCGACGAGTCCTGCCTGGGAAATGGCCGGGAAGGAAGTAACCCGGGCGGGGCGGCAGGAGTCATAGAGTATGTGAGCGCCGAGACCGGCAACCTCACACGGTGGGACTACTGGGCGTCAGAGCCCGGTACGACGAACAATCGCATGGCGTTGCGAAGCGTGATCGACGCCTTTCGCGGCATTTCGCGAAAGGGCGTGCGCTTTCGCGTCACCTTCACCAGCGACTCGCAGTATCTCATCAAAGGGATGAGCGAGTGGGTGTTCGGCTGGATGTCGCGCGGCTGGAAGAAGAAGGACGGCCCAATCCTGAACCTCGAGTTGTGGCAGGAAGCGGTCGAGGCCGTGCGCGGTCATCAGGTGAGTTGGCAATGGGTGCGTGGGCACGAGGGCCATCCACAGAACGAGTACGCGAACGACCTCGCAGTGCGTGCGGCTCGCGAGCAAACGCAATCCGACGGCATCGTGTCGTCGAAGTTCGATGAATGGCTGGCTGCCGAACGTGAACGTGGCCGAATGGTGATGGCGCCGCAGGAGTTTCCCGACGCGGGGCGGTTCAAGGCTGTGCGTCCGTACCCTGTGACGGCGCGGCCGAATTTGATTCTGTAGGTCCGCAGTGCGGACAGGCGGTACATATGAAGAGAATTATGCTCGCGTTGCTCGTTGGTCTCGCCGCTGGGTATCACTGGGGCTATGGCGACGGCGTCAATGGCGGTCCCTCGATCATTTCGCGAACGCTCGATCGATTTGGCGCGTCGCAGATTCGCGCGGAACAAGCCGAGAATGACAAGCGGATCGATGATGCGGGCAAGCCCTGATTGACGGCAGGGTCGAGACTCGAGCTCCGAGTGTATAGAATGCAGATGTCAGCTTCGAACCTCGACCTTCGCCCCTCGACCCGCCCATGGACGCCCTCGACAGAATGTACCGCCACCTCGTGCGGACGATTCGCTCTCGCTTTCCACAATACCTGTCGCAGCCGTTCGACGTCGCGGAGTTGAATCAATCGATTCTTCCGTATCGTCTCCACAGACGAGAGCTCGGCATCGAATCGAACGAGGACTACGAGATCACACTGACGCAGTTGCTCTCCGGTGAGCGAGACTATCTCATTGTCGACGAGCACATGCGCGATGCGCTGCGAAGCGAGTTAGCGGCGGTGAATCCCGACCCGACGGCATTCAAACAATTCGCCGGGCGTACGGTTGCGCTGTCGCCGGCGGCGCTGCGTTCGCTGGAGATCGGGCCCGGCGACCGGATCGACGACGAGGCGCCGGCCGAAACCACGGCGAGCGCGCCTGCTCCGAGCGTACCAGCGCCAATCGCGCCGGCACCGATCGCACCAGCACCGATCGCGCCCGCATCCCACGCGCCTCCCGTCAACGCGCCGACGACGACCCCGACAGTCGTCAGACCATCCGGCGCGGCGTTGACGCCCGGCAGCGGCGCCATCGTTCCGCAGCCTGGCGAGCAGTGCCGCGCCTGCGACGAAGTGCTGCCCTCGGGCCGGCCGATCACCTTCTGCCCGCACTGCGGACAGAACGTCACGACGATGAACTGCCCGGCATGCGGATCGGAGCTCGAAGTCGGTTGGAAATTCTGTCCCACCTGCGGTCGGCCAGCATCAGCGAGTTGACGACCGGCCACGCGTGTGCGGTGTACGACGATGCGGCCCGCGTGGTGCAGAAGAGATTTCCGACCTGAGCGGTGATTCATCGAATCATGAAACTGACAACGTTTACGACCGCCGCCGTGCGCCGCGCCTTTGCGATCGGCGCGGCTTTTCTCGTCACCGCCGCCGCGTCAACGACGCTCGGCGCACAAGCCGCGACGGCGTCAGCTGGCTGGCACGTGGCCACGCTCGAGCACGTCGATCTCTGGCTGCACGGCTTTGCGATGCTGACCAGCGACACCGGCAAGGTCACGTTTTTCGCGCGCGGCTACAAGCAACAGATGACGGCGCTCAAGAGACAAAAAAATATCTTCACGCAGCTCGACGCGAATCAAAAAGAGCTGTCCGATCGGTTCGCCACGACGCCGACGCTCGCGAACGCTCAGTTCTTGGCGATGTACTTCCAGTCGTTTCCGGAGATCGTGAACGCCACCGATCTCTTCATTCGCTCAGGTGGCAATCCGCGCGCGGCAAGCGATCCGCAAATCCAGCAGGAGATCGCGCTGCTCGCCGCGAACTTCCCGACGCAGGCCGACCGCAATTGGCTTCGGCAATTCGTGCAGAGCCTGCAGGACGAAAGCACACGCTTCTACCACGCCTACTGGCTCGGCGAACAGCAGACTCGCGGCGCGGCACTCGCCGCGTTTCGAGAGGCGTGGATGACCAAGTACTATCCAAAACTTTCGCGATTTCTCAATAACACGCAGCAAGCCAAAGGACAGCTCGTGCTGTCGATTCCACTCGGCGGCGAAGGTCGCACGATCAACGACGGCAAGCAGTCCAACATGATCGCCGTCGAGTTTCCGACCACCGTCGACGCCGCGCCCGAGGCCTTATTCGCGTTTACTCATGAAGCCGTCGCGCAACTCGTCGACGAAGCGATCCGCGACAACACGACGCCGGCCGAGCAGCGCTCGGGTGTGACGAGTGGCTACACGGGCAACGGCGCGGTGCGCTGCGGTGCGCTTCTGTTGAAACGCATCGAACCCACCATGGTGGACGACTACATGCGCTTCTATCTGCGCACCACTGGTGGCGCTGTCCCACCCGGGGACCCGGCCGTGGCGTTCGCGAGCGCGTTTCCCCTGCCAGACGCGATTCTTACCGCTGTGGGAAAACAAATCGACGTCATTCTGGGCGGGATCTGAGGTAGCTGAAACCGCGATCCGGGATACCCGGTAAGTAGAGTCGTACTCGAGTAGCTTTTGATCATGCCCGATTCATCCCCTCCACCACCCAAGTCATCAAATTCGCCGGCGCCCATTCCGGGCATCGATCGCTCCGGGCTGGAGCGGGTGCTCGCGCGCGCCGCTGAGCTGCAAGGCGGAACGGGAGAGCCGGAGGAGAACTTCACCGAGGAACAGCTTCTCGAGCTCGGCCGAGAGGTCGGACTGTCGCCGCAGAATTTGCGGCAGGCGCTGGCCGAGGAGCGCACGCGGTCGATCGTACCAGACGAGGAACGCGGCATGGGCTCGCGCTTCTTCGGGCCCAATCGCGTGCGAGCATCGCGAACGGTTTCTGGCACCGCCCCCGATACGCTCGGCGCCATCGATGCGTGGATGCAGCGTCAGGAGTTGCTGATCGTCAAACGGCATCATCCGGATCGGATCGTCTGGGAAGCGCGGCAGGATTTCGTCGTCGGCGTCAAGCGCGCGCTACGCGTAGGCGGGCGCGATTACGCGTTGTCGCAGGCGTTTGAAGTGTCCGCAACTGTGCTCTCGATCGGCGACAAGCAGGTTCACGTCGCGTTGGACGCCGATTTTCGCAATCGCGGCGGCCAGTTGACGGGCCCTATCCTCGGCTCGACAGTGGCTGGTGGCGCAGTAACGGCGTCGCTCCTCGCGATCAGCATTCCGGTCGTGCTGGCCGCAGCGCCGGCGGTCGTGCTCGTAGCCGGAGGTCTTTTTGGCGCGCGTACGTTGCGAACCCGCGTAGTGACGCGTGCGCAGCTCGCGCTCGAGCAGTTGCTCGACAAGCTGGAGCGCGGAGAGCTGGCGCGCCGAGGTCCCGAGTCGCTGCTCGGAGCGATTGTCGCTGCGGCGACGTCGTCGATTCCGCCGCGCCGCTTCTAAGCCGCGAGTCGCGCGATAGCGCTCAGCCCAGCGTCGCCGGCCGCGCCTTTACTCGCTCGATCAAGCGCGACAGTGCGCGATTGCTCAATACGCTCACCACGCTCAACATCGTCAGCGATTTCACTTCGGCCCGTGAAATCTTCACGACTGTCCGGCGCGCGAGAGCGTCCGGCGCGCGCGTGAGATCGCGCAGAGTAGCGTAGGCGAAGAGCAACGGTAGCGCACAGAAGAGGCGAATCGCGACCGCACGTCGCGGAATGGCCAGCAGGTATGCCGTCGCCTGATCGAGGTCATGCCACGCCAACTGCACGAGGGGCGCGAGCGCCGCACGATTCTCGGCGGCGCGATTCGACGCGAGAATGGTGGTGTGCGCACTTCCGTGATCCCGCAGCAACTGCTCCGGGATGTAGATCGAGTTCTCGTGTTCGGCGTCGCGCGCAACATCCTTGAGGATGTTCACCGTCTGCAGCGCCTCGGCGAATGCGCGGCAGCGGGTGCGGAGAATCTCGTATCGCCGAGTGTTGATGCTCGATGAATGCTCGTGCCAGAGGTCGGTGAGGAGATAGCCCACCGTACCGGCGACGTAGTAGCAGTACTCTTTGTACTCGTCGAGGCTCTGAATACGAATGCCGCGCGGGTACACGAGCACGAACTTCCGCATGCCGGCGATCATTTCGGCGACCCATCGCTGCAGATGCTCGCGCGTTGCCGGCGGGAGTGCGCGATACGCGACGAAGACGAGATCGCTGTTGCGCACGAGGCGAACGTGCGCTGCCTCGCCGCCGACGACGGCGCTTCGCCGGACGAATTCATCTACTGAATTTTCAGTAGCAAAGCAGGCGGTGAGCGAATCGAGCAGTTCGGCCTTCTCCGCGGCGGGCAGCGAAGGTTCGTCTTCGATCGTGTCGGCGATGCGACAAATCAAATACGCGCAGCGGACTGCGGCGCCGAGGTCGCCCGGAAGAATCCGGATGCTGAGCGCGAACGTGCGCGAGACTGCCGGAAGAATCTCACGGCAGAACTCGTTCGCTCGTTGAATTCGCGGATCAGCCTGCGTCATGACGATTGCGACCGCTCGATGTTCGCGTTGTTCCCGCTGTTCGCGTTGCCTATGCCAAGTTGGTTACTCTACGTCTCACGCGTGCGTGAAGATAGCCGCCGAACCGCAGTGCGGGGCGAATCGACCACTTTCATGTCCTCTCATTCATCGGCTCCAGCATCGCCTCCGGGCTTTCGCGGTGTGTTTCGCGACGATGCGGATGCGCGCGCCGTGTACGCGGAATCGGCGGGAATTGGCCGCGCGCTCCCGCTGGCGATCGCCGTCCCCGACGACGCCGACGACCTGATCACACTCGTGAAATGGGCCGCGCAGACGCGAACGGCGCTAATTCCGCGCGGATCAGGGAGCAGCATGCCGAATGGCGCGATCGGCGCGGGCGTGATCGTGGATCTCAGTCGCTGGTCGCAGATCGGCGCGGTGAACGAAACGGCGCGAACGATTCGCGTCGGGCCTGGAGCAGTTCGCGCTCAGGTCGATCGCGCCGCGCGCGCGAGCGGGCTGCGCTTTCCGGTCGATCCATCGAGTGGCGCGTTCTGCACGATCGGCGGCATGTCGTCGACGAACGCGGCGGGCTCGCACTCGATGCACTTCGGATCGATGCGGCCGTGGGTGCGCGCGCTGGACTGTGTGTTCGCCGATGGAACGCGCGCCGAGATTCGGCGAGGCGAGAGTCCGCCGCCGGGCATCGCGACGCTCGACCGATTGCGTTCGATCGCCGAGGCGCTCGTGGGAGCCGAGTTGGCCGCGCCGTCGGTGCATGTGGGTGTAGTGAAGGATTCGTCGGGCTACGGCGTGGCAGCGTACGCGCGATCGCGCGATTTGGTGGACTTGCTCGTCGGCAGCGAAGGGACGCTCGTCTTTTTCGTCGGCGTGGAGCTCGATCTGATTCCCGCGGCGGCGGCGACAAGTAGCGTGCTGGGCGCATTCGCCACCATCGAGGCGGCGGTAGTCGCCGCCGGACTTGCTCGCGAATTCGGCGCGGTGGCGTGTGAGTTGTTGGATCGTACGTTTCTCGATGTCGCGGCATCCGGAGGCGCACCGCGAGTAGTCGCCGCCGAGACGGAATCGGCACTCCTTGCCGAGGTCGAAGGCGTGGACACAGACGCTGCGACCTCGGCTGCGCGTGCGCTCGAAACAATTTTCCGCGACGCCGGCGCGACCGACGTTCGCGTCGCGTTGAGCCACGATACCGAGACGGAGCTGTGGGAGCTTCGCCACGCGGCGAGTCCGATTCTGGCGCGTCTCGATCCCAAGCTGCGGTCGATGCAATTCATCGAGGACTGCGCGGTGCCGCCGAGTGGTTTGCCGGCGTACGTGCGCGGCGTGCGGAAGATTCTCGCGGACAACGACACCAAAGGCGTGATCTTCGGTCACGCGGGCGATGCGCATGTCCACGTGAATCCTTTGATCGACGTCGGCCGGGCGGATTGGCGCTCGCGCCTGGAAAGAATTCTCGCCTCGGTGGTCGCGCTCGCCGCATCGCTCGGCGGCACGCTCACCGGCGAGCACGGCGACGGACGCTTGCGAACGCCGTTGATGGATCGCGTGTGGCGGCCCGAGGCGCTCGAGCATTTTTGCGCCGTGAAGGCGGCGTTCGATCCGCTCGGGATCATGAATCCCGGGGTGAAGGTGCCTTTGCCAGGCGAGCGGCCAGTCGAGGAAGTGAAGTACGATCCCGATCTACCGCCGCTGCCCGATCGCGCACGTGGGGCACTCGCGTATGTCGAGCGCGAGCGCGCGTACGCTCGTTTTCGCCTCGAGCTGCTCGATTCCATCAGCTAGCCGCGTCGTTGAACGACGAGCGACCGATACGCTCACACGCCTTGTCGTGGAGCACGTCGCCCCGTTGATTTCCTCGCTTCCCGCACCCGCCTCCGCCGCGCATGCCGACGCCCCGTTACTACACCGAGCCCGTTCTCACTCTCCTCTCGCGTCCGAACTTCACCGGCCCGGAACATCTGCCGGTGAGTTGGATCGGCGATAGCACCGACGGCGAGCGACTCGCGGAGTTCGCCGGACGCTTGTGCTACATGAGCCAGCACAATCCGGCCAAGCGCGAGACGCGCGAGTACCTGGAGAACATCAAGAAGCAGGGGCACGGCAGTGTGCTGGAGCACGCGAATTACTCGATTCTCTACGAGGGCGTGAGCCGCTCGCTCACGCACGAGCTGGTGCGCCACCGCGCGGGGTTCGCGTATTCGCAGCTGTCGCAGCGATACGTCGACGAGTCCGAGGCGAATTTCGTGGTGCCGCCGGCGGTGATCGGCGACACATCGCTCGAGGAGACGTGGCGTACGCAGGTCTCCGGGGCGCAGGAGGTGTACGTCGGACTCGTCGCGCAGCTCATGGAGCGCTACGGCTGGGTGGCCGACAAGGTTCACCGCCGGAAGATGGCGCGCGAGGCGGCGCGCGCCGTTTTGCCCAATGCGACCGAGACGAAGATCGTCGTCACGGCGAATGCGCGGGCGTGGCGGACGATGCTCGAGCTGCGGAGCAGCGAAGGCGCGGAGCTCGAGATTCGCCGCATGGCGGTGACGACGCTTCGGCTGCTGCAGGCGGAGGCGCCGGGATTTTTCTCTGATTTCGAGATCTACACGGGAGAAGATCGGCGCGAGGCGGCGCGGATTAGTTATCACAAGGTGTGACGCCTTCGGCGTCACACGGTGGAACGGTGGAACGAGAACAACGTTGACGGTTGTCATCCCGAGTGCAGCGAGGGATCTAGGCGAGCGAAACGAGATTTCTCGGTCGCTTCGCTCACTCCGGAGTGACAAGCTTTTTTCCTTCCACCGTTCCACCGTTCCACCGTTCCACCGTTGCCGCCTCCAGCGGCAACAAAAACATTGCGCCGATTTTTTTTCGCTCGTATTTTGCGTTCCGACTCAGATGGCATTTGTCTTGCGCCCTCGCTGCAGTGAGTCCAGCGCACGACGCATTTCTCGCAGCTCGAGATCTTGGCGATTGACTCGCCGCGGACGACCAACAGAGACGGGATGACGCGCATCGGGTTCGCGTACAACCAAAAGCCAGATTCACCGGTCGAGCTGGTGAGCGCGGCATCGTCCGAGCCTCGGGCCGACGAAGAGCCTCCTAGTCTCAGCGACGTCTACGCGGAGTGGGACTCCGCCGAAACGATCGACGCCGTCGCCTCCGCGCTTTCCGCGCTCGGCGATGTGATCCGCCTCGAGGCGAACGACACCTTCCCCGAGCGCCTGCGCAGCGAACGCCCCGACATCGTCTTCAACATCGCCGAAGGCCTCAATGGCACGAATCGCGAGGCCCACGTTCCGGCGATCTGCGAATTCTTCGGCATTCCGTATTCGGGCAGTGACCCGTTCACGCTGTCGCTCTGCCTGCACAAGGCGCGCACGAAGGACCTGCTCACCTCGTACGGCATCCCGAACGCCGCGTTCGCGCTGATCGAGTCGCCGGCCGATATCGCGCGCCTGCTGCGCAGCGATGTGCCGCTCATCACACGTCTGTCGCCCGGCACGCCGATTTTTCTCAAGCCGGTTCACGAGGGTTCCTCCAAGGGAATCACCGAGAAGAACCTCGTTCGCACGCGCGCCGAGTTCGAGGAACGCGCGGCGTACCTGCTCGCGACCTACGAGCAACCGGTCATCGCCGAAGCGTATTTGACGGGGGCCGAGTTCACGTGCGGCATACTCGGCAACGGCGCGCGGGCGCGCGTGCTACCGATCGTCGGCATGAACTTCCACTCGCTGCCCGATGGCGCGCTGCCCATCTACGGCTTCGAAGCAAAGTGGATCTGGGACTCGATTGAGGATCCGCTCGACATCTTCGAGTGTCCGGCGGCAATCGATGCGCGCTTGCAGGCGGGCATCGAGGAAGTCGTGCTGCGCGCCTATCGCGCGCTCGGCTGCCGCGACTGGTCGCGCATCGACGTGCGGCTCGACAGCGACGGAGTTCCGAACGTCGTCGAGGTGAATCCGCTTCCCGGCATTCTGCCGAATCCCCTGGACAATTCGTGCTTGCCCAAGGCCGCGCGCGCGGCAGGCATGGATTACGACCAGCTCATTCAGACCGCCTTTCGGCACGCCGCCGAGCGCTGCCAGGTGCCGCTCGGCGAGTTCGCAGGCGTTGCATCGCACGCGGAGGCGGTCGCATGAAGGTCGCGATTCTGTTCGACGGCGCGTCAGCGTACGCGGGCGCCACGCCCGACCAGCTCATCCTCGGTACCGTCGAGGCGATCGAGAAATCGCTCGTGTCGGAGGGGAATGAAGTCGGGTACGTGCCCGTGCATCAGGACGGGAAGTGGATCGAGAAGCTGCGTCGCGGGAAATTCGACCTCGCGTTCAACATGTGCGAGGGCATCGACGGCATCGCGTCGCTCGAGTCCGCGGTGATCGCCGTGCTCGAGCTGTTCAAGATCCCGTTCACCGGCGCGTCGAGCTACACCACGGCCGTGTGTCTTCGGAAGCACGTCATTAACGGCATTTTGGAAAAGGCCGATCTGCCGGTTCCCAAGTTCGCGGTGATTCGCCGCGGCGAGCCGGTGGTGAGCGTGGGCTTCCCTGCCATCGTGAAACCGGCGGCCGAGGATGCGTCGCTGGGCGTGGAACAGCGTTCGGTCGTCCGCAACTCGAAGCAGCTCGCCGATCGCGTCGCTGCAATGCTCGTGCTGTGGGACGAGGTGCTGGTGCAGCGCTACGTCGACGGTCGCGAGGTGAACGTCGGCATCCTCGGTGAGACGGTGCTGCCGATCGCGGAGATCGACTTCAGCAAGATGCCGCGTGGGCGCTGGCACATCATCACCTACGAATCGAAGTGGGCTACAGGGAGCATCGACGACCTCGGCGCCACGCCGCGTTGTCCGGCGCGACTCCCGGCCAAGGTGGCGAAAGAGGTTGCTCGCGTGGCGCTGCGTGCGTGGAAGTTGGCGGGCGGATTCGGCTACGGCCGCGTGGACATGCGCATCGACGTGAATGGCCAGCCGTGGATTCTCGAGGTCAACGCGAATCCGGACATTGCGCCGGACGCAGGCCTGGCTCGCATGGCGCGCGTCGCCGGCGACGAGTATCCCACGCTGATTCGGAATATTTGCGAAATGGCATTGGCTCGGAGCCGCGAGGTCATACCGCGCGACGAGTGGCCGTTGGTGCAGCGGTTGTCTGGTGTGCAGGTCAACGGCGGCGAGCTCGATTTGTTCGCCGTCAATCAGGAATGAATCAGGAATAAGTCAGGAGTGGGCACGTGGTGAAACTCGGTGCTCTCCAGCGCGGTCATCGAAACCGCATTCGAGAGATACTCGACGCGACGTCCGTCTTCCGCGCAGAGGAAGTGGAGGTGGCGCTCGAGTTGTTCGACGAGACTTTTGCGGCGGGACCGGCCCGCGCGCCGTACGATCCGGGCGACGGCGTGGCGAATTATGAATTCGTGGGGTCGTTCTCGCGGGAAGGGCAACTCGTTGGATATGTGTGCTATGGCGCGACGCCAGGAACGGATCGTGTGTACGATCTCTACTGGATCGCCATGCATCCCGAGTTTCAGGGCGAAGGCGGCGGCAGCCAGCTCGTAGACGAGGTGGAACGCCGTCTTCGTCAGCGTGAGGCGCGACTGCTCGTGGTGGAGACGTCGTCGCGCCAAGAGTACGCGCCCACGCGGCATTTCTACGAGGCGCGCGGTTATGCAGCCGCGGCGCGCGTCGCGGATTACTACGCGCCCGGCGATTCCCGGGTGATTTACACGAAGCGGTTCGCCGAAGCACAGCTCCTCCACATCCGACCGAACGCGGAGTCGTCGCGCAATGAGTGACTGGCAGAAAACCGTGCATGAGGGCGTAGACACGCTCCACGAGCTCGAAGAGCGGTTTGGATCGGACGTCATCGACGTCGAGGGGCTACAGCCCGCGTTCGACAACTTCCAGATGCGCATCACGCCGCACGTGCTGAGCACGATCAAGGAAGTGGGCGACCCCATGTGGCAGCAGTACGTGCCCACGGTGGCGGAGCTCGACATCGTGGACGGCGTCATCGATTCGCTCGACGAAGACGGCGACTCGCCGGTGCCGAACATCACGCACCGCTATCCCGACCGCGTGCTGTTTCTCGTCAGCCCGGTCTGCGCGACCTATTGCCGATTCTGCACGCGCCGCCGCAAAGTCGGCGATCCGGAAAAGATTCCGCTCAACCAGTACGATTCGGCGTTCGAGTACATCGCCGCGCATCCGGAAGTCCGCGACATCATTCTGTCGGGCGGCGACCCGATGATGCTCTCCGACCGCCGGCTGGAGTACATCTTCCAGAAGCTGCGCGCCATTCCGCACGTGGAGATCATCCGGCTCGGCAGCCGCATCACGTCGCATCTGCCGTCGCGCATCACCCCCGAGTTCTGCGAGATGGTGAAGAAGTACCATCCCATCTACATGAACACGCACTTCAATCATCCGGCGGAGCTCACGCCGGAGACTGTCGCTGCGCTCGGACGGCTCGCTGACGCCGGCGTTCCGCTCGGCTGCCAGACGGTGGTGCTCAAGGGCATCAACGACACGCCCGCGATCATGCTGGAGCTGATGCAGAAGCTGCTCAAGGCGCGCGTGCGGCCGTACTATCTCTACATGGCCGACCAGGTGGCCGGCGGCGAACATTTCCGCACCACGGTCGAGAAGGGCCTCGAGATCATCAAGGCGTTGCGCGGCTGGACATCGGGGCTCGCTGTTCCGCATTTCTGCATCGACGCACCGGGAGGCGGCGGCAAGGTTCCGCTCCTTCCGGAATACGTCGAGGAGATCAACGACGAGGAAGTGATCTTCCGGAACTACGCGGGCGAGCGCTACGTCTATAAGCAGCCGCGTCGCACGGCCGTTCCGGATGCGGGCGAGGCCATCGCCGCCGAATCGGGTGTGGTGCCGATCGAGACCGGAAAAAAGAGCGCGCCGCGAAAGAAGTCCGTGGCGCGCAAGAGAAAGACGGGCACCTGAGCGGGTGGACGGGTGGACTGATTCCAAATCTGTCATCCCGAGCGAAGCGAGGGATCTAGCCGGACGACACGAGATTCCTCAGTCGCTTCGCTCCTTCGGAATGACAGCTGGTTTTCGTTCCGCCTTCCACCCTTCCACCGCGGCGAAGCCGCTTCCACCGTGTAGCGCCTCCGGCGCTACACCAGCTCCACCTCGCGCTCCTTCGCGTGGTCGTCGATCACCTGTTGGGCAACCTCGTGCGGCGCTTCCTCATAGCCTTTGAAGCGCCGCTTGAACGACGCCCGGCCATGCGTCATCGACTGCACCGAAGTCGCGTAGCCGTATAGCTCGGCCTGTGGAACGACGGCGCGGATCACCGTGGCATTGTCGGATGGCTCCGTTCCCAAAATGTGGCCGCGCCGCGACGACAAGTCACCCAACACATCGCCCATGTAGTCGTCGGGCGTCGAGATCTCGATCTCATCGAGCGGCTCGAGCAGCACCGGCTTGCACTTCGCTGCCACCGCCTTGAACGCGAGAATGCCGGCCATCTTGAACGACATTTCGTTCGAGTCCACTGTGTGATACGACCCGTCGTAGATCTCGACCTGAAAGTCGACCAGCGGATAGCCGGCCAAGACGCCGCGCAGCGACGCCTCCTGAATTCCCTTGTCGACCGCCGGAATGAATTGCCGCGGGATCGAGCCGCCCACGATCTGATCGACAAACTTGTAGCCCGCGCCGCGCGCCTGCGGCGCGAATCGCACCCAGCAATCACCGAATTGACCACGGCCGCCCGACTGTTTCTTGTGACGGCCCTGTCCCTCCGCTTTCGACTTGAGCGTTTCTCGATATGCGATCTTGGGCTTCGAGAGCTCGGCGGTGACTCCGAACTTTCTCTTGAGCTTCGCCGTGTTCACGTCGAGGTGACGCTCGCCCAAGCCGGACACGATCGTTTCGTGCGTCTCGGCGTTGTAGTGCGTTTCGAAGGTGGGATCTTCGTCGTGCAGACGATGTAGACCCTGCTGCAGCTTTTCTTCGTCGGCGCGATTCGCGGCGTGCACCGCCATCTCGATTTGTCCGTCGGGGAACTCGATCAACGGCATGCGCACCGGATGCTGGCGCGTGGAGAGCGTGTCGTTCGTGTGCGTGTTGCGCAGCTTCGCCACGCAGCCGATGTCGCCCGCATGCAGCCGCGGGATCTCGGTGCGCTCCTTTCCCTGCGACACCGACAGGTGATTGAGCTTCTCCGCGCCGCTGCGCGTCGCGTTGTACAGCTCGTCCCCATTGACGACAGTGCCGGAGAACAGGCGGAAAAACGTGACGTCGCCCACGTGCGGTTCAGACGTGGTCTTGAACACATGCGCGGTGCACGGACCATCGTCCGCAGCGTGGATCTGCACGGTCGCATCGCCTTCGGCGCCCACGAACGCGTGCAGCTCTTCCATCTCGTAGGCGTTCGGCATGACTTCGACGATGGTCGACAGAAGTGCCTGCGTTCCGTAGTTCAACTCTCCGGAGACACAGAAGAGCGGAAAGAGCTCCATTCGCTTCATCGCCTCTTTCATTCCAGCGATGGCTTCCTCGCGCGTGATCTCACCGCCTTCGAGATAGTGCTCGAGCAGCGTGTCGTCCGTGGCCGAGATGGACTCGATTAGCTCATTGTAATAACGGTCGAACAGCTCGCGGGCTTCCGGCGGAATGTCCGTTTCGTCGTACTCGCCCGTTTTGACGCCGCGCTTGTATTGGTGCGCGCGCTTGGTGAAGAGATTGACGACGCCGTGAAAGTCGGCGCCCTGACCGATCGGGACTTCTACCGGAATGACTTTGCTCGTGAGACGCGTCTTGATCTGCTGGTAGATGCGATCGAAGTCCGCGTGCTCCTTGTCCATCATCGAGACGACGAAAAGCACTGGATCGCGGCGTCGAACGGCTTCACGGAACATGCGCTCCGTGCCGACTTCCACGCCCGACGTCGCCGGAATCACGCACAGTGCGCCGTCGGCGGCGGCCAGGCCGGCGATCGCGTCGCCCTGAAAGTCCAAATACCCCGGCGTGTCTATGAGGTTGATCTTCGTGTCCTGCCACTCGGCAAATGCGCATCCGAGGTTGATCGAGTAGCCGCGCTCGATCTCTTCCGGGGCGCCGTCGGTGAGCGCGGTTCCATCCTTCACCGAGCCGTGTCGCTTTGAGCTTCCTGAAACAAAGGCGAGCGCATCGACCAAACTGGTCTTGCCGCTCGCCCCGTGTCCAACCACCGCGATGTTTCGGATTTCAGACCCCTTGTACTCCCTCATAGCATCAACTCCCGCGCTCAAGGTACCTGGACATTCAGACGGTACGTCGATTCCGGGCATGCGCTCGAACCATGCTCTTTCTTAGCCTGCCGTGTGGCTCGGCGGTCGTCAAGGGGACGACATCCCGCCGAGTTCGCTCCTCGATGCACAAAAAACGCGGGGCGGCCAGATCGGCCGCCCCGCGCTGTAGCACCTTCTTTCCAGCTCTGACGATTCAGGTTTCTCGCTCAGTCTCCTTCGGTTTCGAAAGCCAGTGCATCTGCCTCTCTCATCCGCTCGATCAGCGACTCGAGTGGCGCGAACACCGGTGCTGTGATTCCCATGATCGGACCGATCGACACGCTGATGGCGCGGCGAGCACCTTCCGGCCAATCGGGCATCGACAACCCAGCCACCAACCGACGAATCACCTGCCCACACTCGGCGAGCAACTGTGCCGCCGTTTCGTGCAGCGTCTCGAGTGAGATCTCGAGATCGCTCGTTACGAGCTGCCCTGTGGAATCTCTCCAGGCAGCGTCCCCCACCGCCCCCCGCTCCGGCCATACTCCGAGATGCCGAATTGCTTCGGCGCGTCCGTCATTCGATCGATGCGACTCGACCGCTGCTGCCAACGCCAGTGCCAGCGATTCCGGACTCGGCTGCCCGTACAGCGTCACGATGTCTCGCGACGGCCGCTCCGAGGAGTGCAGCGGCGACGGGACGGAGTTCACATGCGCCAGGACTGGCGAGTGATCGGGGTTTTCCTCGAGCATCACGAGGATGTCCATACCCCCCTCCTGAAAATGATACTGCGTGACCATCCCTACCTACCTCGACGATCGCGGACGCCAAAGAGTTTCAGTAGCCCGAGCCTTGGCGCCCGTGTCTCGAAACCCAATTACGCCAACAATGTTCCTAGTACAACCGCGCCGCAGCGGCCTGGGTCACAATCGTTGTGTACGTCAGCGAGCAGGGCTCAGACGCTGTGACTACGTGGAAAGGCAAGGCGAATGCCCACGACCAGTGAGATCGCCAGGATCGCCGCAAACACGATCCGGTCGCCGAGGGGCAAGACACTCGCGCTGCCTTGGCCGGTGGCCCAGGTGGCGATGCCTGACACGATGAATTGCGCCGCGGCAACGAGCACGCCGGTCACGATCTCGTTGTGAATGGCGTGTTCCACCATCCACACGAAAATGAAGCACCACACAAAGATCGCGACGATGTGCAGCGCGAGTCCGGTGAACACCATGCCGATCGCGACGGCCGATGTCGCACGATGCAAGACCAGCGCGCTAATCGCGGCAAACGGCAATCCGGCAGAGCCGGCCCGATGCCCCATCGCGATCAGCGCGCCAGTCGTCGCGGCTACAGTCACGCCGCCAACGGCAACGACAGGTGAGTTGATGTCGTCTGGCACGTCACAAAGCAAACGGCCGCGTCTCCGGCGCTCAAGTGGGATCGGAGAAATGAGCAGAAGTGCTACGCGGCCGCGGCACCGGCGTCGCAGCAGCGTAGCACCAACGCAACGGCGAATTCCAAAAAGACTCAATCCAATTGCTCTTATGGCCTTGCTCGGTGAAGCGTCTACGGTATCTTCACGGCCCAATGCACGCGGATGCGCACACGGCCACGATACTCGTGGTGGAAGACAATACGAAAATTCTCGCTCTCCTCGAGCGAGTACTCGGCGAGCAGGGGTACGCAGTGCGCGTGGCACGTGACGGCGAGTCCGGGTTGGCAAGCGCGCTCGATGACGAACCGAATCTGATCATCCTCGATGTCGGTCTGCCGCACCGAAACGGATTCGAAGTCGCGCAGGAGTTGCGGCGCAAAGGACTCGCGGCGCCGATTCTCATGTTGACCGGTCGCTCCGAAGTCGCGGACCGCGTAACGGGTCTGGAAGCCGGCGCCGACGACTATCTCATCAAACCGTTCGATTCTGACGAGTTGGTGGCGCGCATTCGCGCGTTGCTGCGCCGATCGGCGACCCACGGTCGCGTCGCGCGCATTGCCGTTGGCGCGGTGATGCTCGATCCCGTCTCGCGCCTCGCGTGGCGCAGCGATCGCGAGCTGGTGCTCACGCAACGAGAGTTTTCACTACTCGAATATTTCATGCGTCATCCCGGCAAGCCGGTCACGCGTGCTGAAATCGCCGAGCAGGTGTGGCGTCAAACACCGATCGACGTCGAGGAGACGAACATCGTGGACGTGTACGTCGCCTATCTGCGAAAGAAGCTCGACGCCGAAGGCGAGGAGCCGATGCTACACACGGTGCGCGGCGTCGGCTACGTGCTGCGTCCACCGAAGCCGGTGTCTTGAACCCGGCGGTACTTGCAGCGATTGCGAGAGCTATCTGCGATGAAAAGAAAAAGGCCCCGGCGAATTCGCCGGGGCCTTTCTTCTGTGTCGAGCCAGCCTTAGCGGCCGTCGTCGACGTAGATGCAATCGGGGTTGCCAGCGTTCGGATCGCACTCACCGCCACCCATCAGGTAGCCGCTGAAGTGCCAGATCGAGCGATAGATGAGGCCCGTCTTGAGGTTCACGTGCGTCATCAACGACGGATCGCTCGCGAAGTCTTCGACCGGGTTCGCACCCAGGCTCGGCGAGTAGTACATCGCCAGCGCGTTGAGGGCCGACGGATGCGATGCGAAGTACGAGTGGTTCAGAACGATGAGCGGCGCGAAGATCGTCGACGACAGCGTGACGGCCTTGGCGAACGTGAGGTGCGGCGAGAAGTCCACGACCACGCCACTCGACGTGATCTGCGTGACCGCATGCACCTTCACCGAGCGCTCGCAAGAATTCGAACCCGACAACTTCGGGCAGGAATTGCTGGGGAACTCGAGCGTGAACAAACCATTCACGCTGACGCTCTGCGAATTCGACGTGATCGTGAAGTCAGTCGACCGTTGGCCAAACGAGAAGCCGACGCCGCCGAAATCGAACGCGGGGGCCGACGCGGCCAGCTGGTGAGTCGACGACGCAGCTTTCGGCGCAGTCGATTCGCCGCAAGCGGCAAGGGCCAACACTGCTACAGCGGCGGACAGGTATCGGAAGGATGGGCGCATTGTGCTCTGTTTGGTCGGGGTGGACGACTTCGCCCAGCCTCGTGGAGATGATGACGCGTGCAAGAAGATACGTGTGACCGGTGATTAACGCTAGAGCAAATTTAAAGTCTGTGAACAAAATCAACCGGCGACCAAGGCCTCGTAACGCCTTGTCATTTCGGGATATCCGAGTTCCTTAACACGACTCTTGTAGCGACTGATGGTCACTTTGACATGCTCCGCATCGAATGCCATCAACGCCTCCGCACAGGCAGCGGTCAACCAGGCCGCACTGTACAGGTCAGCAGCCTCCGCAAGCGACACTGCCCGGTCAAAGTGCCCGATCGCAACGTCGAAATTGCCGTCAAATGCATGCAGTCGAATCGCCAAAGCCTCGACCAATTCCCGCCCCTGGAACCAGTCTGGACGGCTTTCCATCCGCAATTGGACGTCCGCCAAGGCCGCTCGGGCCGGTTCCACCCGCCCCAACTCCAGCGCACACAGGCCCGCCCCGGCAGTCGCTCCAATCTCGATGTCGGATTGCCCAATCCGCTGCGCGAGCGGCGTTGTGGCGTCATACAGCTCGCCAGCCGACTCCCAAAGCCCCAACTCGCGCTCGACGTGCGCCATGTTGTACAGGGCGCCAAGCTGATACTCGCTGTGCTTCACCGCAGCGAACAACCCCAGCGCCTCACCGAATAGCTCCCGCGCCCGATCGTAGTCGCCAACCTTCTGACAAAGCACGCCCAGGTTGAGCGCCGCGAGGCCCCACACGTCCGGAATTCCGGCCGCGCGCGCCACCGCAATCGCCTTACTGAACGCTTGCTGCGCCACCTCGAGCTTCGTCTCGAGCACCGCAGCCACGCCAAGGTTGCTGTAGCCGCGCGCTTGGCCGCGGACGTCGCCGATCGCCTCGTACAACTCCAGTGCGCTGGCCCACGCCTCGCGCGCTTGACTCGGCCCTTCGGCCACGAGGGCATTGCCAAGTCGATTCAACGCGTCCGCCAGCGACGCCTTGTCGCCGAGCTGCTCGGCCATGCTCACGCACTCATTCGCGATTCGTACAGCCGTGCGCTGATCGCCCAGCCGGCCATGCGTCTGCGACGACATCATGAGGAGCGCGATTCGCTCGCGGTCGAACCCGAGTCGCTTTGCCTCGCTGTCCAGGGTCACGAGGGCGTCGAGCGTCACGCGAGCCGGCTGGCCGAGCTCCATGCGGGCGCGCTCGCGCATGCGGCGAATCGTCAGCGCGCGACGCTCGTCGGATTGCCCCTCGAACCATTCGATCGCGAGGTCGCACAGCTCCTCGACCTCATCGAAGCGACCGCCGGTTTCCGCAACGCTCGCCAACGCGACGCGAATCTCCGCCAACTCGGCCGGACTCGTCGCGTTCCGCGCCGCAATGTGCAAATACGCGCCTGCCGATCCGTGCGCGTACACTCGCTCGGCAGCTTTCGCAGCCAACTGCGCCCAGCGATACGCCTCGGGCGCGTCGCCGGCTGCGTCGAAGTGCAACGCGATCTCGCCGGTGCGATTTGGCGCGCGTTTCTCGAGCGACTGCGCGACTTTCTGATTGAGCTGGCGGACTTTGTCGCGCGGCAGCGATTCGACCACGACGTCCGCAATCTCGTCGTGTACGAATGCGAAGCCGCCCTGCTTTCGCTCGTACGTGGGCCGAAGCAGGCCTGCAATCACCGCCTCGGAAATCGCGAGACGCACCGCCGGCTCGCTGCCAGCGCCAGCCCCCACGAGAAGACCGACGTCGAACTCGCGGCCAACGATGGCGGCGGTGCCGAGCACCGCTTGCGTGCTCGACGAGAATCTCCCCAGCCGCTCCGCGATGAGCGCGGGTCGGCCCGCCGGCAGGCGCAGCTCGGACACGGGCCGCCATTCCCATCGATCGCCGCTGTACCAGATCGCCCCGTCCTCGACGAGCGCGCGCAGCAGTTGCGAGATGGAGAGCGGATTGCCTTCTGTATGTCTATACAGAAACGCTAAAAACTCTCGGCCCACTTGCTGGCGATGGAACGCCGCCTCGAGCCACTGCTTCACCTCGTCGCGCGTGAGACGCGACAGATTCAACTCGCGAACGATGTCGTGTCGCTGCAGAACCTGGCGGTGCGGCGCCGTGTCGGTTGCCGATTCCGGACGCTGGGCGAGACAGACCATGATCCGGTCCGTGTCCAGCTGCGTGATCAGATGCTCGAGCGCGTCCCACGACGTGCTGTCGGCCCACTGCATCTCGTCGAGCACCACGACGAGCGGCCGCTCGATCGCCAGCGCGCGCACGTATTCGGTGAGCTCGCCGAGCAATCGGTATTGGCTGCCGGTCGTGCTCGACGCATCTGTCGGTTCGCCGAGCGACGATTCGAGGTGCTGCAGCTCGTGCCACACGCGCTGTGGCGCGGTGGGAAAGCGATGCGTCGCCTTGAGCAGCGCGGCCCATACGCCGTACGGCTGCGGGATGTCGAGGTTCGCCGACGCGGCCATCGCGAACAGACCACCGCGTAGCCGCACCTCCGATTCGATCTGACGCAGCAGCGTCGCCGTGCCCGTTCCTGTTTCACCCGAGATCGAGACGACGCGCGGCTGGCCCGCACATGCCTCGTCGAGCCAGCGCGTGAGCGACGCGATCTCCTGCACGCGTCCCGCGAACCGGTCGATCGCCAACGGACGATGGAGCGCCTCGTGGTGCGGCAGCGGTGCCGCACCTGCGCCGTCGCGCCCGTGCTGCTGGATGCGGCCAAGGGCAATGCGCGCCGCACCGAGAATCGCGTCGAACGACGTGCCGTGCTCCGGCGCGCTCGCCGCGCCGATCGACAGCGTGAGTTGTCCGAGCCCGTCGCTGAATGCGTGGATGCGCACGGCAGAGCAAATGTGCTCGCCCACCGCGCGGGCTTCTTCGGCGGTGGCGCCGCTGAGCACCACGACGAGATAATCGTCGATCAAGCCGACGTGATCGTCACCGCGCAGCAAATAACGCGTGACCTCCGTCACAGCCGCCAAGCGCGATTTCGCGCCCACGTCGGCGCCCTCCACCGGATCGACGGCGCCGATTAACACGGCGACGGGCGACTTTGGCGCAGCACCGGCCACCGCTGCCTGTGCGGCAGCGACGAACTCGTCCGGAGAGCGATAGAAGTGGGGCACGGCGGGCAGGAATCCTTAACTACGGGGACCGACGTCGGCGCTTCATAATAAGGGTACGCTGCCCGAACCGTAGGACGACGAACGAAGCGGCGCAAGGCCGGAGAAACGCGACGGAGCAATGCTGCTATTAACGACCTCGGGACCGCGGGCGTCTACCGAAACAGTCGCCCACGCTCCATCAGGTAACCGGAAGCACTTCTATGCGTAGACTCTTCGTTCTTTCCAGCGCGTTTGCGTTTTCAGGATCCGCTGCGGTCGCGCAAGCCGCGAAATCGGTCGCGAGCCATGCCGCGCAGGCGCAGGCTCCCGCTGCGAGCGGCGATCTTCTGCCGGACGAACAAATTCAGCAAGTGCTCAATCGTCTCACGTTCGGCGCGCGGCCAGGCGATGTCGCGACTGTTCGAAAAATGGGCATCGACAAGTGGATCGACTGGCAGCTGCATCCCGAGCGCATCGACGATCGCGCCACCGACGCGCTGATGGCGAAGTATCCGGTGTTGAACATGAAGACGGCGGACATCGTCAAGAATTACAACGTGGTTCAGCAGCTCCAGCGCCAGGTGAAGAAGGCCGACGCCGGCGACTCGACCGTCGACAAGAAAGACATCCGCCGCGACGCGTTGACGCAAAATCCACAGCTTGCGCAACTAGCAAAGTCCAATCAACAGATGGTTGGCGAAATCCAGTCGGCGTCGCTCGCGCGTGCGGTGAGCACCGATCGCCAGCTCGACGAAGTCATGGTCGATTTTTGGGAGAATCACTTCAGCGTCTACGCCGGCAAAGGCCAAACGCGACTCTTTCTCGCGCAATACGACAAGGACGTCATCCGTCCGAATGCGCTCGGGAAATTCCGCGATCTGCTCGGAGCGGTGGCGAAGAGCCCCGCGATGTTGTTCTTCCTCGACAATTGGCAGAGCGCGGCCGACAGCACGCATCCGACACTCGTTGCACGAAACAACGGTCGCGCGGGTGGACGCGGCGCGAACGTACGCCGGCCGGGAATCGGACGATTCCCCGGGCAGCTTCCGCCAGCGGCGCAAGCGCGATTGGCGAATGCAACGCCTGCTCAACGCCAGCAGCTTCTGCAGCGCGCGCAGCAACAAGCAAAGCGCGGACTGAATGAGAACTACGCTCGCGAGCTCATGGAGCTGCACACGCTTGGCGTCGATGGCGGATACACGCAGAAGGACGTGCAGGAAGTCGCGCGCGCGCTCACTGGCTGGACGTTCAATCGGCAGAACGGCGAATTCGTCTTCAATCCGGCCATTCACGACGCTGGCCCAAAAACGATTCTTGGAAAGCAGTTCCCGGCGGGCCATGGTCAGGACGAGGGCGAAGCAGTACTCGACTTGATCGCACGCGAGCCCGCGACTGCGCACTTCATCACGACGAAGCTCGCGCGCTACTTCGTGTCCGACGATCCGCCGCCGGCGCTCGTCGACCGTTGCGCGAACACGTTCTCCAAGACTGACGGCGACATTCGCGAAACCGTGCGATGCGTCATCACGTCGCCTGAATTCTTCAGCCGCGCTGCGTATCGCGCCAAGGTGAAGACGCCGTTCCAGGTCGTCGCCTCGGCCCTGCGCGCCGTCGACGCGTTGCCCGACACCACGCCGCGTACCGCGCAGCTCGTCGCGAAGCTCGGTGAGCCGATCTTCGGTCGGCAGACGCCGGATGGATGGCCGGATCGCGGCGACGCGTGGATGAACACGGGCGCGATTCTCAATCGCATCAACTTCGGCCTCAGCCTCGCCGCGGGACAACTGCCCGGCGCGCGGTTGAACAACTGGCCGCAATTCGATTCGCTCCGCACGCTGCCGCGCGCGCAACAGGTGGACGGCGTCGTCAACTCGATGCTCGGCGGGCAGGTATCGGCCGAGACGCGTGACGTGCTGATGAGCGGCTCGAATCCGATGTTGTCGTCGCCGACGGTGCAAGGGGGTGCCGCGAACGACATCAACGGCATGGTGCCCGATCCGAATGCCGATGCAATGGGTGGCGCCGATGGCACTCGTGGCGCCGATGGCACTCGTGCGGCGCGCGGCGCGCAAGCAAAGCAAGCAGCAGGTGGAAAAGGCTTCCCGCGCGGCGCCGCGGCGCAGATCCCGGGATTCGGACGGCAGGTGAATCTGCAGGGTTTACCGCAGGTCGTAGGGCTGGCGCTGGGTGCGCCGGAGTTTCAGCGTCGCTGATGGATCACTGATGCCGGCGACCATGGTGCACGATGCAGCAACGCTGTCGATGCAGTACGAAGGACCGAAACGTCGAGGATATTGACATGGAACGTCGAGTATTCATGAAGTCGGGCGCGATGGCGCTGGCCACGATGGGACTGAGCCCCTCGTTTCTGCGCCGAACTGTTTTCGCGCAGGATCTGGTCAAGGGCGCAGCGCTGAACGGCAACGCGCGCGGCAAAGTAATGATCGTGCTCTTCCAGCGCGGCGCGGCCGACGCATTGAACGTCGTCGTGCCGCACGGCGAGAAAGCGTACTACGCAATGCGTCCCACGATCGCCATTCCGCGGCCGGTCTCCGGCTCGGCGGCGACGGCGATCGACCTCGACGGATTTTTCGGATTGCACCCGTCGCTGGCTCCGTTCAAGCGCCTGTGGGACGACGGCATTCTCGCGCCGGTGCACGCCGTGGGAAGTCCGAGCAACACACGCTCGCACTTCGATGCGCAGGACTACATGGAGAGCGGAACGCCCGACAACAAGGGCACGCGCGACGGCTGGCTCAATCGCTATCTCGCGGTAAAGGGCACGTGCGACGAATGCCACTTGAACGACGCGCAGGCGCCAGCGGTCTCGCCGTTCCAGGCGGTGGCCATGACGCCGCAGACGCCGCGCATTCTCGAGGGACCGGCGCCGTCCGTCGCCATGAACAGTCTCGACGAGTTCACGATTCGCACGAATGGAACGCAGGCCGAACGTATCGAGGCGCTGTATCGGACGGGCAACGCGGACGTCGTGCACGCCGCCGGCGGAGAGATGTTCGAGGCCATGAAAGTTCTCAAATCGGCGAATCCGCTGCAATACCAGCCGCAAAACGGTGCCGACTATCCGAAATCACCATTTGGGAATCACCTGCGACAGATCGCGCAGCTCATCAAGGCGGATGTCGGACTCGAGATCGCGTTTGCCGACGTGGGCGGCTGGGACACGCACGTGAATCAGGGCGGCGCCACCGGGCAGCTCGCGGGTCGTCTCGATGATTTCTCGAAGTCGATCGCGGCGCTCGTCCAGGACATGGGAAATCGCATGGCCGACGTCACGATTCTCACGATGTCGGAGTTCGGTCGGACCGCGCACCAGAACGGCAACGGCGGCACCGACCACGGTCACGCCACCGCGATGTTCGTCATTGGCGGCGACGTGAAGGGCAAGAAGGTGCACGGCCGGTGGCCGGGTCTCGAGGCGAATCAGCTCAACGAAGGACGCGACCTGGCGCTGACCACCGATTTCCGCTCGGTCTTCTCCGAGGTGGCGTTCAAGCACCTCGGCGCAGCGAAAATGGACGCCGTGTTCCCGGGCTACGAGGGCACGCAGTCCAAGTGGCTGGGAATTCTGTAAGCGTTGGACGTGGTCGGCCGCCCGTTACGGCTTGACCACGTCGAACGCGGATGACGGGACCTTGGCGAGCGTCGCCAGGTCCGCGTCGTCCCAGCGGGAATCCGGTGCGCCGCTCACGTACCATCCGCTGCCGTTGTCGGCCATGAGCATTCCATAATGCATCATCGCGCGGAGAATCGACCGAACTGTCGGTGAGTACGGAACCGTGTCGAAATTCGCCCGCAGGCGAACTCGCATTCCCATCGGCGGCAGCTTGCTGCTGGTGTCGCTGCTCGCGAAGTGCCGGGCAGGCGACAGGTATGCCGCGCGTGAGCTCGGACAGGTGAACCGCAGCGCATGATTGATCGCATGCGCCGTCGCTGCCTCGTCGTAGCGCACCAAGCCCGGGAAGATCGGCAATCCCGCGGCATCGGCCGACGTCCAGCCGGCCGGCCGTAACGCATTGGAGTTCAGATCGAACACCGCTCCAGAGCCGGCATGCCAGCTCGCACCGCCGTTCGTGGTATGCGCATCAAACATCTCATACAGCTTCCAGTCGGCCACGTCCACCACGATCACGTGCCGGTCGCCGGACGAGCTCGAGCCGCCTTCGATGGGCGCGTCTAACGGAATAGGATACGGGCCCGGATCGCTCTCGTCCGCATAGTCGAACGATACGGGCACCTTTGGTTGCCCCGTGAACACGATTACGTACGGAATGCCGTTCGGCGCGCCGTCGTACGTCGTGCCGAAATCCGGATGCAGATTGCGAACGCCGCACGACGTGATGAGCGTGCCCGAGTTGGGATCGACTGTCGCAGAAGTAATGTCCGTGTTCCACGGATTGTCGGCCGGGAATGGACGGCGGCCATTCAGCGACCCGCCGACCTCGGGATCGCCGGTCGCCGAGTGGATGACGGGGCCGCTCGTTTCGGGCGAGCATGCCGTGGCCGTCGCGACGAGTACAGCAGCGAACGTGGCGACCAACACACCGAACGCCGACAACGCGGCGTTACGGACTGCGGCGGGCGTGCTCGTGCGGCGCGCGATCACCAGCGGATGATCTTCCGTAACAGTTTGCTAATGCTGCGTCCAACCGCGCCGATTGGATCGTTGCCGTTGTCACCGCTCTGCGCGTCACCCGCGTCCGCCGCCATCTGGCTCTGCTCTGGCCCGGTGTGAAGATGACACTGCTCGGTTGGTTGGGTGCCGGGCTTGAACCACTCACGCGTGCGCGTGGGGCACCAGTCGGTTGCCAGCTCGCCACTCTGTGGATCGACAACGGCGGACACCATTCCCGGCGGCACGACAAAGTTCGACCCTGCCGGCTCGTGCCAGCCCGCCGAGTAGAACTCTCCCCACGCGGGCGCGGCGATGCGTCCGCCCGTGGCATTCGTGCTGATCTCTCTGGGCGTGTCGTAACCGAACCACACGCCAGTGACGAGCGTTGGCGAGTAGCCCACGAACCAGGCGTCTTCGCCGCTGTTCGTCGTGCCGGTCTTGCCGGCGATCGCACCAGTGAGCCCCATGTCCCGCAACGTTTTGCCGGTGCCGTAATTCACGACGCCTTGGAGCATTTCAGTAATCTCATACGCGTCCTGCGGATTCATCACCGGCGTGGGGCGCTGAATCTCCGAACTCCAGAGCAGCGTTCCATCCGGCGCCTCGATGCGCGTGACCAAACGCGGCGTCACGCGAAAGCCGCCGTTGTCAAATGGCGCATACGCGGCGACCAACTCGATCGGCGTCACGCCTTCGGCGCCGAGTGCGATTGAGGGAACTGGCGTGAGAGGACTGGTAATTCCGTTGAGCCGCGCCGCCGCAATCACGGCAGGTTCACCAATCGCGCGACTGACGCGCACCGTCGCCGCGTTCGCGGAAAGCAGGAGCGCGCGGGCGAACGTCACGCGACCGGCGTACTCGTCGTTGTAGTTCGCCGGCTGCCACACAGTTCGGCCGATGGCGACGTCGATTGGTTGGTCGTCGACCTCGGTGGCCGGCGAGTAGCCAGCGTGCAGCGCGGCCTCGTAGACGAACGGCTTGAACGCGGAGCCTGGCTGACGGCGCGCGGAAAAGGCACGGTTGAATCCGCCGCGCTGCGCGCGACGTCCGGGCACCAACGCACGGATGTCACCTGTCGCAGGATCGAGAGCGACGAGCGCGCCCTGCGCGTCGTCGGTCACGTGTCCCATGGTTTCGCGAGTCTCTTCTGTGATCGCAGCCATGTGCTTGAGCATGACGCGGTCGGCCGCGCGCTGCGCCGTGTAGTCGATCGTCGTGTAGACGTTGACGTCGCCCTCCTTGAGTACGTCCGGCGCAACCGAGTCAACGAGCGTCCGGATCGCATCGAGCGCACTCGGCTCATTCGCGATCGAGGGCCTCCACTCATTCTCGGCGATCTGCAGCGGCACTTGCTCCGATGCGCGCGCCTGTGCGTCGCTCACGTAGCCCTGCTGCGCCGTCAACCCGAGCACGAGGTTGCGGCGCTGCAGCGCACGCGCAGGATTGCGGCGCGGCGTGTAGACCGACGGCGCCTTGGGAAGCGCCGCGAGCACGGCACCTTCGGACAGCGTCAACTGGCTGACGTGTTTTCCGAACAGATCGAGACTCGCGGCTTCAACGCCACTGACGCCGTTGCCGAGGTAGATGACGTTCAGATAGTGCTCGAGGATTTGATCCTTGGTGAGCTCGCGCTCGAGCAATCTCGAAATGCGCAGCTCCACGAGCTTGCGGCGCAAAGATCTTCCGTGATAGCGGTCGCTCAGGAAGCTGTTGTGCGCGACTTGCATTGTGATCGTGCTGAATCCCTGGCGGATGCCACCCGCGCTGAGATTGCGAACGGCCGCGCGGACCGCGCCATACCAGTCGAGCCCGTTATGTTCGTAGAACCTGCGATCTTCGGTGGCGACGAACGCTTCGCGCACATACGACGGCACGGAGCTGATCGGCACATTGACGCGTCGCACGTTCTCGAGATGACCAATCAGCTTGTCGTTGCGATCGTAGACGTTCCCGCCTTCGCTCGGCTGAAACGCGCGGATCTGCGAGGGACTGGGACAGCCGTAAAAGCCGCACGTCCCCAGCCAGGCGTCGAACGCGATGACGCCGACGCAGACAAGCGCGAGCAAACTGAGCCAGTGCCAGTGACGGCGGATCCACACAGAGGGTGGATTGGCGGGGTCACGGCGCAGACGTTGGCGAAGGACCGCCGCGCGAGTACGAAAAAAGGTGGCCGTCAAACGAGGCTGTCCGGGTGCGCTGTCGAGATTGGTATGCTCCTCGCTTGATCGCATGAACCCGGCCGTTGGCTAGGAGAAAACCAAACGGCCTACGTCGCAAACGAGATTCTGACTAACAGTCCTACTCCAGTGGAAACCATGACGTTCCGTTCGCTGATGTCTGTGACGCTCATCGCATTTCTGGCGGCGTGCAGCGGAAAACCCAAAGCCACCGTCCGCGATTCGTCGAATGGCCTTGCGGCGCTTCCGGCCGCGGCCAGCGCGGCGCCCAGCGGAACGACCGACACGACGCACGGCTCCCTGCCCGCAAATCACATGGGCAGGATCCCCGTGCTCGAGTATCACGTGATCGGCGGTGCCAAGAACGAGCTCTACACGCGCACGGCGGCGAGCTTCAAGGCCGATCTCGAGGATGTCTATCGCCGCGGTTATCGCCCGATCACGATCGCGCAGATGCTCGACAAGAATTTCAGCGACGTGCCGGCTGGTATGTCGCCCGTGGTCTTCGTGTTCGACGACGCGTCGCCGGAGCAGTTCTCGTACATCCAGGGCGCGGACGGCAAGCTGACGATCGACCCGACGTCAGGCATGGGCATCTGGCAGGATTTCATGAAGACACATCCCGGTTGGACGAACCGGGCGACGTTCTGCATGCTGAATGGCGCTGCCGCGGGCCACAACTTCTTCGGCGACAATCCGAAGTTTCACGGCCAGAAAAAAGAGTGGCGCTTCGTGAAAGTGAAATGGCTCGCCGACCAGGGCTTCGAGCTGTGCGATCACACGATCTGGCACATGAAGCTCAACAAGTATCCCGACGCCGCCGTGCAGCAGCAGATCGCCGGCAACATGATGGCAATCGACTCGGCCGTTCCCGGCTACAAGATTCGCACGCTCGCGCTGCCGTACGGCCTATGGCCCAAGAATCGTGAGCTCGCATGGCAGGGCACCTGGACCGATCCCAAGACGCGCCAGGCCCACCCGTACCATTTCGAAGCGGTGCTCGAAGTCGCCGGCGGACCAGCCAGGAGTCCGTTCGACCCGAACTTCAATCCGCACAGCATCACTCGCATTCAAGCCGTTGGAAACGACATCTCCAAGGTGCTCGACGGATTGGACAAGACCAAGACGCGATTCGTGAAATAAGCTGTCATCCCGAGCGAGCGCAGCGAGAGAGGGATCTTCTCTCGCGCCGATTATAAGACGGCCGACGCAAGATTCCTCGCTTCGCTCGGAATGACAGAGCTAGTGAATCGTTTTTCCGCTGACCCACCCGTCGCGAATGGCACGCTGCGCAGCGTTGGGATACGGCAGCGGCTCGACACGATACGTCGGGCCGCTCGCTGCCGATTCGCGCACGAGCCGCATTCCGGCTGGCGCGAGCACCGCATCGTAGTCCATGTCCTCAGTCGATCCGACGTGCTTGTCGAACCACTCGTGCATGTCGACGCCCGCCGCATCGCTCACCGCCCGCACGACATCTTCTTCCGTGTATCCGCGCCCCTGCAAGTAGTACGACGCGTTCGGCGCATTCCATGTACGATCGCGCAGTAGCCGGAATGCGTCATCCAGCGATTTGTGGTTTGCAGTCTGCTCGCGAATGAACAAATCGAGATACAGCGCAATCCCGGCGCCCTTGTAGTAGTACGTGAAGAACGCATTCGGATCGACGGCGAACTCCGTTCGGCTTCCGTCGAAGAACGGCGCCTCGAACGATGCCATGCGCGCCGACACCTCTTTGCGGCCCGGCGCCGTGAGGTTCGCGCGAATCAGCGTCGAGGCCACCGAGTAGATCGCGTCGGCCGACTGCACGCCCGACCGCGGCAGCGCGACCATCCCATAGTACTGCGTCCATCCTTCGCCCACCCACAGACTCGGCTGATAGACTTCTCGCGTGTAGTCGAACGGACCGAGCGCCGCCGCGCGCACGCGCTTCATGTTCCAGACGTGAAAGTATTCGTGCGCCGCGGTCTCGATCCCGGGCAACACCGCGACGCCCTCCGTCCACTTGCCCGGATCGATGCACTGCGTGGAGAAGAGATGCTCCATGCCGTCGCTGCCTGCGTATCCCAAGTTGAACAAGAACGTGTACATCTCGAGCGGCGGCGGATCGAACACGGTGTTCTCATAGCGAACTATCTTGCCCAAGTCCGCCAGAAAGCGCTGGTGGAGCGCGGGCGCGACCGGGCCGTTATGGTGGATCATCGCCCGGTAGATGCGATTGTCGATCCGCAGCGTATCGAGAATCAGCGAGTGCGCCACTTCGGTTGGCGTATCGATGAGTCGATCATAATTCTCGAATGAGTAATCTGTTTGATCGGCTGTACGGGCGTCGCCGTTCACGATGTGCGATCCGGCTGGCAGCTTTACGTGAAGCCGCACAGGATCCGGCTTGTGGTTGACTACGTACATGAACAGCGACGCGCCGTTCCAGTTCGCCTGCGCCGAGTCGAGCACGCTGAACGTGCCTGACAGCGTGTTGGCGAACACCTGGTAGCGGACCGTGATATTGCTCGCGCCGTTCGGATAAATACGCCAGAGCGATCCGTTCTCACGATCCCACTTGAGCGGCGTCGTTCCGCTCGTAACGCTGAACTGCGTCACGTTGCGCGCGAAATAGAACGGCGCGTATCGGCCCGGCGACCAGATCGGTAGCTGCAGCTCGACGGCGTTCCCGCGAACCTTGCCGAGGTCGAGCTCGATGTCGAATCGGTGTGCGTTCGGATCGGTCCAGCCGATCGTGTAGCCGATGTCGAAGGCGTTCGCGGGATTCGATTGCACCGCCGGCGAGGTGCTCGCCGTCGAAACCATCGGACCTCGGCAGGCCACGAACGCGGCCATCGAAGCGATCGAGACGGTCAATGCGCACGTCGTGCGAAGCTGCACGCGAAGCTGCACGCGCTCCTCCAAAAGGATGTCGGTCGAAGCAGAAGTGTGTAGCGCCGCGTGCCGCCCGACAACTCCGGCACCCGGCTTGCCCATTTTGTCGCACTCGCAAAGCAGACGAACGGGACGGTAACGGAGGCACTCGAGAATGGCGACACGAAAGCGCACGTCGACCACAAAGCGCAAAGCCAAACCGCTCGCCGAATACAACCGGAAGCGTGACTTCACGCGGACGGCCGAGCCGTCGGGACGGCTCGGCAGCGCATCGGCGAAGCGCGCGCTGCACTTCGTCATTCAAAAACACGCCGCGAGTCACCTGCACTACGACTTTCGTCTCGAGCTCGACGGCGTCATGAAGAGCTGGGCCGTGCCGAAAGGGCCGAGCTACGATCCGGGCGTCCGCCGACTCGCGATGGAAGTCGAGGATCATCCGATCGAGTACAACAGCTTCGAGGGCACGATCCCCAAAGGCCAATACGGTGGTGGAACCGTCATGCTGTGGGACCGCGGGACGTACGAAGCCGAGGACGGCGGCGGCGTGGAGTCCCTGCGCAAAGGCTACGAGAAAGGCGACCTCAAGATCGTGATGCACGGGCGCCGTCTGCTGGGAGGCTGGGTGCTCGTGCGCATGCGTCGCGACGACAGCGGTCGCGCGCAGTGGCTCCTCATCAAGCACCGCGACGAAACGGCCGATCCTACATTCGACGTGACCGACGACGTCACGACCTCGGTCGCGACTGGACGTACGATGGATCAGATCACCACCGGTCACAGCCGAGTTTGGAACAGCAATCGACGTGAGTCGTCTAAGAAGCGTCCCGCGCCGACGAAAAAATCCACGCGAAAGAGCGCGAAAAAGCGCACAGTGACTTCGGTCACGAAACGCGTGCGAAAAGCGAGCAAACGCCGGTAAAGTTTCGGTCTCTATGCGGGGGTTTGGCGTAAAGAAAGGCAGTGTGTGATCCGCAAGTCTGGCGTGCTGCCGGCCGCTGCCACATCGTGGGTTCGTCGCCAGTCCACGCCTAGCTTTCCCGAGGGTCGGTTTATGACGTTGTTCGCGCGCCGTACCGAAGTACCGAAGTCGGCCGGATACTCGTTGGTCGACGAACAGATGGTGATTCGCGGAGAGATCAGCACTCAAGGAACGATTCGGATCGATGGCCGGCTGGAAGGCAAAACACATCGGGCCGGCGTTGCAATCATCGGAGCCAAGGGCGTCGTCGTTGGCGACCTCGAGGCTCGCGAAGTGATCATCGGCGGAATTCTCGAGGGCAACGTCGTCGTCGAAGGGCGAATCGAGATTCAAGCCTCAGCCTCCGTGCGCGGCGACATCACTGCCGCCGCCATGCTTCTCCACGAAGGGGCGACTGTGCACGGTCACGTCACCGTCGACCACCACGCTACCCAGACCCAACCCGGGCTCGTCGAAGAACTGGCCCGACTCGAGATCGCGAGCACTCGACAGGTCCAGGCGCTTCCGGGATGAGCGGAGTGCGCCGGCCGCGACGAAAATGGACGGTCATCTTCGTCCCCCCGGAACCCGGCGGGAAGATGCACCGCGTGTCTGTTGGCGCGCGGAGCTTCACCACGCTGAGCATCCTCTCAGTGGCCGCGCTCATCTCGTCGAGCATTTGGGCGGTTGAGAACGCCCACACGGTCGTCATCGCGACGGACGAACTGGCGTACGCGCAATCGATGGTGCTGACGCTGCACGACAGCGTTCACACCCTCCGCACGCGCGTGCTCGCCGACTCGGCCCAAGTCGACTCGGCGCCCGACATGATCATGCCGGTGTCGGGCCAGATCACCAGCAAATTCTCGCGCTCGCGGCTGCAACCGCTGCTGCAAATTTTCCGGCCGCACCAAGGCATCGATCTGTCAGCGCCGGCAGGAACCACCATCGTCGCGCCCGCACCGGCGACCGTGTCGTTCGTGGGCTGGCGACTGGGCGACGGACTCACGATCGAGTTGGCGCACAATGGCGGCGTCACCACGCTGTTCGGGCATTGCCGCAAGACACTCGTGCACGTCGGCGAAAAGGTGCGGGCCGGCGATCCGATCGGCACAGTTGGCTCGAGTGGATTGGCCACCGGACCACACGTGCATTTCGAAGTGCAGGTGCACGGCACGCCAGTCGACCCGCTCCGCTACCTTGCCGCCACGCACGACTCGACGACGGCGGTGGCCGAGCGCTTACGGGCTGAGGAAGACCAGGTGGCGACGCACAATCCGCAGCGCTGACCGTTCCAAGATCGACCGCTGGGCGACGTCGCGTCGACGTCACCTCGACGTCTAGTCTGCGAGCCGCGCTGGAAAAATCCCTTTGTCGCCGAACTTGGCGCGGACGCGATCGATGGTGCGGGCGAGCACGCGATCCCGGTCAGTTTCGTCCGTCTTGGTGTCGCGGCGCTCGAACAGCGTGAGTTGATCCGCTGTCGCGTCGACTGTCAACGACGACAAGCCCACTCCGATCAATCGCGCCGGCACGTGCCTCGCCGCGCGCAGCTTGGCGAGCAGCGCACGAGCCACCTCCAGGATTACGCGATCGGAGATCACCGGGGCATCGAGCGTGCGGCTTGCCTGCCGAGTCTTGAAGTCGAAGTCGCGGAGGCGCACGGTGATCGTGCGAGCGGTGAGGCCGTCGCCGCGCAGGCCCATCGCGGCGCGAGTCACGAGCGCGAGCAGCTCGCGACCGAGCTCGTCGTCGTCGTTGATGTCGGCGGGAAACGTGTCGTCGCGGCTGATGCTCTTCGCATCCCCATGCGCCTCAACCTCGGCGCGATCGACACCGCGCACGCGATCGTACAGCCACGCCGCTTCGCGCGCGCCAAGCCACTGTGTCAGCGTTGCCACGTCGTACTGGAGGACATCCGGCACTCGGCGCATACCTAGTCGTTCTAGGCGTTCCTGGAAACGCGGCCCGATGAGCGGAATTTCGGCGAGCTCGAACGTCTCGAGAAAGGCGCCTTCGTCGCCGGGCGCGACCACGTGAACGCCAGTCGCGCCGGTTCCGGGTTTCGGCTTCGCGCGTTCGACCGCGAGTTTGGCGACGAGCTTCGACGTGCCGCCGCCAATCGACACCGACAATTTCGTGGCCTCCATCACGTTGTCACGAATGCGGTTCGCCGTGACCGTCAGTGGCTCGTTACCGTACAAGCGTTCGGTGCCGGCGAGGTCGAGATACCACTCGTCCACGCTCGCGCCCTCGACCAGCGGCGCAGTTCGCTCGAGCACTGCGCGAATCTCGCGGCTCTTTTCGCCGCACGCGCGCCGCGGCACGGGCACGCACATCGCCTGCGGACAGAGTCGCAGCGCGCGGGCGATCGGCATCGCCGACCGGACACCGTAGCGGCGCGCCTCGTACGAGGCGGAGCAAACCACGCCGCGACTCTCTCGCGTGCCGCCGACGATGAGCAGCGGCTCCTTCCCCGCGCCGTCTGGATCGACCATGCGCGCCACGGCGACGAAGAACGCGTCGGCGTCGGCGAGGAGAATCCGCCTGCGAGCCTCAGTCACCGGACGTGAAGATCCAGAACGAACCGCGAACCCTCCGAGTAGCGCGTGACGCCCAGCGTCCGCGCCATGATCTCGCCGACGACGCCGGCGATGTGATCCCGGTACTCCTCCTCGTCCATGCCGTCCGAGGCCTCGCTATTCTCGACCACAAAGTCGATCACTGCGCCGGGCGTTTCCAGGAACTGATCGTCGGCCTCACCGATAGGTACGCCGAACTCCTCCTCGACCGCAGAGAAAAACTCGTTGAGCGCCCAACTCATGTCGTCACGCGTCGACACGGAGTGATCGTAATGATCGAAGTGAGCATGGTGGGTGAATGTCGCGCCCCCGCCGACGTCCAGCAACCTGACGCCTTCCAGCAAGCGTTACGAGCGTGGCATTGCCGCGAAAGGCATCCGCGCTCAGTATATTGACAGGCCTATGACCGCTACCAAGAAGACCGCCGCGCGTCTTGCGTCCGATCGTAACGGAAACGCCGCCCTCGCAATGGGCAGCGCTGCCGACGCGCCGCATGGCTCGCGCCCCGAGCAAGTCTACACGCGTCTACGCGACCTGATCGTTCAAGGTCTCGTCGCTCCCGGCAGCCGCATCGTCGAAACCGAAATCGCGTCGCGCTTGGGCGTGAGTCGAACACCGGTTCGCGAAGCGTTGCAGCGCTTGCAGCAGGAGGGCTACGTCATGGGCTCGCCTGGCGCTCAGCAATCGCGACTGACAGTTGCGCCGCTCACGCGCGACGACGTGTATGAGCTGCTCAACATCGTCGGCGCACTCGAAGGCATGGGCGCGCGCGGTGCGGCACTCACACCGCAGGCAGACCGGCACAGCCTCGCGCGCGACCTCAAGGGTCTCAACGACGAGTTTCAGCGCGCCGGCAAAGTCACGCCGATCAACCACAGCACGTTCTACGACGCCGACCAAAAATTTCATCGTCGCATCGTCGAAGCGAGCGGTGGCCCACGTTTGCTTTCACTGCACGACGCCGTAAAGCCGCAGGCCGAGCGTTACATCCGGATGTACATCAGCATGTTGACGGGCGACATCCGGACATCTGTCTACGAACACGACATCATCATCGCGGCAATCGACGAAGGTCGCGCCGACGACGCGGAGCTCGCCGTGCAGGTCAACTGGCGACACGCAGCCGACAGGTTGAGCAAAGTCATCGCGCTGGCGGGCGAACGCGGGAGCTGGTAGCGCCGGTAGCGCTGGTAGTCGCCAGCGCCTTCTTGGCGTCTGCGTTCTGCGGATTGATCGCCAGCGCAGCTTTGTATTCCGCGCGCGCCTCCTCCTGATTCCCTCGTCGTTCGTAGATCGCGCCAAGTCGCACGTGCGCGCCGGCGCGCGTCGTCGCGGAGATCGAGTCCGTCGCCGCGGTGAGAAAGGATTTCAACTCGCTCTCGCCGCGATCCATGTTCAAGCCGGACACCGCGGCGGCGCGGCCATACTGAAACCGCGCCATGAGCTGGCCCGGCATCGCAGCGATGACCCGATCATAGATCGCGAATGCTTCGGCCCAGCGTTTCTCGGATTGATAGAACGCGGCCAACGAGTACTGCGCCACAACGCTGTCCGGTGAAGCGGCAACCGCCGCATTGAACTCGCGTTCCGCGCCGGCAACATCGTGATCGTGCTGCAGCAGCGCGGCCATTTCGAGATGGCCGCGCATTGGATTTAGCTGGCTTATGGCGGCCGCCTGCGCTTTCGCCTTGTCCATGCTGCCGCCCATGATCGACGGCGCGCGCGAGTAGTACTGAATCAAGCCATGCCGCGCGTCGATCGATGTCGGATCGAGCGTAGCCGCCGCATCGAACTCCGATTTCACGCGCTTGGCGAGAAACGGCAGCTTGAACTTGCTGGTATGCGGCGCCTGCTCGCCCAGTGCATTCGCGAGCCAAAGATGGTGCAGCGCAACTTTGCCGTTCGCTTTCACGGCCTTGTCGTACCAGTCCGCCGCGTCACCTGGTTGGCCCATGGCGAAATGGATATCGCCCATGCAGTGGAGCGCGGCGTCATCGTTCGCGTTGCGCGCGATGACCGGCTGCACAGCGGCCCGCGCCTGGTCGAAGTGGAGACCATCAATCAAATGCTGCACCGCCGGCGTGCACTGCGCGTCGGCGCGACCCATTGCAGTCGCGACGCATAACGCAGACAACAGCAGACGGACACGCACCATGGCTCTCCCTCACGGCGAGCTCAGTGATCGCTGCGCAATTCCTCGAGCAGCTTGAGATAGCTGTCGTATCGCTCGGCGCTCACGTCGCCGCGCTCGACCGCATCGCGCACCGCGCAGTCCGGCTCCACGACATGACTGCAATCCGCGAACCGGCAGTCGTCCCGCACACCCACGAGCTCGGGAAAGCATCGATCGAGATGCTCGGCAGACAACGCCCACATGCCCACTTCGCGCAGGCCAGGCGTGTCGATCACATAGCCATCGTCTGCGCCGGGCAGCGGCAACATCGCTGCGCCGACGGTAGTGTGTTGACCCTTGTTCACCGATTCACTGATCTCGCCCACGCGAAGATTCGCGCCTGGAAAGAGCGCGTTCAGCATCGACGACTTCCCGACGCCCGACGGTCCGGTAACCACCGACCGGCGACCGGCCAACATCGCGCGCACCTCATCAAGACCCAGCGACGCTTTGACGGATGTGTAGAAGACAGAATATCCCGCGCGCTCGTACGGCTCAAAGCGCTGGCGCGCCGCATCCTCTCCCACGAGCTCGACTTTGTTGATCACGATCTGCGCCGGCAAGTCATTGGCTTCGGCAATGACGAGAAACCGGTCGAGCATGCGCGGATGCGGATCGGGCTTTGCCGCCGCGAACATCACCACGACTTGATCGACATTGGCCGCGACGATGCGCTCGCCCTGCCCGCCGCCGGGCTCTCGTCGCGCAAGCTGCGAACGGCGCGGCTCGATCTCGGCGATCGCCCAGGCGCCGCTCGGGTCGTCGCGCTCGAGACAGACGTCGTCGCCCACCGCGAGTTTGAGTGTCCGTTCCGCGGCAAGCACGGTGTCGCGTCTCAGCGAGCCGTCAGCGCGCTTGCCGCTATTAGATTTCTTTAATCGGCCGCGCATCGAGGCTTCGACCGTCTGTCCATCCTCGGTTCGAACGCGCCACACGCCGCCGGTCCCGCCAAGCACGACGCCGCGCCGAACCTCGGCGTCCGTCACGCGGTGTGGCCTTCGTCGCGCATCGCATCCCACCACGGCCGCGACGTGCTGCCCGCCGACTCTTGCGTCACCAGCTGGTCGAGCAGCGTTTTCACCGCGGCGAGAGAAATCGCGCCGAGCTGCACGCGCGCGTCATCTTCTGTGTCGGCGTGGACGAGATAGTCGCTCTCGAGATGGCCTTCCGGCGTTTGCGCGCCGAGCCGCGCCCAACGCACGAACAGAATGAATCCGCCCCACGCTGCGTCTTCTTCGCCGGTTGCTTCCGTCATCAACTCCACGCTGTACGAGCATCCGTCCGGCCCTTCGAACGCGGCCGGCCGGTCGTGGACCGCAGCATAGCCTCCGATCGTCGACTCGTCGCCCTTCGAGTGATCGGCCGGCTTATGCTGCGCGTGCGGCTTCACGACTTCCTGCCGCCGATCATCTCTTTCATCACGTTGCCGGTAATGAACGCGACATTCGCCGGACGCTCGGCCAAACGGCGCATCAGGTACGGATACCACTGCGTGCCGAACGGCACGTAAACACGCATGCGATATCCATCGCGCACGAGCTGCTCCTGCAGATCGCGCCGCACGCCGTAGAGCATCTGGAACTCGAAGCGCGACCGGTCGATGTTGCGCTCCTGCGCAAACCGCTTCGCCTCGGCGATGATCGCCGGATCGTGCGTCGCGATGCCGGGATAGTTGCCGCGCTCCATGAGCGCCTGCATGGACTTTATATAATTCTGATCGACTTCTTTCTTGTCCGGGAAAGCGACGGCCGCCGGCTCCTTGTAGGCGCCTTTGCAAATACGCACGCGACAGCGCGCCTGGATCGCGCGATCGATGTCCGACGCCGTGCGATACAGATAGCTCTGCAGGACGATGCCGACGTTGTCCTTGTACGCGGGATAGAGCCGGTCGTAGAACAGCTCGAGCGTCTTGTCGGTGTAGGCGCTCCCCTCCATGTCGAGGCGCACGAACGTTCCGTACGCCTGCGCGCGACCCAGCACGTCGTGCATGATCGAGACGCAGAGCTCCTCGGAGATGTCCATGCCCATCGCGGTGAGCTTGGCCGACACGTTCGCGTCGAGCCCTTCCTGGCGAATGCGGTCCAGGATGCCGAGGTAGGAATTGGCAGTCGCGTGCGCTTCGCGCTCGTTCGTCACGCTCTCGCCCAACAGATCGAGCGAGGCCGTGATGCCCTTCGCGTTCAGGGCGCGGACCGCGGCGATCGCGTCATCCAGAGTTTCGCCCGCCACGAATCGCGACGCGAACTTCTTGGCGAGCTTGTTGTTCCGAACGAACCGGAAGACTCGCGGTTGATTCGACAGATACAGCAAAGATGAACGAAACATTAGTTACGGACGGCGTGTGCTCGGAGTGTAGCCGGTTTTGTAATGCGGAAAATTGGAAATTCAGCGTTCGCGGAGAGAATGCCGTCGTAGTAGCTCCACTGCGTCAATCCGTCCTCACTCTGTGGTTCGAGCAGGAAGAATGCGGGAAGACCGAACGGCTGACCTGCGCGAACCACGTACGTGCCGGCGGGCAGCGATCGCGTGGCGGCATCGTTCCAGTGACCGCCAACGTCTTTCATCATACGCGGCGTTTCGGAGCGACCCTTGTCCATCACCGTGTCGACCGCGAACGCCTGACCGGTCACGGTTGCTGCCGCATCGAGACGCTCCACCGCGACACCGTGATCGAGGAGAATCGGCAGAATTGCGGCGGCCGTTTTCGCGTCGAACGAGTACGCGAACGGCAACGTGCTCGTCAGCGTCGGCGTGAAGCTCGCCATCACCGGCATGCGTACGAGCTTGATGATCCCAGTGCGCTGGCGCATGCCCATGCCGGGCTCGCGCTTGGTGCTGTCGGTGAGCGGCAAGACTTCTTCCACTCGTACGTCTTCCATGCGCGTCGTGTCCATGCGCGACCGAAGTGACAGCGCCGGCGACGATCCAGGAGTCTTTGCCCACGCGGCGACCTTCGCGTCGCCCGCTTTGCCAAGCGCAATGATCTCCGTCTTGTGCTCGGCCAAGTACGACAGAATTTCGGTCACGAAGTCGTAGGTCGACGCCACGCGACGATCGAACGGATCATGCGAGAATGCCTCGCTCAGAATCGAGATCCGATTCCGCAGTCCGTAGTAATTCGTGCCGTAGCGCGGGAATGGTTCGTAGGTCGAGAATTGCCAACCGCTCGTCGGAATCGAATCGGCAATGATTTGCTCGAGCGACGGACCGCGCGGTCCTCGTCCGCCACGCGCTGCGCCTGGGGCTCCAGGTGCCGGGCGCGCGGCGGGAGCTCCCGACGGCGTGCGACTGAAATCGCCGTAGTCCTGCACCTCGAATCCGTCCCGTGCGAGCAAGCGCCGGCGAATTTCCGGCAACATCGTCTTCGTCTCGTACGGAATCACGTTCACTGACGTCGGCAGGAGCGACGGAGAGTAGGTCAGCGCATAGCCGTGAATGCTGCCGTCCGTGGTGTGGAGATCCATGAAGAGATCGGGATTCCACTTGTTGAGCATCGCGAGGGAGGCGCGGGTCTCAGGCGCGGTGACCGCGGTGTAGTCGCGATTCAGATTGATGTTCGCCGCGGTCTGTCGCGTGCCGACCAGCTCGGGACCATTCTGCTCGCCGCGGTTCTTCGCCTGCGGACCCCACTGTTCGTTCCCGTCTGCATTGTAGATCGGCTGCACGATCAGCACGATCGAATCGAGAACGTTTTTCTTCTTGTCGAACAGGAGGTCGCGGAGCAGCGCCAGCGACGCTTCCTTGCCTTCGACTTCGCCGGCGTGGATGTTCGCCTGGATGTACGCCACCGGTCGACCGAGCCGGCGCGCTTCCGCCGGCGTGGTGATCAACGGTCGGGACGCGATCGCGTACGGGAGATCTCGGCCCTGGCCGCTCTTTCCAATCGAGCCGAGCTCGATCTTGGCGCCAAGCGTTTTGAGCGAGTCCAGGAACGTCACCACGTCGTCATAATGCGACGTCTCGGTGAAGTTCGTCCGCTCCGCGCGCGTGAGCGGCCGTTTGCCGACGAAGCTCTGCAGCGTGTATTTGCTCTTCGCCGGAATGGAGTGCGTGTCGACCTGCTGAGCGTGTGCCACGCCCGCAACGGAACAAGCAGCGATAACGAGCGCGATTCGGCGCATGAATTCCCCGTGAGCCATAGACCGGGAATTGTACCCGATCCGTCGGGGGGACCGCTACTCTTTCGGCTTGGCGGGCGGGTTGGCGGCGCTGACCAAGAGGCCGCGCACGCGCGTCGTTGCCGCCACCGTCGGATCGGCGCCGCGCTCGACATCCGTGCGCACATTGCGCTGCAGGAGCGTGAGCGATCGATCCGGGACGTGCGATTTGACGAGCTGCAGCACGAGATCCGTGACCGTCGGGATCGGCACCGACTGGGCGATGAGGTCGGAGACGACTGCCAACGGCATCGTGATCGGCCGCTTGCCGCCGGCCGCGTGGAGCCGCGCCAGATCGTGCTCAGAGAGTCCAGCGTCCATCGCACCGGCCGCCGACTTGATCTCGTCGGCAGAGGCGCTCGACCCGAGCACGTGTTTGGCCGAGCCCATCCGCACCGACAGTTGCTTGACGGCGGTGACGATCTTGGCTCCGTCCGAGCCTTTGGCCGCGCCTTCGAGCGCCTTGTCCACGAGCGGCGCCGTTGGCAGCTTGGCGACGCGCGCAGAATCCACGAGCGCGCTGACCGCGACGAATGTCGGATGGTCGAGTCGCGTCTTGAGCCTCGGATCCTGCGACAACAGCGGCACTGAGAACAACGCGAGCGCTGCGATCGCGCGCAGCGCGTCCCCCGCCCGACTCACTGTTGTTCTTCGACCACGATGGCGGAGTTCGCCACCCCGTAATCGTTGTCTATGACTCGCGGTGCGTTGGGATCGGACACCCAGACGCTGTCGTCGACGACAAACGAATACCGGTGATGGCCGACCGGCACCGGTGCCGTGACCGACCAAACGCCGCCGCCACGATGGTGCGCCTGAAAGCCTGCGTGCGATGCGTCCCACCCATTGAAGTCTCCAACCACGGAGACCTTCTTGGCATCGGGCGCCACGAGCACGAACTGAACGGACTGCTCATGCGCTGATTTGGCGTTGTCCTTGAACAGCGCGTTCGCCAACGGCGTGCTGGCGCGACGCAGATCGACAGACGCGTGCGCGGCGCCGAGCGCGGCAAAGACGAGCAGCGATGCGGCCAACAATCCCCACGACAACGGGGTCACGGTGACCGTGCGAGGCGTGGTGAGGCGCGACCACAGGCCAAAGCGCACGTGCTTGGGCAGCCGCCGAACGGTGGCCATCACCCGATCGTCGAATGACTCGCTCACCGGAACCGGCCGGCGAAGCTCGCGCGCAATCTGATGCAACGTCTCGTCGTCTTCACGCACTGTGCACCTCACTCAAAAGCTCACGGAGCCGGTCGCAAGCGCGCATGACTCGCATCTTGAGCGCCGATACGCCCACTCCAGTGAGCTGCGATATCTCGTCGTAGCCTAGCTCGTCGACGTACTTGAGCAAAAACGCTTCCCGCTGTTCCGCGCGAAGCTTGAGCAAGGCCCGGTCAATCTCCTCGCGCCACGCCGAGCGCTCTGCCGGATGCTCTTCAGCCGCTTCGAGGAGCGCGACGTCGTCGACGACGAACGTCCGCGCACGCCGACCGCGCCGCGCACCAAGGGTTCGACAGCGATTGAGCAAGATTCGGAATAACCACGCACCAAAGCGCTCCGGATCTTCGCATCTCGCCAACGAGCGGTACGCGCGCGTGAAGGCGTCCTGCAGCGCCTCCTCCGCGTCCTCGCGATTGCCGAGCATGTGGTAGGCGTACCGCGCGTACCGATCGCGATACCGCTCGACCAGAACCCGGAACGACTCCACTTCTCCGCGCAACACGCGGGCGACAACTACTGCGTCAGAGCTTCCTTCCACGAGGAACAGACCTGCTGATAGAGAGGCGGGTCACATTGCTCAGCGCGCCGCGGAGCAACGCGCCGCTAATAAAACTTCTTTCGAGACCCCGCCATCGTCACCAACAACTCGGCAGGTTTGAAACGAGACGCAAAACGGGCGTTTAGATCTTCCAGTTGTTCTACGATCCGGTCGACTCCAACGCTGTCGATATAGCGAAATGGACCTCCCCGAAATGGCGGAAAGCCAATCCCGAACACAGCGCCCACATCGCCATCCCTTGGAGACCGGAGCACGCCTTCTTCCAAGCAATGCGCCGCCTCGTTCACGAGCGCCAGCACGCATCGCTGGACGATTTCGTCGGCGGCAATCTCCCGCCGCTCGCCGCCGACCAGCTCATACACCGATGCGTCGACTTTGCCCTTCGTTCCCTCTGAATCGTAGTGGTAGAAGCCGCTGCCGCCCTTCCGGCCCTTTCGGCCGGCACCCACCACTCGACGCATCGCCTCGGACGGCATCATGCGCGCACCGAACGCCTCGGCGAGCACCGTAGCGACCTTGCCGCCCACGTCGATCCCGACCTCGTCGAGCAGTGTCATCGGGCCGACAGGAAATCCGAACTCCACCATCGCGGCATCGATCGACTCGATCGACGCGCCTTCATCGAGCAGTCGCCCCGCCTCATTCATATATGCGGACAGCGTGCGCGTCGTATAGAAGCCCGGCCCATCGTTCACGACGATCACTGTCTTCCCCAACTTCTTGCCGTACGCCACCGCCGAAACCGTCGCTTCGGGCGACGTCATCGTCGTGACGATCACCTCGAGCAGTGGCATCCGATGCACCGGCGAGAAGAAGTGCATGCCCAGCACACGCTCGGGATGCTGCGCCACCTCGGCGATCGCCGTAATCGGGATCGTGCTCGTGTTCGACGCGTAGATCGCGTTCGACGCAATCGCCGGCTCGACTTCTTCCAGCACTTGATGCTTGAGCGCAACGTCCTCGAACACGGCTTCGATCACGAGATCCGCCGCGCCAAATCCTGAATAGTCTGTCGTCCCGCCGACGAGCCGCATATAGTCGTCGAACTGCTGCCGCGTGATCTGACGCCGCGTGAGCCGCTCTCTCAACACGCTGTCGATCGCCGCGAGCCCTTTGCCGATGCGCGCGGTGTCGGTGTCTTTGAGCCGAACGAGTATGCCTTGCTGCACGGCGATCGACGCGATGCCGGATCCCATGAAGCCCGCGCCGAGCACCGCGAGCCGGCGCACGTCGCGCGGCTCCGGGGCGTCTCCGGAAACGCCGGGATCCTTCTTTAAAGAATTGCTAGCAAAAAATAGAAATACGAGCTGGCGCGACACATCGGTCACAGCCATCTCGCCGAAGCGCTTGGCCTCTTCGCGCAGTCCCGCCTCGAAGCCCTTCGAGTACCCAGCCTCGATCACCTCGAGCGCCGCGAGCGGTGCGGGAAAGTGACCGTGAGTCTTCTCCATCACGCTCTCGCGCGCCTTCCTGAACACCACGCCGCGGCCGATCGGGTTGTGCTCGAGCAGGAGATTCGCCGTGCTGAAGCCGGAGCGACGCGTTGGCTTTCTCGTCCCGTTCGCGAGCCCGCGCGCACGATCCACCGCGATCTCGCGCAGAATGGCCGGGTGCACCATCTCGTCGACGAGGCCCATTTGCAGCGCTTTCTTCGCGCGGATGCTGCGGCCCGTGAGAATCATGTCGAGCGCCGCCTGCAGACCGACCTGCCGCGGCAATCGTTGCGTGCCACCCATGCCGGGGATCAATCCGAGCTGCACCTCTGGAACGGCGAGCGTCGTCTTCGCGTGATCGGTACAGATGCGATAACGACAGGCGAGCGCCGTCTCCAATCCGCCGCCAAGGCAGGCGCCGTGAATCGCCGCGACTGCGGGCACGCGCAGCTTCTCGAGGCGATTGAGCAGCTCCTGCCCCATGCGGCTGATCGCCTCACCCTGCGCAGGCGTCGAAAGGCCGGGAAATTGATCGATGTCCGCGCCGGCGATGAACGAATCCAGCTTTCCAGAGATCAATACCAATGCTTTAATGAGCGGATCCTGATCGATCCGCAGGAACAGCCCCTCGAACTCGCCGACGAGCGCCGGACTGAGCGTGTTCACCGCCTCGCCGGGACGGTCGATGGTGACGACGAGCACGTCGTGGTCCAATTCCGTCGAGAGCGTCGGCTGCGTTGAGACGTTCGTCATCGGCGCTCGATCACCATGGCGTGACCCATGCCTCCCGCTGCACACACCGTCATGAGACCGAATTGACCTCCGCGGCGCGCCAGCTCGTTGGCCAGAGTCGTGAGAATTCGGCCGCCGGTCGCGCCGAACGGATGGCCGATCGAGATCGAGCCGCCCATCACATTCAATCGCGACCGATCCACTTCGCCCACGGGCTGCGAGAAGCCGGCGCGCGCCGCCCACTCTTTCGACTCGAAGCCCTGCAGGTTGGACAGCACCTGCGCGGCAAACGCCTCGTGCATCTCCACGAGATCCATGTCGCGCAGGGTCAATCCCGCGCGCTGCAGCGCAACGGGCGCGGCGAGCACCGGTCCCATGAGCAATTGCTCACCGGGGTCCAAGGCCGAGTAGGCGTACGAGCGCACGTAGGCGAGCGGCGTATAGCCGAGCGCCGCCGCTCGATCTTCACTCATCAACAGCACGGCGCTCGCGCCATCGGTGAGCGGCGACGAATTGCCGGCCGTGACGCTTCCATATTGCCGGTCGAACACCGGCTTCAACGCGCGCAGCTGCTCGATCGACGTGTCGGTGCGGATTCCGTTGTCGCGCGTCACCGCCGTGTCATACCGCGGCGGCAGATAGACCGGAGTCTGCTCGGCAGTCAGCCGTCCGTCTTCGGTCCCAACGGCCGCCAACCGATGCGAACGCAGCGCAAACTGATCCTGATCTTCGCGCGCGATGTGGTTGATCTTCGCCATCTTTTCCGCCGACTGGCCCATCGTCTCGCCCGTCGACGGCTCGGCGATGGCCGGCGTGATCGGCACCAAGTCGCGCGGGCGAATCGACGCCACGATTCTGAGCTTCGCCGCCGCACTCTTCGCCTTCGACAGCGCGACGAGCTTGTCCGACATCGACCGCGAGTGCAGGATCGGCACGTTCGACAGCGATTCGGCGCCGCCCGCGATCACGATGTCGCGATGGCCCAGCACGATCTGATCGGCCGCGTCAGTGATCGCTTGATTCGCCGACGCGCAGGCGCGACTCACGGTGTATGCGTCGCAACCCCGTGACAGCATCGGCATGAGTGCGACTTCGCGCGCGATGTTCGGTGCCGTCACCTGTTGCACGACGGTGCCGTAGACGATCGACTCTACGAGCAGCGGGTCGAGATCCGTCCGCTGGATGAGCTCTGCCACGGCGCGCTTGCCGAGGTCGATGGCCGAGAAGCCTTTGAGGACCGTGCCGGCGCGCGCAAATGGCGTTCGCACGCCATCGATGATGGCGACGCGGCGGCCGGGGCTTCCCAGAGTTGGCATGCCTCAAGTTCGCCGGGCCAGGGGCGGGACGAAAGGTGGGGCCACCTTACATTGCAGCCATGGTCGCCACGCCGCTCGCCACGCCGCTTGCCACGTCGCCCACGCGCGCCGCACGGTTCGCCGCGCTCGCCAACCAGCGATTCGACGTCCTCATCATCGGCGGCGGAATTACCGGCTGCGGGATCGCCCGCGACGCGGCGTTGCGTGGATTGTCGGTGGCGCTGGTCGAGAAAGACGACTTCGCGAGCGGGACGTCGAGCCGATCGTCGCGCCTGGTACACGGCGGGTTGCGATATCTCGAGAACGGATATCTCCACCTCGTTTTCGAGTCGAGCGCCGAACGTCGTCGACTGCTCCAGCTTGCTCCGCATCTCGTGCGTCCGCTGCAATTCACATGGCCTGTCTACGAGGGCGATCGCATCCCGCGATGGAAGCTCGAAGCCGGGCTCACGTTGTATGATGCGCTGTCGCTCTTTCGGAACGTGGCGCGTCACAAGCGCCTGAGCCGAACTTTCGTGCTCGAGGATGAGCCCAAGCTCAACCCCGACGGCCTCGTTGGCGGGGCGCGCTACTACGATGCCGCCACGAACGACGCCCGACTCACGTTAGCGAACGCACTCGGCGCGAGCCAGGCGGGCGCTGTGGTGCTGAATCACGCGCGAGTGACCGAACTGCTGTTTGAGGGCGGGCTCGTTGCCGGCGCGACTGTGCTCGACGCATTCAGCGATCGCGTGACGCACGTGCGCGCGTCGGTCGTCGTGAACGCCACCGGGCCGTGGAGCGACGACTTGCGCGGCATGGACGAAGGCGCGATCCCCGCCGTGCGCGGCAGCAAAGGCGTGCACATCGCGGTGGCGCGCGAGCGGGTGGGCAACAACTACGCGCTCACGCTCACATCACCGCGCGACGGTCGCGTGTTCTTCGTCTTGCCCGCCGATTCGCAGGCGATCATCGGGACGACGGATACGTACACGTCGGCGACGCCAGACGACGTCCGCCCTTCCAACGAAGACGTTCGCTATCTGCTCGACTCGGCCAACGCCTACTTCGCGGCGGCACGACTCACGACGAACGACGTCATGAGCGCGTGGGCGGGAATCCGTCCGTTGCTGCCGTCGGCGGGTGTGACGCCCGGCGGCGCATCGCGCGAGCATGCAATCACGAGCAGCGCACACGGGCTCTTGTCCATCACCGGCGGCAAGCTGACCACGTCTCGCGTGATGGCCGCGGACATGATGAAAGACGTATTACACCGTTTGAATCGCCAGCGCGGCCCTGACGTGGCGAAATCCACTCCGGTGTTCGGCGGCGACTTCTCGTCATTGAACGACTTGATCGCCAAGGCCGTAGTAGCCGTACGTGACATCCGGCTCGCAACACACTTGGTGTCGGCGTACGGCAGCAAGTGGACTGATGTCTGGGCGATGATCTGCGCGCCGGGGGGACGGCCGGTCGTCGTCAATGGTTTGCCGTACACCATCGGCGAGCTCCGATACTGCAAGGAGCACGAGATGGCCCTCACTTTCGCCGATCTCTTCATCCGGCGCACGCATCTCGCGTTCGAAACTCGCGATCACGGCCTCGACGCCGCCAAATACTCGGCAGACGCACTCGGCTGGAGCGGCGAAGCACAACGCGCGGCGCTCGCGGCGTACGAGAAGGACGTGACACGCATCTTCAGCATCAACGCGAATGACTGAACGCAAAGCCAGTCGCACCGCGCAGGGCGTCGCATTTCTGCGTGCCGTGCACCAAATGATCGATTCAGCGCCGCTCATTCTCGTCGATCCGGTGATCGTCACGCTGTTCGGCGCGGCTGGTCAGCAGCGCATCAACGACGATTCTGCCGCGCTGCAGACGGCGGGCGCTCGCGGCTTACGCGCGCACGTCGTGTTGCGCTCGCGCTTCGCGGAAGATCGTCTCGCCGCCGCCGTGCAGCGCGGCGTGACGCAATACGTCATCCTCGGCGCCGGCTACGACACGTTTGCGTATCGGCAACCCGATTGGGCGCGCGGCATTCGCGTCATCGAGATCGATCAGCCCGCGTCACAAGCCGCGAAGCGCGAGCATCTCGACGCGGCGGGTATCGAAGTGCCGGCCAACGTCACCTTTGCCGACGTCGACTTCGAGCACGAAACGTTGGATGACGGACTGCGCAGGCACGGAATCTCGATGGCCGCACCGACGTTCTTCTCATGGCTCGGCGTGACGATGTACCTCACCGAGGATGCCGTGGATGCCGTGTTGCGTACGGTTGCGGCGTTCCCGTCGACTAGCGAAATAGTATTCACGTTTGCTCAACCACGTGAGGCGCGGCGGCCCGACCAACCGCCGTCGCTCGCCGAGCTGGCGGCGAACGTCGGTGAGCCGTGGCTGTCGTACTTCGAGCCGGCGTACCTCGACAGCAAGCTGCGACACTCCGGTTTCGCGAGCGTCGAGTTTCTCACCGCCGTCGAGGCGGCGAATCGCTATTTCCGCGATCGCGCAGATGACTTACCGCCGCCGAGGCGCACGAGCATTGTGAGCGCGATCCGGTGATGTCATTCCGAGCGCAGCGAGGAATCTTCTGTCGCGCCAATCATAAGACGGCCGACGCAAGATTCCTCGCTACGCTCGGAATGACAGCGACCTAATCCCCGCGCATCGCCACGAGCGGATCCACACGTCCAGCGCGCCGCGCGGGCAGCCAACTCGCCAGCGCAGCGACCGCCGCCAACACCGCCACAACACTCCCGAGCGTCAGCGGATCGATCGCACTCACACCAAAGAGCAGCGACGCCACCAGTCTTCCGCCGACAATCGATGCAACAAGCCCGACCACGACGCCGACCGCCGTGAGCGCGAGCCCCTCGCCGACCACCATGCGCGAGATTCGATCTCCCGTGGCGCCCAATGCCACGCGAACACCCAGCTCGTGCGTCCGTTGACTCACGGCATACGCGATGACGCCGTATAGGCCCACCGCAGCAAGAATCAGCGCGACCGATGCAAAAATCGCGATCAACGACGCATAGAAACGCTGTGGTCCGACTGATCCCGCGACGCGCTCCGTCATCGTCTGGACCGAATACACGGGAAGCAGATGATCGAGCTCGTGGATCATGTTTCGCATGGGCACCGTGAGTGCCGCAGGATCTCCATTCGTCCGCGCGACGATCGTCAGCGTGCGATAGGGATACTGGGCGAGCGAGGCATACACCGTAGGATCCGGCGCATCCTCGAGCGTCGCGCCGTGCACGTCGCCGACGACACCCACGATTTCAGACATCGCGCCATCCGGATCCTTGCCCCAATCCAGATGCAGCGCTTGGCCAACCGGATTCTCATTCGGAAAATACTTCTTGGCAAACGCCTGATTGACTACGAGCACGCGGGGCGCCGACGCCAGATCCGTCGCCGTGATCGCACGGCCGCGAACGATCGGGATGCCGATCGTCGAGAAAAAGTTCGCCGTGACTTCCCTGACCTGCACGTCGGGTTGATCGCTGGGACGCGCATAGGTTTGTCCACGAACCTGCAACGAGAAGTCGTAGCTCGATCCGTCGAACGGAATGAAGTTGGCGATCGCCGCGCTCTTTACTCCCGGCAGTGCCGCCATGCGTGTTTCGAGCGCCTGGATGAGATTCCGCATTGCCGTGCTGTCGTAGGCCTGCTCCGGCAGCGTCATCTTCATCGACAGCACACCGTCGGGGCGGAAGCCCGGATCCACATCCAGCAACTTCACGAAACTGTGAAGAAGCAGTCCGGCGCCGGTGAGCAGCATCACGGCCAGCGCGACTTCGGCAACGACGATCGTTTGCTTTGCGCGATTCGCGCCGGGGCGCGTTCGCGTGCCGCGCGAGCCAGCACGCAGGGCCGTCGCAAGCTCGTGTTTTCCAGCTTGCATTGCCGGCGCGACGCCGAAAATCAGACCAGTGATCACCGCGACGGCTGCCGTCGCGGCGAGCGTGACGCCGTCGATCGAAACATTGTCCACGCGCGGCAGGGTCTGTGCGGCGCGACCGAGCAGCTCGTGCATCGCGAGCTTGGCGACGAGCAATCCGACGGCCGCGCCGACGAGCGACAACAGCACGCTCTCGGTCATCAACTGCCGCACCAGTCGCGTGCGGCTCGCGCCGAGTGCGGTGCGTACCGCCATTTCGCTTTCGCGCGATGTGGCGCGGACGAGCAAGAGATTCGCGACATTGGCGCACGCGATCAACAACACGAGTGCCACCGCACCGAGTACGATGTAGAGCGGCTTGCGAACGTCGCCCACGACGAAGTCCTGTAACGTCACGATGCGCGCGCGCCGTTCGCGGAATTGCTCGGGGAATTGCTTCTCGGTCGCCTCAGAGAGCTTTTCGACTTCATTGTTCGCCACTTTCACGTCGACGCCGTCCTTCACGCGCCCCACGAAGGCGAGCCATCGCGCGCCGCGCGACTGATCGCTCAAGTCGCCGGGATCCCAGATCTTGGGCATCCAGATGTCCGCGGTCATCGGAAAGATCTGCGCCTCAGGCACCACGCCGATGATCTTGTACGACGCCGCGTTGATGTTGACGGTCTTTCCGATCACCGACTTGTCGCCGCTGAAATCCTGCTTCCAGAGCCGCTCGCTGATCACGGCGACGTTCGCGGCGCCCGTCTGGTCTTCGCCGGTGGCGAAATACCGGCCGGCGGCCGGTGTGGAGCGCAGCAGCGAGAAGTAGTTCGCACTCACGCGTACGCCCAGCACCCGCTCCGCCTCGGCGTTGTCGCGCACGAGGTTCGCCGTGGTGCCCTCGATCACCGAGATGCCGACGAAACTCTTCGTGCGCGTCGAGTTGTCGACGAGATCCATTGGCGTTCCGGCGTCGCCGTGGCCCTGCTGCGTGAAACGGAACCGCACGATGTGGTCGGCTTGGGGAAACGGCAGCGGATCGAGCAGCACGCCGTGCACTACGCTGAAGATTGCCGTATTCGCGCCAATGCCCAGCGCGAGCGTGACGACCGCAGCGAGCGTGAACAGCGGCGCCGCGCGCAGTTTGCGAAGCGAGTAGCCGATGTCAGTCCAGAGATCGTTCATGAAGTCCGTCCGCCGCTGTGCGGCTTCGATGTCGTGGTCGACTGCCCCGATGTACTGCCGAGCGTCGTCGAGATCGCCGAATTCGCGGAGCGCCTGCGTACGTGCGGCATCCGGCGGAATGCCGGCTGCAACCAACGCGGCGATTCGCATGTCCAAGTGAAAGCGCAGCTCTTCGTCGACGTCGGCGCGAATCTGTTTTGCTGAACGCCACGGAAAGCGAAAGAACCGCGCACGGCGCGGGATGCCGGTCGTCACGCCGGCTCCAGCACCTTGAAAACCGCTTCTGCGTAGCGACGCCACGCGAGCTCGCGGCTGTGCAGTTGGCGGCGGCCGGCAGACGTCAGTGAGTAGTAGCGCGCGCGCCGGTTGTTCTCGGACAGTCCCCACTCGGCCGAGACCCAGCCGGCGCGCTCGAGGCGGTGGAGTGCCTTATAGAGAGGCGCGTCTTCGATTTCGAGAACGCCGTCGGTTCGTTCGTGAATCCAGCGAGACACGGCGTATCCGTGCATCGATCCCCACGCCAGCGTGCGGAGGACGAGGACGTCGAGGGTGCCTTGGAGCAGATCGAGCGGTTGCGCGGCCATTGATTACCCCGTACTTGGTACGGGGAAGGTGCGCTTCGGTTCGCGCGCCGTCAAGTGAAAACTTTCTTGCCCATGGCAAAATTTTTGGAGCAAAAAAAATTGACAGAAGGCCGCTTCGGCCGAGGGCAAAAATCACGTAAGTAATTACTAATGAGCGTGTTACGTCACTGGCACACGCCCTGCCTTGGAGCCGGCTCGGCAACGACGCCACCGTTAACTCCCAGGAGCTGTCTTTATGCGTTTCCGCGCGCTCAGCACATTCATCGTCGCAGTTGCAGTCACGACGTTCGCCGCCGCTTGCGGCGATACGACGACCGCGCCCAACGCGCCGGTCGCCCCGCCGGCCGCTGCGTCTCATTCTCTGCTCGGCACGCTGCTCGGCGCGCCGAAGACGATTCACCCGTTGCTCCGCACCACGCCGCTCTCGGCCAACGTCTCGAAGTCTGTGACGGTCAGCCTGCTCGGCGGCGCGATCAACATTCCGAGCGCCGGCTTCTCGATGATTATTCCGCCGTTGGCTGTGAAGCCCGGCACGAAGATCACCGTGACGGCCCTCGCCGGTTCGAACGTCGCGTACGAGATGGAGCCGCATGGTCTCAAGTTCCTGCTGCCGCTCCTCGCCACGCAGAGCTTGCACGGCATGCAGAACCCGCCGGGTGGCCTGCTCGGCCTGCAACTCGGATACTTCCCGGATTCCACGCACGTCACGACCATCACCGAGTTGCTCAACGTCAACGTGGACCTGCTTGGTCTCTCCGCGACGACCACGATCTGGCATTTCTCCGGCTATATCTTCGCCGGTGGTGACGACGACTCCGGCTTCTAAGCCGACAGCTCACGATCTAAGCAGCACACACCCTGAGATCGCGGCCCGCGGGCACTGAGACGTGCGTAGCTCGCGGGGCGAAACCAGGATGACTTCCAGAGAACGTGCGGTAGAGCGCACGTCCATGACTGGATTGACTCTTCGCAAACCGAAATACTCAGGATCCGTGGAATCGCGTCGGCTCGCAGAGCTGGCGCGAGCCGCGGGCCTCGGCGACTCGCCGGACGAAGCGCTGCAATTGCATCGCGACGCGCTCACGCTGGTCGGAACGGACGAAGCATCGCCGTTCGTCGCCGACGTCCTGCGCTGGCAGGCGACTGTATTGCGCGACCGCGGCCGCACGTCGGAAGCGGAACCGCTGTATACGCGCAGCCTCGACCTTTCCATCAAGCTCGGGTACGACGCAGGCCACGCGCACGCGCTCAACTTTCTCGGCTCGCTCGCGGCACGACGCGGCGACGTCACGCGCGCGGCGAACATGATGACGGACGCCCTGGAGATCGCCGAACGTTGCGGTGAAAAACGGCTCGTCGGCATGATCCAGCAGAACCTCGGCATTCTCGCCGACATGCGTGGGAACTCGTCGGCCGCGCTGGCGCACTATCGGGTGAGTCTCCGCACGTTCGAGGACGCGAACGACTTGCAGCTCGTGTGCTGGGTGCTCACCAATCTCGGTTACCTCCACGTCAAGGAAGGACAGTTCGACGACGCGCATGCTGCGTTGACGCGGGCGCTCGGCATCGCCCGCGCGCGAGGCGACTTGATGACCGAGGCGGTCGTCGAAGAAAACCGCGCCGAGCTTTTCCTGACGCAGGGTGACGTCGCTGCCGCGTTTGCGCCCATTCAGCGCGCTCTGGCGATCGCGGAGCAGCGGGACGACGACTTGCGTCGCGGCGCGGCGCTCAAACTTCGCGGCGCGTTCGAGCGACTGTCGAACCGGCCCGTCGAGGCAGCCGACGCTCTGCGTCACGCCCTCACGCTGAGCGCCGTGAGCGAAGACGCGCTGCTCGGCGCCGAGATACTGTATCAATTTGGACTAGCGCTCGCGGCCTCCGGTGACGAAAAACACGCGCGAACCGCCTGGAATAGCGCTTTAGATGCATTTGAGCGCATTGCAGCGCGTCAGTGGGTGACACGGGTGCGCGTTTGTTTAACTGAGGGACCGTCGGGTCGATACTTGTAGCGTAAAAGGCGTTTCCAAAGAACGTCCCGCGCAAGCGTCCATTCAGTCCCCGAGGTCCAGGTGGGTATCGCCGATGCCGGCGTTTCCGAACCGGATGTAGCCGGTAACGCATTCGGCTTCCAGAACATCGTTGGCGAGAGTCCGTTGCTCCGCGACGCCATTACCATGGCGGAGCGGGTCGCGAGCGCTCGGCGCACATCGGTGTTGCTCATTGGCGAAACTGGAACCGGGAAAGAGCTGTTCGCTCGCGGCATTCACTACGCCGGCGCAAGCGCCAGCGAGCCATTCGTCGCCATCAACTGCGCGGCGATCCCAGAAAATCTTCTCGAGTCGGAATTGTTCGGGCACGAGCGCGGCGCCTTCACCGGCGCGCAGTCGCGCAAGCAGGGACTGCTCGAACTCGCCGGCATGGGCACACTGTTTCTCGACGAAGTGCACCATCTGCCGCGACAGTTGCAGCCCAAGTTGCTCCGCGCGCTAGAGTCGCGCCGCGTACGACGATTGGGTGGCTTGAACGAATTCCCGATCGAGTGCCGCATCGTGGCCGCCGCGAGTCCGCTGCTGGAGCAAGTGGTCAGCACCGGCGAGTTCCGCGAAGATCTCTACTACCGGCTGAACGTCTTCTCGATCACGCTGCCTCCGTTGCGCGATCGCTTGGAGGACGTGCAGGTCATCGCGCGTCATTTCCTCGCCGAGGAGACGCGGGAGTATCAGCAGCCCAAGCGCTTTTCCGATGACGCCATCGCCGCGTTGCTCGTGCATCGCTGGCCCGGCAACGTTCGCGAATTGAAGAACGTGGTCGAGCGTGCCGCGATTCTCAGCGCCGACGGCACGTACGTGCGCGCCGAACACTTGATGATTCAACGGCGGAGCGTGCGCGTGACGCCCGTCGAGGATGAGAGCCACGGCGAGATTCGTATTCCGCGCGCCGGCAAGCTGATGGAAGACATCGAACGAGAAGCTGTGGCGCTCACGCTCAAGATCACCGGCGGAAATCAGGCGGCAGCCGCGCGACTCCTGGGAATCTCGCGTCCGACGCTTGCGAAGAAGATGTCGGCTCGGCCCATCGAGAGCGCGGGCGCCGCATGACGACGCCGCCAATCCCGAGTGGTGTGTCGCCAGACGTGGCGCGCCTCGTCGAGGAGGGGCAACGCTGCGACCGCGCGCATCAACACGGGTCGGCGCGACAGAGCTACGAGAGTGCACTCCGCTTGCTCAAGCCAGGCGAAGGTTCGATTGCCGCCGGCCTCATTCGGCGAATCGCGCGTTCCTACATGGACGAGGGACAATTCGACGCCGCGCTTGATTCACTGGCCGCGGCGTTGGCCATCGCCGAGCTCCATGGTGACATCAGCGGAATCGCGCACGCATTGAATTGGATGGCGAGTGCGCAGGTGGTTCGTGGCGACATGGACGAGGCTGACCACCTGTACGCCAAAGCGCTGTCATATTCGATGGCGGCACGCGACGAGCCGCTCGAAGCGATGATCTCGCAGAACCTCGGGATCATCGCGAGCATGCGTGGCGACTTCATCGCGGCCCTCGATCACTACGCATCGAGCCTCGTCACGTACCGCATGGCTGGACTGCGTGAGTACGTCGGCGGTGTGTTGAACAACATGGGACTGGTCTACACGCATCTCGACCGTTTGGACGAAGCGCAGGCCGCCTACGACGAGGCGGTGGTACACTGCACCGAGACCGGCGACACCACGCATCGCCTGCTGGCGCTCATCAACTCGACGCACATCTGGATTGCGCGCGGCGACATTCAGCGCGCTGCAGAACTGTGCGATACGGTATTGGTCGAAGCGACGGCGGCTGGACACATGCGGTCGCTCGGCGAGACATACAAGCACCTCGGTGTCATCGCCCGCATGCGCGGCGAGCTCGATGAAGCGGAACGCCAACTCGACGCCGCGTTCAGCAACGCGACCGCGCGCGAAGATCTCTTGCTCGCCGCCGAATCAGCCCGCGAGCAAGCCGAGTTGTTCGAGATCATGGGCAAGAACACCGAGACGCTGCAGGCGCTCTCCAAGTCGCACCAGCTTTTTACGAAGCTGCGCGCCAAGCACAACTTGGCCGATCTGGAAAAGCGTGTCGGGCGTCTCGAGACGCGATTCTTCGACATCGTTCGGCGCTGGGCGCAGACGATCGAATCCGCGGACGCCTACACGCTCGGTCACTGCGAGCGCGTCGCCGACTATGCGTGTGCGCTGGCGCGTGAAGTCGGATTCGACGATATCACGATGTTCTGGTTCCGCATCGGCGCACTGTTGCACGACGTCGGCAAGATCGGCGTGCCCATCGAGATTCTGAACAAGCCGGGCCGCTTCACCGACGAAGAGCGCGTGATCATGGAAGGCCACGCTGCGGCAGGCGCCGAAATGCTGCGCGACATCGCCTTCCCGTGGGACATCATCCCAATGGTGCGCGGTCACCACGAACGGTGGGACGGACGCGGATATCCCGATCAACTCGCCGGGACCGACATCGCGTTCAGCGCGCGCATTCTGTGCGTCGCCGACGTGTACGACGCGCTGACGACCGACCGTCCGTATCGCCCCGCGTTCACACGGGACCAAGCGCTGGCGATGATGGCGGAAGACAACGGAAAGCTGTTCGACCCGGACCTCTTTCCAATCTTCGAGCGCGTCATGCGCTCGACGATTCCGTATCGCGGCGCGTCGGTGCCCGCGCCGATTACGGTGGCGTTCGCGAGCTGACCGCTAGGCCTCGCCCTGGTCGTGAATCGTCTTCAAGTCCACGACCTTGAGCTGACGCATGCCAGCCGGAAGTCTGAGGAACGCCACTTCGCCGAGCGCCTTGCCGAGCAGCGCGCGTCCGATCGGCGACGACATGGTGACTTGGCCTTCCTCGAAATCCAGCGCGTCGCCGAACACGAGGTTGTAGGTCTCCTTCACCTGCGTCTTCTCGTCCTGAACGATGACCTTCGAGCCGAGGCCGACGCGGTCCGTCGGGATCTGTGACGGATCGATGGCGCCCAGCCGGCTCAGGCGCTCGTGGAGTTGTCCCAGGCGCGCCTGAACGAACTGCTGGCGCTCGAGCGCCGACTTGTATTCACTATTCTCTCGGAGATCGCCGAGCTCAACGGCTTTACGAATTTCGTTCGGCAGCGTGACGTTGAGCTCGAATTGCAGCTTCTCCGCCTCTCGCGCCAGCTTTCTCTTCAGTTCTTCGAGCATAGAATTTCAATCACGGACCGCGAATAAAACTGAGCGCCCGGCCAGGAGAGGCCGGGCGCAATCGACTCTCGCAAGCTATCCCCCCACACGCACTCTGGCAAACGTCGAGCCGAGGCTCATGAGCCTGCAAGTGGAACAGTATGGCGACGTCACGCGACTACGCATGACGAGCCGCGGTAGCCGCCTCTTCGGCCTCGACGTGAGTGCATACATCGTCCGCGGCGTGATGATCGACACGGGATTTCATCACGCGCGTCGAGCGCTCGCGGCGGCGGTCGAAACATTCGACGTACGCGGCGCCATCATCACGCACTGGCACGAGGACCACGCTGGCAACGCCGCGCTGCTCGTTCGGCGCGGGTTGCCCGTGCTAGCGCGCGCCGACACCGAGTCGACACTGCGCAATCAGCCGCGGATTCAATTCTATCGGCGTGTTGCTTGGGGTCAGCCGCAGGCGCTCGCGGCGCCGCTCGTTTCGTTTGACGCAGACGGACTTCGCTGCGTGCACACGCCGGGACATTCGTTCGACCATCAGGTCGTGTGGGACGAAGCGACGCGCACCTTGTTCTCGGGCGATCTCTGGCTCGGAGTTCACGTACGGGTGTTCCATCGCAGCGAAGATCCGTATGGCGTCGTCGACAGCTTGCGCGTTGCCCTCGCACTCGAACCCGAACGCATGTTCGACGCGCATCGCGGGCTCGTCGAACATCCAACTCGAGCGCTGCAATTCAAGATCGATTGGCTCAGCGATACGCTCGGCGCCATCGAGCGCCGCATCGCCGCCGGTGCGAGTGACACCGCGGTTCTTCGCGAAGTGCTCGGCGGCGAGGAAGTGTACGGCGTGCTCTCGCTCGGCGATTACTCTCGCCGGAACTTGGTCACAGCCGTCAGGCGCAACTTGTCATCCCGAGGAGCGTAGCGACGAGGGATCTACCGTCCCACACGCGACAATTGCCACGAGAGAAGATTCCTCGCTACGCTCGGAATGACAACGTCACTTCGCCTTCGCGAACTCGCTCTTTAAGAGATTCATCATCTCCTCGCGGCGATCGTACAAGCGCTTGAGCGGGCGCTTCTCGTGCCGCGCATGCGCATACGCCGTGAGCAACGGCAGCGCGACCGTCGAGTCGAGATAGCACACAACGGCATCCGGCAGCCGCTCCGGATCGATCTTGCCCCAGCTCACGGCTTCGGCCGGCGTCGCGCCGGACAAGCCGCCCGTATCGGGGCGTGCATCCGTGATCTGCAAGAAGAAGTCGTGCCCCTTTTCATCGATGCCGAGCACTTCCTGGATCTGCGGCTCCGTTTGCAGCATGAAATTCTTAGGACTGCCGCCTCCGGCGATCAACACGCCGGACTTTCCGCCGCCGCGTTTGGCGGTGAGCACGATCGACGCCGTCTCGTTGACGTCGAGATTGGGATCGATCGTGCACTTGTTTCCCTCGAGCGCCAGCGCCGCCACGTTCATGCCGATCGATGAATCGCCGGGCGACGAGGTATAGATCGGCACACCAGCTTGATACGCCGCCGATAGCAACGATTTCTGTCCAAGCCCAAGCGCACGCTCGCGCTCACGCACGTACTTCCCACACAGATAGTGGAACTCCGCGCTCGACATCGGGTGCTGGAACTCCGGACCCTGGATCACCTTCCGGAAGAACGCGTCCGTCGACAGCAGCACGTCGTAGTCGAAGAAGATATCGTAGATACGCACGACGCCTTCTTCGCGCAGCACAACGTCCGACGCCTGCGGGTTGCCGCGGTGCATCGCGAGCCCCAACCCGAAGTGCGTGTCGTGATAAAGATTCGCGCCCGTGGAGATGATCCAGTCCACATACCCACTCTCGATGAGCGGAATGAGCGCCGCCATGCCGAGTCCCGCCGGCGTGAGCGCGCCTGTGAGCGTCATGCCGACGGTGACGTCGGGCTCGAGCATCTTCTTGGTGAATAGGCCGCACGCTTCGCGCAGCCGCGCCGCGTTGTACGCGAGAAACGCGTTGTCGATCAGATCGGCGACGCTCTCGCGTCCGTCGATTGGCTTGGGGTCGATGCGATCCCCGCGAAGAAACTTGCTCTTCTCCTGCGAGACGTGTTTCGCCCCCTCCCGCTCGCGCTCCTCGGCCGCACGCTTCTGCTCGGCCTTGGGACCGGCGGCCGACGCCTTCTTCTTTGCCATGAGTATTTTCTTACTTTGGACGCTGTGATTCCCACGACGCGATCACGGCATGGGCCGCTTCACGCGGGTCGTCGGTGAGCAGGATGAGATCGAGATCGCCCGACGAGATTTTTCCCTCGCCGAGTACGCGCGACGCAATCCAGCGGATCAATCCGGCCCAATAGTGCCGGCCGAAAAGGATCACGGGGAATTGATAGATCTTGCCCGTCTGGATCAGCGTCAGCGCCTCGAATGCTTCGTCGAGCGTGCCGAAGCCGCCCGGGAAGATGATGAACGCATTCGAGTATTTGATGAACATCGTCTTCCGCACGAAGAAATAGCGGAAGTTCACGAGCGTATCGACGTACGGATTGGCGCCTTGCTCGAATGGCAGCTCGATGTTGCAGCCGATCGATTTGCCGCCGCCCTCTTTGGCGCCTTTGTTCGCGGCTTCCATGATGCCGGGGCCGGCGCCCGTGATGATCGCAAAGCCCGCTTCGGCGAGCAGGCGCGACACTTCTCGCGCCGCTTCATACTGCGGGTCATCGGGATGCGTGCGTGCCGAGCCGAAGATCGACACGCCTTTGTCGACGCGCGCGAGCTTGTCGAAGCCTTCGATGAACTCCCCGGTAATGCGCATCACGCGCCACGGGTCGGTGCGCGTGAAATCGTCCCGATCGCTGCCGGCTTGCAGTAGTTTCTCGTCTTCCGTCTCGGGGCCGATCCAGCTCCGAATCGCATCATCGACGATTCGCGTTGCCCCCGCCGTGCGTCCACCGCTCTTCTCCGACGGTGGCGTACGCCCCGCAGCGCGGTGACCGGCCTCCGTGCGCTCGCGAAATCCGTCCTGCGCGGTCATCTCCGCCTGGGCGAGAACCGTTGGGCTCGCCCGCTTTCCGCCCGCTGTGCGCGGCGATTTGCCGGGGTTAATGGACTCCGATTTCTGCTGGGATTTTGGAGCTTTCGGAGTTTTCGACGATTTCGCCGCGGACGGCGCCTTTCGCGTGCGTTTTCTTGGCTCGGCCATGCGTGCAGTTTATGGGGTTGAGGCGCGAGTGCACAGAGGCGAGCTTCCTGAACCTCCACATCGAGCTGATTCGACCTTTGTCCGTCGTCATCCTTCTCGCCGACGGCGCGCGTCCCGATACGCTCGACGCCGCCTTGAGCAGTGGCGCACTGCCGGCGCTGTCGCGCCTGCGCGCCGACGGCGGACTCCACACGGTGACCTCGTGTTTTCCGTCGGTCACCGGACCGGCGTATGCGCCTTTTCTGATGGGACGCTTTCCCGGTCCGATCGGACTGCCGGGCCTGCGCTGGTTCGATCGCGCGCGCGAGACGTGCTCGTTTCCCGACTACACGCGCAGCTACGTCGGCTATCAGATGGGCACTGTCGATCGCGACATCCACGCCGATGCGCCCACCATCTTCGAGCTCGCGGAATCGAGTATCGGCGCGCTCAATGTCATTGGTCGCGGCCTGCCGAAACGAGATCGTATCGGTTCGATCACCGCGATGTCGGCATTTCGCGCGGCGCGCACGCATTTCAGCGGAAACGTCGCCGGTTGGCTGCAGATCGACCGCGATGTGGCCGGCACCGTCGCGAAGCGTATTCGCGACGGGAAGCCGGAGTTCGTCTTCGCCGCGCTCACCGGCGTCGACAAAGTCTCACATGCGCGTGGTCAGAGCTCGCCAATGACGATGGATGCGCTGCGCATCGTGGACGATGCCGCGGCCGAGATTCGCGCCGACGCGGAGCGCGATGGTCGATGGGATGACATGTCGATGTGGATCGTGAGCGATCACGGCCACTCGCGCGTAACGATGCACGAAGATCTCGCCGGTCTCGTCGACGCGACGGGCTTCCGGTCGATCTCGCATCCGTGGGTGTTCGGCATCGCACCCGACATCGCCGTGATGGTGAGCGGCAATGCGATGGCGCATCTCTATCTCGACGTTCGGTCGACGTCGACGCCGGACCCACGCGATCCGCGCTGGCTCTCATTGTTGCAGATGCTGCTGGCGCGACCGTCGGTGGATCTCATGATGCTTCGCCAAGGCGATCGAGTGATCGTGATGACTGCCGGGCGCGGCAACGCAGTCGTGTGGGCTGACGCCGCGGGTTATCACTACCGCCGCGACACGGGCGATCCACTCGGCATCGGCCAGGATCTACACGCGATGGCTGCCGACGAGACATACGACGCGACCATCGAGACGGACTATCCCGACAGCATCGTGCAGATCGTGCATCTCGTGCTGTCGCCGCGGTCCGGCGAGATCGTGCTGTCGGCGGCGCGCGACTGGGATTTTCGATCACGCTACGAGCCGATTCCGCATCTGAGCTCGCACGGCGCGCTGCACCGCGAACACATGCTCGTGCCGCTGCTCGTCAATCAGCCGGTAGTGTCAACGCCGCGGCGCACGGTGGACGTGATGCCGAGTGCGCTCGTCGCGCTGGGGAAATCAGTTCCGCTCGGCTTGGACGGACGCTCGTTCTTGTGAGCTGAGTGGTGTCATCCCGAGCGCAGCGTGGGATCTACGCTGCTGGTCGCGATGCCCGCGTTGCAAACAGTGGCTTGATGGACAGCAATGCCCAGACAGTTTCGAGAATGATGAACCCGGCTTGCCGGTTGACGATCGCCACCCAGGCCAACAGCCCCGATCCCACCAGATTGAACAGGTTGTACGACGCGTCTTTGCGATCCATCTTGCCGGCCTGGGAGCAGGCAAAGGCGACGAGAATCAACGCCGCACCGATCAGCGAAATCACCTGTAAGAACACGATTCTCTCCTCTAGCTGTTGAACGCGCGCCGCCGCGCGCTGATACTTCACGAATGGGTTCCTGGCTCCGGCTCTCTCTCGCGCTCACCTGGCGCGGCCTTCGCAATCCGCGCACCGCCAACGCGCTCGTGCGCGTTGGCTGGCGGTTTCGCCGTCGCGACTGGAATCGCCGAGCTCCCTTTCTGCCATTGCCGGCGCGCGAATATGTCCGCTGGCGAATGTACACTGCGTACGGGCGCGATGACGCAATTCCGTCGGCCGACGACGTCGTCCGCTATGCGCGGTGGGCCGTGCGCGATCGGTGAACGCAGAAGATAAACTCGAAGCATTGATCAAAGCGCAGTGCTACGCACTGGGCTTCGATCTCGTCGGCGTGACGACGTTGGGACCCGCAGTCACGGCGAGCGCATTCGACGAATGGCTCGCGCGCGGCTTTGCCGGCGAGATGGCGTACATCCCGCGCACCGCGGAAAAGCGCCGCGATTCACGCCTGCCGTTCGACGGTGCGACGCACGCCATCGTCGTCGCGATGAGCTATGGCGGGCACGAGCCGAGTGGTCCAGTCGCACGGTATGCGCGCGGCGACGACTACCACGACATCGTCCTGGATCGCTTGACGCAATTGCATCGCTGGATCGAGACACACGTCGGCCGCACGATCGCCGGCAAGCCGTACGTCGACACAGGCCCGCTGCTCGAGCGCGATCTCGCGCGCCGCGCTGGCCTCGGCTGGTTCGGCAAGAACACGACGCTCATCAATCCGCACGCGGGCTCGTTCTTTTTTCTCGGCGCATTGCTCGTGGACCTGGAGCTCGATTCGGATCCACCGTTCGTTACCGACCACTGCGGGAGTTGTCACCGCTGCATCGACGCGTGTCCGACCAACGCGCTCGTCGAGCCGCACGTGCTCGATTCGACGCAGTGCATCTCGTACCTGACGATCGAGCAGAAGGGCGAGATTCCTGCCGAGTTTCATGCGGCGATCGGCGAGCTGCTGTACGGGTGCGACATCTGTCAGGAGGTCTGCCCGTGGAACGAGAAGTTCTCGTTGCCGTTGCGCGAGGATACGTTTCGGCCGCGCGCGGCGATTGCGGACAAGGACGCTCGTACGCTGGCGCAGGATCTATTGGCAATGTCTGATGACGACTTCCGCGTCGCGTTCAAGGGCTCGCCGATGAAGCGGGCGAAGCTGGCGGGCCTCAAGCGAAATGCAGCAGTGGTGCTCGCGAACGTCGGCTCGGCCGACGTAGGAGCGTAGGACACGAACACCGCGAGCTTGCGACGAATAACGGTCAAGGACCTTCCGGCCGTCACTGTCACTGTCGTGCTGGTCACCGCAGCGGTGTCGATCGCCGGACTCGCGCACCCGGAGGTGCTCGCAGCGCTGCAGCGACGTCCGGTGTCGAACGCTTCGTGGCTATCGTGGCGATTGGTAACGTCGCTCTTCGTGCACGACGGAGGTCTCCCGCTCGCGTTCAATCTCGTGGGGCTGGCGATCGTCGGCACAACGGTGGAGCGTCGCATGGGCGCGGCGCGGTGGCTCGTGATCTATTTCGTGTGCGGGATCGTTGGAGAGTTCGCCGGCATCCACTGGCAGCCGGTCGGCGCCGGCAACTCGGTGGCGACCTTCGGGCTCGTTGGTGCGATCGCCGCCGAAACATTCTCGCGCGACGGCGCACCGACGACGTTGGCTGTGTTGCTTGCCGCCGAGTGGGTGCTGGTCTACACAGGGCTCGAGGTGGACGGCACCGTTGGCGCGGTGGTCGCGAGTGCGCTGTGCGCGCCCTTGAGCGCCGTGGCTGGCCGCTTGAGCCGAACGGCGCCGCGTGCCGTTAACATGAGACTCACCGTCGGCACACTCGCACTCGCCGCGGCATTGTGCGCCATGCGCGACATTCACGGACCGCCGCTCATCGTTGGCGCCATCCTCGCACTCACTTTTCGGAGAAGGACATAGTGGGTGCGCTGTTCGGATAGTCGCCGAACGTAATGTTGCTCGCGCGCCGCATCGCGATCCGCTCCATGAATCCCTTACCCGGCAGCGCGTACGCAAGCCGAAGCGAAGCATTGCGAACGGCGATGCCAATGCGTGTGCGCGGAGCCATGAATGAGCCAACCGTGCGCGCGCCGCTCTGACAGCGCTTGGCATAATCGCGAATCCGGTCTTCATATCGCGCGAACGCCGTGACGCAATCGCCGTTCGCCGCGGCGAGCTCGCCTGCCAACACGTACGCTCCAACGACGGCGAGACCGGTCCCCATCCCACCGATCGTGCCGCCGTAGCCCGCATCGCCGACGAGCGCCGCGCGTCCCGCAGCGAGAGTTGGCATACGGACCTCGCTGATGGCGTCGAAGTAGAAATCCGTCGCCGACTGCATGGCGTCTACCAAGTGCGGCGTCTTCCAGCCCATGCCGGCGAACGCCTCTGCGACGATGCGCTTTTGTTCCGCCGCGTCATGCCGGTCGTACGACAGTGGCCGCGACGCGAAGTAGAAGATGGCGCGCGCTTCTTCGCCTACTCGCACGAAACCGGCTGTACGCCCAGGCACCGAATACAGACTGCCGTGCGCAGTGCCGATGTCGACGCTATTTGAATTGTCGAATGACGCAATGGCGACATAGTACCCAAGGTGGCGCACGAACTGCGACTCCGTTCCGAATGTGAGGGCGCGAACCGTCGAGTGCAGGCCGTCCGCGCCAATGACGAGATCGAACTCGCGCGGCTCGCCGTGCGCGAACGTCACTCGCACGCCGGAGTTGGTCTCCTTGATGCTGGTGATCCAATCGCCGAAGCGATATTCCGTGGTTTGCGCCGTCGCGGCATATAGGACGTGACCGAGATCGCCGCGCAGAATCTCCACGTCGCCGCTCGCCATCTCCGCCGCCATCGTCGCCACTGGCCTCCCGTGTTCGTCCACAAACGCGACCGCGCCGCCCGGCGCGGCGCACCGTCGGATCTCGTCGACAACTCCCATCCGTTCGAGCACGGTGAGGTGTGCGGCACCTCGGAAGTCGACGGCCTGCCCGCCCTCGCGAAGCGTGGGGGCGCGCTCGACAATCGTGGGCTCGTAGCCGTAGTAGGCGAGCCAATACGCGAGCGACGGACCGGCCACGCCCGCGCCGCTGATCAGAATGTGTCGGTTTCTCATCAATGCCTCCTCCGGCCCAGCGGCCGGCATAACTGTATATTGCGTACACTAAACTGTGTAGCACATATACGGTTCATGAGCACCAAGAGATTCAAAGCGAGCCCAGCCCGTCGCCCACTACCGGCGCGTCACCGGCGCACCCTGGCCATGCTGTGGCAAACCACGCCGCCGTCCACTCGCGGTCCCAAGGCCGCGCTGACACTCGATCGCCTCGCCAGCGCGGCGATCACGCTCGCCGATGCGCACGGCCTCGCCGGCATCTCGATGAGCCGGGTGGCCGAACGAGTGGGAGTGACGCCGATGGCGCTTTATCGCCACGTGCCCGGAAAGACCGAGCTCGTCGATCTCGCGTTCGACACCGTGATGGGAGCACCGCCAGATCTCGACGCCATCTCCGGCGGCTGGCGTCCACGCATCGAGCGCTGGGCGCGCGGCCTCTGGATGATCGCGACCGAACACCCGTGGACGTTGGATGTGCTCACCCGCCTTCGACTATTTGGTCCGAACGAGCTCGCCTGGATGGAATGCGGCGCCCGCGCGCTCGCGGAAGGAGGTCTGTCCGGCGCGCCGCTCGTCGACGCGCTGATGCTCATCGTGGGTCAGATGCGCACGGTCGCGCAGTACGCGATCGTTGCGCCGGGCGCAGGCGCCACGAAGGGCGCGCTGACGAGCAAGCAATGGACGGCGGGCATCAGCGCAGTGCTCGACGAACACGCGGCACTGTTTCCGACGCTTGCCGTCGCTACCGCTTCAGGTGCGTTCGCACCGGTCGACGATCCGCTGGCGTTCGGGCTCGACACGGTTCTCGGCGGGATTGAGTTGCTCGTCGGGAAGCGTGTCGTTTGATGTACGAGAAGTTTAAGGTGCTACCGGCGTTGAAATGATGACTGCGTCTTCTCGGCGACACCACATCCTCGGCAATGCCGAGTTGCGTGTCTTCGCCGGAGCCGATCATTATATGTCCATGCCAGCCAGCCCTCGGCGCGTCTGGAACCTCGACGCGATCGAAGAACTCATCGACAAACGAGACGGACTCGCGCCGCGTCTCGAGCTCGTCAATGGAAATTTGCTCGTGACGCCGGCGCCGACCGGGCGGCATCAGCGCATCGTCTTTCGGCTGTCAGTGCTGCTCGACGCATACGTGCGCCGTCATCGTCTCGGCGAAGTCAGGCTCGGACCGGCCGAAGTTCGGCTCAGTCCCGACACGCGATGCGAGCCAGATCTGTTTGTCGTTCCCGCGGTCTCAGGAAAACTGCCGCGGGCGAACGATCCCGTCACTCGACTCCTACTCGCGGTCGAAGTCGTTTCGGCGGGTTCTGCGCGACATGACCGAATCACTAAACGTCGCTTCTTTCAGACGCACGGCGTACCGGAGTATTGGGTCGTCGACGGCGAATCGGAAACCTTCGAGATCTGGCGGCCGGAGGATGAACGGCCGGCACTTATCGACGACAGAATCGTTTGGCATCCGGAAGCTGCGACCGTCCCGCTAGAGCTCGACCTGCGCTCCTTCTTCGCAGACATCGCCGACGACGTTGCCTGACCGCACGCCAGTTCTCTTTCTCCCGGGCCTCCTCTGCGACGACCGCCTGTGGCGCGACCAAGCCGACGCACTACGCGACGTCGCCACGCCGTTCATCGCGAACCTGACGCTCGACGATAGCATGGCAGCAATGGCGCAGCGCGCGCTCGCACTTGCGCCACCACGCTTTGCGCTCGCCGCCCTTTCGATGGGCGGCTACGTCGCGTTTGAAATTCTTCGCCAAGCGCCCGACCGTATCACGCGAGTCGCGCTCATGTCGACGAGCGCGAGCCCCGACTCGGCGACCCGTATCGCCAAGCGGCAAGCAGCCATGTCATCGCTTCGACACGGACGATTCGCCGGCGTGACCAAGCGAATGCTCCCGCAACTCATCCATCCAGATCGCGTCGCCACCCCGCTCGGCGACGATGTGCGCGAGATGGCCGAGCGAGTTGGCGGCGATGCGTTTCTGAGGCAGCAGAAGGCAATACTCGGCCGCCCGGATTCGCGGCCGTTGCTCGCGTCGATTCACATGCCGACGCTCGTCGCGGTCGGCGACTCGGATGAGCTCACGCCGCCCGAGGAAGCCGAGGTGATTCGTCGCGGGATCGCCGATGCGTCGTACCATGTGTTCGGACGCTGCGGACATCTCCCCGCAATGGAACATCCGTCGATGACGACGGCGCTGCTGCGAGGCTGGCTAGCCGACTAGCTTCGTCCTTCAGGCAACGTGAGTCGACCAGAGCGCCCGAGCATGGATCAAGAGAGTAACGAGCAGCGAGTCCGCGCCAGCTTCGCCCGCCAGCGCATGATGCAGACGCTGGGTGCCGAGCTCACGGCGGTTCGCCCCGGCGAGGTCGAGATCGTGCTGCCGTTCCGCGAGGAGCTCACACAGCAGCACGGCTCTCTGCACGCAGCCGCGGTAACGGCGATCGTCGACAGCGCGTGCGGCTACGCGGCGCTCTCGATGATGCCACCCGACGTCGAAGTCCTTTCGGTCGAGTTCAAGGTGAATCTGCTCGCGCCCGCCATCGGCGAGCGGTTCGTCGCCGTTGGCCGAGTGCTGCGTGCCGGCAAAACGATCACCGTGTGCTCCGGCGAGGTTCACGCCGAGCAGGGTGGTGCGCGAAAGCTGATCTGTGCGATGCAGGCGACCATGATCGCATCCAAGCCGCCTGTGTAGATTGACTATAATACTAATTCAATATCTAGTATGAACATCTTATACCACGCCCACTCGGGCCTTCGCTACCTCGTCATCCTTGCGGCGCTCGGGGCACTCGTGGCACTTGGATACGGGCTCGCGACCGGCCGCAACGTGAAGCGCGCATTCACGCTTGCCGCCGTGTTCACCGGCGTCCTCGACCTGCAGATCGTGCTCGGGATCGGCCTCGTCGTCGGAGGCATTTTCCCCGAGATCGTAGTCGGCCACTTCGTGATGATGGTGGTCGCCGCCGGCGTCACGCATGGCTCGGGCATTATCGGGCGCCGGTCCGCGACCGAGCGGCGCGAGCTGATCGTCCGGCTGTGCGGCGTCACGCTCGCGCTGCTCATCATCGCCGGCGGCATCATGGCACTCGGGCGCGGAGCACTGACCTCCGCGCCGATGACGCCGCGCTAGGCCTCGGCTTTCTCCGAAGCGGGCGCAGCGTGACGCAACGAACCGGCAGCGCCGAGCAGGATTCCGAGAGCAACGATGGCGAGCGCGACACCGACGCTGTCAGGCTTCGTCACCATGTCGAACGCCACGCTCAGCGCGATTCCAGTGTTGATCATTGGCAGTGCAGCCACTAGCCGCGGCGGCACGAGTCGCGGTGCGGGTTGATTGGGATTCTGCTTCGCCATCGCTTCAAGAACTTGGCCAAGCGCCTTGCCTTTGAGTGCGAGGTAGATGCCGCTGACGAGTAGCAGGCCGACACCAGCGAGCCCGGCAACGATGAAGCCCGTCGACCACGGTGCGATGTGCGTCACACTCATCATGTACGCCCCAGAAACCACGAACACCACGAGGCAAACCGGGAAGAGCTTTGCCGTCGACGTCAGCACGTTGTGCCAGTCCAGCACTTCGGCGACTGTGCGCGCCCGGGCACGACGCGCGACGGCCAATTTGGTGATTGCCGTAACGGCGGCCGCAACGACCAACGTCATGATGTGAACGAACAGAGTGATGTGATAGATGTCCATGGTCCGGCTTGATAAAAGAAGTCTGAACGGTTGCTTCAGCCTCTACGCGCCACCGTCGTTCTCGGTTTCACGGATGATGCATGTCGCCGAGCATCGCGCGCCATTGCTCGAGATAGGCCGGTGACCCGTCGGGTGCGCGCGGAGTTGAGCCATTGGCCACAACGCTCGCATGATTCGGATTCGGCCCCGCGGAATGCGCGGGCGGTAATGTGAATATGTGAATGTGATCTTTGGGAATATTCAGCGATGAATACGCGCGCCCGATGAGATCGGCCGTTAGCTCGTTGCGATGGTACGCGCCATACCATCGTTCGACGGGTGTCTTGCCGTGGCCATCGAGCACCCAAGGCGCGAGCGATCGCGTTCGTGCCAACTGGTCCCACGGACTCGAAAAGAGAATGGCGCGATCGACCAGCGTGTGCTGTGCGATGAACGCCGCCATGCCCGCGCCTTGCGAGAGACCCGACACCGCAATCTTCGTCCAGTCGGGTTGACCGTTCGCGAGATAGCGCGACCACCCTTCGTTCGGATGTCGTTGGTCGAGCGCCTGGAGCAGCGTCGTCAAACGCGACACGATCGACTCGTCAGGGCGGTCGTCGATCAGCGACGTCACGTTGTCGCCGTAGATCCGTTTCCGGCGCACATTCTCGGAGCAATTCGGATCGGGATTGCGCGGACAGATTTGTTCGACGGCCGGTGTGTCGACGTATTGCAGGCCGATCACCCGATATCCCTGCCGCGCCGCGAGATCGGCAAAGTCAGTCGTGTTGAGCGGACGGCCGCCGGTGCCAGGCATGAACACGAGCAGAGGCGCATCGGGCGGCCCGCTCGGATCGAAGACGATGTAGTGCGCTTCGTCAAATCGCTTCACGTTCGCGGCGATCGCCGACGGCTGAATGCGGTAGCGGACGAGTTGCGGCGCCGCGGCGCTGTCTTGCGCGGCCAGGGACGTCGCGATCGAGAGCAGGAGCGTGGTCGCGGCGACTGCTCGGAAGGTCGGTGTGTGTGTCATGAGCCTGAGGCAAGCGGGTGCCGGCGGATGGAGCCATATTTCATGCTCACCGCAACGTTATCACCGATAGCACATGCCGGCCACTTCTGAAATGAACGAGCAGTGCGTCGCGGTCGTGCAGGCTGCGCCCGTCGCCTTCGACATCTGCCGCACGCTCGAGAAAGTCCGCGATCTCGCCGCCGACGCCGCGAAGCGTGGCGCGAAGCTCACGCTCTTCCCCGAAGCATTCATCTCCGCCTATCCGCGCGGGCTCGACTTTGGTTCTGTCGTCGGCTCGCGGACGGACGCAGGGCGTGAGCAGTTCCGACTGTATCACGAAAGCGCGATCGACGTACCGGGCGAGCATGTCGACGCGCTCGCCGCAATCGCCCGTGATAACGCGACGCATCTCGTCATCGGCGTCATCGAGCGCGATGGCGGAACGCTCTACTGCACCGTGTTGTTTTTCTCGCCCGCCGGTGAATTCCTCGGCAAGCATCGCAAGCTCATGCCGACGGCGAGCGAGCGACTCGTCTGGGGATACGGCGACGGCTCGACGCTCCCGGTGTTCGACACCCCGCTCGGTAAACTTGGCGCCGTGATCTGCTGGGAGAATTACATGCCGTTGCTGCGCACGGCGATGTACGCCAAGGGCATCGAGATTTATTGCGCGCCAACCGCCGACGGCCGCGATCGGTGGGTGTCGTCGATGCGGCACGTTGCGCTCGAGGGAAGATGCTTCGTGTTGTCGTGCAATCAATTCGCGCGGCGCAGCGATTTTCCGAGCGAGTACGACAGCATCTACGGGAACGATCCCGATACCGTGATGTCGCGCGGCGGAAGCTGCATCATCTCGCCACTAGGAGAATTGCTCGCTGGTCCCGACTTCGAGCGTGAAACAATTCTCACGGCGAACATCGATCGGCGCGATATCGCGCGGGCGCGGCTCGACTTCGATGCCGTTGGACACTACGCACGGCCGGATGTATTTCAGCTGACTGTCGACGAGTCGAAGAAGGCGGCGGTGTCGTTTCGCTGAGGAGGTGATCGAATATGCCAGTAGCGTGGTATCGCTGGGAAGGCATACGACTTGTTGGAATCATCGTCGCGCTTGGCGTGACGATCGGATGTCTGTGGCCCAACGTATTTGAAGTTGTCGGACGGAAAGTGCCGTGGACGCCGCCGACGCGCCGCCAACGCGTCGCGCTCAGAGTCGGGTGGCTCGTGCTGGTCGCCGCAGCTGTCGTTTGGGGCTTGATGCTGACAGACTGAGCGCGAAATTCCTTCATCTTGACAACCAAGATGTAGCGCACGACATTCGGTTCGTCGCCACCACGAGGCATTGGTGCCCAGCGCGAACGAACCGACCACCGACGTCATCCAAGGCACGCTAGACCTGCTCATCCTCAAGACGCTGAGTCTCGAGGCGATGCACGGCTTTGGCGTCACCCGCCGCATCGAAGACATCACGCAAGGCGTCTTCCGCATCAATCCGGGCTCGCTGCTCCTCGCGTTTCAGCGCATGGAGCGCGACGGACTGATCGACGCCGAGTGGCGCACGTCGGACAACAACCGCCGCGCCAAGTACTACTCGCTCACACGGAAAGGACGGAAGCGTCTCGAGAGCGAACGCGCCGATTGGGCGCGTCGCTCCGGCGCCGTCGCTCGTCTGCTCGAAACCTGATCATCGCGCACAACGGGAGAGACCGACATGGGACTCTGGCGCAGCGCTAGTCGCGGACTTCGGCGACTCTTTCGGCCCGACCTCGCGCGGCGCGATCTCGACGACGAAGTGCGAGACTACTTCGCGACCGCCGTCGAATCGTACATTCGCGCCGGATACACACCAGATGAAGCAGCGCGACAGGTCCGCATGGCGTTCGGCACCTCAACCTCGGCGCGCGACGAAGCTGCCGGCGGTGGATGGGAGATCATAATCGAGACGTTGCTCCGCGACTTTCGCTACGCAATTCGCACGCTGCGAAAGAGTCCGGCATTCGCGATCGTTGCCATCCTGTCGCTCGGCATCGGAATCGGCGCGACGACAACGGCGTACAGCGTCATCGACGCGTTCGACTTTCGACCGCTGCCGTTCCGCGACGCCGATCGACTCGTGTGGCTCAGCGAGATCACGCCGCGCGACGACGACATGTGCCACAACTGCCCATGGCTGACGGCGGGGCCGACGGCGCTGGATTGGATCGCGCAAACACGCTCGTTTGACGGCATAGCAGCAGTACAGACAAGCTATGGCTTTCTCTGGAGTCATGACGATGTCGTGGAGTCGCTCACCGCGGATGAGACGACTCCGAACTTCTTTGGCCTCCTCGGCACTCAGCCACTGCTCGGGCGCGCGTTCGTCCCCAGCGACACGGTGACAGGCGCCCTACCTGTCGCCCTCGTGTCATATGAGTTCTGGCAACGCCACCTCGGCGCCGATCCGCGAGTCGTGGGCAGCAAATTGTTGTCGCCGACTGATCGAGCTGCGTCTGTATCACAGCCGTTCACCGTGATTGGTGTGCTGCCTCGCGATTTTCATTTCCGGAACGAGGCCGTCGTCTGGCTTCCGTTGCGCCTCGACGCGCACGCATCGCGAGCCAATCGACAACTCGAGGTTGTCGGTCGGCTGCAACAAGGCCGGTCGATTGCCGGCGCACGCGCCGAGCTCGAGACGATTTCGGCTCGGCTCGCACTGAGCGATCCGAAGGACTATCGCGGCCGGACAGCCACCGTCAAACCACTCCGTGACTTGCTCGTCGTCGGCACTGCGAATGGCCGGTTCGTTCTCTTCGCGATCACGATGCTCGTGCTGCTCATCGCCGTACTCAACGTGGCTGGGCTTCTGCTCGGCCGAGCGGCAGCGCGGCAGACCGAATTCGCGATGCGAACCGCACTTGGCGCAAGTCGCATGCAATTGGTGCGTCAGACGCTCGTCGAAGGCAGTTGCATCGGCATCGCGGGCGGTTGCGCCGGCGTGTTGTTCGCGCTCTGGGCCGTGCGCTTCGTTCCGCGATGGTTATCGACAAACGACGCAGGCCTCACCGTTGGGGTCGATGATCGAATGCTGGCGTTCGTCGCCGCGCTGTCGCTCTTCGTCGGTATCGCCGCGGCCGTGATTCCCGCAATCCGCGCCGCGTCGACGAACTTGAACGGCGCGCTGCGGACGCGCGCCGATGGCGGTATCCACAACGCGCGCGCGTCGAATGTTCTGATCGCCATCCAGATCTCGCTCGCGCTCGTCCTGTTGACCGCAGCCGGTCTGCTGAGCCGAGACTTCGTCGAGCTGCGATATCTCGATCTCGGCTACGATCCGTACGGACTCTATTCAACAACGCTTCTCACTGCGGCTTCGCCGAAAGGCGACCCGCAAGAATGGGCAAGAATAGCCGAAGCGACGCGAAACCACTTGGCGGCGCTGCCTGGAGTCGTGTCGGTGACTCTCGAACATCAGTCGGCGATCCATCCGGCAATCGTGCGCGCCGCCGGTGCAAACGCCGCATCGCCATCGACGACTACGCCAGTGCTCAAGGCAGTCGACCCGAGCTACTTCACGACATTCGGCACTCGGCTGCTACTCGGCAGACAATTCTCCGCAGACGATCGGCGTGCAGCGCTACCCGTTGCGATCGTCAACAAAACCGCGGCGCGAACTCTCTGGCCGGGGCGGAATGCAATCGGCCAGCAAGTATTTGTCGGCGATAGCACCAATGTCGGCGAGCTGCTCACGGTAGTTGGTGTTGCCGACGACGCGGAACGTGGCGAAATGATGTCTCGGCATTGGCCGGCGGTGTATCGGCCGTTTCAGCAAGCGACGATCTATCACGCCGCCGGGTCGCTGCATCTACGACTGTCCAGCGACAATGCGAGTACACTCGCCGCGGCCGAAGCGATCGTTCGAAAGGAAACGGGAACGTCGACGAGCCCGTTCGAATCCGAGCAACTGAGTCTCGGTTCGCGACTGCTACCGAAACGATTCAACGCGATCGCCCTCGATCTCTTCGCGTGCTTCGGACTGTTGCTCGCCGCGATGGGCATTTACGGCAGTGTCGCATACGCGGTCACGCAGCGTACGCGCGAGATTGGAATTCGCATTGCGCTTGGCGCACAACGCGGCGCCGTCGTTGGGCTCGTGGCGCGACGTATTGTCGTGCTCGTGGGCATCGGAGTATTCGCCGGTGTTGCTAGTGCCATCGCGCTGACACGAACGCTGCAATCGTTCATCTCGACGACAAGTGTCACCAACCCGTGGATCTTCGTGGCGTCCGTTGGTTTGATGCTCGCCGTCGCGCTGATCGCGACGTTGCTGCCAGCGCGCCGAGCGACGCGTGTCGATGCCGTGATTGCCCTACGCGGCGACTGACTGCCGTGAGCGATGACAATGCCCTTTTCCGAACTCGCCGATCCGAATACGTTTCGGAATAGGCGGTCATGACGCCTCCGGTCCGCGGAAAGGGCTGCGCCCACATGATGTAGCATCGTGCCCCGAGAGACTCGACCTCTTTCGGCCGATCATGCGGACGCCGGCCATACGGAGAGGCCAGAGTATGTCGTCCGAATTTCGCCGGGCATTGCCCGAACACGCGGATCTCGATCAACAACGGAAGCTCGCGAAAGAGCTCATCGCCGCATATCGGCGTGGCGATGACACCGCGCGAGCACGCGTCCGCGCGGCGCTTCCGAACAAGACGCGCGTCGTGCTTGCCGACGCGCAGTTCGTGTTGGCGCGCGAGTACGGTTTCGAGAGTTGGAATGCGCTCAAGGAACACATCGAAGCGAAAAGCCGTGGCGCGCACTCTCCCATCGAGTCCTTCAAATCCGCCGTGACTCGCGGCAGCGTGCCCGTCGTATTCATGCTGCTCGAGCGATACGCTGAGGTTCGGGCAGCGATCAGCGAGCCAATTTTCGGCTTCGACGCGCCGGCCCTCAACGTTGTCGGCGACGATCTCGAGATGGCCGACGCCCTTCTCGATTGGGGCGCCGATCCGAATCGGAAGAGTGACTGGTGGGCCGGGGGATTCCATCCACTGCACGTGGTTTCGCCACGCGTGGCCGAGCGCCTTCTCGACGCCGGTTCGATTCCTGACGCTTGTGCGGCGGCGCACATGGATCGCCTCGACTTACTGAAGCGAATCATTGCCGAGGATCCCTCGCGCGTACACGAGCTTGGCGGCGATGGTCAGCGGCCGCTCCATTTCGCACGGTCACGCGAGGTCGTCGATTTTCTGCTCGAGTCCGGCGCCGACATCGATGCGAGAGATGTAGACCACCGGTCCACCGCGGCCGAGCACATGATCGGGAGCTCTGACGATCCTGCAAAGTCGCGCAACTCGCTGGCGCGCTACCTCGTCGATCGCGGAGCGTCGGTAGACATTTTTCTTGCGGCCGCGCTGGGTCTCGCCGATCGCGCGCGAGAGATGGTGACGCGCGATCCGTCGCTACTGCGCTTGCGCACGGGCCAGGGCGAGTACGCCGAGAAGAAACCGTCGAGCTACCACATCTATCTGTGGACGATCGGCTCGAATCTGACACCGCTCGAGACGGCCGATCGATTTAGACAATTCGAAACTCTCGAAGCGTTGCTGAGTTTGGCCAGCCCGGAGCAGCGCTTGCTACTTGCCTGCCACCAGGGCGCCGGCGACAAGGCTCGGGCGATCGTCCGCGAGAACCCTGACATTGTTGCTGCGCTGAGCGGTGCTGACCGTCGCGCGCTCACCGACGAAGCGTGGAACGCCAATGCGCCGGCGGTGAAGCTCATGATGGAATTGGGATTCGATCCGTCAGCGCCGGCAGTGACTGGTCCGACGGGAGGAAACGCTCTTCACTGCGCCGCGTGGGAGGGGTCGGTCGAGTGTGTCGCGGCGCTGCTCGACCATCCGTCGGGGCGCGCATTGATCAATTCGCGTGAGGATACGTACGGCGGCACTCCGTTGAGCTGGTGTTGTCACGGATCGACGAATTGCGGAAGACGCGACGCGAATCACGCGGAGGTGGCGCGAGTGCTGCTCGCGGCAGGTGCGCGGCCGAATGCGCCGCTCACCGACTGCAGCGAAGAAATGCAGGCTGTACTGGAGGGCTCAGAATTCAGACCCGTCATCTTCCGGCGCGAGATCTAAAGGCCGACTATTAGTTGTCTATCACCGCAACGCTTCAGCCACTGAGGATTCAGATGCACTACCTGCTCATGTACGATTTCGTCGACGACTACGTCCAGCGCCGCTCCGAGTTCCGCGACGCGCATCTCACGCAAGCGTGGACCGCACAGAAGCGCGGCGACATGATGTTGGCCGGCGCGTTCACTGATCCCGTCGACGGCGCAATTCTGATCTTCAAGGGCGACTCGCCGGCCGCCGCCGAGGAATTCGCCAAGAATGACGTCTACGTGAAGAACGGCCTCGTGAAGAAGTGGCGCGTTCGGGGGTGGACGACCGTCGTTGGCGATCAGGCCACGACACCGGTGCATCCAGCAACGACCGCAGCCCCAGCGGCGACGTGATCCTCCGCACCTGGAAAGCTCGCGCGAAGCAACGCAACGTCGAGTCGTACGTGCGTCACTTCCGCGAGCTCGTCGTCCCCACGCTCACGAAACTTCCCGGCTTCCTCGGCGTCTCGGTCGCGCAGCGCACGTTGGATGAAGACATCGAGATCGTCGTCACCAGCCGCTGGGAATCGATCGAGGCCATTCACGGCTTCGCCGGTCGCGACATCGGCGTCGCCGTCGTCGAGCCGGCGGCAGCCGCGGTGCTCGAGAGCTACGATCGACACGTCGATCACTTCGCCACGATCTACGAAGTCTAATGTCATCCCGAGGAGCGCAGCGACGAGGGATCTAACGTCCCGTACGCGATAATTGGCGGGATAGGAGATTCCTCACTTCGTTCGGAATGACAATCGACGATGCTCTGCCACAGGTAGAGCGTCGCGTAGCTGCGCCACGGTCTCCATGCTTGCGACATTGTCTCCGCCTGCGCGGCCGTGACGCCGCCCATTCGCTTTCTCAACGCGATGTCTTCTTTCGGAAACGCGTCGGGCCAACGCAACGCGCGCATCGCGATGTAGTGCGCGGTCCACTGTCCGATTCCCGGTAGCGACACGAGCTGCTCGATCGTTCGCGTGGGATCAGCGCCGGCGTCGAGCGCCAACCGCCCGGCGTCGACTTCCTGCGCGATCGCGATGATGCTTTTCGCTCGAGCCGCAATGATGCCGAGCGACGCGATTTCGTCGACCGACGCCTGAGCGACTCTCGCCGCAGTCGGCGACAGTCGCGTCAACTCGGCGTGCGGCGTTTCGATGGCATCGCCGAACGCTTCGGCGAATCGCCCGCCGAGTGTCGACGCGCCCTTCACCGTGACTTGCTGGCCGAGCACGGCGCGCACGGCGAGCTCGAACCCGTCGAACGCGCCGGGCACGCGCAGTCCTGGCATGCGCGCCACTGCGGCGGCGAGCATTACGTCGTCCGCGAAGTGCGACGCGACGACGTCTGGTCGCGCACTCAGGTCGAACAGATTGCGCAATCGGCCGAGCAATGCCGGAAGCGCCGGCGTGAGCGAGTGCGTGACCTCGACGAGCAACGCGCGCCGATCCGGCGCGTGATGCACGCGTACCCAACCGGTATTGTCGCCGAGTCGGATCGTGCGCAAATACTCATCGTCGCGCACGGCCTCGACTCCGCGCAGCGCACGTAGAGAGAGGAACGCGAGCATCCGCGTCCAATCGAACGGCGGCCTGTAGCTCAGTTGCAGCGTGAACGTGCTCGTCGACGCCAGCGGCGCCGTGCCCGACTCCGTCGCTTTGCGAAAGCGCGTCGGCGCCATGCCGTATCGCTTGCCGAATGCATCGTTGAATCGACGCAGGCTCGCGAATCCGCTCGCGAATGCAATCTCGGTGATCGGCAGCGTCGTCTCGGTGAGCAATTGCTTGGCGAGCAAGAGCCGCCGCGTCATCACGAGCTCGATTGGCGAGACGCCGAGCTCTTTCTGCATCATCCGGCGAATCTGCCGCGAGCTCCAGCCAAATTGCTTGGCGATCTGTTCGATGCCCGCGCCTGCATCGAGCGCGCCTTCATCGATGCGCTGCGCAATCAAGCTCGCGATGCGATGCGCGTCGTCGACTGGCGCGTTCCCCGGCGCGAGCTCCGGTCTGCACCGCAAGCACGGCCGGAAATTCGCCTTCTCCGCCGACTCGGCGCTATCAAAGAATCGGCAATTCGCGGCCTTCGGCGTTCGTGCCGTGCACACCGGGCGGCAGTAGATCCCGGTCGACGTCACGCCGACGTAGAACACGCCGTCGAAGCGCGCGTCGTGCGCGGCCAGCGCGCTGTAGTAGGCTCGAGTGTCGTTGCTCATGACCGAAACGTAGGCGTCTGCGACGGCGCGATCTAGCCATTTTCGGACATTTGAGCTGAGCTGCTAAAGCGTTGTTATATAATGTGTTATCGCTGACACATGTCCGGCGGTCACGTGTCCGAAAATGGCCAGACGACCGCGCCGCTCGATCCTATCTTCTCGATGCGCTTCCGATCGCGCGTCCGCACATTTCATTATGGGATCGACCATGACTACTGAGACGCTTTCCGTCGCCTTCGCCAAGACCTCACTCGGGCTCGCGCTCGTCGCGCAAAGCGCGCACGGCGTCGCGGCCATTCTGCTCGGTGACGATCGCGCCGAGCTTCGACGTGATCTCGAGACACGCTTTCCCGACGCAGAGCTCGTCGACGCCAAAGCGAATGACGTCGTCACCAAGGTCGCCGCGCTCATCGACTCGCCCGGGACGCGTTTCGACGCGCGACTCGACATGCGCGGCACCGAGTTTCAGCGCAAAGTATGGAAAGCCCTGCGCGACATTCCGGCCGGCGCGACTGCGACGTATGCGGCGATCGCCAAGCGCATCGGTCAGCCAACGGCATTTCGCGCGGTTGCACAGGCGTGCGGCGCGAATCCAGTCGCTGTCGCGGTGCCGTGCCATCGCGTCATTCGCGCGGATGGCGGCCTGTCGGGTTACCGCTGGGGTATCGAGCGGAAGAAGGCGTTGCTCGATCGAGAACACCAACTGTCATCCCGACGAGCCTAACCCCCACTGTCATCCCGACGAGCGTAGCACCCACTGTCATCCCGACGAGCGTTGCGAGGAGGGATCTTCCGTCGGCCGTCTTATAATTGGCGGGACAGAAGATCCCTCCCCTTCGCTTCGCTCAGGGTCGGGATGACAGCTAGTCCGCGCGCAACGCCACCGCCGGATCCACCCGCGCCGCTCTTGCCGCCGGTAGCCAACACGCCGCCACGCCAACACCGGCAAGCAACGCGATCACCCCGGCAAGCGTCACCGGATCATGCGGCGCGACGCCGAACAGCAATCCCTGTAGCAACTGCGACGTAGCCAGCGCGCCAAGCACTCCGACGCCTAGCCCCAGCCCCAACAACACGCCGCCTTCGCCGAGCACCATGCGCCGCACACGCGATGCATCGGCGCCGAGGCTCATGCGGATTCCGATTTCGGAGGTTCGCGAGCTCACCGAGAACGCGAGCACGCCAGCGATTCCCACGACGGCGATCATCATCGCCAACAGGCCGAACGCGGCGATGAACAGCGCATTCAGCCGGCGCGGCGCAACGGTGAAATCACGCACGTCGTCGAGCGTCGAGACGTTCTCGATGATCTGCTGCGGATAGATCTCCCGGATCGCCTTCAACACACTCGGCCCGAGCGCCGCGGCGTTCGACTTCGCCTTGATGATCAGCGCGCCGCTGAAGTTCTCTTCCTGCGCGAACGGTTGGTAGACAACTGAGGTCGGATCGGCGTCGAGGCCTTCGTCGCGCGTATCGCCGACGACGCCCACCACCGTGCGCCAGTCGCCAGTGACCGGAATGAACTTCAATACTTCGCCCGTCCACGCAATCCGTTGCCCGATCGGATTCCGATTGCCGAACAGCCGCTGCGCGAACGACTTGTTGATTACCACGACCTTGCCCGACTCGCGACGATCGGTCGTCGTGAAGGTGCGACCAGCGAGCAGCGGGATGCCCGCCGTCGAGAAGTAGTTTGGATCGGCAGTCTTGTAGACGCCGCGCGGCGTCGCTTCGCCTGGTGCGAGCTCACGTCCCTCAGCCTTTACCTCGAGCACGAACGGCGTCGAACGTAGCGGCACATCCGAGCCCACGGACGCCTGCACGACGTTCGGCAACTGCGTCACGCGATCGCGCATGGTCTCGTACATCGTCAGCTTGTCCGCCGACGAGATCGCGTCGCCGTCGATGGGTAGTTGCATCGTCAGGACGTTGTCCGGCTTCACGCCCGTCTCTACCGATTGCAGTTTGCTCAACGTGCGTACGAGCAAGCCGGCACCCGTGAGGAGCACCACGCACACAGCGAGCTGCGCGACCACGAGCGTGTGCTGCACTCGCTGACCGGCGCGGTTCGTCGTCGTGCGACGACCACCCGCCGCGAGCGGCCCAGCGAGCGACTTGTCGGAACCGATGCGCGGTACGAACGACAGCACGATCGCCGCGGCGATGCTCGTCGCGAAGCTCACGAACAACACGAGCCCGTCGACGCGAATCTCGTCGGCGCGCGGCGTCAACTCACGCGCGAAGCCGATGAGCATTTGTAACCCGCCGAATGCGACGAGCACACCGAGTGCGCCGCCGATGAGCGTGAGTGTGAGATTCTCGACGAGCAGGAATCGGCGCAGCCGCCAACTGCCGGCGCCAAGGGCGGCGCGAACGATCATCTCTCGCTCGCGGCGGACGCCTCGCATGAGCGTGAGATTCGCGACGTTCGCGCACGCGATGAGCAGCACGAATCCAGCGGCGGCCATGAGCAGCCAAAGCGTCAGCGACGCACGCTCATTGAGCGCTTGCCGTAGCGGTTCGACGGCAATGCCGAAATGCGACGCTGCCTCATACGACTCCGGATGATCGGCGTGCATCGTGGCCGAGACACGTTGGATGTCCGCCCGCGCCTGCTCGACCGACGCCGTCGGCGCGAGGCGCGCGAAGACTTCCGTCATGCGGTGCGTGCGGCCCGTCACCATTGTTGCGCTCAGATGGTGCGGGCTCGTCACCACGTTGACGAAGATATCTGTGCGCGCCGGATATGGCGGTGCGGGTTGCAGCACGCCGATCACCGTGAGTGCATGATCGTTCACGCGGACTGTCTTGCCGATGATGTTCGGGTCGCCGCCGAAATGCTCCGCCCAGTATTGGTGCGAGAGCACCGCGACAGGCGCGGCGGCCGGCCCGTCGTCGTGCGGATTCGTCACACGGCCGAGAACAGGTGAGAGACCCATTACGTCGAAGTAGTTGCCGCTGACGACGCCGGCCTGGATGTGCGCCGGCTCATTGTTGTACACCATCGTGAACGTCATCTGCGAAAACTGAGCAATGCCGGACAGACTCTTCGCGCCGTTGGAAATGTCCATGATCTCCGGCACGGAGAACGCGACGTTGTCCTGATGCGCGCCGGGCGCCGATTGGCGCAGATAGATGAGCGACTCTCCGTCGCGATTCGGCAGCGGCCGAAGCAGCGTACCGCGCAACAGCGTGAACATCGCCGTGTTGGCGCCGATGCCGAGCGCCAGGGTGAGAATGACGGCGAACGAAAAGCCGCGCGCCTTGTAGAGGCTGCGCAGTGCTTGGCGGAAATCGGAGAGGAGCGTCATGGGTCGCGTCCTACTGAAGAATGGAGACGGGAGCGAATGAATTGACTAGCAGGCTGTCTGTCGCGCCAGAGACGTGTGAATCCGGACGACTAGTGCGCCATGGGGGTATCGGCGATGGGTCGGACGATCGAGCGTCCGTCGCCGGCGATGTTCACGAATCTCGTACTCCACTCCACGAGATCCTTCTGCGTGTCGAATCGCATCACCGCGAATCCGCCGATGATCTCTTTGGCTTCGGTGTACGGGCCGTCCGTGACCACGACACTGCCCTTCTTTCGCGTGATCACCGTCGCAGGCGCGTCAGGATTCCAGCCGCCGGTATCGAGGAGCACACCCGCGCTCACCGCTTCCTGGATGAAGGCACCCATCTTCTGCATCTTCTCGTCGCTGGGCGCGCCGATGTTCTCGTCGGGATACCACAATGCTAAAACTCTCATGACGCGGCCTTCACGTCGGCCAGGAAATCTTCCATCTCGGGAATCTCTCGAACTTCAATGATGTCACCGTCGACCATCGGCGCGCGCTTGGCCCACTCCACCGCTTCGTCGCGCGACTTGACCTGAATGATCCAGTAGCCGCCCACGATCTCCTTGGTTTCGGAGAACGGGCCGTCCGTGACCTGCGGCTTTCCGCCGGAGAACGAGACCCGGGCGGCCTTGGACGGCGGAGTCAGCCCGTCCAGACTCAATAGGACGCCGGCCTTGCTGAGCGAGTCGTTGAACTTCCCCATCTTTTCCACGAGTTCGGCGGGTGGTACGAAGTCGGGCTTCAAACTCCGGTTCTGATACACAGCGGGAATGACCAGCATCATGAATCGCATCGCAGTCGTCCTCATCGGTTGAATTGAATGGGCCTGAAGTCTGCCCTCACCCATACGTCGAACGAGACTGACCGAAATCGACAAGCCCGGCGTCATTGGCGGCCAACCCTCAACCGAAGCGAGCTATGTCCATCTCCGACTTGCTGTTACCCGAGTTCGACAACGAGATTGTCGTGACGCGGCGGGTCCTGGAACGCGTCCCGGACGACCGCGGGCACTGGAAGCCGCATGACAAATCGTTCCCCATGGCGCATCTGGCGCAGCTCGTCGCGCGATTGCCCGCGTGGGTGAACATGATCATCGCGAAGACCGAGCTCGACATTCGTCCGAAGGACGGCCCGGCCTTTCCCGGCTACAGCTACGAGACGACGGCCACGCTGCTCGCCGAATTCGATCGTAACGTCGCCGCGGCGCGACCGGTGTTGGCGGCGTGCAGCGACGAGGATTTTCACGTGGCTTGGACGCTCAAGGCTGCCGGTGAGCCGATGATGACGACGACGCGTTACGGCGTGCTGCGTTCGATGGTGCTCAATCACCTCGTCCATCATCGCGCACAGCTTGCGCTCTACTTGCGCATGGTCGATCTACCTGTGCCTTCCATGTACGGACCGAGCGGTGACGAGAAGGTCGGATAGGCTCGGCCTCGGCGCCAGAGGCGCAGCGCGGCGATACTGAATCCGGCGACGCCGCCGGCAACGATGAGCGATACCGTTGGACGCGGTTGCGCGAACGCCATGCTCAACGCGAAGCCAACCACGCCGCCGTACGTCGCGGCGATGAAAGCGTCTGTTGCGAGACGTCGGAGCGGTACTCGGCGCAGCAATCCGAGGACCATCGGCGGACCGAGCAACACGCCGAACAGCGCGCCGGTTTGGCTGCCCAATTTGATGAGTTCCCAAATCGTGGCGGGCTGCGTGTGTCCGAGCTTCGTTACGATCATGCAGCCGGCAATGAGCAGACCGGCGCTCGCTCCGGCTGCAGCGCTCGCGACGACGACACCGGCGACGACCTGGGCACGGCGGACCAAGTTCATGATTGGACTACGGCAACCGCCGCAGCGGCGTTGCGTCAGATCGTCGGCAGGTCGTAGTCCGGAAGCGTGATCTCGTCCCTCAACGAGCGACCAATCACCCAATCGGCAACGAACGGTACGCGCATCACCTGTGTGACCGCATTGCGGAAGCCGATCCCGAACGATGTTCTTGGCGCAAACGCCGCCGCAAACTTCGCCGCCGATTGCTGCTTCTTTTGCAGAAATGGCATGAGCCGTTGCTCATACCGTCCGAACGCGGTCGCGAAGTCACCCTGACACGCATGCAGCTCGCCCGCGAGCACGTACGCCTCGGCGATCGCCAGTCCCGTCCCTTCGCCGGCCATGAGCGACACACAGGCCCCCGCGTCGCCGACCAGTGCAACGCGGCCCTTCGTCCACCGATTCATTCGAATCTGACTCACGGTGTCGAAGTAGATCTCGCTCGCTCGCGCGACCTCCTTCTCGATCTGCGGCCACTCCCAACCGGCATCGGCAAAGATGCGGCGCAACGCCGACTTCGGTTCCTCGCCGGCGATCATGAACTCATCGCGGAAGATGAAGAGGAACATCGTCCTGTTGTCGCGCAGGGTGAAGCGAGAGATCTGGCGTCCGGGCAGATCGTGGCTGATGAAGACCAGATCATCGCGCGGCCGATAGCCTTCGACCTCGAACGCGGCAACGTGATACCCGAGCGAAACCTCGAACTCTGAATCCCCCCCGAACACGAGACGGCGCACGCGCGAATGCAGGCCGTCCGCGCCGATCACCAGGTCGACGTCACGCGGCGGCGCGTGATCGAAGGTGACGCGCACACGGTCTCCCTGATCGTCGATGCTCGCGATGGAATCGCCGAAGATCGTCTCGACCTGGGGCTCGATCGCTCGATACATCGTCGCCGACAGGTCGGAGCGCCGCACGCTCGTGAAACGGCCGTTGGTCAGCCGCCAGAATACCGCGACGTCGAAGCCGCCGCGCTTGCGCCCCGCTCGGTTGACGTAGCGCACCTCGCGCACTTGGTAGCCCAGCGCCCGGATGTCGCCGATGAGGCTCATGCGCTCGACGATGTCGTAGCCGATGCCCCAGAAATCGATCACATAGCCGGCCGCGCGAAGGCGCGGCGCTTGTTCGACGAGCACGACATCGTGACCCGACTTGGCCAGCCAATATCCGAGCGCTGGTCCGGCGACGCCGATGCCATTTATGACAATTCGCATGCTTATTCTATCATCATACGACCGGCGTCTTGCTGAGGCGGCGTAGCGACTTCACCGCCCGTTCGGTGCCGGCGCCGGCGGACTTTCGATCAGGCCATTCTCCCGCAGCCGCGTGGCCAGCTCTTTGGTCGTTCCGTCAATGAAGTCACTGTCCAAGACACTGGCTTCACCGGGCGCCGATACGTTCAGCTGCCCGCCCCACACCGTCTTCCCGGCACTACGATCGATCAGACTGACGACCGCGTGCACTTTTCGATCAAACGTGTATAGCGGAACAGCCTTGGCATTCTCCTCGATCGTCCGTTGTGGAGGAATGTTCCAGCTCGCGATGTTGCGGTAGAGCGACGCGGAACCGGACTGTGCCGACCCGGACGACGCGGAGCTCGGCAGGACGCTGCCCATGTATGCCGATGCGGTCTGATCGTCGCCGAGCACCACGACGAGAACGCCGTCGACGTCGGCCTTGGTGAGCGCCTGCCCGATCTGTGCTGGCGAGTCGGTTCCCGCGGGCGACAGCAGTTTCTTTCCCGAGACACACTGTGCGGGAACCAGCTTCGCGCACACCTGCTTCTCAACCGTGAATGCGTGGTCGGGATCGATGCCCACGACGAACACGGCGAGCTTCGTGAAATCGTGATGCGTGTAGGCCGGATCGCGGAACGACGTTTGGGTTGCTGAGGCGCAGCCCACGAGTGCGAGCAGGATGGCCACGGTGCGAATCGTCTTCACAAATACCTCACAACGCGCGGGGACAAACTTTGTTGAGGCGTCCGGCTCGTGTATCTCGGCCGGCTTCCTGACGGCGAGCAATTCCAATAAGAATCGCTAATGCAATCCGCGCAACTCCCTGGATCGTTCCAGAGGCCGGCGTCGCGCTACTTCACCAACGCCACCGCCACATCCCCAACGATCTGCAACGACCGCGCCGACACTTTGTCGATCGTGTCCTCGAGCGTGTGATGATAATTGGGATTCGGCGGATCATTCGGACCCGCGTTTGGTGGAAGACCGCCGTACGGCCAATCGACCAGATCGATCACGTGCCAGCCGCGATTCTGCAGTGGAACTTGATCGTCGATCAACGCCTGTCCGGGTTCATCATGGAAATAGGCGCCGTAGCCGAGGCTCTTTGCAGTATTCCAAACGCGACTGACCACCTCCGGCGCCCGCTGTATGGAGTTCGGCTCTTGCCACAGGTGCAAGTCCGTGGCACCGATCATGTCGAACAGCACGCCAAAGAGCGGCTGATAGTCGGGAGACGGCGGATGCTGCGCGAAGTACTGCGAGCCAAAGAGCGCGTCGGGCCACACCTTGCCAGTCGAATCGGCGTCGAAGTCGCCCCAGTCTTCGCCATCGGTAAAGAGCAGATCGACACCAACCGATGGCGGTGTCTTCTTGAAGACGTCGGCAAGCGCGACGAATAGACCAACGCCCGACGCGCCGTCGTTGGCGCCGAGGATCGGCCGCGCGCGATTGCCGAGATTCCGATCTTCGTCGGCTACAGGGCGCGTGTCCCAATGGGTAAGGTACAACACACGTTGTGTCGCTTGCGGGTTGAATCGCGCGAGAATGTTCTCCAGCACGAGCTTCGAACCGTTCCTCGTCGTCTGCGTCCACTTCTGCACGATCACGCTGTCCGTGCGTTTTCTCATCTCGGACACGATCCACGCAGCCGCGCTATCGTGCGCCGGCGTCCCGGGCGTACGCGGACCGACTGCGAGATGCTGCTTGGTATAGCTGAGCGCCGAGTCTCCGTTGAAGGCGGTCTTCGGCCGCGCGAATCGGTCGCTCAAATGACCACAGGCAGCGAGTGTCATCGCGGCGGCGAAGACGGCGGCGGACAATGCGATTGTTTTCATTGTTACGTCTCGCACGAAGCCTCGGTCCGTCATTTTTCGTTCAATTCGTTCGATCGGTATCATAGAATCGTTATGGCGTGCTGCGCGGGAACTGCCGCTCAGGCTGATCATAACGGTGACGAACCGACTTCAACGAATGAAACGGATCGAACGGAGAGACGTTCTCAATCGAGCTTCCTCTCGTCGACTCACTCTTGCCGCCCCATCTCCGCATCCAGCTCGCGCATGGCCGCCGTATAGTAGGGATCGACAGCCGTGAGCTCGCGCACGACCGGGGCCGACGGCGCGGGCGCCCGCGCGGACCCAAACAGCCGGCGCACCAACCTGAAGCCGGCGAACGCAATGAGTCCAACCATTGCGAGCTTCAGGACGAGAAATGCCAGGCCAACGAGCGCACCGAGCACGCCGAGCGTCGTCGCGAGCACGATGAGACCGAGCGGAATCGCGATGGCGAGCACGAGAGCGATCTTGACGAGTTTCCAAATCATGCGCATGGACATCACCCTGGGGAACGCGGGACGGTAATCCGTACGAAACCGAGCGGCGGATGTTCCAAACCTCGAGACGCTCGGCGCCCCCCGCCGTTACGTCTGAAACCAGCCCGACAACCGCTTCGTAGAGCGGCTAGCCAACAACCGGATCGAACCCATGAGCCTTCGCGACGACATCGTCTACAGCTGGCGATCCCTCCGCCGCGCGCCGCTGTTCAGCGCCTCCGTCATCCTCACGCTGACGATCGGCATCGGTTCCGCCGCGGCGATCTCCGCGGTCGTCAACGCGGTGCTCATCCGACCCCTGCCCTACGGGCATCCAGACCAACTCGTCGGTGTCTGGTTCGACATGCCGGCAATGTCGCTCACGCACGCGCAGCAAACGGCTGGCACCTATCGCACGTTCAAACAATTCGCTCACAGCGTCGATGGTATCGGACTCTATCAGGACGGTTCACTCAACGTTGCCGATCCCGACGGACGCGGCGAACCCGAGCGACTGAGCTCGGCCTGGACCACCGCGAGCACGATCCCGCTCCTCCAAGTGACCCCAATTCTCGGCCGCACGTTCAGCGAAGCGGAGGATGCACCAAAGGGGCCGCTCGTCGTCGTGATCAGCGAAGGCTTATGGCGATCCCGATATGGCGGCAACAAGGACGTCATCGGCAAGCGGCTCACGATCTCGGGAAAACCGGTTGAGATCATTGGCGTGATGCCGGCGAGCTTCCGTTTTCCGAATGCCGAGACGAAGCTCTGGCTTCCCCTGCAGCTCGATCCGAACGACCCGTATCCCGGCGGATTCAGTTACGACGCCGTTGCGCGGCTCAAGCCCGGCATATCGATCGATGCGGCACAGCGCGACTTCACCAACGTGCTGCCGCGCGTGCTCGACGTTGCGCCGAACTTGACGCCGACCGTACCAATGAAGATGGTGATCGACCAAGCCAAACCGACGCCGCACCTCGTCGCGATGCGCGACGACGTCGTCGGCGACGTGTCGCGCACCCTATGGATGGTCGCGGCGACAGCCTTGCTCATGCTGCTGGTGACGTGCGCCAACGTGGCGAACCTCTTGCTCGTGCGCGCAGACGCGAGACATCGCGAACTCTCGGTTCGCGCTGCACTCGGCGCCGGCAGCGCACGCGTACTCGCTCATTTCTTCGCCGAGTCGGCGCTGTTGACCGCGATTTCGGCGGCGTTGGGGATTGGCGTTGCGGCCGTTGGCATTCACGCGCTCGTGAACGCCGGACCGTCGGAAATTCCACGCTTGGCCGAAGTGCACGTCGACGGCGCGATCATCGCATTCACGATCATCGTCGCCGTGCTCATCGCGCTCGCCTGCAGTGCGATTCCCGCCATTCGCTTTCTGCGCTCCGAGCCGCTGGCCGGTTTACGCGACGGCGGACGCGGCGGCACGATCGGCGCGCACCGACAGCGCGCGCGGAGTGCGCTCGTCGCCGCGCAGGTGGCGTTCGCGCTCGTCGTGCTCGCGGCGTCGGGACTCTTGTTGCGAAGCTTCCAGCATCTGCGCGCCGTGCGGCCTGGCTTCAATGCCGACCATGTCGCGACGCTGTGGGTGGCAACGCCGTCGCCGCGCTACGCGAACGACACCAGCGTCGCGCAGTTTTATGCGCGAGTGGTCAACGAAGCGGCGCAGTTGCCAGGTGTCACCGCGGCGGGAATCACGTCGCACCTTCCGTTCAACTCGAACGGGATGGACAGCGATCCATTTTTCGTCGAGGGCTACGAGAGCGCGAACAAGAAGATCCCGTCGCTCGAGATCTATGTATGGGCCGACGGCGGCTACTTCAAGGCGATGGGAATTCCACTGCTCGCCGGCCGCACGTTCAACCGCCTCGAACAACAGCGCGGCGACGAGGCGATCATCAGCGCGGAGACGGCTCGTGAGTTCTTTCACGACTCCACGGGGCGTGCGGCAGTCGGCAAGCGGTTTCAAGAATTGCCGGGCACTACTTGGTATACTGTGATTGGAGTCGTGGGCAGCGTGCGCGACACGTCGCTGTCCGCAGCGCCGACGCGAACGGTGTATCTGTCCGAGTCGCTCGGCGGCGACACCAATATCGGAGGGATGCGTCGCACCATGGCGCTCGTCGTCCACACTCGCGGCGACGAGGCCGAAGCGACGCGCGCCATGCAGCGCATGATCCGCAACATCGACCCCACGCTGCCGACGTTCGGCGTCCGGTCCATGCGCGCGGCGGTCGACGCGTCGATGACACGCCTCACGTTCACGATGATCATTCTTGCCGTCGCGGCGATCGTAACGCTGATCTTGAGCGTTATCGGCTTGTACGGCGTCATCGCGTACGTCGTCACGCTGCGCACTCGCGAGCTTGGTGTCCGCATCGCGCTCGGCGCACAACCACGCGCGGTCGCGGCGATGGTCACGCGTCAGGGCATGACGCTGTGCGCATTTGGGATGGTCGCTGGACTCGTGCTCGTTGCAGTGACGGGACGGTTTCTGCGCGCACTGTTGTTCGAGGTGGCGCCGAGTGATCCGGTGGTACTGGGTGGGACGGTTGGGGTGCTGCTGTTAGCGGCGCTCGTAGCGAGCTGGATCCCCGCGCGACGAGCAGCACGCGTCGATCCGATCGAGGCGTTGCGGGCGGATTGAGACGCCATCAGGTTCCACAACCACCCGCACCTCTGGAGACGCCCCAATGAAGCTCGGCAATTTCTCGGTCAGTCTCGCCGTCAAGGACATCGCCGCGTCGCGCGCGTTCTACGAAAAGCTCGGCTTCACGATGACCAACGGCGATGGCAAGAGCTGGGTCGTCCTCATGAATCAGACCACGACCATCGGCCTCTTCCAGGGCATGTTCCAGCGGAACATGCTGACGTTCAACCCGGGATGGGACGCCGGCAAAGCCACGCTGGCGGACTTCGAGGATGTCCGCGACCTTCAGAAAACTCTCAAGGATCGCGGCCTCACGCCGGAGCCTGCCGCCGACGAATCGACGACAGGCCCCGCGTACTTCATGCTCAGCGATCCCGACGGCAATCCGGTCCTCATCGACCAGCACGTCGCGAGCCCCAAGAAATGACCGAGCGGTGGGGGAGCGCTACCAATCCCCCGCCGGCTGCAGCGTGCTCACGTTCAATCGGTTGAACACGTTCACGAGTGTGATGTGCAGCACCAGCGCGGAGAGTTGCCGCTCGTCATAGTGCTCCACGGCGCGATTCCAGATCTCATCCGGCACCGGATCGGGCCGGTCCGCCAAGCGCGTGATTGCTTCTGTGAGCTCCAACGCCGCGCGCTCGGCGCCGGTGAACTGGGATGAGTGGCGCCAAGCGGCCACGGCAATCAGGCGGTCGTCCACGCTCTTTCCCGTCTTGCGTGCGTGGCGCACGGCTCCTTCAATACAGGAACTGCAGCCGTTGATCTGACTCGCTCGCATGTGCGTCAACTCGAGCGTCATAGGCGGCAGACCGCCCTTCTGGACCGCGACCATCAACTTCTGAACTCCCTCCAGTGCATCCGGCATGAGCATCGCGGGATTCTTGATCCTGGGCTCGATTACGATTGGAGTAGCAGCCGCATCGGTAGATCCAGCGGCGTTCGGCAATTTGGGCATTCTGTTCTCCTGTCACATCTAGTGATTTAATTCCGTCAAAGTGATGACGGATTCAAACGCGAGAGTGTGACCGATGGACGAACGCGATCTGCTGGCCCAACGATTCGAAGCGCACCGCGCCCGCTTGCACGGCGCCGCGTACCGCATGTTGGGTTCGGCGGCGGAGGCAAACGACGCCGTGCAGGAAGCGTGGCTGCGCGTCAGCCGCGCCGGCGATGACGATATTGAAAATGTGGGCGCGTGGCTGACGACGATCGTGGGACGCGTGTGCCTCGACATGCTGCGTGCACGCAACGCGCGCGGCGAAGAGGCGCTCGAGACTCACGAGCCCGAGCCGGCGCCGCAACGGCAGCACGAGCGAAATCCCGAAGAAGACGTGCAGCTTGCCGACTCGGTAGGGCTGGCGCTGCTAGTCGTGCTCGAGATGCTCGAACCCGCGGAGCGCGTGGCATTCGTGCTGCGGGACATGTTCGATCTTTCTTTTGACGAGATCGCGCCGATCGTGGGGCGAACGCCCGTCGCCGCGCGACAGTTAGCGAGTCGCGCTCGCCGGCGCGTGCGTGGTGCGTCGGCGTCCGACACCGACCGCGCGCGTCATCGCGAAGTGGTCGAGGCGTTCCTCGCCGCGTCAAAAGTGGGCGACTTCGAAGCGCTGGTTGCGATCCTCGATCCCGACGTGGTGTTGAGATCCGACGCGCAGGGCGTGCGCATGGGCGGTCCAACGGAGATTCGCGGCGCCGCGGCGGTGGCCGAGTTGTTCAAGGGGCGCGCGCAGGCGGCGGTGCCGGGACTCGTCGACGGCGAGGTTGGCGTGCTCATTCCAATCAAAGGGCGGATGCTGCTCGTGTTCGACGTTCGGTTCGACGGCGGGAAGATTTCCGGTATCGACGTCGTGGCAGACCGCGACGCGCTCGGTGCGTTGGAGTTGCGGTCGATTGATGGCGGGGATCCGTTGGCGGGATCGACGAAGACGGCGCCTTGAGTCGGTTCCGAGCAATCAGCGAACCTGCACGGTGTCTACTACAGTTGCCACCACCGAACTCTCGAGCACTCGGCTAAACGTTATCACCGCCTGTCCGGCGGCGGTCGCTTTGAATCGGAAGCGCTGTGTCGGTCCACCCGGGGTGTAAGGTGGAATGACATTGACGTCGAGGAACGTGACCGCGTCCGACGAAATCGCGGGCGGACTCGTGTAGATCGCCGGACCGACGTTGCCGAGCGTAACGTCGACTTCTTGTCCTATCGCGGCCGTTACGGATTGGCTGTGCGACCCAGCGGACACCGCAACGATAGAGTCGGCGCCGCAACCCGCGAGCACCAAGGGAACCAGCGCCGAGAGCGCGAGGCTGACGTACGCCGGAACGCGAGTCATTGGTCGCAAATCAGATCTCATAGTTACTCCGGTCCAAGATGCCCGCGGATCTAGCTCACAATAGCACAACCATGGGATTGCAGCATCTGTCACCGCCCCCACCAATGCCGATCTGTCTCGGGAAGATCCTCGAGATTTGACAAGCATAGAATATCGTTCTATACTTGATAGACCGACATTCTATGCTTGAGGATCCTTGGTCTACCGCACCACCGAACGAGGCGCCGAACTAAGGGCGGCCTCCCAGGCCAGCATCCTTCGCGCGGCCGGCAAGTTGTTCGCCGAGAAAGGTTACGATGCCACGACGATGCAGGACATCGTCAAAGAGGCGCGTACCTCCATCGGCAACGCGTATTTCTACTTCGCGAACAAGGAAGCGATTCTGCAATCGCTTCTCGAGTCGGCGTTCGTAGAAATGTTCGATGCCGCCGAGCGGCGGGCGGAGCACATCGAGGATGGCGCGGAGAAGGTGGGAACGATCATCGCGATCAACGCGACGACGTTCCTCACGGCGCGAGCCAAGATGCTCGACATCCTCACGGCCGATTCCCGGCTGGGAGTCGTCCAGAAACTCGGCGACATTGCCGCGCAGCGATGGAATCGAATCCTCCAGGCGGCATTCCCGAATCGTGCCGCCGAGGAGTTGGCGCTCGCCGCGGTTGCGATCTGGGGCGTGAATCGTTCTGTCGTCGAACGCGCGGCGCGGCGCGGCACGACGACCGACACCAAGGGCGATGTGACCTTCATGGTGCGATGGACGTTGCGAGCGCTGGGAATTGATTCGCGGCGAATCAACCGCATCGTCGCCACGGCGTGGCGCGTGGCTCTGCGGCACGCGCGCGAAGTGGAGACCCAGCCATGGTGACCACGTCATGAGCGCCGCATGACCGCTTCATTCGGTCCGGTTTCGCGCTGGTTCGCGCCACCCATATTGAAAACACTTGAGTCCACGCGGCGCGCCCGAGCGCTGTGGGCACTTTCGTGGTCGTTCCTCGGCTTCATCGTCGTGGCTCTCATCGTCGCCACGGTCGCGACTCCGAGCTCGATAGGGCGACGCATGATTTCGATCGCGTTAGTCAGCCTGCTCGTCGTGATCCTTCACGAGTTCAACCGTCGCGGTCGCACGGCATTCGCGAGCTGGGTGCTGATTTTGGGACTGACGGCGATCGTCACGCAGCGCGCGTGGCAGACTGGAGGCGTGCATGCTCCGGTCGCGCTGTTTTATATGATGATCGTTCTCATGGGAGTTGGTCTTCTGCGCGTGCAGGGAGGCGTCGTTGCCGCCCTCGCATGTGTGGTGAGTGCGATGTTGCTTGCCGGCGCCGAGGTTGCAGGTTGGCTGGTGGTGCCCGCGCCGCAGGTATCGACGCCGACCGAGCCGCTCATCGCGGCCATCCTCGCCGTAGCTGTGACAGGCCTCTGCCTCACGTTGCTCTTTCGCCAGGCCGAAGACGTCGCGACCGAAGATCTGGTGAACATGTTCGTGCACGACATGCGCTCTCCACTCACCGTCGTGATGGCTCGCTTGTCCATGCTGCAATCAGAAGTTCCTCACGGCAGCGAGCTGGCGGAACACGCCGACGCGGCGATAGCCGAGGCGATGCGTTTGAATCGGATGGCGAACAATCTGCTCGACGTCAGTCGTTTCGCCGGTACCAGTCTCGCTCTTCATCGCACCCCGTCCGACGCGTCCAAGCTCGCCCGCAACGTCGCGCACGCACTCGGCGCACTGGATCCGTCCCGCCACATCGAAGTCCGCGCGCCGGTGCCGGTGATGTGTCAGTGTGATCCGGAGATCCTGCGCCGCATCATTGAGAATCTCATAAGCAACGCGATCAAGCACACGGCGCGCGGCGGTCACATCGTTGTCGAGGTGTCGCATGGCAGCGCGTGTGTCCGCATCTCAGTCGAAGATGACGGTCCGGGCGTCCCGCAGAATGCGCGCGAGCTGATCTTCGAGCGCTACTCGGCCAAGGGAATGCTCGCACACAACGGACATCACTCCGTGGGATTGGGGCTTGCCTTCTGCAAGCTCGCGACCGCGGCGCATGGAGGGCGCATCTGGGTCGAGGATGCGCAGCCGCGCGGGAGTCGGTTCGTGGTGGAGCTGCCGGAATGAAGGACCGGCAGAATTCAATTATCCCGCAGGCTCGTCGACCAAAGGAGCTTCTCGCTTAGCTTCGCTACGCCGCGCCAGCCGCAGCATGCGTCCCGCGAGTCTAAATCCGATCTGCCCTGTGAGGAGTACCGTGATTCCCGCGAGTCCGATCCACTTCGGCGAGGATCCTGAGTTCCTGTCCAACACTTGTAGGGCGACGGTCATCGGTACGGCACCTGCGACCGCTCCCCAAAGCTGGAATCGAAGAGTGGAGACAGTCCCAACCGTCTTGCCTCGCTCCGCGATGGTGAGCAGCGAGGCCAAGAGCGCTCCCATTGCCGCCCCAACGCCAAACGACCCTAGAGCTGAGACAGCGAGCTCGCTCAGGCGGCCGCTGAGAAAGTGCTTCTTGTCGATGACCAACCAGCCAACGATCGTAAATGCCGTAAAAAGAACCGACGAGTACAATCCAAACATCGTCGCGGTGACGACGATTCCACGAAGTCGACGACTTAGCATTTGTTGACTACAAAAATGAGCATCGTTGCCGAGTTCGCTCGAGTACGATGGTATATGACTACATTAAACAACTAGATAGAGGTACAAGCATTCGTTTTTCTTAAGCCGCGCTGGTCATATGAGAGGTCCACGCTTTGTTTTCGCAGCCGTCGCTGTGGTCGCCGTCATCGGGTGCAGTAGTTCGACCGAACCGGCACAGCGGTTCGACTTTACCCTCCGGTTGACGGCGGACAGTGCTGGAGCTTGTGACCTCTTTTGCTCTTCTCTGCCGGTCTCCGACACGATGACGGCACATATGACATTCGGCACGCCAACTAGTGACCTTTCGCCCCCCTACGGCGAGATCAGCAACATTGTCCGCGCATATAGCGACGTCGTGTTCGCGGATAGCCTGAAGGGCAAGGCGGTCGTCGATGCCGACAGCACCTGGTCAATAGAGGTCGGCCCGCCAGACCCGGTCCATGAGTACGACTATTACACATTCTCGGGAAAGATCGAGAACGGGCGCTATAGCGGTCGCTACACGGCGGAGGTCGGAAACCCGCATAGCTTCGAGCTCGGCTCATTCACTACAGTGCCGTAACTCGGCGCGACGGCAGCGTTCGTACGATCACACTCCGTCGGTCACCGGCGCCGCAAACTGTGCGTTGTACAGCTCGAAGTAGGCGCCTCGCTTCTCGAGCAGCTCGGCATGCGTACCCTGCTCGACGATCTGACCGGCGTCCATCACGAGAATGAGATCGGCGTCGCGAATCGTCGACAGACGATGTGCGATGACGAAGCTCGTGCGGTCACTGCGCAGCGCGGCCATCGCTTGCTGGACCAACACCTCGGTGCGCGTGTCGACGGAGCTCGTGGCCTCATCGAGAATCAGCACGCTTGGGCGGGCGAGAAACGCGCGGGCGATCGTGAGCAGTTGCTTCTCGCCGGCGCTCACGTTGTCAGCGCCATCCACGAGGACGGTGTCGTACCCGTCGGGAAGCGAACGGACGAAGCGGTCGACGTAGGTCGCAGTCGCAGCGGCGACGATCTCGTCTTCCGTCGCGTCGAGCCGTCCATACGCGATGTTGTCGCGGATCGTACCGGCAAACAGCCACGTGTCCTGCAGCACCATGCCCATCCGGCTGCGCAGATCGTCTCTCGTCATCGCAGCGATGTCCACGCCGTCGAGCGTGATCCGCCCCGACTGTAGCTCGTAGAAGCGCATGATGAGATTGACCAGCGTTGTCTTGCCGGCGCCCGTGTGTCCAACGATCGCAATCGTGTGCCCCGGCTCCGCGGTGAGCGACACATTCTCGATCAGCGGTTTGTCGGGCAAATAGCGGAACGACACGTTCTCGAAGACGAGCTTCCCCTCGGCCGTTGTCGGACTGAGCGCCGGCACGCGGTCAGGCGATTGCTCATCGGCATCGAGCAAGCCGAACACACGCTCGGCGGACGCGACACCTGACTGAACGAGGTTGGCCATGCTCCCCAATTGCGTCAGCGGCTGCGTGACCTGACGACAATACTGAAGGAACGCCTGTACGTCGCCCAAGCTCATCGAGCCTTTGGCGACGAACGCACCGCCCACGACGGCGATGGCGACGTAGACCAGGTTGCCGACGAACATCATCGACGGCTGAATGATGCCGGAGACGAATTGTGCCCCGAAGCTCGCCTTGTACAGCGCTTCGTTCTTGGTGTCGAAGACAGCTTCGACCTCGCGTTGGCGGCCGAAGACCTTCACCAGCGCATGGCCCGTGAAGTTCTCCTCGATGTCGGATGTCAGCGCGCCTGTGTACTTCCACTGGCCCACGAACAATTTTTGCGAGCGTTTGGCGATCACCGCCGTGATCACGATCGTGAGCGGAATCATGACCAGCGCAATCGCCGCCAAGATCGGCGATACGATGAACATCATGACGATGACGCCGACGACGGTGATCAACGACGTGATCATCTGACTGAACGTCTGTTGCAGGCTCGTCGAGACGTTATCGATGTCGTTGGTGACACGGCTGAGTAGCTCGCCGCGCGGCATACGGTCGTAGTAGCTGAGCGGCAGCCGGTGAATCTTGCTCTCGACCTGCGCGCGCAGCCGGTACGTGGTGCTTTGCACGACCTCGTTGAGCACGTAACCAGACGCCCAGCCGAATACCGACGAGATCACGTACAGCACCAGCACCCACATCAACACAACACCAAGCGCATGCATGTCGATGCCGGCGCCAGGCGTGAGATGCATGCCGTTGAGCAAATCCGCGTGGCCTGTCTGCCCACTCGCTCTCAACCGCGCGACGATCTGCGCCTTGCTCACGCCGGCGGGCAGCGTCCGCGAGACGGCGCCGTTGAAGATGATGTTGGTCGCTTGGCCGAGCAGCTTGGGGCCGATGACGCGGAAGGCGACGCTGATCACGTTGAAGGCGATGACCCAACTCAGCCCGATCCAATGCGGCTTCAACAACCCAAACAACCGCTTCGCCGACGGCCGGAAGTTCATCGCCTTCTCGGGCGGCAAGGTCGCGCCGGTGAACGGGCCGCGCTGGCGGCTCAATTGCGGCCGCTCGAGAGGCTTCTCTTTCTCTGTTGTGTCGCTCATGCGGCTTGGTCCGCCGAGCGTTGGGATTCGACGATTTCGGCGTAGGTGGGCGATGACATGAGAAGTTCTTCATGCGTGCCGCGGCCCACGATCTCGCCCCGCTCGAGCACGATGATCTGGTCGGCATCCATGATGGTCGCGACGCGCTGCGCCACGATGATCATTGTCGCGTCCGAGCGGTGCGCCGCGAGCGCGGCTCTCAGACGTGCATCCGTGGCGCTGTCCAGCGCGGAGAAGGAATCATCGAAGACATAGATCTCCGGCCTTTTCACGAGCGCCCGCGCGATCGCCAATCGCTGTCGCTGACCGCCGGAGACATTCGTGCCGCCTTGGCTGATGACCGCGTCGAGCTTGCCGTCCATGGCGGTGACGAAGTCAGTTGCTTGAGCAATCTTTAATGCCTCCCACAACTCCTCTTCCGTGGCATTTGGCCGGCCGTACCGCAGATTGCTGGCAATCGTTCCCGAAAACAGATACGGCTTCTGTGGGACCAACCCGATCCGGCTCCAGAGTACGTCGGGGTCCAGTGCCTTGACGTCGACGCCGTCGACCAAGACCGAGCCAGCGGTCGCGTCGAACAACCTGGGCAGGAGGTTCACCAGGGTGGTCTTCCCTGCCCCGGTGCTTCCGATGATCGCCGTCGTCTCGCCTTCGCGCACCTCGAACGTCAGATCGCGCAACACAGGCTGCTCGGCGTGCGGATACGAGAAGGACACGTCGACGAACCTGACGGCCCCACGCTCGGGAAGCGTCGTGACACCGTGTTCCGGCATGACGACCGACGTATCCGTCTCGAGCACTTCGCCGATTCGATCTCCGCTGGCTGCGGCGCGCGGCAGCATGATCGCCATGAACGTGGCCATCATCACTGCCATGAGGATTTGCAGGAGGTAGCTCAGGTAGGCGACGAGCGCGCCGACCTGCATGTGGCCGGCGTCGATGCGCAATCCACCGAACCACACGACAGCGACGCTCGACACGTTGAGCACCAACATCACGATGGGAAACATGAGCGCCATGAGACGCCCGGTGCCCAACGACGTATTCGTCAATTCTTGGTTCGCATTCGCGAAGCGCGTCATCTCCGTCGCCTCGCGGACGAACGCGCGCACCACGCGGATGCCGGTCAACTGCTCTCGCATCACTTGGTTGACGACGTCGACACGCTTCTGCATCAGACGGAACAGCGGTACCATCCGGGCGATGACCAGCCCGAGCGATATCATCAACACCGGCACGCTCACCGCCATGAGCCACGACAGACCAGCGTCGAGCTTCATGGCCATGATGACGCCCCCCACGGCGAGAATTGGCGCGGCGACGAACAGCGTGCAGGTCATCAGCGCGAACATCTGCACCTGCTGGACGTCGTTTGTCGTGCGCGTGATGAGCGACGGTGCGCCGAACCTCGAGACCTCGCGTTCGGAGAATGCGCTCACGCGGTGGAAGACCGCGCCGCGCAGATCGCGTCCGAGCGACATCGTCGCTCGGGCGCTGAAGTAGACGGCCGCGATCGCGCACACGACCTGCGCGAGGGTGATCGCGAGCATGACTCCGCCGACGCGGATGATGTACCCGACGTCGCCCCTGGCCACTCCGTTGTCGATGATCTCGGCCACGAGGGTGGGCAGATACAGCGAGGCGATCGACTGGGCCGCTTGGAACACGCCCACCCCGAGCAGCATCGTCCAGTACGGCTTCAAATAGCGGTGGAGCAGTTGCCACAGCATAGGGTGGATGGCTCGTGGTGGCTCTTCGTTTCTTTTGCCGATGGTCTATGGCAATCTAATTTCACCCATGGGCGCATAACTGAATTCTGTTGCCAGATGTCGTCACGGCTCACGTCACTGGCCAAAGGAGCCGAACCTTGTATCGTGGTCTCACCCGAACCCGAGCGTACGATGCTCCGCCCTTCCCGGCTCGCTCTGCTGATGCTGCTCGTCGTGGTGACCGCCTGCGGTAGCGACGGCAGCTCGACCGGCCCCACAGACAGAGTTACTCCGCCCGTCGCCGTCGTTTCCGTGCCTTGGATCGACGACGCATGGGTCCAACCCGTTCCGAGCTGGGGCTCGCCGGTTCGCATCACTCTCCCGGTGCCGCTCGACAGCATCATCCTCGGTCCCACCGGCGGACTCGGATTCTTCGGTGCGCACGAGGGCGGGCACGTCGAAGGACTAGACCACCTCTGGATTCCAATGAAGCCGGGAACCGTGATAGGCAGCATGGCCGACGGCACTGTGCTCGACGTCCAGCTCATCGACGGCTTGTACTACATCGACGTCGACTATGGTCACGGGCTCATTGGGAAGCATCAGCTCGTGGTGCACCCGCTCGTGACCGCAGGCCAGCACGTGAAGCAGGGCGACCCGATCGGCACTGCGCAATTAGCGGAGGTCAATCTCGTCGATTACAACCGGTCCGATGGCGTGCGAACCGACGTTGCCGGCGGCGCGAACGTCTCGCCGTTCGACTATCTCCAGCCCGACGTGCAGGCTGAACTACTCGCGCGCGTGATGAACGAAGTCGTCACTCCGTATTTCGCCAAGGGACTTACGGTGGGCAATAGCCGGCCGTGGGAGCCGCGCCTCACGAACAAGCTGCTCTTCCACCACGATCATCGCGGCACGTTTCAGGGTGAATGGATCCTCACCAACAAGGGATGGACCACACCCGACCCGTCGTACTTCGACCTGATGGCGATCAACGACGTGACGAACGCGTACGGACACTTCCAGCACATCGACCTCGAGGACTACGAGTCGTCGGCGCCGGGTACCAAGGGACTGATGGACGGCACCTGGGTGCCGGGCGACAGCGCTGGCAAGTTCGTTTTGACGTTGAGCTTCAGCGCAACGAAGTATTACGCCCGCTACTCGGTAGACGAGAGCGGTCCGCGCGCCAAGCTCAAACTGGAATGGCGCGTTGGCAGCTACCCGGATTCGATTTCATCGAATGCCGCGGTGTACATCGAGCGCACGAACGTCTACGTCGGACTCGACGCGCAGCAGTTGAAGTTGCGCCCGTAGTAGATCGTGCGGCGAGCTCATTCCACCCGCAGTGTCGTCGACGGCTCCACGAACGCCGCTCGGCGCGCCGGTACCCACGTTGCGGCCGACGCCACCGCAAACAGCACGAGCGCGACCCCGGCTCCGATCATATAAGGATTCGTCTGCGGCGCGATGACGACGTGCTGCGACAGCGCGATCTTCAACGCCAAGACGCTGAGCGGCAATCCGATCGCGAGCCCGAACGCGCACACACGCACGCCCGACGTGAGGAACATCCGCGCCACTTGCATCGGCTCCGCGCCGACGGCAATGCGAATGCCAATCTCACGCGTTCGCTGACGCACCGCCAACGACACGATTCCATATAACCCGAGCGACGCGACGAGCAGCGCGAGCGCGCCGGCAGCGCCAGCCATCGCGGCTTCGCGCAACGTGTCGCGATACATCTGCTCGTCAGCCTGCGCGAGCGTCACCATCGACGTCACCGGAAGCGACGGCGCGCGCCCGCGAACGAACTTGCGCAATTCCGGAACGAATGGAGCGGCGGGACCGCGCGTGCGAACGAGAATGCGATCGTGCCGCCACTGCTTGCCGCGCGCCGTGTACACGCGCACCGGCTCGTCGCCGTTCGAGCTGCCGCCGCCCCAGGTCGCACCCGGCATCTGATGCGATGCGTCGTACACGCCCACGACCACCATCGCCATCGAGTCCTGCTTGAAACCCGGCAGCGACGGCGACGCGAGCGTGCGACCGACCGGATTCGCCTCACCCCACAGCGCGCGCGCAAGATCGCTTCCGATGACGACGGGATGCTTCGCGGACGTCTGCATCGTGTCGGCGTACGACACGTCGCGGCCGAAGATGATCGGAATCTCGACCATCGTGAACCAACCGGGTACGGCGCCCTCGAGCGTCACGACAGTTGGTGAGGTATCTGCCGCCGTGCGCGGCACCGCACGATCGGACGCAACGATGCCGCGCAGCCCAAAGCCTGTCGCGTCGGGCACCGCGCTCGTCACCTCGGGTCGCTCGGCGATGCGCGTCGCGAGCGAGTCGACAGCCTCCGGACGTTGGCTGGCGGCGCCCGTGGTCACCGGTCGGAAGTCGACGGCGATCACTCGGCGGCTCATGTCCGGCGACAACGGCTTATAGTCGGCAATGACCAGCGCGAGCATCACGCCGAGCAGCAGGAGCAGTGGTTGCGAGAGAGCGATCTGCGCGACGACGAGTCCGCGCTGCAAACGTGAGCGATTGCTGATACCCGCACCGGAATCACGCAGTGCGCCGCCGACCGCGTCGCGAGTGACGTGGAGTGCCGGCGAAAGGCCAAACAACATTCCCGTCACGACGGCCGCGATGAGGACGAAGACGAACGTGGTACCATCGGGTGAGAGCACGACGCCGTCGATCTCTGTGCGCTCCTGATACGTCAACACCCACCAGGCGAGCGTGAGACCAATGGCGCTTCCCGCGAGCGCGAGCAGCGTGGACTCGGTGACCAACTGCCGAACCAACCGCGCGCGCGACGCGCCGAGCGAGGTGCGCACGGCGATCTCGTGGCGACGGCCGACGGCTGCGGCGACCATTAGAGAACTCACATTCGTGCACGCGACGAGCAGAATGAGAATACCGACGCCGAGGATGAACGTGAGTGCGAGAGCCATCTCTGAGCCTCCCTGTCCGGGCGGCGGCGCATTCATGCCGAGTACGTCAGCCGACCGCGCCATACCGACACGCGTCGCGGAATCGGGGAGTGCGGACGCGACCACTTGGCGCGCGAGCGCAGTCGCTCTGTCGCTCGACACACCGATCGCGAGCCGGCCGAAGATCGAAAGCGATGACTGGTCGGTCATCCACCGGGGCGACACGCGAGCGATTGTCGATCGCGCGCTCAGCGGAATCCAGAGTGCCGGCTGATGCATGTTGCGCAGCGCGCCCTGGAATCGTGGCGGCGCAACGCCAACGATGCGCACCGGAAGTTCGTTCGCCAAGACTCGCTGTCCGACGGCCGCAACGGCGCTACCATAGAGCTTCTCTGCCGTTTCGAATGCGATGATGGCCGTCATATCGGGCACATCGTTGCCAGCGCTCGCGGCGAGATCGCGGCCGAACGACAGCGGTACACCGAGCACGCGAAAGTAGTTGGGCGTCACGAACTGTGCGCCGACGCTGAGTGCGGCGCTGCTGTCGCCGCGTAATACGATTTGGTCCTCGGTCCACGCCGCGGTGGAGCTGAACACCTCACGGTGTTCGGTGAGAGCGGTGAGCTCGGAATACGTGAACCCACGATCCTGCCATTGCGCAGCGCGCGTCGAGCGCTCCTGCGACCAGACCATGACGTGCGCGTCGATCTTGGGCACCGCCGGTGCGGGTCGGAAGAATTGCGCCTGCACCATCGAGAAGATCATCGCGTTGGCACCGGTGCCGAGCGCGAGGACCGCGACGATAATGGCCGTCGTCGCCTTGTGGCGCGCGAAGTAGCGGCAGGCGAAACGCACGTCGCCGGCGAGATCGTGTACCCAGCGTCCGCCACGGATGTCGCGCGCCTGTTCCTGAATCACGCCGACGTTTCCGAACTCGCGTTCCGCGGCGCGGCGCGCGTCGGCCGGCGACATGCCGCGCGCAGTGAATCGCTCGGCGGCGGATTCAATGTGCTCGCGCATCTCTGTTTGCATGTCGCGCTCGAGTGCGCGACGCGAGACCGCGGCGCGCACGCGCCGAAGCCACAGTCGAGTTGTGTTCACATGACCCTCGGCTAACGAATCAGGTATTCTCGAGAATGGCGCCGAGTGCGCCGGAGAATCGTGCCCAGTGCTCGCGGTGCTCAGCGAGCTGCTTGCGGCCCGCCGCGGTGACCGAGTAGACCTTGGCTCGCCGGCCTTTGGGCGTGTCGTGCCACTCGGCTTTGATCAAGCCGCGTTCCTCGAGGCGGTAGAGCGCCGGGTAGAGCGAGCCGGCGTTCACCTGCAGTACGTCGCGGGAGACGGTTTGGATTCGGAGGCTCAGGTCGTAGCCGTTGGTGGGCTCGGCGCGGAGCATTTGGAGGACGATGAGGTCCAGGGTGCCTTGGAGGAGCGAGGCGGGCTGTTTGGGCATGTCGACTAGACGGTCTAGTGGGGACGGGCAATCTTGCGTGCGTGCACTAGACCGTCAAGTGGAGACGGCTAACCCCTAGGCGCGCGGCAGTTAGCGACGCGGTTCGAGAGCAACTCGCAACGTGTCGCGCAGCGCCACTGCGTTCCGCTCCCAATCTCGATAGCCAGGCGCGCGCACCGTGACGCTCACCGTTTGGTGAGTGCCTGCGGCGCGTGACACGCTCCAAATAGCGCGCGACAGTGTGTCGCCAACGAATGCACTGGCGGGGATCGAGTCGCGTTGGTCGGGTTGATCACGCTCGCGAACCGTAGTGATCGCATACGCGAATGGATAGCCGCTCGGGCGGCGCAGCCGCAACGTTACGAGGTTTATCGGGTCACAGGTGCAAACGTAGGAGAGAGTAAACGGCGCAACGCGAACGACGATTACAATGTCGAGGCCGCGACCGGCCAGAAGTCCAAGCGAATCCTGTCTCGCGGCATAGCCGACGCGTCGCATGTCCAGCTCGAATCGTTGAGCCGAAGCAACCACGAGCCGAAACCGTCCCGCTGCATCGGTATAGGCGTGGATGGGGGCGCCTTTCACGTTGAGCTCTGCAGAGGCAATCGGAACGCCGTGCTCATCGCGTACGATGCCGTGAATGACGCCGGCGCTATCGGTTTCGCGAAGCACGATCGGGGCAGGTGCGGACGACCTCAACGGCCGAGCACACGAAGCCGCGACGCATGCGATGGTGGCCAGCAGCGCAACGACGATGTTCGGACGCAACCAAGTGTCGTGAGTGAACCCATCGAGTGCTCGGTGCACGTTAGGTCGCTGCCACACTGATGCACAGAACGAGCTACGGACTTTGCGCTAGATCGAATTGGCGTCGCAGCGAATCACTCATACGAGGCAGCGCTTCTGTGAGGCAGGCAAGGTGCATGTAGAATCCCATCACGGGTCCCGTGGGCGCTGCGGGCCGGAACACGTTCGCGGAGACCGTGTCATTCGCGTTTTTTACAACAGGCTGGCCGCAGACCGCACACGCCGTCAGCTTGATCACACGAGTCGTTGGCTCATTCATGGCTACTCTGCCGAGTGAGTTTGTAGCTGCCCAACGGAGATTCGACAGCGACAGTACGCGACATATTGAATAAGAGCAATACACACATTCTTACCGATTTGCTGGGCGGCGATCCGAGAGCCCCTCAGTCTTGGCTCCCCATGACGGCCATCCGTGCGCGACGAACAGTGGTGGCGACCGCAATGACGGTAAGCGCGGTCGCTTCGATCAGACCGTGAGACGGATGAAGAATCGAGCGGCCGCTCGCGAGATACTCGTAGTGCATTGCCTCGACTCCATAGAAAGTCCCTATGCCGCCAACGATTGCGATGGCGACGCTCCAGACTTGGCTCGCTCGCCGCACAACAGTCGAACCCGAAGACTGCGACTCGAGGTCTGGCCGTTCGTGTATCTGTAGGTGTTCTGAATCGCTCATCAGTGGCATTCTCCGGGTCCGGTGAACGCAGACTCAGGCTCAGCGATCCAGCCAACTTGGCCGAGATCGTTCTTGACCGCGGCCCACCATGTTGATTTCGGCGTGCTCAGGACAACGAAATCCGGGAAGTCGGCGCCAGTCCAGTACACCGAACCACGATACCAGATAACGTCATCCGTTTCCTCGGAGCCTTGAAAGAGCACGTGCAGCGTGTCGCCCGCCGGCACCGTCATCGATCCCCACCCGAGCCGATATGGATACGGTAAGGTGCGTAGCTGATACGCGCGCGTTGCGCGTAGGAGCCCTGACGTGACCATGGCTTCGACACCGCTGTCGGCGACCACGTGATCGCCTGTATGAACGGTGAACACCGGACGAGACGTGCTATCCACTTTCGCAAAGGCGACTCTCGTCGCTGTGGCATTCCACGATCCGAAGCCGCAGCATTCCGGCGTGCAACCCTTGATCTGAAACGTCGATGGCGGCCGGCTGTAGGTCGATGCGCCGGCGATGTTCGCGCTGTCTTGTTTCATCCAGGTGATCGCCTCGTCACGGACCATGTTGTCTATGCTTTGCGAAGCGGTCTCGGAGCCGGGAATGCCCTGCGCCGGCGTGAGCGCAATCGCGCGAACCGCACCCCGAACAACTGCATCAGGGAACGCCGTCAACGCGCTGACCGCCTCCATTATGACAGAAGGGTCATTATCGCCGAGCGCTGCGAGCTCACGCGCACGGATCGCAGCTCGATGCGCGGGAGAGATCGGAGTCGTTGCGAGCATTCCCAACGTCATCAAAGCAAAGGACGATCGGCGTGAGGATTGCGTGGCGGCCACGCGAAGGAGCGCCGGAACTGCAGCGTCGCCCAACGCGACCAATCCGTCCATCACGCTGCCTTGGGTTTGGATTGCGTCGACTAGAGCTTGCACTGCGCTCGTGTCACGCAGTTTCGCGACGCATTCTATCAAGTTGTCGTAATAGCCATGTGCTTCCTCTTCGGATGATGAAGGCGTCGTCCGAACCACCTCGTTCTCTTTTTCGAGTCCCGCGATTAGACCTTTGTGAATAGGTGTGCTGGCGTCCGCCGAGCACAATGGAAACTGATTTCGCCGGCTCAGACGCTCGAGGATGTCGAACGCGGCCATGCGTCTTGCTGAATTGGCGCTGACCAAATCGTCAAGGTTCGACTGGACGGCTTGCGCGGAGACGTCATGCGCGGCGATCACCGAGCCGATTGCGAGTAGTGCGGCCAGTCTGCAAGATGCAGCGATCATCGGGGCGGCCCTCCTGCCGTGCTGTAAGGCACAATGCTAGTTTGATGGGGTAGCACATAAAGGGATCGGACATAAAGGGGTTGCTCCCGTCCGGGCCCACTCGGTACAATCAGTATCTCCACGCCTCGAGGAATCATGCTGTCAGACCGCCTGGGTCCCGTACTACGGAGCGCCAGAAAGCAGCTAAGCCTCAGTCGAGAGGAGTTGGCTTCCCGAGCGCAGGTAAGTCCGCGTCTCGTTGCCGAACTAGAGCGCTCCCAGCGCCCGAATGTAAGCCTCGAATCAGCGCTTCGGCTATTAAACATCGTTGGAGTATCCTTGGTTGCTAAAGCTCCAAATGGCTTGGCGGCTGAGATTCGAGGTGAGTCGGCTCCAGAGCTCGAACGGGCAGCTCGTGCGGCACGTCGTCGCGAAACGTGGAGAGGGCGTCACGTCCATATGCATGATGCAGGGAACGACCCACGTCCTGCAAAATCAAAGGCGAAGCGTCTCATCGCCGTGGCCCAAGTTTCGAAACAAGCTTACGTGGTGGCCGGGGCTGCGCGACTTCAGCCCGGAGCTTCAAAGGCAAAGCGCTCCCGCCCATGAGGCAGAAAGCCGGTGGCGCAGACAACGACACGCTGTCACCGGACTTTCTTGACTTCATCGTGTCACTCAACGAGCACAAAGTGGATTTTGTGCTCGTTGGAGGATACGCGCTGGCGGTACATGGAGTCGTGCGCGCCACTGGGGGTATCGATTTTCTCTACCGTGCGACGAAGAGAAATGTGCGCCGCCTTTGTAACGCAATGATCGACTTTGGCGCGCCTCCTGAGATTATCGACGAAGAGACGCTCCTTCAGCCAGGCATCGTAACGCAGTTCGGCCAGCCGCCGTACCGCATCGATCTGCTAAACGAAATCGACGGCGTTACATTCGCCGCAGTCTGGCAAGGCGCTCTTACCACAAGCATCGAACGCGAAGACGTGCGCGTCATCGGCCTGAAAGAGCTCAAGGCGAACAAGGCCGCAACCGGCCGCAAGAAGGACAACGACGACGTTCGCCGACTCGAGTCCAGGCGGCGATAGTGAGGACATCGCGCGGCGATTCAATAGCTGAACGCCGAGGGGTGTTTACTCCGTCGAGTTGATGACGAACGCATCGCTCGCCGCTCCGCGACGTCGTCGCGATCAGGACTCGCTTTGGCATGCTCTCATGCTCCCGCCTTCGTAGACGCTTCTGCAAAATGCACCAGATCCCACTTCGTACCATATAGATCCACGAACACCGCCACCGTCCCGTACGGCGCTTCGGTCGGCGGACGTACGAACTCCACGCCCGCGGCGGTCATCGCCTCGTAGTCCCGCCAGAAATCGTCAGTCTGCAGAAAGAGAAAGACTCGCCCGCCCGCTTGATTCCCGACGAAGGCCGTCTGCTCCGGCGTCGATGCGCGCGCGAGCAAAAGCGTCGTTCCAGCACCGCCGGGCGGCGCAATCACGACCCATCGCTTGTCTTGCGCCGCCTGGTACGTGTCTTCGACGACGACGAAGTTGAGCTTCTTCGTATAGAACGCGATGGCCTCGTCGTAGTCGGCAAGCTACGCGTTCGACGCAGCGCGCATCGCCGCGTCACCACGTTCGGAGCGGCCGATCGCCGAAACCAAGGGGCAGCTGCTCTAAGGGTGGGAGTATCTCAGTCACAAGATCCAGCGGCGATCACCGGATTGGTACCGCGATCGCATTGCGGGCACACCGCCGACCGCACATCCGCTGTTTCGCATCGTGGCGGGCGACATACGCGACTGGGAGCGAGTGGTCGCGCGCGCGACAACCGAGGGCCGCATCTGACGTTCCGACCGCCAGCGTAGGCGATTATACCGGCGGCGTCTTTCGCGGGTGCGCCACGCTGTGCAGGTAGAGCGACTCTACCTTCGCTCTCGCCCACGGGGTCCTGCGCAGGAACTTGAGCGACGAGTTCACACTCGGATCGTGCGTGAAGCAGCGAATGCTGATCCGTTGGCCGAGGCCTTCCCAGGTGTAGCGGTCGACGAGGTGCTCGACCATTGCCTTGAGTGTGACACCGTGGAGAGGATCGACGCGGCGAGGTGCGGTCATAGGCCGGAGTATAACAACTCCGACGCCGCGTCAGGCTTTCTCCGAGCCGCCCAGCAAAGCCAAAACGGGCCCTCCCATCTTGCAATTGACGCGTTCTACTCCGACTGCAGCGCGCTCGCCGGATTCAGCCGCGCCGCACGCGCCGCGGGAATTATCGTTGCCGCGACAGTGATCGCGGTGATCAGCACAGTGGCGAGGACCAGGACCACAGGATCGGACGCGTGTATTGCGTAGACGCGACTGGAGATGACGTGACCGGAGAAATAGGCCAGTCCCAAACCAATCACGGCACCGACGACGCCGAGCGTGACGCCCTGCTTCATGACGAGCATGAATACCGAGCGCGGTGATGCGCCGAGTGCGAGGCGCGTCGCCATTTCGTCGCGGCGCAACGAACCGGCGTACGACACCACGCCGTAGATTCCCACCGCCGCGAGCACGATGGCGATCGCGCCGAAGACGAGCATCAGCGTCATGCCAAGCTCCTGGCGGCGGATCGTGCCGGCCACAACGTCCGACGCGAGCACGAAATCGAGCGCCATCGTCGGATTGAGCTTCCGCAACTCGGCGCGGATGGCCGCTTCGACTGCGACGGGATCCGACTGCGACATCGATACAACGGCCGTCGCCCGACGCAACGGGAACTGCGTCATAGGACTGTAATAGGACGCCTCCGGCGCGGCGGAGAGCGAGTTCTCTCGCACGTCGTCCACCACGCCGACGATCGTCACCTCGTTCTTCGGATCGGGCGTCGGATAGCCGGCCGCGAACTGCGCGCCGATCGGGTCGCGTCCCTTGAGATTGCGTTCGACGAACGTGCGATTGACGATCGCGACGGGAAGCGTGGTGGGAAGGTCCGCCGAGTTGAAGTCGCGACCTTTGATCAGCGCGGTGCCCATGGCGGCGAACAGGCCAGGACCGGTGAAGCGACGGCGTGTTTCGGGTGGATTGGCGGGGTCGAACGGCGCGCCATGAATCTCCGCGAGCAGCGAGGCCTCGAGTTGACCGCGCATGGGGTAGTTGGAGACGAGACCCACGTTCGTCACGCCGTGAATGTTCTTGATGGCGTTGGCGAGGTCTGTCTGCGCCTGACTCACGAGCTCGGGCGACGAGTAGCGCGGTCCAAGGAATGACACGTCGAACAGCAGCCGGTTGTCGGTGCGGAACCCGGCGTCCGTGTTACGCAAGTTAGAGAATCCTCGAACGAGCCAGCCGGCACCGGCCACCAACATGATCGCCAGCGCCACTTCGGCGACAGTCATGGCGGTGAGCCAGCGCGTGGTGCCGCGGCCGGCGCTGGCCGACCGCGAGCTGTCATTCATGAGCGTTTTCATATCGCTGCGCAACAGGCGAATCGCCGGTGCGAGTCCAATGATCGCTCCGGTGACGATGAGCACGGCCAGCGCAAAGAGCAGGACGCGTCCGTCGAACGACACTGCATCGAGCCGTGGCAACTTGGATGCGCCGAGTGCCAACAGTGCGCGGAGACCGAGAGCACCAACGACGACTCCGGCGATCGTGCCCGCGAGAGCCAGCAGCATCGATTCCGTGAGGAGCTGTTGAATGAGTCTGCCCCATCCCGCGCCGAGTGCCGCCCGCACAGCCATTTCGCGCGCTCGCGCGGCACCGCGCGCGAGCAACAGGTTGGCGACGTTCACGCAGGCGAGGAGCAACAGCAGTCCCGTCGCCGACATCACGATGATGAGGATTGGCCCGAGGTCGCCGACGATCGCGTCGACCAGCGGCCGCGCGACATAGACGCGGTTGCGATCCGACGCGGGAAAGTCATTGGCCAGACCATTCATCACCGCGGTCATCTCGCCTTTGGCACGCTCGATGTTCGCACCGTGGCGCAGGCGCACGTATGCGTCCTGCCCATGATTCACATCCGTGACCGGCACTCGCTGCGCGAGGAAGACGTCGGCGTCGTGCGGGATGTCGAGGTCGCGCGGCGCAATACCAGCCACCGTCGATGAGAACTCTGCAAAGTGGATCGGTTTGCCGACCACCGCGGGATCGCTATTGAAGAACGTCTTCCAGAGCCGGGGCGAGATCACGACCCTCGGCGGCGAGCGTGGCTGCGGCGGCGAATTGGGCGGTGCCGGCTGGAAGGGAGTGAAGTCGTCGGACGTGAATCCACCCGAGGTCATCGGAAGACCGAACAACTCGAAGAACCCGTGCGTCACGCCATACGCCTGGATGTGCGACGGAGTACCATCGTTGGCGACGAGCGTGAGATCTGTCGGCTGGAATCCCGCCGCGTGCTCGATGGACAGTTTCGGATCGTTCAGCCGGTAGATCTCGCCGCCCGAGAGGAGGCCGGTGGTGACGCGGCCGTCGGTGAGGGCAGTCCGCAGACTATAGAGATCTTGCGGGTTGGGATATGGAAGCGGCTTGAGAAGGACGGCGCTCAGCGTGGTGAAGATCGCTGTGGTGGCGCCGATGCCCAAGGCTAGAGTCGCGATGGCGGTGAGCGGGAAACCAGGGGAGCGGCGGAAGCCGCGGAGCGTAACGCGGATGTCCTGGAGGATGGAGTCCATCGTCGGCTCTGGCTGTTGTGATAGAGGGTATTACGGCGAGGGGGCGGGTGGGGTTCGGGTTGATAGTACAGCGGAGGGGCGGGGGCGCAACTGAGGAGGAACGCCGAATGTCGAGTACAAGGTAGAAATGGCTAGCGCCATGTTTAGCCAATACGGAATGCCTCGTCGGCTTGCTCGCGAGAGAGAATCAAGAGGTTGCGAACAAGAAGCGTCGGTTTGTCGACCGATTCAAGGAAGTGAAGATACGCCCGCGCCCGAAACATCGCTCGCACTTTTTCGTCGGACCAACCAATTGCGATTCCGAGATGGCCCAGCGAAACAGCGTTCATGATCCCCCCCATTAGATGTTTCCGAGATACTTCGTTTTCGATCTCGATAGCCAGAAAGCACCGGGCGTTGTGGTTCCCATGAAGCGCTGTCTCAAGGTGCTCAATCCCCCGCACACTTCTAGCGTTGAGCGCCTTCTCATTTTCCATGTGGAATGCCCAAAGACGCTGAAGAAAATGTCGGTGCCTTCTCGCAAGATCGCAGTACTCGCTGTTGAGGTGGCCACCCGGGGTGGCAGAAAAAGGCCCGACCGCCAGGTCCAAACGAGGCGAATAGCGATCAACACTTCGGGCGAACGCTGGCCATTCGGCTACGCATTCGTCGCCGAAACGTTTGATGAGACGGCGAAGCCAACGATTCTGGCACGATTTCAGGCTTGAGCGTGGCACTTGGCAGTAAGCGTACGATGGTCGATGCTCTATTGCTTGATACGCCAATTGGTAGAGCGTGCACGTTGCTTAGTCGCGGCCTACCGCCTCGACCATGCACGAATATCGGATAAGCGCGGCCACCTAGTGACCTCTGCACGGTTCGGTAGCCAGCGATTTAAGCTACCATCGCGGTTCGTAAGCAAACCTCAAGGTCTTCGCGGACACGAGCGCAGTTCACATTGCCGTGATCGCTGTCCCTAAGACCCTTCATATTCAGGAACTTCAGAGGATTGATCATTTTGCGGCTTGTCGACGCGTAGAATCTGGCGAAGCTCCTCTCTTTTTCGCGGGAACACCGGGATCCACTGATCTTCGTAGTCCGTATTCATCGCCCATAGTGCGACCGGCGTCGCCGTGCTTATTGAGTGGCGAAACACAATAGTTAAGTGAATCGATGAATAGCCCAATGCTGATCGTTGTACTCGTTGTTGATCCCAACTGGGCTTCGTGCCGATCTTAGCCCTGAGAAGGCGCTTGCCGCGGTCCTCCAAGTAATCAATGAAGCGCGCCGTCGACGTAGCTGAATAGCCGTGAAAACCTTCCAACGTATACTGCGGATCTCCCGATTGAATCACTCCTAGCACGTCTCGAAGTTGCAGACTAAGGCGAGATGCAAGCGCTCGGAGACGCGCATCACCAGTTGGATGCTTTGCATAAACGGCAAAAAAGATGGGCACGGCGCGCAGAGCCGCCATGAGTTCGGCGTTTAGCGCTCCATGCGGATCACGGTCTTCGCTATTCTCGCATGTTTCATCTGCGCCAAACCAACTTGAGAGCAGGCAGCTACACTGAACTCCCGAATTCAACGTATCGTCGAAAAATACCACGGCTCCGGCATTGCGAATTTCGTCAGCAGTTACTCCAGAGATCGACTGCATTTGCAACTTAGAATCCTTTAAATCGACCAGCAATTGGTCAGCACTGGTTCCTCCGCCAGACCACGGCCGAAAAGGAACCCATACTGCATTGCGAAGCACAACATCGCCGTCTGCAAAATTCTCGAACGCCTTAACGAGATCGGCTGCTCCCACATACTTGATGTGATCCAGGAGTCGAAGAGCACTGTCCTGCATGTCAGCGTCGGGAAACTGAGACACCCACGCCTGAACAAGCGGAGGACCAAACTCTTCATCGATGGAAGCAAGGAAGGCGGCGAATTTACGCTCTGCGCGATTTATCATCTTTCGCGCGTGATGAGACTTCAAATAGTTGGGCGGCAGGCGCGATTCAATCCAGGTATCCGCCAAGGTTTTCCGCCGCTGATTGAGCGCATCCTCGGATATCTTTGCAGCAATCCACGAATTGGGCGCGAATATTAGCTGGCGTTCTGCGAATACTCGTTCAGCCGCAAGATGTACCTCGGGACTTGGCGCGTCGGCAAATACGTAGGACGTGGCCTTGTTTAGAGCATAGGCTTCTGTCCACTCCGCGTTCTTGAACAGATAACTCGGTTTGTCGTCTACTTGGCCATCCGCCCGTAATACAGGCAAATACATCGACCCGGCCGCACGCTTCGCCGACTGAAGCGCAACGTAGATTTCGGTATCCGCGTTGAGTTCGGCGGCAGCATCGCGGATTAGTGAGGTGTACTTCGCCGCCCCTTCCGGTGTCTTGAGTATTCTTGTGATCGTGCGAAAGTGATACTTTCGCATGTCCTCAGCGAAGATCGCGTTGCGTCCCTTTGTTTCGAATTGCGCCACAAGCGGCAGCTGGTCCGGAAGAAAGCGCGACGCAAACCCAAAGACTCTGCGCGGAAGTTGGCGATTGCGAGCTCGCTCGAGAAATTGACAGCCAGCAATGACGCTTGGATTAGTCGCCGAAATGCCGAAGAGCGCCTCGACCACCGCCGGCGTAAGAGAGAGAAATTGGTCATCTCCAAATTCTAACAAAAGGGCTGGATCTCGAAACCGAGGATCGGCCTTCGTCAAGTAAGAAAGCCCTCGTCGAATTAGCTCTTCGGCTGCCATCACCTTGTGATGATAGTAGAATTTGTCGTACAGGAAAATTCGTGCGACTTGTAGTTCATCTAGTGCACGGGCACCGCTGGGCACGATGGCCAACGACCATGTCGTCTTGCCCTCATGCGGGCCTTCGTCGTCGATTGTCTTTGCCGCTACGCGTAGCTTGGAGAGTAGACGCGTCACATCCAACTGTATCGGAACGCCGGCCATGTGCGCGTCGCGCGCCAGATAGTCAAGCTTGTCGCAATCCACAGAGCCGTTGATGATCTCCGCTAGGTAGCTATACGGAATCATTCGGTTCGCTGATCCAGCAATGCAGAGTGCCGCTTGCGATATGAGGGATTGATCGCCGAGCCCGACTCGCTGAGCCCCTGCGGCTTGAACTAGTCGTGTAAACGCGGCACTTTGGAGGATTATCAGGGAAATTGTTTCCGAAGCTGTAATACTTCCCTGGTCATACTGGGCCCTAAAAAAATCTCTCGCTTCGCGCACGTCCGGGTGCTTTTTATAGAAACTTTCCGAAACGTGACTGAAGAGGCAATGGCCGACGTCGTGGAGCAGTGCCGCAATTCTAATCACAGCGCGTTGTTGCTGAAGCTCAATGGAAGTGAGTGGTGGCGCTGACGAAGCACCAAGATCGTCTTTGGCGTTGATAACAGAGTCGAACATCAAGGTCGCCGTGTGCAAAGCACCAAGCGAGTGCTCGAACCTTGAATAGCCGGCCGTCGGGAAGAGGTAGTGCCCCACTCCCAATTGGCGCACGTACCTGAGGCGCTGAAGAAGCGGGCTGTTGAGGATGTAGACTTCCCATGGCTCCAGCTCAATGATCTTGCCAAGCGGATCGTGTATCTGTTTTCTCGCCGTTGGGGCGACTGGATTCCGCTCGATAAAACCCATCAAAAGGCGATCGGCCCACTTGCCAATTCTGATGGCAAGTGGGCCGACAAAGTGATCCGGCGACTCGGAGTGATCAGTCATTCCGTCATCTTAAGCGTTGGCAACTGTTCAGCTCACGAGCCGCTGCTTCAAGAACGACGCGCTCTTCGGGAGTCCACTCCTTGAGCATGTGGTGCGCCATCCTTGGAGTAATTGAGATCGTGAGTCGAGAGTAGCTCGGGTTAGGAAACTTGACAAAACCAAACTGCTCTGCGGTAATCAGAGCATGATCGAGTTCGTCATACGTTCCGTTAACAATATTCTTATAGAACTGGCGCGCAAGATCCTGCAATTCTCCTGGGCCCTCTGAGAACTTCTTCAGGATCATTCCGAAGTGCTGATGAAAGTCCTTATCGCCCATTCTAAGAGTCTCGACTCCTTGTTTGGCGAGTTCGGCGAGAACGGCAATAACCAGATCTTCGGCGCGCTTCTCCAGTGTTGTCATGGCATTCTACCTAAAAGGACAGGGCGGTTAAAAAACGGGAATAGGAATGACAAAGCGCCCACTCTAAAGCGGACGGTTCAGGATTAGCGCTCATGTCTCGATATCCCCATTCCCGCTGCGCGACTCGACATCGGCGAGATTCGTACCGAGTGGACGAAACACGATCGATTCTTCGCGTGGATGGGAGGCGGATTGTTGCCAACCACTTGACAGGCGCTGTCAAGTCCGCGTGAAACTAATACTATTGCGGCGGCGCGAAAGAGGGAGATAGCCGATTGGAGGCGCTTTGCGACCGAACTGTCGCAGGCGGGACTTCGTCGGCGAACCGCGGACGCGTGACGCTCGTCACATTTGTGGTTGTCAACTGTTGCATCGCCGCTTTTCGACACACTGCGGGTTTGCCGCCGGACGTCGATGGGTTGTTGTGGGATCTTCAGAGAATCTGGCGCGAGTTCGTACCGGTCGCAACTCTCTTGAACGCACGTACACTCAAACTCACGCGCGTCAGCAAAATCGCGTTATGCCTGAGCTAACAAGCGCGACCCACTAGTGGCGAGCCTGACTGGCGAGGCAAACCACCTGCTCAGCGCGGCGCTCAGGCGGAGCCAGGATAGTTGGGACTGCAGGGTTACAATAGTGGCGGTATTCAGCTGCAAACACATCGAAGTGATTGTGGGCTCGCAACGAGGCACGTGATGCCGCAATCGTATCCGTCGCGGTAGCCGCAGGGCGGCCAACTGGGCTGGAGTGGGAATAGCCGCAAGTAGACCAATCGCACATGATTGAACCTAAGATTCGGACTGTGGTTCGCTAAGCGAGCCATGACCTCTGCCCGGGCGAATGGCCGCGTCCTCGACCGGGTAACCGACTCGTTTGAGTTCTGAGCGAACCAGGGCCCTCAAATCCGACGACGTGCGCGGCAGCAAAGGAATTGCGGCTCGGACGAGCGAGACAATGCCTGGTGGAAAGAAGTAGCAGGGCACGTCCTTGCCGTCGTGGCGGTGCTGTACTGGAATCAGGAGGCCGGACTGGCGCAACTCTTCAAGCGGCATCCGTAGTGGGCCAGTGGCGAGTCTTCGGTATTCGGCAAGGTCGATGTGTGACGAACGCATTGCGTCGACAAGCGCTCGAGCTTCTGGACTCAGGGTTGATAGAGTTACAATCAGGCGATCGAGCGCCTCTCCGGGGCGTTCAGCGGCACTTTGCGCTCGCAACTGCGCTGCCATTGACCCTTCGACCGCGCGCAACAATTGGTCAATCTTTTGTTCAACTTGTGCGGGCGGTGTCGGACCGTTTGGACTTTGTGACAACAGGGGGGACAACTCGGCCTTCAGTTCCGCGGCAATTCCGGCTGCGATCTGCTTCGAAGGAATTACTTCAGAGTCAGCCGGCCTTCGATCGACATTGCCAAGCATCTTATCCCAGCCGGCCTTGATCAGTTCGCGGGTATCGTCTGATAGGTGTTCGACATCACCCTCGATCTTCTTGAGAGACTGAATGGTCTGGTCGTTTACAGCGGTCGCCCGGTTGTTGACCATGACCGCAAATGCAATCGCGACCACCGACAGAACTATGCTTACGACGCCGCCGATCAGGCCGACCCACGTAGCCACGGTTTGAAACTCGGTGCTGGGATCGACTATCACAATCTCTCCAGGCAATCAGGTAAAACCTGCGCGGAACTGGCTAGCCTTTGAGCTCAGCTTGGACACCGACACGACGCGTGGCGCAAGATAACATTAATGCCGATTTGCTCAACGTCAGGTCTGCCGTTTGACATGTGTCGCGCATTGCATCAAGGCGGTCCTGCCGGGGCGATTCTCTCCATACACAAAAACGGCCCACGCCATTCCGCGGGGGCCGTTCGACTTTCTTAATACCTCACCTTTTATCCGTATATAGCCGGATATCTCTGAGGATCCGTCTCCCTCAACAACTCATATACGGCATCAAACAAGTCTTCAACGCCCGGCTTGGACCAGTAGTCTCCATCCCGCCCATACGCCGCCCGATGCGCCGTCGCCGTTACCGTCTTCGGCTGCGCATCCAACCAGTTATACCCACCCTGCTTTTCCAGAACTTCCTGCATCATGTACGCGCTCGCCCCGCCCGGCACGTCTTCATCAAAGAACACGATCTTATTCGTCTTCTTCAATGACTCGACGATGGTCCCGTGGACGTCAAACGGCAGCAGCGTCTGCACATCGATGACTTCAACCTCGGCCCCAGTGGTTTGCTGGACTTTCCGAGCCGTCTCCAACGCAATCGGCACGCACGCACCGTACGTGACGACCGTAACGTCCGACCCCGCCCGCAGCACTTCCGGTACTCCCAACGGAATCGTCATCGTGTCGACGTTCGACGGCAGCTTCTCCTTCACACGATACGCATTGAGCACTTCGACAACGACCGCCGGATCATCTCCCTGCAGCAACGTGTTGTAGAAGCCGGCGGCGCGTGTCATGTCACGCGGCACGATGACGTACATGCCGCGCAGCGCATTGACCATCATGCCGAGTGGCGATCCGGAGTGCCAAATGCCCACGAGTCGGTGGCCGCGCGTCCGCACGATCACCGGCGCCTTCTGGCCGCCCTTCGTGCGGTACTGCACCGTCGACAGATCGTCCGACATGATCTGCAGCGCATACATCAGATAGTCGAGATACTGAATCTCGGCGATCGGACGCAGGCCGCGCATCGCCAAGCCGATCGCCTGACCGACGATGGTCGCTTCACGAATGCCTGAATCGCCGACGCGCAGCTCGCCGTAGCGCGCCTGCAGGTCGACGAACCCTTGGTTCACGTCGCCGAGTCGGCCGACGTCTTCGCCGAAGGCGATGACGCGCGGGTCGCGCTTGAACGCCGCATCGAAGCAGGCGTTGAGCACTTTGTAACCGTCGACGTCGACCGAGTTGTCGGCATACGCCGGCGCTTCGCCGGGCACGTTGATGGTCGCGTGCGCCGACTGCGAGTAGAGATACGAGTTGTAGCGGTCGTCGTTCTTCTTGTCCTGCGAGCGCTTCCAACGAATGAGCGGCTCGGCGGCGGACGGCGTTTCGCGAAGCGCGACGATGGCGTCATGCACGGCGACGGCAATGTCGCGGCGAAGTGGGTCTTTACGCTTCGCTAATTCATCCTGCGCCGCGGCGACTTCGGGCGGCGCGCCGGCAGCCTTGATCGTCTCCAGCATCTGGACGACTTCAGTACGCTCGGCGTCGATCGGCGATTGGTAGGCTTTCCACGCGGCGTCGCGGCCGGCGCGAACGCTCGCCATCTCTTCTTCTTCAGCCGCGTCGAGCTCCGCGGCGGTCGCAAATCCCTGCTCGATGATCCAGGCGCGGAAACGCGGAATGCCGTCGCGATCCTTCTCCCACCCGAGACGCTCTTTCGACTTGTACCGCTCGTGGCTGCCCGACGTGGAGTGGCCGTGTGGCTGCGTCAACTCGACTACGTGTACGACGGCCGGTACGTGCTCGCGGCGAACTGTGTTCGTAATTCGCTTGTAGGTGTCGAGCAGCGCTGGGTAATCCCAACCGCGTACCATCTCGAGCTCGTATCCGTTGCCGCCCTCACGCTGGAATCCCTGCAGCAGCGTCGAAATGCTGTTCTTCGTTACCTGGGTCTCGTTCGGTACCGAGATGCCGTAGCCGTCGTCCCATACCGACAGGAGCATGGGTACCTGCAATACGCCGGCGGCGTTGATGGTCTCCCAGAACATGCCCTCGGCGCAGCTCGCATTGCCGATGGTGCCGAACGCGATCTCGTTGCCGTTCTTCGAGAACTGGGTGTTCTGCAGATCCTCGAGCTGGCGATAAATCTTGGACGCGTAGGCGAGCCCCAAGAGGCGCGGCATCTGCGAGCCGGTGGGCGAGACGTCGCCCGACGAATGGATCTCGTCGGTGAGGATCTTCCACTCGCCCTTGTCGTCGAGCATGCGCGTGGCGAAGTGCGCGTTCATGCCGCGGCCGGCGGAGCCTGGATCGGCGTCGATGTCGGCGTGGGCGTAGAGCTGGGCGAAGAATTCCTGCACGCTCAACAGACCCAGGGCCATCATCAGGGTCTGGTCGCGATAGTAGCCGGAGCGGATGTCGCCCGGCTTCAGGAAATGCGCGAGCGCAACCTGCGGGACTTCCTTACCGTCGCCGAAGATGCCGAACATCGCTCGGCCGAGCATGACTTCGCCGCGCGCCAGGGTGCTGACTTGGCGACTGCGGTAGGCGGTGCGATAATCGCGAACGATTTGGTCGGGCTCGATGCCCGCGAGGTCCGGCAATTCGGTCGCGCTAGTGCTCATGATCTGCGAATCCTGGGTTTGACGGCCACGGCCAGACGGTGCTGCTCCGGCCACGGCTTCCATATGAATGCGGGGGCGGCTGGCCGCCCCGATCTCTCGCCCGGAAAGTTACTGCATTTCACCCCCGAGCGGGCGGTCCGGACTGACCCGATTAGGAGCTGACCGGGAGCCGACTAGGAGCCAAGTGCCGGAGGCAGTGGCGTGCCCGAGCGGCTAGATCTGAAATCTGGCGTCCGAAGTCCGGCGTCTGGGTAGTTCACTGCATCCACAGACCAGAGAGCAGCGACCTAGAGTGGTTGTCCCGCATCGATCGCGATTAGTCCAGTATCGCTCGCCCTCGCCGAGCATCTGTACCTTTCGGCATGACTACCATCGCCTTCCTAGGAACCGGCCTTTTAGGTTCCGCCCTCGCCGAGGCCGCCGCCAAACGCGGCGACCAGGTCACCGCCTGGAACCGTACCATCGACAAAGCTCGCGCGCTGGAGCAGTTCGGCGTTCGCGTGGCCTCGACGCCTGCCGACGCGGTTCGCGGCGCCTCGATCGTTCATTTGATCCTGAAAGACGACGCCGTCGTCGAGGACGTGATCGCGCAATTGCGGCCGGAACTTGGGTCGGATGCGATCATCGTCGACCACACGACAACTCAGCCCGCACTGACGGCCAAGCGCGCCTCACGGTTGAACGACGAAGGTGTGCGGTATCTGCATTGTCCGGTGTTCATTGGACCGGCGGCGGCGCGTGCGGGCAAAGGGACGATTCTCGCCTGCGGACCGAAAGCGCTGTTCGAGCAGGTGCATGCGCACCTCACGACGATGGCCGAGCGTGTGGAGTACTTCGGCGAGCGGCCGGATTTGGCGGCGGTGTTCAAGCTGTGTGGCAATGCGTTTGTCGTCGGGCTGAGCGGCCTGGTCGCCGATGTCTTCGCCGTGGCCGCGGGCGCCGACGTACCGCCAGCCGATGCGCTGGAGGTGCTCGAGTTGTTCAACCCGATCGCGGTGATGAGGCAACGCGGAAAGAACATGATCGCCGGCGATTTTGCGCCGAGCTTCGAGCTGACGATGGCGCGGAAAGACGTGCGGCTGATGCTGGAGACGGCGGGCGATCGGCCGCTGGCGACGCTGCCGGGAATTGCCGCGCGCATGGATGCGTTGATCGCCGAAGGGTATGGTGCGGACGATCTTGCTGTGCTTGGGAGAGAGGCGGCGAACTAGTTGTCATCCCGAGCCGCAGGCGAGGGATCTTTCGTCCCTATCGCGATGCCAGCTCCGCGACCGTTACGCTAGATCCCTCGTCGCCGCGCTCCTCGGGATGACAGCGTTAGAATTTTGTAATGTCGGCCGGCTCTAGAATCGGCTTGCTGTAGCCGTTCCGCGCAACCTCGAGCATCGCGCGGCCAAGCTGTTGGGTCGTCGTGATGCTCGTTGGGAAGAGACGTTTGAGCAGCGGCAAAATGGGCGTCATGATCGCGTACGCGATGCGATACGCCGTCGTGCTCGACTTGATGCCGTCCATCGGCACGATGACGCCCGGGCGGAACATGTACGCCGCCTTGAACGGAAGACGCATCAGCGCGTTCTCGGTGCGGCCCTTCACTCGCGCCCACATGATCCGCCCTTGCTCGGTGGAATCCGTGCCCGTACCCGACACGTAGATGAACGTCATCTGCGGATTGAGCGCCGCGAGCGTCTCGGCGATGCCGAGTGTGAGGTCGTAGGTGAGGCGGGAGTAGGCCTCTTCGCTCTTCCCGGCGGCGGAGACGCCGAGTGTGAAGATGCAGGTGTCGTAGCCGGTGAGCTGCGATTTCTGCGCGTCGAGTTTGGTGAGATCGGGGGCGACGAGGTCGCGAAACTTTGGGTTGGTCGCGCCGACTGGACGGCGGCCTACGGCGAGAACGCGCTGGACATCCTTCGCCGCGAGAGACTCGCGCAATACGCCCTGCCCTACCATGCCGGTGGCGCCGAAGAGCATGACGTTCATTTGTGACCCCGTTGTCATTCCGAAGGAGCGAAGCGACTGAGGAATCTTATGTACTAATCGCGTAGCCTGCTCCGCGACGCCGACGCTAGATCCCTCGTCGCGTTGCTCCTCGGGATGACAAGGGTCAGAACACCTGATCGACGCGCGTCAGCGGAAGGTTAGAATGCCCCGCGGAGTCTGGTTTTGCAAACAACGTCTGCACGACGTTGATGCTCCCACTCGCGAATCCGTGCGCCGAGGCGGCCATGTAGAGTCGCCACGTACGGAACGTTCGCGCATCCGACAGCTCGATCGCTCGCTCGGCGTTTCGCATCAACCGCGAGATCCACTGTCGTAGCGTGAGCGCGTAGTGCTCCCGCAGACTCTCGGCGTCGCGCGTCTCGAAGCCGACGCCCTCCGCGCCCGAGACCACCGACTGGTACGGCGCGAGCTTGCCATCAGGAAACACATATTGATCGATGAACGCATCGCGCCGCCACAGTTTTGCTTCGACGCGTTGCTTGAGCGTCGGCGCATGCGCACGCGCGACGCTCACGATGCCGTGGTTCAGCAACAGCCCGCCCGGCGCGAGCGCTCGATGTAACGACTCGAAGTAGACGGGGAGATTCGCCTCGCCTACGTGCTCGACCATGCCCACGCTCGCGATCTTGTCGAACGATTGGCCGGCCGGCAGATCGCGATAGTCGCGAATCTCCACGCGGCAGCGGTCGGCGATGCCGGCGGCTGCGATGCGTTCGCGCGCCAAGGCGGCTTGCTGCTCGCTCAGCGTGATGCCGAGCGCGGTGACACCGTACTGTTGGACGGCGTGCATGATGAGTGCGCCCCAACCGCAGCCGACATCGAGCAGTCGATCGCCCGGCTGCAGTCGAAGTTTGCGGCAGATCAAGTCGAGCTTCGCGACCTGTGCGGCTTCGAGTGAGTCGGCGGGCGAATGAAAGTACGCGCACGAGTAGATCATGCGTTCGTCGAGCCACAGCGAATAGAAATCGTTGCCGACGTCGTAGTGATAGTGAATCGCCGCGCGGTCGCGGGCTTTATCGTGGCGTTTGCCGGCGTGCCCCACCGTTCGCTCGGCGCGCGCCTCTTTGACGTGCGTCTCGAAATCGCTTTTCGGAAGACGCAGCACGTCGGCGATGATTGCCGCTGCCTCGCGCGGCGATTTGAGTCGGCTGTTGATGACGTCGCCGAGCGTGGCGGCCGCTTCGAGGTTTCCCTCGACGTCGAGATCGCCCGACAAATACGCTTCGACGATCGACAGCTCGCTCGGCGGCAGCAGCATGCGCCGAAGCGCGCCGCGGCGGCGTACGACAATCGTGAACGGCGGAGTTGCCGAGCGGCCGCGCTCGAGCGTGCCGTCCCAGTAGCGTACGTTGAAGTCGCGCTCCTGTGGCGGGCCAAAGAGCCGGCGAAACACCGACTGGCTGCGAACGAGTGCGCGGTCGGCGAACTCGGCGGTTGCGTGGGCGTGCCTGTTCGAGATTGACGAATGAGTGGTCATGGTGTCCGAACTGTGCAAGTTCCGGACGGGTGTTGTCATCCCGAGGAGCGAGACCTTGTCATCCCGAGGAGCGCAGCGACGAGGGATCTTCTATCTCGTACGCGATAATTGCCGCGAGAGAAGATTCCTCGCTGCGCTCGGAATGACAGCCTAGGAAGCGTGCTGAAGCAGCGCGCGAGTGGCCGGGTGCGAAGGATTCATGAGCACTTCCGCCGGCGTACCAGTCTCGACGAGCACGCCATCCGCGAGCACGACCACGCGGTCGGCATGCGCCCGCGCGAAATCAATGTCGTGCGTTGCGATGAGCAATCCGCGATCCTGCCGCGCGAGATCGCGAAGCGTTTCGCCGAGCGCGTTGCGACGCGCGGGATCGAGCGCCGAGGTTGGTTCGTCCATCAATAGAAGGAGCGGATCGAGCGCCAGCACGCGTGCGATGGCGACGCGCTGCGCCTCGCCGCCCGACAATTGTCGCGGCAACGCGGACACGCGATGGCCGACGCCAAGTGATTCGAGAAGTCTAATAGCCGTCGCATTGGCACGCTCCACATCCCAGCGAAGCACATGAATCGGCGCCAGCGTGATGTTCTGGAGCACCGACAGGTGATCGAACAATGAATGCGCCTGAAAGACCATCCCGACCTTTCGACGCAGATCGCGCAGACGCGATTCAGGCGGCAGCGAGCCGGGATGCAACGCCACGTCGTCGACCTGGATAGTGCCGGCCGAGAAGGGCGTGAGTGCGGCGACGGCGCGGAGCACTGTGGATTTTCCGGCGCCGGACACGCCCATCAGTGCACAGAGCTCACCGCGCTTCACGTCGAGATCCACGCCGCGCAGCACGCGTTGTTCACCGCGTTGCACTTCCAGATTGCGCACCGCCAGCACAGCTCCCGACGCCGTCATGACGCGCTCCAACGCTGCTCGAGCTTTCGCGCCGCGTGCGACAGCGGCAGCGAGAACACGAGATAGAGCACCGCGCAGAGAATGCCGGGGATCACCCAGCTTCCGATGTTCGTCGCGTAGATCGCCGTTTGCTTCGTGAGCTCGACGACGGTGATCACCGAGACGAGCGACGAATCTTTCAGCAGCGAGACGAAGTCGTTCGTCATCGGTGCGAGCGCGAGTCGCAGTGCTTGCGGGCCGCGAATGAGTCGCAGGATCTGACTCTCCGACAAGCCGAGCGTGCGCGCCGCCTCGAGTTGCGCGGGTGCGATCGACTCGAGCGCCGCGCGATAGATCTCCGATTCGTACGCAGCGTAGTTGAGACCGAGCCCCAGGAGTGCAGCGATGAACGCGGGCAACCGCACGACGCCGGACAATCCATAGTAGATCACGAACAGCTGCAGCAGCACCGGCGTGCCGCGCATGACTTCGACGTACGCGGTGAGCAATACGCGCACGATACTCGGACCGTAGACGCGTCCCGCTGCGATGCCGATGCCCAGTGCGACGGCGAGCGCCATCGACAGACATGAAAGCACGAGCGTGATGAGCGCGGCGCGAATCAGTGCCGGCAAGTAGTGCGGTATCGACGCGAGGCCGGCGGTTGGCGTCTGCGTTACGGACTGCTGCGCCGCCGTTACTGGAGAGTCCGTCTTCGGCGGATTCAGCACGCCCTGGAAATACTGCGCCTCCTCCGGATTCCACACGTTCCATTTCCGGAAGCTGCGCTCGAGCGAACCGTCGCGCATGCGAGCAAGCAGGATCGCATTCGCGGAATCGCGCAACGCCGTCTTGTCGTGCGCGAAGATGCCGACGTAGTGTCCCGTCGCCACCGGCACCGGCTGAATCACGAACCCGCCGCTCCGACGCAGCGAGCGCTCGGCGATGATGTTGTCGAGCAACACAGCGTCGAGGCGGCCGGCCGTGAGATCGGTGTACGGATGCACGTCGTCGTCGTACGAGATGGGAATGACGTGCGACTTCGTCTGTGCGTCGAGCAGGATCGAATACGCCGTAGTGCCGCCGAGCGTGCCGACGCGTTTGCCGGCGAGATCGGCTACGGTTTTGTATCTGGCGGTATCCGCCGGACGCACGGCGAGCACTTCATGAAACTCATAATACGGAATCGTCACAGCGTGACGTTCCCGCAGCGCCGGACGATCTTCCAGGCCCGACATTCCGAGATCGAAGTCGCCGCGCTCGACCGACGCCTCGATCGACTCCCACGCCACCTGGATGAACTGCGGCTTCCGATGGAGCCCCTCGGCGATCATGCCGGCGATCTCGACGTCGAACCCGCGCACGCCCGACGGATTCGCCGGATCCGCCTCGACAAACGGCGCCCCGCCCTCGGCGTCGCCGCCCCAACGAAGGGCGGGCGACTGCGCGACGGCAGTCGACGCGACGACTAGGCTCAGCAGCGCGACGGTGGCGAGTCGGGACACGGAAGGGTGCGGCGCAGCCGCCGGTGGAAAGGTGGAACGGTGGAAGGGTGGAACGTACAGCGGCGAGGCTACGAGCGCAGCGGCTTAGACGCGAAGCGGCTTCATTGCCTCGGTCCAGCGCAGCAGCTCGTCCAGCATGACGTTAGCGGCTTTTTCCTGCACCTCGCCCGGATCGAACGCACCGCGTTCGTTGTCGATGAACTGGGCGAACATGGGGATCGCGACCGCTTCCTGCATGGGCATCATCTTGAGCGACGTGACGAGTTGCTTGGTCATCTGCACGCCGCGCATGCCGCCCGACACGCCGCCGTAGCTCGCGAAGCCGACCGGCTTGTACGCCCATTCGCGGAAGAGGAACTGCAGCGCATTCACCAGCGACGCCGGCGAGCTGAAATCGTATTCCGGCGTGACGAAGACGAATGTGTCGGCGCGGCTCACGATGGCGCTCCACCGCTTGGTGTGCTCGTGGTGATAGTCCTGGAAGCGCGGATGCTTCGGCTCGTCCATCAGCGGAAGATTCACGTCGGCGAGATCGACCAGCTCGACGTTGAACTTTCCGTGTTTCTTGGCGCAACCAAAGAACCAGCCGCCGACGAGATTTCCGTGCCGACCCTCGCGGGTGCTGGCGATGATGACCTGCAGATTCAACATGCACTTACTCCGCTGGAACGCGTGATCGTTTGTCGACTTCCTCGAGGACCTGCACGAACGTCGCTGTCGGCTGCGCACCCGAGACGGCGTACAGTCCTTCGAAGACGAAGGTTGGTACGGATGAAACTCCGAGCTCCGCCGCTTCACCAAGCGCCGCGGTGAGTTCGGGGACGCCTTGATCGGACGTCAGATATGCGTGCGCCTTCGCGCGATCGATGCCCACTGCGCCAGCGACGTCGGCCAGTGCGTCGACGTCTGCGACGTTCACGCCCTGCGAGAAGTGCGCGGCAAACAGCGCGTCGACCAAGCGGTGCTGCATCTCGACCCCATACTCGCGTTCAGCGAAGCCGAGTAGCCGGTGCGCGGTCCGCGTGTTCGCTGCGATGGCCGAGTCCCAGTCGATCGCAATGCCTTCGCCCGCGGCGGTGTCGGTTACGTGCTGGAGTTTGTCGGCAATCGAACCGCCGAAGCGGCGCTCGAGGTATTGGCTGATGGGCATGCCGGCCTCCGGCGCGCCGGGATCGAGCTGGAACGGACGGAACACGACGTCGACGTCATCCCGACCGGCGAACTGTGCGACAGCTTTCTCGAAGCGACGTTCGCCGATGTAGCACCAGGGGCAGGCGATGTCGGAGTAGATCTCGACTTTCATGAGGACGGTGGAAGGGTGGAACGGTGGAAGGAAACCCGCCTGTCATTCCGAAGGAGCGAAGCGACTGAGGAATCTCGTATCGTCCGGCTAGATCCCTCGCTTCGCTCGGGATGACAGCCTTGGAGCGGGTTTCGTTCCACCGTTCCACCGTTTCACCCTTCCACCGATTGCGCCGCAATCTCGTACGACCGCAGCCGCGCGTTGAAATCGTAAATCTGCGACGCAATCATCAGCTCATCCGCACCCGTGTACTTCACGAACGTCCGCAGCCCGGCTTCGATCTGCTCCGGCGTGCCGAGCACCGTGCAGGCGAGCGCGGATTCTATCATCGAGCGTTCGAGCGGCGAGATCTGTGCGTCGAATTGATCGTCCGGCGGCTGAAGTTGCGTCGGTCGGCCGCGTCGCAAGTTGACGAACGCTTGCTGCAGCGACGTGAAGAGGCGATGCGCATCTTCTTCCGTGTCGGCGGCAAAGACGTTGAGACCGAGCATGACGTATGGGCGCGCGAGGCGAGCCGACGGTTGGAATTTGGTGCGATAGATCTCGACCGCTTCCATCATCATCGTCGGCGCGAAGTGCGAGGCGAACGCGAACGGCAGGCCCATGTTCGCCGCGAAGTGTGCGCCGAATAAGCTCGAGCCCAGAATCCAGATCGGAACGTCGAGGCCGGCGCCGGGCACTGCTCGCACGACTTGTCCCGGCTCCGCTGCCTCGAAGTAGCTCATGAGCTCCGCGACGTCGCGCGGAAAAGAATCGGCTGCTTCAGGCGTGCGACGCAACGCGCGCATCGTGGCTTGATCCGACCCGGGTGCGCGGCCGAGTCCCAAGTCGATGCGCCCGGGATAGAGCGAGGCGAGCGTGCCGAACTGCTCGGCGATGAGCAGCGGCGAGTGATTCGGGAGCATGATGCCGCCCGCGCCAACGCGAATCGTCGACGTACCGCCGGCAACGTGTGCGATGACAACCGACGTCGCCGCGCTCGCGATGCCCGGCATGCTGTGATGCTCGGCGAGCCAGAAGCGTGAGTATCCGAGTTGCTCCGCGTGACGCGCGAGCGTGAGCGAATTGCTGAAGGCGGTTGCCGCGTTGCTGCCTTGAACGATCGGCGCGAGGTCGAGAACGGAGAGCGGAATCATGCTTTGCATGCTGGACATGCTTGAAGCATACGACCGGTAGGCAAGGCGAAAAAAAGAAAGACCCGCAACGATGCGAAGATCGTTGCGGGTCTTTCAGAGCTCGGTAGACAACCGGAGAGGATTTTTTGAAGCCCGGGTAAGGAATTGTGGGCACCCGGTCTACGACTTCGGCCTTCCCGCCTCACAGAGACGGGCATGACTTCCACCGCTGCGACTGGCGCCCGGCTTCAAAAGTATCGGCTCAAAAAATGGATCTCTCCGCCTGCCAAACCGATAGCCCAATGATATAGACGTGCGCAGATCAAATCAATATTGTCGTTGTTGTCGATGTTGTCATTTCGGTGCGCGTGGCATCATCGCGTCGCGCATCGCCGCATTGTATGCGAACGTTGCGAACACGACGGCAGCTTCTTTCACGTCGTTGGGATTCATACGATCCATCGTATCCATGTTCGTGTGATGGATCCGTACGTCGTAGTTGGTGTAGTCTTGAACCGGATTGAAGCCCGGCACTCCGGCGGCGATGAAGCTCAAGTGATCGGTGTTGCCGATTTTGTCGACGACGTTCTTGCGTGCTCCGATGTCCTTGAACGGCGCGAGCCACGAGTCGAAGATCGCTTTCGCCGCGTCGTTGCCTTCCATGAAGAAGCCGTACACCGGGCCGTAGCCGGGATCGATGTTGAGATACATCGACATGTTGTCGCGCGCCGATTTGTTGGCGTCGCCCTCGAGGTGCTTCTGCACCCACGCCTTGGATCCGTAGAGACCTTCCTCTTCGCCGCCCCACAGCGCGACGCGAATCGTGCGGCGTGGTTTGGCGCCCACCGCTTTGAGAATGCGCATCGCTTCGAGCACCGTGGCCGCGCCATCGGCGTTGTCGGTGGCGCCGGTGGCGGCGTTCCACGAATCGAGATGTCCGCCGATCATCACCACCTGGTCGCGAAGCGCCGGATCGCTACCGGGAATCTCGGCGACGATGTTGTAGCCGCTCGTATCCTGCGTGAAGTAGCGGCCCTGGATGTTGACGTGAATGACAGGCGCCGCGTGATCGTTGAGAAGTCTAATTATATTATTGTAATCTTCGCCGGCCACTTCGACCGACGGCACCGCGTTCACGCCATCGTTGCGCGTTTGCACGAAGACCGTGCCGTGCTCGCCGCGGCTCGGTTTGAGCACGGCGCCTACGCCGGCGTCGTGCAGGATCTTGGCGATGCGCTGCGCTTCACTCGGGGCCCCGCCGCGACCGCCGCGCCCTGCCGCCGGCCGAGGAATGGAAAACGCGGGCTGCGCCGGCGGCGGCGCGTTGGGGTTCGTTGGATTCGTCCGATCCGTCCGGATGAATGCCGTCATCATGGGCTGCTGCATGACGATCGCGCCTTTGAGCCGTCCGCTGATCTTCTCGAGAGAGTCTGCTGAGATGCCGGCGATGTACATCGGCGTGCCGACGATGTCGCCGTTTGTCGACGGCGACCATGGATCGGGATAGCCAATGAGCTCCGCATAGCGCGGCGCCGTCATCTCGAGCGCGAACTTGCTGAGCTCCCACCCGCGCCCGAATGGCCAACTCTCCATGTGAACGTCGCTGAGACCAAACGACGTCATGTCGTTGCGAGCCCAGTTCGCCGCACGCATGAACGCCGGCGACGCCGTGAGCCGCGGCCCGAACACAGTGGCCAGTGTGTCGATCATCTGCCACAGGTGCGAGCGATTCATGCCTTCGTCGCGAATCTTGGCGACCATCGCCGCGTCGAACGACTCCTGCGCGGCCGCGGGACGCGGTGTCGCAATCGTGATGGCGGCAGCGCCGGACATCAGTAGTCCAGCGCGCAACATGCGTCGAATCATGATTGGTGGGTGTTGTATTGTTGGACAACAATCATGTCGCGCAAAGCGTTAGGACGGTAGCTCCGCCGCTGACGTTCCACCGTTCCACCCTTCCACCGTTCCACCGGTTCATGTCCGCCTACGACCGCTTCATCGCCTTCCGCAAAAGCCTCCCGCGTACTCCAAAGCTCGAGAAGCAAACCGTCAAAGCCCGTGGCGTGAGCTTCGCCGTCTTTAGCAGCGCACCAGTCGCGGGCACGCTGCCGTTGCTCTGCGTCAACGGCGGCATGCTGTACGATCATTCCATGCTCTGGCCCGCGTTGTCGCCGCTCGCCGCAACACGCCAAGTGATTCTCTACGATCAACGCGGCCGCGGCGCATCGACGGCGCCGGCGAATCCGTCAGAGTCCTCGATCGAAGACGACGCCGCCGACATCGCCGCGCTGCGCCGCGCACTCGGCATCCGTCGATGGGACGTCTTCGGCCATTCGTGGGGCGGCGGCATCTCGATGCTCGCCGTGGCGGGCGATGTCGCCGGCGTGAGGAAACTGGTGATGGCCGATCCAGTTTGGAACACAAGTAATTGGATGGCGCCTTTGCGAAGAAATGTGATCGACAGATTGCAGGGCGAACAGCGCGCCGCGGTCGAGCGAATTTCTGAGGAATCTCTTGGGAACCCCGACCCCGTGCTGCACAACGCGTACGCTCAAGCTGTGTATCCATCGTGGTTTGCCGACGCAGACATGGCAAGTCACTTCGTGCCGCCCGTCGCGCTCAGCGAAACGGGAACCGCCACGCTCGCCCGACTCCGTCGCGACGGCTACGATTGGCGCCCGCTAACGAGTGGCGTTTCCGTGCCGACACTCGTCATACATGGCGACGCCGATCCACTGCCTCTAGAGACGCCACAGCAGCCTCTAACGGTTTCGCGGTCCAGTTCGTATATCGGAATAGACGCCCACGTTGTCGTAGTTCCCTCCGGGCACATGCCGTTTTGGGAAGCGCCAGAGCGCTTCTTCGAGTTGGTGAATTCCTTCCTCTAAGCCCCCGATGACGGGGCACCGCCGGCCAAATGAAGCGAGCCGCGATTATCCCCCTGTCGCTCGCGCTGGGAGCAATCCTTCTCGGCGCTGTGCGCAAACCGATTTTCGGTTTCGGTAACACTGGACCGGTGCCACTGCATCACAGCGGCATCGAGAACGGCACGATTGCCCGTGCGTTCGCGTTCATCCTATCGAACCAGCCCGACGATTCCGCGATGGCGGTGCGACGACAGTTGCTCGAGCACGAAGCCGGAACGTACATCGGCGACATTCTGCGCGAACGCGATTCGTCGCTCGCGCGGTGGCCGGATCGCAACGGCAATCCACTCGCCGTGTGGATTCAGCCGAGTGCAACGGTTCGAGATTTCTCGACTGGGTACATCGAACGCGTTCGGGAAGCGTTCAACGAATGGAACTCCGTCGCACTCCCCGTGCAGTTCAACTTCGTCGACGACTCGGCATCCGCCGACGTGCACGTGAGCTGGATCGATCATTTCAGCGAGCCGATCAGCGGCCGCACCAAGTGGTCGCGCGACGACGACTGGATGATCACCGACGCCAACATCGTGCTCGCACTGCACCACTCCGAGGGCGATCAGCTCGACGGCGATTCCATGGAAGCCATGGCGTTGCACGAGATCGGACATCTCATCGGCCTCGATCACACCACGGACAGTCTGTCGATCATGGCGCCGCGCGTGCGCATCCGGCAGTTGTCCGACGCGGACCGCGCCACCGCCCGCCTTCTCTACTCGCTGCCTCCGGGCCCGGTGAAGTAGACCGTCGTGCGCATCACCGACGCGCTCCTCGCGCTGGCGGTTGGTGCGCTCGGCACGTTCGTCGCCGTGCAGGTTGCCGAGCGTCCGGCAGCGCGCGTTGCACCGGCGGAGGTTGAGACTCGCGCGCCGGTGCAGCCGGTGCAGCAGAGCGGCGAAGTCAACACAACTGTTACGCACAGTGCAACGCCGACCGCGGCATCTGGTTCATCTTTCGCCTCGGTGGCCACGACCGGGTCCGCGACTCAGCTGCCCGTGCTCACGAGCGCGGAGCTCGGCGCAGCAACCGGCACGTACATGAGCGACATGCTGGCCGATCTGCACGGCATGTTGGTCCGCTGGCCCGACCGTCGTGAGACTGGTCTTCGAATCTGGGTGCAGTCGCTGACGCCGGTGCGCGATTGGGATGAGCGGTACGCACAGATGGCGCGCGACGCGTTTACCGATTGGAGTCCCGACGTTCCAATTCGATTCGACTTCGTGCTCGACTCAGCGTCGTCGGACGTGCGCGTCGTGTGGGTCGACCATTTCGAGCCGGAGCTCGGCCAGCGCATCGGCACGACGAACCGCACGAACGACGAAAATGGTTGGCTCGTTGCCGCGACAGTGATAGTCGCGGTTCACGACAGCGCCGGCCGTGTGATTCAGCCGGCGAGTCTCGCCGGCATCGTGCGACACGAAGCCGGCCACGCGCTGGGACTCGGCCACTCCAAAGATCCACACACCAAGATGTATCCGGTGGAAATGCGACCGGACATTGCGCCAGCGGATCACGCGACGCTCAAGCTGCTGTATGAGGTTGCGCCGGGGAAAGTGCCGTAGCTGTCATTCCGAGCGGAGCGAGGAATCTTCCGTCGCGCCAATTATAAGACGGCCGACAGAAGATCCCTCTCTCGCTGCGCTCGCTCGGGATGACAGCAGTTGCGCGGACTCGTTCTTGCCGATCCGGGCAGTATGAACGGCGACAAACATTTCGAGATTGGTATCGTCGGCGCGGGTCCGGCGGGTTTGAGCGCGGCCATCTGGCTAGCGCGCTATCTCCATTCTGTCGTCGTGGTCGACAGTGCGGATCCGCGCAATTGGGAGACGCGCAGCATCAACGGCTATCTCGGTCTCGAGCACGTGAAGCCGGCCGACCTGCGCGCCGCAGGTCGCGACAATTGCCGCAGCCTCGGCGTCGAGTTGGTGGATGCAACGGTGCTGCGTGCGGAGCGCGAGACCGACGACGATTTCATGCTGTCGCTCGAGGGCGGCGGTCGCCTGCGCACGCGACGCTTGTTGTTGGCGATCGGTTTGCGCGACGTGTGGCCCGAGATTCCGGGATTGTCGCAGGCGTACGGAACCAACGCGCACGTCTGCCCCGATTGCGACGGCTACGATGCGCGAGGCAAGAAGGTCGTCGTGATCGGCAACGGGCGGCGCTCCGTAGGCTTGGCGCTCAATCTCACGACGTGGACCGACGACATCATCATCTGCACCAACGGCAGGCCCGCGGATCTCGATGAACCGGAATATTGCGAGAAGTTAGATGCCTTGAACATCCCCGTGCTCACCGACCGCATCATCCGCGTGTGTTGCGAGAACAACGAGATTCGCTGCCTCATGCTCGAGGATGGCAAGCAGCTCGACGCCGACAAAGTGTTCTTCTCCATCGCGCAGTATCCGGCCGACGATCTCGGTGCGCAGCTCGGCTGCGAGCGCGACGATGAAGGACACATCGTAGTGGATGCTCAGGGCCGCACGTCGGTGACCCACGTGTACGCGGCGGGCGACATCACGCCGGGGCCGCAGATTGCGATTGGCGCCGCCGCCGAAGGTGCAGCGGCGGCGCTGTCCATTCACAAGTCGCTCGTTCCCGACGAGCGAAAGTTGATTCCGTTGGAGCCCGTTACTCCGGCTACCAGTTCACGGTAATCTTGCGCAGCTTCTTGTCGCGCATGACCTGGAACGTCACGTTCGGTTCCGCGCGACGGCGGAGCACCTGCTCCTGCAGCGCGCGAAGCGACGCAACCGGCTGACCGTCGACGTCGACGATCACATCGCCCGGCCGCAGTCCCGCCTTGGCCGCCGGCGATCCGTCGGAGACGTCGTTCACCAGCACGCCCGTCTCGAGGTTTAGAGTTTTAGCAAGCTCCGAATTGACGGTCGACATGATGGCGCCGAGGGCGCCGTTGGGTGTGACGGAGATGCCGGAGATCCGCTGACTCATGACCGCACCGCGCGGAACGGCCATGACCGGAGTGCGAGGCAAATTGTCGTCGTTCGTAATGATGCGCTCGAAGTACACGTCGTTCGGCGCCGCACTGACGAGATCGTGGCGGCGCACGTCGATGCGCGCGGGCGCCTTGGCAACGGTCATGTCGAACACCTTTCGGTCGCCGGCGCGCTGCACCGTGACGGAGATCTTCTTGTCCGGCTCGAGCAGATTGCTGAGATCGAACTGATGTCCGACCACGTCGGAGCCGTTGTAGGCGATGAGCATGTCGCCCGCGGCGATACCGGCGTGCTGCGCCGGCGAGTCGGGATCGACGGAGGCGATCGATGGATAGTCGAAGTAGGCCACGACGACGCGATTGTTCTCGACCATCTGCGCCACCAATCCCTGCACGTTCAGGCCAATCCACCCGGCGGGCCGCGGCAGGCTGCTCATCGCGCGGACGCGTGCGACGGCGTCGGGGCCAACGTTGGTGCGGGCAACGATGGAGTTACCCGCCACCCTCGGCAGCAGCTCGTCGATCTGCCGCATCACGACTTCACGAACCGGCGAGCCGGGCGTCAACTGCTCGAGCTGGCGCATGAGCGCGTGCAGCGAATCGAGCTGCGCTTGATTCGGATTCGTGCCCTCGACGCGCAGCCGCACCACCGCTTGGCCGCCACTCACCGTTCCGGTCTGCTGTGCGCCGAGGCGCGCGGCTACCGGCGCGCAGAGCGCGACGAGCGCGGTGACGGCGGCGAAAGGCTTATTTACTAGAACGCTCATTATCAATAACTCATGATGCGCATGCTGGCGGGCATCACGGCGTTCAACTGCCGCAACGTCGCCTCACGCTGGCCCAACGTGCTGAGATAGTAGTCGTTGATCACGGCGTCGTACGGCGCCGTCTTGAGCGCCTCGCCCATCACGTTGTTCGTGCGTTCGATCGCGGCAAGACGAGCGCGAATGGCCGACGGCGTCTCGACCGGCTTCGCCGCCGTATCCTGCTGCGCGAGGAACGCGGTGGCGGTTTGATAGACAGCTTGCGACCGCTCCTGCGCCGCACGCGCATCGTTCACCGACGCGAAGTGCATCATGGAATCGGCGGGTGCCGCGGCGACGGTCGCGGGAGATTCGTTCATCGGCAGAACGCTCGCGCCAGCCGTGTACCGCCCCGCCATCATGCCGCCCGCAACGAGCAGGACGACGGCCGCCGCCTGGAGCCAACGACGGCTCGCGTGATGCACGCGCGGCCGGAATCCGCGACCGTTGTCGATCACACCGTCGGCGCGCAGCACCGGTGCGAGCCCGTCCCACGTCGTGAGCGGCGTGCCGATGCGAGCCGACTCAGACGCCGCCAGCTCGGCAAGCTTCTGGTACAGCGCGCGTTCCCTCGCACACTCGGCGCAACTCGCCAGGTGCGCGAGCTCGATCGCCGACGGTGATTCGTCGACGAACGCCGCCAGTCGTTCAGAAGGCAGGTGCGACATGTTCGGTTTCCTTGCGTGATGATCGAGCATCCGGAACATCTATGAGATGGGCGAGCAGCTTCCGCAGCTTGCCGCGTGCTTTGAACAATTGCGACTTGGAGCCGCCCGACGTGATTCCCAGCTCCTCGGCGATTTCCTCGTGCGTGTAGCCCTCGACATCGTGCAGCACGAACACCGCGCGTGCACCCGGCGACAATTTGGCCGCCGCCTCCTCGATCGACTGCGCGATGAACGACCGATCGTGATCCGGTTCGACGATCGCGCTGTCTTCCGTCACGTCTGTCTCGACGCGCTCAAGGCGCCGAGTCTTTCGGAGTGCGTTCAGCGTTCGGTTGACGGCGATGCGGTGCGCCCAGGTACTGAACTGCGAGTCGCCTCGATAGCTGGGCAGCGCGCGGAAGATCTGAATCCACACGTCCTGCGCGATGTCCGCGGCCAGATCGCGGTCTCCGCCCACCAACCGGCGCACGACGACATCGATGTGCGGGGCGTGCCGAGCCCAGAGGGCTCGGAGCGCCTGCTCATCGCCGGCGATGGCGCGGCGGATGACCAGAGGTTCGTGATCCATGCTTGAAATATTGGTCACGCGCTGGCTACGGAGGGTTTACGAGCGCCCAGAGATCACAAATGTTCACAGGCGGTCCCATCTTTGGGGGTTAACTGCAAGTAGCGCAGTTACATCGCCCCCTCTTGCTCGTCGTGCGAACATGGGACAATATGTCGCTCGTCGCCGTTGAGACACCTCAATAGTGTGACGGGAACAATCGTCCCGCTCGTGACGTACCGCACTAGAAGCCCTACCCCGCTGTAGACAGCAGTACCAAGGTCGGATAGGCAGTTCCTACCCCCGGCCGATACTACAAAGAGACAACAGCACGTCATGTGCATTCTGGCTCCCTTTGGGGAAGTCAGATGGTGCAGGTCCGCCGGCTGGTAGCCGACGGGGTTCGCCGTTCGTTACGGCCTTTGCAGCTTTTGCAGCTTTCCCCTCCTGGAGTCGTTCAGTGCTGTTTCTGCTGATCTCCGCGCTCACCATGGCGACATTTGGCGGTGGCCTTCCTCTCAAGGCTCCCCGCGCTGTCGGCATGTCCAGTGAACGGCTTGTCAAGATCGACCACGTCGTCCAGCGCGGCATCTCCGCCGGCGGTTATCCTGGCGCGTCGGTGGTCGTGGGCAGACGCGGCGCATCTGTCTGGCAGAAGGGGTTCGGCAAGTTGAGCTGGGAAAAGAGCAGCACGCCCGTCGACGCGGAAAGCACGATCTATGATCTCGCGTCGCTGACAAAGGTGATCGGCACCACGACTGCACTGATGGTGCTGTACGACGAAGGCAAAATTCATCTCGACGATCCCGTTTCGCGCTACATCCCTGCGTTCTCGGGCGGAAACAAGGATCTCGTCACGCTCCGCATGCTGCTCGAGCACCGTTCCGGCTTGCCGGCGGGCCGAGATCTGTGGCGCTTGGACCACACGCCGGAAGAAGCACGGGAAACCGTGATCTCCACGCCGTTGGTCTGCGAGCCCAATCGCTGCTACGAATACTCCGACCTCGGCGCCGACATGCTCGGCTTCGTCGTCGAAGCCGCGGCGGGCGAGACGCTGGATGCGTTCCTTCAAGAGCACGTGTGGGGACCGCTTGGCATGACCGACACGTTCTTCCGGCCTGCCGATTCGTTGAAAGCGCGCGTCGCCCCGACGGAAGTCGCGCCGCCGCGCGGATATCCGCTCCAAGGTGAAGTGCACGACGAGAATGCGTACGCGCTGGGTGGCGTCGCCGGCCATGCCGGATTGTTCAGCACGGCCCCCGATCTCGCGGTGTTCGCGCAGATGATGCTCAACGGCGGCGTCTACGACAGCACGAGGATTGTCGCCGATAGCACGATCGCGCTGTTCACCAAGCGTCAGCCTGGTGCCGGAACTCGCGCGCTTGGTTGGGATACCTGCAACGACAAGGGTAGCTGCGGTCAGTACCTCAGCGAGAATGCCTACGGTCATACCGGCTACACGGGTACGTCGATCTGGATCGATCCCGATCGCGACATGTTCGTGGTGCTGCTGACCAATCGCGTGCACGAAGCGAAGGCCAAGCGTCCGGCGAAAGTCATTGCCGACGTGCGCGCCGATCTCGCCGACGCGGCCGCGTTGTCCGTGACGGACTACGCCGACGGCCCGATGGTGATGCCGGCCAAGTTCCGCGCCGACAAGGCGGTGGATTGGAACAAGCCGGTCCGCAAGCCGCGCCGTCGTCCGGTCAAGAAGCACACGACGACGAGCAAGAGCGCGGCGGCGAGCAAGAGCAGCAAGAGCGCGTCGAGCTCGAAGTCGAGCAGCTCCAAGTCGAGCAGCTCGAAGCCGAAAACCGTGAGGCCCTCGGCCAAGAAACCCGCCAGCAAGAGTAAGAGCTAGGCGATCGACTTACCGTGACAGCCGCACGACGGCTGCCATGGTGCCGGCCATCGTGACGAGCGATCCGATCCAGAACATCGCGGCCCAGCGAAATAGCTCGGCGCGATGCCTGGCCAGTGTCGCTTCTGTCTGTGCGGATGCGACGGCTATCTGCGCACTGAGCCGCGCTTCGACCGCATCGATCTTGGCGTTGAGTTCTGCCGCGACACGATCGATCTTTGCATCAAGCCGTGATTCGACTGCGTCGATCTTCGCATCCAGTCGGGATTCGACGCCATCGATCTTCGCGTCCAGCCGAGCCGTCGCCAGATCCAGCTTCGCGTCGAGCTCCGCGATCCGCTCGCCAAGCCGCGAGTCGAATCGCGCGAAGCTCAGGTCGTTGAGGTCGCGCAACTCCGCGCGTCCGCCCTCGAGGTCCCGCATCCAATCGACCATCGCGTCACCGGCCTCCGTGCCGAAGACTTCTTGAAGCTTGCGCGAGAGTTTGGTGGCGATTGGCATTGGAAGCTGGGAGTAGTCGCCACCACGCTAATGCTACCCCGCTCGCGCGCGATCATCAAATCCTCGCAGGCCGCATCGTTTCGCAACGAGGGCTCAGCTTGCTGCCGTCTGACGAGCAGTTGATCTTCCAACCATGAGCGATCCAGTCGAAAACGATCCCGTCGCACACGAAGCGGCACCGCCCGCAAGCTTGCCGGCCACCGATGCGCCGCCTCCCACCGTGGATCAGGTCAAGCTGGCACTGCGCAAAGTCAAAGATCCCGAGCTCAATCTCAACATCGTCGATCTTGGGCTCGTCTACGAAGTGATGGTCGACGGGTCCGATGTGCAGATCGACATGACGCTCACGTCGCCCGGCTGCCCGGCAGGCCCGCAGATCACCGGCGACGTCGAGCGCGCCGTGAAAGCGCTCCCCGGCGTGACGGCGGTGAATCTGAACATCGTGTGGCAGCCGTTCTGGTCCCCGGATCGCATCGAGCCCCGGGTGCGCGCCTACATGGGTTTGTAGGGCGAATCGTCGGCTGGCGCGTTCGCACTCGCGTTTGCTGCATCCGCGTTCGCACTCGCTTTCGCCTTCTTCCGGTGCGGCACGAGCGCCTTTAGAAAATCCTCACCGAGCACGCTGAGCTGCCACCGCTTGAGCTCGGGGATGGACGCCATCTCTTCGGCCGTCGCGGGATTCTTGCGCGCCACGGCTTCGAGGCGGTCGCGCGCACCGAGCACACCGGGGTCGAGATCGAGTCGCGTCGCGATCGCGTCGCGCGCCGTTTTGAGTGCAGCGACGCGCGTGTCGAAATCTGGATCGCGATCCCACCGCGCCGACTTGGGAAAGCGCGGCAGGTCAGCCTCGGGCACGGCGAGGCCGCGTTGCACCGCGGCGAGCAGCTCGTGACCGCGTGACTCCAGGATACCGCGCGGCATGCCTTTGATCGCCGCGAGCTCCTCGCGTGTCGTCGACTTGCGCCGCACGACTTCGAGCAGTTGCTCGTTGCCGAGTACGCGGAAGGTGGCGCGGTCGAGCTGGCGGGCGATGCTGTCGCGCCACGGCGCGATCTCGCGGAGAATGCCAAGCTCGCGGCGCGTGAGATCGCGCGCGCCCTTGATGCGAAGGAAGGCGTTGCCCGGATCGTCATTCGACCACTTGGTGCCTTCGAGCAGCGAGAATTCCTCGCGCGCCCACTCCCACCGTCCAGCCCGCTGTAGCTCGTCCTTCAGACGATCGCGCAGCTCGAGCAGGTTGATCGTGTCCTGCGCCGCGTAGTCGAGCATGCCTTTCGTGAGCGGCCGCATGGACCAATCGGCGCGCTGGTGCTGCTTGTCGACCTTGAGGCCGAAATACTTCTCGAGTAGCGCCGCGAGTCCGAACGCGCGCAACCCCAGAAGCTGGGCCGCGATGCGCGTGTCGAAGATGTTCCGGATGTGCCACCCGTAGTCCTGCTGGAGCAGCCGAAGATCGTAGTCCGCGTCGTGAAACACGACTTCCACGTTTGGATCCTCGAGCAGCGTTCCAAGTCCGGCCGGGGTGCCAATCGGCAGCGGGTCGATGACCGCCGTCTGTTCGCGTGTCGACAGCTGAAGCAGGTAGATTCGGTCGACGAACCGGTGGAAGCTTGCTCCCTCCGTATCGAGGGCCAGGATGCGCGTGTCGGCGATCGACGCGAGAAAAGCGTCGACGGTGGCCGGCGTATCGAGGTAGAGCGGAATGTGTGGGGTCTGCGGGGTAGGCACGCACTCAATCTAACCGGCATTCACCTTGCCCGGACCGGATCGCATGACCGACGTGAACGAAGAGCATCCGCGCGGAACGGGATGGCGGAACGCGGACGTGCTGCGCACGGTGGCGCTCGTCATGGCGATGTACCTCGCATTGCGGCTCGCCTGGTTTGCGAGGCCGCTGTTTCTCACCGCCTTCCTCGGCATTTTGTTTGGGCTCGCTGTATCGTCTGGCGTCGATGCGCTCACGCGCTTCCGGTTGCCCCGCGGCTTGAGCGCGGCGCTCATCGTATTGAGCTTTTTCGGCGTGATGTTCGGCTTCGGCGCCTGGATCGCACCGACGATCCACTCGCAGGGCATCGAGCTGCGACAGCGGCTTCCGGACGCCATCGACCGCGTCGAGTCGTGGATCAACCAGCGGCGCGACGGCATGGTCGGCATGGTGTTCAACGGCCTGTCCACCGACACGCGCGTGGACTCGGCGAGCACGACGCGCACGGGGAATCCAATCGCGCAGTCGTCGACCGGCCAACCGCCGGCGTCAGCCGCGGCTGATACTGGCCAAGCGGCGACGCCGCTCCGCGACCGGATCTCCAAGCAGCTCAACGGCGCGACGAAGTACTTCTTTCCGTTTCTCTCGTCGACGCTCGAGGTAGTTGCTGGTTTACTCATAATAATTTTCTTATCGATCTACATCGCGGTCGACCCCGGCATGTACCGGCGCGGAATGCTGCTGTTGCTCCCGCCGAAACGCCGGTCGGAGGCCGGCGACGTGCTCTCGGCCATCGCGGTTGTGCTGCGCAAATGGCTCGTCACGCAGCTCATCGCCATGATCACCATGGGCGTCGTCACGACCGTGGCGCTCCTCGTGCTGCACGTGAAAGCGGCCGTGGCACTCGGACTCCTCTCGGGATTGTTCGAGTTCATTCCCACCGTCGGCCCGATCATCAGCTCGCTCCCGGCCATCGCCATGGGCTTTCTCGACTCGCCGGAGAAAGCCGTGTGGGTCGCGCTCGTGTACCTCGCGTTGCACTTCCTCGAGAGCCACGTGCTGATCCCGCTGCTCATGAAGGGCGGCATCGATCTGCCACCGGCGCTCACGGTGCTCACCCAAGCGCTCATGGCGCTGCTATTCGGATTGCTCGGGCTGATGTGCGCCGTCCCGCTGCTCGCCGCCACCGTCGTCGCGGTGAAGATGCTCTACGTAAAGGGCGACGCACCCGACACGACGCTGCGCCCTCAACCCTTACGACCGCTCGATGCCAAGACGTAGAGCAACGGATGGACATCGCGGCGACGTGATGCCGCTGTTCGATCGCTACCCCGCCCTCTCGGGCCTTTCACGCGCACCGCTCGGTCGCTTTCCCACGCCGGTCGACGAAGTGCACGCGCTGAGCGCCTCACTCTTCGTCAAACGCGACGATCTCTCCGCCGACCCACTCGGCGGCAACAAAGTGCGTGCACTCGAGTTTCTACTCGGCGGCGTGAAGGACGAGGACCGCATCGTCACCGTGGGCGCTGCCGGCTCGACGCACGCACTCGCCGTCGCGACATACGGCAAGCGGCTCGGCGCCCACGTATCCGTCGGCCGCTGGACGCAGGAGATGAACCGTGCCGCGGAAGTCGTCGCCGAGCGAATTGGGAGGCAGGCCGACGAGGCGCCGATTTTTCGATCGCCGGTGAGAGCATATGCATGGGCGTGGCGGCAACGATTGACGGGTGCGTCGTGGATCGCCGCCGGCGGAAGTACGCCGACCGGAGTGCTTGGCCACGTGAACGCCGGCTTGGAATTGGTCGCGCAGATCGACGCGGGAATGCTTCCGGCGCCGCGCTATGTCGTCGTGCCGCTGGGCACTGGCGGAACGATGGCCGGCCTCGCGTTAGCGTTCACTCTCGCGGCGCGCGATATTCGCGTTGTCGGTGCGCGCGTCGTACCTCGGATTGTGGCGCGGCAGCGACACGTGCTCGCGCTGGCATCGAGTACGTCGCGGCTCATCGAGCGAGTGACCGGCGAGCGGGTACCGCGCGTTTCACAGGACTCGATCGAGATCGTGCACGATGCATACGGCGGCGCATACGGGCGTGAGACGGACGCCGCGCGGCGCGCGGCGGACGCACTGCAGGGGGCGGCGCGCATCATCCTCGACGGTACGTACAGCGCCAAGGCGTTCTCCGTCGCCTTGGACTATGCCAAGCGCGGTCCGACAGTGTTCTGGTTAACGTTCGACTCCCGCATCCTCACCGGATCATGAGCGCACTTCCCGAAGTCACGTTCCACATCTACCCGACAGACTGCGACATGCTCGGGCATCTCAACCATGCCACGATGCTCAATTTTCTCGAGCGCGCGCGCTGGTCGCTGCTCGAGGCGCAGATCGACATACGGCACTGGGCCAAGCAGCCCGTGTTCTCCGTGGTGCGTCATGTCGACATCGGGTATCTCGCGCAGTCGCTGCCGGGCGAAGATCTCATCATTCGTTCCGGACTGCTCGCGGTGCGTCGCACGAGCTACATCATCAAGCAGGACGTGCGCAAAGTCGGGAGCAACGTCGTTGTGGCCGAAGCGTCGATCGTGTTCGTGGCGATCAATCAGCAGGGACAGCCGGTGCCTGTGCCAGACAGTTGGCGCGAGATGTTGCCACAGTGGCCGGACCAGGAGTGATCGCGCTCGTTGGAGATGTCGAAATCGCGTTTGACGACGTTGGCACCGGACTGCCGATCGTCTTTGTTCACGGGTTTCCGCTGAATCGCACGATGTGGGATCCGCAGGTTGGCGCACTCGTAGCGGAGTGCCGATGCATTCCGATCGATCTCCGCGGCTTCGGGGACTCGAGCACGGTCGGCCCCTACTCGATGGACGTCTACGCCGACGACGTCGCGGGCGTCTTGGACACGCTGCAGATCGAGCGCGCGGTCATCGTTGGATTGTCCATGGGCGGCTACATCGCGATGGCGATGTGGCGCCGGCACCGCGATCGCATTCGTGGCTTGGTGCTGGCGGACACGCGCGCCGTCGCCGACAACGACGAGACGATCGAGCGGCGGCGAATATTGATCGAGGCTGCCGAGGAGCACGGGAGCTCCGCGGTGGCGAATGTGCAGATTGCGGGGATGGTGGGAAAAAGCACGCGCGAGAAGCGGCCCGACGTCTACGACGCGATTCACCGGATGATGGCGCAGGCGCCTGTCGGAGGCGTCATTGGCGCTCTCGAGGCGCTGATCGAGCGGCCCGATTCGCGCCCGACGCTCTCGACGGTCGATGTGCCAACGCTGATCGTCGTCGGCGATGAGGACGCTATTACACCGCCCAAGGAATCGCGCATCATGCAGGCGTTGATTCCGGGCAGCCGCCTCGAGATTCTGCAGCAGGCCGGGCATCTGTCGAACGTCGAGCGGCCGGCGGCGTTCAACACCGTGCTGAGCGAATTCGTCGGCAGCCTCCTGTACAATTAGCTTTGACGCGATGCCACAAACGCAATCGGTCACCCCTTCTCCGGCGGAACAGAGCACGAGCGCGCGCGTAGGCGCGGTGCTGTTCCGGAATCGAAGCTGGCTGCCCGTACCCTTTCTGCTCGTCGCGCTCCTCGCGCCGGCGCATCCAGCGGCGATCAACTGGATCGTTGGCGCGGTGCTGATCGTGATTGGCGAATGGATCCGGCTGGCCGGCGTCTCTGCCGCCGGCACCGTGACTCGCCGCCGCTCGCGCAACGTGCAGCGGCTCGTGACCTACGGAATTTTCCGCTGGGTCCGGAATCCTTTGTACGTAGGAAATTTTTTCATCTGGATGGGCTTCGTCGTGATCTCGGGCGTGATGTGGTTTCTGCCCATCGCCATCGTGATCTTCGGCATCGAGTATTCGCTCATCGTCGCGTACGAGGAAGGCGTGCTCGAGTCGATCTTTGGACGCGAATACCTGGACTACAAGGCAACGACGCCGCGCTGGATTCCGAGGCCGCCGTCGCAGCCGGAACAGGGCCCACACGATTGGGGCGAGGCGTGGCGCAGCGAGGTCAGCACGTTTCTGCAGTACGCGGCGCTGGCCGTCGTTTTTGGAATCAAGCAGCGGTACATGGCGCGCTGACGCCAACAAACGCCAAGCAAAAGAGCCCGCGAGATTCGCGGGCTCTTTTCACAATTGCATCACAATTGCACCGTGCGACGCTTACTTCTGCGGCCGGCCCGGCGGGTCGTCGCTCTTGAATACGTCGCGATTGAGCTGGATGTACTGCTTCATCTGGCCCGGAACGTCCTCTTCGGGGAAGATGGCGGTCACGGGACACTCTGGTTCACACGCCCCACAATCGATGCATTCGTCGGGGTGAATGAACAACTGGTCCTTTCCTTCATAAATGCAATCAACCGGACACACGTCCACACAGGCGCGGTCTTTCGTGTTGATGCAGGCTTCGGTAATGACGTAGGGCATGCGAGCCTCGGGTAATCCTGCGATTCAGAAGCGTAGAGGCTAAGATAGTTGCATGCGTCTCATCGTCAACGGATCGACCCACGACGTCACGGTTCCCGCCCACGAGACGCTGCTCGTAACGCTGCGGGAGCGGCTCCAATTGACGGGCACGAAGCTCGTCTGCGGACGTGGCGAATGCGGGGCCTGTACGGTTTTGCTGGACGGCACGTCGGTGTATGCCTGCCTCACGCTGACCGTGGGCTGCGACTCGAAGCCGGTCACCACGATCGAAGGCGTGGCCGCCGGCGCGGAGCTGCATCCCGTCCAAACCGCCTTTCTCGCCAATGACGCCGCGCAGTGCGGCTTCTGTACGCCGGGACAGATCCTCGCCGCCATCGCGCTGCTGGCCGAGAATCCGGCCCCGACCGAGGACGAGGTTCGGCGCGGCATGAGCGGCAACCTGTGCCGCTGCGGGACGTATCCCAAGATCGTGCGCGCCGTTCTCGCGGCGGCGGGTGGTAGCGGTACCAATGGCTAAAAAATTTGTCACCACCAAAGTCGAGGTCGAAGGCCGCGAGGAGACAAAGGTCGTCGAGCTGCCGTCGCGAAATCCCGAGCCTTGGGCCGACGACGCGTCGCTGACCGTGGTCGGCCAGCGCGTGCCGCGGATGGATGCGCGCGAAAAGCTCGTTGGGAGCGCGCGGTACACGGCCGACATCCAGCTGCCGGGCATGCTGCACGCGGCAATCTTTCGGGCGCCGATCGCGCGGGGCCATGTCACGCATCTCGACCTCTCGCCGGCGCTCGAGCTGTCCGGCGTGCGCGGCGCAATCTCGATCGACGACGTGCCCAACGTGAAGCTCGACGGCGTTCGGCTGTTCGATCGCGACATTCACTACGTTGGCCAACCGCTCGCCGCGATCTGCGCCGACACGCTGGAGATCGCCGAAGGCGCGCTGCACGCCGTGACGCTCCGCTACGAGAGCTTGCCGCACGTCGCGACCCCGGAACAAGCGCTGGCCGCCGGCGCACCGCTGATTCGGCCGCAGGGCAACAAGACGAAGAATTCGCCGCGCGTCACGTCGCGCGGCGACATCGACGCCGGGCTTTTCGAAGCCGAAGTCACGATCACGCGCGAATTCCGCACGCCGTGCGCGCTGCACACTGCGTTGGAACCACACGGCGCCGTCGCCGAATGGTCGGGCGACTTCCTCACCGTGTGGGAATCGACGCAGGGCATCTTCATGACGCGCGCCGAGGTGGCGAAGGCGTTCCAGTTGCCGCTGTCGTCGGTGCGCGTGATCAAGAACTACATGGGCGGCGGATTCGGCGCCAAGAACGGCGCACCGCACTCGACGTACATCGCTGCCGCCCTCGCGAAGAAATTGGCGCGTCCAGTACGCTGCATACTGGACCGCGAAGGCGAGCAGACTGACGCCGGCAACCGATCCGCCACGATCCAGCGCGTCACACTCGGCGCCAAGCGCAACGGCGCACTCACCGCAATCTCGCTCGAAGCAACGTCGGTGCTCGGCATCGGCGGATGGAACGCCAGCCCGGGGCGCATCTATCACGAATTGTACACGTGCCCGAACGTGCGAACGACAGAGACGTTCGCGTACATCAACGCGGGTGCGATGGCGTCATTTCGCGCACCGGGCAACGTCGAAGGCGCGCTGGGTCTCGAGTGCTCAATGGACGCCTTGGCGCGCGAGCTTGGGCTCGATCCGCTGGAGCTGCGGCGGATCAACTATGCCGCGAGCGACCAGACCAAGGATCGTGAGTATTCTCTAAAGCACCTCGACGAGTGCTATCGGCAGGGCGCACAGCGCTTCGGGTGGGGGCGCGCACGTACTCGAGAGCGCGACACTAGCACGAAATTCCGTCGCGGCGTCGGAATGGCGTCAATCATCTGGGGCGCCGGCGGCGGCCCTCCGGCCTATGCCACTGTTCGCATCAATCAGGACGGAAGCGTCGAAGTCCTCACCGGCGCGCAGGATTTGGGCACGGGTGCTCGCACAGTGTTCGCGCAGATTGCCGCCGAGGTGATCGGGGCCAAAGTGAGCGACGTGCGTACAGTGCTGGGCGACACGGAACGCTTGCCGTTCGCTTCGAACTCGTGGGGCTCGATCACCACAGCGTCGGTTGGTCCGGCAGTGCGCGTCGCCGCGGAAGAAGCCCGCGACTCCCTATTCGACGCCGCGGCCGGCATGCTCGGCGCGGAGCCACACGACCTGGAATCGCGCGACGGCGAGATTCACGTGAAGTCGAGCGACCGCTGCATGACCATCCGCGCCGTGTGCGAAAAGCTCGGCGACGTGATGATCATCGGCCAGGGCAGTCGCGGACCAAATCCCGAGAATACCGCGATTTCCGCATTCGGTGCGCAGTTCGCGGAAGTTGAAGTGGACATCGAGACCGGCCGCGTGCGCGTGCTCAGAATCGTGGCGGCACACGACTCGGGACGCATCATCAACCCCACGCTGGCCGAGAGTCAGCTCGAGGGCGGAATCATTCAAGGATTGGGGTACGCGCTGTTCGAGGAGCGCGTGCTCGATGAGCGATTCGCGTTTCCGTTGAATCCGACCATGCACGACTACAAGATTCCGACGATGTCCGACGTGCCGCCCATTGACGCGTTCTTCGTCGAGGGCGCCGATCCGGTCGCGAATCACATCGGCGCGAAAGGGCTGGCCGAGCCGCCGATCATCGGGACGGCGCCGGCGATCGCGAATGCCGTCGCGCATGCGTTGGAGGTGGACGTCACGGAGATTCCGTTGACGCCGTGGAGAGTGCTGGCTGCGATGAAAGTGTAGCCAACAACAACATTGACACGGATTGTGCGGACAAAATCTGATTAGTCACGGATAGGCGTGACAGGTAAAGGCGTACGGCGTTACCTGCAACGACCAACTTTCAACGCCTATCCGTGACTAATCAGATTTTGTCCTTTTCAATCCGTGGATTGCAGTTGCCTTTCCCTCCACCAACTGTAGCGTCGGCGCCGAGAAGATCCCTCGCTCCGCTCGGGATGACAGCTAGCGTAGCGTGAGTTTTTGCATTCTCCAATTCAATAACTCTGCTACGTAGAGCTCGTGCTCCGAGGGACACGCGATCTCGTGAATCCAGCCGAACTCCTTCGGCTGCTTGCCAGCTTCGCCGAGTACGCCGACGACTTTCCCGTCGAGCGTGAGCTTGTAGATGCGGCCCGGCACCGCGTCGGCCACGAAGAGATACTGCGTCGGTCCCGGCGTAATGCACGCCGCCCACGGCTGTCCCGATTCGGCGAGCGGATTGCTGCCGGCAACCGGTTCGTCACCGTCCAGGATGTTCACCGGCTTCGTGAACGGAACGTTGATAGCGAACTGTCTCAGGAACGTGCCGTTCGGATCGAACACCTGAATGCGACGGTTCGACCGGTCGCCCACGTAGATGTTCCCTTTCGCATCGCTCGCGATCGCGTGGAGGATATTGAACTGACTCGGCCCGGTTCCGCGCGTGCCCCACGTTTTCACCCAGCGTCCGTTCGAATCGATCTTCACCACGCGCGAGTTGTTGTAGCCGTCGGCGACGAAGATGTTGCCAGCCAAGTCCCACGTGACGTCGGTGGGCCGATTGAACTCGCCCCACACAGGCGGCGGTGTCTTTCCTGCCACCACCGGCGCCGCCTGCTCGACAGCCTCTTCGCGGCGGCCGAGTACCATGAGGACTTTCCCGGCCGGGCTGAACTTGATGACCATGCTCGTGCCTTCGTCCGTCGCCCAGATGTTGTCGTTCTTGTCGATGCGGACGGTATGAGCAAACGCAAAACCGTAAAGGTTCTGTCCAATCTCGTGAATGAACGTGCCGTCCGGGCCAAACTCGAATAGTCTCGATGCGGCCGCGCCGTGAACCGTCGTGCCGTTGCCCATGCGGCTGAACACGAAGATGTGCTTCTTCGAGTTCACCGCGACGCCGGCCACTTCGCCGAACTGCAATCCATTCGGCAGCTTGAGCATGTCGACGTTTGCGTCGAACGGAATTTCTGGCACCTGCTGCGCGACGCTCGCGCAGAGCGGCAGACAGAGTGCTAGACAGACGATGGCAAGTCGTTTCATTGTACTGGTCTCAGCGTGAAGGAGCGGAGTCGTGCAGCTCGAGCTGTCGAGATTCTCGAAATACGTGGCGCTCGCAATAGTGGCTGTGATGGCCGCCGGTTGCAAAGGGTCGATCGAAGGCCGAGTGCTCGGTACCGACGGCGACCCTGCCGTCCCGGTGACTGGACACGCCGTCTATCTGCTCGCGGCAACGTCCGAAACAGCCTCGGCGCTCAAGGCGGTGTGCCCCGCACTCGGCGCCGCGGAGCTGACGACGCAGGCAAATGCCGAGCGTCAGCGGCTGACGAATGTTTCGGCGGCGTACACGGACTCGCTGCACGACGAGCTATTGGGTCGGCGCGACGCCAAGCGCGTCGCCGATCTGCGCGCCACGATGCTGCTCTATCACGACTCGGCGGCGAGCGTCTCGTCGGAGCCGCCGCCGGTGCCGTCGACGCTCATTGAGACGCTCGCGTTGAAGCAGGTGCCGAGCGGCGATGACGGCAGCTATGCGTTCGAGAATGTTCCGCCGGGACAGTATCTCGTGGCCGTCGAGCTCAAAGACGAGTATCGCTGGCTGCCTGTGCAAGTCGGCCGTCGCAAAGCAGTCGCCGACGTGCGGCCGCGAGTGACCAAGTCCGGGTGCGAGGTCGCACGGGCGCTGTGACAGCGCCTGAGTAGGTAACTACTTACGCCAGGGCGGAACGCCGTCTTTTCGCTTGAGCTCGGGGTTCTCGCGATAGAGCGTGGCGGTCTTGCCGATGACCTGTACGACGTCGGCGTGCAACTTCGTCGCGAGATCGTTGGCGGCTTCCTTCACGGTGACGTCGGCGTTCTTGGTGAATTGAATCTTCACCAGCTCGTGCGTGCGGATCGCGTCGTCGACAGTTTCGCGCACGGCGTCGGTGAGGCCGTGCTGCCCAATGTGAACGGTGGCGCTCAGCTTCTGCGCTTCACCGCGAAGGGCGGCGCGCTCTTTGGATGAGAGTGGCATGCACAGAAGCTACAACGGTCAGTTGTCGTACGGCTGACCGGAATCGTGTTTGCCGCGCGCCGCGCGCTCGACGCCGCCGAGTGCCTGATACGGGTCGATGGGCGTGCCGTTCCAGTACTTGCCGTCGGCCGGCCAGCGCATGACTTGGAAGTGCAGATGCGGCGTGTCCTTCGGCGCGTCGCCCGTGGTGCCGACGAAGCCGAGCGTATCGCCTTTCACGATTGCCTTGCCGGGCGACATGGCGTCGTTGTAGTGATCCATGTGCGCGTAGTAGTACACGAGCCGGTTGCTTGGATCGACAGTGTACATCGTGATGCCGCCGAGGTTGTTGGACGACATGCGGAGAATCTTGCCGTCGTCTGCGGCGAGGATCGGCGTGTTTCGCGGCGCGAGAATATCGATGGCGTTGTGTGTTCGCCCGCCGTCACGACCGTCGGTGAACGAGTCCTCGACCTTGGCCATGTTCGCGCCGGCCACTGGCAGGAGCAAATGACGATCAGCGAGATACTCGGCGTCCGTCGCCCCGGCTGCGCTCGGTACACTGGGAACCGGAACGGCGACGGGAGCAGCGGCTGCAACCTTCGGCGCCGGTGCAGGCGCCGGATAATTCCCCGCCACCGGGTAGTACAGCACCGGGCGACTGCATGCGCCGAGTGCGATGGCGGCCGTGATCAAGAAGAGCGAAGTAGTGCGCATCAACCAGTTGACGATCACACCGCGCGAAGGTTGCGGAGGTCAATGCGTCCAGATCACCACTGCGCCGCATTTGGGTTTGGTGCCTCCCGGATCGTAGTACCGCCCCGGAATCGGAGCTCCCGCCAGATACACTTCGATTCCGTCGATGACGGACGGGTTGACGAGTCGCTCGAGCGCCCCTTGACCGTTTATCCACTTCATTCCGTTCAGGAAGAGCGTCGGATCGCAATACTGAGTGCCCGGACCGTCCGGCAGTGCTGAGCGCATCCGCACGTGACATGGTGTTTCGGGCGTGTAGACACATGTCACGCCTTTTTTCCCTCCGACCAACACACCAATGGTCTCAGTGGGGTGCATGTCCAACTCTTTTCGTCCCACGCAATCCACCTGACCCGTCGAGCATCGATTGAAGAAACCCGCCCTCGCACCCGCATCTCGGTCCAGTACCATTCGACGCTCCGTCGTAACGACTGCGGGAAGAGCCGTGGCTTGGCCAAGCGGATTCGGCGTCAGCGAAACCAAGAATTCCGCAGCCGTGTCGACCTCGAGCTTGATCTGCTGGGGTGAGTAGCCGGCCTTGCGCACTTCGAGCATGTAATAGCCCATCACCGGCTGGAGCAGATTCAAAGCGGCGACGCCGATGTTGGACGTGACGAGCTCATTTCCGAGTGTGTCTCGGACCGTCGCACGCCCGATCCAGTTGCCAGTGCTCGCATCCATAACGCCAAGTAGCTTGACACCCGCGGCCTCGGCTTGCGCAGCATTCACAAACGAGATGGCGGCGCTTCCGGTGTCGTGCGGCGGAGGCGCAGCGCTCGTATCACGCTGAGCCGCGACTACGCCGGGTACTCCGGCAATGAGCGCGCCGATTACGAACATCCGGGTGCACCGCATGAAAGGCCGTCGTCGGTTCCCGTCCCTTAGTGGGTCCAGATAGCAACCACCCCGCAATTCGTGCCTGGATCGGCCCATCGAGTCGGCAACGGCATTCCGCTCAAATAGACTTCGATTCCGTCGATGGTCTTCGCGCTGAGAGACGCCGGAAGTCCGTACTCGGCTTGTCCGCCGAGTGGAGACCATCTGAAGCCGTTGAGGTAGTACGTGGGATCGCAATACGTCTGCGTTCGGGTTGGAAACGCCATGCGCATTTGGGTGACATAGCCCACTTTGGGGACGTACCGGAGGGTCATTCCGAGTACGTGTTCGAGCAGTTCGCCGATTCTCTCGGTCGGACGCGGGTCCAATTGAGCTCGCCCCATGCACCCCACCAAACCAGTTGCGCAGCGCGCAAAAAACCCTTCACGTGCACCGACGTCCAGTTCCAGCCTCATTCGCGCTGCCGTCGTAATGACGGCGGGAAGCGCAGTCGCCCGCCCAAGCGGATTCGGCGTCAGCGAAACGAGGAATTCCTCCGAGGTATCGGCCTTGAGCTTGAACCGTTGCGGCGTGTAACCCGGTTTGCGCACCTCGAACATGTAGTACCCCATGACGGGCGTGAGCTCGCTGAGTGCGGCTACGCCGATCGCCGACGTCACCGTTTCGTTGCCGAGCGTGTCGCGGATAGTGGCGTGGTCGATCCAGTTGCCGGTTGCCGCGTCCGAGATGCCGAGAAGTTTGATGCCCGCCGCTTCGACCTGAGCGATGGTTGCAGCCGGTGCGCTGGCGGCCGCGGAGTCGCGTGAAACGGGTTTGACGGAGGAGTCGCTCTGCGCACCGGCGGTCGCTGCCAATGCCGCGATCAACATCGACGCGAGAACCATCCGAGCTATTCCCGGCCTTGCGCGACATGACAACTGTGATGGCGACATCGACAGTTCTCTGTTGGGTCTCTGTGTCAGACTCATCGCGTCCAGATTACAACGACCCCGCAGGAACTACCTGGAATGGTCCAACGAAGCGGCCGAGGTTGCCCACTCAGATAGACCTCTATGCCCTCGATGTGTTCCGGCACGAAAAACTGATCCAATTGCGCCTGAGTCTGGCCACCCAACGCTGCCCATTCGTTGCCGTTCAGGTAGAACGTCGGGATGCAGTGCTCGTTCGGATACGGCTCGATTGGAAACTTCAGCATCTGGAACCAACAGGCCGTGAGCGAGCGCTCCGGGGGGCAGGCGCGACGGATACCCGGAAGATTGCCGACGACATCAGCGAGGTGGCCTGTGGGATGCGCGTCGAGAATCCTTCGCCCAATGCAGACGTCGGGCGCCAACTGACATCGCTTGAAGAATCCTTCGCGCAGACCTGGATCCTCGTTCAGCGACTGACGCGCTGTCGTCACCATGCCCGGCAGTGACTTCGCTTGCCCGAGTGGATTCCGCGTCAGCGATACGAGAAACTCCGAGGCGGTGTCCGCCCGCAATTTGAAATGCGCCGGCGCGTAGCCTTCCTTCCGAATCTCCAACATGTAGACGCGAAGCAACGGGGACAGCACTTCCAGCGAGGCAACGCCGACGTCTGAGGTGACGGTTTGGTCCCCCAGCGTGTCTCGGACGGTTGCACCATGAATCCACTCGCCAGTCGTGGCGTCGAACACGCCGAGAAGCTTCATCCCTGCCGCTTCGGCTCCCGCCACCGTCACGGGTTGCGTCGCGGACACCGTGTCTGGTGTCGCAGACTTCGCCAGTGTATCTCGCTGTGCGCCGGCGGTTGCCGCGGACGCCGCCAGTAGAATCGGCACCAGGGCCATCCGAACCTGCATGCTGCCTACGCGACACGACAGCTGTAGTAGCAACATTGCAGATCCCCCGTAGGATTATCTTCTGGATGGCACAGCGAATGTTGCGACGGCGCAACAGGGACGATCCTCGTCCAGCAGCTAATGCGTCCAAATCACGATCGCGCCGCAATTGCTGTTGGGAACCGCCCACCGAATGGGACGCGGCTGGCCGCTCAGATAGATCTCGATGCCGTCGATGTTCGCCGGCACCACGAACTGATTGAGCTGCTGCTGACTTCCGCCGGCAAGCGCCGACCACTCGCGACCGTTCAAGAAAAACGTCGGGTTGCAAAGTCCATCTGGGACGGGCTTCGAACCCGGGAGTATTGGCCAGCTCAACATCTTGATCAGGCAGGTCGCGTCGTCTCCCGGGCCGCGCGTGGTGGGACATTTGATCGTGATACCGTGCGTGTTCGCGACCAGACCCTCGAGCTGTTCGGTCGGCCGGAGCTCGACATCTTTGGGCCCAACGCACGCCGCAAAGGCCGACTGGCATCGCGTGAAGAAGCCTTGGCGCAAACCGGGATCCCGCTCCAACGATTGCATCGCGGCCGTCGTCGTCATGGCCGGCAACACCGTCGCTTGACCGAGTGGATTCGGCGTCAGCGAGACGAGAAACTCCTCGGAGGTGTCGGCCTTGAGCTTGAACCGCTGCGGCGTGTAGCCGGGCTTGCGCACCTCGAGCATGTAATAGCCCATGAGCGGACGGAGCTCGCTGAGCGCGGCCACGCCGATGTCGGACGTCAGTGTTTCGTCGCCGAGCGTATCGCGGACGGTGGCGTGGTCGATCCAGCCGCCGGTGTTTGCGTCCGAGATGCCGAGGAGTTTGATGCCGGACGCTTCGGCCTGCGCGATGGTCGCGACCGGGACGTTGGCGCTCGCGCTGTCGCGCGAAGCGGATTTGGCGGTGGTGTCGCGCTGCGCGATGGCCGCGCGAGGGCTGCCGGCCACGAGCAACCCGAGCATGAGCGTCGTGAATGAAGTGTGTCTCATCGCGATGAGCCCTTGTGCGCAGTGTCGCTGACCACCGGCGGGGGTAAGTGCTTCAGTGGAGGCACTTTTGTACCTCGAGTCCAGATCACGACCGAACCGCAGCCGGTCAGCGCGCCCGAATCAAAGCGTTGCGGTGCGGGATGCCCCGGGAGATAGACCTCGATTCCGTCGATCGTCGCCGCGCTCAACATCTGGTCGAGGTCGGACTGTGAAACTCCGCCGAGCTTGGACCACTCGAAGCCGTTCACGAAGAAGGTCGGACTGCACAGGTGCGAGAACCCCGCGAGCGCAATCATTCTGACGGGGCAACTTCCGCTCGCCGCCGAACCGCCCGGATGCACGGCGGGGGGCGGAGCACCGGCATTGCGGCCGGCGAGCTCAGTCCGGTCCGACAGCGCCGTGCAGTCGCGCTCCACACCGTCTACGTGATCGAGAAAGTTGTCCAAGTATCCGGTCTTGTGCTTATCCAAGTCGGCGCGCCCGACACACGAAAGCAGGCCGGTTCCACATCGGTAGATGAACCCTTCTCGCAGTCCGGGATCTGCGACGAGTTTGCGCTCCGCCGTCACGACCGTCGTCGCGAGCAGAGTGCCTCCGAGTGGGTTCGGCTCGAGCGAGACGAGAAATTCGGCCGCCGTGTCGGCGCGCAGTTTGAAGTGCGCCGGCGCGTAGCCCTGTTTCCGAATCTCTAACATGTACTGGTTCGCCAACGGCGACAGCACGTTGAGCGCGGCAATGCCGAGAGCCGAAGTGGCGACTTCATCCCCGAGTGTATCGCGAACTGTCGCGCCGGAGATCCAGTCTCCGGTCGTGGCGTCGAAGACGCCAAGCAATTTGACGCCCGACGCTTCGGCCCTGGCCGCCGTGACGGGTCGCGCCATCATCGACGTATCCAGCGGCGCGGCACGAGGCACCGAATCGCGCTGCGCACCGGCGGTTGCCGCCAATCCTGCGAGCAATAGCGGCACGAGCGCCGCGCAAATCGCTCCCGGTCCTGCGTTCCTCGACCGCTGTCCTGGCAACATCGTCGATCTCCCTTGGGGTGGCCGCGGGTTACGATCAGTCACGTATCGCCAGTGTACACATTTCTGTCGACAGCGTCAATTACCAGTTTTCTTATTTTTTTGGATCCAAAATCCTGGATAGAAAACCGCTCGCGGCGACGCAAACACAATCAATGCGTGCGCCGTATACGGGTCACTTTGCCAGACCGGCCTTCGACAGAATCGCCTTGAAACGCGGGTCGGTGCGCACCGGATCGAAGTAGCTCTCGCTCAACGATTCGCTCGAATAGAAGGCGTCGTGATTCGCCAGCGCGCGCTCGAGCAGCGTCAGCGCACGCGCGTTGTCGCCCAATCCCAAGTAGACGCGAGCCGCGGCGGCCGCGCTGCCGGCGACCTGCCCAATGCCGGTCTCGAGGTGCCTGGCAATCGCCGTGGCGCGGGCGGCATTACCAGTTTTAGCATATGCATATCCTAACAATCCCTGCGCCTGCACTGTCGTGCTGTCGAGCTTCACCGCAGCCTCGAGCTCGCGCACGGCATCGGGCAGTCGGCCCGCCTCGACGTAGACGGAGCCGAGCATGAAACGCGTCGCCACCGAGGTGGAGTCGAGATCCACGGCGCGCTTCGCCGCGACGATCGCCGAATCCGACGCATGGCCCGCGGCGAGCGCCAACCCGTACGACCCGGCGATGACCGGCGACAACGGATCGAGCTCCGTCGCACGCTTCAACTCCGCCCGCGCTTCCGGCGCACGGCCAAGAATGAGCAGCAGCTCGCCATACCATTGATGCGCCGTCGCATTGTTCGGGTCGAGACGAATCGCGTGTTGATAGTCGGCCTCGGCCTCCGACCACCGCCAGCTCGCCTGCAGCAGCGTCGCGCGCGACGCGAATGCCTCAGGCAGCGTGCTGTCCAACGCGATCGCACGGTTTACGGCGACCAACGCCAACGGCGCCACCGAGTCCATGCGAACATTCGCATAGAGCGGCAGCAGCGAGTACACGTTGGCGATGCCCGTGTACGCTCGCGCAAACGTCGAGTCCTTCGCCACCGCTTGCTTGAAATAGTCCAGCGCCCGACGCAGGCCGGCTTCGCCGCGCTTCTCGAAGAAGTAGCTGCCGCGCAGATACAGATCGTACGCCTGCAGATCGCTCGTTCCGTGATCGGCCGGCGCCGACGCAACCGCTGTGGCCGACGCGGCAGCCGCCGCCGACAACTCCGGCGAGATCGCCGCGACGATCGCACTCGAGATGTCGTCCTGCACCTTGAAGATGTCCTTCACGTCGCGTTCGAACATGTCGGACCACACAGTGAGTCCGTCCGCGGTGTTCACGAGCCGCGCAGTGACGCGCAAGCGATCCTTGTCACGCTGCACTGTACCGAACAACACCATGTTGACGTTGAGCGCCTTCCCGATGTCGGTGGGATTTCCTGCCTGGTCGCGCGCGACTCCATCGCTGCCCGACGCAACCCGCAGCCCCGGAATCCGGCTCAGTGCATTGATCACCTCGGCCGTCATTCCCGTGGCGAAGTACGCGTCGCTCGTATCGCGGCTGATGTTGACGAGCGGCATCACGGCGATCGACTTGTTGGCCGTTGTCGCGGCGACGCTCGCGGGCGCGCCCGCCGCCGGAGCACCAACGCGACGATTCGAGTACCACGCGCCGCCCGCGGCGACCGACGCGAGTATTCCCGCGCCGGCGAGCGCCCACAGCACACGCTTCGGCCGTTGCTGTCGCGGCAGCGGGGCCGACGCAAACGTGCCGCTCACCACCGAGGGATCTTCCAGCGCGCGCGTCACCTCCGCGGCGGTGCGCGGACGCTTGTTCGGATCCTTCTCGAGCAAGCGCATGATCAGATCGGCGAGCGCGGCGGGCACGTCGTACCGTCGCGTGCCGATCGGCGACGGCAGCTCAGTGAGCTGCGCGGCGAGCAACTGCTGCGGCGCGCGACCGTGAAACGGCGGCGTGCCGACGAGCATCTCGTAGCCAACGATGCCAAGCGCGTAGAGATCGGCGCGGTGGTCGGTGAGCGGATCGCCGGCAGCTTGCTCGGGCGCCATGTACGCGGGGGTGCCGATCGACGTCCCGACGAGCGTGATGGTTCCATTGCGAGTGTTCGTCGGCTGCGCGCGTGTTCCTTCGCGCGACGCAGACAACGCCTTGGCCACGCCGAAGTCGGTGACGGTCGCCGAGCCAGACGACAAGAGGATGTTGTCGGGCTTGATGTCGCGATGGATGATGCCGCGACCATGGGCGTACGTGAGCGCCCGCGCGACGTCTTTGAGAATGCTCACGGCCTCGCGCACTGAGAGCGGACCGCGCGACAGTCGCACGCGCAGCGATTCGCCTTCGACGAACGGCATGATGAAGAACGGCAGGCCGTCTGTCTCGCCGGCGCTCAGCACCGGTACGATGTGCGGATGCTGCAGCGCCGCGGAGAGCATGATCTCGCGCTTGAAGCGATCCACCGAGACCGTTGCCGCGAGCTCGTACGGCAACACCTTCACGACCACGGTGCGACCGAGCGCATTGTCGTGCGCAACGAACACCGTCGACATCCCGCCACCGCCAAGCTCGCGGTCGAGAGTGAACGACGTCCCTAGCGTACGCTGTAGCTCGTCTCGGAGAACGGTCACGTCAGTGTCATGATCCAGCGGGGTACGTCAACATACGTCCCGCTCACCCCATGAGACACCGGAATTCGCCGCAAAGGTTGTTACTCGGGTAATGTTTTACCGATTCCGGACGAAGTGTCGTTCGGCGCGGGTGCAAGCACATCAGGCACATCAGACACGCCAGCGCCACGCATGATCCACGGCGCGGGCCAGAGTGTGCGATGCTGCCCCACGAGATCCACTGTCGGATCGATGAGCTGCCGCGATTCGTGACCGTTGAGTGACACCGTCGACTGAGCGCGCACCTGGACCGTTTCACCCTGTCGCGCTCGTTCGCGCGCGAGATAGTGCGCGAACTGCAGAATCATGTCGGGCCGCGTCGCCATCTTCGCGGCCTGCCAGCTCTCGAGAATCGTCTCCGGCTCGACGACTGTGGTCGCGCCCGTTCGCGTGTCCGTCACGAAGAAGCGCGACGTGCCGTCTTTTTCGCGCAGCTTCATCTGCCACGAGAAGCGGTGGCCTTCTTCGGTCCAACTCACATTGCCCGGATAGACGAAGTGCCGGAGCGGAATGAGGATCTGGAGAAGGAGGTAGACAGCGAGGGCTGTCATTCCGAAGGAGCGGAGCGACGAGGAATCTCGTGTCGCCCGGCTAGATCCCTCGCTCCGCTCGGGATGACAGTCTTGGGTCCGTTCCGCTTCCGCCCGTTCCACCGTTCCACCCTTCCACCGTTCCACCAGCCTACACGGCCAATCCGGATCGAAAAACAACGTCGTCGCCGCCAGCATCATCCACGGAAAAATCCCGATCGCGAATAACTGCGAGTTGAGCACGTGAAATACGATCGCCGCCGCAAACGCGAACGGGCGCGTGCGGCGCCAGAGCAACGCCGGCGTCACGAGCAGATCGAAGCACAACCCGCCGTAGCTGAACAGGTACAACTCGAGCTGGTGCCGCACGATCCAACCAATGAGCGGCACGTTGGCGCTCTCGATCAGCCACGAGCGCATCGGTTCGCCGTGCACCCAGTCGGGATTGATCTTGGCGACACCGCCGAAAAAGTAGATCAGACCGACCTGCGCACGCAGCAGCCAAAGGCTCCATCGCGGCACTGTGCACTGCCGCGGCAACCCACGCCGTCGACTCAGCCACGCAGGCACCGAAAGCGCCGCATCCGCGGGAATCACCGCCAACAGAAATGCGAACAGCGACGCCGCGTAGAAATGATTGAGATAGCGCGCTTCGTCGAGCAGGAAGACGTAGGTGAACGCCAGCCAGAGCAACACGCTGGAAAAGCGATACCAGACGCCGAGCGCCACGCACAGCGCAAGAATCCCCAGCACCGCGAAGTGGATGTACATCCCAGCGCCGGGCCACGGATGCACCCATCCAAATCCGTAAAACGTGAAATGGAAGCGCGGCTGGATGAAATACCGCGCAATCCAGCCTTTGCTGAAGTACCGGGTCGTCTCCCAAACCAGGATCAACCCGAAGGCAATACGAAAGAAGGCGATGGACGCGCCGTCGACCGGATCAGACAAGTGCGCCGCCAAGCGACTCCAGCGGCTGGCGGCGGACGCGGCGACGGGGGCTCGGGACTGTTCCACACCGGCCAACTTACTATATTCCCGTCTCACGGAAACATCGACCGAAGAGGATTGTGATGCACGAGCCGAGTGAACACGTCGATCGCTATTCGCCCGCGGACACCAACGGCGGTTGGGGCGCTGCCGGAGTCGTCATCGCGCTCGTGATCATTTGCATCGCCAGTGTGACGTACATCCACAAGCAGACGTACAAGCACCCCACGGATGTCACGTGGCACGGCGAAGGATCGGGCGACGCGCCCTGACCTGAGCGGCTGCAACCAAGAATCGCCACACCCATGGCGGGACCGGACGGTCCCGCCTTTGTTATATCTGTGACCCATCCGTACCTCTACCGGCGCGCCGCATCCATTGAAGACGCGGCGCAGCAGCTCGATCAACCAGGCGCCATCCCGCTCGGCGGCGGTACCGACCTGCTCGTCACGATCGCCGAGGAGATCACTCGGCCGGATTTGGTCGTGGATCTGCGGACGATTCCCGACAGCGCAACGATCGCCGCGCTCGACGACGGTACTGTGCGAATTGGCGCATCGGCGCGGATCGCCGACATCACCCACAACGCGCTAATTCGCGAGGATTTCGCGGCGCTCGCCGCTGCATGCGACGTCGTGGGAACTCCGGCGCTGCGCCACATGGGCACCATCGGCGGCAATCTGTGTCAGCGGCCGCGCTGCTGGTATTTCCGGCGCGGCGTACCATGTCTCAAGAGCGGCGGCAGCTCGTGTCCCGCCGAGCATGGCGAGAACACGTACCTCGCGATTCTCGATGCTGGACCGTGCTACGCCGTGCATCCGTCCGACCCTGCCGTGGCGCTGATGGCCCTCGACGCGCGAGTGGAGCTTGCATCGGTCGGCACGCGGCGCGAGGTCGCTCTGGCGGATTTTTACGTGCTGCCGAGCGAGCAAGTGGAGCAGGAGACGGTGCTTGCGCCGGACGAATTCGTGTCCGCGGTATTGCTGCCGCCCGAGTCCCGCGGCGGCACGCAGCGCTATCACAAACTCATGCAGCGTGAAGCGTGGGATTTTGCGCTCGTCAGCATCGCCGGCTGCAAGCAAACCAACGGCGACGTGCGCATCGTACTCGGCGGGGTGGCACCGCGGCCATGGCGAGTGAACTCGTCGATCGAGGAGGATGTGGCGTCGGGCAATCTCGATGAGGACACGGTGTCGACGCTTGCCGAGCGTGCGTTGTATGACGCGAAGCCGCTGTCGGGGAATGGGTACAAGGTGGATCTCGCTGGCTCGTTGATCCGGCAGATCATTAGAGAACTGGCACAATGAGCTGGCTCGCGTTCGGCACCCAGACCCGCGAGCTGCGCGACGGCGAGCTCGTCATCGGCAGCGGCGCGGACGCTGACTGGCGGGTGTCGACGGCCGATCTGATGCCGCGACACTTCATGCTCACTGTGCACGGGCTCAATGTCTCGATCAAGGCGTGTACGCCCGACGTCGTCGTGGTCGTGAACGATCGCCAACTGCCCGGGACGTACTATTTGCTCCACGACGGCGACGTCGTCGCGGCCGGGCAGGGTCGGTTCATCTATAGCGATGACGAACCGCGCACCACCGACGCTGTCGCCGGTCAGTCGGCCGACGACGGGTATTTGGTCGACGACCAGCGGAAATCGGCGCATCACCTGGTGAACCGGTCGACCACGCTCGGCCGCGATGCCTCGAATGGGATCGTTCTGCGCGATCCGCGGGCGTCGCGCTTTCACGCCGAGATTCGGCGCGAGGCGGGTGGGTTCGCACTGCACACGATGGGGTCGGCGGGAACCACTTTGAACGGCGCTGCGATGCGGGGTCCGCGGCTCTTGCGGGACGGCGACCGGATCGAGGTCGCGTACGGGAGTTATCGCTTCGTCCGGGAGGTTCCGCCCGATGTCAGCGTCGAAGGCGCCGGGCTCGACCTGAACGATGAGACCGCCACGCTGCCGACGGTGGTCGTCCCGCGGTCGACCATGGAATCGTCGGTCCGAGCCGTGCAGCCGCCGGCGCCGGTCCTGTCATGGAAAGTGATCGTCGGCATCCTGGTGGTCGTGATCGCCGGAATCGTGGCCTGGCGGTTCGTCGGCCACTGAGCCGTTTGATGGTCCAATCGGCGGGCCACTAGCCCCCGAACCCAAATCCCGACTAATTTTATCGTGCTTGGCTGACCCTGCCTGCGTTCGCGCCGGGGCCGGCCATTTCGCGTCGGATGCATGACGCCGCAAGCGATTCAACGAAAACGAGTTGCGCCGCGCACCCGGACGACCGTCGCACATTTCCGAACGCGCCGACGGCCGCGATTTTCGCGCAGCAACGCGCAGCTACGTGGAGCTTACATGAGCAGTTCGATCGAGACCCTGATTAGCCGAGAGTATCAGCACGGCTTCGTGACCGACATCGAGTCGGACACGATGGCCGCCGGCTTGAACGAGGACGTCATCCGCGCGATTTCGGCAAAGAAGAACGAGCCGGAGTTCATGGTGGAGTGGCGTCTCAAGGCGTTTCGTCGCTGGCAGTCGATGAAGGAGCCGCATTGGCCCAACGTGCATTACGGTCCGATCGACTATCAGGCCATCAGCTACTACTCCGCGCCCAAGACCAAGACGCCACTCGGCAGCATCGACGACGTCGATCCCGAGTTACTGAAGACGTACGAGAAGCTCGGCATTCCGTTATACGAGCAGAAAGTGCTCGCGGGCGTCGCTGTCGATGCGATCTTCGATTCGGTGTCGGTCGGCACGACGATGCGCAGCGAGCTGGCGAAGCACGGCATCATTTTCTGCTCGTTCGGCGAGGCGGTGCGCGAGCATCCCGAGCTCGTGCGGAAATATCTGGGCGACGTGGTGCCGTCGAGCGACAACTTCTTCGCGGCGCTGAACGGCGCGGTGTTTTCGGACGGCTCGTTCGTCTACATCCCCAAAGGTGTGCGCTGCCCGGTCGAGCTGTCGACGTACTTCCGCATCAACAACGGCGACACCGGCCAGTTCGAGCGCACGTTGATCGTGGCCGACGAGGGCTCATACGTGAGCTACCTCGAGGGTTGCACGGCGCCCAAGCGCGACACGAATCAGTTGCACGCGGCGGTGGTAGAGCTCGTGGCGCTCGAGGGCGCGACGATCAAGTACTCGACCGTGCAGAACTGGTATGCCGGCGACAAGGAAGGCAAAGGCGGCATCTACAACTTCGTGACGAAGCGGGGCAAGGCCGCGAAGAACGCGAAGATATCGTGGACGCAGGTAGAGACCGGCTCGGCCATCACGTGGAAGTATCCGAGCGTGATTCTGCAGGGCGACAACGCTGTCGGTGAGTTCTACAGCGTGGCCGTAGTGAACAACAAGCAGCAGGCCGATACGGGCACGAAGATGATCCACATCGGCAAGAACACGCGCTCCACGATCGTATCGAAAGGCATCTCGGCCGGCGAGGGAAACAATTCGTATCGCGGCCGCGTGCAGGTGCTGCCCAAGGCCGACGGCGCGCGCAACTACACGCAGTGCGACTCGATGCTCGTGGGCAATCGCTGCGGCGCGCACACGTTCCCGTACGTCGAAGTTGGCAACAACTCGGCGATCGTGGAGCACGAGGCATCGACGTCCAAGATCGGCGAAGATCAGATCTTCTATCTGAAGCAGCGTGGGCTGAGCGCCGAGCAGGCGGTGTCGATGATCGTGAGCGGCTTCTGCAAGGAAGTGTTCAAGGAGCTGCCGATGGAGTTTGCGCTGGAAGCGCAGGCACTGCTCGGGATCACGTTGGAAGGAAGTGTTGGGTAGGACTAATCGCGATCGTTGTTTACTAAATACTTCTGGTCTCTGCTCTCTGGTCTGAGGATACTGCTCACTCCCGAGACCTCAGACCCGAGACCAGAGACCTAGAGAATTCAGAATGAGTTTGCTCGTTATTAAGGACCTGGAAGCTAGAGTAGCCGATAAGCCGATTCTTCGCGGACTCAGCCTGACTGTGGACGCCGGATCTGTGCATGCGGTTATGGGCCCGAACGGTTCCGGGAAAAGCACATTGGCGCAGGTGCTCGCCGGAAACCCCGCGTACGAAGTCACGGGTGGATCGGTGACGTACAACGGACAGGATCTGCTATCGATGGAGCCGGAAGTGCGCGCACAGTCGGGCGTCTTTTTGGCGTTCCAGTATCCGATCGAGATCCCCGGCGTGTCGAACGCGTACTTTCTCCGCGCGGCCTACAACGAAAAGCTCAAGGCGCAGGGGAAAGAGGAAGTCGATCCGCTCGAATTCGCCGACCTGATGGAGCAGAAGCTCGCGCTCGTCGAGATGGACACGGCCATGCTCAATCGCTCGGTCAACACCGGCTTTTCTGGTGGCGAGAAGAAGCGAAACGAGATCTTGCAGATGGCCGTGCTCGAGCCGCGTCTGGCGATTCTCGACGAGACAGACTCCGGCCTCGACATCGATGCGCTGCGCATCGTGGCCAACGGCGTGAATCAGCTCAAGCGACCGGACAACGCGACGATCGTCGTCACGCACTATCAGCGTTTGCTCAACTACATCGTGCCCGACTTCGTGCACGTGTTGGCGAACGGCCGCATCTTGAAGTCGGGCGGCAAGGACTTGGCGCTCGAGCTCGAGGAAAAGGGGTACGACTGGGTCACACATCCAGGCGGAGCAGCGGCGTGACGTCTCCGGTAGTGAGCGGAAGCGCGGCCGAAGCATTTGTCGGCGCGTTCGACCGGCTGATGTCCGAGACGACGGTACCCGAGATGGTACAGTCGGCTCGGCGCGCGGCATTCGAGCGCTTCGCGGCGCTTGGCTTCCCCACGCGCAAGAACGAGGATTGGCACTTCACGAGCGTGTCGCCCATCGCCGAGCAGGAGTTTGTGCTGCTGGCGGCGGAGAGTGGCGATGTGCGTCGCGACGAGCTGACTCGGTTCACCTTCGGCGCCACAGGGTGGAGCACCGTTGTGTTCGTGAACGGTCGCTTTGCGCCGGAGCTTTCAGATTGCGGAGCGTTGCCTGCCGGCGTTGAAGTGCAGGATTTGGCGTCGGCGTGGGACACGGTGCCGGTCGTCGACCGTGTTGGAACGATTGCCGACTCGACGAACCAGAGCTTCACCGCGCTGAATGGCGCGTTCCTGCACGATGGCGCCGTCGTACAGATCGCGAAGAACACTGAGGTCGACACGCCGATTCATCTGCTGTTCGTCACCGACGCCAACGCGGCGAAGGGGATGATGCATCCGCGGAATCTCATACTCGTCGGCCGCCATTCCAAAGCGACGATCGTCGAGAGCTACGTGTCGACCGTGGATGCGATGTACCTGACGAACGCGGTGACCGAAGTGTCGCTCGCCGAAGGTGCGACGCTGCGGCACTTCAAGATTCAGCGCGAAGCGAGCCGAGCGTTTCACGTCGGTACGATCGAAGTCGAGCAGGCGCGCGACAGCCACTACATGTCGTTCTCGCTGGCCATGGGCGGCGCACTCTCGCGCTCGAACATTTACACGCGGCTGAACGGCGAGGGATCGGGCGCCACGCTCAACGGTCTCTACATGATCGAAGACGAGCAGGTCTCCGATCACCAAACGCAGGTCATTCACGCGCAGCCGAACACGTTCAGCCGCGAGCTGTACAAGGGCGTGCTCGACGGACGCTCGCACGGCGTGTTCAACGGCAAGGTGTACGTCCATCCGATCGCGCAGAAGACGGACGGCAAGCAGACGAACAAGACGCTGCTGCTGTCGGACACCGCGCACGTCGACACCAAGCCGCAACTCGAGATCTTTGCCGACGACGTGAAGTGCACGCACGGCGCGACCATCGGCCAGATCGACGCCACGGCGTTGTTCTATCTCAAGAGCCGCGGCATCGACAATGCGTTCGCGCGCCGCCTGCTGACCTACGCGTTCGCCGCCGACGTGCTGGAGACGATCGAGGTCGACGAGATCCGCGAGAGCCTGGAGCGGATGTCGCTCGAGCGTTTCGTGTGAGCAACACCGACGCGCTCTATCAGGAAATCATTCTCGAGCACAACCGGAAGCCGCGCAACTTCCGCGAGATGACCGACGCCACGCGAACGGTGCCGGGCAACAATCCACTCTGTGGCGACAAGCTCGTACTGTGGGTGAAGTTCGACGGCGACCGGGTGAGTGACATCAGCTTCAAGGGCGAAGGATGTGCGATCTCGAAAGCATCCGCCTCACTCATGACGGCGGCGGTCAAGGGCAAGACCCGCGACGAAGCGGAAGCGCTGTTCGAGCGCGTGCACGATCTCGTCACCGGCGCGCTACCTGAATCCGAGCAGACGGACCTCGGATCGCTTCGTGCGCTCGGCGGCGTGTCACGTTTCCCGATGCGAGTCAAATGCGCGAGCCTTGCTTGGCACGCGCTCCACTCGGCCCTCAGCGACGACAAGTGACCGCCACCGAACGCGGATACGAGCATCTTGCCGACGTCGCGGATGTACCGGAGGGTGCGCTCGTCGCGGTGACGCGCGCCGATGGCGCTGAAATATGCCTCTACAACTATCAGGGATCGATCGGCGCCGCGAGCAACATCTGCACACACGCGGCGTTCTTGATCTCTGATGGCGCGCTGCGGCCGGATGGCACGCTCGAGTGCGCGTGGCATGGCGCCCGTTACGACTGCCGGAGCGGACAGGTCTGCCGCGGTCCGGCAGACGATCCGCTCCCGATCTTTCCGGTACAGATCGACTCGAACCGCATCCTCGTCGGTCCGCGCGTCCAATGATCGCTCCGCGCTCCGACTTTCCGCTGCTCGCCGGGAACCCCGACCTGCACTATCTCGACTCCGCCGCGACATCGCAGAAGCCGCGCGCGGTGATCGACGCGCTCACGTATTACTACACCCACGACAACGCCAATCCGCACCGCGGCGCATACGAGCTGTCGGCGCGGGCGACTGACCGCTATCACGACGCACGGCAGCGAATCGCGCGCTTCGTCGGTGTGGGCGATGCGGACCGTCTCGTCTTCACGCGCGGCACGACAGAATCGCTGAACCTCGTCGCGACTGCGTGGGGTCGGGCGAACGTCGGGCACGGCGATGAAATCGTCATCACGGGTCTCGAGCACCACGCAAACTTCGTCCCGTGGCAGCAGTTGGCGAGCGCCGTTGGCGCCACGCTCCGCATCTGCCCGATCACCGAGCACGGTCGCGTCGACACGAAGCAATTCGCCGAGCTGGTTGGGCCGCGGACGAAAGTCGTCGCGTTCAACCATGTGTCGAACGCGCTTGGAACGATCAATCCGGTGGCCGAGCTGATTGGCATTGCGCGTTCCGCTGCGCCGAACGCCGCGATCGTCTGCGACGGCGCGCAGTCGGCGCCGCATCTCGCGCTCGACCTCGACGCACTCGATGTGGATTTCTACGCGTTCAGCGGGCACAAAATGCTCGGCCCCATGGGTTGCGGCGTGCTCGTTGGCAAACGCGACCTGCTCGAGGCAATGCCGCCCTATCAGATGGGCGGCGACATGATCGAGTACGTCTTCGATGAGCGCAGCACGTGGAATACTCTGCCCCACAAGTTCGAGGCGGGCACGCCCAACGTCGCCGACGCAGTCGGCCTCGCCGCGGCATGCGACTACCTCGGCAAAATCGGCATGACCACGGTTCGCGAGCATGAGCAAACGCTCACGGCCCTTGCAACCGACCGCCTGCAGGAAATGACCGGCGTGCGCGTCTACGGACCGCCGGCCGCCGAACGCAGCGGCGTGGTGAGTTTCACCGTGGAAGGAATTCATCCGCACGATCTGGCGACGATTCTCGACGAACGACAGGTCTGCGTTCGCGCCGGCCATCATTGCGCGCAACCGCTCATGCGCCGGTTGAACATCCCGGCGACTGCCCGCGCGTCATTCTACGTCTACAACACGGAATCCGACGTCGACGCACTCGTCGCCGGCGTCCAACACGCACAGGGGGTATTTGCCTGATGTACGCGATCGCGATCATTCGGTATCGGCGACCGGTCGAGGAAGTCCTGGCCGTCACCGAGCAGCACCGCGGCTATCTGCGCGATCTCAAGGATGAGGGAATCCTCATCGCCTCCGGTCCGATGGATCCGCGCACCGGCGGCATCCTGCTCCTCAACGTTCCGGACGACGACGTGGTGGCCGCGCTCGATCGCGTGCGCGACGGCGACCCCTACGTGACGTTCGGCATGGCGCAGTACGAGCTCATTCCGTGGAACGTCGGCATCGGGAAAGAGGATCTGGACAAGCTGGTGCGCTGACCGCGCGGCTCGTCAGTTCACGCCGGCCAGCGCCGCTACGATCAGCGCTGCCCACTGAATGCCGATGTATGCTCGCGGCCCGTCCTCATACGATTCACCCAGCGAGTGCGCGCCGCTCGACTGCCCGCCGCCGCCGATCGTAATCGCCGGAATCGACAAGCTGATTGGAATGTTCGAGTCGGTGCTCGACGCTCCAGTCTCCGACTGAAAGCCGAGCGCTCGCGCGGCGCTCAGCGCGGTTTGAACGATCTGTACGTTGTCGGCCTGGCCGCCAGTGGGGCGAATGCCGATCGTGTCGATGGTCATCGTCAGCTTTGCCGCCGCCGCGCGCACGCCCGGCCACCGCGCGTTCTCGGCGTCCAGCGCCTCGTGTGCAATGCGCAGAATTTTCTCGTTGATCGCGGCGAGCGATGCCGCGCTCTCCGAGCGCATGTCGACTTCCATCGACGCCTCGAATGGAATCGAGTTGACCGACGTCCCGCCTTTGATCACGCCGACGTTGAACGTCGTCTTCGGATCGGTGGGGACCTGAAGGTCCGAGATCGCGGCGATGGCGCGGCCGAGTGCGTGGATTGGATTCGGGATGCCGAATGCGCCGTAGCTGTGGCCGCCCGGACCTTTATATGAGATCTGGTATCGGTCGCTGCCGACGGCGCGACTCACGATCTGCTGGCCGCTTCCGTCGACGGAGACGAAGTAGTCGATCTTTCCCTTGAGCGTGTTGCCGAACAGGTAGCGCATGCCGCGCAGATTCCCTTCCCCTTCTTCGCCGACGTCGCCGACGAAGTAGATCGTGCCTTTCGTCTGGACCTCTGCTCGTTGGAATTCTCGGGCGATCGTCAGCACGGTCGTGAGCCCGCGTCCGTCGTCGGCGATGCCCGGCGCCAAGAACCTGCCCCCCGAGTGCTTGACCGTGACGTCGGTGCCTTCGGGAAAGACCGTGTCGAGGTGCCCCGCGATCACCACCGTCGGTCCGCCGCCGGTTCCCTTCCGCTCGGCGATGACGTTCCCGACCGAATCCGTTCGAACGTTCGTGAATCCGAGCGCTTCGAGCCGACGCTTGAACTCCGCGCCGCGCACCGCCTCCTTGAACGGCGGCGCGGGGATCTGCGTCAGCTCGATCTGCTGTTGAAGCGACCAGGCGCTGTCCGCTTTGATCATGTCGAGCGCGGTGTGGACGTGCGCGTTCGAGAGCGGAATTGGCGACTGTGCAACGAGTCGCGCGGCGAGCAGGGTGAGGATTGCGACGCCGAACTTCGGACTGAGCATGCGTCGTTTACGGCTTGCTGGTGTGATCGGTCAAGATTCCCGGATTCACCGGCGTTGCCAGCGCATCGAGCGGATCTTGGGGGTAGGCGCGACTGAGCCGGAAGAGATCGCCGACCAGCGCGACGGGCGGCAGTATGAGAAATAGTATTGCAGATCCAGTAATTGCGGCGATCCCACACCCGGCAACCGCGAGCGCGAGTGGTTCGACCACCGTTCGCCACAGTGGAACGCGGCGCAGCGCGGACCAACTGACCGTCGGACTCACGATCGCGGCGAGGCCACCGAACCACGCCGCGTTGATCGCGTAGTTCTGCAGCGTGGCCGGGGGCGCGCCGCCCACAATCTTCCCGGCGATGGTCAGCGCGATGCTGAAGACGACTCCTGCCGCCGCGCCGGCGACGGGAAGTCCGATTCTGAGCCAGCGGCGTGTCGCGAAGTACGGACTGAAGAAAGCCATCACGCGCCTCAGCGAGTTGTCGGCGCCAGCAGATAACACACGGTGGTCTCGAGCTGCGCCTCGTTCTCCGTCCAGTGCCCGTAGATCTCCCAGCTCGTTCCGGCCAAGGATCGTCCGTTGGTCCGGCACCATGCGAGCACCGCGGCGTGTGCGCCACCCAGACCGGAGTATGCGCCGCGATGGATCGTCATCGCGGCTTCGCCGGTGGGGAGATCGACCATTCGCACGGATCCGGTTGGAGCGAATGGTGCCGTGATGCCGACGCCGAAATCGACGTCGATCTCCTCGGGCAAGTCTGCGACGGTTCGATAGACGAAGATGTTCTGACCATCGATGTGCAGCGCGCCGCTGCGGGCGGCGGCGTAGACCTGGTCGAGATAGACGCGAAACATCTCGGGGATGCGGCGCGCGGTCACGCGCGCGGAGACCGCGGCGATCGCGCGCGGGGCGCCCTGTTGCACGGTGACGGTGTAGCTGCCGACGGGTGTCATGATCAGCTCCAGGCTCGAGGCCGCCTAATTTAGCTCCGCGGAACGACAGTTGCCTCTTTGGTCGCGACCTCAACAACACGACCATGCTCTACACTATCGCGATCATCCTCATCATTCTGTGGGCCCTCGGCTACTTCGCATTCAATCTGGGCGGCCTGATCCACATTCTGCTGATTATCGCACTGATTGCGATCATTCTGCGAGTCATTCAAGGACGCAGACCGATTTGAGTCGAGGCACCGACCGCGGTCGCGGGAGGTGCCTTGGCTAGTTGGTTTTCGGCGATCCGGTCGCGCTGGCCTGGCATGCTTCACATAGCCACACCGGGCGAAGCGCGGCTTCGCGGCCGGTGGCGTCCGGCGCGGCGGTAAAGTGAAGATGCACGACTCCGGTATCTGTGCCGCACCGCGCGCACGTATCTGGAGTCGGCGCCTCTCCTTCCTTCCGCTTCATGAAGATCGCCATCGTGGCCTCGCTGGCTGGAAGATGCGACTATGGCTGAAGTACACTCCAGCGGCGCCGGTAATCAATGCCGATGCGGTCCATGACGCCGCGAAGCAAGAATCAAACACATCCGCACTCCCGCCGCTCGACCATCATCGTGACTTCCCGCTGGCACCAACCCCTCCACGCCTTCTTCGAACGCCCGTATCCGAGTGCCAACGCCATCCTGCTGCACGGCCCGGCGTCAGTACTCGTCGATCCCGGCTTCGGCAGCGACATCATAGATCTGGAAACTTGGCTCACGAACGGCGGCGTCCCGCCCGATCAACTCGCGCTGGTGGTGAACACACACTATCACAGCGACCACGTCGGCGGGAATCACGTACTACAGCAACAATACGGTGTCGCCGTCGCCGCGCACGCGCACGACGCAGACATGATCAATCGTCGCGATCCCAATGCGTGCGCCGCGGAGTGGCTACGCCAGCCTGTGGAGTCCTATACGGTCGATCGATCGCTCACCGAAGGCGACACCATCGACACCGGGGCCGCGGTATGGCAGGTCCTGCACACGCCGGGACACACCGTCGGCCACATATCACTGTTCGAACCAACCAGCGGCGTGCTGATCGTCGGCGACGCTGTCCATGCGGCCGATGTCGGCTGGTTGAATCCCGTCCTCGAAGGGGCCCATTCGCTAACGCGCTCGCTCGAGACGATCGAGCGCTTGCAGGCTTTGGAACCTCGCTTGGCGCTGTCGGGCCACGGCGCCGCGATCGTCGATCCCGCATCGGCGTTTCGCACCGGGCGAGGACGTTTCGAGCGCTGGCTCAGCGACCCCGAAGGAATGGCGTGGCACGCGGCAAAACGAATTCTTGCCTATGCACTCATGATCGAAGGCGGAATGGATGCCGACGACGTCGCGCCGTATCTCGAGGCATCGCAGTGGGTACACGACTTTGCGAAATCTCCATTCGCGACGACGCCCGCAAACTTTGCCGAGCTGCTTCTTCAGGAGCTGCTGCGTTCTCGTGGCGCGCGGTGGGAAAGCGATCGGCTGGTCGCGACTGCGCCGCACACGCCAACAGATCCGTCATGGCCGCGGTCGGCCGTCAGCCCATCAGATTGGCAAACCAGATCGCCAGAAGAGGAATCACGGCGAGCAACAGATAGAAGACGATCATCTTGATCGTGCGCTCGCGCGGGCTCGAGCGTTTTGTGAACGTATAGAAGTGGTCCGGCGGCCCCTCGCGAATGAATCCTTGGAGGAGCATCTGGTCCCACGTGTCGTCGAGCGGCGTGTCCAACTCCGCGACGGTGCGTGCGGTGCTCGGTGAGATGGCACCCGCCGCGATGAATCTCGAGAGCAATTGCTGCTGCGCGCCTTCTCTGCGCAGCGAGTCAATTAGGGTCAAGCTAGAAATGGACATCGCGCACTTCACCACGCTGAGAGAGCTGTACTGAAAGGTAAGGATGCGGCCGCCATGCCCCACAAGTACCACCCCCATAACACCTTAGGGCGCCTCCTTCCGAAGTCGTGGCCCCGAGCGTTGGTTTAAGTCAACTAAATGTTTCCACGGGCTCCGCCCGTCCCGCCTCCCGGCTCCCCTTCTTCGCCGCCGAAGATGCCTCACACACAGTTTCCGGGCGTCACGCCCAACGAGTGGATCGACAAAACGTCGCTCCGACTCAGCCGCCGCACATCGGGCCTCGTAAAACTCGACGTCGCGTATGCGAACTTCTACTCCAATCGGCACAGCCAGCTCTATGCCGGCCGACTGCTCGACGCGCTCGAGGCCTACAAGAAGGAAGCCGGCGGCAATTGGGCGGCGAGCGAGCGAAATCGCAAAGGCGGAGGCCTGTTCGCGGAGACCGAGGCCTGGGTGTTGGCGGAAGCCGAGCAGCGTGGCTGGTGGAAAGCCGGCACGGGCGACAAAGGCGCCGCGGCACTCGCGACATATGACATTCCTCATTCTCGATATGGCGTGCTGTTCCTGCTCGGCAACACGACGGTCGGCATCGATTCGTGGTCCGTTGCACTCGAGGGGCTGTCGACGGTCGGCGGCGCTGTCGGTACCGGCTTCACGACCGACGTCGGCCATCTCGACAGCTCGATACTCGCTAATCCAACGGTCGACCTCAACGGTCTCGACGTCCAGCAAAGTGCGCTGGTAGGTCTCGGGACGATCGTGCCCAAGGCCGCCTCGAGGGTGATCGCCACACCGACGACGAAGATCGCGACGAAGAGCGTCGGCAGTGGTCCGGTCGACAGCTCGTCGTATGGCTTTCCGTGTTCGCGGGCCGGCATCGAGGCGATCGAAGAAGATCCCGCCCTCTTCCTCAACCCATTCGTACTCGGCGGCACCCTCATCGTCGGTGCGGGATTGCTCGTCGCGGATGTCCTGAACAATCTGCGCAAAATGCTCGTCGACCTGGTGACGAGTCTCTACGAGCACATGAAGGGCAAGCTGATGGTCGACGGGTCCTGGCCATGGGACGTAGCCGGCGGTCTCGTCAAGAAGATGATCAAGCTCATCGTCGGCAAATGTCTCAAGGCCTGTGCGCCGTTGATCGGTGGACTCATGGACTTGGGCACCGGACTCGCGAAGACGTTCGCCGCGGCCAAGGAGCGCATTGGCGCGTGGTTGCTGCGCCGCAAGATCTCGCTCAACGAAGGCCATCCGACGCAGATCGCCAACAGCATCGAGGGCGAGATGAACAAGGGCATCTTCGTCGGACTGTGGGCGGTGCTGAAAGGCATTGCGTCGCTGGCGCTGCAGTCCTTTCTGCCCGGTGCGGGCAATCTCGTCAACGCCGTGGTCACCGGCGTGGAGTGGCTGGTCAAGTGCGTGTGGCGTCTATGGGAGGAATCAAAGATTGCTAAATTCCTGCTCGTCGCCCGCGGACACTACGAGCGGGAACGTCAGCTTGCGTCGATGATGCCAGTACTGGCACCGTCAGTACCGGGCAGGACGTCGCACGGAGTGGAGTTCGAGCCCTGCCGCGATCGCTCGAAAGGCGGGATCATCCACAATCTCGAAGCCTTCAAGACATTCTTTCAGAGCGGCTGCGACGCCAGCCCGGTCATTCCGATGCTCACGTTGAACAGCGGCATCTGCGGGAGTCTCATGACATTATTAAAGATGTTTGATGGCCGCGAGGAAGCGATGATCTCGCAGCAGACGTTCAATGACGGCGCCGAATATTTCTCGCGGCTCAAGGCCTACGGCCGCAAGTACATGAAGTCGTCCGGCTTCACGTTCCAGTCGTCGAATCCGAGTGTCACCGGCTACCTCGGGCATGCCATCTCGCATCATCAGCGAGTGCAGCCGACGAGTGCGAAGGTGATTGCGGCGTTAGCAGGGTAGCTGGTCGCGCCGAGCGTACTATCGCGGCCGCGGCACGACGCGCCCGCGATATCCCTGCGCCGGCGCCGGCGGATCCGGCGGAAGCGGTGGAGCGTAGCCGCCGAGTATCGCCGGCGCTGGGCCGAGCGGCGCGGGCGTGAGCGGTCCCATCACCGCCGCCGCCGCCGCTCGCTCTGTCGACACGCGATCGACTCCCCCCGCCGCGCGCATGGCAGCTTCGAAGAGCGGCCAGTGGAACGACAACGACTTGCACTCCCGACACGCATCCTTCCCGAACGGACCATGCGCCTGGCCGCCGGTGTTCTTCGGCTTCCAGTGTCGTTTGAGGATTGCGAATGCCGCCGCCCGGTCGATCGTCGCCTCGTGCGCCCGCAGCGTTTCAGAAACGCGCGCGCCGTCGAGCGCACGGTGGATCGGTTCGGGCCTCATGCGCGCGTCGGTGAACTCAATGCGACCGGCGTTCGCCTCGGCGAGGAACGCCTGGCCCGTCGTTTCCGCCTTGCCAAACGGCTTCACACGCAGGTCCGCCATCTTCACGCCGTACGCCGCCAACGCTTCCACCGCCATCACGAGATTGGGATCCCCGGGCTGATAGTGACCGCTATCGGTGTCGATGCGAATCACCTTCCCGTTCTGGATCTTCATCACGCCGGCGCATTTCACGGCTTCGCCCGCCAGGTACGACGAGTGAAAGCGCCCCTTCGTCGAACCGTTGTTGGTGTAGTGCGGGCCATGATAGAACTCTCCCGACAGCGTGACGACGTACCCGCCGCTGTCCACCGCGATCGGCCGCTGGCCCTGCCCGCCGGTCTGATCGTCGACGCCGATGGTGTTGGCCAATACGAGGTCGGCACTGTTGGTCCACCACGACTGCTGGTACGCCATGCCGCCAACGAACGAGAGCTTATACTTGGCTGCCTTGTCCGGCGCCAGATAGTCAGCCGCCTTGCTCGTGATGTCGACCTCGACGCCGTGTTCCACCATGTTCTTGCCGAACGTCTCGGTGAGCCAGTTCGGGAGCAGATTCTGCTTGCCCGCGATGCCTGTCAGCTCGCAGAGCCGATTGACGACCGCCGTGTAAAACGTGTAGACGCTCGGCCGCCGGCGCACGTTGACCGACGGGTCGCCGCGGTCGCAGATGCGCAGCCACATGTCCGTCGCAAAATAAATGCGACCGAGGAACATGATCTTCGCCTTCTCTTCCTCCGTGCCGTGATACAGATCGAGCAGCAGATCGATCCGCTGCAGGATCGTGTCGCTCGGGCGCTTGGCGGACGTGACGAAAGTCAGGTCGGTCGCTGTCTGGAACTCGGCTTTCGTCGCGATCACTACCGGCATGAAAACCCTTGCATCGTGTGGGGGCGGCTAACCTACCAGAGGGGCTCGGCACGCGCCAGCAATTGAGACCGCAATGAAGCAGGTTCGTGACGGCGTATCGCGATCTCCCCTTGCTGAAGCACGTGCACGAGCCCAAAATCATAAACACCAGATTTGCCAGGGAGTTAGCCGCAGTGTCCAGCGGCAGCGCCTGCATCGCAACGAAGCGCGCGACACTCTCTGCTGGCGTTCCCTCCTGCCGCAATACCAGCAATACCACCGGAAAATCGTAGATGCCGAACTCGGCGACGCACGCAGACCGCATGGCGAAGGTGAAGCAGGGCTTTACCGCCGCCAAGATTAGTTCCGCAGACGTCGACCGAGTCATGGGCGTCTTCGACTCGCTCGTGGATACGCTGGCCACCACGGTCGCGCAGCGCACCGAGTTCTCGGTCTCGACGTCGAGCAAGGCGTCAGAGACGGTCTTTGGGGCGTCTCGCGGTGAGGAGCGGCGCCAGATGGCCCGCGCGATCCTGTTCGTCGATGACGTCACGCGCGTGTACGACGAGGTTCCGCTTCCGACCAAGCCCACGAACGGCCAGTTCGAGACACTATGGCGAGGCGATTTCACGAAGCTCGCGGCCAGCCTGACGGCGAAAACCAAGGCACTCTGCGAGATAGATTTCAAGTTCCGCGAGATTTTGAACGCGCCGGTCGTTACTGCGCCGAGGCCTGAGCCGAAGCGAATGGTGATCCCCGACGACACGCGCAAGCTGTTGACTTCGACCGTTCGCAACCAATACCTGCGCGGCCAAGAGGTGCTGCACCGTCACTCGTCGCTCCAAACGACCAAGACGGCGTGGAGCGATTCGAAGACGCAACTGGTCGCCATCTTCGCGACGGTCGTGAATACGTCGATGTCGAACATGATGGCGGCGCAGACCGCGGGGACGGGCGCCTACACGGAGTTCGAGGCCTTCTTTCGAGCTGTCGGGAAGGAGAACGAGGCGAAGATCGCGATGGCGAAGTCGTTCTTCGGCGCACTCTCGTCCTACGCGCCGTTCCCGCTCTCCATCGTCGGCAAGGTCGGCGGCGCCGCCTGCGGCTTGCTGCATACGGACGTCGCGATCAGGCAGGAACGAGTGGTCGGGCCGCACAAGTACTTCGACAGCAACATTCCGACATTAGAGAAATTCAATACGAAGCTGGGGGAGGTCAAGAACTGGACGACCGATCTCACGCGTCTCGGCGTCGCGGGCGGCTCGCTGCCGTCAGGCACTACGCTCGCCGGTGCCATCGACATCGCGAAGGGCCGGGCGGTCACGCTCCTGAACGCCGTCTTCCTTCAGGCCATCGCCGAGACGTACGGATCGACTCCCGGAGAGCAGGCGGCGAAGGGCACTGAATTCTACCTCAAGGTGCAGGAAGGGCTCGGCGGAGTGGGCGGGGGCGCCCGCGAAGAGCTCGTGGCGCAGATGGCCCTCAACAAGGCGAACTCGATCTTCAATGCGACCAAGGCGGCAATCGGATCGGTCGGCGCGCTCGCCGTCGTGAACGCCGAGGACATCCAGCCGTTCATCGAGCTCCAGTTGATGGCCGAGTATCTCGCCGCGTTGATGCCGGGCGAGGACTTCACGAAAGCGATTCCGGACGCGCTCATCACGCGGTTGGAGAGCGCGCCGTTCAACCTCATCGCGCGCAAAACCAAGACGACGAAGAGCACCGCAGTCTATGCGGCGAAAAAGCTCCCGTGGATCGCCGGTCATCCACGCCATGTGGGCGCCATCGTGTACTTTTTCCGATGGTACAAGAAGTCCGTCAACCCGTTCGACATCGCCACTGGACGGGTGACGACCACGGGGATCCGAGACGCCATGGGCACCGCAATCGCCGAGATCGGTACGTCGGTGCAAGCGCACCATGTCAAGCGCAGGCTACGCACGACCGACACCGCGGATTGGACGGCGGTGGCACGTGAGGTGGCACTGATCCGAGGGGTGTGAGTTAGCTCCGACCGACAACGGCGTCGAGATCTATCAGAACGGCTGCGCAGTTTTTCCGCTGAGGCGCGACTAGCCCAACACGCGCGCGAAGTAGGCGACGAGATCGATCACTAATGGCTCCGTTGCTTCTTCGGGCCGCCATTGGATCTGCTCGGCCAGAATCTCAACGCGCGGATCGGCGGGCGTCGATCGCTCGAACGTGCGCGACTCCAGGTCGACGATCCAATATTCGACGACGCCCTCACTCCGATACAACACTCGCTTCGCCACCCTATCGGTGCGGGCTGTATTGGGCGACAGAATTTCTACCGCGAGCAACAGGCGGCCGGCTTCTTCGAACCGCTCAATCCTTTTTCCTTCGACCTTCGGGACGACGAACACGTCTGGCTGAACGCCGCGTTGCGGAGAAAACACCACATCCGCGGGCGCCGCGATGACCTCGGCATCGGCTGAACGGGCGAGGTACTCGTGCAGAAGGACGCAGAGCTCCATCGACGCCCGTTGATGCTCGAAGCGCGGCGCGGGCGTCACGAATAACTCGCCGTCGATGACCTCGTAGCGGTTCCCGTCGTCGGGCAATTCTTCGAGATCCGCCACCGTCCAGCGTCGTTTGAGACTCGGCATACCCATACTATAGAGTTCCTCGGCGCAGGTGGGCAAGCGAGCATGACGGCACGATAGCGCCGCCGAACCGTGAGCGGTGTTCATCTCGACTCCCGGCGATCATCGACGGTCGAAAGATGTGCGCATGCTCGAACCCCAACGGTACATCTCTCCTTCGACGCGTCAAGCGTTTGCACATGGAACTAGAACCGCTCGACTGTCTCGAGGACCGATGATCCGCGAGTCTTCGCATCCTTGGTTCAATCCGCCAGATCCTCTCGCTCGAGAAGCGTCTCGATCATCATTGGGTAGCGGTTCAAGAAGTCTCGTGTGACGCGGAAATGCTCCGTTTCCTCATAGCGAACCGACCGAATACCACTCGCTCCGAGCTCGTAGATCGTCGCCCCAGGATACGCGAGCAGGATCGGCGAGTGCGTGGCCACGATCAACTGCGAGCGCGCCTCCACCAAATCGTGAATTCTCGAGAGGAGAGCCATCTGACGCATGGGTGAGAGGGCTGCCTCCGGCTCGTCGAGCAGATACAATCCGTGCCCACGAAATCGATTTTGGACGAGTGCCAGAAACGATTCGCCGTGCGATTGCTCGTGGAGCGCGCGCGGACCGTATGCCGGCGCGATCGGAGGACCCGGTCCGGGCTCGCGATCGAGATTCTCGATTTCAGTGGCGACGTTGAAGTAGCTCTCAGCGCGAAGAAAATATCCATCGCGCGGCCGGCTGACACTCCGCACAGGACGCAAGTAGGCGTGGAGCTCAGAATGCGAGTCGCGCGTACCGAAGCGGAAATTGCGCGAGCCACCTTCGGCGTTGAACCCCAACGCGGCCGCAATGGCTTCGAGCAGCGTCGACTTGCCCGAGCCGTTCTCGCCGATGAGGAACGTGACGGGTTGCGAGAATGCTAAACGCTCGAGCTGCACGACTGCCGGCAGCGCGAACGGATATCGAGTGAAATCGGGCACCTGATCTCGGCGCAGGACGATTTCACGAAGGTACGGCTCGAAGCTCGTCAACTATACAATCGCAAATGGCCGCGCCGCTGAGCGGCAAACCTACGCCGCGGGCTCAAAGATCTCCGTCCCGTCGATCGCCGGTGCACCGAACGCCGCCCCGCAATGCTCACACTGCTCGCGCGACACCACCCGCTTGCGCCCACACGACGGACACGCTTCGCGCGGCGGCCACTCGATCAACGCGAGCATCAACAACACGCCTAACCCTCCGAGCGCGAGCCCAAGCGTCGTCCACAACCACACTCGATCGGACTCGAACGCATAGGTTCGCGCGATACCGAACGCCAGCGCGGCGGACATCAACGCGGCGAGAATCGTCAGCGTCCAGCCGACGATCAATGGCGCACGCAGCGTGCGCGCGCGACCGGACGTTGCCTTGGTCAAACGCGAATAGAGCGAGGCTGTAATTCGCCCAACGAGGGGAGTCGTCAATGCCGTAACCGCGAGCGTCGGCCAGTCGGGACCGTCGTCGGTCGCAGTCGTATCGCGCGGAAGCGTGTACTGCGCAACGAGCAAATCGTTGGCACCAACCATATCGATCTGATCCGTGGCCGCTTCGCGCTGCGCGTTGGCCAGCGTTCCGTACTTCGGTGAATAGCGCAGCACCGTCGGCGCGCCAGGAGCACGAACCGCACGCGACACGACCAGCTCGCCGTACCCATTCGCGCGCGGATCACGCGGCGTGGTGATCTCGGGTTGGCCCGCGAACGATTGAACACGCACGCTCGTCGTCGTGGCGATGGCGTCGAATTGCGCGTTCGGTCCGTATTGAGGCAGCGCTGCCGTACTGTCGCCGGATCCGGCAGCGCCAACCACGACTTCGCCGGGTTGCGCACGGTACACTTTCGTGATGCTCCTGTGCGAAAGATCCAGACGATACACCGCACTCGGAAATGCGAGCAGCGGCTGCTTGTATCCAAGCTCGGTGTACCGATCGAGCGCGCCAACGAATCGGTGCGACGGCTGCGCAGGGCCGGCGGAGAAGCCGTCCGGTCCCATCCAGCCGATCAGACGCGCCGACGGATTGTCGTACGCGGCGACGAGCCCCAACCGCCGAATGAAGAACCACGACACAGCACTCGGCGCGACTGTCGGTTGGCTGAGTTGAACGAAGAGATCCCCCGTTCCGCGATAGCCAAGACCGGCGGCAAACGCTGAATAGTCTCCGCTCGGATTGATTGGAATCGCCGTGGTCGAGATCACACCCGCCTGCAGCGACGCTCCTCGCGACGCCGAGTCATGGTATTGCGGGAGTGCGTGGCCTGCGAGATCTCTGACGTCCACCACTTGGGTCGACGCAACGAGTGGGCGGCGCACCGTCGTCATCTGGACGACCTGTCCGTCGCTCGTGAGCTCGTAGTCCGTCGTTCGAACGGTGGTTGCTCCGGGCGTTCCGAAAGTCATTACGAGATTCAGTATCCCCAGCACGACGCTGCCGGCGATCGTCAGCCCGATGCCGATCGTCACTCCAAGCATCGCGCGATTCCACCGCGATTCGGCGGCATACTCACCACCGGCGATGAATAATCCGCGCGCGGCCATGCCGATACCAAGGAGGCCGAGCGTCACGATGCCGGCCGCCATCGAGAATGTTTGTACACTCGCTACGGCCGTGGAGCAGAAGATCGCTGCACCAATGGGCAGATACCGGCTCGCATACCAACGTGCCGTGCGCATCGTGACGACCAGCGCGGCACCGAGATAGACGAGGCCGCACAGCAGGTCGGCGACGTCCGGCAGCGTCATTCGCCAATCGAATGGCATTGGACGATGTCCGGGCGTCGCTTGCCAGAGCAGCGCGAGCGTCATCGGAACGCCTGCCGCCACGAGATACAGCAACGCTCCGACGAGCGCTTTGGCCCAGAACAGTGTCGAGCGCTGCACTGGGCGATGCGTCAGGAACGCCCACGCATCTCCGCGCCGCTCGCGGATGATCATCGAGCGGCCGATCATCAGCGCGACGAGCGCGCTCGTGAATGTGAACATCGAGATCGATATCGACGGTCCGCCATTCGACAATCCGGAGCTCGCCACTGACCGATCGAGGGATAGCACGAGCAGCCACCCGACGGACACGATGCCGAAGGCCGCCGCGGCGACCTTGAGATTCTCTCGGGCCTCCTTCCATACGACTGCGCGAAATGCTGTCATGCGATGTCTCCCACCGGCTGTGGAGCGTCGATGTCTTTGAGAAAGAATTGTTGGTCGCCGCGGTCGCCCAAATAGCCGATCATCGCTTCGTCGAACGTCACCGGCACTTCGTCGATCACCGTGGCACCGAGCGATCCAAGCAGCCGGCGCGTGTCGTCGTCGGGCGTCGCGATGGTTAGCGTCAGATCGCGAGCCGAACGCCGCGCGTGAAGCAAACCGCGGATGACTGGCAGTTGCGGCGGCGGCGCGCCGGCGTCGCCGTAGTGCAACGCGAACTTGCGAACGCTCGCGCGAAACGTGTCGATCGAGCATGACGCCCGGAGCACACTTCGGTCGAGAATGGCGATATAGTCCGCCACTCGCTCGACGTCGTCGAGCAGGTGCGACGAGAAGAAGATCGTTCGATTCGCACCGCGCGTCACATGGATCATCGATTCGAGCAACGAACGTCGCGCGACGGGGTCGAGACCGATCGCCGGATCGTCGAGCACGAGCAGCTCGGGCTCCGGCGCGAGCGTGATCGCGAGCGACAGTCCTGCGCGCTCACCGCGCGACAAATCGCCGGCTTTCGCGCGCAGATCGAGGTGAAAGTGGCCGATCACCGCGTCGAAGACACGCGGGTTCCACTTCGGATAGAAGCGCGATTGAAAGTCGCCGCATTGGCGAACCGTCATCCACTCGTAGAGGGAGTGCGACTCCGACATGTAGCCCACGCGAGCGCGGGCCTCGGGCGGAAGTTGGCGGCTGTCGTAACCGAGCACCGTGGACGATCCGCGCGTCGGCGCGAGGAGTCCGAGCAGCATGCGGATCGTCGTCGTCTTGCCCGAGCCGTTGCGGCCGAGGAAGGCGAAGACGCTCCCGCGGGGCACGGACATCGTGAGCTCGTCGACGACTTTGCGCGTACCGAAGTACGCCGTCAGACCGTTCGCTTCGATGGCTGCAGAGGTCACCGTGCACCGCTCTTGAGAGATTGTTTAGTGTTTTTTGAAGACGCACCATGCCGAGTCTTCGCGGCCACGAGCTCGACGATTTCGGCGGGAGTGAAGCCGAGCATGAATCCCTCCGAGACGAGCGACGACACCGCCTGCTCCATGCGCCGCGCTCGTTCGCGCGCGCTGTAGATCTGCCGCCGCTGCGAGACGAACATGCCCTTGCCGGCGCGCGACTCGAGGACGCCTTCGCGAGTCAGCTCGCCGTACGCGCGCGCCACCGTATTCGGGTTGACCACCAACTGCTCGGCCAGCGCACGCACGCTCGGCAGCGGCTCGTCGTCGCCGATGCGGCCGGCGAACACGGCGGCGCACACCTGCTCGACGATCTGGCGGTGGATGGAGACCGTGCTACCGGTCTGGATGGTGATCGTGAGGGGGCCGGCAGGTGTACTCATCTAACTAGTACACTAGTACACCTTAGCGTACTGTCAACACTTTCGTCATAAAGATCTTGAACGGATCTTCGCTGTAGCCGTCAAATGGGCCACAACGAACGAAGCCGGCGCTCTCGTACAGACGAATCGCCGGGATGAACGCCGGCGACGACCCGGTGTCCAGCCACAGGCTCTCCATCCCTCGCTGCCTCGCCATCTCTGTCAGATGCTCGAGCATCGCGCGTCCCACGCCTTGCCCCAAAAAGGCGTCCGCCACTCGCATCGACTTGAGCTCACCACGCCGGTCATCGAGACGCTTCAAGGCGCCACATGCCGCGATCTCGTTCCCGATCCATGCGGACCAGAACGTCACGTCAGGCGCGCGCAACTTCTCGATATCGAAGGCATGCACGCTCTCCGGCGGCGAGCTCGCGCGCATTCCGGCCAGGTGTCGCGCGACCAGAGCGCGAGTGGGCTCGCTCGATAGATCGTCGAGCAGAAACCGCAGAGGCGAGTTGGCGGTCATGTCGTATCTCCGAGCGTACGCATCGAGCAGCGATCAACACGCCGCGCCGGCCAAAATCGGTCCAGCCGGAACCAACTGCTTGCGTTGCGCATCGACGCGAACATTGAGCCCCTCGAGCGTTCGCGCGCCAAGTAGAACCATGTCGCCTTCCTCAGCGAACACGACGTAGTCCGGCGCTTTGGTGCCGGCTGCGTGCACGATCGCAATGCCGACCGGTCGTTCGAATGTCCGGCCATCGGCAACCACGAACCTCGAGGTCATTTCCGGCTTGATGCCGAGGTCCGACAGGATCGCGCTCGGCACCCACGTGTATTCGCTGCCGGTGTCGACGAGCGCGTTCTCCACCGTGCGCATCTCGCCACGCCGCTCGGCGCTTTCAATCATCATCGTCGTGCGAAACGTTCCCGTGTCAGACATGATCGCTCCGAAGGTGCCGGAATTCACCACCGAAGGAATGCATGTCGCGGCAGAAATCCGCAATCGGAGTGCAGTCGACGAGGCTACGTCTGAACAGTCATTGCGCGCACCGGATCGACACGCGCCGCTCGTATCGCCGGCATCGCACTCGCGAGAAACGCCGCACCACCGATGACGAGGGGCACGACGACGAACGTCAACGGATCGTGCGTGCCAACGCCATACAATGCGCTCTGCAGAAGGCGCGTCAATGCCGCGGCGCCAAGCAGACCGATCAGAACTCCAGTGCCAATGATTCGACCGGCGTCTCGAAGTACCATGATGGCAACCACGCCGGCGCTCGCACCGAGCGCCATACGAATGCCAATCTCCTGCGTGCGTTGTGAAACGCCGTACGACATCACGCCGTACACGCCGGCCGCCGACAGCGTCAACGCCAGGCCGGCGAAGATCGAGAGCAGCACGAGCATGAGCCGGCGCGTTGCGAGCGTGTTGCCGAGGATCGACGTCATCGTGGCCACGGAAAACATCGGCTGCTGCGGCGCCAGGTCATGCATGATCGCGCGAACGGGCGCCGTATATGAATCCGGATCGCTTCGTCCCGACAGCACGAACGTCATCGTTCCCAAATGCCGCCAATCCTGCGCCGCCGCGCGATAGAACTCGGCGTGCGGTGCTTGCTCGAGGCCCAGTTGGTGAACCGATCCCACGACGCCCACGATGGTGCCCAACGATCCGTCGCCCGGATCGATGCGCTGGCCGAGCGGGTTCTGGCCGGCGAAGAAGCGCTTCGCCAACTCGTCGTTGATGACGATCGCCTCTGGCGTCGCGCGCGTGTCACCATCATTGAACTCGCGGCCGGCGACGATCGGAATTCCCATCGCGCGAAAGTAATCGCTGCTCACAGTACGCGTCTCGGCGTCTGGAAACTGTCCCTGATCGGTGCCTTTCGGCCGGCCTTCAATGAAGAAGAAGCTGTCGTGCATGCCGTCCTGCATCGGCAGATCGCTCGTGAATGCCGCACTGCGCACGCCGGGCAACACGCGAAGCCGCGCGAGGAGCGGGCCATAGAACTGCTCGTATCGCATGGTGTCGCCAGGCGCTCCAGCCGGCGCCGCGGCGTGGAACGCGAGCACGCCGTCGGGATTGAAGCCCGGAGAAATCGCGAGGACCGAAACGAATGCGCGGATCGTGAGACCGGCGCCGACGAGCAGCACGAGCGAGAGTGCAATCTCTCCCACGATCAACGCGTTGAGCGTGCGATGTTGGCGTCGTCCGCTGCTCGAGCGTCCTGCCGAATCCGAGAGATCCTGGCGCAAGTCCGCGCGACTCGCTTGCAGCGCCGGTGCCAGACCGAAGAGCACGCCCGTCGCGAGCGAGACGAACATCGCGAACAACAATACGCCGCCGTCGATCTGCACGTCGGCAGCACGCGGTAAACTTGTCGCGGCTGCAGCCACGAGAGAGTGCAGGCTGACCCACGCGATTCCCAAACCCAAGACACCGCCGGTGATCGCCAGCACCACACTCTCCGTGAGCAACTGCCGAATGATTCGACCGCGTGCGCCGCCGATCGCCGTGCGAATCGCAATCTCTCGTCGGCGAGCCGTGGCACGCGCGAGCAGCAAATTCGCGACGTTCGCGCACGCGATGAGCAGTACGACACCTACGGCACCGAGCAACAGCATGAGGGCCGGTCGTACCTTGCCGACAACGTTCGCCGAGAGCGAGACGGCGAGCGCGCCGCGGTCTTTTTGCGACTGTGGATAGTCCTGTGCAATCCGGCTCGTGATGCGCGCCAGATCGACAGCGGCGGCTGTCGAGTCGACTCCGTCACGCACGCGACCGACGACGCGCAGCGAATGATTTCCGCGCCCCGGCATACCGTCGAGCATCGATTGCGGATAGAGCTCCCACACGTCGTTGCGCAGCGCCGAGATGGGAAAGTCGAATTGCGCCGGCATGACGCCGATCACCGTGGATCGGGTGCCACTCAGCTCGACGGTGCTTCCGATGACCGAAGCGCTCGCACCGAATCGCCGGCGCCATAAGCCTTCGCTGATGACGACGACCGGTTGAGTCTCCGGCGCGTCATCATGCGTCGTGAACACGCGACCGCGCAGCGCAGTGGCGCCGAGCACGGCGAAGACATTCGCGGTCGCGCGTATGCCGCGCAGGCGCTCGGGCTCGCCGGTTCCTTCCAAGTCGACGCTCCCATTGCCATACGCCGCCATGTCGACGAAGGCGCGCGACTGTGTTCGCCAATCCTTGAAGTTGTCCGGCGAGACGGAGCCGTTGGTTCCGCGCACGCCGCGGCTCAGGTACGTCTCGGTGATCGCGAAGAGCTGTTGTGGATCGCGATACGGGAGTCCGTCGAGCACCACCGCGCGAACGACCGAGTAGATCGCCGTGTTTGCGCCGATGCCGAGGGCGAGACAGAGCGTGGCGATGATGGTCGTGCTGCGGTGTTTCCGGAGCGACCGCAGTGCGAAGCGAACATCCTGAAGGAGGGGTTCCATGGGCGAGTCGAGTCGGGTGGGCTGACGGTGGCGTCACGATTCGACATTTGGACTGGCGGGAAGGTTCGCATGAGTTGCGAACAGTTCCGATTTACCTCGACGGAATCGCCGACAGCTGTCGATACGCCGCCCGCTGCAGCGTCGCCCGCGCGACCTCGTGGAACGCGACGTCCATCTGCGCCGGTGTCGACGTCGCCTGATGGTCGTACCACCAACGCGCCATCTCCATCAGCGCTCCGGCGAGCATTCGAGCCGCTAGCGACGGCGGAATCGCCGGCGTCGCGTTCGGCACCGGCGCGATCCGCTTCTCGATCATGCGCGCCACGAAATCGACGCCGAGCGACCAGATCTCGTCCAACTGTCCGGCGTCTCGCAGCGAATCGATGAACTTTGTCATCGCGCCCAAGTGCGAGAGATACTCCGCGACCGGCACGAGCCGCGGGCCACGCGACGCCGTTTGGTCGAGCAGGCGCTCGAACATCGCGAACATGCCTTCGTAGCTCGAGTAGAGCACGTCCTGCTTGTTGCGGTAGTGGGCGTAGAATGTCGCGCGCCCCACCCCGGCGCGGTCGAGTATCTCCTGCACCGTGATCGAGGCGAATTCGCGTTCCTGGATGAGCTCCACGAATGCGTTCCCGAGCGCCTGCACGCTGCGCTGTACGCGCGGGTCGGTGGACTCGACTTTCCGAACAACGGCAGGCGATTTGTTCGACATCGTGAGCGAGGAGTGATGGGTCGCGCAAGATTGCGCGCCGACAACCGCTGCGCAATGCGCGACTCGCTCACCTCAACTCGATCTTCCAATGACCACTGACCGAAAGGCCGGTTGGGCGCTGATCGCCGGATCAGTCGCCGGCCTCGTGACGATGGCGATGCATCCGACAGCCGCCGGCATTCTGAACGGCGCACGCGGCGCAGGCGTGCTACTGCTGAACGTTGCCGTACATTCGCTGGCGATCGGCGCGATGCCGCTGCTGCTCCTCGGCCTGTTGTGGCTGACAGTCACGCTCTGGAAAGAACGCGATCTCGCCGTTGCCGCCTACGTCGTGTACGCGCTGGCGACTGTCGCGATCATGATCGCCGCGGCGGCGAGCGGCTTCGTCGCGACGACGTTGTTGACGCGGATACTCGACGCCGATGCCGCGGCGCGGCCGGCGCTCAACAACATGTTGTACTACACAGGACAGATCAATCAGGCGTTCGCCAAGATCTCGACGGTACTCACGGCGCTGTCGATCATCTGTTGGTCGGTCGCGATGCGGCGGTGTGGGTTTCCGCGCGAGCTCAGTACCTATGGAATCATCGTCCCGATCGCAATCTGCGCAGCGCTCGGCTCGGGTCACCTGACGCTCGGCGTACACGGATATGGATTGGTGGCGCTCGCGCAGTCGGTGTGGATGATTTGGACGGGCGTGTTGTTGCTGCGGCGGCGTGTTGCTTAGACCGGGACGAGGAGAGCCCGCATTTCGGCCCAATGGTATATCGTGACCGTTTTCGCGGGCTTCATGGACGCTTGATTCATTGCGGCCGCGATGTCTTTGCCGTCCATCCCCTTGTAGCGACTGAGCGGGCCAATGAGAAACGCGCTGGCCACAGACCACGCGGCGATCAGAAGCGTCTCGTTGGAGCGGTGTTCATCTCGACTTCCGGTAATCATCGAGGGGCGAAAGATGTGCGTATGCTCATAGCCCAACGCAATGATGTCCCGTTCGAGCTCACCCTTGGTTCGCAGATAGACAGATCGCGACTGCACGTTCGCGCCGACTGACGTCACGACGAACACAGACGTCGCCCCGTTCTCTTTGGCGATCCGCGCAGCCAAGACCGGGTAGTCGTGATCGACCTGATAGTACTCCTCAGAATTCGGCGTCGACTTTCGCGTGGTGCCGAGCGTCAGGAAGACGTCGTCGGCGACGATGTCGTTTCTCAGGCTCGGCAGCGACGAGAAATCGCCGATCACGACGTTCAATTTCGGATGAACGTTCGACAGCGGCCGGCGAACGACGACTGTCACCCGATCATACGTGGGATTGCCGAGCAACTCGCCGAGCAAGTGAGAGCCGACGAAGCCGGTGGCGCCGAACAGAAGTGCGTTCTTCATATCACGCGACGGAATACCGATCGATCGGATGCCGCTTGTTCCGAGCTCGGCCGGTGTTTAGAGCGCAGGTGTTTGAGGGAATATCTGTATAGCAGGCGGCCTGAATCTATGCATATGGGGGTGAAGGCGTTCGCCGCCGGACTGCGGTAGCGTATCGTCACCCACCTCGAAGCGCCGCGGACGGATCCAACGCCGCCGCACGTCGCGCTGGAATCCAACTCGCCAACAACGCAACGAAGAGCAGCACGACGCACGTTCCGCCTAAAATCACCGGGTCTGTCGGGCTCACGTCGTAGAGCAGCGATTGGAGAAATCTCGTCACCCCAATCGCGATGCCCGCACCGATCGCGACACCGACAGCCGCCAGCCCCACGCCGTCTCGCGCAATCATGCGCCGAACCGCCGACGGCTGCGCCCCGAGCGCGATGCGCACGCCGATCTCGCGCTCGCGCAAGCTCACCGTGTACGCCAGCGTGCCGTAGATGCCGACTGCGCCAAGCACCAGGGCCAGCGCGCTCGCGACGGCAAGCAACAACAGCATCTCTCGCGCGCGTGCCGAGGCGGCGCGAACGATGCCGCCAACGTCTGTCTCGCCGAAGGTCGGCAGCGAAGGATCGAGCGTGTGCACGATGTCGCGAATCGCCGCGGTGACGGTACCAGTCGGAAGCGAGCTGCGCGCGAATACTGTCAGATACGGCGGAACGGCTGTCGAATCCCCGTCGGCGGTCGCGATCGGAAAGTAGACGATGTCGTTCGCCGGCTTGTCGAGTGCGTCGTAGTGCGCGTCGCCGACTTCGCCGACGATCGTATACCACGGGCCGCCGACGCCAGGCTGAATGCGCTTGCCGAGCGGACTGTCATCCTTCCAATAGCGTGTCGCGTACGCATGACTCACCACGGCTTCGAGCGTCGGTCGCGCAGCAGTCTGCGCACCGAACGTCCGGCCGCTCATCAACGGAATCCCCATCGCGCGGAAATACTGACCGTCGACGTCGGACACGAAGTGCAAGTCCGGAACTGCATTTGGCGGCAGCGGATGATCCTCGACCCTGATCACGGTATCGTTGTGATCGTCGGTGAACGGGACCCAGTCGCCGAGGCTCGCGCTCTCCACTCCCGGCGTCGCGCGCACGCGCTCCAACAACGCATCATAGAACTGTAAACGCGAGGCCATCGTCGCATAGGTCGACGTCGGCAAGATCAAGCGCGCGACCACGAGATTGTTGGCGTCGAAGCCCGGCTTCACCGCCTCGAGTCGCATGAAGCTCCGCGCGAGCAGCCCAGACGCTGCCACGAGAACGAGCGCCAGCGCCGTCTGCGCAATCACGAGCATGCTTCGCGCACGCTGACGCTGGCCGGTATTCCCGCGGCCGCCACCGCGCAGCACCATGGCGATCGAGGTGCTCCGCGCACGAAGCATCGGGATGACGCTCACGAATGCGGCGGCAAATGCGCTCGCTACGAGCGCGAACAGCATGACTCGTCCGTCGATCGTCACCTCGTCGAGTCGAGGAAGCCCAAGCGCGCCGCCGACACTCGCGGCGACTTTCACGCCGAGCGCGGCGAGCGCTATGCCGATCACGCCGCCGGTCACGGACAACAGCACCGACTCGCTCAGCGATTGCGCCAGAATGCCGGCAATTCCCGACCCCAGCGCTCCACGCACCGCAAGCTCGAGTTGCCGGCTCTCGCCGCGCACGAGAAACAGGTTCGCCACGTTCGCGCACGCAATCACGAGCACGAGTGCCACACTCGCCAACAGGATCCACAGCATCTTCGCGGCAGACCCAACGATGGAATCATGCAGCGACAACAGCACTGGCTCGACGTGCGCCTGCTTCCACATGGCGGGCGGAATACCACTCGGAAATTCGTCGAGCAGGTGCGGCAGCACGCCGGCAAGATCGGCTTGCGCCGCATCGAGACTCACGCCGTCGCGCAGGCGGCCGATGCCGAGGTAGTTGAAGCTGCCCGCTTGCGCGTGCGGCGGATCGAACTGCAGTGGGACGAAGATCTGAACCGTGGGGCTCGGATACGCGAAGCCCCGCGGCATCACGCCCACGATCTGTCGCGACACACCGTCCACGACGATGCGACTTCCCGTCACCGACCGGTCGCCATGAAAGCGATCCTGCCACAACCGATATGACAGGATCGCCACCGGCGCCGCCCCCACGCGATCCTCTCCCTTCTGAAACGCTCGGCCGAGCGCCGGACGAACTTGCAGCACGTCGAGCAGATTAGCCGATGTTCGCGCGGCAGAGACGCGTTGCGGCCGCTCGTTCGCCGACGCTGCGCCGAGATTGACATCGGTGAATCGCACCGAGGCGATTCCGTCGAACGAGCGCGCGTGTTCCTGATAGTACAGAACGCTCGCGTCGGACTGATCGACGTTCTGTGCCCCAGCGACTTGGATCGTGTGCTTCAGCGCGACCAACCGATCCGATTGCGGATATGGCAACGGTCGGAGCAGCACTCCATTGACGACGCTGAACACCGCCGTCGTGGCGCCGATGCCGAGCGACAGCACGAGGATCGTAGCGAGCGTGAAACCGGGAACGCGCAACAGCCGTCGCGCGGCAAATCGCAGCTCGACGAGACCTACTGCGCGTGGAAGTGCAGCCATTGGAGAATCCTCTCTGTCTGAATCGTTACGTCCGTGCATGACGCGCCAGATCGTCGTCATCCATTCGGCGCTCGCGTGCAGCAGGACGTCGTGCAGAGCGTCCATCCAGAATGCCAACGCGGGCGTGCCCGAATGCCGAGCGCTGCGCCGCTGGTCGCGGAACGCCTCGACCAGGTCGAGTCCGAACGCACGGCGAAAGCGCGGTGGATAGAGCGCGAGCAAGGCGCGATAGATCCGCTCGCCGGCATTGAGCGGCGGCAAGCGGAAATCGCTCATGCGATTGCGTGATGCGTCGCGAGCGCGCGTCGTGCCGCTTCAGCGAGTGCCGCCATACGCTCGGCGTCCGCGGCAATGACGCGTTTTCCGCGCGGTGTGATGCGGTAGTAGCGGCGCCGCTCGTCGTCGGCATCGGCGGCCGGCCGGCGCTGCGATTCGACGACGAGCCCGTCATCGAGCATTCGCGCGAGCAGTCGATAGAGCGCGCCCGCCTGGAGCTGGACGCGTCCCTCCGATTGCTCGGCGGCCTCCTGCATCATTGCGTAGCCGTGCCGCTCGCCTCGCAGGAGCACGAGGAGTACGTAGAACGTGTCGGGTTTGAGCGGGAGAAAATCTTTCGAATCGATGCGATCGGGCATGGCGCGGGAGGCTGTTCGTTATAGACAAAATGTCTATATGTAAACAGTCTATGGTCGATCAGAGCCGGCGTCAAGCACGAGAGGCGACGTCAGCTCATCCCTTACGCCTTGTTGTCGTTCACATACCTAGGATCCGGTGGCACCGCCATCTCTTGGACCGCTGAATAGCTGACGACTGCAACCGACGCTCACAACTCTCGCAGCGCTTCCAGTGGATCGATCCGCGTCGCCCGACGCGCCGGTACGTAGCTCGCAACCACCGCGATCACCAAGATGCTGACACACACCGCGGCGAGAATGAATGGGCTGGTCGCAGATACACCGTACAGCAGCGAGTTCGCGGTGCGGCCTACGGCGACTGACAAGAGCACGCCAATGATCGAGCCGAATGCCGCCAGCCGGAGCCCTTGGCCGATTACGAGATTGCGCACGTCCGCTTCCTGAGCACCGAGCGACATGCGGATTCCAATCTCGTGCGTGCGCTGACTCACTCGAAAGGCCAACACGCCATAGAGACCGATCACGGCGAGCAGCAACGCAATTGCACCGAAGAGTGAGAACATCGACGCTCCGAGACGCCACGGGCGAAATTGCGGATCGAGCGCCGTACTGAACGCGGTGACATCCGGATACGGAAGTTCCGGCTCGAGCTCGCTGATCGTCTGCCGAACCATCGGGGCGATTTTCGTAGCGTCGCTGGTCGATCGAACGTACAGCACCGGCGCAACGCCGCTCGTCTCGATAGGCAAGTAGTAACGACTCGCAGGCTTCTCGTACTGAATGGGTTGATCGACGGCGTTTCCCTGTCGAGCGGTTGCGACGATGCCGATCACCGTGGTGCAAGGCGCGCTGCCGCTGCCAATCAGGATGCACTTGCCGAGGGCGTCTTCGCCGGGCCAATAGCGGCGAGCCATGTCCTCATCGATGACGGTCACGAGCGGTGCCTTCGCTCGATCGCTCGACGTAAATAACCGCCCACGCCGAAGCGCCATGCCAAGCGTTTCAAAGAATTCTGGAGAAACCATGGCGAGCACCGGTCCGCCGCCGAACATGTTCGGGACAGCACGACCCGAAATCCAAAGCGGCCGTCCCGACTCGCCGGCGAACGGGCCACCGGTCGCCACCGCGACGCGCGCGACTCCTGGAAGCGCGCGTATCCGCTCGACGAGCTGCTGCGAGACCTGAGTTGCCTGCGCGTCCGTGTAGCCGATCGACGTCGGATCCACACCGCGCACGCGAAGCACATGCTCGACGTCGAACCCGAGATCGAGCGCGGCGAGATTGCGAAAGCTCTGCGTAAAGAGCGCGGCGCCGACGCTGAGCACGAGCGCCAGAGCGATCTGCGCCACCAAGAGCGCCGTATGCATTGGCCCACGGTGACCTGCACTCTCTCGCGATGCGCCGCGCATGGATCCGGCGAGATCGACATCTGCGGCATCGAGCGCAGGTACCAATCCCGTTGCGAGACCGGTGAACGCCATCGCAGCGAGACTGACCGCGAGCACGCGCGCATTGAAGTAACTCTGGCCAAGGTCCGCACCCGACAGCAACGTCGACCGAAGTGTTCTGGTGCCGACCCATCCGAGGATGACTGCGAGCACGCCGCCGGCAGCCACGAGCAGAATTCCTTCCAACATCAGCAAGCGAATGAGTCGAGCCTTGCTGATCCCGAGCGCAAGGCGCACAGCGATCTCGCGCCGTCGACGGAACGCACGCGTGAGGAGCAGACTGGCGACGTTCGCGCACGCGATGAGCAGAACGATCACCGCAACGGCATCGAGCCAAATCGATACCGTTGCATCTTGCGCTTGTTGAGGATTCTGCATGGCGACGATCGCCATCGGACTCGCTACGACCAGCTCGAGCGTCGTGCCAGTCACCGGCTCTCGCCGATCGATGCGATCGTACAGCGTCGCCAGTTTGGCCTCGAGGCCAGCTCGTGCAATCCCCGGCCGAACTCGCGCAACAACGCTGAGCCATGAAAACTGACGATTCGTAAACGGCGCACTCGGATTGCCGTGAAAGCCAGGAAGACCAGCGCCCACGGGCAGATACGCATCGACGTGCGTCCGTTCCAACCCGTTGAAGTCGCGCGGCGCTACGCCGACGACGACGTATGGTGTGGTTTCGATGCGAACTGTCTTACCGAGGATCAATGATGATCCACCGAACTCGCGTTGCCAGAACGCGTAGCCGAGTACGATGACATCCGGGCCGCCCATCGAGTCTTCATCGGCGTCGAAAAAACGACCGAGCGCCGGCTTCACGCCCAAGACCGACATGAATGTGTGCGTAACCGTCAGCGTACTGATTTGCTGAACTTCTCGGCCTTGTCCAAAGCTCTGTTGCGCCTCGAAATAGCCGGCGGCGCTAGAGATCTCTGGAAGGCTCGCCATCTCGACGTAGTCTGGATACGAGGCGCCTGGGTACTCGGTGAAATCCTGCGCCGAGTAGTGGCGCGCGGCGCTGATCCACAACAGCGAGCCCGCGTCGCGGACGCCTGCGGGAGGTCGCAGTAGCAGCGTGTCGACGACGTTGAACATCGTGGCGTTGGCCGCGAGGCCGATCGCCAAGCACAACACGGCAGCCGCTGCGAGCAGCGGCTGACGGGAGAGACTTCGAATCGCGTAGCGACAGTCGGCCGAGAGATCGTCGACGAGATCGCGGAAGTGCCGTCTGTGTTCGAGTTTCATTGACGCCCCTTCTACGCGGCTGTAGCAAGCCGGATGTTGAATTCGACCATCGTAGGGTTATACGCCATTGACGGATAGCTCGTCCGCAGCTATCGTCCAAGATGGAGCTCATCGAGACGCCACTCTTCTCGAAGCAGGTCCAAGCCGCGTGGTCGGACGAAGAGTATCGCGCCTTTCAGCTTCACTTGGTTCTGCGGCCGGAGGCTGGTGCGATCATACCCGGCTCCGGCGGCCTCCGAAAGGTTCGTTGGCAAATGCCCGGCCGAGGCAAGCGCGGCGGGGCTCGCGTGATCTATTACTGGCAAGACGCCGCGCAGCGTGTGTACTTGCTCTTTCTGTATCCGAAAAATGTGCGCAGCAATCTCTCGCCGGCTGAGCTTCGGACACTTCGAAAGCTGGTGACAGATCACTAGCGCGGAGGGAACGATGCGAAAGGATTTGTTCAACGAACTCGTGGCCAGCGTCAATGAGATGAAGGCCATTCAGGCCGGGCGACTGAAGCCAGGCCGAGTCACGCGTGCGGAGGACGTCGTGCGTACCAGCGCGCCGGATGTGGCCGCGCTCCGTGCCAAGTTCAAGCTGAGCCAAGCCAAGTTTGCGGCGCTGCTCGGAATCAGTGTGGACACGTTGCAGAACTGGGAGCAGCAACGCCGCCAGCCCGACGGGCCAGCGAGAGTGTTGCTGCGGATCGCGGCAACGAATCCCGAAGCGTTGTTGGCGGTATCGCCAGCGCCGGTCAAACGATCGCGACGATCTGCTGCCTAGGTAACTTGCGCTGGCGTTTCAGCTGGTCGGCTCACATTCGCGGACTCTCGCGACGCTCGGTGCCGGCTCACACTAGCAGCGCTCACCGAACGACCGGTCACGTCATCGCGCTCACGGCGGACTGCGCCAGGCTACGATGCGCCGGCTCGCCTGACTTTCTGTGAGACTCCCTGCGATCGCGACAGCTTTGTAGTCACTCGGCAGCGTTAGCTGGCTAAGCTCGACTGGCGTGATACGAAGCTGCTCGATCCGATTTCTCGATATGAAGTTTGTCGTCGACCCGCTGTCCCCAACGAGCGGCGCGACTGCCGTGAGGCCGATGCGATCATTCGGAACCCACGTCGAGTCGATCGTCGCCAACCGCGCGAGCGCCAATGCTGGTTCGAACCATCGAACAATCGTCGACTCGCCGAGTGGAGCATCGGCGACACCCAGGCGACCGAGCGACAGAATCGCGGAGCTAGGAATGCTCTGATCCGCGAAGAGAAGCCAATAGACGTGGAACGCTCCGTGCCGCTCCAGCTGTCGCATCGCGCTTTCCGAGGCCGAAATCGTCTGCGTGCGCATCCTCCCGGGAAACTCGAACGGGATGGGCCAGCCTTCGCGGTCCTCGGCGAAATTGTAGGCGGCGTCATTGATCGCAAATACTGAAAAGCTCTTGGACGCGGGGTGGACGAGGACGAAGGACGTACTATCGAACAGGTAGTAGTCGCCTCTCATGCCGAGCGGAGCGAGATCGACGCCGTTCCGGAGAACGGGCGCCGCGGAATCGATAGCGAGAACATCGACGCGCCCTCGTCCCGCTGCGCTTTCGACAGCCATCGTGACTTGGATGCTTGCCGACTGGAAGGCAATGCCTGGTGCTCGAGCGGCGCCCGCTCGCCGCGGCGTCGGCGCGATCGCGCCAATCGAGATCGCGCTCACGGCAACCACGCCCATGGCGATCATCCCGTGACGCTGCGCGACTTTCGACCGACAGCGCGCCGAATCGAGAATGGCGACGAGCCGTCCCTCGAAATCGCTGGGCCGTGCCATCGCCATTGCGATTGCTGGCGTTCGACGCCCAACGCTCGTCACCATGTCGAGCAAGTGCTGCGCGTACTCACTCGGTTGCACGCCGGCGCTCAGAACGATTTCGTCGCACGCGAGCTCTCTCTCGATGCGCAGTCGCCGCACTACCGCCCACATGAACGGGTTGAACCAGTACACAGCGGTTGCGACACCGGCCACGACTTGTCCGATCAGGTCGCGACGCCGAAGGTGGCCGAGCTCGTGCAACAGCACACTGCGGCGGCATTCGTCCGACCACTCTTGCGCGTTGCCCGGCACCACGATGACCGGCGCGATCGCCTCGAACGCGAAGGCCATGTCGACTTCGTCACTCATCACGAGTCGTGGACGCGCATGGACCCGTACGCGCTGCATCGCCATGGATAGCGCGCCGGTCCACTCCGGAGTGTCGATCGTTCGACCGCGTCGCACGATGCGGGCGACGGTAATCGCGCCGAGGAGGAGCCGGAGGAGCAATAGAGCGGCGACGGCGGCCCACGCCATCACGATCATTTCGCCGATGGTGAACCGCTTTGCCGAGCCATACTTCGTACTCGGCGCGCCAAGCCGAAACACAACGGGTTGGGTCGTTTCGGATGTTGAACTCGCCGACTGCGTGCGCGTTGTCGCGGACGAGCGAACGACCGACGAAGAAGCGTCAGCCGGCAACACGCGTAGCGCGACACGGCTGAAATGGCCGAGCACAGGTATGAGTAGCACGCCGACGATAGCCGTGAGCAGGACGGCATATCTCGTCGCCGCGGAGGCCGCACGCAGTAGCCGCGCCGCGCTCCAGCCGAGCGCGAGGAGCAATGACGACTTCGCGACGAGAATGCCGGCGCTCGATGCGGATGTAAGAATAGAGATTGTCATTCAGCCACCTCACGCAGACGCGCCTTTTTGATGCGTTCCTGTAGACGCGAGATGTCACGTTCGCTCAATTTGGCGTCCGACAGCCGCAGCGCCGCTGCGATCACCTGATCCGTCGAGCCATTAAAGAACGTGCGAATGACGTGGCGCAATGCGTCCTCCCGCATTCGCGTCGTGTTCGCCGCAGGGACATACACATATCGGAGTCCCTCTTCGCGATGCGTGACGTGGCCTTTGTCGACCAAGATCGAGAGAATCGATCGGACCGACGAGTACGTCGGCGGATCGGGAAGGTCGGCCATCACTTCGGCGGCGGTTGCCTCAGCGCGCCGAAAGAGAATATCCATGACTTGGCGCTCTCGTCGCGAGAGCGCGGGGATACCGGCTGGGCGTTTTGGCATGGCGACCTTCGCATGTGCTGGATGTGCGGGTTTTTCCGCCGACGTGCGGATTATTCCGCATTCCTCGACGCTTGTCAAGGGCGAGTCGTATGCGCGCGTATGCTGGCCTCGGGCTCGCGGCGGCACCGAAATCGCGGATGCCGCGAGCGCGGTGCATACTTACGCGAACTCGAACACGGGGGAGATCATGCCACATCGATCATATATGTCGCCGTTGGCGCTCGTCGTTCTCGCCGTTGCCGTGCTCGCGGTCCGCTGACAGTTCGGGCGCAAGCGCCCGGCGAGTCGTTCAACGGCGTTGTGCATCGGTTCAGCACATACGAATCACGCCGTGCCGCGAGCGGCCGGGTGCGATGATCCCAGACATCTATCTCAAGCGGCCCTGATAGATTGCACCCTTAATCCAATGAAACTCTGGCTCGATGCCGACGCCGCACCGCGCGACGTCAAAGAAATCTGCTATCGCGCTTCGGAGCGCCTCGAGCTCACGACAGTGCTCGTTGCCAACCAGCGCCTGCAATTGCCGCTCGGCTACACGCGCCTGTCGGCGGTGCGAGTCGACGGCGGCCCGGACGTCGCCGACAGGTACATCGTCGACAATGCCGAACCGGGCGACGTCGTCGTGACGGCAGACATCCCGCTCGCTGCGCTGCTCGTGCCGAAGCACGTCGTGGTGTTGGACCCGCGCGGCGAGACGTACACGCTCGAGAGCATCGGCGAGCGATTGTCGGTGCGGAATTTCATGGACGGACTGCGTGGCAGCGGCGTGGAGACGGGCGGACATGCTGCGTATGGTCCGCGAGACAAGCAGGCGTTCGCGAACGCGCTCGACCGGGCGCTTACGCGAGCGAGGCGAGGAGGGTGAGGGGATATCGCGCGACGACACATTGGAACTCGCTCAAGATGCTGCGTGCATTCGGCGCCGAGTACGGGCAGAGCGAGGACTACGAATGCAGGAATCCGTCATCGAAGGAATGCACGTTGTCGCCAACGTGCGCAATTCGGTGGCAAGGTCAAGAGACTTGTGCAGCAACCGCGTGGTGGAATGCCCGATGGCGCTCGCCGTCGTTACCCGTAGAATGCTTCGCCGGACATAGAGCTCTATATCGTCAGCGGGAGCATTCATGAAACACCTCGAGCAGTTAGTGTGCGTTCTACCAATGCTCGTCGCGCCTAACGTGAACGCGCAACGTCCAGGAAAGCCCGACAGCGATTCGCTCCCGAACGTCGAACACGTCGTGGTCCAGCAAGGTGTGTCGCTCGAGGTGCTCGACTGGGGAGGCACCGGCCGTCCGGTGGTTCTACTGGCTGGACTGGGAAATACCGCATACGTCTTCGATGATTTCGCCCGCAAACTCACAGCATCGTACCGCGTCTACGGAATCACACGGCGAGGATACGGCAATTCGAGCAAGCCGATCGCCGGATACGACGCGGATCGGCTAGCGGATGATGTACTCGCGGTCATCGATTCGCTCGGGCTCGATCGACCTGTTTTGATCGGCCATTCGATCGCCGGCGAGGAGCTCAGCTCGATCGGCAGCCGGCACCCGGAACGTGTCGCGGGACTCGTCTACTTGGATGCCGCGTACGACTATGCCTATTACGACTCGACGGCGGGTAGCTACGAGCTCGATCTTCCGGCATTGCAACAGAAGCTCGAGCGTTTAGCAAAGGATGGCCCCGACCAGGAACTGTTGCGCGAGCTTGTGCAATCCGATCTTCCGCTCGTCGAGCGAGATGCCCGTGCTGAGCTCGACCTGTTCGACACTCAACCGCCCAGCGCACCTCCCGCCGTCCCGGCAACAGCGGACATGGCCAGTTTTACTGCGTACCACGATTGGCTCGTTCGCACGAATGGTGTTGCGATGCCGGTAGTCGAGCTTCGTCAAGGATTCGTGGAGCGGCCGGATCATAGTGTTGGAGCTGGGAAATTTCGAATCGCGGGAGCCACGGCGCGGTCCATAACAGAGGGTGAGCGCAAGTACCACGATATCCGCGCGCCGATGCTTGCCATATTTGCAAGTCCTCATGACCGAGGTCCGCGAATTCCGATCGGTCCGGAGAAGTCCGCGGCGGACGCGCGCGATTCAATCCGGGTAGACGCCAAGGTGCGGAGGATCAAGCGTGGCATTCCGAGTGCGACGATCTTCCTGGTGCCGCATGCGAATCACTATGTGTTTCTCTCGAATGAGAGTGATGTGGTGCGGGAGGTGAAGGCGTTTATTGCGGGACTGCGATAGAATACCGCCGATTATAGTTTGCTTCGTTCGGCGACGAAACCGCCGCCGCTGGCCGCGAATCGGTTCGCACCAGTCACGACAAGAACGATACGGAGAAAGATTAGAATAGGTTAATCAAGCTACGATTTGTGAGCTTGCGCGATCGTGCCTGGGCTGGCCTGACAATGACCGTGAACCGCGATGTATTTACACCGTCCGTTGGTTTAGCCATCTTCAACATCTGGGACTCGTCGACCATCCCAGCTCGCAGTGCCAGTCCGACAGCGTCGTGTGTTGGGAGATCACTTACGCGCATTGCGGTCCTCATATTCGCAGCTTCGCTTCTCCAGGCTCGAGACGGTACCAATTGTTCGTCCGCAGTCGTCCGTCTCGCACCCGCTGGACGATCTGGGTGAGTTGCGCACGATCGGACTCCACAACAAAGTCGACCGCGAGACCGCCGCTGCCCGCGCCTCGGGCGGCCCGACGATCGACACTAACGTTCCTCCGCAACATCAGCAGCGTCGTGGCGTTCACGGAGAATTGTTATCACCCTGCAAGCGTTCGTTTGATGCCGCTGCCCTGCGGCTCGGCCCGTATCGTTGCGCATGTTCTATTGCGTCTTCAATGCTGCCGAGGGTAGCGTTCGATATGTCCTCGACCGCCGGCGCAACTCCTCGACGCCTATTGAGCGTGGCCGAATTCGCCTTGGATCCTGCGGCTTCGGGTCCGAGCGAGTTGGTCCGCGGTGACATTCGCATGATGACGCCTGCGAGTGGCGCTCACGGCGCCGTGGCGGGTGCAATCTTCGCCGCGCTCAACGCATTCGTCGAAGCCCGTCAGCTCGGCGTTTGTTTCCCTGACAACACCGGATTCGAGCTGCCGGGACTCGACGATACAGTGCGGTCGCCCGATGTCGCGTTTGTCCGCGCAGATCGTCTGCCGGCGGAAGGCATTGGCAGCGGTTTTCTCGCCGTCGCGCCCGATCTCGTCGTCGAGGTGTTGTCCCCCACGGAGACCGCCTCCGATCTCGAGGACAAGCTGCGCGATTATCGACGGGCGGGCACGTCCCTCGTATGGGTAGTGGACCCGGCAAAGCGTCTCGTATGCGTCCGGTCAGCCGGCGCGGCTGAACGTTGGATCGACGAGAGCGGGGACCTCGACGGAGACGACTTGCTGCCCGGGTTCAGTTTCCCAGTCAACAGATTGTTCGTGCGATTGGCGCCCGCCGCAATGCATTAGCTCGTCATGTGATCGATCTTTTACGTTGTTTTCAAGAGGCAAATCGACTATATTTCGTGTAGGTGATGCGGGGCGCCTCGACGCCCCCCAAGTAGGCGAAAACCGAATGCTAGAGGTCCGGCTGATGTCCGGACCTTTTTTCTTATCCGGTGTCGCGTTCGCTCACCACTGGCGAGCTCGAACACAACAGGCTGCGGTCTCCCTCCCACCGCGCCGAGGAGCAGGTCAAATGAACAGAGAAAACACTCAATCGAGCGCGACGGACTGGCGCGGCGTCATCGCGCGCTATCAAGGCTCGGATCCGGCGCGGTCAATCACGCAGATATGCACGACGCTGATCCCGCTCGCCGCGATGTTCTATCTCATGTACCGCTCGCTCGCGCTGCCGTACTGGACGACGCTGCTGTTGAGCATCCCGACCGCTGGATTGTTGGTCCGCACGTTCATCATCATGCACGACTGCGCGCACGGATCGTTTCTCCCGTGGAAACGCGTCAATGGGATGGTCGGATGGATCACCGGCGTGCTGACGCTCACGCCGTTCGGGCAGTGGCGGCACGGCCACGCGCTGCATCATGCATCGTCGGGTGATCTGGATCGCCGCGGGCATGGCGACGTCGACACGCTCACGGTTCGCGAATATCTGGCGCTGCCGCGCATGGCGCGTTTCAAGTACCGCCTCATTCGCAATCCATTCGTGCTGTTCGGTGTGGGTCCGATTCACTTCGTGTTGAACAACCGCATTCCGCCGCGCGGCGAATCGGCGACGAAGCAGTTGCGGTTGAGCGTGTGGTCAACGAATGCGGCGATCGCCGCGATCTATGTCGGCGTGTCGCTGTGGCTGGGATGGACCGCGGTGCTCCTCGTTTACGGGCCGGCGATGTACATCGCCGCGGCCGTGGGCATTTGGCTGTTCTACGTGCAGCACCAGTTCGAAGGCACGTATTGGCAGGAGCACGGCGAGTGGGACTACGCCACGGCGGCAATTCGCGGCAGCTCGTACCTCGAGCTTCCGTCAGTGCTGCGTTGGTTCACCGGGAGCATTGGCGTGCACCACGTGCACCATCTCGGACCGCGCATTCCGAACTACGCGCTCAAGCAGTGTCACGACGAGAATGCGGTGTTTCACGACGTCACAGTGATCACGCTCGCGCAGAGTGTGCGCACGCTGCGGTTGACGTTGTGGGACGAGACGCGGTCGCAGCTCGTTGGGTTTGGCGACATTCGCGCGGCGGCGGCCGCGGCTCGCTGACTGAAAGCGTCGCTCAGGGACGCGCGCGAATGATCGTCTTCCCCGATCGACGCGCGGTCGGGTTGAAGGCGGCGACGGCATCGTCGAGCGATGCGACGGCACCGATGTTCGTCCGCAGACGTCCGTCCCGCACGCGCTGAACGATCTCAGTCAGTTGCGCACGATCGGACTCGACGACGAAGTCGATCGCCAATCCGTCCGCGGGTCGCACTTCAGACGCACCGACGATGGACACCACCGTTCCTCCGGCTCGCACCAGGCGCGCTGACCGCTTCCCGATGTCGCCGCCGATGACGTCGAACACCAGATCGACTCCGCCGACGTCTTCGAGCTTTTCGTTGTCGAGATCGACAAACTCATTTGCGCCGAAGTCGAGCGCCTTCTGACGGTCGGCGGCGCGTCCGGTGCCGATCACGTGTGCGCCGGCCTCTCGTGCAAGCTGCGCCACCATCGACCCGACTGCGCCGGCAGCGCCGTGCGCGAGAACACTCTGCCCCGCCCGAAGTCGGCCGTGCTCGAACAGACCCTGCCACGCGGTCAGGCCCGAGATCGGCAAACTCGCGCCCACGTTGAAGTCAACGTCGCCCGGCAACGGCGCGAGGTTGCGTGCCTCGACCGCGATGTACTCCGCCAAGGTGCCGTCGCGATACCAGTCAGTGAGGCCGAACACTCGCTGGCCCACAGACAACCCGGTCGTGCCGTAGCCGAGTGCAGTGACTACTCCGGCGAGCTCGTGCCCGGGGATCGTCGGTGTTCGGTCACGACCGAGGCGATCGGTCCATGTCGACGGCCACGTCAACTCGGTCCCGACGAATCCCGATGCGTAGACCTGAACCATCACGTCGTTAATCGCTGCCTTCGGCTCGGGCCGCTCGACGAGCTTCATCCCGGCCGTTCCTGCTGCTTGGTCTGTTACGACGATTGCCTTCATCGTGCACCTCTCAAAAGTGACTAGCTCTTGCAGACGTCCGCGCGTTCAGGCTTGAATGTGGCAGGCTCTGTAGCAGGAGAGGTTGTGTATCTTAGGCAGCTCCGTTCGCGACCCGCTACACCTTATCGTCGGCTGTGTCGACTCTTCGCGCCCCTCAACCGGCGCGGTCGAGAACGCGGACTTCCTTTTCGAGCTTCGCGCCGAGATGATCGCGCTCGATCTCGAGATCGTAACGCGCCTGCAGGTTGAGCCAGAACCGATCGCTGGTGCCAAAATACCGGGCCAATCTGAGCGCGGTATCCGCGCTGATCGCGCGCGTACCGTGGACAATCTCGTTGATGCGCCGGGCCGGAACACTGATGTCTTTGGCGAGACGATACTGCGAAATCGCCAGCGGCTCGAGAAAATCGAGCGCGAGCACTTCGCCAGGGTGAACCGGAGCCAATTTCCGCTTTGCCATTGAGCCCTCAGTGATAGTCGACGATTTCCACGTCATACGCGTTCCCGTCGCTCCAGCGGAAACAGATTCGCCATTGATCATTGACGCGAATGCTGTGCTGGCCTGCACGGTCCCCTTTGAGCTTTTCGAGTCGGTTGCCCGGAGGTACTCGCAATTCCTCGAGTTGCTCGGCGGCGTCAACGACGCCCAGCTTGCGCAGCATCGTTCGTTGCAACTCAGCCGGATAACGGCGGACAGGCTCGCGCTGAAATAACCGCTCGGTGTCGCGGTCGCCGAAACTGTGAATCACCGTGTATAGTAACGCGTGACAGTCATAACGTCAAGCGTTACTATCGTGTCGACGTCGCTTCTGACTACGCCACATCCCCGGCGTACCCCGCCGACGCAACGTGTGACTCATTCAAAGTAACCTTGAGCCCCCCGCTGAACTGCCCGCGCAGCCGCGCGCTCATCTGATCGTGAATGTGCTTCGCTAAGAACTCGGTAGTGGTGAGCTTGCCTTTGAACACCGGCAACTCATCGAGATTCTTATAGCTCAGCGCGCCGACAATCTCCCGCGCTGCTTCATCCGCAAAGCCGATGTCGATCACGACATTCTGCGGATTGAGCTTCTCGCTGCTGAACTCGAGATCCACCACGTATGTGGCGCCGTGCATGTTCGCCGCCGGGCCAAAGAACGGATCCGGCAACGAGTGTGCGATCATCATGTGCGTACGGACGGTTACGGTGTACATGAAACTCCGAGTTGTGTTGTCATTCCGAGCGAACGCGAGGAATCTTCTCGCTCGCCAATTATAAGACGACCGACGCAAGATCCCTCGCTACGCTCGGGATGACAGCGTTAGTACTTCACTAATATCGAGAGAGACGGTGCCGACTCGGCAAACAGCTGCGGCAACGCCGCGAAGTCTACAGTGCGCGTGATGTGCGCGTCGTATACAGGATCGCCGAGCAACCGCATCACGAGCTCCATGCGCCGGGCATGCGTCCACCCGGCACGCATCCGGCTCGCCACCGACCCCACCTGCGACGACTCGATGCGCTTGCGCTGGTGGTGAAACGCTCCGCCGAGCGAGATGTTCACCGGCTTCGCGCCATACCAGCTCACGTCGATCACTCGGCCCTCATAGCCGACGGCATCGAGTGCGCTCTGCAACCCGCCACTCGACGCACTCGCATGAAACGAGAGATCGTAACTTCCCGGCGCAACCTCGGGACTCGCGACGCTGAACCCCATCTGCCCAGCGAACTCCCGCTTCGCCGGATCGACATCGGCAATCTGCACGTCGACGCCCGGCATCTGCGATAGCAATCGCGCGATGAACGAACCGACGACACCAAACCCAACAACCAACACGCGATGCCCGATCGTCACCTCGGAATCCCACACGGCATTCAGCGCAGTCTCGAGATTCGGCGCCAACGTCGCGCGCGACAGCGGAACGTTCTCCGGCACCATGTGCAGATCGGCAACGCGCACCGTAGCGCGATCCTGATGGGGATGGAACACGTGCACCGACCGTCCGACGACATCTTCCGGTCCGTCGACCACGACGCCGGTGAGCGAATACCCGTATTTGACGGGAAACGAAAAGTGTCCGTCCATGTACGCGCAGCGCATTGCGGCCTGCATGTCGTCCGGCACACGACCGCTCGCCACGAGTTGTTCCGTACCGGGACTCACGGCGGAGTAGTGCGTCTCAATCTCGCACCAACCGGAACGCGGACGCCTGAGCGGCGACGTGTGCAGCGTGCTGCGCCCGCCGGCGTCGTGCCACAGTGCGCGAGCCGTGCGGTCAGCACGATCGGCATCGGTCGTCGATCCGGCACCAGCCACCTCGATGCCGCTCGCCACGAGCATGACGCCGTCGTCCACCGTCACGAATTTCGCGCCGTGCAATCGCTGCGCATCGGCAATCCGCGACACGCTCGGCCGCGGAAACGCCGCGCGCCCGTCGCCCACGATGATCGGCGCGATGTGAATCTGCAGCACGTCGAGCACGCCTTCGTCGAGAAAGCGCTCGATCGTCATTGCGCCGCCCTCGACATACACCGACGTGATGCCACGCTCATAGAGCGCCTCGAGCACTCGGCGCATGCCGAACCGGCCGGTGCACTCGCGTTCCACTTGCAGAACGTCGAACTCGCCGGCGTCCGCGGCCACGGATCCAACGATCAGCACAGGCGAGGGCGCCGAGTCGCGCAGTGCGCGCGCGTCGACGTCGGTGCCGATCACCACGCGAATCGGATCGGGCCCGCACACGTGCCGCACGTTGAGTTTCGGCGCGTCAGTCATCAACGTGCGTGAGCCGATCAACACTGCATCGCACAGTGCACGCATGCGGTGCGCATGGGTCTGATTGCCGATGCCGCCAATCCACTTCGAGTCGCCGGTGCTCGTTGCAATCTTCCCGTCGACTGTCTGCGCTACGTGACCCACAGTCACGGCGCGACCGAGCTCGCTCGCCCACACGGGCGCTAGGCACGCGCTGAGATAGGTCGACGCCAACGCCACTTGTTCGCCCGTCAACGGCCCCGCGCAACCAACGGTAACGCCCACCGCACGCTCGGCGATGAAGATCGCGTCGCCGTCGAATGCGGGCGACACGGACTCGCCGGTGGTTGCGACAACGAGTCGCCGATCGCGTCCAAGCGGCGCGGCATACACGCCACGCCGCCCTTCGGCAGCGGACACGCGCTGGCGTAGTTGCAGCAATGCGTCCCAGAGCGCGTCGATCGTCGTGGGAAGCTCCGGTACGGCCAGTGAAGGAATTAAGAGATTACTCAAGCCGATTCCTTCTCGCCGCGCGGCAAGTGATGTCCCATCCGCTTGCGCTTGGTGGCGAGGTAGCCGGCCGAATGCGCATTCGGTTCGGCAATCACACCAATACGGTCCACGACGGTGACGCCCAGCTCCCGGAGCTTGCTCACTTTGTCGGGGTTGTTCGTCATCAGTGAAATGCTTTCGATTCCGAGGAAATCGAGCATCGTCGGCACCATCTCATACGAGCGCGCGTCGTCGGGCAAGCCCAGGATGCGGTTCGCATCCACGGTGTCGTGTCCGTCCGCCTGCAGCTCGTACGCGCGAATCTTGTTCGTGAGACCAATGCCGCGGCCTTCCTGCCGCAGATAGATCACGGCGCCGGCGCCGCGGTGCGCGATCTCCTCGAGCGCAATGTCGAGCTGGTCGCGGCAATCGCACTTGAGCGAGCCGAACACCTCGCCGGTCATGCACTCGGAGTGCACGCGCACCGGGACGCGCTTGCCGCCCTTCACTTCGCCGTACACGAGAGCAAGATGTTCCAGCGGCACCTGCCGGCGCTCGCCCGTCGCGTGAAAGACGTGCGTACGAAAGACGCCGAAGCGCGTCGGCAATGCGGTGGAAGCAACCCACTCGATGTCGTCAGGCGAAAACGCGGCGCTCATGTCGGCGATGTCCATTGTGTGTGTCACTTCATGCCTCCAGTGTAAGCTCGGCCACCGATGTATCGGCCATGTCAGGCCAGCGCTCCAGTAAATTCACGAACGCTTCGTAGAATCGAACGGCGTCGTTGCTGCTCACGAGATCGGGACAGTGCGTGAGATCGACGCCAAGGGGCGAGTCGCCCTGCGGATCGCGGATGTGGATTGCCGCCGGCTCCGTGTCAGTTCCAGCAAAAATTCCGGAACGCAGTCGCACGCGCGCGCCACCCACATCCATTTCGAAGCTCGCCGGCTGAAAGCTCAGCGCGAGATCGAACAGCGGAGTGCGCGCGACACCGATCGCGTCCGCCAAGTGATTGAGCGGAAGCCGCGCGTGGCGATAGTCGCGTCGCAATTGTTTCGACGCGCGACGCGCCAGCTCGGCCAGCGTCTCGCGCGGATCGATCTCCAGACGAAACGCCATCGTTCCCGCGAGCAGTCCCACAGTATGGCGCTCGGCCTCGGTCGTGCGATTGTGCGTCGCGAGGCCGAGCGACAGCGTCGACCTGTCGAACATCCGGTATGCGAGCGCGCCGAGTGCCGAGACGAAGGCGTGGAACGGTTGGACGTCGTTGACGCGGCAGGCTTCGAGCAGACGTTCGTATTGTTCTCGATTCACCACTCGCTGTCGCGGCGTCACGCGCTGCGGCGCGCCCTGCCCCGGTCCAAACAACCGCTCGCTCGGCGTGGCATGTCGCGCCAGCCAATACGCGAGGTCCGCGCGGTATCGATCGGAGTCGACGTACGCCTCGTCCGAGTCGAGAAAATCGGCGTAGCTCCGGAGATACGATAAATCAGGCGCCGCGCCGGCCAAGAGACTCGCGTACGCCTCGAGTATCGCCGCAACTCCAACGGCTGCTCCGGACGCATCGATGACCAGGTGATGACAGCGGCAATGCCACGTCCAATGATCGGGTGCGACGCAAACGAGCAAATGGTCCACGAGCGGCGGCACGGCGAGGTCGAACGGGGTATGGCCCCACTCCTCAACCACGCGCTGCCGCGACTCGTCTGACTCGGTCGGGCCAGACAAGTCGACGGCCCGAAAGCTGACCGGCACATGGTGCGTCACGACTTGCGACAGCACCCCGCGGCTCCGCGAGAACGACGTCCGCAAGGCGTCGGACTGATCGAGCAGTGCCTGCGCCGCGGCGCGAAACTGCTGGGGATCGACCGGCGCGAAAATGTCGATACTCAAGCCAACGATGATGCCGCTCGAGTCCCCGTCTCCATCGGCCGCCTGCTTGTCCCAAAAGGCGCGCTGCGCCGTGGACAGGGGACGAACAGTTTCGTTACCCGTTCCAGCCGGCGGGTAAGCCATTGCTTCCATATAGTATCTGCCATCCGATAAACGCGTGTCCAGTTTAGGAACACCCGGTTATCACGGCCTTCCAGCGCGGTTATCGAGCAGTTATTAACTTCGGGTGGCGCCACTTTTCTTCTGTTTACGTCCATTTTCGACCGAATCGGCCGATCGACGCCATAAAGCTCCTCCTCCTCGGCACCGTTGAGATTCGGGGCGCCAGCCCCGAACCCGACGCCGAGCCATTGGCCCAGATCCAGCCGAAGCGCACAGCGCTCTTGGCGTTTTTGGCGATGGCCGGTGGAACCGTGCGTCGCGACACGCTGCGGGCGCTGCTCTGGCCCGAGCTCGACGACGCTCAGGCACGACGCGCGTTGAACCAGGCCGTTTTTCACCTGCGCCGCGCGCTGGGCAACGACGCCATCGAGAGCGTCGGCATGGAGTCGGTCACCCTGAGCCCGACCCTTGTCTCGTGCGACGCCGTCGAGTTCGAGGAGCACTGTCACGCCGGCCGCCTCGAACAGGCGATGGCGCTCTATCGCGGCCCGTTCCTCGGCGGCTTTCACGTGGGAAGTCTCGAGGAGCTCGAGCGTTGGGTCGACATGACGCGCGCGCGACTCGCTTCGGCAGCGTTGTCGGCGTGTTCCACTCTCGCTACGGACCGGGCGACCGCCGACCCGCGATCCGCGTTGGCGTGGGCGCGCCGTGCATACGAGATCGACCCGGGCGACGCCGCGGTCCGGCGCGTCATCATGCTCCACGACGCACTCGGCGACCGCGCCGGTGCGATTCGCGAGTACGAGCAGTTCGCTCGCCGCATGTCGCAGGAGCTGGACATCGAGCCGTCGCCGGAGACGCGCCAACTCGCCGACGACATTCGCGCGCGCGCCGAGCCGCTCGCTGGAACACCGGTGAGCGTTCCGGTTGTTCCGATCGTGCCGGCGAACGTCGCGGGCACCCCGGCGTCGCGAGTCAGTGCGCCGTCGCGTGCGCCTTCGCCTGCGCGGCCGAAACGCAGACTGCCGGTAAAACTCCTCGGCGCTGCTGCACTCGTCTTTGTCGTTGCGGCGCTGGGATGGAAGCTGACTCGCGCCGCTTCGCCCGCGGACGCCGCTCTACTCACGCATTCCCGCGAAGCGCTCGACGCATATCGCAGCGGCGAAAAGGACCTCGACGCCGGACGGTTCGAATCGGCCGTCGAAGATTTCCGCCGCGCGGTGGTGAGCGATTCGAACTACGCGATGGCGCAGTACCGCCTGAGTGTCGCCGCGAACTGGACAGGTCAAACAGTACTCTCTAATAGCGCCTCGCTGCACGCCGAACACTTGGCGACCACCTTGCCGGGTCGTGACCGTTCGCGAATCGAAGCGTGGGCTCACTATCTTCGCGGCGAGACAGTCGAGGCGCAACAAGAGTACACGCGGCTCCTGGCCGCCGACTCGACAGACTTCGACGCAGCGTTTTATCTCGCCGAAATTCAGTTCCACTGGGGACCGAGCTTCGGCTCGCCGGCCGATGCGTCGGCGCCGGCGTGGGATCACGTGCTCCAGCTTCAGCCGAACAACGCGGGCGCGATCATTCATAGAATGCGCATTGCCGCATCGGAATTCGACAGCGCCTCGTTCGAGTCGCTGTCGGCACGTTTGCTTCGGTTGGATCCGTCGCCGGATCATCAGATCGAAGTGCGCGCGCTGCGAGCCTTCTCGTTCGGCGACAGTGCGTCGCAAGCGGCGGCCACCGGCGAGATCGCGTCCGTCGACGCGCTGCGACACAGTCTCGTGCACGAGGCGCTGCTGTATGCGCGCGACATACGAACCGCATCGCGGCAGCTCATTCCCACGTTATTCATCGGACAGGATTTTCCGAGCTGGGAACAAGGCGAGTTTCTCCTCGGCGCGCAGGCAAACGTGGCCACCGGAAACGTTGCGGGCGCGTTGGCGACGATCGACTCCGCGGCACGTCTCCAACCGGATCGCGCGCTCGAGTATCGCGCCATGATCGCATCAATTCCCGGACTGACGATTCCGCCTGGACTGCGCGCGCAGGTGCGACGCGAGCTCGATGCGCCCGCAGGCAAACAGCAGTACAGCACACAGCTCGTGTTGCGCGACTATTTCCGGTCGTTGCTCGCGACGCGCGATGGCGATTTGCCGACGGCACACCGCGCGCTCGCGGAGCTGTTGAGCCGCGCACCGCATCCCGGGCCGACGTTCGACACGACTGTCGCGCGCCAGATCGACCGTCTCGCGCGGATCGACGGCGCCGAGATCGCACGCGCCGAAGGCAAACCGGATAGCGCACTCGCGATTCTCGGAGCTCCGGCCGTCGAACCGGATTTCCGCATACCATATGTTTGGAGCTATCCGCGCGCCGACGAGCGGTTGCTGCGCGGTGATTTGCTCGCGCAAGTTGGGCGGAAGAAAGAGGCGCTGGCGTGGTACTCCACGTTTCCGGATCCTGGGGCGTACGATCTCGCCTACCTGCCGGTGGCGCTGGAACGGCGCGCCGCAGTCGCGACCGAGATTGGCGACACGCAATCCGCGAATTGGGCTCGAATGCGGTTGGCGGAGCTGAAATAGCGCTCGAGTAGCACTGGAATAGCGCAAAATTGTGCGTGGTAATCGCGCTGATAATCGCCGCGAAACGAGATGATAACCGGGCGTTGTCATATTCTCGCCCGTACCTCGCGATTCCCCAGCGCTTTTCCCCCGCACTGTGATCCACATGCGCATCTCGACACTCGGCCGCCGACTCATCACGGTGATCCCGGCCGCCATCGCGCTGATCGCCGCCGGCTGCAACGATCAGGTCACGCCGACCGGCCTCGCGCCTTCGGCACATTCGCTCCACACAACGATTCCCGCGGGTTTGCCCCGCGTTTCCGCCGGGAACAATCACGCATGCGCTCTGCGTTCGGCAGGCACCGTGATTTGCTGGGGCGACAATGGGGCTGGCCAGCTCAATGTGCCAACCGGTTTGAGCGGCGTCGCAAAGATCAGTGCCGGAGGTCAGCACACCTGCGCGCTCAAGAGCGACGGGAGCATCGTCTGCTGGGGCAGTGATTCCAACGGACAGCTCGACGTTCCGGCAGGTGTCGGCCCGGCCACGGACATCAGCGCGGGTTGGGCGACGACCTGCGGCATTTTCGCCGCTGGCGCGGTGAAGTGCTGGGGTTGGGACTACAACTCGCTCGTGTCCGGACCGGCGTCGTTCGGACGCGCCGTGCGCGCGGTGTCCGTCAACTACACGTCCACCTGCGTCATCGCCGCCGACGACAACACGTTGCACTGCTGGGGCGCGAATGACGACGGCGGTGTCGTGCCGCCGGCCGGACAGTTCCAGGCAGTCGCAATGGCGGCGTGGGGCGGATGCGCGCTTGCACTCGATTCCACGGTTTCGTGTTGGGGATATGGCGCTGGAAGTTGGTTCACTCCGCCCGCCGGCCAGTTCACGCAGATCAGCTCCGCGGGCTACAACGCCTGCGTGCTGTCGCCGTCGAACGACGCGAGCTGCTTCGGCATTAGCGGCAACGATGCGGCGTCGAATGTTGCGCAGGTGAGTGCGGGCGGCGGTTTCGATTGCGCGGTCAAACTCGACGCAACGATCTCGTGTTTCGGAAGCGGGACGTACACGCCGACGGTGTTCGCCGTGCCGGTGGAGTTCGGCGGCCCGATTCCCCCGACAGTGACATCGGGCGGACCGTACACTGGCGCGCCGGGTCAGGCGATCGCGTTCGCCCCCAACATCGTGGATCCGCAACACAATGCGAGCGCTGAGTACTGGGAGTTTCCAGACGTCTATCAGGACGAATTCGGCCCGACGCGTTTCAACGGCCCGACCCCGGTGGTCTCATTCCCCGGCGCCGGCACGTACTCGGCGATCTTCACCGTGGAGACGGGCTTCGGCACCTATCAAACATCCACGACCGTCACGATCACCGACAATTCGCCGCCCGTCGCTGGCGCAATCACCGGTGGAACCGTGAGCACCGCGGGCCTCTATACAGCGAGCGGAACGATCACCGACCCGAGCTCCACGAGTTGGACCGCGACCGCCGACTACGGCGACGGATCCGGCGCGCAGCCTGTGACCGTAACTGGCAGCACGTACACGCTGTCGCATCAGTACGAAGCGACAGGGAAGTTCACGATCACCGTGACGGTGACGGACAATCAGGGTGCGTCCTCGGCCGCGGTGACCTCGACCGCGACGGTGACCAACGCGCCGCCGGACATCGCGACGCTGCCGTCCGACTCGATCATCGTCGGCAACACGTACACCGCGACCGGATCGTTCACCGACCCGAGCTCGCACACCTGGTCGGCGACGGTGAGCTACGGCGACGGGTCGTCCACCGCGAAGCTTTCGCTCACGAGCAAAAAGGCGTTCACGCTCAACCACGATTACAAGACGGCCGGCGTGTACACCGTGACGGTGCAGATCAAGGACAACCAGGGTGCGACCGGGACCGAGGTTGCCACTGTGACGGTGCAAGGCGCCGCAGCGGCCACGACGACGCTCGTTGCGTCTGTCGCGCAGCTCGCCGCCTCGGGCGCGATTGCGCCGGCCGCCGCGACCGCCATTACCAATTCTCTAAACGCCGCCGCGACGGCCATTGCGGCCGGCAACAAGATCGGAGCGTCGGTCGATCTCGCCGAGGTGGGGCTGACGATTCTCAACGAATTGCGGCTCCATCGGATGACCAACGCAACCGCGGACCAACTCGGCGCGGCGATCGCGCTGATCGTCAAGGCCATGCTGTTCCCGTAACCTTACGGTAGGATTGCGGTCGCAACGAACACGAAGCGCCCGGATTCGCAGTGCCACTGCGGGTCCGGGCGCTTTCGTTTTGTCAGGCGAGCGTTCACTCGATTCAGCGTCTCTCGAGAAAGCCTCTGCCTTCGAAGATCGCGGGCATCGCCTTTTCGATTCGCGCGGTGCGCGTCGCCGACTGCTTGGCCGCGGCAATGTGGTACAGATAACTCCTCTGTCGCCCCGGCGTCAGCGCGTCGAAGGCACGCTTGAAACGCGGATCCTTTTTGAACCGCTCGCTCAGCTCTTCGGGAACTGGATAGTCGGCGGTCTTCTTCGGCGTCATGCGCAGCCCAGCCTTCTCGACTGCAATCGCTTCGCGCACGTAGGCCTTGATGGTCGCCGCCTTCGCCGCGATCTCCTTTGCGCTGGTGAACTTCATCACGCGCCCGGCGTGCACCTTGCCGAGTTGCATCAGCACCTTCTTAGGATCCTTCAACAGAGCGCCCTGAAAGAAGCCCAGCGCGAAATACTCTTTGAAGCCCTGCATGATGACGATGTTCTTTCCGTCCACTGTGTAGGTGGGCTTGCCCCACTTACACTCTTCCGTCATCGCAAAGCCGCCGAGCACTCGGCGCATTTCTGAGATCTCTGCTTTCCATCGGTCTTTGTACGCCATCTCCATGTTGGCATCATCCTCCAGAAGCGGTTGGCACACCGTCTTGCGTCTTTAGGCGCCGACCACGCGGAAGTCTCCCGGCTCCATCGCCACGAGCGCATCGAGAACGAGCGGCGCAATCGGAGCAAGTGTTGGCACAGTATTCCGCGCCGCGAGGAGAGGCCCGTCGTCGAGATCGGACCATCGCCGACCATGAACGGTGTGAACGCGATGGCCAGGCAGTAGCGCGGCAAAGGCGCGCGGGAGATTGCCATCGAGAAGCACCCGCACGTCGCGGCTACGCTGCCGGCGTAATCAGGGCGTGCTTCGCAATCTCCAAAACGGCGATAGCGTGTTCGCGAGTGACACTCGGGAATTCGTCCAGAAATTGATCGAGCGGATGGCCGGCTTCGAGATAGTCGATAAGCGACTGTACCGGCACGCGAGTGCCGCCGAAGACGGGAGCGCCGCCGAGTCGGTCGGGCGAAGTAGCGATGGGCGGATCGGGAACAGTCGACATAATGATGTGGCTGCCTAACGCCTTTAGTTCAGCTGCTTGGGATGATCACTCAATATACCGCGTAGCTGGCGGGCCCGCGCGCCAAGCTAGAGGCGACCGCGCTTGAGGATGATGACGAGATCTTTGGTGCGCCCTTGGCCGATAGCCATCCCTGACAAGCCGAGCGCTTCCCAGCCTTGAGCGCCGAGCTCATTCAACTTGGTTGTGAGCGCGTCGCCGTCGAGATTCGGTCCCAGCCAGAATCCGGCAACGCTGACGTCGAGGACCATGTACTCCCACTGTGTATGCGGCATTGTCGGTGAGATGAGGAAAGTGTGATACGGCGAATGGCCTAGCTAGTCCGCGCGTAGAGCTCGACATAGCCGCAGCCGGGACAGCGATACGCTACGAATGGGATCGACGTCTTCGGATCGTACTTGATGCGCCCAAAAAAACGCCGCGCCGCCGGCTCCCCGGGTGCCCAACGAGATAGTATCGCCGCGCCGTCCGTGATGTCGGGGACGTGCCCCCGCTCCATCGGCTTGTCGCACTTCGGGCATCGTGGGTGAAAGTCAGCCATTCCCTACCTCGAGTCGAGCGGATGTCTGTGCGGCCGTCAGTTGCAGCGTTCGTGCGTCTGCCGCGGACGAAATCACGAGAAGCCGCGACCCGTAATCGCGCAGCTGGCCTTCCAGCCGTCCGATGCCCTGCGAGCCTCACAACGGTAGCTCGTGAAAGCAGTGCCTTGCCAGAGCTGCGCTTCGAATACAATGCCAGCCGGAACCTTCCTTGGCCAGTGGAGCTCGAGTTGATGCGGAATCGCTCAGTTGAAGACAGATCGGCACGCGGCCGTGCGCGACGAGGTGCGCCTGGCTGAACGATCATGTGAGCGTAGGTCGGCGGACAAGTCGCCATGTCGCGAGTGCGCGGTTGCAGCGCGCGTAGAAGACGCAACCAGATCTCAATCCTGGCCAGGCCAGCTCTCAAGCAAGTTGTACCGGACTGCCCAGTTCTCGAGATGCGGTCGCGTGGTCGATGACGCATGATCCAGCGCATCGAGAAGAAGTGAACGTGCCGCACTCGGATCGTGACAAGCAATGCTGGCCGCTGCTGCCTGCCAGAACGCGCCAGTTCGCGCGAATTCATCTCGGGCCGCGCGCAATGTACTGAGTCGATCGAGCCAAGGCGCTCCAAAGTTGCGGTATAGCTGAAGAAAGGTCGAGCCAGCGCCCGCGATGGACTTGAGATCTTCCGGTGCAAACTCAATCCACGTGTCGCGGCCATCGGGTGCGAGCGTCGAGGCGCGACATCGCAGCTGGGCATCCGCCTCGGTCGGCCTGTTGGTGAGCGCGCCAAGGCCAAGTACCTCGGCGACGGCGGGAAAGTAGATCGCAACGTTCAGAGCAGCCCGCCCCTCAGATCGGGTCGCATACATCGATCCTTGCAGGTTGACGATCTGAATGGCCTGATCTGGGTCGACCCGCCGTCGCCACGTGCGGCCCGTCTTACGAAAACGCTCAAGCTTGAGTTGCGCGGTCAATCCCGCGTTGGCGACAGAGTCGAGTGGCGATGTCATCGAACCGGGTGGCTAGCTACGTTCCTTCAGGACGAGGCAATGGAAATGGCGATCGGAGACGACCGGCGCGGAATTCTTTCAGCAAGACCGCAGCGGAGAGCCGGAGAAGCCCACCCTCGGCAGCAAATTCTTCGAGCATAGGAATGACCGAAGTGTCTCCGCGGCTCAGCAGTTCGGCTGCTGCCCACTGTCGAACGTGAGGTGATTGGTCACCGGCCAACGATCGGAGAGCTGCGAGACCTCGATCATCGCGTGTGCGTAAGACTGCCACAGCCTGCGTCATTTCAGCATGTAAGTCGTGATCGCGAGACGTTGGTGGCACCACACCATCGCCCTTGGCCATCGCGGCCTTTCGAAAGTCTTCGACCGGATCGGAAGTGTCTGACGTTTCTGTCATCGAGGTGGCCATGTGTTGCCCCGAACGCCCTAGCTCAGCTCCAAAGGATTCTCATCAGGGTGCTGCCGAAAGCGGCACAGTTCAATAGCGAGCCCTTGCCAGCTACTGATGGCGGGTACGTCATCCGTTACAAGATGGACACTGGCCACCTCTTGTTTATCGAGCACAAAACGACCCTTCTACCCTCGCGTGGATGCTCGCAATGAGTTGATGGTTGCGGCCTCGCTCGCGCTGTCACGGCTGCGCTTTGTTCTGCGCCGGACGATGGTATCGCGCGCCGCACCAACGCCGAACGCGGTCGCGCAGAGGGGCATCAAGACCCACGCGCCCATGAACGCCAGCTCGAAGGCCAGCCGTCCTACCCAATCCGACGCGCCGTTGATCCCGAACGCGAGCACCGCAGGGAACGCTGCGAGCACACCGACGAAGCCGCAGAATTCAAAGAAATCTTCTCGAAGGAATCGAAAGCCTGGTCTGGCCGGCGCTGCGCTTCGCCATCCAATCACCACGCCGGTGACGACGCCGAGCGCGACGAGCGTCCCGAAGTATCCCCAGATGCTCAAGTGTAGAAGCCGCGGGACGTATAGCGTGACCATGGCCCCGCCGACCGCCGCGCCGGCGTGCTGAAGCATCGGCTTTCGGCGAATCGCCACGAACAGTGCCGTTACGATCGCCGAGCTCACGGCGAGGTGCTGCGGAAGCCCGAGTCCGAACAAGGCTGCTGACGCCGCGCCAATCGTCACGAACGCCAGCGGATTCGTCGCGCTGTGTACGTCCGTGCTGCTCGAGTGTTCCTCCCTGGTGTCGCTCATCGCGCCTTCTTCACCCCATCGGTCACCGCGCCTTTCTTCTGCGGCACGATCGTCTCACCGCGAGCAAGCATCGCCACGAGCGTCGCAATCTTTTTTGCGCGACCCGCGGGCGTCTTCATGTTGTTCGTGCGAAACGCGATCGCGAATAGGTTCTGCTTGCTGAGCGTCGAGAACGTTTTCAGCGCGCGGGCGTTGGCATCGATGGCGGCGCGGAGATCAGCCGGGATGGTCTCTTTAGAGATCTCGCGGATTGGCGCATAAGCCGCGTCCCATCGCCCATCCGCCTTGGCGGCGTCGACCTGCTTCTGACCGTGGGGCGTCATTCGCTCGGCGCCGACGAGGCGAGCGACGTGCTCGCGGTTCACCTGACTCCACATACTCTTCGCGGTCCGCGGGGTAAAGCGTTGCAGGAACGATTGCTCGTCGAACGACTTTTTGAGACCGTCGATCCACCCCCAGCAGAGCGCAACGTCGAGAGCTTGGGCGTAGTCGACGGTCGGCAATCCAGAGCTCTTCTTGTGAATCTTGAGCCAGATCTCCGATTCACGCGCGTGATGCGTCGCCATCCATTTCTCGAAGGCGGCGGCGGTCTTGAAGCTCTTGATCTTTTCGGGATCGGGAACGACGGGAGGCATGGCCGAATTATGCGCGACGGAACGATTCGTTAACCGCGAACTCGGTGCAAAACGATCCAGAGCAACCCGGCGGCAACCACGACCCAGTACGTCTTGTTCACCACCCGATACCAAGGCAGCAGGCGCCGTCCTGGCACATCGTAGTTCGCTGCGTTGAGCCGCTCCGCTGCAGCCTTGGAGTTGGACGCCATCGCCGCGCTCCAATTCGGCTTGTCGATTCGGTGTTCGGCCAGCATGGAGGTCAACACGATGCGCGCCATTCCGAAGAGGAACCACGCCGCGATTGGTGCCAGAGTATAGCCGAGAGACATCATGACGCGAGCTCCTTAGGACTCCGGATCGAAAGCGATCTCGCGGACCTCTTGCGCACATCGACACGCCTTGGCGATCCGAGCTGCCCACCCGAGCGCATCCTCGCGCGAGGAAACTTCGACGATCGAGAACCCTCCGACGACAGCCTTTGTCTCCGGCACAGGCCCGTCGGAGATCGTCCCATCGGTCGCCACAATGCTCGACTGTTGGCGTAGGATCCCGCCACCGAAGATCCAGATCCCGGCGGCCTTGGCCTCGCGGACCACAGCGTGCGCCGATTCGCCCACTCCCGGCATGTCCGCCTCGGGAATGTGGTCCATCGAGCCGTCGTCGAACGAGATGAGGTATCGCTGCATTGCATTGCTCCTTCTATCAGTCCGTCAGGCCTAACGCCTTCCCCCACGATTGATCCCGAATCGCACTCGCAATCACGTGGCTCCCGCTCTACGGCGCATGGGCACGGTCAACGCGCCAAGTCCCGTCGCGTCCTCGCACGAACTGAAACGTTTTGGCGGCAGTCCCTCGAAGCTCGACGCAGGCTTGCGATCGACACACGTCAACTGCAATCCGACTAATCCCCTGGGCGCGCGCAACCGCGTCGTGCAGCGTCGCGACTTCCTGCGCCTCGCGGGCGACGCGGCTCGCGTTCGCCGCCGGCGTCGGCGTCTGGATCTTGATCGTGAGGACGCTCACGGTGCGCCCGCGGAAGACGACGAGATTCCGTTGGTGGACCACAGTGCCGGACCGGAGCGTCAGCGGAATGTCGTTCGTGGGATACTTGTAGCCGAGACTTGGAGTCTGAGCGATCACCGCTGCAGGTGCGATCCAGGCCGCGACGAGTCCAGCCGCGGCGACAGCGCGCCGCGTGCGGCGCGAAGTCCACTTCGTCGTCATGTGATGCATGTGAGTCTCTAACGCTCGAGTTCAGCTGCAAAGCGATCAGACAAGAGTGTGGCTGTCGGGCGCACAATTCCAGAGCCGCTTTCTCTCTTGCATGCGGCGAACGCTGGTCTTATATACTGAACCATATGGTTCAGTATACGACGACCCGACTCGATGCGTCATTCGCCGCGCTCTCGGACTCCACTCGGCGCGGCGTGCTGGCGCAGCTCGGACGAGCCGACGCGTCGATCACGGACCTTGCCGAGAAGTTCGACATGACGCTCACGGGCATGAAGAAGCACGTCGGCGTTCTGGAGCAGGCGGGGCTCGTCACCACGAAGAAGATCGGGCGCGTGCGCACATGCCAGCTGGGTCCACGCCGATTGGAGGAAGAGACGGCGTGGCTCGAGCGGTACCGCCGGCGATGGGACGAACGTTTCGACGAGTTGGAAAACGTTGTCGAAGAACTGACACGAAAGGAGGCGAGCGATGAACGCAGGAATCGGAAGTGAGACAGGCCCCGTGAAGAACCGCACCACGGTGGAACGGACGTCGGACCGCGAGGTGGTCGTCACGCGGACCATCAACGGCCCGGCACACATCGTGTTCGAGGCATTTACGAAGGCCGATCTGTTCAAGCGTTGGTGGGTGCCGAAGTCGATGGGAATGAAACTGCTGTCCTGCGACATCGATGCTCGTGTCGGAGGCAAGTATCGATTGGTATTCGACGTCGGTGGCCCTGAAGGTGTCGCGTTTTTCGGCACGTATGTCGAAGTGCAGCCGTTTTCGCGCCTCGCGTGGACCAATGAGGAAGGTGGCGAAGGTAGTGAGGGCGGATCTGTCACCACGGTGACGTTCGAGGAAAGGGGCGGCAAGACGCTGATCGTGCTGACCGAGCGCCATCCGTCGAAGGAAGCGCTCGACGCTGCCGGCACCGGAGCAGCGGAGGCGATGATCGAGACGTTCGATCAGTTGGACGAGCTGCTCGTCGCGCTGAGTGAGAGCTCGAGATAGTCGAAATGGTCTAGAACGTCATCCAGAGAGCGCGACGATGCCATGAGAGTTCGCGTTGAAAGTGGCCGCTCTCGACGAGCCAGCAATGAGAGTGCGCGCGGAACGCGCGCACAACAATAGCGATGCTTTGACAGTTCGGCGTTCGTCAAGCCGCGGGATCGTCATGGTTGTTGCTCGAGCGCTTGCGAAGCGACGACACGCGACGAGCAAGATCGGGCGACAGACTAGCAAGCGTCGGCAGTAGCTCGTCAGGATAAACCCATCCGTACAACGGCCGGCGATCCGCATTGGCAATCCCGCTCGTTTGCCACAAGGCGCGCCGCTCGGTGCGTGCTGCGATCACTCCGGGACCGCATTCGCCAAGGTGCTCGGCCATCTGGTCCGCCGTCGCTTCTGGAAGAAAGCGCCGGGCGGCCGCGAAGATCTCTTCAACGGTGAACGGGAACTCTTCTGGATCGATCAAGTCGGTCACGGCAATTGTAGAAGATCGAGAACTGAATCGCGACCTAATGCCCGTGAGCTAGTGCGGCCTTCGCGAGACACACGACAGCCCACACCGCCGCCATGGTAAGGCCAATGGCGGTGCCGAAGAAGATGCCAGACAGCACCATGTCGGCGGAGGAGTTGTCCGGTAGACGTTCCATTCCGCTGAAAGCGAATGCACTGACGCCGAGGAGTGCGAGAGCGGTGAGCGCGGCGGTGCCGGCACCGCGAAGGTGGTCGCGACGAGTCCAGGAACCATTCGGCCCGGTGGGCTCAATCCCGCTCAGCGGTCGTGTGGCGCGTGAGTCAGGCCTCTCGGGCGGCTGCCGTCGCCACCGAGGAATCAAGTATCGCAGCGCGATCGCGGCGAGCGCCGCCCAAAGAAGCATAGGTCGTGTGCGGTGCGGCTAATGACTACGCGCGCTGCTGCATCTTCTGAATAGACTCGCGAACGACCTTAGCGTCGCTCTTTCCGAGCCCTTTGATTATCACTGGTTGCGAGCCGCCGGCCGTCTCGATCTGCATCGTCGAGAAAAAGATGCCGTTGCGAACCTTGACTGACGCAATGTGACGAAAACTGACGACTTCTTCGTTCGATCCGAATAGTCGCCGTTTCTCATAATGCACCCCGTCCGCATCGACGCTGATTGTGTCGGGGAACAGCAGATTGCCAGAAGTGAGACGGCTTGATTGATACCGCTGCGACATTCATGCTCCTGCGTCGAAGTGATAGAGGCTTGGCGCCGGATACCAAAAGACTAAAGCGCGATGATGGCTGGCGCCATACTGCCGAGGCCTAGAACTCGTCAGCTTCAGCGTTCGCTAGGTCACCGCACGGCGGATGTGTGCGTGACGCGCTAAATTGGACATCCACACCGTAGGCAGCGGGCAAGCTGCCGGGAGGAGCAGGTATGTCGATGGCGTTTCTGCGAGATGACACGGAAGGAGAGATGCCGCGGCGCCACTACGACCTGCCTCCCCGTGACGATCCTGGCTACGACCGCGCCGCCGCTCGCGCTCTGCTCGATGCGGCGCGGGTGAACGAGACCCAGCTCGCCGAGCGTGCCACCGGGTACTACTGGGGAGAGCCGCGACTGCACGCGTACGTCGAGGAGATCCGGGCCGCGGCGGAGCGTGCTGGCGACGAGCGCCTGGAGCAGGTCGCGCGTCGCTTTCTGCGTTGAGACAGCGTGATGGTGACCTAACGCCCAAGTTCAGTTGCAAGCGAGTCAAATGGAAGCAAAATGCGAAGCATTTGCAATCCTTAAATCGCCTGTCAACCGCAACGTCCGTTTGGTGAACGCGGTTAGAAGTGTCCGTGCGGCGCACCGATAGCGTATAGACGGGTCATCTCATCGTAGAAATAGACGTGAGCCCGTACTTTAGAACGGCGCCGGCTGCTCAATCACCAACTGCGCACCGCTCACCGGATGCACGAACGCCAATCGTTCCGCATGCAACTGCATCCGTTCGCCTTCGCTCGGCGCATTGTGGCCATAGAGGCGATCGCCCGCAATCGGCGCGTCGAGCCCCTGCGGGTGTGCGGAGTGCACGCGAAGTTGGTGCGAACGACCGGTATGCGCATTGAACCGTACGCGCGTGCGCCCGTTCTGTCGCGCTAGCACATGCCATTCGGTGTGCGCGGGTTTGCCGAACACCGGATCATGGATGTGCCGCGGTCGGTCATCCACATCTACCCGTAACGGCAACGTGACGTGCCCGTGATCGGCTGAAACGTGTCCGTCCAGCCAAGCGACGTAGTGCTTCTCGATTTCGCGCAATGAAAACATTCGCTGGAGCGCCTTGGCCGTGTCCGCGTGCTTTGCAATCAGCAGTAGCCCTGATGTATCGAGATCAAGTCGATGCACTGCGAGCGGGCCGGTTGCGTGCGGATATCGTTCGCGAAGCCGTGACACCGCGCAATCGCTCAACGAATCGCTACGCCCGGGAACCGTGAGCAGTCCGCTTGGTTTGTTCACTACCAGCAAATGCTCATCTTCGAACACGGCGCGTGGTTCAGCCGGGTCAATCGCCGCAGTGCCGAAGAGCGGTGGCGGCTCGGCCGGCAATCCGTCGAGCATGTGCGTGAGAATGGGCAAACATTTTCCGCGACACGCTGCGTAGAACACACCCCCGCGACGATCGCCGGTTGCTGAAGCGGCGCCCCACCAGAACTCGGCCAACGCGATTGGTCGGAGTCCGAGTCGATATGCATGTGCGAGTAGCTTTGGCGCCGCACAATCGCCGGAACCGGTCGGTGGCGCGCCAGGCGCAAACAAGGATCGCAGCGAACGCACCTCACCACGCGCATTTGCAAAGTGATACGCGTCGTGAATTTGCGTCGTCAACACGCGTGAACGAGCGGCACGTGTTGCGTCGAGCGTGCGGACAGCGGCGTCAACGCGATGCATGGTCGCCATGCTCGCGCCATTGGACACACTCGCAAGCAAGGCGGCGCGTTGCGCTGTGAATTCCATCATTTCCGCTTCAGCTGGAAGTCGCACCGCGTCGTAGCCATGTCGATCGAACGTGGGTGGAGCCCAATCGTCGATGTCCCACGTTCCGTGCACCATCCCGGAAAAGCCGCGCAAATATCCAATCGTGCCGTCGCTCGTGGAAACGACCAGCACACCAAACATTTTTCCGTTCCCGGCTTCATGCAAACGCCAGTGAGCCGCGTCGTGCGACTGCAACGTCTCCATGAGCTCCATGGCCGCGCGACGCGCCAGCGGGTGCATCGCGGCGCGGTCAAACGGCGTTGGGAAATGCGTTGGACAGTCGCCGGCATGTGGTTGCGGGAAAAACTCGATCACGATGGCCTATCGATCTGTTAAAGCATGTGATCGTGAAACAATGACCACGAATGTCCATCCATTGGGATCTTGCTCGATTTGTATGCGAGAGTGTTCTGAGATACTAAACGCTCAACGGCTGTGGTGAGTATGTCGGCCAAACGCCCTAGTGAGCTGCGGATGGACAAAATAGGCGTGACGCCGAAAGCGTTACAATTCAATAAACCGCCCGTCAGCTTCAACGTTCATTCGGCGGTCCGGTCGAGATGTGTGCGGATCGGTTGGCGCCACGGGTGAGCCGTATGAACTCCTCCGTTCGGTTACCTACGATGACGTAAGGTCGGTGCCGATCTTCGCTGTCGCGCTGGGCCTTGGTGAGCCGACTGCGGAATAAGCGAATAGTGAAGCCGCCAACAAGAGTATCGCGGTCGACGGCATACCAATCCGAGACCTGCTGTGACGGCACTGTGACGGTGTCGCCGTACTTGACATGCCGGAGATCCGTTGGCGTATTCACGACAATACCACGGACGCTCGAATCGTTGATTGCGAGCGGCTCGAGCCAGAGGTGCTCCACCGACGAATCACCGACGTCGCGCGTTGCTTCGGCGAAGCGTACCTTCACCGACAGATCGGATTGGCTGCTTCGGTGCTCGCGGAAGCGTCGAACACACTCGACGAATGTGGTGCGCGCATCGCGTTGCGCCGAGAGTACCTCCCAATCGTCTGCGGGAAGGATGTGCGAGGTATCACCATTCACGACCTCAATGCTGTCACTTCCCGCATGGCCGGATTGCCGCACAGCGCTCTGGTCGGACTTGGTGCCAAAACACGCCACTACGATGAGAAGAGGGACTGCAACGACAAGTCGGATCGTCATAAACCGTGCGTGGCCGCCTAACGCAAGAGTTCTGCTGCAAGCGAACATAGAAAATGCGAGCGCAGCGAGCTACCGACCCGATGCTCCTGTTGGCTTCGTGTCCCTGACTGAGCCCGCATCAGGCTCCGGAGCCGCAGCGCCATCCCCGATCGCATCGAAACCGGACGCCGGGGTCTCGTTCGGCTGAGCAAGGGTCTGGTCGATGGCTTCCATGACGACGCTGATTCGGTCTCGCATTTTCCGCGTCGACGATGCCCAGTACCTGCGCGCGAGCGCAAGTGCGCCGCCTATTCCGGCGATCAATCCCCCGTAGCCGAGCGCGGGAGCCGCAGGGTAAAGCGCGAAGACAGAAAAGAGGACTGTGAAAAATATCGCGATTCCGGAAACGGCCGCGGCCGCGGCGAACGTCACGCGGCGATCGAGGACGACGGCCACCGATGTGCCTCCTTCTTCGGGGCGCGCCGTGACGCTGAGCGCTTCCGTCTCGCCTCCGTTATGCCAGGTCATACCCATCGAGCTGGAATGTCCGTCTTTCGCGTCGCCGAACTCGCCCGCGCTGATACGAACGGCAGAAAGAAGCCGAGCGAACCCATTCTCGTCGAGCGTGATGGGAAAGCGAACCTTGTGGCCGTGTCGCAACGGTCCACCAATCAGCCGTTCTGTCGGGGATGCGATGATTTCGTCGGCCAGCAGCCGCGCCGCGCGCTCGACGAGGGCCGGATCGAGACCGACTTGCGCCGCAGCCGCCTTCATCTCGGTCAGCGTCAACCCGGCTGACGAGGGGGCAGGCTGTTCCGCTGGGTTCGCGAGTTCGGTCGCCTTGCGCAAAATGAGGGCGAACTCTTCATCGCTGTAGACGCGTTGATCATCCGACATCAGACCTCCCTCTCGGGGCGACTACAGCAGAACGGTATGCCAGCCGACGCCGGAGTTAGCCCGCCAACGAATCGAATAGAGCGAGCGAAGCGAGCAATCCTCAGCTCGTTGGTCGAGCTCAACGATCGCCATACGGCCGGCGCGAGATGCAACACCGAGGCGGTCGGTTGCAACTCCTCGGTTGTCGTTTAGGCCGTCGCATCGGTCGGCTACGAAGCGACATGATTGAGCGATCGCCACACTGTCTGAGCCCACGCTGCATCCTGCGGTTTGCCGAAGCTGATCACGCATGTTGCTAGCGATCCCGCTGCGCACATGAAACCGTGGAGCGCAAACGAGTCAGGCTCACCACGAATCTCGGCTTCGCCTTCAACCGTTGGCTCGGAATGCTGAAAGCGTTCTGCTGACTGCATGGTCCGCGAGACGATCCTCCGCAATTGAGCGGCGGCTGGTGGTCCGGTGGGGTCGCCGACTCGCGTTGCACTCAGGTACGCGACTCGATCGCCGGCCACGGCTTGAATCGAGTCGCCGTTGTCGATCAGCCGGAACTCGGCATCGAGATCAACACGCCATCCGCCAGGACCAATCACTGAAATCAAACGCGATCTCCTGTGGCCGTATAGCGCCGAGCTCACTTGTGGGCGAATCAAATAGAGCGAAGCAAGCGCTCCTTAAGTCGCCCGGCTGGTACAGCACTCGTTATACCGCTGCGACAATGAGTTCTAATCGTGGAGCTGCCATTCTCGACCCTTTGAGTCGCTGAGGAGCGCAACGCTGAACGGGCGACGATGTCGCATTTGTTTCTCCTCCAAGTGCTTTATCGCCGTATAACGCCCGAGTTAGCCTGCGAACGAATCCAATAGAGCGAGCGAAGCGAGCAGTCCGCAGCTCGTTCGTCGGGCTCAACGATCGCTATGCCGCAGGCGCGAGATGCTGATCGGCGACCGTCCATACGACGAAGCGAGTCTTGCCAGTGTGATCGGTAGCGGACACCTCGAACGCCGGTGCGCCCGCGGCCTGAAATGCCGCCATGGTCGGCGCATGTTGGTCAGCATTGATTGGACCGACAAGCAAACGACCGGATGGCTCAACGAAAGTAGTCCGGAGCCGGTCGATGAGCGAGGCGGCGCGGCCGGCAGGCACGTACTCAAGGCCGGTCCGCACGTACGTGAATCGCCGTGATGGCTCCCAATCGAGGACGTTCCCCGTGTAGATCTGGTCGGCGAGCATTGGGAGGCGACGACGGGCTTCGGCGGCCAGGTTGGGATTGAGCTCAAGGCCGAAGACATCGAGGTCGATCTGGCGCTCGCATGCCCAGGTGCGCAGACAGTCGATGAGATGTCCATTCGCCGCCCCAATGTCGAGAAATGATCCCGACGCCGGAACGGCATCGAGCAGGAAGCCCCGTGCCTCGCGCCAAAGTTCTGCATCGCCGTCGAAGCCAGATTGCCATCGAGAATCGTTCTCGGCGAGGTACGCGGCGGCAAGAGCGTCAGTCGCCAGGCGAGACCATTCACGGTCGGAGATCTCGCCGCGTGCGAGAGCCGACGTGGCCGCATCAATCGCAGCTTGCGCGCGTGCCTTCGCGGCGGCTCGGTCGTGCTCTTTGGTCATAGTTTGTTGCGGTATAACGCCCTAGCTAAGCTGCCAGCGAGTAAAATAAAAGCGAGCGAAGCGAGCACTCCATAGATCGCTCGTCAGCTTCAGCGTTCGTTATACCGCAGGCGCGAGGATGATTGAACTACTTCGTGATGGCGGCTTCCCAACCATCGTAGTCGCCACCGTATTGTTTGGCTAAGGCGAGGAGGCGCACCACATTCGAGTGAATGGCCGCCTCGTCGGGAACCATTGAGCCGCTTACAAGACACAGCCACGACGTAGCGTCAACGCCGCGTTCAACGGTGGCAACCAGCGGCCCCGCACCGGCATGCGCGGCTGCGCTGTCGGCCGCAGGGCGCGCCTTGAAATAGAGGTAGAAGTTTACCTCCGTTGCTTTGGACAGGTCGGCACCGGCTTTCCGCATCTGCGCGAGCACCTGGCGATCGCCTTCGAGACTTCCAATGCCGCCTTTGACGGCCGCAATGATGTTCGCATTGGGGCTGCGCCGCGTCCTAGCGATGAAGGCAATCGCTACGATAAGCGCAAGCAAGATCGCGACACGAGGCATACCAACGGGAGTATGAGGTTGTTGCGGTATAACGCCCGAGTTCAGCTGCGAAGGCGCGAGCGTGATCGAAGCTGCCGGTGACGAACGTTGCGCGCCTTCGCCAGCTGCAACGATTCGTTCAGCGGCGGTCCCACCGGCGGCTATTCCGGCTCTTGGGCGAAGGATTCGAGCGCGCCGCACCGCGTGCAGCGGTAGGTGACGACGCGATACCGCTCGCGGTCGCCGCCGCTGCCCTCAGTGAAGAAGCGCCCCGCCATGCCGCTGCGGGCGGTGCCCGAGACCCAGCGCACCTGATGCGGGGGATCGTGCTCGACCAGCATCCCGAGAGTGGAGGTGCCCTGACAGCGGTAGCAGGAATGCGACTCAGCGATCATGTGTACACCCTCGATTCAGTGGAACAGACGTAAGCCGCCGGGCGTCATCCGGCCGACGTGCAGAACTCGTCAGCTTCAGCGTTCGTTAGCTGGCCGGGTCGAGGTCAAAACCCCGCGCCGCTCGCCAGAGCGCAACCGCGATTGCGTGGCGCGCCTCAGCGGAATGCAATGTGACCGGCAGCACTTGTTGCTCGAGCTGGCGCAAATATCTCTGCACTTCCGTCTCACGGGCGTCAGCTGAAAGCATACCGCCAACAATAACTGCCTGTTCACGATAGAAGTCGTCGCCACCGGAATGACCCGCTTTCACCACGCCGCCGATATCCCAGCGACTTGCTAGGATAGCCGTGAGCTGCGCGGTGGTACGAAAATCGTCGTTCACCCATCCCGAGTTTGACATCGAGCAATACTCTGTGGTCAGCTAACGCCCCAGCTAGCTGCGAGCGAATCAAATAGAAGCGAGCGGAGCGAGCAATCAATAAATCGCTCGTCTGCTTCAGCGTTCGCTAGGTGAAACGGTCGCAGAACTAGACTTGGCTCCCCCAGCCATCGAAATCGCAATTCTGGTGCAAGCCGGCGGTCACCATCCAGTCAACCCACTGGTCCAGAATCGCCGCGGAAATCATGGTCTGCTGCGTTGAACCGGCAACCGCCCACGCCTTCCGCAACATGCCGCCCGACGCAGTGACGCGAACCTCATAGTCGGTCTCGCCCTCGAGCACGGCCTTGAGCGATTCAGCGCTAGCGCGATCTGGTGCATTGTAGGCGAAGTCGAGACGAAGCTCGATCGCCTCTGTAACACCGTGGCCCCGCAGAGTGCGCCACGTCTGCTCGTTCATCGCGAGCTGCTTGCTGAGGAGCCGGCGATATCTGGAATCGAGATCTTCAGGCATCACGATGCGTGGGTGTCACCTAACGCCTCAGCTAACGCGCGAGCGAGTCAAATAAATTGCGAGCGCAGCGAGCTTCCAAAGATCGCTCGTCGCGTTCAGCGTTCGTTAGCTAGCACGCTGCTCGATTTCTCCATCGAGCCCGGTAAGAATCAGGCGCTGGAGCTGCACTTTGCGACTCGCGTTATCAATGTCGATACCGACGAGCTGCCCGGCCGCATCGTAGTCCAGCACAATGCCTTCTGAGACTTCGCGACTCTCGGCACTCGGATTTTCCGAGAGATCGATGTACAGCGAGTCCGTGTCAGGATGATAGGCGAGCTTCATGGCTTGAACCCGCGGTCCGGGAAGGCGTTGTGGATCGTGACTTGGTCCTCGAGCGTCACCACTCGAAGATACCGCCCGGACAACTCGGGCACCAATCCCCAGAACCAGTAGCGGTTGCCTTCCTGCTGCTCGACGCGGACGGGCGCCTGAAGAACGGCGATGCACCATTCGCGGCGGAGATACGGCCGCTTGCGGAGGACTTCGCGTTCGAAGTAATCGGTGAAGCGGTATTCCACCATGCTGGGAATCTAGCCTCCCGGGTCGGGATGCTCGATGTGCTAGCTAACGCCTTAGCTCAGTTGCAGGCGAGTCAATAAGAGCGCGGGCGGAGCCCGCGCAACTCCTTAGATCGCCTGGGATCTTGCTCCAGTTTTGTAGACACCAGTGTTTTATAATATTGCGCGCTCGAAGGCGATTGGTGAGAGGTACCCGAGCGCGGAGTGCTGACGCGTGGTGTTATAGTAGTGGATGTACGCCGTGAGCTGCTGACGGAGTGCGTGTTCGGTGGCGAACGGCACCCCGCGCGTGACCTCCGCTTTGAGCGAGTGAAAGAAGGATTCCATGTGCGCGTTGTCTCCCGGGCCACCGCTGCTGGCGCTCTGCACGAGCCCCAGCGCGGCGACGCGATCGCGAAATGGCGTGGCCATATACTCGGAGCCGCGATCGCTGTGAAAGATCAGGCCTTTCGCCGGACGCCGGTGCCGCACCGCGGCATTGAGGACCGCTCGCGTGACGCGCGCGTCTCGCCGGCGACGCAACGTCCACGCGAGGACGCGGCGCGAGTATTGGTCCATCACGATGGCGAGATACCGCCATTGGCCGGCCACCGGGAGAAAGGTGATATCGCCGACCCAGATCTGATTCACCGCGACCGCGCGTCGTCGGCCGACGCGATTGGGATGCTGGCCGAAGAAGCGATGCGTGCCCGCCTTCGCGCGATACCCACGCACGGCTTTGGCTCGTAGGCCCGCCCGGCGCATCAGCCGCGCGACGCGACGGCGACTGATGGTCCAGCCTCCTCGCTCAAGCGCTTGGTGAATGCGGGGACTTCCGTATCGCGCCCCGTGCGCCGTGAACACGCGCGTGATGAGTTCGAGAAAGCACCGGTCCTGTTCGGCGTGTGCACTCTGCGGACGGCGGCACCACGCGTAATAGCCCGCGCGCGTCACTCGGCACTGCCGACAGAGCCACGTCACGTTGGTCGCCGCGTCGGCGAGACATTGCGCGGCGATGAACGCGAAGCGCTCTGCTTTCGAGCGGAACAGAACCGGATGGCTTTTTTTAAGAGATCGTGCTCCGCCTGCAGTTGTGCATGCGCCTTTTCCAGCGCGTGGAGCTTGGCGATCTCTCGCACCGGGCCCGCGGGCGGCGCGCGGTTCGGTCGGCCGCGCAACGTGCCGTCGCGAACATCCTTCCGCCATTTCGAGAGCATGAAAGGATGAATCGCTAATGCGGCGGCCACCGTCTTGACCTGCATGCCCGGCTGTTTGCTCAGCCGCACCGCCGTGAGCTTGAACTCGAGCGTGTAGCGGTGAACCGTGCGTGGCCCCGATCGTGGCATGACACCTCCATCGTTAGGTGAAAGTGTCTACAGAACTGGAGCAAGTACCCCTGTCAATTGCAGCGTTCGTTAGATGACACGCGAGGTGAAGCCGATGTGTTAGGGGAGGCCGACGGGAACGAAGTCCAAGAGCGCTCGCACGGATAGTAGGTCCTCGCGACTCTGCAGGAGATGGTCACTGCCCCACGTCAGGTGTTCAGGAGCGATGATGTAGCGTGCAGACGTGATGTCGGTTTTCGCGTGCATCGGGACAACATGGGCGTGGACATGGGCGACATCGCCGCCCGTAAAGAGAAACGCGACGCGATCGACGTGGTAGACCTCTTTCATGCGCCGGGCGAGTTGTTGGCCCAAGCCGGTGAGCTTATTGAGAAGGCGCGGCGGTAGCATGTCGAAGGTCGGGACGTGTTGGCGCGTAATGATTTGGGTGTGGCCGGGTCGAATGGCGCCCCGATCGAGAAAGGCCACGAGGTCAGGGTCTTCGTAGAGCGGGACGGCCAGGTTGGGCTGCGCCGCAATGCCGCAGAACGGGCAATCCGGCGGTGCCGCGGCGTTCGACGAACTGGGCATCGGAGCTCCGTGAGGACCGAGCGAAAAGAGGTGTGTGTCATCTAACGCCCTAGCTAAGTTGCGGGCGAATCAAATAAAATGCGAGCGCAGCGAGCTTCGTCAAATCGCCCGACAACTTCAGCGTTCGTTAGATGGCGGCTATGAGAACTCGAACATTTCCGTCAGCGTGGCGAAGACGGCAGTCAGGCTGGTCGGAGTGAGCACGCCGAGCCGCTTTCGCAAGCGGTCG
>DASYDJ010000032.1:0-151286 GCA_036499625.1 Gemmatimonadaceae bacterium
CGAATCGTGTTGCGACTCAGAGCGGGAAACGGGACTCGAACCCGCGACCCCAACCTTGGCAAGGTTGTGCTCTACCAACTGAGCTATTCCCGCGTGGCCGGAATATACCTGAAGTCACGGCCGCTCGCCAAGCGCATTCGACGCATACCATACCGCCCACGCGAGTAATCCCGAGAGCGATGCGTCGCCGCCGTTCGAAACGACGCGCCCGTCCGCATCGACGATTTCTGCGGCAACGCCGCCGTCGAGCGGCACGCGACGCAACCACTGCAGAATCGCCGTCGCGTCCGGACCGACCAGGCGCGCCACCTGTTGCACGAGCGCATGCGGCGTCAGATCGATTGCCCGCACGGTGCGACGATAGGTCGAATCTTGCCGCGCGATCGCGTCGAAGATCGGCAACCAGAACGATGACGCGGCAGGATCGTCGACCATCGACGTGCCGCCGGCAAGGTCGATCGATGACGCAAACACAGACTTGCCCGCATTGTCGATGACGAAGTGCCGTTGAACCGCGGCGCGAACGGCGTCCGGATCCTGCAGGCCGCGAGAGGTCTCCTCGTCGAGCGTGCGCCGCAAAACATCGAGCGCCTGCGCGGCCACGGCATTGGCGTGAATGGTGAACGCGTGCGCCGTCGGATCGCCTGAAGGACTCACTTCGGTCGAATACAATGGAACGCGTTTGTCGCGCCGCGCCTCGAGATCTTCCGACGTGAGATAGAGCGTGTCCGCGAGGGCAGGCTCGTCGACAACGCGATCATCACCGGTGTCGCGGATGTAGCGATCGACCGCGAGCGCGTAGGCGGCAACACCCTCGAGCGCAAAGCCGGGCTCGAACAGCGTGCCATCCATATAGTGAACGCCGCGTCCAGGTGCATAGCCGTGCAGCTCACACATGCGAAGCAACAACTCGCGGGCGAGCGGCGGATCTGCGAGTTGCACCGCCGGAATCGTCCACATCAATGCGTCCCAGTCGCGCACGGTCACACCGTGGCCATTCCAGGGCGCACGCGTCCGGACGAGATAGTACTGCGCATCGTCGAGCGCGCGTCCAACCGCATAAAAATATGCGAATAACAAATTTCTATTGATCAAACGGTCAATCGCTTCGTTCCCGGAGCTCTGCTCGAGGCTCTGCAGCGCATCACGGGTCGACGCCAACAGCTCGCGCCAACCGCGACGCCGCAGCACGGTCGCCGTTGCCTCTGCACCGTCGCGCTCTGGGCCCACCGCGAGATAGAACGCAATCTGTTCCCGACCGCCGGCTGCGACGGTGATCGAGCGCCGGATCGCGTACTCATTCTTCTCGATCGTGGTCGTCGCTTCACCGTCCGCGAGCAGCGCCACCGACGCGAGCCCGGGAAGCGAGGCACCCTCCAGCAACACAGCACCCGATACACCGCGCGTCACCAGATGCGCGTCCTCGAATCGACGCGGCGATCGCACCCGCAACTGTCGATGCCCTAGCATGCCAGCGAGCGTCACATCGATGGCGACGTCGGCGGCGCCACGATTTTCTAACGACAAGGCGTACACCGCGCCCGAGACATCCGCATCGCGCCCGTATGGCGCGAAGATCGTCCCGCGTAGAATCAGCTCACCGATCGTGCAGGTGAATGTCGGAATCCAGCCGAGTGCGCGCTCCCAGGCGATCGGAACATCGGAGAGCTCGTGGCGTACTCCGCCAATGACCAAGCTTGGTCTGGCGAGAGCCGGGCCTGCACCGTCGACGAAATCGGGGTGCCCAGCGAACTCGATGGCCGAACGTGATGCGCGATGCATCATGCCGATCGCGCGAATTGATGCATCGGCCGGATGGATGCATGGCAGGGCAAGCCAGTGGTTGCCAGTGATCTGCCAGGGTATTGTCGGCGGGGGAAGCGGCGTCACAGAGGATGTATATTCTTGGTGGCAAACGTGGAATGATAACCCGGGCCCTTCCGCGCTGCTCAGGGCAGGCCAGTTCACACACCGCACGAGGCAAATCTTCGATTGTCGGTTCGATCCAACATTCGGGCGAGCGCTGCACTGCTCGCGTCGCTGCTCGCCTGCCTGCTGCCGCACCGCGTCGAAGGGCAATCCTCGACGAGCCTGCTCACCGATGCCTCGGTTCTCCCGCGCGGCGGGGTCGGCCTGACACTACTGAGTAATTGGACGCGCGTCGACGCCTTGCTCGGTGGAACGCCAAGTCCGCGCAATCTCGGATTCACTTTCAACACCGACTCGCTCGGCGCCGCACAGATTCCGGCGTTCTCGCCGACGCAGAGTGCAATTCGCACATTGAGCGGCGTCTCGAATTTTCAGTTGTCTGCTGGCCAACTCTCGAGCGTCGCGAATTCGCGGATCGTCACGTCGCCGCTGATCGCCGAAGTCGGCTTGACTTCGCGCCTTACGCTTGGGATCGTGATTCCGATTGTGGAAACGCGAACGACGCTGATCTCCCGGCTCAATTCGAAGCGCGATTCCGCCGGGTTGCCCGTGACGGGGTTCGCCAATGTCGGCCCAAATCCGTATCGCTTGAGTCAGAACTACGGCGCCACGAGTGCGGTGTTGGCGGAGTTCACCAACGCGACGACGGCGCTACAAGCACTACTTGCGACCTGTCAGGCGAATCCCGGCAACAGCGGATGCGCGGCGGTCAACAGTCAGGCGCCAACATTGCTCGCGTCGGCCTCGACGTTCACGAACACGTTTACGACGCTCTACGGCACCGACCACGCAGCGCATCCGGGACAGGAGTACGTGCCACTCGCCGGGAGTGCTATTCAGAGTTCTATCAACAGGCAGATCGAGAGTTTCCGCAACAGCTACGCTTCGCTGTTGAACTCGACCGTGGCGCTCGATACGATCGCAGGTGCCAGAGGCCCGGCAGCAAATCTGCAACTCGACACACTGCTCGCGCACGCCGGCTACGACACGCTGGGTATCGCGGATCACTCGTCGATCGGCGACATATCAATCGGCGCGACGCTGGAGTTGATCAACACCTATGGCGATAGCATCGCCGCCGCATCCGGCGGGACGATGTTTCGGTTGGCCATCAACGGCACGGGACGCATCGGCACGGGCCAGCCGGCAAATCGGAATCGCTTGTTCGACAACGCAACGGGCTTTGGACAACCGGGTGCGATCGTCGGACTTGCCAGTGATTTGCGCTTCGCGCGCCGCTTCACGCTGAGCGCCGTCGGTTCTTATACGGCGAACTTCGGCTCGGTCGACATTTCACGCGTGCCGAATTTCGAGGACGCAATTTTTCCGCTCACAGGCCCAGTGAGTGGAACGTATTCCGCCGGCAACATCATCATGGCGTCGTTCACGCCGCGCGTTGAGCTCGCGCGCTATTTCGCGTTCAACGGCGAGTATCAGATCGTCCATGTCGCGGCGGACAAGTACACGGTCAATCCAGCAGCGGGCGATACGACCGCGACAGACGCCTTCCCGGCTGCGTTTTCGGGACCGCCAGGCTTCGGTGCAGCGACTGCGCATCAAGTCGGCTTTGGATTCAGCTACTCCACGGTTTCGTCCGGCGACCGCGGCCACGGACTCATTCCGTTCGAGGTGATCTTCAGACATCTCGAAACGATCGCGGTCAACGGCGGCGTGGCACCGAAGACCTTCGAAGATCAGATCACGCTGAAGATTTTCCTCCACCGCTAGCGCGGTACCGGCGCAGAATTCAACGCCGCTTCGAGCGCCGCCCTGTCGATTCCTTCGCGGCGCTCGCAACCGCATGGCCCGAGTCAGCGGCAATCGAGACTGCCGTCGCCGCATGAGCGCTCTCTAACAACTCCGTGGCGTGCGCGCGACTGACGTCGCTTTCTGGATCGCCGCCCAGCATCCGCGCAATTTCAGCGACGCGCGCGTCGGCGGCGAGCACGGCAACGTCCGTCGTCGTCACACCACCGCGCGCGCCTTTGCTCACGAGGATGTGGTGATGTGCGCGGGCCGCGATCTGCGGGAGGTGCGTGATCGCAAATACTTGGTGGTAGCCAGCGACGCGACGCATCGTATCGCCCACCTGAAGTCCGACGCGGCCACCGATCCCCGCGTCAACTTCATCGAACACCAGTGTCGGCACCCGATCGAGACGCGCGAGAATCGTTTTGAGCGCGAGCATTACGCGCGAGAGCTCGCCCCCCGACGCGACGCGCGACAAGGGCCGCGGTTCGTGCCCAACGTTGAGCGCAACGCAGAACTCGACATCTTCGGCGCCCGCAGCGCCAATCTCCGGCGAAACATTCAAGGCGACATGCATCCGTCCGTCGACCATGCCGAGATCGGGCAACACCTCGTCTACCGCGCAGGCCAACCGATCGGCACCGGCCCGCCGCAACTCCGTCAAGGCCCCCGCGCCGTCGCGCAGCGCTGTGCGCGCGTCTCGCTCGCGACTTTCGAGTTGTCTAATATCCAGCCCTGCCGAGTCAACCAGGTCAAGCTCTCGGCGCGCATTCTCGCCGGTGCGAATCACTTCGCCGAGCGAACCGCCGTACTTCTTCGTCAACCGGAACAGCAGGTCGCGTCGCCGGCGCACATCGTCGAGGCGAGACGGATCGAGATCGACTGACCCTTCGTATTCCTCGAGGTCGCGCGCCAACGCTTCGATCGCGTAGTACGCAGCGTCGTATGACTCCTGGAGGCGCCCAAGCGTCGGGTCGATGCGTTGGATCGACGTGAGGTGTCGCGCAATCGCGGCGAGTTTCTGAAGAACTGTGTCCTCTTCCCCGTCCAGCGCGCCGGCGATGCCGTTCGCCAGCCCACGCAGCTCTTCAGCGTTCTCTAAACGACGCGCTTCGTCTTCGAGGCGCGTGTCCTCACCGTCGCTCAATTGCGCGTCGCCGATTTCCTGCGCGACGTGCCGCAGATAATCGGCACCGCGCTCGGCATCGAGCCGCCGCTTGGTGAGGTCGGCAATCTCGCGGACGATCGACGCGAGCGATTCGTGCGCGTGCCGCACGGCGTTCGCTTGCTCCGTCGCGCCGGCAAACGCGTCGAGAATTCGGCGTTGCGCCTCCGGATCGAGCAGCGTCTGCGCTTCGTGCTGGCCATGCAAGTTGACGAGCAGTCGTCCAACCTCCGCCAAGAAGCCGGCGTTGACCGCAGTGCCGTTGATCCACGCGCGCGCACGGCCCGGCGTCACTTCGCGCTTGAGCACCACGACGTCCGACTCCACTTCGATCCCGCGCTCGTCGAGCAGCGTCGTGATCTCCGGGCGATCCGAAACATCGAACTCACCCTCGACCGTCGCGCGCTCGGCACCGGTCCGAATCACATCGGCGTTGGCGCGTTCGCCGAGGAGAAGACTGAGCGCACCGACGATGATCGATTTGCCAGCGCCGGTCTCACCTGAGAGCACGTTGAACCCGCGCCCGAGCGGAAGCGTCAGCGATTCGATAATCGCGAAATTCTTGATGCGCAACTCGGTCAGCATCGACGGCTTCTGTATTCGCGTCTAGGTCGTCTTGTCGCGATCCGGCAGGCCGCCCCACGCGAGCTTTTGCCGGAGCGTCGCGAAGAAACTCGTGCTCGGAAAGCGAATGATCAGCACTCCGCCTTCCGCACGTCGCACGCTAAGTGTCTGTCCCGGCTCGAACGTCGCGCCAACCTGGCCGTCGATCGTCACCAAAAGCTGGTCCGGTCCATCCTCGGCTTGCAGCGTCACCTCGACACTCGACGGGAGAATCACCGGCCGAATCGCGAGTGTGTGCGCCGAGACTGGCGTCACCACGATCGTTTCAAGAGTCGGGTAGACAACAGGCCCGCCCGCTGAGAGACTGTACGCCGTCGATCCCGTCGGCGTCGAAAGCACGACGCCATCCGCCGCATACGACGCGATCGTTTCGCCATTCGCCGCAACGCGCACGCTCGCCAGCCGTGCGAAGCCGCCCTTGTGCAGCACGACATCGTTGAGTGCAATCCAGCGCTGCAGCTCGACTCCACGCGCGTCGATCACGCGTGCTTGCAGCGCCATCCGATTCTCGGCCAGATAATCCTGCCGCGCAAATCGCATCAACGCGTTCGACAGCTGGTCGGCATTGCAGCACGTGAGGAACCCGAGCCGTCCGAGGTTGATGCCGAGGATCGGCACCGGATGTGGCGAGATGATGCGTGCGCCACGGAGCAGCGTACCGTCGCCGCCAAGCGTGAGCAGCGCATCGAGCTCGCCCGGCGCTTCGAGCAAGCTTCCGGCGTTGGCGACCTCGAAGAGCTCCTTCTCATAAAAGAGCTCTAAATTGAGCGCAGGCGACAGCTCGCCGAGCGTCCGTAGTACCGTCGGAAGTTCGGGATACCCCAGGTGCCCGACGACGCCGAGTCGCGTCACCCGGCCATCGCCTCGCTTTCGAGGAGCGCGCGCACACGGGCCGCAATGCCGTTCGCGTCGAGACCGCAGATTCGCAACTGGCTCGTACGCGGCGCCGCATGAATCACGCGATCGGGCACGCCGTGCACGCCCACACGAATCATCGGATCGTGTCGCGCAATCACCGACGCCATGAACGCGCCGAAGCCATTCACGACAGTTCCCTCCTCGACGATGAGCACATGCTTATGCGAGGCGAGCACCGCGGCGAGCGTGACCTGATCGTACGGCTTGAGATAGCGGCAGTTGACGACGGTGATGTTCATTCCGTCGGCGGCCAGCGCATCAGCGGCGGCGATCGATGGCAGCACCATCGTCCCAACGGCGAAGATCGCGACGTCGGAACCGTGCCGGAGAACTTCCCATGTCGCGTACGGCACCGGCTTGATCGTCGAGATGGATGGCGCCTTGTCAGGCGCGGCATCGCGCGGATAGCGGATGGAAAATGGTCCCTCGCGATGCATGAGGCCTGTGCGCAGAAGGCCGAGCATCTCCGTCGAATCCTTCGGCGCAGTCACCGTCATCTCTGGCACCGCGAGCATGTAGGCGATGTCGTACAGCCCCATGTGCGTCTCACCATCTTCTCCGACGAGACCCGCGCGGTCCATGCAGAACACCACGGGCAGCGACTGAATCGCCACGTCGTGGATGATGTTGTCATACGCGCGCTGCAAGAACGTCGAGTAGATCGCGACGACCGGCCGCACACCGCGCGTCGCCATACCGGCGGCAAACGTCACCGCGTGTCCTTCGGCGATACCAACGTCGAAGAAGCGCGACGGATGCGCCTTCGCGAAAATGTCCGTGCTCGTACCACTCGGCATCGCCGCGGTGATCGCGACGACGTCTTTCATCTCGTTCGCGATTTCGGCCAGACCAGTCCCGAAGATTTTCTGATAGCTCACCGCGGTCGAAGGCTTCTTCTGCGCGCCCGTCCGCGGATCGTGCCCCGGCGGAAGCGCATGCCATTTCTCACCACTGATCTCGCCCGCGGGAAAGCCCTTTCCCTTCTGCGTGATCACATGCACCAACCGCGGTCCCTTCAACGCGCGCACCGTGCGAAAAGTCTCGATCATCGTGTTGACGTCGTGACCGTCGATCGGGCCGAAGTAACGAAAGCCCAGCTCTTCGAAGAGGACGCCAGGCGTTAGAAAAGTCTTAACGCTCTCTTCCCACTTCCGCACGAGCATCGCCATCGACTGCAACGGACCTGGCGCATTGTCGACAATCTCACCGATCGCCGAGCGCAGGCGATTGTAGAGCGAGTTGCGCTGCACCGAGTTGAGATACTTCGACATCGCACCAACGTTGGGTGCGATCGACATCTCGTTGTCATTGAGCACGACGACGACATCGCGATCCGAATGTCCCGCGTTGTTCAACCCTTCGTATGCGAGGCCCGAGGTCAGCGCACCGTCGCCGAGAATCGCGACAACTTTAAATTCCTCGCCCTTCACGTCGCGGCCGGCAGCAATGCCGAGCGCCGCGGAAATCGACGTGGCCGCGTGGCCAGCGCCGAATGCGTCGTACTCACTCTCGGTGCGCTTGAGAAAACCCGAGACGCCATTCTCTTGACGAAGCGTCTCCATCTCGTCGTTGCGGCCGGTGAGTACCTTGTGCGGGTACCCCTGATGTCCGACGTCCCAAACGAGCTGATCGCGCGGCGTATCGAAGGCAAAGTGCAACGCGATCGTCAGCTCGACGACGCCAAGTCCGGCACCGATGTGGCCGCCCGTCCGCGAGCAGACGTCGATCAACCGCGCGCGGACATCCTCCGCGAGTTGTGACAGCTCATCGCGATTCAGCGCTCGAACATCAGCGGGCGATTTCACTCGATCAAGAATCGTCATGCTCATCAAGAAGGCTTAATCATGTAAGCTAGCGACCGGTTAGGACTCTCGCTCGACGACAAACCGCGCCAGCGCATCCAGTTCCGTCGAGAGGAGACCAGCTGCTCTGAGCGCCGCGCACCCATCAGCGACCAACGCGTCGGCCCGCCGCGAAGCGCCGTCTACGCCGAGAAGCGCCGGGTAGGTGCTCTTTTGCAAATCGATATCGCGCCCGGCGGTCTTCCCCAGACGATCTGTCGTCGCGGTCACGTCAAGCACATCGTCGGCGATTTGGAATGCGAGCCCGATCGCTTCGCCAAAGGTGGCAAGCGCGTTGACCTGCTCCACACCAGCCCGCGCACCGATTCCCCCAAGAACGACCGACGCACGAATGAGAGCGCCGGTCTTGGCGCGGTGAATTCGCTCCAGTTCCTCGAGTGTGAGCGGCCGCCCTTCGCCTTCGAGATCCAACAGCTGTCCCGCGATCATTCCACTCGCGCCCGACGCATGCATCAACTCGCGTACGACATCACTCGATGCCCGCTCATCCAAGCCAAGGTCCTGCGCGGCGTGCAAGGCAGCACGCGCCGCGAGAGGCACCATCGCGACGCCCGCGGCCGTCGCCAGCCGCACACCAAATTGCCGATGCACCGTCGGACGGCCTCGTCGCATATCGTCGTTGTCCATGCACGGAAGGTCATCGTGCACGAGCGAGTAGGCATGGACGATTTCCACCGCCGCGGCGAGCGCGCTCGCATCACCTTGCCCTCCAGCGGTGCGATACGCGGCGAGGAGCAACAGTCCGCGAAGTCGCTTTCCTCCGCCAAGCACGCTGTAGCGCACCGCTTGTGATACGTCAGCTCCGAGCGCGTCGCCAACGCGATCACACACGCGCACGAGCGCGTCCTCAATCGCTGCACGATCGGGGCGCGTCGTCGCCGAAGTTGCATCGTGAACGACGGCGGCGCCGTGCGCCGTACTACTCGCGTTCGACGACGTCGAAACTCCCATCAGCTTGTTCGATCAAGCGCTGCACTCGCGCTTCGGCGTTGGTCAATTGCGCGGCTGCACCACGCAGATGTTCGATGCCTTCCTCGAAAAGCTCCAGGGCGCGGGCGAGCTCCACGCCGTCGCGCTCGAGTTGGCTGGCGATTTCCTCGAGGCGCGCCAGGCGCTGCTCGAATGTCTCTTCCGCGCTCATTCCACCCTCGTGTTTGGGCGAGGCACACCGTCGACGCGCGCGGGGACGACACCATCGCGCACGACCAGGTCGAACGGCATGCCGTCAGCAAAAGCGTTGGTCGCGTTGAGTGTGCCACCGCTGGCGTCGCGTGCAACCGAATATCCGCGCGCAAGCGTCGCAACTGGGCTGAGCGCATTCAGTCGACCGGCGATCGCTTGCAAGTCCGTCCGGCGCGTCGCCACCTGCGCCGCGCCAGCGCCGGCAATATCGCGCGCCGAGTGGCGCAGACGATCGGCATTCCAACGCACCAGCGCGCGCGTCGCTCCCCCGAGGCGCAATGAGAGTTTCCTTAACTCTCCCTGCAACTCGATGCGCGAGCGGGTCGCCGTCTCCGCGGCAGCAGATGGCGTTGGCGCGCGATGATCGGCGACGAGGTCACACATCGAGAAATCGACCTCGTGTCCGACAGCTGAAATCGTCGGCGCATGGCACCCAGCAACTACCCGAGCGACCCGCTCGTCGTTGAACGCCCACAGATCCTCGCGCGACCCGCCACCTCGACCGACGATCACGAGATCAGCCCCGCCCCACCGATTCACCTGCTCGAGCGCAGCACACAACTCATCGGGCGCGTTGTCGCCTTGCACCGCGGCAGGTATCACGACAAGGCGCACGTCCGCCTGACGTCGACGAATCACGGCAACGATGTCGTGCAGCGCCGCGCCATCCGGGCTCGTGACGACGGCGATGACGCGCGGAAAACGCGGCAACGGACGCTTCCGCTCGGGCGAGAGCAGTCCGTCTTTCTCGAGACGCTGACGAGTAATCTCTAATGCCTTGCGTCGAAGTCCGTCACCCTCCGCCTCGAGCTTGGTGACGCTGTACTGCATTTCGCCGCGGGCCGCGTACACCGTGAGTCGGCCGAACGCGGCGACTTGCATCCCGTCGTCAGGCGCGGCGGGGATTCCACGCTGATCGCGCTTCCACACAACGCAGCGAATCTGCGACGTGCTGTCGCGCAGACAAAAGTACCAATGGCCGTTGCGATGCGATTTGAAATCGCTAATCTCGCCGCGTACCCAGAGCGGAATGAACGCGCCTTCGATGACGTCGCGCGCGGTTTCGGTGAGCACCGACACCGCGACAGCCGATTGTGCCGTCTCGCCCGGATACGCATCCGGCGCGGGAACGGAAACAGTGGGTTGGCTCGCAGGCGCGCCGGCGAACAGATCGAACTCTCCCGGTCCAGCCTCCGCGCGGCGCGGCGTGCGCCGAGTGGTCACGATCCGATCTGCGCGGCGGCGCGCGCCGTGTTGGCCATGAGCATCGCGATCGTCATTTTGCCCACGCCTCCCGGTACCGGCGTAATCAGCGAAGCAACCTCACGCACTTCGTCATATGCTACGTCGCCAACCAGCCGCGCGCCTGACTTCTTCGTCGCGTCGGGAATCCGATTCACGCCGACATCGATCACCACTGCACCCGGCTTGACCATATCCGCTGTGATCATCTGCGGCCGGCCCGTCGCGACGATCAGAATGTCCGCATGTCTCGTGTGCGCCGCCAAATCTTTCGTGCGGCTGTGACACACGGTCACCGTTGCGTCGACGCCACTCTGGACCATGATCGCCGCCATCGGCTTTCCGACGATGTTGCTCCGGCCAACGATCACGCAGTTCGCGCCGGCCGTCTGCACGCCGCACGCGCGAAGCATGTACAACACGCCGGCCGGTGTACACGGCGCAAACCCGTCGACTTCACCGATCGAGAGCTTGCCGACGTTCACCGGATGAAATCCGTCGACGTCCTTGTCGGGACGAATGCGGCGCACCACTTCGTCCGAGTCGATGTGCTTGGGCAGCGGCATCTGTACTAAAATGCCGTGCACCGCGGGATCGGCGTTCAGCGCGTCGACGATCGCCAGCAATTCGGACTGCGTGATCGTGGAAGGCCGGCGGATCGTGTCGCCATTCATGCCGAGCTCTTTGCACGTGCGCTCCTTGGAGCCGACGTACACGGCGCTCGCCGGATCATCGCCGACGAGAACGACCGTCAGGCCCGGCGTGATATCGCGAGCCTCGAGCGCGGCAACCTGCTCCGCAACCTCGGCCAGCAACGTCGCGGCAATCTGGCCGCCGTCGATGCGCTTTTCGTCGGTCCGTGGATCGTCGAGTGCGGTGCCCCGGTCGCTATCGGGCAAAATCCACCGCCCGCGTTTCGCGAATCAGCACCACCTTGATCTGACCCGGATACTGCAGTTCCGCCTCAATGCGCCGCGCGATCTCTTCCGACATCGTCGTCATGCGCACGTCGTCGACGTCATCCGGCAGCACGATGACGCGCACTTCACGACCCGCTTGAATGGCGAACACTTTCTCGACGCCCTTGTAGCTCGACGCGATCTTCTCCAACCCTTCGAGACGCTTGACGTACGTCTCGAATGCTTCGCGACGCGCGCCAGGCCGTGAACCGGAAATCGCGTCCGCCGCCTGCACGAGCACCGACACTTCGCTCTCGTGCGGGACGTCGTCGTGGTGCGCCGCGATGCAATTCACGACGAGCGGATTCTCACCGTACTTCGTCGCGACTTCGACGCCAAGCTGGACGTGCGTGCCCTCGTGCTCGTGCGTGAGCACCTTGCCGACGTCGTGCAGCAGCGCGCCGCGACGCGCCATCGCCACGTCGAGCCCGAGTTCCGTGGCCATGATCGCGGCGAGCCACGCCGTCTCCTTGGAGTGCTGCAGGATGTTCTGGCCGTAGCTCGTGCGCCAACGCATACGGCCCACGAGCTTGATGAGCTCAGGGTGCAACCCGTGCACACCGGCGTCATACGCTGCCTGCTCGCCGGTCTCGGTGATCTGAACGTCGACTTCCTTGCGCGACTTGTTGACGACCTCTTCGATGCGCCCGGGATGAATGCGGCCGTCGGACACGAGCTTCTCGAGCGCCAACCGCGCGACTTCGCGGCGTACAGGATCGAAGCACGACACGACGACCGTATCTGGCGTGTCGTCGATGATGACGTCGACGCCGGTCGCCAGTTCGAACGCGCGAATGTTCCGCCCCTCGCGTCCGATGATGCGTCCCTTCATCTCGTCGTTCGGCAGCGCGACCGCCGAAACGGTTGTTTCCGCGGTGTGCTCCGCAGCGATTCGCTGAATGGCCAACGCGACGATCTTCTTCGCCTCGCGATCGGCGTTCTTTTTCGCCGACTCGCGGATCTCGCGGATCTTGTTGGCCGCGTCCGCCTGCGCCTCTTCTTCCATGCGGCGAATCAGCTCGGCTTTCGCGTCCTGTGCCGACATGCCAGCCATCTGCTCGAGGCGACGGCGCTCTTCGCCCACCATCTTCTCGAGCTCCTGCTCGCGATCGACAATCGTCTTCTCGCGGCGGCCGAATTCGCTTGCGCGGCGACCGAGATCTTTGTCGCGGGTCTCCAGCAACTCGTACTTACGATCGAGCACTGTCTCGCGCTCGCTGAGGCGGCGCTCTTCGCGCTCCGTCTCTTCACGGCGGCCGCGAATCTCCGACTCGAATCGCTCACGCAGCTTGATGAGCTCTTCCTTGCCGGTGACGACTGCCGTTTTTCGGATGTTTTCAGACTCGCGCTCGGCTTCGGACACCATGCGGCGCGTCGTCTCTTCGGCGGTCGACTTCGCCGCGGCCTGCCGGTCGTGCTCTGCGCGTGTCCCGCTCTTCCGCCCCAAAAAGAAAAAAGCCAGCGCGGCAATAACGACAACGCCAAGCGCGGCTGAGATCGCGATCACGTTCATATGGATCTATGCTCCACTGCGGCGCAGGCCGCAGGACAAGGAGTACGACGGCTTCCCGACGCGCAGCCTCTTGTTTGCGCTCCGACATCTCGCCGACGAAGGGCGTGATGTGGGCAGCGCTAACTACAAAGCGCGCTTGAACCTACGGGTCGCTTGACTACCGCCGCTAAGGTACGCCAACCGAAACGAAAAGGCAACCAACTACCGAGCGGCCTATTTCGCCGACGCGGTTGCCTGACGCTTGGCCGGCGGAAGCAGCGGGCGAACATAGTCGCTGAGCGCCTCGACTGATTTGTTCGTGGCGTCGAGTGACTCCCGCGCCTCGAACAGCTCGCCCGTCACCTGCAAGGCCGCGAGCACCACGGCCCGGCTCGACTCCACAACAGCGCCACCGGACATGACCTGTCTGATGGCCTGATCGAGATACTGCGCGACAGCCCGCGCTTGCTCAGGCGGCGCCTCGCTCCTGATCGCGTACTCCTCGTTCAGGATCGTCACACGCAACGTGTGTTTCTTGGCCGTCATCGTTCTCCTCCGCCACTCGCCTGGGCCTGCTGTCGCAGAAAGCGGACGCGATCGAGCATCTGCTTCGCACGCGTACCGGCCGACTCGAGCTTGTCACGCAGTCGCGTGTTTTCCTTTTCGAGCTGCGACACTCTCGCAGCCAGATCGAGATTTACCGCTCCATGCTCGTGGCCTTCGATTTCTTTGAGTCGCGCTTCGGCGACCAACGCGCGGCGGCGAAACGACGCCAGCTCGTCGGCCAGATGGCGGACGAGCGCGTCGAGCTCCTGCACCGCCCTTAAATCAGTTCGTTCGCTGTCTGACATTGAGCTCGTCGTCGAGGGCCCGGAGAATGTCGCCGCGCCGCGCGTCCAGTTCACGATCCCGTAGAGTGCGCTCGGGATGACGGAAGGTCAATCGCCACGCCAAGCTGCGGTGACCGGCTTCCACGCCACGCCCTGTGTACTGATCGAACAATTCGACGCGCTCGAGCAGTTTCCCGGAGACGCGCCGAATGAGCGACTCCACTTGCTCGCCGCGCACCGCGTCAGGCACCAAAAGCGCCAGGTCGAACTCCGACGCCGGCGTGCTTGGGAGCGTTTGATACCGAGAAACCGCCGTGACGCCGCGCGCGAACGGCCGATGCGCTGCTCGACCCTGCGGCGCAACCGGCGACGAATCCAGATCGCCGAGCGACAGCTCGACGCCAAATGCCGGAGCGGCCCACACGGGAGCGTCGAGCGCCACGCGCGTGACCGTCCCAATCACAACATCATCGACGCGAACGTCCCACAACACATTTGGCTGGTCGGAGTCGCGAAGCGCAATCGATTGCGCCGGGTACGCCGCGCCCGCAATCAACTCAGCGAGCGCTTTCGCGTCCCACGAACCATAGCGCACCCACGATTCGAACTCTGGCGTCTTTGGATCGGTGAAATGCGCCGGCTGCCGGCGACCCATCACCAACGCCGCAACACGAAGCTGCTCGTGCGGTAGCGCGCCAGCGCGCGGCGAGAACACCGATCCGATCTCGAACAGCCGCACATTCCCTTCCATGCGCGCCAAGTTGTACTCGGCGCGTCGAGCGAGCGTGTCGAGCACTTCTTTGCGCAAGAATGCCTCGTTCTCGGACATCGGATTCGTCAGCCGAACGAATCCCTCGCCGCCGGACACGAACGGCATCGCGCGCGCCTCGAGCAAGCCTGCGCCCACGAGCGCTTCGCGAACGCGCTTCGACGTAATCCATTGCGGATCGTCTCCCACCGCGCCAGGCCTGAACGGCCGCAGCTCGATTGGAAAACTGTCATAGCCGCGGAGGCGCGCGATTTCCTCGATCAAATTCACTTCGGTCGTCACGTCGCCGCGCCAGGTCGGCACCGTGACGAGCAGATCGCCCGTCGTCCGGTCGACATCGAAGCCAACGCTGCCAAGCAGCGCCGCGATGTCGTCGACACTCACCGACTGACCAAGCAACTTCGCCACGCGACTCGCTCGCAGCGCGATGGCCGGCGGCGTGGGACGCTCATACGCGAGATCCACCGGCGCGCCGTCGATTCGTCCGCCGGCGATCAGCACGATCAATTGCGCCAAACGCTCGAGCGCTCGCGGCGCAATTTCGAGATCGACACCGCGCTCGAAACGATACGTCGCATCGCTCGACATGCCGAGCGCTCGGCGCGCGCCGCGAATGCGCGCGGGATTGAAGTTCGCGACCTCGAGAAAGATGTCCGCGGTCGACGCGGTGACTTCGCTGTCTTGACCACCCATCACGCCAGCCACCGCTTGCGGGCGTGTTGCGTCCGCAATGACGATCATTTCGGCGTTGAGCGCGCGCTCGGTACCGTCGAGCGTCGTGATCTTCTCGCCCGCTTTCGCGCGGCGCACCACGACGCTCGAGCCACCGAGCTTCGCGAGATCGAACGCATGCGTCGGTTGGCCGAGCTCGTGAAGGATATAGTTGCTCGCGTCTACGACGTTGTTGATCGAACGCGAGCCAACGGCCGCGAGTCGATTGACGAGCCATTCCGGGCTCGGCCCAACAGTCACGCCACGAATGACGACGCCCATGAACCGATTCACGAGCCCGGGCTCGTCGATGCGGACGTCGATAGACGCTGCGCGACCGCCCGACTGATTCGCGACCGGACTCGGAACCGCAGCTGCAGCCAGGCTGTCGATTGCCGGAAGTGCAAACGGCCGCTTCGTGATCGCGGCGACTTCGCGCGCTACGCCAAGGTGCGACAACAGGTCGGGGCGGTTCGCCAAGACATCGACAACGAGGCGCATGTCGCCGAGCGGGAGCGCGCGAAGCAGTGGCGTGCCGGGCGGTACATCGATGTCCACGAGCTCCATGATGCCTTCGTGCTCCTGGCCCAGCGCCAATTCGCGCGCGGAGCAGAGCATGCCGTCCGAGACCGCGCCGCGAATTTTCCGCTTCTGGATCTTCAGGCCGCCGGGCAGCACCGTTCCGGTCAACGCGAACGGATACAGTTTGCCCGCCGTGACGTTCGCCGCGCCACAGACGACGTCGAGCAGCGTACCGGTGCCCGCGTCGACCTTGGTGACGTGCAGGTGGTCAGAGTCCGGATGCGCCGCTTCCTCGACGACGCGCGCCACGACGATCGGCGCGAGATCCTCGCGCAACGCCACGAGCTCCTCGACCGTGGCCGTGTGCGCCGTAAGGAGGTCGCGCAGCTCGGCGGCCGACAGATCGAATGGGACGAACGCCCGCAACCACTCGTACGAAACGTTCATCCCTCGCCTCCTACGGTCGCGCCACGCCCGGCGATCTGCTCCAGGAATCTCACGTCGGAATCATAGAGGATTCTGATATCAGGAATCCCATATCGGCTCACGGCAATGCGCGCCGGTCCCATGCCGAACGCCCAGCCGGTGTACCGCTCGCTGTCGATGCCCGCGGCCTCGAGGACGTTGGGATGCACCATGCCCGAGCCGAGGATCTCAATCCAGCCCGTGCCCTTGCACGTGGGGCAGCCGCTCCCGCCACACACGCCGCACTGCACGTCCATCTCGGCCGACGGCTCCGTGAATGGAAAGAACGACGGGCGGAAGCGCGTCCGCGACGCCCCGAAGAACCGCTCGGCGAAGCGATTCAACGTAGACTTGAGATCGACGAAGCTGATGTCCTCGTCGACGCAGAGCCCTTCGATTTGCGCGAACGCCGGCGCGTGCGACGCATCGAAGAAATCGCGACGGTAGACGGTGCCGGGAATGATGACGCGGATCGGCGGTTCATACTTCTGTAATGTGCGAACTTGTACGGGCGACGTATGCGTCCGCAGCAGGCCCTCGCCCTCGAGATAGAGCGTGTCGTGGGCGTCGAGCGCCGGGTGGTTCGCGGGGAAGTTGAGCGCGCCGAAGTTGTACCACTCCGATTCAGCCTCAGGACCCTGCGCGACAGTGAAGCCCAGCTCGCGGAAGATGCCTTCGATCTCTTCGATCACGAGCGTGACCGGATGCTTGGCGCCCCGCCACTGGCGGCGCGCCGGCATGGAGAGATCTTCGCCAGCCGACGACGCCGTCGCGCGCGATACGGCGGACTTGCGTTCGCCGTGCAGCGCTTCGAGTCGGGTGCGCGCTTCGTTGAAGCGTTTACCGGCCGCGGGCTTGTCGTCCTTCGAGATGCCGCGCAGCGCTTCCTGCAGGCCTTTCACACGACCTTGGCGGTCGCCAAGGAAGGCGACGCGCGCCGCCTCGAGCGAGTCGGCATCAGCCGCTGACTGGAAGGCCGCAGCGCCGTCGCGTTCGACCACGTCTGCCTGCGCGATATAGTCCTGAAGATCCATTAGTTCGTGGTCGGGCAAAAGACAACGGCGGCAGTACGACGAAATGTCGCGCTGCCGCCGTGTATGTGTAGCGAGAACTTAGCGAAAACTTACGCTGCGTTCAACGCGGTGCGCGCGGCGTCGACGAGCGCGGTAAACGCGGCCGGATCGTGCACGGCGAGATCGGCGAGGATCTTCCGGTTCACTTCGATGCCGGCAATCTTCAGCCCGTTCATGAACGTGTTGTAGTTCATGTCGTTCTGATGCGCGCCCGCGTTGATGCGCATGATCCACAGTTTGCGGAAATCGCGCTTCTTATTCTTGCGGTCGCGGTAGGCGTACTTCCAGCCACGCTCGACGGTTTCCTTCGCGGGGCGCCACAACTTGCTGCGGGCGCCAAAGGCACCGCGCGCAGCCTTCATGATCTGTTTTTTCCGCTTTAAGCGCGGAACGTTCGATACGGCACGAGGCATCGGAGTCTCCCTTAAGCCAGAATCAGGCGCTTGACGCGCTTGGTGTCACCGGTGGTCGCGACGATGCCGGCCTGGCGGAGACGACGCTTCCGCTTGGAGGTCTTCTTCGTCAGGATGTGGCTCTTGAACGCCTTATAGCGGCGCACCTTGCCCGTTCCGGTCACCTTGAAGCGCTTCTTAGCGCCCTTGTGGGTCTTCATCTTCGGCATCAGAACTTCCTCAATTATTTGGGCGCGAGAATCATGGTGATCGACTTCCCTTCCAATCGTCCCGAGCTTTCGATTTTACCTACATCCGTGAGCGCCGTCGCGACCCGATCGAGCACGGCCTGACCGAGCTCGGGGTGTGCGACTTGGCGGCCGCGAAACATCATGGTCACTTTCACTTTGTTCTTCTCTTCCAGGAACCGCCGCGCGTGCCGCGTCTTGGTGTCGAAATCGTGATCGTCGATGCCCGGTCGGTATTTGACTTCCTTGAGCTCGATCACGTGCTGCTTCTTCTTCGCTTGCCGCGCCTGCTTCGCCATCTCGAACTTGTACTTCCCGTAATCCATGATGCGGACCACAGGCGGGCGCGCCGTTGCAGCCACTTCCACCAAGTCCAATCCCAACTCTTCCGCCATGCGCAGCGCGACATCGACTTCGAGAATGCCTAGCTGCGAACCGTCGGCACCGATCACGCGGACCGGACTGATGCGGATCTGACGGTTGACCCGCACGCGCTTCGTTGTGTCCTGGATACCGAATTCCTCGCAAAGAGAAAACAAAAACGCGGACCCCATGACGGAATCCGCGCATACGGCCGACCCTTCGCGCAGTGCGAAAGCCGGCTGACGAGTGGACTCCTGTAGCACACCTTCCATCGCAATTGCTGCGAGTCGGAAGGGCCAAAGGGTGGGACCAGCGACGGTCCGCTTGACGAATTGTTCCTAAAGCTAGGTGGAGGCGGTGTTTAGGTCAAGACTGCCAGTCGCCTGTCGTCTGCAGGCTGCCGTCAGGGAGCAAAGCACACCAGCATCCACGGTTTCCCGGCCGCCCTGGTGAGGGCAACCGTCGCCGGACGGCTACCGGTCAGCTTGAGCTTCTTCTGGACCTCCTCCACATCCACCGCCGACCCGCGCTTCCGGATGTCGACCGACCCCACGTCGAGCGACCGAAGCGCCTCCCGAAGCTTCCCGAGATTCCACGGCATCGACGCCTCGATCCGCAGCGTGCGACCGAACGGCGTGTCCATCGGAAAGTCCGCCGACAGAAAGGCAATCTGTTCGTCGATCTTCCAGACGTCGCCGCGCTCGCTCAGTCGCGCGCCCACGCCCTCGACCACACCGGCGCGAGTCACCGCCGGGTCGGGATCAAGGAGATACCTGCCAGGAGCGTTCACGGCCAATTGAACGTTCTCCTCGTCCGTCATCGTCAGCCCTTCGGGAAGCAGAGTTGCGCGCCGGCGTGCGGTCGTCAGGCGCGGCGACCACAGGACAGACTCCTTGAGCTCGCGACGCTCCGACACGAACTCCAATTCCCAGCCGTCCGGCACGACATCCTCCGGTAAGCCCGGCGCGGCCTTGATGCCAACCGCGACGCCGCGATCGGCGAGCGCCGTGCACCAGCTCAATGGCGGGTCGCTCATCCCGACACGATATCGGCGATCGTTCGATCGACGCGCCGGATCGACGAACGCCGCCTGGATGTCATCCAGCCGAAGCTGGGTTGCGTCGGCGCACACGACCGACGCCGTCGCTCCCACGCCATTCACATCGGCATTGATCTGCGCCAATCGCGCATGCACGGGATCGAGATCGACGCCGAGCGCCGATCGGCCGTTCGCCAGCGCGATCAAGTCGCCGCCGATTCCGGTGCAGAGATCGGCGACTGATGAGTATTCTCGAAAGCGCGCGGCATGCGCGGCCGCCATGCGCTCGGACGATGCCTGCTCGAGTCCCGCCTGCGTGAAGAGCATGCGATCGGCACGCGAAAACTTTGCTCGTGCGCGAACGCGCAACCTCGCCTGCGTGATCGCCGCCGCAACGAGCTCCGCCGGATAGTCGCGGCGCAACCGCGTGATCAGCCCGAGCTCGGCCTCCGTGGCGAGCGACTCATTCGCCAGCAGCTCCAACAACGCTTGTCCGCGCGGCGACCGCAGCGCATCGATCCACCAGGTTGCATCCACAACGGTCGGCTACGGCCGCACCCCGTAGCCCTTCTTTGCGTCGTTCGCGATGTAGCTCCACGGCGTCGTGGCGTCGTGCTCGAAGATGAGCAGCCAATTCTCGTCTACCGCACGCGCCAGAATGCGACGCTTGGTTTCGAGTGTCACCAGCGGCTCGACGTCGTAGCCCATGATCCACGGTAGCGGCAAATGCGCCACGGTCGGCGACAGGTCCGCGATATAGAACGCGCGCTCGCCGGCGGACTCGATGAGCAAACCCTGATGATGCGGCGTGTGGCCCGGCGTCTTCACCGAGTGCACACCGGCAATGATCTCGCGGTCGCCTTCAATGAACTCGAGCTGTCCGGACTCGTGGATCGGCACGTAGTTATGCGGGAAATAGCTCCCCGCGGTACGCTCGTTGGTGTGCGTCGCCCAGTCGTACTCGCCGCGCTGCATCACGTATCGAGCATTCGCGAACGTCGGCGCGATCGAGCCGTCAAGCTGTTTCGTCGTGTTGCCGCCGGCGTGGTCGAAGTGCAGATGGCTGCTGATCACCATCGCAACGTCCTTGGGCGCCAGACCAACTTGCGCGAGACCATCCTCGAGTCGGGTCGCGCCGTTGGCGCCTGCGTTGTCGATGCCATAGATGTCGTAGAACTTGTCGTTCTCCTTGTTTCCGACACCGGTGTCGATCAGCACGGGACCAATCGCGTGCTCGATGAGCAGGCAGCGCATCCCAAGTTGAATGCGATTTCTCTCATCGGCAGGAATGCGGCGCTCCCAGAGCGTCTTCGGCACAACGCCGAACATCGCGCCGCCGTCGAGCTTCTGGCCGCCGGCTTGGATTGCGTGAACGCGCAGATCGCCGATCTGACGCGTCTCAACGAGAGGATCGAGACTCATGCGGTGGTATCGTCCGAGACAGAATGTGGCAGGGCCGGTGGGCGGCGCGATCGCTTGCGCGCGCTGGTCCCCGCCCGGAGCAAGCGATCGACGTCGGCGAGCGACGCACAGCCGCGGTCACGCGCGGCGTCGAGTAGTCGAAGCAGAACGTGCGCAGTCGCGAGCGCGTCGCCACCAGCGCGGTGGCGCGCTCCAATGTCGATGCCGTAGTACGACGTCACCGAATCCAGATTACGCCGCCGAAGTTGGGGAAGCAGCCGTCTCGCGAGGCGCACCGTACACAGCGTTCGCCCTTGAATCGGCCGGCGGGTCGCGCGCTCGACTTCCGCCGACACGAACCGCCAATCGAACGACGCATTGTGGGCGACGAAGACGTGACCCTCGAGGACGCCGAGGAGTTGGTCGCACACCTCGGAGAACACTGGCGCGTCCTTGACCATTTCCCAGGTGATGTTCGTGATCGCCACAATCTCGGGCGGAATACTGCGCTCGGGATTGATCAGCGAGTCGAACACCACCGTCGCGGTTCCCTCACAGACGCGCACCGCGGCAATCTCGGTGACGCGATCGCCATGGTTCGGACTCGTACCGGTCGTTTCGACGTCGACGACGACGAACGGCTCGTGGTCGAGGGGTCGCTCGCCTAATGACGCAATCGGTGTGTCGACGCCGGGCGTCGCGGCGATGCTCGTGTCTTCGCCGCCATCGCGCAGAAACCACCGTCCGTCGGTTGTCCGCGCGAACCGCCGGTGCCCGGCGAACAACGCCGCCGCCATGTGCTCCGCGATGTTCCGCGGCGCACCGGGCAGCTGGCAGACATATGAAATGAGCGTTTGTGGATCGGCCGGACCCGCGGCCAGAAAATCAGCGGCGCGATCGGTGAGCAGCGTGTCGGCGACGCCGAGTGTGAGACCAGGCGCCGCCTGGCTGGTCAGCCCCACGGGTCGTCGCGACACACCGGCAGCGTCATACACCGCGGGCCACCGCCGCCGCGAACCAGCTCCGCACCCTCGAACGTGATGACCGCGCGCTGGCCTTCGGGTATCCGGTCCTCGCCAGTGAGAAAGTCGGCACTCGACATGACCCGAAAGCCCATGCGCTCCAACTCGTGCAGCGTGGTCTCGTTGCGCGCGTAGGAGAGAATCACACCAGGCTTCATGGCGACGAAATTACACCCCGACGCCCACTGCTCGCGCTCTTGCAGCGTGCGCTTGTCACCGCCGCAGAAGATCGGCTCGATCGGCATGTCGCACGCCTTCAGCGCGGCGAAGATGTTCGGCCGCTCGTGGATCGTCGCCTCGCCCTTGCGCCAATGCAGCACGGGCAAGCGCTCAGGTCCGAGAAAGTGCGGCGGGAACACGACGCACAACTCGCGATCCACCTGCGTGAAGATCATGTCGAGGTGAATGGCCGTGTTCTCCTTCGGCATCACCACGACAATCACGTCGCGCACATCGGTGCGCTCGAAGAAGATCGACGCGAGTTGATCGATCGCCGCGGGGCTCGAGCGTTCGCTAAACCCCAGGACAACCAGATCCCGTCGGAGAGGATGGATGTCCCCACCCTCGACGGTGTAATTCACCCGTCGCTCCGACGCCCCATCGTACAAAATTCCGCCGTTCGACAGCGCCGGATGGTGGCAGAACAAGGCTTTCATGATGATCGCCTCGGTCCACCGAATGGCGTACCGCATCGAGCCGACGATCACGTGCTCGCCGGCCACCATACAGCTGTCGCGCGTGAAGAACAGGTTCGGCAACGGCGGCAGCACATACCCAGGCTCGTTCAGCGCTTTCGCGATCGGTCCAGGCGGCTCGTCGCGGCCTTCGATGAGCATCTGCACGAGCGCATCGGCGCCAAGCTCGCTGATGTCGCGCGCCAAGGGCTCCGACGGGACGATGTCCATCGTCTCCCGAATCAGGAGATCGCGCGCCTCGGCATTGGCGAGGATTTGGGCCAACAGGTCGCGAACCTGGTGAACGGTCGTGAACCGCTCGAGAATGGCGATAAAACGCCGATGTTCGCGCTGGGCGGACTCGGCTTCGATGATGTCGTCGTAGAGATAGTCGGCCCGGTTGCTTGGCGTGACCGCAAGCAGCTCGGGACCGGGGGAATGCACGAGAACGCTACGTAAACGACCAATTTCAGAGGAGACGTGGGCGGGCATGGCGACAAACTAACGTCCGCCTTGTGGCTGGTGCAGCTCAGGGGGCGCCTTTAACTTGTGAATGAATTCACAAGCTTCTGGGTCCGTGAAACGCATTGCAGACTCTACGGTTCGGCGCCTATCGGCATACCTTCGGTTTCTGGAGGATTTCGAGGGGCGCGGACTGACGACCATATCGAGCGAAGAGCTGGCGAAACGCGGTGGAACGACCTCGGCACAGGTCCGAAAGGACCTGTCGTTTTTTGGCTCGTTCGGCAAACGCGGCCTTGGCTATTCCGTGCCCGAGCTCGCCGGCCGCCTGCGGGAGATCCTCGGGCTCGAGCGCGAGTGGAAGATCATCATCATCGGCGCCGGTAAGATCGGCGCGGCGCTCGCCCACTACCGCGGGTTTCGTCAGCGCGGCTTCAGCATCATCGCCGCATACGACAATCACGCCGACAAAATTGGCCGAAAGCTCGAGGGCATTCCCGTCCGCGACATCGAGCAGATGGAGCACGACGTTCAGCGCGAGCGGCCTGACATTGCCGTCCTCACTGTGCCGGCTGACGAGGCGCAGGGTATGGTCGATCGCGTCGTGAAGATCGGCATCAAGGCGATTCTCAACTTCGCGCCGGCCCAACTGCAGGCTCCCGCCGATGTCACCGTGAAGACAGTGAACATGGCGATGGAGCTCGAAGGCTTGAGCTTCGCGCTGACGAACCGCGACTAGTTCGCGGGCCGCGCTCTCAGGAGCGCGGCAAACTGCTCGGGCGACAGCGTCTCTGGGCGCGCGGTAGGATCGATCGCCGCTGCAGCGAGTGCGGCGTCCGCCTGCTCGACGGAGATCTGCCACACCGATCGAATAACGCGGCGAAGTTGCTTGCGTCGCATGCCGAATGCGTCGAGAACGAAGCGGCGAAACACAACCTCTTCGCTCGGCGTCACGACCGGATCGTTTCGCGGTTCGACTGACACTGCGGCGCTCTCGACCTTTGGCGGCGGATTGAACGCGCCCGGCGCAACGCGAAACAGCAACTTCGCTATCGACGTCGCCTGCACGTTCACCGATAGCGCGCCGTAGTCGTCGGAGCCCGGCGCCGCGACGATACGCTCTGCCACCTCGCGCTGCACGAGATACACGGCGCGTTCGGGCCGCGGATGCTCGAGTGCGTGGAAAAGAATCGGCGTCGTGATGTAGTACGGCACGTTGCCAATGAGTCGAAATGCGCCGCCGCCCGCCGCATCGGAAAGATTCACGGTGAGCACGTCCGCCTCGACGACCGACACATTCGGCGTCGATGCATAGCGAGTGCGCAGCTGCGCCGCCAGCGCGCGATCGTACTCGATCAACACGAGCTTGCGGGCAGCTGGAACGAGGAGCGCCGTCAGGCTTCCCCGCCCCGGCCCGATCTCGATCACGGTATCGGCGTCGCCCAACTCGAGCGCGTCGACGAGACGCTGCAGAATTCGACGATCGTTGAGAAAATGCTGACCGAGGTTCTTTCGGATCGGCGGATTGGACCGCGGCCCACGCTCGCGTCGCGGGCTGCCGTCGTCGGGAGTAGCCATGATCGGAGTTCGTGGAGCTAGGTGCGCAGCAGTACGATCGTCAGATCGTCGCGCCGCGGGGCCGTCGTGATGTGCGCGTCGAGCACCTCGAACACGCGATCGAGGATCACCGCTGGCGTTTCGTGGCGATGCGCGCGAATCGCGTCCAGGATGCGCTCTTCACCGAGTCGTTCGCCGGCTTTGTTGCGCGCGTCGCTCACGCCGTCGGTGAACAAGACGAGCAAGTCTTTTTCCGGCATCCACGGCCGGCGCGACGTGGCCGGCCGTCGATCGTCCATGCCGAGCGGTGGATCGCTCGCGGCGAGGCGCTCGAAGTCTTTGCCATCGGCGAGCAGAAATGCGTGCGGATGGCCCGTATTAGAGAAGCATAATTCCCGCGCCGCCGGGTCGATCGCCGCGTAGAAGGCCGAGATGAACATCTCGGTCATCGCCAGCTCTTCTCGGAGCGTCGACATGAGCGCGTGCAGCATCTCGCCCGGGTCGATGGTGGCCTGCGAGTGAATTGCGGCGGCGCTCATGGTCAGCGCCATGATCAGCGCGGCTTGGTAGCCGTGCCCCGACACGTCGCCAATCATCACGCCCGTCTTACCGCGACCGAGCCGGAACAGATTGTAGAAGTCGCCGCCGACGCTCTCCGCGGGAACGACGCGCGCCGCAACCGTCGCGTGCGGCGCCACGATGCCGTTGTTCGGCAACAACTTCATCTGCAGGTCGTGCGCGAGCTGCATCTCGTGCGCAAGACGCTGCTGCTCCACCGACGCGCGCACGAGTCGCGTGTTTTGAATCGCCGTTCCGATCTGCGTGGCAATCGCGGCGATGAGCTTCTGGTCGCCGGCGGTGAACGGCTGCCCGGACCGGCGGTCCGACAAGTTCACGACCCCGAGCGGCTCGGCGCCGCGCGGCGCCGGAGCGGTCCACATGATCGGTACAGAAAGCATCGCGCCGCGCCGATAGCTCGCCTCTTCAGGACACAACATCTGCTCCGGTTCGGCCAACATCGGATGCTGCGTGCGAAATACCTTGGCGCTGACGCTGCAGGTGTCGTCGACCTTGATGATCGGCACACTCGCCAGATCGGCGCCAAGTGCGGCGACGGCGCGCAGGGTGTTGGTCGCGCGATCGTGCACGAGCACCGTGGCTTTGCGCGCTCCCACCGTCTCGGAGACTTCGCTGAGAATCGTTTTCGTCGCCTCGTCGAGAGCCACCGTTCGACCGAGGATCTCGCTGATCGTATAGAGAAGATTGATCTCCTCGTATCGCTCGGCGAGCTCACTCGCGGCGTGTTCGACTTCGAGCGCCGACTGCAGGTACTGCGTGACCACGGGCAGCAGGAAGGCCATGAAGCTCTCGAGCTCGACCTCGCGGTCGGGACACGGTCCGAGCGAGAGCCACGCTCGGCGCGGGCCCGGTACGGCGGCGATCAACATCCCTCCGCCGGCTTCGTTCAGTGTGATTTGACCTTCATCGAGATTCGGAAAGCGAGACGGTCGCGGAGCATGCGGCGTGGACGCGTCTTTGCCGGGCTCCGCGCTGGCCGACGCGGGTTGTACCCACAACGCAGCCTCGCAATTGGTGGCGCCATGGAACGCTTCGAGAACGTTCGGCAGGTCGCTCATGCGCGATGCAGCGTCATTCGAACGACGCTGCCGTTCGGAACGTCCACGCGTTCGACACGGTCCATCAACTGCCGCATGAGGAACAGACCGCGGCCGTCTTCGCGCTCGAGATGATCGAGCGTCGTGGGATCTTCGGAGCGCTCGTTCAAATCGAAGCCGGTGCCTTCGTCGCCAACTTCAACGACGAGGCGATTCGCATCGACTTCGGCGCGCACGTGGACGTGTTTTTCCGGATCATCGCGATTACCGCGCAGCATGGCGTTCGACAGTGCTTCGCTGAGCGCGACCGGCACGTTGAGCATGATCTGCCGGCGTCCGAAGTCCATGACTTCGCATTCGTGGCGAATCAATTCGACGACGTTCTCGATGAGCCGGACATCGCTGGGGATGTCCAGCTCCACGATACGCACTTCGTCGTCCTCGCGCGGGTCTGTCACGGCGTCCGGCATGCGGGAATGATAAGACGGCGGGCACCGGGGAGAAGCGGCCAATTCATGCCGCACACTCGCCGGAGCCCGCCGTCATCAGGAAATCCTGAGGGAATCCTGAGGAAATCGTGCAGCGCGCCGCGAAGGACGCGCCTCAGAAGCTCTGCAACGCGCGATCGCGCGTGTCGGCAATTTGGAACAGGGTGTCGAGCTTGGTGAGCTCGAACAGCGTCTTGAGATCGTCGTTGAGGTTCGCGAGCCGCAACTCACCGCCCTGCTCGCGAATCTTCTTCGAGAGCGAGACCAGCACGCCGAGGCCCGAGCTATCGATGTAGCCGGTCTGGGAAAAGTCGATGAGAAACTTTTTCTCGCCGCGTTCCAGCTCATCCAACACCTTCTGCTTGAGCTCCTGGCGATTGCCCACGATGAGCTGACCTTCAACATCCACCACGACGACCTCTCCCTCCTTCTTGATCGAGAAGCTCATGTCGTACTCTCCTGGCGGGACTCGTTCGCTGCTACCGACACGTCCGGCGATTGGAGCGCGGTAATGGCAGCCACATTGATAATGTCTTCTACGACGGCGCCGCGCGACAGATCACTGCACGGGCGCCGCAATCCCTGCACGATGGGACCGATCGCACTCGCGCCGGCCAACCGTTGAACCAACTTGTACGCGATGTTACCGGCATCGAGCGACGGAAACACCAACACGTTCGCCCGACCTGCCACGGCACTCGTGGGCGCCTTGCGGGCAGCGACGAGGCTGGCGAGCGCAGCATCCCCTTGCAATTCTCCGTCCACTGCAAGGCCCGGTTCGCGCGCCCGGACTTCGGCCACGGCGCTTCGAACCAATTCTACCGACGGCCCCTCGGCGCTGCCGCACGTGCTGAACGACAGAAACGCGACGAACGGCTCGTCTCCAACGATGCGCCGCCGGTCACCCGCTGCCGCAATGGCAATATCCGCCAGTTGTGTCACGGTCGGATAACGTACCACCGCGCAGTCGGTGAACGTGAGCACTTCGCTGCCTTCCGTGCCTCGGAACGGCGGCACGACCATGTAGAATGAGCTGGAGACGGTCTGCACGCCGGGAAGCGGCCCGACCGTCCATAGCGCGGCGCGAATCACCTCGCCGGTCGTGTGCACGGCGCCAGCGACACAACCATCAGCTTCGCCGCCGGCGACTAACGCGTCGGCAAAAAAGAGCGGCGTGTGGAGAAGTCGCCGCGCTTCGTCAATTGTGAGGCCTTTTGCGGCACGGGCGGCGACGAGTCGTGCGACGGCGGTGTCGAGAAACGAATCCGTGCGAGGATCGCGCACCTGCACGCCCGCTGTAGCGCCGATCGCCCGAACTGCCGCATGCGACGATTCGTACGCGGGGTCGAGAATGAGGATCGGTTCGACGATGCGTCGCCGCGCTAGCTCGCCGACGGCGGCCAGTGTGCGCTCATCGGCACTTTCCGGAAAGACGATCCGACGCAGGCGTGCGGCCGCGCGCGTCTGCACGTCGGCGAGAAAGGTCACGAGCCGCGATTCTTGGTGCGCAACGCGTCGGCGACGGCCGGATGCACGAGGCTCGAGAGATTCCCGCCGTACCGAGCGATCTCGCGCACCAGGCTAGCGCTGATGTACGTCGTGTCGAGCGACGGCACCATGTACACGGTCTCGAGCTTCGGCGACAGATGGCGGTTCATGAGCGCCATTTGATACTCATATTCGAAATCACTCACGGCGCGGAGGCCGCGGATCAGCAGATTGGCCTTCTCCCGCGCCGCGAAATCCGCGAGCAGGCCGCTGAAGCTGCGCACGTCCACGCGCGACTCGTCCGCCATCGCCGCCTGAATGAGCGCCACGCGCTCTTCGACACTGAACAGCGGTTGCTTGCTCGAGTTCATGGCGACGGCGACGATGAGCCGATCGACGAATTCGAGACTGCGACGGATCAGATCCTCGTGTCCGCGAGTGATGGGATCGAAGCTGCCGGCGTAGATAGCGGTACGCAATTAACGGAGGGTCGAGGGTTTTTGGGTCTAGGGTTTCGGGCCTAGGGTATCCCGCGAATCGAAATCGACAACGAGGAAAGTACATCGAACAGCGCCGAGCGCGCTGTGTTCAACCCTTCACCCTCGGCCCTCGATCCTGTAAAACGTGATGACCGTTCCACCGTACTTTCGGCGTTCGCCGTTGCCCGGCAGGGTTTCGTCTGCGCGATGCTCTACGCCCAAGATGCCAGCGAACGGCACGGCAAGCCATTGCTCGGCGAGAGCCGCGGCGAGTCCAAGATCATAGGGCGGATCGGCGAACGCGACATCGTACGCGTGCGCTTCGAGTGCGCCCGCGAACCGAAGCGCGTCCGCGCGATGCACGACGGCACCTCCGCCAGCCTGCAGCGTCTCGACGTTCGCGCGAATCGCGGCGAGACTCGGCGCCGCGATCTCGACGAAGTCCACGACCTCGGCGCCGCGCGACAGCGCTTCGAGGCCGAGCGCGCCGGAGCCAGAGAAAAGATCGAGTACACGTGCGCCGGGGAGCCAGGGATTCATCATGCTCATCCATGCTTCGCGCACACGATCGCCGGTTGGACGAACGCGGTCGTCTTTCGGCGGTTTGATCAGGCGGCCGCGCCACTTGCCCGCAACGATCCGCATGACGTTCTACGCTCGGAAGTCGGCGAGACGTGCCTGCAGCCGCGACTCGCCCTGGTATTCATCGCGCTCCAGGCGATATGCCACATCGATGGTCGCGCCGGCGGACAGTTCGCGGGCACGCGGCGCCATACCCCAACCGAGCGCCGTGAGCTCGCGACCATTCGAGTGCAGCAGCAGCTTGAGTCCGTCCTTGCCGACGACACGCGGCGGCGCGCCAACCGCCACGCCACGCGAGACCAGCAATGGCGATGGATTGCCCGCGCCGCACGGCTCCATGTAGCGCAGCAATGCCTCCAGCTCCTCGTCGACTTGGTCGAGTGGAATCTCCAGATCGACGCGCATCTCCGGCACGAGGTCGTTCTCAGTGAGCTGCGCGCACGCGATGTCGTTGAATCGTCGCGCGAAGTCAGCGACGCGCTCCGTTTCGATCGTGACGCCGGCCGCTACGCGATGGCCGCCGAAGCGAATCAGCAAATCGCTGCACTGCGCGAGTCCGGCGTGGAGATCGAACGCGCTGATCGATCGACCAGAGCCCTTCCCCTGCTCACCCTCGAGCGCAACGAGCACCGTGGGTCGCCCGAACTCTTCCACGAGGCGCGATGCGACAATGCCGATCACGCCCGCATGCCAGCCCTGCTCGGCGAGCACGATGCCGTACGTCGATGCCAGATCCATCCGCTGCACGAGCTCGCGTGCGCGCTCGAGCGTCGCGCGATCGAGCTCCTGGCGTTTGGCGTTCAGCTCCTCCAACTCGCGCGCAATCGGGTTCGCCTCTTGGTCGCTCGTAGTCATCAACAGCTCGACACCGCGTAGCGCGCTGCCAAGACGCCCAGCCGCATTTAGTCGCGGAGCGAGAATAAATCCGATGCGCCCTGCCGTGAGCGGTTTTCGATCCAGTCCCGCCGCGCGCACCATGGCGCGAATACCGGGACGCTGACTGTTGGTGTCGTTCAGCAGCTTGAGGCCGTAGCGCACGAAGACACGATTCTCCCCGCGCAGCGGTGCGACGTCGGCCACGGTCGCCAACGCAACGAGATCGAGCATCGCGTACACGGCGTTCTCGTTGCCGCCGACGGCGCGCGTCAGCGCGAGCGCGAGCTTGAATGCTACGCCAACCGCAGCAAGGTCCTTGTCCGTCGAGGTACAACCTGGCTTGCGCGGATTGAGCACCGCATACGCCGGCGGCAGTGGTCCGCCCGGCAAGTGGTGGTCGGTCACGATCACGTCGATCCCGCCCGCCTGCAACTCGGCGATGGGCTTCACCGCGCTCGTGCCGCAGTCGCACGTGATGACGAGCGACGCTCCGACATCTCGCGCCGCGCGTACGCCGGCGTCAGTCAGATCGTAGCCGTCCTCGAGGCGCCGCGGAATGAACGGAATCGCATTGCCGCCGAGCGCGCGAAGCGTACGCACGACGATGGTGGTCGAGCAGATGCCGTCGACGTCGTAGTCGCCGTGAACGAGAATCGTCTCGGTGTCGCGCAACGCGCGTACGAGACGCTCGACCGCGCGATCCATATCGGCGAGACAGCCGGGATCGTGCAGATGATCGAGTCGTGGACGCAGGTACGTCTTGGCGTCATCCGGCGCGCCGAATCCGCGCGCGGCGAGCAGACGAGCGATGGCGTCCGGAAGGTGCAGCTCCTCGCCAAGCCGCGCCACGATTGCAGCGTCAGGCTCGACCGGAAGCAACCACCGCGCTTTGGGTCGAGTGCGAAGTACGGCAGTAGTCGCGGTAGTCACGGCGGAAAGTTATTGGCCGCTGTTACGACCAACAACCATCATTCCGTTGCGTACAGCATCACTCCGCAGCCTTCGCACACCTCAGTCGCACCAGTGCCCGACATGACGCTTCGGCGCTGCAGTGGAATCATCGTGTCGCAGTTGCCACACGAACCGCCGCGCAGCGCGAAGACGGCGTGCACGCGCTTTCGCGAACGAATGCGGTCGTAGCGCGTAAGCAGTGAGCGCGGCACCGCTTTGGTTTTTACATCGCGTGCGGCGCGAGCCGTAGCGAGTTGATCCTCGAGCTTCTTCTGATCCGCCGCCAGCGAGTCGCGCGCCTCGGCCTGTGCTGCCTCGAGCTCGTTCGCGATCCGGTCGCGAGCCTCGACGTCCCGATTTGCGTCCACGAGGCGCTGACCAATGGCGGCGAGCTCGCGCTCATCCTCCTCGATCATGCGCTTCGCCTGCTCCATCTGCGCCGTCGCCGCGGTCGCTTCGCGCATGGAGGTGACGCTGTTGAGCGCCGTCTGATTTTTTTCCTGCAGCGCGCGGTGTTGAGCAACGCGCTCAGCCACCTCATGGCGACGGCGCTCTTCGGACTCTGCCTGCTGCCGGCTGTGCTGCAGCGCGGCGAGCGCCTTATCGCGCTCCTTCGCCATCGCGGTGAGCCGCGGCGTCAAATCGGCCAGTGCGGTCTCCAACTCATGAATCGCGACGTCATCGTCTTGTACGGCCAGCAGCGCGGCTACGTCTGGGTGCACGAGCCCTCCAAACAGGAATTAGGGAAATCAGGATCGAGATGAATTAAAACTCTTCCAGCGCGGACGGCCGAGCGACGTGATCTCCACGGCGAGGCGGCGTTTCTCACGAATGAGATCGTCCTTTTGGTCCGAATCAGCGAGCGGCAACAACCGATCGATTTCCTGCAACCGCTCCGAGAGGGTGCGCGACAGCAGCGCATTGATACTGCCCGTCACAGTTTCCTCAGCGCGATCGAGGCCGCCGTTTTCGTTCATCAGCTCCTGAAGCACTTCAGTTGCTTCCTCGTCCAGGTCGACCGCCAGCTCGTCGATCGGGACCTCAGGGTCCTGGGCGGTGAGCTCGACAAAGATCGATCGGTAGACCGGATCGGCGAACGTATCGGCACCGATGCGTTCCGCTGATGCTTCAACATAACGCCGATTGTGCAACAACATCCGAATGAGCTCCCGTTCGGCCCGGACGCCGAGCGCTCGGCGGTCCAGGCGGCGGTCGACCCGCCGCACTGGCGGGGTGATCGGGCCGTCTTCGAACGCTTCACTGGGCTCGTCCAGCGGAGCGTCGTAGTGACGGTTTGGACCGGCTGAACGCCCAGATCGCGCCGGAGCCTTGAGCTCGCGTTCCAGTTGCTCGCGTGAGACGCCTGCGACCTCGCTAGTTCTGGCGATATAGAGATCGCGGGTCAAGCCGTCCGCGGTTTCCCGGATCGTGTCCATGAGCTTGTCGAGTGCTTTGCGCTTGCTGCCCAGGTCAGCGAATCGGCCGCCGCGCTCGAGAATTTGGATCTTGCGCTCGAAGACGTCCACCGACGCATTCGCCGCGCGCTCGAAGCCAGCGGCGCCGAATTTGGCGACGTAGGTGTCCGGATCTTCGCCATCGGGCAGCGAGATGACGCGCACGGAGACGCCCTCAGTCAGCAGTTTGTCGCCGGAGAGGAACGTGGCCTTGAGTCCCGCTTGATCGCTGTCGTAGAGGAGGAAGACGTTCTTCGTGTATTTGCGAATGAGCGCGGACTGCGCTTCGGTGAGCGCCGTGCCGAGTGGCGCAACGACTTCCGACACGCCGGCGGCCATGAGACGGATGACGTCGAAGTAGCCCTCGACGACGATGAGCCGGTCGGCTTTCCGAATCGACTGCTTGGCCCAGTTGAGGCCATAGAGCAGCTTGCCCTTCGAGAAGACCGCGGACTCGCCGGAGTTCAGATACTTTGGCTCGCCGCTACCCATGATGCGACCGCCGAATCCAACGACGTGGCTGCTCGCATCAGAGATTGGGAAAATCAGACGATCTCTAAATCGCGGACGTGGCTCCGGGCGCTCCGCGTTGGAGAGCAGAAGCCCGGCAGCGAGTTGCCGCTCATCGTCGAAGCCGAGCGCGTGCAGTGCGTCGCGCATGACCGCGGCGTCGCGCGGAGCGTAGCCGAGGCCGAACGTGTCGGCGGTGCTTCTGTCGATACCTCGACTGTCTAGGTAGTCACGCGCTGTCTGTCCGGCGGGCGTATCCCACAGCTGCGTACGAAAGAAATCCGCGGCGGTCCCCACTGCCTCCCAAAGAGGCTCTCGGGTATCGCGGTCCTCTGTACTGCGCGCGACCTCTGGAACCTCGACGCCGGCTTTCGCGCCAACCCACTTCACCGCTTCGACGAAGTTCAGCCCGAGCTGCTTTTGCACGAACGTGAATACGTCGCCGGATTCGTGACACACGAAGCAGTTGTACCCGCGCTGCGTGACGGAAAAGTTCGGGCCTTTGCCGTTGTGAAATGGACATGGCCCGCGATAGCTGCTGCCGACCCGCTTGAGCTTCACGAAGTCGCCGACGATGGAGACGATGTCCGCCTCCTCGCGTACGCGATCGACGATTTCGTCGCGAATCATGCGAACTCGGCGAACGTTACGCCGGTGCCACCTTCGTTCCACGCGCCGTTGCGAAACTCTTTCACGCGCGTGTCTTTGCGAAGCATCTCGGTCACCCGCTCGCGCAGCGCGCCGGTGCCTTTGCCGTGGATGATGCGCAGGCTGCGCAGATCCGCGCGCACCGCATCGTCGAGCGCCTGCATCACCGCCGACTCGGCTTCATCGGGCCGCAGCCCGCGCAGATCGATCTCGGATGGAACGTGAACCTCGGGCAAGTCTCCAGTCCACACGCCCGCGCGTTCTTGGGGCTCGTTTGACTTCGCGCGGACGAGCGTCTTTCGCGCGACGGTGAGCTTCATTACGCCCACCGCGACCACTGCCTCGTTGTCGCGCACGCCGAGCACGCGGCCGATCTTGCCACCGAGGGTCGAGACGACGACGCTGTCGCCAACGGCGAACTCGCCGGGCGGCGGACCTTCAGTCGACGGCCGCGTGGATTTGCGCCGGACGTTCGCTTCTTCGCGCTCGAGACGTTCGACTTCGCCGAACTGTTTCGCAGCCAGTTCCTCGGCGCGCTTTCGTGCACCGCGACCGGCTTCATCGATCGCGTCAGCGCCACGAGATTTGAGATCTTTAATGGTGCGATCGATCTCCGCGCGAGCATCGAGCAGATATCGGCGCGCATCCTGGCGTGCTTCCTTCTCGGCCGTCCGCTCGCGCTCACGGACATTGCGCTCACGGGTTACGACGGCCGCAACCCGCAGGCGTGCGTCGTCGAGCACCGCGGCGGCCTCGCGCTCGCGACGCTCGAGCTCCGATTCGCGCTTCTCCAGTTGCTCGATGAGGGCCGCGACATCACGCTCGTGCTGCGGCAGGCGTTCTTCGGCGCGAGCGACCACCGAATCGGGCAAGCGCAGGCGTCGCGCGATCGCGATGCCGTACGAACGACCGGGAATGCCTTTGATCAACCGGTACGTCGGCGCGAGCGCGGCACCGTCGAATTGCAGCGATGCGTTGACGACGCCGTCGACGCGCGTCGCCAACTCTTTCAGCGTGCCAAGGTGCGTGGTCGCGACAGTCATCGTGCCGCGCGAGGTGAGGTCCTCGAGAATCGCCCAGCCCAACGCCGCGCCTTCGATGGGATCGGTGCCCGAACCCAACTCATCGATCACGACGAGCGAATCAGCGGTGGCGAGACGCAGGATCTCTGCAAGGTTCTTGAGATGCGCGCTGAACGTCGAGAGGCTCGCCTCGATCGACTGTTCGTCGCCAACGTCGGCGAACGCGTCGTCAAACAGCGCGATGCGACTCTCCGGACCGACGGGCGCCGGAATGCCCGACTGCGCCAGCGCCGAAATCAATCCGAGCGCCTTGAGTAGCACCGTTTTTCCGCCGGTATTCGGGCCGGACACCAGCAGCGTTCGCTCATTCGACGCCATTGTGAGGTCGAACGGAACGACGTCGGCACCCTGCGCAAGCAGTAACGGATGCCGACCGTTTCGAATGTCGAATCCCTCGCGCGCCGGAACGAGTGTGGCCGGTGCGCAGGCGTATGTATTCGCGTATCGAGCGCGCGCAAACAGGCTATCCAACTCGACGAGCGCTTCGAGCGTGGCAATAAAGTCGTCGCGATGCGGACGCAGTGCATCGGTGAGGTCGAGCAGAATACGATCGACCTCCTCAATCTCGTCCGACTCGAGCTCGCGCATGCGATTCCCGAACTCCACCGCAGCCGGCGGCTCGACGAACAGCGTCGCACCCGACGCCGACGAATCGTGGACGATACCCCCGGCGACGACTCTGCCTTCGCGCCGAACCGGAATGACGTAGCGTCCATTGCGCATAGTCACCGACGCATCGGGCACGCGATGATGCGATGCCAGTTGATCCATCTCGCGTTCGAGAATTCGAATCAACTCACCCTGCGCGGCGCGCAACTCGCGGCGGATTCTCCGCAGGGCCGACGACGCGTCGTCTTTGACCATGCCGTCTTCCTGGACGGTTCGTTCGATTTGCGTCTCGAGCGCCGGTACCGCGATCAACACGTCGAGGAGCGAGGACAACAGCGCGCGTACGACAGCAGGCCGGCGCGGGTCGCGCAGCCGCATCTGCGTGCGACGCGACGATCGAAGCAATGTCGACGCAGCGAACAGTTCCGCGCCCGTCCACCGGCTGCCGAGGACGCGCAGGCGCGTGAGCGGGCCGGCGAGATCAGGAATCGGGTCGGGATGCCACGGATCGTCGCCGACGATGGCGGCTCGCATGGCCGCGACACGCGCGTGCTCTCGCTCGAGGATCGTGATGTCGGCGGCGGGCGTCAGCGTCCGAACGCGCTCCGCGCCAAGGTTCGATGTGGCGAACCCCGCGACGACGTCGAGGACTCGAGGAAACTCAAGAACGGAAAGAGCGTGTGGATTCACGACACCAACGGTTACGCCCGCTTCGCCAACTCCTCGCGCACGATGGCGTTGATCGTGCCGCCCTCGGCGCGCCCCTTGAACTGGGCCATCACCTTCCCCATCACGGCGCCCACGTTCGCCGCGCCACCGTCGATCGCAGCGACGACGGCCGCACGAATTTCGTCGTCGCTCACGCCAGCCGGCAAATATTTGCCGAGCGCGTCAACTTCGGCGCGCTCGGTGGCGGCGAGGTCGGCGCGGCCGCCCTTGTCGAACATCTCGATCGACTCGCGGCGGCGTTTGATGCCCTTGCGCAGCACTTCGACCACGTCGTCGTCGGTGAGATCGCGCTTGATCGCGATCTCATGGTTCTTGACGTCCGAGATGACGCTACCGAGGAGCATCACGAGCGGCTTGTCCTGCGCTTTACGAGCCGAGTTGAGGTCGGCTTGGAGACGTGCGAGCATATCGGGCATGACGCAACTTAGCGAGACGGTGAGCGATCAGCCCGGCGGCCACTTCATCGAGCGCCCGCCAAGCAGGTGAAGGTGCAGGTGAAATACCGTCTGTCCGGCTTCTGCGTTGGTGTTGATCACCGTGCGGTAGCCCGCGTCCGCGATGCCCTCAGTACGCGCGATCTCGGCCGCGGCGAGCGCCAACTGTCCGACTGCCGCGGCGTCGCGCGCATCGTTGAGCGACGCGACATGCGTCTTTGGAACGACGAGCACGTGCACCGGCGCCTGCGGGTTGATGTCGCGGAACGCCACGACATCATCATTCTCGTAGACGAATGGGACTGGGATTTCGCGTGCTGCTATGCGGCAAAACAGGCAATCGTCGGCCATCGTCAACTCTCCGTCAGCAAAGATGTCGCGCGCGCGACAGCCACGGCGGCAATACCGGCAGTCTCAAAGCGCAGCACCGTGGGTGCCAAACGTGCGGCGACGAATCCCGCGTCACGCAACCCCGACAATTCGTCTGCATCGATTCCGCCCTCTGGACCGAACAGTATCACGCGACCGCGCGCGACGTCGAGGCCGAGGACGTGCGGCAGCGGCGCGCCATACACGTCGAGCACGACCGAGACGGAGTTCGGCGGGACTTCGATGTTCTCCGGCACGGTGTCCGGCAGCACGGTCGGCATCCATGCGCCGCCAGACTGCTCGAGCGCGCTCACCATTCGGGTACGCACCTTCTCGGCGAATGCGGCGCCCTCACCGCGCGGCGACACGCTGGCGGATCGGCGAAAACGCACGCCCTGCCAGCTCGTGACACCCAACTCCGTGGCTTTTTCCGCGAGCCAGAGCATGCGCTCGCGATCTCCGATTGGTACGCGAAGATGCACGGGCGCCGGCGCTGCAACTCGCTCGGTCAGACCCAGCTCGATGTCGATCGAAGCCTTGCGAAGTTCGACGATCGCGCCGGTTGCAACGTTGCCGTCGCCGCTGGTGAGACGCACGACGTCGCCCTTCTCGAGACGCTTGACTCGCGCGTGGTGCGCTTGGCTCTCACCAAGTGTCAGCACCTCTCCCGCGCGAAACGGAGCCGCGATGTAGAAGGTCGCTACCGGCGCGCGATCGTCGTGCTCCACCAGGCGTCCTCCTGGTCTTCCGCTTCAACGCGCCAGCCCGCCGCTGTCACCGCGCGAATCATGTCGTCGCGCTCGGTGAACAGGATGCCGCTGAGAATCACGCGGCCGTCGCTCGCGAGTGAGGAGACAAGCACCGGCAACAACTCGAGCAGCACCGACGAAATGATGTTGGCGGTGATCACGCGAACCGGTGCAACCAGCGGCAACAGGCTCGCGGCATCGCCTTCGATCACGGTGACACGATCGGCCACTCCGTTTCGCACGACATTTTCTTCGGCGTTTCCGATTGCATCCGGATCGAGCTCGATCGCCGCCACACTCGCAGCACCAAGCTTCGCGGCCGCGATCGCCAACACCGCGCTGCCCGTGCCCAGATCGGCGACGTGATCGCCGGAACGAATCACAGATTGCAGAAGGCGAACGACACCGCGCGTCGTCGCGTGCTCGCCAGTGCCGAATGCCATGCCTGGCTCGATCGCGATGGTCATCGCCGGATCGAGTCCGTCGGCGAGCCACGGCGGCGTCACGGTCAAGGCGCCCAGCGTCTGCGCGCGGATCGACTGCTTCCACGCCACCGACCAATCCACGTCGGGAAGTGCCTCGGTTTCGACGACGGCGTCTGGGCTCGCGGCGATTGCCGCTGCGCTAATCGCGTCGGCGGTCGCGCGATCGGGCACCTGCGTGATCAGCTTGTCGCCGAGTTCCTGTACGCCCTGCGCGCCCGCCTCGAACAACGCGGCCATCACAGCGTCGCGACGGCTGCCGGGCATCACGCGCACCGTCAGCCACGTGCTGTCTGTCACGCGCCGAGTGCCTCTTTCATCTTCGACCAGAAGCCTTTGCCGCGGCCGTCATCCTGCGGCACACCCGGCTGAATCTCCGCGAGGCGACTGAGCAACGTCTTCTCTTCCTCGGTCATGCGATCGGGCGTCCAGAGTTGAATGCGGACATGTAGATCGCCCATCCCGTTCGAATTCACGCGAGGCAAGCCCTTGCCGCGCATGTGAAACACGTGACCGCTCTGCGTTCCGGCCGGCATGTTGAGCGACGCATGACCCGACACCACGGGAACGCTGAGCTCTGAGCCAAGTGCGAGCTGCGGATACGTGACGAGAACTTCGGTGTACAGATCTTCGCCGTTCCGCTCGAAGCGCGGATCATCCGCAACCTCGAACAACACGTGAATGTCGCCGCGCGGACCGCCGCGAGTTCCCGCATTGCCGACGCCGCGCAGTGTCATGTATTGGCCGGTCGCGACGCCGGCCGGAATCTGCACCTTCACTTCGTGATCGCCGCGCAGCCGACCTTCGCCGCGACACTTCTTGCACGGCGACTGAATGAGCCGACCCTCTCCGTGACACGTCGGGCACGGCGCGACCGTGACGAATTGTCCAAAGAACGAGCGCTGCGCGCGACGCACTTCGCCAACGCCGCCGCACGTATTGCACGTCTGCGATTTCGATCCAGGTTCCGCGCCACTTCCCTCGCAGTGATCGCACGGGTCGAGGAGCTTCGCGGGAATTTTCCGCTCGACGCCAGTCGCCACTTCAGCGAGCGTCATGCGCACGTTGATCTTGATGTCGTCGCCGGCGCGCGGACCGCTGCTTTGGCCGCCAGCGCGCTGGCCGAACAGCTCCTCCAGTCCGCCGAACCCGCCAAAATCGCGCATGAAAATGCCGAGCGCTTCGGACAGATCGACGTGATGGAATCCCGCGCCGCCACCGCCGCGCAAACCAGCCTCGCCGTACCGATCGAATGCCGCGCGCTTCTGTGGGTCGCGCAACACGTCGTACGCCTCGGAGATCTCCTTGAACCGCTCTTCGGCCTCCTTCGAGCCGCCGTTGCGATCCGGATGATTCTCCATCGCCAGCTTGCGATATGCCTTCTTGAGTTCGTCGTCGGAGCACGTACGCTCCACGCCGAGCACTGCGTAAAAATCCGCCATGAGTTCTCTAATTAATCCAGCAAGTCGCTCAGAAGCTGCGAGGTGTGACTCACGAGCGAAATGACCTTCTCGTACGACATGCGCGTCGGTCCGATGACGCCGATGACGCCCGCCAGCGCGCCGACGTGATACTCCGCCGTCACGACAGTGAAATCCTCGAGGCGCGGATCGTCGTGCTCGGCGCCGATCGTAATCGAAATCCCCGGCGCGTGCACTCGGCGACGGATAGTGTCCTCGAGCGCCTGCGGCGTTTCAGTGAGCGCGAGGAGCCGGCGCAGCCGATCGGCGCCGGAAAACTCGGGCTGTTCGGCCAACACCGACGCTGCACCGAGCACGACTTGTCCGTCGCCCATCGGCAGCGCCGCGTCGAAAAGCTGCTCGCCTTCCTGCAGAAAGATATTGAGCAGTCCAGTGGCCTCAGCGTCGGTGCCCGCATCGCGAAGGCGTGCGGGCAGCGAGGTGCGAATCTGCGCCAGCGTGAGTCCGGCGAGCCGCTCGTTGAGCACAGCCGTGACACCGCCGATGGCGCTGTCAGCCAGCTCACCCGGCATTTCCACGAACACGGTGCGCATGACGCCGCCATCCAACGTGAGCACCATGAGTAAACGCTCACTGCTCACGCGCACGAGCTCCAAGCGGCGGAGCGTCGACAGATCGAGACGGGGTCCCAGCGCGACGCCCAACTCCTGCGTCAGCACGCCCAACGTCTGTGCAGCGCGCCTAAGGATGCTCTCGATGGGCGACGAGCCGTAGCCGCCCGTAATCTCTTCGGCGAGGCGATCGGATTCGGCCGCTTTGATCGTGGGGCGGCTCAACAACGCGTCGACGTAGGCGCGATACGCCTTGTTCGTCGGAACGCGGCCCGCCGACGTGTGCGGATGTAGGAGGAAGCCCTTCTCCTCCAGATCACTCATCGTATTGCGAATCGTCGCGGGCGACACGCCGAGGCCGAACCGCCGGGACAGCGTTCGAGATCCGGCAGGCTCGGCAGTTTCGACGTAGCTGCGGATTACCGCGTCGAGCACGCGGCGTTCGCGACTACTGAGCTCTTCGGATGCCATAAGTTCAAAGCTAGTAATGACTTCGGACGAGTGTCAAGTCGGTCGCGAGCGCGTCGAGGCGCAACCAACCCAACGCGGTCAAGACGATTCTGTCGGGCTCGCGCATCTCGGCCCATCCCGCGGCGATCCACGGCTGCACGCGAGCGATCTCTGAATCCGAGAGCACGAGGCCATCCGTCGTCCGCAGGCCCAGGTACACGCGCTCGGCGGCTCGATTCTCGTCGGTGAGCGTCTCGGAGTCAGCGATCGGGTTGGCTCCGGATTCTAGCTGGCGGGTCCAATCGGTGTAGGCGGCAGTGTTCCACCGCCGCACGTCGCCATCGAACTCGTGCGCCGACGGCCCGAGCGAGGCATACCGCACGCCGGACCAATAGCTCGAGTTGTGTCGGGCACGCATGCCGCCGCGAGCGAAGTTCGAGACCTCGTAGTGCTCGAAGCCGGCTTCACCGAGCATGGAATGCGCGGCCAGAAATTCTTCTTCGTAACGCTCGTCCGGCGATTCACGAACCTCTCCGCGCGCGCTCCAGCGTCCGAGCGGCGTGTGCGGCTCGATGGTCAAGCCGTAGAGCGACAAGTGCGTCGGATCGAGATCGAGGGCACGCTGAACGTCGTCACGCCACACACGCTCCAACGATTCGGGCAGCGCGAAGATCAAATCGAGCGAGAAATTGTCGATCCCGCCGCGGCGCGCGATGCCGACGGCACGCGACGTCGTCGCCGCGTCGTGGGTACGATGCATCCACGACAAAACCCGATCGTCGAACGACTGCGCGCCAATCGATAGCCGATTGATTCCCGCGCGACGCCACGCAGCAATGGCCGCGGCATCGATGTCTTCGGGATTTGCTTCGAGCGTCACTTCGGCGCCATCCGCGAGCGTGACGCGCCTCCGCAACGACTCCAGCAGTCGCGTCACTCCATCGGCGCCGAGCCGCGACGGCGTTCCGCCACCGAAATAGAGCGTGTCGACGGTCCACTCGCCGCGATCGGGATAGCGGATCGCCAGCTCTCGCTCGACGGCGTCGACGTACTCGTCCGACGGCACGGTGCGCCGAACCGCGATCGAAAAATCGCAGTAGGCGCATCGACGCGCGCAGAACGGAACGTGAACGTACAGGTGGCGAGGGTGCACCTCGAAATATACGGGCGCGCACGTCAGCGCCGGCGAATTTCTCCCGTGAGTGCGCACTCGACGGCGCCGCGAAGCTCCAGCGCGGTCACGGCGCCAAGACACTGCGCGACAGGAAGTGCGGAGCTCGCGCAGAGCTCATCCAGCGTAGAGGCGCCGGCTGTGAGCGCGGCCCAGATCCGCTGCTCGGCTTCGCCGCGCAACTCCGGCTGGGATCGAGCCGGCGCATCAAGCCCTAACAGTGATAGCGCATCGGCAACACACGTGATGATGTGCGCGCCGTCGCGGATCAGCTGATTCGTGCCTTGGCTCTGCGGCATGTCGATCGGACCCGGAACGGCGGCAACATCGCGACCGAGATCGAGGGCACATGTCGATGTGATGAGCGCGCCGCTCTTGAATGGCGCTTCGACAACGATCGTCAGCGCGGCGAGGCCGGCAATGATTCGATTTCGCCGTGGAAACGATCCAGCATCCGAGCGCGCGCCGGGCGCAAGCTCCGAAAGTACAAGACCGCGAGCGACAATCTCCCGATGCAACGCCGAATGCGCCTTGGGATACGCGATGTCGGCCCCCGTTCCTAGAACAGCGATAGTTTGCCCATCGTTGTCGAGCGCGCTTCTGTGCGCCGTGGCGTCGATACCGAGTGCCATGCCGCTGACCACACACGCACCAGCGCGGGACAACGCGCCAACCAGCTCGCGCGTGACCCGCTGACCGTACGCAGTCGCTCGCCGCGTTCCGACCACCGACACAACTGGCCCACGCAGCGTGTTCCAATCGCCAGCAGACCACAACACGGCCGGCGGATCGTTCAACTCGCGAAGTGACCCCGGGTAGCGGTCGTCGCAATTGGTGGTCAACTCGAGCCCGCGCGCTGCGCCGAGGGCGATCAGATCGTCGGCGCGTCGATAGGCGTCGTGGACGAGGTGTTGCGGAACACCATCATCCAACGCCCGCGAGGCGGAGCCAAATCGTTCGGTCAGTTGTCGATGTGTCACGCTGCCGACATCGGCGACGAGCGTGAGCGCCAGCGCGGCGCGACGTTCGTCAGGGGAGCGGGACGGAATCGTCGCGGACGACAACGGCTTTCTTGAGATCGAGCACACGTGACCACCAGGCGCTCAGCAACGGGTCCAAACCCTCGCGACCGGCGGCGCTGATCGCGAACACGCCGAACGCATCGGGCGCGTCGATAGGCGGTGCGGGCTCGTTCGCGAAGAGGTCCATCTTCGTGAAGACCACGCAGTGCGGCTTTTGCGCGAGCTCGGTCGAATACGACTCGATCTCCCGCCGCAGCTGGTCGTACTCCTCCTGCCAATCCATCGCATCGATTGGAATGAGGAACGCGAGTACGCGCGTGCGCTCGATGTGCCGCAGGAATTGAAGGCCGAGTCCCTTCCCTTCGTGCGCGCCCTCGATGATGCCCGGCAGGTCCGCGACGACAAACGTGCGCGCGTCGCTGAGCTGGACGACGCCCAAGTTTGGGCTGAGCGTGGTGAACGGGTAGTCGCCGATTTTGGGACGCGCGGCCGAGATGACGGACAACAGCGTCGACTTTCCGGCGTTGGGCTGACCCACGAGCCCAACGTCGGCGATGAGCTTGAGCTCGAGTTCGAGCGTCCGGGCCTCGCCGTCTTCGCCCGGCTGATATTCGCGCGGCGATTGATGCGTCGCGGTGACGAAATACGCATTGCCCTTACCGCCTCGTCCGCCCTTCGACACCACGATCCGGTCGCCGTTCTCGAGGATCTCACCCAGCCGCTCGGATGTTTCTAGATCTCTAACAACCGTTCCGACTGGGACCGGCAGTATGACGTCCGTGCCGGCCTTGCCGCTCCGATTGCTGCCCGATCCGTGATCGCCGGCGGTGGCCGACCAGCTATCGCGGTAGGTGTAGTCGAGCAGCGTGGCGAGGTTGCTGTCGCCGACGACGATCACATCGCCGCCGCGGCCACCCTCGCCGCCGTCGGGCCCGCCGAGCGGCACGAACTTCTCCCGGCGAAACGAGGTCATCCCCGATCCGCCGTCGCCAGCTTTGACGTTTACTACTACCCGATCGATGAACATGATTTCCTGGTCACTTTCTTCGAACTCGCGCCCACAACAATCGAAGTGATGTCGCACGCTCCAGTCCGATTACGTCGGCGATCGCCTCGACCGCGCCATCGATGACGCCGGCCGCCACTCCGACGTTCCGCGCGCCATGCAAATGCGATTGCAGTTGCCGATCCTGCCCCGCCGCGGCACACGCCGCGACGATGCACAGCTCACGCCGCGGTAAATCCAGCTCCGGACGCGACAACACCTTTCCGTACCCTTCCGAAATCATCCACTCATCGAGCAGCGGATGCAACGCGCGAATGTTCTCGCGCAGCTTCTCGTACATCGATCCGTAGACAGCGCTGCACGTCACTTCGCCGTCACGCCTCCACTGGTCGACATCGGCGCCTTCAGCCGCTACTTCAGCCGCTGGACTCGTAACCGCCGGCGACAACCGCCGCCACTCCCGCATCGCATTGAGCGCCCTCGGAAAGCCGGCGAACAAGTACGACTGCAGAATCAATTCCTCGATCCACACCGCCGGAACGACGCCAATGTCAGCCGCCATTGCCTCGCGCACCGCCGTTTCGCTTCCCGCCGTAAGCTCGGCGGACAAACGCACCAGCCGGCGCGTCGGCTCATCCAACGTCGTCAACGTCGGCAATGTCGTATCGCCAGCACTTCGCGGCATCATCGTTTCTCGACGACGCGCAGCAAACGATTTCGGATTGTCCGGGAAACGGTCCTCACGCCAGCAGGCGAATTTCGCCGACTGTTTCGCCGCGCGTGTTCCGCACGGGCCGGCGCACGAAGTCCTCGAGACGAGGCGTGAGCGTTGCCGGAAGCGCGTCGAGCATCTGCAAGACGCGAATGACCACAGGGAACTGCGCGCGCTGTGCGCCGTCGTCGACCTTGACCGCGAACCCAATGCCCTGCTCTGGAATGCCGACTGAATGCACGCCCTCGGCGCCGATCTTCGCGACGACGCGTCCCTGCGTCTCCTCGATGAGAATCGAGTCGAACCGATCGGTGCCGCCCACCAGGAACGGGCGTGTCGCGATCGCGTGAACGATTCTCGCAGGGACTTCATCGTTGTCACGCGCGCCGCGAACCAGTCGCGACCATGCGCGTGCCATACTCTCCAACGGCAACGCGAACGCGACGACACCGCATCCGTCGACCGCCTGGCCGATCTGCTCCTCAGAGAGGCCCGACCATTTCGAAACGGCCTCGAGACAACAGCGCTGGACCGGATGATCTCGCCGCTCGTAGCCGTAGGTATGCCAGCCGGCAGTGTGCGCGCGGGCCAGCATGGCCGCGTGCTTGCCCGAGCAGTTGTTGTGCAGTCGCGTGAGGCGGGCGCCCGATTCACGGAGCAACTTCATTCCGCGTGACGACAGCGGGTCGTGAGGACCGCAGGCCAGATCGCCTTCTTCCAGGCCGATGGCAGCGAGCATTCGCGCGGCGAGGGCAACGTGCTCCGGTTCACCACCGTGCGACGCGCACGACAGCGCCAGCTCGTCGTCGCCCCATCGGAGCTCGTCGAAGCCACCAGACTCCACGAGCGGCATGACCTGGAACGGCTTGCCGCACGACCGCCACGAGCTGACGAGGCTGACGTCGCGCGCGCTCGCAACGAGTGAATCGTCGGCGCCTACGACGGCGACATGCACCCGGTGGCGCGATTCGACTTCGGAACCGCGAGTAGCGACAACGTCGAGCTCGAGCGATTTCATCTGGGAGGGTAATCGTCAGCGTTCGGCCGGAGCGAACGACAGTAAGCGGCCGCGCTCAGACCCGATGACCCGAAACCTAATGAGGCGCTCGACAGGAAACGGTAGGGCGAGCCAGAGAGTTGAGTCGCCCTACCATGGACCCACGATTACGGACACTTGAACGAGACGCAGACGACGCCCTTCAGATACTTGTGCGGATCCTTTCGTACGTCGTCGAGAATTGCGTTCAAATCGGTCGTCAACTTGTTGAGCCGATCGTACAGCGTGGGGTCATTCAGCAGGCGTCCGGCCAGACCATTGCCATTGGACAACGCTTTCATGAGCGAGTCGCCCGCTACGGCCATGTTCACGATGTGCGTATAGAGCGTGTCATCGTGCATCAGCCGGCCGATCGTCCCATTCTTGTCGTTCATCGCCACGACGAGCGAATCCGCCGACGTCACGACCGTCACGAACCGGTCGTAGAGCGTGGGATCGTCGAGCATCTTCGCGAAACTGCCGTTCGGATTCTCGAATCGCGCCAACATGGTGTTGGCCCGACCCATCGTTCCCACGAACTGGTCGTAGAGCGCGCGATTGGTCATCAACTGGCCAATCGTCCCCTGTCCGTGGACGATACCGTCGGTGATTTTGTGCATGTCCTTCGTGAGCGCGACCATGTCATTCACCGCGCCAGACGCCTGCGCGAGGATCGCCTCGTAGTCGAGCGACGGCGCGACCGTGATCGTGTCTCCGGTCCTGAGCTCCGGGTACTGCGGCGTGCCGATGGAGATGTCGATCACTTTGTCGCCCAGCAAGCCAAGGGTGCGGACTTTCGCCTGCGAGTTGCGCCGCACCTGCTGCTCGAGCGCCTGATCGATCAGCATGATGACCTTGAGGTTGCGCGTCGTGTCATTGTCGATCGGCAGAAAATCGATCGACTTGATGGAGCCGGCGAACTGACCGGCCACGAACACCGTGCCGCCCGGTCTGAGGCCGGCCGCGTTCGGAAGGTACGCGATCAGCTCGTACCGTTTGGAAAACAGATTGGCCGCTTGCCCAAGCTTGTAGATCGCGATGCCAAGGATCCCCAGCGCCGCGAGGATGACGAGACCGACCTTGAGCTGATCCCACGTGATGAATGACGAGCGTTTCATGATCAGAGCCCGCCCAGGAAGTCTTGGATGTACTTGTCTTCGCTCGCCGTCATCTCCTCTGGCGTGCCGAAAAAGGCGATGTGCTTCTCGTGCAGCAACGCGATCTTGCTGGCCATGCGGAACGACGCCCGAATGTCGTGCGAAACGACCACGCTCGTCACGCCGAGCTCGCGTTGGAGTTTCATGATGAGCCGCGTGATGGTGCCCGTCGTCAGTGGATCGAGGCCTGACGTCGGCTCGTCGTAGAGCATGATTCTCGGATTGTTCGCCATGCCGCGCGCCACCCCCACGCGCTTCCGCATGCCGCCGGAGAGCTCCGCGGGCATTTGCTGCATCACTCGATCCGCCTCCAGGTCGACGAACTCCAGCTTCTCCCGCACGCGATCGGTGATCTCATCGTCGCTCATCTTGGTGTGCTCGCGCAACGGATAGGCCACGTTTTCGAAGACGGTCATCGAGTCGAAGAGCGCCGCGCCCTGAAACACCATGCCCATCTTCTGCCGGGCTTCGAGCGCTTCCTCGAATGAGAGATGCGTAATGTCCTGGCCCTCGATCAAGACGCGCCCCGAATCGGGAACCAGCAGCCGCAAGATCAGCTTCAACGCCGTCGACTTGCCTGTGCCAGATTCCCCGACTAGCACCACGGTCTCACCTTCGCACGCGGCCAGCGACACATCCTCGAGAATCGGCTGCTCGAACGCGAGCGACACGTGATCCATCTCCACGACCGGCGTGCTGTCAGCGCGCGGCCGCGGAGCGGCGGCGTTCGCGTCCTCCGGCTCGTCCTGCTCGAGCTCCGATCGAATTGCCTGCCGTACCGACGCCGACTTCCGTCCCTCCGACGCTGGGGTGTCGACACGCCGGTCCGGACCGCGCCGGTCGCCGACGTCGTCCGCCGAACCCGCGGAGTCCCTCGAGTCAGGGGCTTTGGGCGGCGCGTTATCCACCATAATTGAGCACCGACAGCAGCAGTTGCGTGATGAAGTAGTCGATTATGAGAATCAGAATGCTCGACGTGACCACTGTTTTCGTCGTCGCCTGGCCAACGCCCTCGGTGCCGCCCGTGGTGCCGAGCCCGAAGTAGCAGGCCGTGACGGAGATCAAACCGCCGAACACCAACGGTTTGAAGAGTCCCATGATGAAATCGTTCGGGATGTACCGCAGCACGAAGCCGCCGTTCGCCGTCTGATCCCACACCGTGCGCCAGTACTGCGAACTCGGAAGGCCAACCACGAGCGACGCGATGATGTTGCCGCCGATGATGCCGACGAAATCGTTGATCACCGTCAACACCGGCAGCATGATGAGCGCGGCGACCACGCGCGGCGTCACCAGCTTCTTGATCGGATCGGTGCCGAGGGTGTTCAACGCGTCGATCTGCTCGGTAACGCGCATGGAGCCAAGCTGCGCGGCGATGCCAGACCCGACGCGGCCCGCGACCATCAAGCCCGCCAGCACCGGCCCCAGCTCGCGGATCATCGACGCCGACACGAGGTTGCCGATGTACATCGTGGCGCCAAAGGTCTTGAGCTGCACCGACGACTGCAGCGCCAGCACCATTCCCGTGAACAAACCGGTCAGCAACACGATACCAAGCGATTTCACCCCCATCTCATCCATCTGCTGGATGACGTCCTGGGTGTAGAACGGCCGGGCGAAGATGAAGCGGAGCGACTTGCCGGCAAGCGTGAAGTAGTCCTGAATCGTGAGGACTTTGGACTTCGCCGCGTCGTTGATCCGGGTGAGAAACGAGGGCAAGCGGGGTTCGATCGATGGTCTGGGAAGGGCACTGCGACGGTCGAGCCCGTAAAAGGCAAGGCCTGTGCCGGAGACAGCCATTCGGTTGACCCTGGAATGAGGCCGCCGCTAGCTTGCGCCGCAATGCCCCGCTCCCTCTCACGAGATCGCTTGGTCTCGCTCCTCGACACCGCTGCGACCCGCCGCGTGACGGTCGTGGGTGACGTCATGCTCGACGTCTACCTTCGCGGCGACGTCGAGCGCATCTCGCCCGAAGCCCCAGTGCCGGTGGTCCGCGTCCGGGAACGCCGGTATGCCCTTGGCGGGGCGGGAAACGTCGCTCAGAACGTCCGCGCCGTGGGCGCCGCATGCGATCTCGTGGCTGGCATAGGTGACGACGCGGGCGGACGCCAACTGTGCGCCATGCTCGAAGCCATGGGCGCCGGACTCGGCTCGCTCGTGACGGTGGATCGCCCGACGACCACCAAAAGCCGGATCGTGGCGCGGTCGCAGCAAGTCGTTCGCGTCGACGAAGAAGAGGACAGCGATTTCGAGGGCGAAGCTGTCGAGCGTCTACTCGCGGCACTTCTCGCCGCGGTCGATCAGGCCGACGCGCTGGTATTGGAGGATTACAACAAGGGCGTCCTGGTACCGCAGGTGATCGAGACCGCGATGCAACGCGCGCGAGCCCGCGGGATTCCCATCGTGGTGGACCCGAAGTACCGCAACTTCTTTCTCTATCGCGGCGCCACGATCTTCAAGCCCAACCGCCGCGAGCTCGCCGAGGCACTTGGGGCAGAGATTGAGCTCGATCACCCCGAGGCGCTCCCGGCGACGTTCAGCCGCCTCGGCGTCGACAATCTCCTGCTCACCCTCGGCGAGCGCGGCATGGTGCTCGTGTCGTCGGGCGGAGTGATCAAGCGGGTGCCGACCGTCGCCCGAGAGGTGTATGACGTCGTGGGCGCCGGCGACACGGTGACCGCCTACCTCGCGCTCATGCTCGCGGCGGGCGGAACGCCGTCCGAGGCGTCGATCATCGCGAACTTTGCGGCGGGCGTAGAGGTCGGAAAACCGGGCGCCGCCACGGTGTCGAGTGCCGAGGTACTCGACGCCTACGACGCATTCATGTTATCTACGTAGAATTGTCTGCGTTGCGGTCTCGTAGCTTAGTTGGTTAAAGCACCCGACTCATAATCGGAGGATCGTGGGTTCAAGTCCCACCGAGACCATTGCCGCGAGCCCTACCATGCCGCGGTGCGTCCTGATATTTTTTGAGACTTCGGTCGCGTAGCTCAGCTGGTTAGAGCGCTGCTTTCACACAGCAGAGGTCCACGGTTCGAGTCCGTGCGTGACCATGTTCCGGACAGCACGAGACAAAGGGCGGCACTCTGTGAGTGCCGCCCTTTGTCATTCCGAGCGAAGGGAGGAATCTTCCGTCGCGCCAATTATATCGCGACCCCGACGCAAGATTCCTCACTGCGTTCGGAATGACAGCGCGTTCATCGCGCTGCAACCGGCTTAAGGTGACTGACCTCGGCGCCGAGGCTTCGCAGCCTGCCGGCCAGCGCGTCGCCAACGCGCGCCTCGATGAGGAGCTGATCACCGTCCATCCGCTGATCGATCACCTCGCCGTCCCGATGAATCTCGGCGAGCGTTTTTCCGTCGGACGGCGACATGCGGATCTGCGCGAGCGGTCGCCGCGCGCGAAGCGCTGAGGCCAGCGCGCGCTTGAGCGGTTCGAGTCCGCCGTCCGTCATCGTAGAAACGAAAATCGAGCCAGGTACCAACGCGCCGATCCGCTCTTGCAGAGCGAGAAGCTGCTCGTGCGTCAGCAAATCGATCTTGTTGAAAACCAGAAGCTTTGGCCGATCGTTCACGTTCAGCTCGTCCAACACTTGGTCGACGACGACGCGCTGTTCTTCCCACGTCGGCGAGCTCGCGTCGACGACGTGCAGCAATAGATCGGCTTCGCGCGTCTCCTCGAGCGTGGCACGGAATGACGCCACGAGATGGTGGGGCAGCTTCCGGATGAACCCGACCGTGTCGGTGAGCAGCACGTGCGAGTGGTCCGCGACTTCCACGTCGCGAGTGAGCGGATCGAGCGTGGCGAACAAACGATCTTCGACGAACACGTCCTGCCCGGACAGCGCGCGCAGAATCGACGACTTGCCGGCGTTCGTGTAGCCGACGATCGACGCCTTGAATTCGCCCGCTCGCGATTGCCGTTGAATCGATCGTCCGCGCTGCACGTCGAGCAACCGCTCGCGCAGCACCTTGATGCGATGATTGATCAACCGCCGGTCAGTTTCGAGCTGCGTTTCACCAGGACCGCGCACGCCAATGCCGCCGCGAAATTTCTCGAGGTGCGACCACATGCGCGTCAGTCGCGGCAGCATGTACTCGAGCTGCGCGAGCTCTACCTGCATCTTCGCTTCCGCCGATCGCGCCCGCGTGGCGAAGATGTCGAGAATCAATTCGGCGCGATCCATGACTCGCGTGCCGATCGCATCCTCGATGTTCTTGCCTTGGCTCGGCGACAGCTCGTCGTCGAAGATGACGAGCGTGGCCTCGAGCTCGCGCACCCGATCGCCGAGCTCCTGAAGCTTGCCCGATCCCAAGTACGTGCCGGGATGCGGACGCTCGATCTGCTGGGTCATTTCGCCGACGACGACCGCGCCGGCGGTATCCGCAAGCTCGGCGAGCTCGCGGAGATGGTCGTCCATCACCCGGCGCGCGCCGGGCCGCTTGAGCGGAACACCGACGAGCAGGGCGCGCTCGACCGGCGAGACGATGTCGATCGGATCGTGGCTTATATGAAAATCCTCTTTATATAATTATTATTTTCCGAGACCCGACGTCGTAAACCGGCCCACCGACGAATACGGCACCGTAAAACTGCCCACCGTCGTCCCAACCGTCACGTCGCCAAGCACGTGGTAGTTCACCGCGCCGGTGTTCATGATGCTGCGGCCGGCCGCGCCGAGTCCGGCGTAGGTAAACGTGACAGGGATGGTCACTGTCGTCGAGTCGTTGTCCTGCACCGTGAACCGGCTGTCGATCGCGCCACTGGCGACCGTCATGCTGTCGCCCGCCATGTTGAGCTTATAGGTCAGATGCGTAGCATCCAACCGGTAGTGGTTCGGGTTGTAGACGTTCAACAATACGTCCAGGCTGCCGCCCGTGAGCCCAAGGCCGCGAACCCGAACGTCCTTCAGGTGCACGATGGGTTGCTTGAATGCCGCTTTCCCGAGCGCGGCACAGCCGGCCGTTGCCATCGCCGCCGAGGCCGCCAGTGCTAGTGCGAGTTTTCTCATCTGCTTCCTCCCGTAAATTTCCCCAAGACGCCCCCTCACTCCGATGTACTCGCCTTTCGGCGAAGCTCCTCCCACCACGCAAGTCGCTTCGCGATTTCCTTCTCGAAGCCGAACGGTCCCGGCTCGTAGAATCGAGCGCCGCGGAGGCTGTCCGGCAAATACTCCTGCGGGATATATGCCTCAGCGGCGTCGTGCGCGTACTGATACCCCGTCCCATATCCCAGTTCCTTCATCAGACCGGTCGGCGCGTTCCGGATGTGCATTGGGACCCCTTCCGCCGGATGCGCTCGCGCTGCCTCCAGTGCAGCCGACAACGCCGCCTTCGCGCTGTTCGATTTTGGCGCCGTCGCGAGATACACGATCATCTGCGCCAGCGGCAGATATCCCTCCGGCGGTCCGAGCATGTGAAACGCATCGCGCGCCGCGACCGCAAGCTTGAGCGCCTCCGGGTCCGCGAGACCGATGTCCTCCGCGGCCATCGCGATCGAGCGGCGAAAAATCGTCATCGGATCGGCGCCGCCTTCGATCATGCGCGCCATCCAGTAGAGCGCGCCCTGCGGATCACTCCCGCGCAGGCTTTTGTGGAACGCGCTCAGCATGTTGTACGTCTCTTCGCCGCCCTTGTCGTAGCGGGCGAAGCGAAGCTGCAGGGCGTCACGCGCGGCTTCGACGGTGATGCGCCCACCGCGTCCCACGTGCTCCGCCGCCGCTTCGAGCACCGTCAACACTCGGCGCGCGTCGCCATCCGCTTCCGTGGCGAGGAGCGTCAGGGCGTCATCGTCGAGAGTGAGCTGCCAGTCGCCGAGCCCGCGCTCCGTGTCGGTGATCGCGCGCGTGATCACGCCGCGCAGATCGTCCGGCGTGAGCGCCTGCAGCACGAACACACGCACGCGCGACAGCAGCGCGCCGTTGATCTCGAACGACGGATTCTCCGTCGTCGCGCCGATGAGCGTGATCGTACCTGCTTCGACGTGCGGCAGAAACGCGTCCTGCTGCGCCTTGTTGAAGCGATGAATCTCGTCAGCGAACAGAATCGTCCCGCGACCCATGCGCCGACGACCTTCCGCTTCGGCGACGATTTCGCGCACGCGCGGCACGCCTTCGGTCACCGCGGAGAACGACACGAACTCGCGGTCGGTGTACTGCGCGATGACTCGTGCGATCGTGGTTTTGCCGGTGCCCGGCGGTCCCCAGAACACCATCGAGCTGACGGTTCCCTTCTCGATCGCGTCGCGCAACGGCTTGCCTGCCGCCAGCAAGTGTTGCTGTCCGACAATTTCTTCGAGCGTACGCGGACGCATGCGCGCGGCGAGCGGCTGCGGCAACGTGCGCTCGAACAGCGAAGCCGTTCCGCGCTCGCTGGTCGATTCGTCTTCGCCCCGTCGCTTTCGATCAGTCATGCTGCCTCTATGCGCCTTCTCGCCGCTCCGTCCCACCGATGCCTACACGTTCCTACACTTGCCTACACTGCCGCGAAGCTGCGCGCGGTGAAATACAGCGCGCAGCCGGCTACGAAACTGAGTGGAATCTTCCACCCCGGACGAGCCTGAAATTCGGGCACCAGATTCGAGGCGCCCACATACAGCGTCACGCCGGCTGACACAGCCAGACCGTACGTGCGCAGCAAGCTCCAATGATCGGTGATCAACACGCCGGCAACCGTCGTCGCTCCCAACGCTGCTGCGGCGAGAATTGCCTTGCCCCGCCCAGCGCCGGCGGCGAGGAACAAGCTGGAGATCGCCAACCCCTCTGGAAATTTATGCAGGAGCACCGCAACAAAGACGAGCGCACCCAATCCACTGCTTACACGAAGTCCGCTCGCGACAGCGACACCGTCCACGAACGTGTGCATGAGCAATCCCACTAGCGCGGACACGCTCACGAGCTCCGAGACAGAATGCGTCTCTTCACCGAAGTGGAAGTGTCGACCGATCGTATGCTGCGTGAGATGCACGAGCACGTACGCGCCGAGAATGACGGCGGGTGCGATTGGTCCCGCGACGGCAATCGAATCGGGAAAGAGATCGACGACCGAGACAGAGATGAGAAACCCGGCCGCGAACGAGAGTATCGCGTCGAGTGCGCGCACGCTCCAATTGGTGCGCGTCGTCACGGCCACGGCGCCGAGGATGTTCGCTCCCGCCGCCGCGATGCCGTACAGCAATGCCGATTGCGTCACGCTGGTTGAAGTCCCAACCGCTCCGCTGCCGCCGTGACGGCGTTCACGAGATCGGGTGCCGCCGGAAAATGCTGGCGGTTGGTCTTCCAGCTCTTGGTGCGAAGCCGCGACTGCTCCTCGAGTCCCTTACCCTCGAGCAAGTAGAGCCAGCGATCGGTGCGCGAATAGATGAACAGCTCCAAATACGGATTCAGCGTCAACTGATCCTCGGCCGTGTAGACCGAGAGCTCCACACCGCCGTACCGCGCGATGAGATTCTTGAGGCGCGCAATTGCTTCGCGCACATCGGGCAACGGCGCGGCTTCGCTCTTCCACGACCGACCGCTGCGCAGATCATCGATCACGATGTCGATCGCCGGCGGAAGCTGTTCGGTCAGCGTGTAGAACAGATCGACGACGCGCTCCGCGTTCGCGACGACGTGCGCCGTGTAGAGATCCTCCTCCTGCGCGAAGGTGAATCCGTCGGCACTCACACGGAATCGACGCCAGATCGACGCCTCGGGTTGTCGCCCTCGAAAAAACATGTCGCTGTCGCTCCTCGACGTTCGTCCGGTACGCTCGGCTACTGTCCGCTACTCACCAGTCGCGTGCGGCGGCGCGCTCTGCAGTCGCTTCGCCTCTTGCAACAGCCAGTCCGCGGCGTTTCGGCCGGGATCCTCGATCACGGCAGCCAGCAGAGCGTTGAGAATCTTACCGAGGCCAGGCCCTGCCGGTATGCCGGCGCGGCGCAAATCGTCGCCGTCCACGGCTAGCGAGCCAAGATCGATCGCATCCCGAAACGCACTGTGCTGCATCCGACGGTACAACACACGGACCGCAGCTGGCGTCGGGACGGAACGACCGGCCGCTCGAGCGGCACTCCAGACAGCCGACGCCAGCCGCAGAAACGAACCGACCTGCAGTCGCCCAATCGCGGCGACCCAATTCCGTACCTGTCCATCGGACGGCACGTTCCCATTCGCCAGCGCCGCCTCCAGTTCGCCACCGACCACATGCCACCGATCGACGAGTTGTCCAACGAGCTGAATCTCCTGACGAGACGCGCGAAGGCCAGTCAGCACGCGCGTGGCCTCTGCGCCGCCTAGACTCGCGAGGAGACCGGCGAAGCGCAGCGTACGCCGCGCTGGCCGAGTTGCCATGCCGGGACGCGCGAGGTGATCGACAACGGCAAATGTCGTTGTGTCGACGGCAGCAAGCTGCGGAATGAGCGTGCCGAATGCGCCGGTCGACTGCCATTCAGCGAGCGCGGCACTCGGACAGCGCACCTGCTCCATCGTCTTGTCGAGTTCCTGCTTCACGCGCTCCGGCGACAGACGTCCGAGGAACGGCGCGCTCGCCACGATCGCGCGCCGCGTCGCGTCGTCGATCGTGAAGTCGAGACGCGCGGCGAAGCGGATCGCGCGCAGTGCGCGCAAGCGGTCCTCGCTCATGCGTGCGTCGGGATCACCCACGGCGCGCACGATTTTTCGCTCGAGATCGCGCTGTCCGTCGAACGGGTCGCGCACCTCCTGGCGGCGCGGCGAATACGCGATCGCGTTGATCGTGAAATCGCGACGCGCCAAGTCGTCATCGAGCGAGACGCCGAACTCGACCTCTGCGTGACGCCCGTCGGTGCGAACGTCGCGCCGGAAGGTCGTCACTTCATGCATCTTGCCGACGCGGTCGAGCACGCCGACAGTGCCGAACTCTATGCCGATCGGAATCGTTCGCCGCGCGCCGAACAGCTCGCGCACCTGCATTGGGTGCGCTGAGGTCGCCAAGTCCCAGTCGAGGTGCGGGTGTCCGAGCAGCGCGTCGCGAATGGCGCCGCCCACGCACCACGTCTCGAATCCCGCATCTTCGAGCCGATCGGCGATCTCGAGCACTACGGTCGGCGGATGAAGTCGGTTCATGCAGAGATTAGAGACGAAATGGACGTTGCGGCCGGAGCATAACCGCGTCCAAGGATAGAGTGAAGATGGCCAATCACTACAACTTGGACCGTCTCGCGACGATATTTACAGAGCTTGCTGTTAAAACGTTTGTTGTCCCTCTCGAGGTGCTGGCGTGTCGGAGTTGGAGCAGATCCTGGCGCAGTCGCGCGCTGCTGAAGATTTCAAGAATGCGGTCCGCGCCTATTCGTCGCGTAGCCCGAACGCGCATATCCATGTCGACGGACACGTTCCGTCGGTAAAGGTCAGGCGCTTGCTCGCGCACATGCTCGAGACGGAAGCACACCTGCCGATCGAACGTGTGTCGTTGCAGGGGCGATCCGGGTGCTCGGACTTTGTCGGTACAGTACGCGTAGACGCCGGCAACGAGACGCACGTCTACGAGTTCGTGTGGGATTGTCGGTGGCGCGCCGAGCAAGAGGGATGGACCGATTTCTTCGGCTTGCCCGACCAGATCCGCGCGGCCCGCGAGTACGATTGGCGATGTTTCGAGCGTTGGGAACTCGTGTCGGCCGGCGAACCGGCGCTACAGACTCTCGAGTAACTCTCGCAACTCCGGAATTCCCATTCCGGCACCGAGAGCGAGCATCACGTCGATTCGCGCCTGCTGCGGACGCAGCGGCCCCGCGAAGATCGCCCCCAGCTCAGCCAAACGTGCACCACCGCCTTCGTAGCCATACGTGTAGCCGACGCGGCCTCTGAGCGCGCGCGACGTCACGACGACTGGCTTTCCGTCGGCGATCCAACGTTCGATTCCCCCCACCATACTCGGCGGAACGTTTCCGCGGCCCATTCCCGCGACGACAATGCCGCGCCCTTCGACGCGCGACGCGTCGAGCAGTCGAGAATCTGCGCCGGCAAACGCGTAGACGATGTCGACCGGTTGCGCCGGTGTGACGGGACACAGCGGCTTCGACGGCGCCGGAAGCGAGCGGCGAAAAATCACTCGTCCGTCGTCCACGACGCCGAGCGGACCGAGACCGGGACTCTCGAAGGAATCGAGCGCGTGCGTGTGAGATTTGGTCACGTCCACCGCCGCAAAGATCCGGTCGGACATCACGACGAGCACGCCGGCGTGTGCCGCGCTCGGATTCGCCGCAACTCGCACGGCGGCCGTGAGGTTTCCGGGGCCGTCCCATCCGAGCTCGCTCGACGTGCGCATGGCGCCGGTGAAGACCAGCGCTTTTTCGGTGTGCACCGAGCGCGCCATGATGTAGGCTGTCTCTTCGAGCGCATCAGTGCCGTGCGTGACGACAACACCGTCGACCTCCGGCCGCGCGAGATGCCCGATGATGCGGCGACGCAGCTCCCACATCAGCTCGATGGTCATGTGCGGGCCGGGACAGGCCGCCCAATCGTCGATCTCGAGATCCGCGATCTGATCGATGCCCGGCGCGAGCGCGATGATGTCCGCGCCACGCAATGCCGGCACCGCGCCGCCGGCCTCCGCGTCGTGGCGCATCGAGATTGTGCCGCCGGTGAAGAGAAGAACGATCATCCGCAGAGCACGCTGCCACCGTTCACATTCACGATCTCACCGGTCATGTGTCGTGCGAGATCCGAACAGAGAAACACGATCGGGCCCGCGATGTCGCGCGCCGGCGCGATGCGGCCAATCGGGATGCCGGCCGCGATTCGCGCGCGACCGTTGCCGGCGAACGCATCGGCGCACATTTCCGTTTCGACCCAACCTGGCGCGACGCTGTTCACCGTGATGCCGCGCGACGTGAGCTCCGGCGCGAGCGACTTCACGAACGAGATCATCGCGCCCTTGGACGCGCCGTAGTCGGCGTGATTCGCTTCGCCGCGCTGCCCCGCCGTACTCGCGACGAGCACGATGCGACTTCCGTCGGGCGCGACGCGTAGAAATGCGCGAGTCGTGTAAAACACGGAGTCGATGTTCTCCGCCATCGTGCGACGCCACTGCTGATCGGTCATCTCGCGCACGGGTACGTCGGTCGGTTCCCAGATCCCGGCGTTGCCAACGAAGAAATCCAGCCCACCAAGCGCCGAGGCAGCGTGATCCACGAGCGCGTTCGCGCCGTCCGCTGTCGAAATGTCACTCGCGTGCGCGACGGCATTCACGCCGTATCGATCGCGCAGCGACGCGACGAGCGTTTCGGCATCAGCCTTCCGATTGCGATACCCGATCGCGACGTTGACGCCGTACTCGGCGAACAACTCCGCGACTGCGGCACCGATGCCACGCGACGCACCGGTGACCAGGGCGCGTTTTCCTTTGAGATCTTTCATAGGCTTCGTTCGACGAAGTCGCAGATGAGATGTTCAACGCAGAGGTGAAGCTCCTGCGCGCGATCGGTGCGAGAGGTTGGAATCACGACGGAGTGATCGGCAAGCGCGCGGAGCGGTCCGCCGTCGCGCGCGCTGAATGCGAGGACACGAACGCCCTTCGCCTTCGCCGCCTCCGCCGCTTTGAGCACGTTGGGCGAGTTTCCGCTCGTGGAGTGAATCACGAGCAGATCGCCCGGCTTCGCCAGCGCCTCGACCTGTCGAGCGAAGATCAAATCGAACCCGAAGTCGTTCCCCGCCGCGGTGATCAACGAGGTGTCCGTCGTCAGCGCGATCGCGGGATACGCGCGCCGATTGCGCATGTAGCGGACGACGTATTCGGTTGCCAGGTGCTGCGCATCGGCGGCGCTGCCACCGTTCCCGCAAAACAGCAGCGTGCCGCCTACCGCGATCGTCTCCTGAATCATCGCGAGTGCACGATCCAAATCCGGACCGAGGTCGGTGGCCACTCGCTCAGCAAGCGCGGCCAGCTCACGCAACCCGGCCGCAAAATGCTGACGTACGTCAGTGTCCACGTTGTCCACGTTGTCCACGTTGGAACGCTCCACGTTCACGGTCAGAAGAAGTACGAAGAAGTGTGGTGATGCGGCGAGAATTCGACCAGATGCGCCGCTTACGCTTTCCGACCGCTCATTGCACGGCGGCAGACAAGCGGCGCATCGCGTCATCGGCGCGTGTCGCCAATGTTTGAGGATCTTGGGCTGCCGCCTCGAACGCGTACGTTACCAACGCATCCGCGGCGAGCAAATCGAGCGCGGATTCTCGTCCCGCGGACTCTCTGGACAAGAGCTCCCGCAGAAGATCGACCGACGCGTCGAGGCATGCGTCCGCCGCCTGCGTATTCGGCAGCTCGCACCGGTCGCCCAGAGCGCTCTCGACGCGCGCCGCCAACCGCGGCGGCGCGGCCGGTTGCCGCGCGCGCAACCATGCGCGCACCGTCACGCCGGCTGACCGAGGGCGCTGCGCACGAGCGCAGGCGCGCGATCGAGCGCGTCGCTGAATCGCGCTGCGTCGGGAATGCCTGCCTGGGCCATGTGCGGCTTACCACCGCCACGGCCGCCCGCGGCTGCAGCGAGATCTTTAATGAGATTTCCAGCATTGACGCCGCGCTCGCGTAGATCGTCCGTTACCACCACGAGCAGCGTGTTCTTTCCGTCCTCGAAGCTCGCGGCCAGCACGCCGACTCCACTGCCAAGCTTCTCTCGAATGGCGTCGCCGAGCGCCTGCAGCTCCTTGACGTCTGCGGCGCGAACGATGCTCGCCACCAGGCGCGTGCCGTTCCCATCGACCGACTCCGCGCCCTGCAGCAGCGTCTGGAGCTGATCGCCGCCACCGCGCATGGCCTCGTCGAGCCGGCGCTCCATCGCCTTGCGCTCCTCGAGCAGTGCCGTGACTCGCTTTTCGACGCTGTCGGCGGGAGTCTTGAGGAGCTCCGCCACTCTATGCAGCGAGCGCTCTTCCCCACGCAGCATCTCGTACGCGCCCGGCCCAGTCACCGCCTCAATGCGCCGCACACCCGCCGCCACGCCCGTCTCGGCTACGATCTTGAACAGGCCAATGTACGCCGTGTTGTTCACGTGCGTTCCGCCACACAGCTCCATCGAGAATTCGGGAATCGTCACCACGCGCACGACGTCGCCGTACTTCTCGCCGAAGAGCGCCATGGCGCCAGCCGCGCGTGCGTCTTGATAGCCCATCTCACGGAACGTCACCGGCGACGCGCGCCAGATCTCGCGGTTCACTATCGACTCGACTTCAGCCAGTCGTTCCGGATTGACAGGACCATGATGAGTAAAGTCGAATCGGAGCCGTTCCGGCGTCACCAGCGAGCCCGCCTGATGGACGCTCTCTCCCAGCACCTGACGTAGCGCCGCCTGGAGCAGGTGCGTGGCCGTGTGGTTGCGCTCCGTATCGCGGCGGCGATCGCTCGGGACGCGCGCCCGCGCACGACCGAAATGGAACGTGCCGGTCAATGTGCCCAGCGCGGCCGGGCGACCTTCAACTTTCCGCACATCGTCGACATCGACGCGCCAGCCGTCGCCGAGGATCTCGCCGTGGTCGGAGATCTGTCCACCGGATTCCGCGTAGAACGGCGACTCCTGCAGCAGCATTGCCACGCGACCGCCGGAGAGGTGCTTGATCGCGGCGACCTCAGTATCGGTTTCCACGACTTCATAGCCGACGAACGTGCCGCTGCCGCCCGCGCTCCCCGTCGGCCGCTCCCACCCAGCGCCCTCGTCAAGCGCTTCGGCGGACACTCCTAGCTTGCGCGACTTCCGCTCGTCCTGCGAGCGTTTGCGCTGCGCGTCGAGCGCGGACTCGAACCCCGGAATGTCGACGATGTAACCGCGCTCGCGCGCCATCAACTCCGTGAGATCGATCGGAAATCCGAACGTGTCATAGAGACGGAACGCATCCTCACCGCTGATCGTGCCGCGCAACTCGGTGCTGCCATCGGTGGTTTGCACGGGCGCCAACTGCTCGAAGCGCGACAATCCACCTTCGATCGTGTCGAGAAAACTCTGCTCCTCCACGCGCGTGGTGTTGAGGATGTGCTGTGACCGAGTCGTGAGCTCCGGATAGACGTCGCTCATCGTGTCGATCACGGCTTGGACGATCGACACGAGCGTCGGTTCCTTACGTCCGAGCAGCCACGCGTGACGCACCGCGCGGCGCAGAATGCGACGCAGTACGTAGCCGCGTCCTTCGTTCGACGGAAACACGCCGTCGGCGAGCAGGAACGCCACCGCGCGCGCGTGATCCGCCAGCACGCGGAAGGACGCCGGATCGACCGGATTCGCGACGACGGTGCCCTTGCCCGAGGTGCCACGAATCGTGACGCCGGTGCGCAGCTCGTCGCTCTCGCGACCCCAATACGTGATGCCGACGGTCCTTTCGACCGCCGAAAGGAGCGGAGCGAACAGGTCCGCGTGGTAATTCGTCGTGACGCCCTGCATGAACGCCGCGATGCGTTCGAGACCAGCACCCGTGTCGACCGACGGCTTGGGCAGCGGCACCATCGTGCCGTCGGGCTGCTTGTCGTACTGCATGAACACGAGGTTCCAGAACTCGAGGAACCGTCCAGCCTCCGAGCCCTCGACGAACGCATCGAACGAGAAGTCTGGGCGATCGACCTCGGTCCACTCCCCTGTCGCGCCTTCTGGAAAGCGCCAATCACGCGCGACGTGCGCGAGATCGATGAAGATCTCCGAGCACGGTCCGCAGGGGCCGGTGTCGGCCATCTGCCAGAAGTTGTCTTTGTCGCCGAGCGAGTAGATGCGCGAATCGGGCAGGCCGGCGATCTCGCGCCAGAGGCCGCGCGCTTCGTCGTCGGTATGGTGCACCGTCACGCGCAGGAACTTCGGGTCGACGCCAAGATCCTCGGTGATGAACTCCCAGGCGAAGCGAATCGCGTCGCGCTTGAAGTAATCCCCGAAGGAAAAATTGCCGAGCATCTCGAAGAACGTGTGGTGCCGCGCTGTGTGGCCCACCTGCTCGAGATCGTTGTGCTTGCCGCCGGCGCGCACGCACTTCTGCGACGTCGTCGCGCGCCGCCGGCCTTCGGGCGGCTCTTCAGCTCCGAGAAATACTTTCTTGAACTGCACCATGCCGGCGTTCGTGAACAGCAACGTCGGATCGTCACCCGGCACGAGCGACGAGCTCGGGCGGATCGCATGGTTGTTTCGGGCGAAATACTGCAGGAAACGCGAGCGGATCTCGGAGGCAAGCATGCCTGTAATGTACGGCGAGCGGTCTGTGGTCGGCAGTCGGCGCGGGTGTGTCGTTCCCACGGCTCGTTCTGTCGTTGATCCGTTCACGTCCGTCTTACTTGTCGTTATGGCTGGCCCGAGCGGCGGTCTGAGAAACGCCGCTCGGGCCGGCCATAACGAATCAAAGAAACGGACAGCAACGAAGTGAACGGACTTGAACGGAGAACTGCCTTTTTTTATCGAAACAGTTAGGAAATTTCCTCGTCGCCGCCCAAGCTGCCGTCGGCATCGTCAGTATCCGCGAGCACATCGCGAAGCACGCGCGAGATGTCGGAACTGTCATAGCCGCGGCGAGCGAGAAAGCCGTACAGCCGACGCTTTCGTGTGGCCGCGTCGGCGCTCATCAGGGATTTCAACTTTTTCCGAGCCACCCGTTCGATCGATTCAGTCTCGTCGATCTCCTCTTCGACAAAGACTTCCTCGACCGCCTCGACCGAGACCTCGCGTGCCACGCCTCTCTTCGCGAGCTCCTGCTGCACGCGGCGGCGCGACAATCCGCCACCGACGGCTTTGGATCGAGTAAACTGCCGCGCGAAACTGGCGTCGTCGAGAAATCCGGCAGATTCCAGTCGGCCAATGGCGACGTCGACCTGCTCGCGCGGCTCGCCCTTCTTCACGAGCAGCCGCCGCAACTCGGCAGACGACCGCCCTCGGGCGGCGAGCATGTTGAGCGCACGATCGTACGTCTCGAGGATGCCGGCCTCGCGCTCCACCTCGAGCGCGCCGCGCGCATCGAGCGCGCGACCGGTACCGAGCTTCAATCGCTCGATGGCTTCGATGGAGATGAGCGCGACTTCTTGGCCGTCCACCTCGAGCGAAAAGCGCCCGGGCTTTCGTGGGCTTGGCGTGATCGCGGTGATGATGCCTGGCGTCATGTGAAATGACCGCGCGGATCGGTGAAAGATCTACAAGAACGGCAAAGGAAAGAGCCGGGGAGCTGCAGCCTGTTCCGAAGGGAGTTTCCGGGTCCCATCGTCCTAGGACTACTTCTCCACGGCTCGATCCAAATCAGCCGGTGTGAAAGTCTCGTGCGCGGCTACTGTGGTTATTCGTCTGCCGCCTCGAGATCGTTGTCGCCGTTGACCACATCGCGTGGACCGACGCCGAGCAACACCTTCACCTTGTCTTCCACCTCGGACATGAGCGTGGGGCTGTCCTTGAGATACAACTTCGCGTTCTCTCGGCCCTGCCCAATCTTCTGTCCGTTGTAGCTATACCATGCGCCGGACTTGTCGATGATGCCGGCTTCTGCTGCGATGTCGAGCACGAGGCTCGCGTGGCTGATGCCTTCCGCGTACATGATGTCGAATTCGGCCTGCTTGAACGGCGCAGCCACCTTGTTCTTCACCACCTTCACGCGGACGTGCGAACCGACCACGTCTTCCTTGTCCTTGACCGGGCCAATGCGGCGAATGTCGAGCCGCACCGACGCGTAAAACTTGAGTGCCTTGCCACCGGTCGTCGTCTCGGGATTGCCGAACATGACGCCGATCTTTTCGCGCAACTGATTGATGAAAACTACCGATGTTTTCGAGCGGGCGATGGAGCCCGTCAGCTTGCGCAGCGCCTGGCTCATGAGCCGCGCCTGCAGACCGACGTGCGAATCACCCATGTCCCCTTCGATTTCGGCCTTCGGCACGAGCGCCGCCACCGAATCGATCACCACGACATCCACCGCACCGGAGCGGACGAGGATCTCGCAAATCTCGAGCGCCTGTTCTCCCGTATCCGGTTGCGAGATCAGCAGCGCCTCGACGTCGACGCCCAGCTTTCTCGCGTAATCCGTGTCCAACGCGTGCTCTGCGTCGATGTACGCCGCGACCCCGCCATTTCTCTGCGCGTTCGCGACGACATGCAAACAGAGCGTCGTCTTGCCGCTGGACTCCGGTCCATAGATCTCGGTGACGCGACCGCGGGGAATTCCGCCCACGCCGATCGCCGCATCCAAGTTGATCGCACCCGTCGAGATGGCCTCGATCCGGACCTTCTCGTCCGCCCCGAGCCGCATGATGGAGCCTTTGCCGCAGCTCTTCTCGATCTGTGCGATGGCCAGACCCAACGCCTTCTTTTTGTTCTCGTCCTGCACTGTTGACACAGCCATGTCATTCATCCTTTCGGTTAGTCGTAGTCCGCTCTGGCCATGCAGCGTAATCGTACCGGGAAAACGGAGGATTCGATACCCGAATAAAATACGAAGATGCCGATTCGGATTCAAGCCGATCGTGAAACGGAGAATGCGTTGGGTACGTGCCGCACCCGTACCCGGTCGCCTTCGACGAGAATCCCGACGACGTCGAATCTGTACGATTCGCTGGGTCGTCCGTGCCGGTCGATCCAAACGGACGCAGAACGCTCTAACTCTTTCTGTTTGCGCCAGTTAACGGCTTCTACCGGATCGCCGAACCGATCCCCCCGCCTCGCCTTGACCTCGACGAACGCGACCGTACCCTCTCGTTCCACCACCAGATCGATGTCGCGGTGTCCGCTGCGGAAGCGGCGCTGAACCACGCGCCACCCTTGCCGCCGAAGCCACCGCTCCGCGATCCGTTCTCCCAGTTCGCCAAACGCCTGCCGGGCCGCTGACATGGGGCCAAGCTATGGGCGCGTGGGGAGGGTTCATCACCATTTGCGTGCAGCTGCAATCGGATCGATGCAGGGGCGAGCGAAGGCCATGTCGTCGCAGAGTATTTGAAACTGCTTTGCCGCTGAATACGCGGAAAAAAACGCGGATGAACGCTGAATGGCTTCGCGCTGAGGGAGAATTCCGTGCGCAACGAGCCCGGACGGCTCTCAAAGGGAACGGCCGCTCGGGACGCATCGCATCGCATCCGAGCGGCCGTTCTCAAAAAAAAAATCCCGGCTCGTTGGGCCGAGATTCTTCGCAGAGTTGTATCAGCGGTAATCCGTGCTTTTTCCGCGTGATCAGCGGCAACGCTTTTTACGTAGCCACGCTAGGGCGTAGCACTCACCAGCGAATTCACGAGCTGCGCGCCACCCAGCGTCGGCACGTCAACGGTGCTGCGCACCACCATCGGATTCTCCTTCGTCACCCAATACAAGCCGCGCGCGGGATCGGCATGCACGGCCACCACCCAACAATCGAATGTGCCGGCGGGAACGCGCACGCGATCGTCGCCAATCACCGACATGCGCGTCGGCAACACGGTATTGTCGCCGAGCGAGATGGAGAGCATCGAGGTCGAGTCTTCCCATGCGGTCTGTAGCGGCGCAAGACGGAGCACCGTCTCCAGCTCGGTCGCGTTCACGAGCGTACCCGGCGGTACGCGCGTGATCATCGATCGACGGCCGACCGGCGACGTCACGCCGCCGAACACAGTATCGCTCCGAAACTCCGCGGCCACGCGAGCGTCGCCGAGCGTCGAGCTCCAGTGCACGGGGTTGAGCGACGTGAAATCGAGGTACAGCGAATCCGATGCAGCAATGCCGTTGCCAGTTCGATTCTCGAGCAACAGCCACGTCGGCGAGCCACCGTATGTCGCCGGCGAGATCGTCACCGTGCGCGTCCCGATGATCGTGGTGTTCGTGCCGCTCTCGAGCGTCGCTTGATACGTGTATTGGCCCGAACGAAGTCCAGCGACGGCGGGCCGGCGAAGCAGCGTTGCCGAATCGCTTATTGGAACCTGTGCGGTCGAGATACTCGACACGACAGCCGTGCAGCCAATCCAGATCGCGAAAGCGAAAACGCCGGCGCGATTACGTGCGTGAGCCACAGATATGATCCAGTTGATCCAAGCCGACCAGCACCTCGCGCGGCTTCGAACCGTCGGGCGGTCCGAGCACGCCGGCGGCGTGAAGCTGATCGATGATGCGCGCCGCGCGGCCGTAGCCCACCTTGAGCCGGCGTTGCAGCAACGACGTTGAGCCCTGCTGATTCTGGACGACCACTTCGGCCGCGTCGCGGAACAACTTATCGCGATCGCCGACATCGTCGCCGCCCTCGGCGTCAACCTGACCGGCCTCGGCCTCCTTCTGACGTACCGTCTCGAGGATGTCAGGTTCCGCATCGTGCGATTCGTCGAGCGCGATGCCCTGGGCTGCGAACGCGGCGCGCTTGGCGGCGCGGCGGCCTTCGTACCAGTTCATCAAGTTCTCAGTCTCGTCGCTCGACAGATACGCGCCTTGAAGACGCGACGGTTCCGATTTGCCCGGCGGAATGAACAGCATGTCACCGTTACCGAGTAGCATTTCGGCGCCCGCGCCGTCGATGATGGTGCGACTGTCGATCTGTGAGGCGACGCGGAATGCAATTCGGCTCGGGAAGTTCGCCTTGATCAAGCCGGTGATGACGTTCACGCTCGGCCGCTGCGTCGCGAGAATGAGATGGATACCGATGGCGCGCGCCTTCTGCGCGAGCATTGCGATCGGCGTCTCGACCTCGTTCTGCACCGTCATCATGAGGTCCGCCATCTCGTCGATGACCACGACGATGTACGGGAGAATGCTGCCCGTGTAGCTCAACTCCTCGAACGCGACTTGCGGGTTCTTCGGCAGCTTGAGCGGCGAGCCGTCCTGTACGCGTTTGTTGAAGTCCTGGATGTTGCGACAGCCGTTGGCGGCGAGCAGCTCGTAGCGATCCTGCATCTCGAGCACGGCCCACTTGAGCACCGACGCCGCGTCGCGGTTGTCGGTGATCACCTTGTGGCGGAGATGTGGCAGCGTGTTGTAGACCGAGAGCTCGACCATCTTGGGATCGACCATCAAAAAGCGCAGCGTTCGCGGCGTGTGCCGGTAGACGAGGCTCGTGATGATGGTGTTCACACAGACGGACTTTCCCGATCCCGTCGCGCCCGCGATGAGCAGGTGCGGCATCTTCGCCAAGTCGGCGATGACGGGCTTGCCCTCGAGATCCTTGCCGAGCGAGATCGGTAACGCAGCGCGCGCGCTTTGGAAGTCGCGGCTCTCGATTAATTCTCTAAATGATACTATTTCAGAACTCGGATTCGGCACTTCGACGCCGACCGCGCCACGCCCCGGAATCGGCGCGACTACGCGGATGGACGATGCGCGCATCGCGAGCGCGAGATCGTTCGACAGGTTGGCGAACTGCCGCACCTTCACGCCCGGCGCGGGCTCGACCTCGAATTGCGACACGACCGGACCCGTCGTGCGGCCAACGAGCTCGCCGTCGACTTTGAATGTGCGCAACGCCTCCATGAGCTTGACGCCCATGGCGTCGAGCTCGCGTTTGCTCGCGTCGCTATTCCGCGCCGGGACGGGTGAGAGCAGCTCGGGCGACGGCAGCTCTTCGCCGGACACGTCCGCGTGCGCGGTCGCCTCGATTGCCGCAACGATCTCGGCGTCGTGCGCCGCGGACGTCTCCGATTTCGAGCGCTTCTTTCGCGCTTTGGAGCTCGGTGCGGCTGCATCGTCGGGCGGGACTTCGATCGCGTCGCCGTCGGCCATGAGCGCAGCGTCGAACGTGGGCATCTCCTCGGGCGGCGGCTCGAGTGTCAGCGCGAGGTCGGAGAAATCATCTTCCGCGTCGGCGTTGCGCTTGCGGCGGCGTTTCGCCGGCGCGTCGACGGCACCGGTCGCATCGGCGCTGGCAGCCGCCACCGTCGCGCGGTCCGCACGCGGCGTTTTACGTCCCACGATGGCGCGTACAGGATTCCAGGACAGCGTCGCCGCCATCAACACCGACGCTGCGAGCACGACGATCACCCACGCGCCGAACGATCCGAACCACGAGCGCCACCACCAGCCCACGAATCCGCCCCAGATGCCCGCACCAGCGCTCGGCAGCCCCGGCGGCGGCGGCGCAAGCGACAACGCGAGCGCGACTGGGACGAGCAGCACCAAGCCGGCAAAGAAGATCATCCACGAGCGGTCCGTCTCGGACTCGAGGCGACCGAAGAGACGCATCGCGTGCACAGCGGGCGCGAGCGGAATCAGCAGTGCCGCTGGCCAGCCGAAAAACAGCACGAGCGGTCGGACGATGAAGCTGCCGATCGCTCCGACGCTGGCCTCGACGTTCACGGCCGTGCGCCATTCCGCCAATCCGAGAGTGGCGAACGCGCCGGCAAGAAAGATCGCGAACAACAGCAGCGCGATTCCGAGGATTTCGCGCTTGAGGGAGGAACTGCCCACGGGGTTACCGCTCCCGGTCTGGTCCGAGCTTGGTGATCTGTCGATCCTGGTAGAGCGGGATGACTGGGTATGAATCCACCGCGGCGCAGGCGACGAGATCGTCGCCAAAGCCCGCGTCGCGCAATGACCGGCCGTGCTCCGACGCCTCGAACAGCTTGACGATCTGATCGCCGTATTTCTTGTCGATCATGGCGCTCGCGTTGGCGGCGTCATTGAGCTCGATGCCAGACAATCGCTTGGCGACGTTCGACACGTACCGTCCGGCACAGCCTGCATCCTCGAGCGAAAACTGCCGCTCGCGCCCTGCGCAGACGATCGTGATGTCGGTGCCGCCACGCAACGCGGTGCGCAGCATCGTGAGCACAGCCGTGTAATTGACGTACGAAGCAATCACCACGTCACGCGCGCCTTGGACCGACGCGATGGCTGCCGTGCCGTTGGTGGTCGTCATGAGCACGGTCCTCCCTTCCACCGCGCTGCGCGTGAATTCGAGCGGCGAATTGCCGAGGTCGAATCCGGGAATCGCGAGCATTTTCCGCTCACCGGCCAGCCGAACATCGGATCGCTCCAACGCTTTCGCGCGGGTCATAACGTCGTCGGGACTCTCGAGCGGAATCACCGCGCGCGCGCCGTTCGCGAGCGCCGCGGCGATCGAGGTGGAGGCGCGCAGGACGTCGATGACGGCTACGACGCGCCCGCTGACCTCCGACGCCGAGAGCGACGGGCCGAACACCACGTCGACGCGCACTTACCCCGGCTCCTTCATCAGGTCGGTTTCGCGCTCGAGGAACTTGGTGTCGACCTGACCGGCCATGAAGCGCGGGTTCTGCATGACGCGCGCGAGGAACGGGATCGTCGTCGTCACGCCTTCGATGATGAAGCCGTCGAGCGCGACGTGCATGCGCGCGAGCGCCTCTTCACGATCGCGTCCCTGACAGATCAGCTTGGCGAGGAGGGAGTCGTAGTATGGCGGCACGGTGTAGCCGTCGTAGACGTGCGTGTCGAGACGCACGCCCGGTCCGCCTGGCGGATGAAACGCCAGGATCTTGCCCGGCGACGGCTGGAAGTTGCGCGCGGGATCTTCGGCGTTGACGCGTACCTCGATCACGTGTCCGCGCAGCGGCGGCATCTCGGTGACGCTGAGTCGCTCGCCCGCGGCGACGCGAATCTGCTCCTTCACGAGATCGATTCCGGTGAGCATTTCCGTGACGGGATGCTCGACCTGAATACGAGTATTCATCTCCATGAAGTAGTACGAGCCGTCCTCGTCGAGCAGCATCTCGATCGTGCCGGCGCCGACGTAGTCGATCGCCTTGGCGCCGGCGACCGCATCCCTGCCCATCCGCAACCGAAGATCGGGCGTCATCGCGGGGCTCGGCGCCTCTTCAATCAACTTCTGGTGCCGACGCTGCACGGAGCAGTCGCGCTCGCCCAGGTGGATGACGTTCCCGAACTTGTCGCCGAGGATCTGGAATTCGATGTGGCGCGGGCGGGCGAGATACTTCTCGACATAGACGTCGCCGTTGCCGAACGCCGACAGCGCTTCCGAGCGTGCCATCTGGAACGAGCGCGCGAAATCGTCTGGATCCTTCGAGACGCGCATGCCCTTGCCGCCGCCGCCGGCGGCCGCCTTGATGATCACCGGAAAGCCGATCTGCTTCGCGTACTCGACTGCTTCGTCGACGTCTTCGACTGGACCGGGCGTGCCCGGTACGACCGGCACGCCGACGGCGCTCATCGCTTTGCGCGCGGCGGCCTTATCGCCCATCTGGCGAATCTGATCGCCCGTGGGTCCGATGAAGCCGATGTTCGACGCGACGCAGATGTCGGCGAACTCGGAGTTCTCAGCGAGAAACCCGTACCCGGGGTGGATGGCGTCGGCGCCCGTGATTTCGGCGGCGGCGATGATACGCGGAATGTTGAGATACGACTCGCGTGCCGGCGCTGGGCCGATGCACACGTCGTCATCGGCGAAGCGGACGTGCAACGACTCGCGGTCGGCCTCCGAATAGACGGCGACGGTTTGGACGCCGAGCTCGCGGCAGGCGCGAATGACGCGCAGCGCGATCTCGCCTCGATTGGCAATTAAGACTTTATTGAACATTAGATATGGGTCATCCCGAGCGTGAGCGAGGGATCTTGTATCACGTGTTGGTGGCCGGCTTCACGAGGCGCGAGAAAAGGTTCCTCGGTCACTGCGTTCCCTCGGAATGACATCAGCTGTTGCTGTCTTTTTCGAATGCCGCCCACGACGAATCGCTCGTGCCGGCGACGCCTTGGGCGCGTAGCGCAAACTCGTCCGGGCTCGTCGCGTAGAACACGGCACTTTCATACGAGATCACGCCGCGCGAATAATGCTGCATGAGCGACTGATCGAAGCTCTGCATTCCGTACTGAACCGTACCTTCGCGGATCAGATCCGGAATGTTCAACATGCGCTCCATGTCGCGAATGTTGTCGCGCACGGCCGCCGTGTTGATGAGCACTTCGGCGGCTGGAATGCGTCCCGCCTTATCGGAGCGCGGCACGAGGCGAAGCGAGATGACCGCCTGCAGCGCGCTCGCCAGTGAGAAACGAACTTCCGCCTGCTGGTGCGGCGGATAAAACGACATGATGCGGTTGATCGTCTGCGTCGCGTCGGTCGTGTGGAGCGTGGAGAACACGAGATGCCCAGTGTCCGCCGCCTTGAGGGCGACGTCGAGCGTTTCCAGATCTCGAATTTCGCCGATCAGGATCACGTCGGGATCCTGACGTAAGACGCGACGCAACGCCTGCCCGAACGTCGAGGTATCAGTCCCGACCTCGCGCTGGTTGATGTGACAATTGATGTCGCGATGCAAAAACTCGATTGGATCTTCGATGGTGATGATGTTCGCGCGGCGATTCTCGTTGATGTGCTGGATCATCGCGGCGAGCGCCGTCGATTTGCCCGAACCGGTCACGCCGGTAACGAGTACCAGCCCGCGCGGCCGCAGCGCGATTTCCTCGAGCACCGTGGGTAGATGCAGTTCGCCCAACGTGCGCGCCTGATACGGAATGGCGCGCATCGCATAGCAGAGTGAGCCGCGCTGTTGATACACGTTCACGCGAAAGCGGCCGATGCCCGGAACGCCGATCGCGAAGTCGCACTCCTTCTCTTCCGCGAACTGCTTGACCTGGCGCGGCGTCATGAGCTGCTCGGCCAGGACTTTTAGGTCCTCCGGGCGCAGCGGGACGTGCTCGAGTGCTTCCAGCTCGCCGTCGACGCGAATCGTTGGCGGACGCCCCACCTTCAAATGCAAATCGGAGCCGTTCCGCCGGATCATCTCCTGCAGCACGACCTTGAAATTGATTCCGCCCACGGCTGGCGCGACGGGACCAGAGGTCCCGGGCTCGCCGGCCGTTTGCGTGGGATTAGCCATTCGGGTCGATCTTGAACAGCACCTGGCCGTATTCGACCGGCTGCGAATCCTGCACGAGAATCTCGCGCACGACGCCCGAGTACTCGGACTCGATCTCGTTCATGATCTTCATCGCTTCGATGATGCAGACGATCTGACCCTTCGTCACGCGATCACCGACCGACACGTACGCTTTGCCGCCAGGTTCGGGCGACTTGTAGTACGTACCGACCATCGGCGACTTCACTTCGACCGCGGTCGACTTCGGTGCCTCGGCCGCCGGTGCCGCTTCGCCTTCGGCGACGGCGGATGTGCCGTGTGCGGGCGACAGGCGCGCGGGTGCAGCGGGCTGCGCCATCGCGGGCATGGACATCGGCGCCGCCATCTGCACGGCACCGCGCTGCTGCGGACTCTTGGAGATGCGGATCTTCATCCCCTTGTCCGACGTAATCTCGACCGAGTCGACGGTGGATTCGTCGATCATCTCGATCAGCTTTTTCACATATCGTAAGTCGATCATAGGCCTCTAAAAGGTCGTGCCGGCGTCTCGCTTCCCGCTCACCCGAGCTCGATCAGCTCGCGCGAAAAATCCGTGAGAATTCTCGGGCCATCGGCCGCGAGAAACACGTCATCCTCGATCCGCACCCCACCCCACCCCGGCCGATAAATACCTGGCTCGATTGTCACCACGGCGCCTTCAGACAACGCACCGTCTGCCGTGCGCGCAAGTCGCGGCGCTTCGTGCACCTCCAATCCCAGGCCGTGGCCTAGACTGTGGCCGAACAATTCGCCGTACCCGCGCTGCTGAATGTAGTCGCGAGCGATGGCGTCGGCATCCCGGCCGGTCATGCCGGCACGAACGCCATGTGCCGCGCTGTCGTTGGCCACGCGCACTACCTCGTAGACTTCGCGCTGCTCGTCGCTGGCGCGACCCACCGCGAACGTGCGTGTGACATCGGAGCAGTAGCCGCGCGTCTCCGCGCCGTAGTCGAGCAGCAGAAAGTCGCCGTTCTGGATCTTGCGCTCGCTCGAATGTGCGTGCGGCAACGCCGATCGCGGGCCCGATGCAACGATCGACGGAAACGGGAACCCTTCGCTGCCTTCATCGCGCAACGCTTTCTCCAACACGCCCGCGACCTCGAGCTCCGACATCCCGGCGTGCAACTGGGGAATCGTCCGCGCGAGCGCACGCACGGCGATGCCATTCGCCGCTTCGATCAGCGCGAGCTCGCCGGCATCCTTCCGCTCGCGCAGCGTCTCGACGAGATCGACAGTTGGCCGCCATTGCCACCGCGCACCCGATTCGAGTAAACGCTGAAAATCGCGATGCAGAAGGTGGCCGGACTCGAAGCCGACAACCTCGAGATAGCCGAGCGTCGACAACTGCTGCCACAGTCCCGTCCACAGACTTTGCGGCTCGATGCTGATCCGCGCGAAATCGCCAACCTCGCTCGCGATCTGCGTCTGATAGCGGAAGTCGGTGATGAGCAGGACGTCGCGACCACTCACGAAGAGAATCGCGCTCGAGCCGGAAAAACCGGTGAGATAGCGGATGTTCGGCAAGCTCGTGACGAGCAAGCCATCGACGTGGGCGGCGGTGAGTCCGTCGACCAACGCCGCTACGCGGCCGGGCCGGGGATCAACCACGTGGAGTCAGCTTGCGAGTCAATCCGCGCAGCGCGAGCTCGTACCCATAGACGCCGAGACCGCAAATCGCGCCGACGGCTGCCGAGGCGAGCATGGAGTGATGCCGTTCGGGCTCGCGCGCGTAGACGTTCGATACGTGCACTTCGACGAACGGCATGGACACGCCGGTGAGCGCGTCGCGAATGGCGAGACTCGAATGGGTGTACGCGCCCGCGTTGATGATGACGCCGTCGACGTGTCCGCGCATCGCGTGGATGGCGTCGATCATCGCGCCCTCGCCGTTGTGCTGCGAGAACTCGATCTCGACACCCAGCTCACTGCCCACCGCTCGCACGTTGCGCTCGACGTCGTCGAGGCTTTCGCGGCCATAGATCGCCGGTTCGCGCGTGCCGAGCAGATTGAGGTTGGGTCCATTCAGGACGGCGATCTTCACGTCTTTTTGAGTCCGTTGAGCCAGGCGTTGAACTGCGCGATGTCGTCGGCGGGTTGGGCGGGCGCCGAGCCTTCGCCGCCGGCATTGGGCGCGGCGTCGGTCATCTCTTCGGCGAAGAACTGGTCGAACGAGAACGCGTCGTTGTCGGCCGGCGGCGGTGCGTTGCCCTTGAACACGTGGTCGAGCGACAGCTCGCTCGATGCCGTGTGCGCCGGAACGCCGCGCAAGGGCGTCGCCTCCGGACCTTCCGCTGCAAACGCCTCGTGCAACGTAGTTGCGGCGCTGGCGTCGCTCGCCGACGCTTCGGCGCCGCCGAACAGTGCGTCGATCGAGCCGCTCACGCTGCCCGCCGATGTCGAGTGTGCCGGCTGCGATTCGGCGTCCATCGCGGATGACGACGGTGAGAGTGCGCCGTCGCCAAAATCGGCTGCGTAGCTGTTCGCGTCGTACGGTGCAGGCTCGAGCTGCTCATGCACCGTCTCCGCGAAGACCGGCGTCCGACGCGATGCGAGACCCGAGAGGAACTCGCGAATCGTGGGGCCGCCGTAGACGGGCGGTTCCTCGATCGTTTCGGTTGCCGCTGCTGCCGCTGCGGCTTCATCGCGCACCCGCGTCTCGACGAACCGCTGTCGCTCGAGCAAAAGACTGTCGTTTGGTCGCTGCTCGACGAGCTGCCGGTAGATGTCGAGCGCTGCCTCGAGATGTCCTTGCCGGAGATACAACTCCGCCATCGTCTCGGTGACGAAGGTCTGCGGCGCCGCGACAGGCTCCGATGACAGTTGTGGCTCGGCTGGCAGCTCCTCGAGAAACTCTTCGCGTTCGAGCGACACGTTCGCACTCGGCGACGAATCGATGACGCCAGGCTCGAAGGTCTCGAGGCCAGAAAGACTTTCCGTTGGTTCTGGCGATTCCAGCTCGTCCGCGTCGGACGGCGCTTCGTCGGGCTGTGGCGCTGACGCAATCGCGAAGGGATCGACTTCGAATGGTCCGTCTTCGGTTCCGAGATCGAATCCCGAGTCGGCGACCGGCGCATCTTCGCTCGGCGTCATGGAGTCGGCGACGTTCGCTGCGCTCGCCGCGCCCGCGGCGCTGGCTCCGCCGAGATCGAAGTCGTCCAGGCTCAGATAGTCGTGGCCGTCGAGCGCCTTCGTCGAATCCTCGCGGTGCGGGAGCGCCGGTGGCGAAGCCAGGTCGATGACCGGCGCGTTGGCCGGCGTGGCCGACCGCGGCTCCGGCGCATTCTCGGACTTCTCGACGATCAGTTCCTCGTCCGCGGCACTCGGCGCGAACGCAGCGGACGATCGCAGCGGCTCGCGACTCAGCGGTTCCTGACCGGGCGAGGGCGCATGAACGGCCGGCTCCGGTGCCGGCACCGGCGGCGCTTCCGGGACCGCAAGCAGCGAGATCATGAGCTGCGCGATTTCCTCGTTGCGCGGATCCGCCTCGAGGACACGCTGGTACCAAATGCGCGCCCCTTTGAGATCGCCGTTCTGGCGCGCGATGTCGCCCAGGTGTTTCAGCGCGATCAGATTCTCTGGATCGAGCGACAGCGCGGTCTCGAACACCGCCAACGCTTCGTCGGCGCGATCCGCTTCGAAGAGCGCCTGCCCGTAAACGATGTGGCCACTCATGTGGCCAGGCTGCTGCGGCAGGTACTCCTGGCAGATGAAGATTGCCTGCTGCAAATCACCCGATTTCCGGTACTCGTTCGCCAAGGGAGCGAAGTACCGTCGCGGGTTCTCGTCGAATTTCTTTCGGAGCTCGTCGATTCGGGCGGAATTCGCCATGGAATGCCCTCGAGTCAGACACGCGACGGAGGGCCGAAGCCCCGGGCCGAACGAATGCGGATAATACACAGCGCGGCCCGAGTGAGTCAATCAGAAGTTCCATCCTCACTTGATTTTAGCCCCTGTTTGGCTCTAACATTCCAAGCTTGTCTCGGTAGTTTTTTCCTTCCCTCGCGCTACGGAGTTTCATCCCGTGCTGCAACAGATGCGGGGCCTGGCGAAGTACATCTGGGTGCTCGTCGCCTTTTTCTTCGTCGGTGGCTTCCTCCTGTATGAAACGTCGGGTCTGATGGGCCGCACGCCGGTCACGTCGTCGACGCCGGTGGCCGTTGTCAACGGCCACGACATCCTCTACTCGGACTTTCAGGCGCGCGTCCAGAACGACGAACAGTCCCAGCAGCAGCAATCGGGGCAGTCGCTGACACAGGACGACGATCGCCGGATCGAAAACAACGTCTTCGATCAGATGGTGTCCGAGGTCCTGTTGGCCGACGAATACAACCGTCGCGGCATCACCGTGTCTTCCGACGAGATCCGCGAATTCGCGCGCTACGCGCCGCCGTCGTGGATCACGTCGGCAGGCGAGCTGCAGACGGATGGCAAGTTCGATCCCGACAAGTACGCGCGACTGCTCGCGAGCCCGCAGGCGCGCGAGAGCGGTCTCCTCGTGCAACTCGAGACGTACTATCGCAGCGAGATCCCGCGCGAAAAGCTGTTCGACCAGATCTCCTCGGGCGTGTACGTGACCGACGAAGAGCTGTGGCGCGCGTGGAAGGATCAGCACGACAGCGCGCAGGTGAGCTACGTCGCGTTCCCGGGCATCACAGACACCGCTGCGGCCAAGAACATCTCCGACGCCGATCTGCGCTCGTACTTCGATCAGCACAAAGACGAGTTCCAGGGTTCGGGACACGCCTGGCTGTCGCTGCTCATTCTTCCCCGCACCGTCACCGCAGCCGACTCTGCCGCCGCGAAAGCGAAGGCGGAGTCAGTGCGCGACGAGATCGTCAAGGGCGCCAAGTTCGAGGACGTCGCGAAGAGCGAGTCCGCCGACACGCTTTCCGGCCAGAACGGCGGCGACCTCGGCAAGGGCGGCAAGGGCCGGTTCGTTCCTGAATTCGAAAAGGCTGCCTACGCGCTGAGCAAGGGTGAGATCTCGCAGCCGGTGCTGACGCCGTTCGGGTATCACATCATTCGCCTCGACGACCGCAAGGGCGACACGCTCAGCCTGCACCACATTCTCATTCGCATCACGCCGAGCGATTCGGAATCCACGCGTCTCGATCGCGAGGCGGATGCATTGACTCGTGACGCCGGATCGAGCGAGCAAGGCTCCAAGCTCGACAGTGCCGCGCGCACGCTGAATCTCAAGGTCGTCCATGCGGAAGCGACGGAAGACGAGCCGGTGACGTTGAATGGCATGACCATTCCGAGCGCCAGTGCATGGGCGTTCGGTGGAGCGAGGGCCGGCGAAACGAGCGACATGTTCGACGACGACAACGGCTACTACTTGGCGCGTCTCGATTCGATTCGTGAAGGCGGCGACGCGAAATTCGAGAACGTGAAGGAAGAAGTGCGGGCTCGCGTCGCGGAGCAGCGCGCCGTTGACCAGCTCGTGCCGGATGCGCAGAAGCTCTCGACCGCAGCGGCGGCGAGCTCACTCGAGGCCGCGGCGCAGCAGGCGGCCAAGAGCGTGCAACAGACGCCGATGTTCGCGCGTGCGTCGCTGGTCCCGGGTCTCGGACAATTCACTGAGCCGATCGGCGCGTCGTTCGCTCTGCCAACCGGCGCGGTGAGCCAGCCGGTCAAGAGTCTCGATGGCGTATTCGTACTACGCGTCGACAAGCGGCTGACGGCGGATAGCACAGCCTGGGTCGCGCAGAAGACGTTGCAGCGCGCGACGCGGCTTCAGCAGCTTCGCCAGCAGAAGATCCAGATGTTCTTGCAGGATCTGCGGAAGTCGGCCAAGGTGGACGACCGCCGGAAGCAGATCAACGCTGCCACCCGGGCCACGCAAGCCTAGGCGATCTGGACAACCGAAAACGACAAAGGGCGGACCTCGCGGTCCGCCTTTTCTCGTTCTGTCATACCAATTTGTTAAACCCTACAAACGCTAAAGCCCTAGATCAGGCGCTTCGGCTCCGGACGAACCTGTTCGTCATCGGCGCGGACCGGGCGCGTCTCACCGGGTGGCAGACGATCGTTCGACATGGCGTCCCGAAGCGGTTCCTGCACGTCGCGGCTGATGTCGTTCGTGGCCTTCTTGAACTCGCGAATGCCCTTGCCGATCGACGCGCCGATTTCCGGCACACGCTTCGCGCCAAACAGCACCAGCACGATCACGAGGATGACCATCAACTCCCCGAACCCCAGATTGCCGAGCATATCTTCCTCTGTTAAAAGAGCGAACGAGCGATGAGGTAGGCGACGAGCACACCTACAAGACTAAGCAGTGACACGTCGATCGCGAAACCGAACGAAAATTTGATGAGCCCAAGATCGATGGGCAACGGACCAAAGGACGGTGTTATGCCGGCCGTCAGAAACTGCTTCGCGGCCCCGGGCGGAAACAACAAACGCGCCGCTTGCTGAATCACGGCCCCCACGATGAACCCGATGCCGAGCACCAAGGCATGAAACCCCGGCCGGTGCTTGGATGATCCGCGTGGTGCCATCACGACCGCCGGTCCATGACGTAAGCAATCGAGTCCGCCAGCGCGGAGCGCACTGGGCTCTCCGGAATGACGCGTAAGGCCTGCTCCGCGTCATTCGCGAACTGTTCACCACGCTGCCGAGAGTACTCGATTCCGCCCGCGTCCGCCACAATGCCGAGCACGTCTGCCAAGAGCTCGTCGCTGGGCGACTCGGTTGCAAACAGCTCGTCGATGCGACGCCGGCCACCGGCCGACACGCGCGGAAGCGCCGCAATGAGCGGCAGCGTCACTTTGTGTTCCCGCAAGTCCAGTCCGCCGGGCTTTCCGGTCACCGATTCGTCCTCAGTGTAGTCGAGTATGTCGTCCGCGATCTGGAACGCCAGTCCGAGACGATCGCCGAACTGGGCCAACGGCTCGCGGAACCGGCTCGCTCCGCACAAGGCGCCACTCTCGCAGGCACCGGACATCAGCGACGCGGTCTTGGCGCGGATCAAATGATAATAGTCCTCTTCGCCGAACGTGAGCGCATCCACGGCGCCGAGTTGCCGCATCTCGCCGATCGTGAGCTCGTTCGCGACGTCGGCCACGATCTTCATGATGTCGAGATCTCCCAACCGCACGAGCGCCATCAGCGCGCGGGTGTAGAGAAAATCTCCCATGATCACGGAGACCTGGTGACTGAACAGCGCATTCACCGTCGGCAGACCGCGGCGCAGCACGGAGTGATCGACCGAGTCGTCGTGGACCAGCGTCGCCAAGTGCATCAGCTCGACCGCGGCAGCGAGCGTGATCGCGCGCGGCTCCGGCGTTCCCAACACCGCGCTCGACAAGAGCGCGAGCGTTGGGCGAAACATCTTGCCGCGCATCTGCAGCAGGTGGCCGCTCACCTCACGAATCAGCGGGAGATCGTCGGTGGCGATGCGCTGCATCTCCGTCACGACGCGCTCCAACCGATCGACGACCGGCGCCTGAATCTCACGCAGTGCGCTGTTCGCCGGCGTGCGCACCCGCGCGACGGCGCCGCTCATCGCGCAGCCCCGCGATGCTCCAGTGCGTTCATCCGGACCGCAATGTCGCGAAATTGAATATCCAGCACGAATACCCGTTGGTAGTAGGCGAGCGCCTCGTCGGCCTGACCCTGCGCCTCGGCGGCGAGTCCCAGAAGGTACAACACTCCTACCAGTTGTTCCTCCCCTGCCCGCTCCGTCAAGGCCCGCGACAAAATCGACGAGGCGAGTTTGTACTGCTGCTTGTCGAGAAAGCACTGTCCGAGTGCCTCGTAGGTCGGCACGCGATTGCTCGGACTTCCCAGCGCTTTTTGGAATTGCGCGATCGCCTCGTCGAGCAGCCCCATCTCCTTGTACGCGATGGCCAGATCGTAATGACTCTGGTAATCCTCCGGATCGACATTCTCGGCGACGCCCTGCTTGAACTTTCGCAGCATGTCGGCGAAGTCGGCTTCCTCATCGCCAGAGGGCTCCTGCTCCGCCACGACCATGCGCGTGTCGCGCGGAATCTCGTCGTCGCGCAACCAGTCGCCGAGGTTGACGAACGACGACGGTTTGGGCGGCTCGCGCTGTTCGACCGGCGGCGATGACGCGCCGCGCATGGCGCCCGGCGGGCCACTCGGCGCGTCACCGCGAACGTCGATCGTCGACGGCGACGCGGCTGGTGCGACCGCAGGCCCCGCGAGCGTTTCCAACGCCGATTGCGCACGCCGCTCGTCGGGCGCGAGATCGACGACGCGCTGATACACTGTTCGCGCTTTGTCCGTCTGCTCGGCGCGAAGCAGCGCGTCGGCCAGCGACAGATACGCTTCGATCAACCGGCCGCGGTCGTTCGTGCGGAACGCGTATTCGACGCGTTTCTGATGATGCCGCACCTGCTCCGGCTCGAGGCGCGCGACTTCCTCGGCGAGCGCCGACGCGAGCTCGAGATCCCCGGACCGGTCGGCGCCGGTCATCGCAGTTTCTAGTTCGCTAATGCCCGACGAACGCTCTCCCGCGTCGAGCATTGCTTCGGCGAGCTCGCGGCGCAGCGCCCAGTTGTTCGGATCGCCCTCCACGCTGGCGAGGAGGATCTCCATCGAATGCAGCGCAACGATCGTCGATTTCCGCGCGACCGATGGCGTGGGCACACCGATCGCTTCGTCGTCGTCGATCAGCTCGAACTCGCCGGTCGCCGAAATCTCCTCGAGCGACGGCGTAGGACGATGCGGCGCCGGAGGCGTCGCGGCGGGCACGTCGAGATCCATCAGCGGCAGGTCGTCGAGCACCGTGCGCTGCGTCGGCGCGGGCGGCGTTGGCGATGCGGGGCGCGCCGGTGCCGGCGACGCCGGAGTCGTCAGCGTCGACAGATCGAAGTCGATCGACGGCCTGCTCACCATCGGCGTGGGACCAGCGATCGGCAGATCGAAGTCGATGTCGTCCGCGTCGGGCGATCCGACGACGTCATCGCGCACCGAATGCGTGGGCGCCGACGAACGATGCATCGGTGTGGTCGGTAGGCCGCCCAATGCGGTCGGCTCAATGTCGATCAGCGAGGAACTCGGCGTGGAGCGAAGCAGATCATCGTCGGCGAGACGCGTCGATTCCAAGCCGAGCAGCGATTGCGACGGCGTCTTCTCGAGATCGAGCACGCCGTCGTTGATTCGCGTGACACCCTCGAGCGGCGCTGCCGGTGGCTCTACTCGCGCAGGCTGCGGCGCTGCCGGTGGCTCTACTCGCGCAGGCTGCGGCGCCGCTGGCGGCGCAACAGGCCGATGTGGCGCCGTGGACGCAGGCGTTGCGCGAATCGCCTCGCTGTGGCGCGGCGTTGGCGCGTCGAGATCGAGAAAAACGAGATCGGCGCTATTCGACTTCCGCCTCGTACTGCCGGACCGTGGCTCGATCGCTGGATCGATTGCGCGCATGCGATCGGCGGTCGCTGCCGCGTCGTCTGGATTGCCCTCTGTCTCGTACCGCGCGTACAACGTCTGCAACTGCTCGATCGCCTCGTCCTTGCGATCGACCCGCAGCAGTTGATCGGCGAGCATCAGCCGAATCTCGTGCTGATCGGGGCACAGATCGGCGAATTCCTTCAGCGCGCGAAACGATTCGTCGACTTTGCCGGATTTCTGCATCCGGTCGGCATACTCGAGGAAATTGACCTTCGCGTCGTTCTTGAAGCCCTTCTGCGCGCTGATCTTTCCAAGTTTGTAATAGACCGACGCCCGCCCCGGCGAATGGCGGAGAATCTTGTTGCAGAGGGCGATGGCGTTGTTGAAAAAACCGGTGTCGGCATACCGGTCGACCGCCTGCTCGTAGTAATCCACGGCGTCGGCGACGTTTCCCTGCCGCAGCATGAGATCCCCGACGCGGTTGAACAGCGCGACGTCGATCTCACCTGGGTACTGGTCGAACGATTCGAGAAGCTTGACGTAGACCGCCAACGCCTTGTCGAACTGCTTTTTTAGCTCGAGCTCGGCGGCCTGCTTCTTCAGCTTTGCGACGTTGGACATCAGCGCCTGATGGATTCCGGACGCAAGAAAAACGCGGCGCCGGACCCAGGGAAAGTGAGAGGCTTAAGTTAGTGCTAAGTCACTCGTATGACAAGGTTTGCCTCGCAGGTAAGTGGCGATGCAGCGATTGTCGCCGTACCAGTACGGAAGCTCGCGAACGTCGCCCACGTCGTAGATCGCCAGATCCGCCGAATAACCGGGCGCGAGCTGCCCCACATCCTCGGCGAGTGCGAGCGCTGCTGCGCCGTTGACCGTGGCCGCGATCACCGCCTCCGCGACGCTCAACCGAAGCTGGCTCACGCCCAGCGCGAGAATGAGCGGGAAGTTCGGCGTGGGAGACGTACCAGGATTGAAGTCCGTCGCCAGCGCGACCGCGACGCCCGCGTTGATGAACTGCCGCGCCGGCGCCTGCTTCGTCTTGCCGAGGAAGAGCATCGTGCCCGGCAGCAGCGTGGCCACAGTCGAACCCGACGCGAGCGCAGCGATGCCCGCATCCGATGCCGCCGCGAGATGATCGGCCGACGTCGCACCGATCGACGCCGCGAGCTCAGCGCCGCCGGCGGATGTCAGCTCGTCTGCGTGCAGCTTGAGCAGCAGCCCAGCGCTGCGCGCCGCGGTGAGAATCGCGCGACTCTCTTCCACCGTGTACACGCCGGTCTCGCAAAACACGTCGGCGAAGCGCGCCAGGTTTTCGGCGGCGACGGCGGGAATCATCTCGTTGATCAAGAGATCGACGTACGCTTCGCGCGCCGCCGCGCTTCCCCGATGCTCGAGCGGAATTTCGTGCGCACCGAGGAACGTCGGGACAATGCGCATGGGCAACGCGCGTTGCAGGCGCGCAATGACGCGCAGCGATTTAATCTCGTCGTCGAGCGTGAGACCATAGCCTGATTTCACTTCGACCGTGGTCGTGCCGAACGACGCCAGCCGCTGTAGTCGCGGCAGCGCGAGCTCGTAGAGTGTGTCTTCTGACTTCGTGCGCAGATCGCGCACCGACGAATGGATTCCGCCGCCGCGACGCGCGATCTCCATGTAGTCCATACCGGCGGCGCGCATTTCCTGTTCGTCGAAGCGCAGGCGACCGAAAATGCCGTGCGTGTGCGAGTCGACGAGACCGGGCATCACGACGCGTTGCTCGCAGTCGATCTCCATCGCGCCGGCAAAGCGCTGTCGCAAATCAGCGACCGATTCCACTGCCGCGATGCGCTCGCCGACGACGGCGACGCCAACGTCCGTGCGGATCGCCGCATCGTTCATCTCCGCACCGCGCCGCGCGCGACCGGGTCCGGCGCACGTTACAACCTGCGCAGCGTTAACAAAGAGCCGCGCGGAATCCGTTCCACCGTTCCACCGTTCCACCCGTACTCATGCCATCACATCCCGAATGCGCGACAACCGCAGCGGCGCCTGAGCTTCCCCTCGGCACGCATAGTAACACGCATTGCAGCTAATGGGTTCATACTTCTCGAAATCCCGCCAGTGAAAATCGGTCGGATAATCCGGGCAGCGTTTGACGTGCCCCGCCGGGTCGATGTGAATCGTGCGAATGCCGGATCGACACGGCTCGGTGAGCTCGCCGCGCACATATCGCGGAATCTGCTCCAAATAATAATCGGAGTTGGTGATGACACCGCGGCGACGCCGCTTGGCGGCAAGCAGTCGTCGTACGACGTCGTCCAACTCCTCATACTCGCCGCGGCCGACGAGGAAGTCGCGGTTGCCGTTCTTGGAATCAGTGTAGACGCTGAAATTCACGCCAACGCCCAACTCCTCGGCATGACGCACGATGTCGAGCACGTGATCGAGATTGTCGCGCTTGATCACGGTGTTGAATCGAATGTTGTCGATGCCGCGTGCGCGCATCGTTGGAATAGCCGCGAGAATCTTGGCGCTCAACCCGGGAATACCTCGCGCCTCGTCGTGTCGGGCGTCGAGATAGTCCAGCGAGATGTTGAACTGATGCACGCCGGCATCCCACAGCGACTGTGCACGGTCGGCCGTGAGCATCGCGCCGTGCGTGATGAGGGTGACGTACTTGAGATTGATGGCGCGATCCACCGCGGCCACCACGTCTTCCAAATCGCGACGCAGCGTGGGCTCGCCGCCCGTGAAGGTGACGAGCATCGGATTGAAGAAGCGAGCCGCGTCGGCGTAGCTCTTCAATTCGGTGTCGCGCGCGGACGGATCGGTCTTCCAGTAGTCGCAGAACGCGCACGCCGCGTTGCAGCGCAGCGTGACCTCGAAATGCACGAGCACCGGAAGGCGGCGCATGGTGAGCCACGCGTATTTCCCAAGAAACAGCGGGACGTGCCACGGCTTGAAGCGGGCGGAAAGCATACGGCAATGTAGCGAGCACCGAGCGTGGATCGAGCCCGTTCGGTCAATGCTTGGTCAATGCTCAGCCACGATCAGGGGAACGGATTCGGACCCGACCGCACCGTGGCGCGATTATAGTCGAACTTCAGATCCTGATCGGCCTTGAGCGCGATCGTGAAGTTGAACGCGAAGTTGCCGTTCGGCGACTGCGTGAAGCCGAAGATCGCTCGCCAATCGTGCAAGTCGCGCTGCAACGACACGATGTGGCTCGCGAACTGGTGCTGCTCGAAGTCGTACGTCGTCTGCCACGACGCGGCCCACTTGTCGGTCAGGTTGAAGCTCGTGTTCGCATTGAGCGACGTCGTCGCCGGGATGCTGTAGAGCTGACCGCCTGCCGTTCCCGACTCGACCGGCGTGTCCGTGGTCGGCTGGGCGAGCTGCTTGGCCAGGCAAGCCTCGAGCAGGAGTGAGTTGTCGCCAGCCACTTCCTGGCAGCGCACCTTCGGATCGTACGCGATGACGTTCGTACCGACCGGCGGTCGTGGGCTCGAGCGACTGAAGCTGAACGACGCTTTCCAGCCTTGCACCGGCGGAATGATGAACCGCTCGCCCGATCGCGCACTGCCGGCGACCGGCTGCGCCGCGAGCGCGGCGGCCATCTGATCGTCTGTCTGTTGGCGAACCTGCTCCGCGCCCGGCGCAGGCGCCACGCGCGCCTCAGGCACGGCCTTGCCGAACAACCGTGAGAGAACCGTCAACGGATTCTGCCCGCTGCCGATCGTGTACGCGGCCGAAATGCTCGTGAGATACGGTTTGAACTTGGCCGAGTCGCTGAGCGTGCTGCCTTGGAAGAGCGAATAGTTTGTCGAGAAATCAAAGCCGGGCAGCAGCTCGGAGTTCATCGAGTAGCCCCACGAATCCGTCGAGATGCCGGCTAATGCGGAATGTCCCTTCGAACGCGCGTCGCTGGCACGCACGAAGTCGTACGTGATCGGCGTGAAGGTCAAGCTCAACAGCCGGACCTTGTCGCTCTGATCTGTCTGCGCTGCGGTCGTGTCGTTCGTGCGCGGGCGAATTTTCGCTTCGAAATTCTGGGTCAGCCCGAAGCTCACGGCGCTCTGCGCGAGATTGCCCACGTAGCCGGCACGCGTGCGGCCGAGTGCTTTGAGATACTCGTCGCTCACACTGGCAGACGGTGCCCACGAATAGCTGATCAACGGCGTGATCGAATGCCGGATTCGCGAGAACGGACCGAATCCGGGGAACAACCCGAAGATCGTCGGCGAGGCCGACACCCCCGCGGCGATACGCTTCGACTGGCTCACGTAGTGTCCGTTCGTGCGCTCGGTGGCAACCCAAAACGGACCCGGATCGACGTTCTGCAGGCTGATCGACGGCGACAGGTTGAACCGGTTCTGTGCGATCGGCGGCAGCGTGAAATCCGGCGTCCAGTCGACGTACGTGTAGTAGGTCGCCGCGAACACGCGCGTGTCGGTGACGGCGCCGGTGTTCACATCATAGATCTGGAACTGTTGCGGAAAGTCGTTCCGCTGCTGCGAGACCTTGAACGAGTTGCGCAGATTGTAACCGAAGATCTGCAGCGGCGTGTCGAACGACATTTCGGACGTCGCCGAGCTGCGATTTTTCGCGAGTGTGCTGTCGCGAAATCCGGTCGCGGCGTCGGTGCTGTACGTGTACGCGCCGATGCCCGGCTGGTCCATGTGCAGCACGTCGCTGCGGCTGAAACTGAAACTCGGCGTCCAGCTCAACCACTTCCCCGCGCTGATCGCCGTCGACGTCAGCGACACGGTGGGGAACGTGCGATCGAGTTGTTGTCGTCCCGGATACTGCTTCTGCGTCGCACCAACCGAGAGCGACGCCGGACCGAGCTTCGTCTGATAGGTCGCCTGCGACGCGATGGTCGCCAGCGCCGTGTACGGATTGAAGCTGTTCTGCCGCTGCAACTGCGTGCTCGTGACGTAGTTGACGCTGGTATTCAGATGGCTGTCGTGCGAGAAGTCCTGTTGGTGCGACCAGCTCAATGCCAGATTCGTCAATCCGTCGCGCTGGGTGGTGTACGCCGCGCCGACCCGTCCGCCGAGAAAGCGGTCGAGCCACTTGTAGTCCCACTCGCCATTGTAGCGCAGCCAACCAGGGTCGCTTGCGACGGCACCCGCCGAACTTCGCCAGTCGAGCCACGCACTGGCGTCCATGTAATCGCTCATCGCCCAGTAGTAGCCGACGTGATCGACGTTGCGCCGGTACGCGGGACTATTGCGCACGATGTCGCCCACGCCGAACTGCGGCGCGAGGATGCCGCTGTGGCGGCCGGGCGCCTGATCGGTGAAGACGAACGGCAGCCACGCCACTGGAACGTCGCTGACGTACAGAATGGCCGGACTCGCGATGATGACGTTGCCGGTTTTCTTCGCTTGACGAAACTCGAAATGCCAGTCGGGAATCGAATCGTCGCAACTGGTCATCGATCCGCCTTTGCCGCCGACGTACGCGGTGACCTTCTTGTTGCTCGTGCTATCGACGACGACGCGCGCCAACGCGACGTCCATGTACCACATCTCGCCGTTGTTGACCGGCAGCCGCGCGTTCGTGATGAGCGCGGATCGTTGAGCAAAGTTATAATCGACGCGCCCGGACTTCCCGCTGCTCGTGATGTTCGCCTGTCCATTGCCGGGCGTCAGGATGTACTTGCCGCCGGTGGTGACGTGGCGATTCGCTTCGGTGTAGTAGATGCCGCTGTCGCTGACCACGACCTGCGAGTCGCGCAGCACGCCGATCTGGTGCCGGTGCGCGGAGAGAAGATCGATCGCCTTGTTCTGCGCATTGAAGTACGCGGTGTCGCCCTGGTAGCGCGTCACCGAGTAGTCTTGCTTCAACATCAAGGCGCGCACCACCGAGTCGGGCGTCGCCCATTTGATGGCGAGCGAGTCTTTCTTCGTGGTGTCGTTCGGCGTCGTCGCTGGCCGCGCACTCGGCCGAATCCCCGGCAGACGAGGAATCTGCGCCGCAGCCGGCGAGACGCCGGCCGCGGCGAGGAGCACCGCCACGGCCCAACGCCTCACGTCAGTAGCCCTGCCTGTTCCGCTTCCATCGCCGCGCGCTTGCGGCGCTTGCGGCGCTGCATCATGTACGCGGCGGCCACGCTCATCTCGTACAGCCCATAGAGCGGCACGGACATCCACACGGTGGTCCACACCATGTCGCCCGGCGTGAGGAACGCGCCGACGATCACCATGAGCACGATCGCATGGCGGCGATACTTGGACAGAAATTGGGGCGTCACGATGCCCAGGGCAGACAGCGCCAATACGACGATTGGCAGCTCGAAGCTCACGCCGAAGGTGAGCATCATACCAAATGCGAATCCGAAATAATCTTCGGCGGTAATCAGCGGAACGAGCGACGGGCCCGCGAAGCCCATGAGCCACGGAATCGCCAGCGGAATGACGATGAAGTACGCCAGCGCGACGCCGGCGACGAACAGCAGTGCGCCAGCCAACAGCACGCCGATCGCGACTCGCTTCTCATGTTTGTGCAGGGCCGGCGATAGAAACAACCACACCTGGTACAGAATGAGCGGGCCGGAGAGAATCAAGCCAATCGTCGTCGCGACGTCGACGATGATTGAAAAGCCCTCGCTGGGGTGCGTGTAGACGAGCTTGTGCTCCGGGATCGACGGCAGGATCGGCGCCGCGAGAATATGAACCACGTCGAACTTGAGCGCGACAAAAAAGCCGATCGCCATGGCGACCAGCAACGAGCCCAACGAGTAAATGATCCGCCAACGCAGTTCCTCGAGGTGATCGAGGAACGGCATCTCTCCAGCGTCTGACTTCGGAATCGGCATTCCTGCTCCGGCGGTCCCCTCGGGACCATTCGGTCCCTATCGTCCGTTCAACAAATCGCTCGCGAGTTGGGCTGCGTCGGACCCAGGATACTCCTGGATGACACGTCTCAGTACTGACCGCGCCGCGGTCTTGTTGTTCTCGTCCCACAACTTTTTGCCGTGCAGGTACAGCGCCGTGCCCGCCTCGGTGCTCTTCGGGTACCGATCCACCAGCAGCAGGTATACCGAGTCGGCCGCGGCCATGTTCCCTTCACCCTTGTACGTATCCGCCACGCGCAGTTGGGCCAACGAAGCGCGATCGAAATCCGGATAGGACGACAATAGCTGGTCGAGACCCATTCGAGCAGTGCGGTAGTTGCCATTCTTCAACTGATCGATGGCAGACTGGTACAGCGTGGCAGGGCCCGGAATGCCCGACCCGGCCCGCGAATTGGTGTCTGCCCCGTTCGCCGGCGGCGCGGCCGCCGGCGGAGAGGCATTCGAGCCAGCCTGCTCCCGCAACGCCTCGAGCTGCGAGCGGGTCTCCTGCACACTCCTCGTCGTTTGTCCGAGCAGTGCCTGGAACTGCACCAACTGGCGGTTCATCGCATCGAACTCGCCGCCGGCATTCGCTTGAAACGACGCGAACGTCCGCGACAGCACGCGCAATGAATCGTTCAGCCGGTCGACCTGCGCAGACAACTGCGAGATCTGGGACCGCCGCAGATCGTCGGCGCGCAGGATCGACGTGTCCCCGACCGCAACCTGCGACCGCGTGACGCGAATCTCATCCTGCAGAAGCTGGATGTCGCTCTTGGACGCGAGGCAGCCCGTGGTGCCAAGACTCGCGAGCAGAACGATCGGCGCAACCGACGTCCAGCGTCTCACGGGCGTTTCAGCATTTGGCCGCCGGCCGTGATCTCGAACTCGTCGCGACGGTTTTGTGCCCATGCGGTTTCGTCAGATCCCTGTGCCACTGGACGCTCCTCGCCGTAGCTGATCGTCTCGATACGCGTTGCCGCGATTCCATGCTGCACGAGATAGGCCTTCGCGGCAGCAGCGCGTCGCTGGCCCAAGGCGAGGTTGTACTCGTCCGATCCGCGCTCGTCGGTGTTACCGCCAATGCGGATGGCGACATCTCCGTTGGCCTGCAGAATCGGGACTTTCGCGGCGAGAATCGTCTGATCCTCGGGGCGCAGCTCGGATTTGTCGAGATCGAAGTGGACGGCGGTCGTGAGCGTCGTCCGCATCGCGGCCTGGGCGCTCGCGGCATCACGCGCGGCGGCTTCGGCGGCGGAAATACTGTCGGCACGATGGCGAGCCGCGGCTTCTTCGGCGGCGCGACGCGCGGCCTCTTCCTGCGCACGACGCGCGCTGTCGGCGTTCGGGCCAACGGGGGCTGCTGCAACGGGCACTGGTTGGGGTGCCGGCTTCTTATGGCACGCGCCAATCGTCACTACGGACAGCATGGCGGTCGTCAGCACTGCGATCCGTCGAGTACGAGTCATTTCAAAATCTCCCGCGATAGGTCGTGAAACTGCATAAATCGTCGTGATCAGGTGCTTGGGACTTCTCCTCCCTTACTGCGATGTTCTGCGGCACATCGTGCGGCAACGACCGCTGCTGCTGCGGACTTGCTACTCCTACTGGCCAGCGAGTCGCGGCGACCATGAGGCGAGCTTGGATCCAGCGGACTTCGTGAGCTGGCGCAAGCGGCCAGACTCCACATCGAGCACCCAGAGCTGCGGCACTCCCGTTCTCGTCGAGGTGAACACGAGATGCCGGCTGTCCGGCGCCCACGACGGCTGCTGATTCTCTCCCTCGCTGGTCAACAGCTTGGGTGTTCCACCAGCCGCCGGAATGGTTCTGATCTGGAAGCGACCGCTAAGCCGCTCTTGGTAGGCAATCACACGACCGTCCGGAGACCAATCCGGATCAGACCGATAGTTGTTGTCGGAGAAATCGTATTCCGTCAGCTGCCCGACGTTAGTTCCATCGGAGTCCATAATATACAACTCCGGGTGCCCCAGTCTGCCAGATACAAAGACAATCCTGTGGCCATCCGGACTCGCGGTGGGATTGGTGTTTTCCGTCCCCTTCCCGTCATTCAATCGACTCGGAGCGCCGCCGGCCGTCACGCTTACCTCGTAGATGTCCGACCCCTCGTCGCCCGACCGTGAGAAGACGATCGACTTGCCGTCCGCGGTAAACTCCGGTGTGATGTACAGCGAGTTCTTCGGCGCGGTCGCCAACGTCCGCGAGCGACCAGTCGCGAGATCGATCAGCACGACGCGCGACGGCACATTGCCGAACGTGCTGTAGGCGATCATGGAGCCGTCCGGGCTCCACGCGGGGCTGAAGCCATTCTGGTCCGTCGGCACCGTGATCTCGTTGGCGCCGTCGCTGTCGACGACGCGAATCGACTGCCCGCGCAGATACGCGACGCGCGTCGCAGCAATGCCGCTCTGCCCGGTCACCCAGCGCTCGATCTCGTCCGACACCCGATGGACGGACATCCGCCAATCGCGACCGAGCGCCGCGGACGGCAGCGCGACTTCGGTGACATTGACGACCTGGCCCTGCGTGACGTTGTGCAGTGCGACGTGGAGCCCCGTGGGCACGGCAGTGATCTGCACGACGGCGGTGACCTTGAGTCGCGCAAAGATCGGATAGTTCAAACCGGTCCCCGTTCCACCGGGCCGAAGCGCTGCTGGATCGGCGCTGTCGATCGGAATCACCGTGAAGCGATCGCTGAAATCGAGGTCGCGCTGCACGATCGCGCGCACCGAATCGCCGAACGCGCCCGCGACAGGCAGCACCGCAATGCCCACCTTGTCGCGCAACGGATCGTACGTCCCGCCGAGGAAGATGCCGCGATACGTCGTGTCCTGCGCATGAGCGGCATGCGGTGTCACGAGGGCAAGTCCGGCGAGCACGCAGAGCGATCGAACGAGACGCGTCATGGATTGAGCGAAGGAGAGAAGCGGAACGTCACTGGCAGAATGTCTTCATTGAAACCGGGAGGTAACGGTCCGAACGCTTTCGCATTCGCCGCCGACTCCACCGCGCCATACGCTTTCAGATCGAACGGATAGCTCCCCGAATGCGTCACGATCTTGATGCTTTCGGGATCGACAGTTCCGTCGCGACGAATGACGAAACGCACCGTCGCGGTGAGCGTACCTTGCATCGCACCAAATCGCCGAAGCAACTGCGAGACGATGTTCGTGGTGTAGGCAGGATACGGAAAATCGATTCCCGGCGTGTCGACGTTCGCGACGTCGGTTCCCTTTCCGCCAACCGGGCCGCCGCCGGCGGTGGGCTGTGGCTCATCAGTTTTCGCGACCTCTTTTTTCGGCGGCGGTGTCGCAGCGCGCGGTGATGGCGTCGCGCGTTTTGCTACTGGTTTTGCAGTAGGTGCTTTTTTCTTCGCGGGAACGGTCTCTTTCGTCGTCGTCGGCTGCTCAGCGGGCGGCGGAGTCACCGGTGCCGGCTTCTCGACCGGCGGCGTCGGCGGCGCGTCCTGCACCACACCAGCAGCCATGTCTCCGGCGGGCGCAGCAATGAGTTGCACGCGGTACATGGGAGGCTGCATCGGCGCGGCGGGCGGCCGCAGCGCGAACAACCCGGCGATCAGCGCGCCGTGAAAAACGATCGACGCCATCAGGCCGCCCGTGAGACGCGGTGCGGGCGCCGCACTCACGCTATCGAATCTCCTCGGGCTCGGTGACGAGACCCACGTTGCTCACTCCGTTTGCGCGGATGATGGCCAGCAGTTGGGCCACGGTGCCGTACGGCACGTTCTTGTCTGCTTGGAGATACACGCCGTTCCGGGTTCGGTTCGCCGAGATGGACTTGAAAACGAGGCGAAATTCGGCCAGCGAATAATGCTCGTTGTCGATCGAGATCTGTCCCGTCCGGTCGACCGTGACCGACAGTCCGTCTTTCGACTGGAGCGGCTTCGCCTCGGTCGTCGGCAGCGTGATGTCGATGCCGCCCTGCATCATTGGCGCGGTGAGCATGAAGATGATGAGCAGCAGCAACATCACGTCGATGAGACTGACGACGTTCACATCGGCGTTGAGAGCGAAGCGGCGGTCGCGGCGGCGCCTCGACACGTTAGATCCGTCCTTCGCGCACGAGCAGCGCGATCACCGCCGTGCTGAAGCTTTCCATGCGCGCGTCGAGGCGATTGAGCTTGTTCGCGAAGATGTTGTAGCCAAACGTCGCGGGGATCGCGACGCAGAGCGCCGCCGCCGTTGCGATCAGCGCCTCGGCAACGCCAGGCGCAACGGCCGAGATGTTTCCGGAGCCCTTTGACGCGATGCCGATGAACGCTTCGATGATACCGAGCACCGTTCCGAGAAGCCCAATGAGCGGACTCGCCGAGCCGATCGTGGCCAACCACGGGAGAAAGCGCCCGATGCGATCGCGCTCGTCCGACGCCTCGGAGTCGAGAATGAGATGCAGCGTCTCGATCTGCGAGCCGCTCAGCGTTGCCTGCGCCGGTGCATCAGTTGCGCTGGCGCCGAAACCGCCGCGCTCGCGCACCTGCTGATTGGCGACTCGCGCGTCGGACACGAAGTGCATCGCGCGGAGAAACAGTCGCGGCAGTGCGCCCGCGGGCGAACGCTTCGCCAACGCGCCCGCATCCTCGAGCCGCGACGACAGCCCAAAGTCGTGCGCGAAACGCTCGGCGGCGCGCATCGAACTGCCGAGTGTCAACCACACGACGAACATGATCGACCAACTCAGCAACGAGAGACATGCGAGGATGATGAGAACGACCTTCGTCATCATCGTCGCGCCGAGAATGAGCTCGATTGGGCCGGACGGCACCACGCCGGCCGACGCTTGGATCAGCAGAGGAACGAAGTGCACGATCGGTGGTCAGGTACGAGAAAGGGACGGCGCCGCCGCACGCGCGGCAAACCACGAATAGGTGTCGGCAAGTCCTTCGGAGAGAGCAACGCGCGGCTCCCAGCCCAACGTTTGACGCGCCTGGGTGACGTCGAGATACGAGTGACGCTGCTCGCCGCGGCGCTCCGGTGCGAACTCGATGGCGGAATCCGATCCCGATGCCTCGAGTAACGACGACGCAAGCGTACGCACCGACGTGCCGACGCCGGTGCCGATGTTGAAGGCGCGTTCGTCGACGCGCGCCCCAGTCACGCTCGGCCCGGTGACGGCGAGGTACACGGCTTCGGCGACGTCGGCGACGTGCACGTAGTCGCGGGTCTGCTCGCCGTCGCCGAAAACCGTGAGCGGCATGCCGGCCAAGATGCGGCCGCAAAAAATTGCGACGACGCCCGCCTCGCCGTGCGGATCCTGTCGCGGTCCGTAGACGTTGGCGAAGCGAACGCTCACCGAGTCCACGCCATGAATTCGCGCGTAGTACGCGAGATAGTACTCTGACGCGAGCTTTGCGATGCCGTACGGAGAGTCCGGTTCCTTGCCTGTGCGTTCGCTGCTGGGCGGTGACGAGAGATCGCCATACACGGCGCCACCGGTCGACGCGAAGGCGATGCGCGGACTGCGAGGCGCCGAGGCGGTGCGGACCGCCTCCAGAATGTTCAGAATGCCGAGGATGTTGACGCTCGCGTCGAACGCGGGATCGGCGACGCTGCGCCGAACGTCCATCTGCGCGGCGAGGTGGACGATGGCGTCGTATGCGCCGTCGGCGATCAGCCGTGCAGTCTCCGGCGAGCGTACGTCGGCGACGACCAGGCGTGCTGCATCGGGCACGCGGTCGCGTTGGCCCCTCGACAGATCATCGAGGGCGTCCACCGACCACCCGCGCGCGACGAACAGGTCGCAGACGTGCGAGCCGATGAATCCTGCACCGCCGGTGACGAGGACGCGGCCCGTCATTCGCGAGTGCGCGATTTGACCGTGGGCTCCGGCTCGTCGGCCGGGTCTTTCGCCGGCTGCTCGAGCCCGAACAGGTAGCGCGCCGTATCGACGACGCCGAGCCCGCGGCCGTTCGCCGCCGCGGCACGCAACCGCACCGTTGGCTCGTGTAAGAATTTATTCATGAGCGTTCTAGTAAGTTCCTCGACCGCGGCACGTTCGGCCGGCGGCAGATTCAGACGGCCCAGGACGCCGGCGAGCTCGCGGACGCGAAGATCTTCCATACGCGAGCGCATCTCCGTCAGCACGGGCACTGCCGCCAGGCCCGCGACCCAGTCCCAGTACTTCACCGCCTCGGAGGCAATCAACTGCTCGGCCGTCGGCAGCTCCGCGCGCCGGCGCTCGAGATTGGCTGAGACCACCGCCTGCAGATCGTCGAGATTGTAGAGGAAGACGTTCTCCAACTCGCCAACCGCCGGATCGACGTCGCGCGGCAACGCGATGTCCAGAATGCACAGCGGCCGATCGCCACGCGATTGGAGCGCGGGCTGTACATGGTTGACGAACACGATCGGGTGCGGTGCGGCGGTCGACGACACGAGCACGTCGACGTCGGCCAACGCGCTCCAGCACTGGTCGTAGTGCATCGCGACGGCGCCGTATCGTCCCGCAACTTCCACCGCGCGCTCGAACGTACGATTCGCAACGATCGAGGTGCGAACACCCTGATCGCCGAGGCACTCGAGGGCCAGCTCCGCCATCTCGCCCGCGCCGAGGACCATGGCGCGCTTGCCGGCGAGTGAGCCAAAGATTTGCTTCGCGATCTGTACCGCCGCCGAGCTCACCGATGCTGCGCCGCGCGCGATGGACGTCTCGTTGCGCACGCGACCGGCGACGGAGAGCGACGTCTGAAAGAGGCGATTCAGAATCGGCCCAGAGAACGCGCGACACTGTTCCCACGCGTCGCGCACCTGGCCGTGGATCTGCGCTTCGCCGAGGACCATCGAATCGAGCCCGCTCGCGACGCGGAAGAGGTGAATCGCGGCCTCCTTGTCGCGTCGCACGTAGCCGTATCCGGATGCGTCAGCGCCGAGTCGCACGGAGAGCGCCGCCCACACGGCAGGCACGGCGTCGGCCTCGTCCTCTACGATGTACGCTTCGGTGCGATTGCACGTCGACAGCAGGACGACTTCGCGAGCGCCAGATTCGGCGCGGATGGTTTCCAACGCCAGCGCGATCTCGCTCGAGCGATACGCGATCTTCTCGCGAATGTCGAGCGGCGCACCGCGGTGATTGATGCCGACGATGGTCAGCGCCATTCGGCCAACCTCTCGGCAAAGGCGCCGGATTCGACCTCGGCGCAAAAGTCCTTTCCGATCAGTGCGGCGGACGCATCGGCCCAGCGCGCGCGATCGCCGCGATCGAGCGAGCGTTTCCGCAGCGCCGACAATTCGTGGAGCGCCGACGCATATCGGCCGTCGAACACCCGCGCGACAGCGTCGCGAATTCGGACTGCAGCGCGCGGCACGCCGCCCGTCGTCACGGCGACGACGATGTCGCCCGAACGATGCACGGCTGGTGTCGCGCAGTTTCCGAGCTCCGGAGCGCTGGCGACGTTGACCAGGCGGCCGGCGGCACGTGCGTCGGCGGCGATGGCCGCGTTGGTCGCCGCGTCGTCGGTAGCGGCGACGACGAGCGTTGCGGCGCCGAGGTCAGTTGTGGCGTAATGACCGTGACGTATGGTCAGGCGGCCGTTCGCAGCGGCGGCGCTCTGCAAGGCGTCCGACACCGACGGCGCGACGACGCGCACGGACGCGCCGCTGTCGAGCAGCGCCAGCGCTTTCCGCGTGCCGACCACTCCCCCGCCAATCACGACCGCGTCGAGCGTGTCACCGTCGAGCATCAAGGGATAACTACTCATAGGAACTGACCAGTTCCCGGACTCGCGACGCGGAACGCGAGGTAGAGCACGAGCACGGCGACGAACGCGGCGCTGGAGTACTTCGCGGCGCGTTGCGCCTGCCAGCCGCGCGTCACGCGGCCGCCGGCGAGCAGGGTAACCGCGACCCACGCGCCGCATCCCCAGACGAGCTGCGGCAGATTGAGCTGCCGGTATTCCACCGAGTACGTGCCCGCGAGCACGACGCCGAGCGTGAGACCGAGCCAGCCGGCGATGGCCGCAAGATGGTTGACGCGATCGAGCGTGGCCAACGGCGGGAAGAATCGAAAGAGCGACTTGAAGCGGCGCGCTTTCAGCTCGTGGCGCTGTAGGAGATACATGGTTCCCGCGGCTGCCGCGGTCGCGAACGCCGCCATGCCGACGAAGCTCAATGCGATGTGCGAGAACAGCCACACGCCACGCGCGCCTTCCGCGGACTTTCCAGGCGTGAGACCGATGATGTTTGCGCAGATCGTCGGAATCGCCGCGAGTGGCGCGGCGACGAGCGTCAGACTGACGTCTCGCGCAAGCACTTCCACGATCCACAGCATGAATGCGAGTACGAGTCCGGCGAAGGACAACGACGGCCCAAGACCGGTGAGCGGAACGGCGCCGGCCGCGAGGCCGAACGAAAGCAACGCGGCGACGTGGCAGAGTACGCCAAGACCGAGTACAACGATGACACCGCTTACCGGTGCTCGGACCGGACGGGCAAGCGGCACCGCGGCGAGAGCGGCGGCGGCGAGGTAACAGGAGATGGCGGCGAACTGGGCGATCGCGATCATGGCGCTCGCCCAAATCTACTGCGGGAACACGGCTTACGGGATCTTTGCCGCAACGCGCGCCGCTGTGCCCTCTTCGATTTTCGGTTCTTCCTGCGTGGTGATGATCGCAGTCGCGCCGTACGGCGTCACGCGAATGACCTGCGCCCACGCGATGTGCAACTCGGGAATCGCGAGATCGCGACCTTCCGTTGCCGGCTGGCGGGGTTTGTACAGCTCGATCTGATCGCCGGGATTCGCGTCGCCGCGCGGAATGTCGACCACGAAATAGTCCTGCGTGCTCGGAAGCACCGGCTCACTCAAGATCCACCGGATCTTACCCGTGCGTCCGTTCGCGACCGACACGACGGCACCATGCACGATCGACGGACTCGTGTCGAACGGCATGATCCGCTGCCCCTGTAAGACTTCTCCAAACTGCTTCACGACGCGCGCGGTTGCGGCCTCGCCGGCGTGCGTTGGCGTGATCACTTCGAGCACGCCCGTTGGAATCACGATCTGGCCGAAGGCCTCGATGAGCGGTCCGAGGCGATAGGCGAGATACAATTGCCGATCGGGCGCGGGGTCACCGGCCGGCGGCGAGAGCAGCACGCGCTGATAGAGATTCATTCGCGACTGGTCGGCAGACGCGATTCCAGGTATGTCCGCGGCCTGCATGATGTAGCCTGACCGCGCTGGGCCGCCTTTCTGGTCGACCCACGGCGCCGCGGCATACTCGCCAGTCCGAACCACGGATGGAGCACCGTCGAGATCAGGCGTGGTATCACGGGCCGCGACGGCGACTGCGGTAGGAGCGGGCGATGCAGGAGCGACGGGACGCAGTGCCGGCGCAGCCATTGGTGCCGGGGTTGGCGCAGGCGTTGTCACGGTTGTCACGGTCGCCGCGGCAGGCGGTGGCTCAACCGCAGCGACGGTCGGCGTCGCACCGGGCAGCTTCAGTACTTCACCGGGATAGATCCAGTGCGGATCTTGGATCTGATCGGTGTTCAGCCGGTAGATCTCGGGCCACTGGAACGAATCGCCCAAGTAGGTCTTTGCGAGATCCCACAACGTGTCGCCGCGCTTGACGGTGTGCTCGCTCGGAGTCGGCGCGGTGGACGGCGGCCGCTGCGCGGCGATGGCGCGCGGACACACTGCGCTCGCACCCAGCGTGGCGAGCACAACGACGGGAGCGAGAGCGCTCCGCATGTCGAGCGCGCGATGACGATGCCTGTTGACCAACCGCACGACCATAAGGCCAAGCTCCCAGCGAATTCGTGATCGGACCGCAGCGAGGTGGCGAGCAGTGCCGGCCTCTGCGCTGGGGACGATTCGACGCGCGGTGAGGAAACGCGGGTCAGCGTTTGGTGACAGGTATCACCAAACGCTGACGAGTGCTTCAAAACTTCAGAACTTAGAACGGCAGGTCGTCGTCGCCGTCGTTCAGCGCGCCGGGGAAATCTTCGAAGTCTTCGCCGCCTGCCGCCGGTGCTTTGGCTTTCGGCGCGGATGACGACGCGCGGCGCGGGGCGCTCTCGCCGTCGAAGTCTCCACCACCACCGCCCTTCCCGCTGCCGAGCATGATCATTTCGCGAACATTGATCTCGGTGCTGTAGCGGGTCTGGTTGTCCTTGTCCTGCCACTGACGGTACTCGATGCGCCCTTCGATGTAGAGCTTGTCGCCCTTCTTGACGTACTTCTCCACGATGTCGGCGAGCGTCGAACCCTTGGTGTTCCACACGACGCAGCGATGCCACTCGGTCTTTTCCTGCTTCGCACCCGACTGGTCGTTCCACGACCGGCTAGTGGCGAGCGAGAAGGTCGCGACGCGGTTGCCGCCGGTGGTCGAACGCACTTCGGGATCGTTCCCGAGATTTCCAATCAGCGTGACTTTGTTCAGGCTACGGCTCACAGTGTCCTCCTGGCGAGAGAGTGAAGTTCTCGCCGATCACGGTATGATCCAGTCCGTGCCGGTGCGCAAGCAAATTCCCGCGCAGCGACGTATTCCACTGCAGACTTCCAGGCTTCACAACTTACTTTACGTTGAATGCGTCTACTGCTTACGCCGTAGCACGATAGCATCCTCCACCGGACTCCGATAATAGCCTCGGCGCCGGCCCACCTCCTCGAATCCACGCGACGAATACAAGCGTCGCGCTCGAGCATTCGAGTCGCGCACTTCGAGATACACCGACTCCGCCCCGCGCCGCGAGCCTTCGGCCAACGCCGCGTCGAGCAATACCTTGCCAACCCCCGCTCCCCACCCCGATGGATCGACCGCCAGATTCGCGATCTCACCTTCGTCGGCGACAAACCAGGCCACAACATAACCGACGACTGCGTCGTCGTTAGTCCGAGCGCAGGCGAAGTACATGGCCGGGTGACCGAGCGCCTCGCGAAACGATTCCGCCGACCACGGGTCGCTGAATGCGGCTCGCTCGATCGCGACGATCCCGTCGAGATCCGCCGCACTCGCGGGCGCGAGGGAGACGCTCATCCGGCTGGCAACGGCCGGCCGTGCGCCGACTCCCACCGCACCTGCGCTTCGGCCAATCGCCCATACGCGGGCTCCCAGCTTCCCAGATCGACTGGCCCTTCCGCTGCGAGAAGGCGCGCGAACCACGACACGGCCCGCGCGCGCGGGACGGCGTGAATCGCATCGGGCATTCGCGTCGGACTCACGACGCGCGCGCCGTATTCCACGGCCAACTCGTGCACCGACGCCATCGCAACGAGCCGAGCGCGCTCGAGCTCCGTGATGGTTCCGGCGATGTCCATGTCGAACAGACTGACATACGCCTCGGAGCGGAGCGCGTCCACGGCGACAAGATACCGGCCGGCGCCTAGCTCGGCGCCGCCCACGATCAACGCCATGGACGGCACAGCGAACAACGGACAGCCGACGCCAATGGCGATTCCCTTCGCGATCGCGCCCGCAATGCGCAGACTCGTAAAGCTTCCCGGTCCAGCGCCGCAAACCACGCGCTCGACGTGCTTCACTCCGAGGCCGGCCTGCCCGAGGACCGACGATACCGCGGGCATCAGCCGCTCGTGGTCAGCCCCCTTCATCGCAACCGCCTGCTCGGCGAGCACACGATCGCCGTCGAGCACCGCGACGTCGCCGTCGTACGTCGAGGCGTCGAGCGCGAGAGTAATCACTGATGCCCACCCGCGTAGAGCACGCGACGCGCCGGATCGCCCGGAAGATGTTGGAGGCTGATCGGTGCGTGATCGCGCGGAAGCCGATCGCCAGCGCGCTCCGGCCACTCGACGAGAATCAACGCGTCCTCCGCGAGCAGTTCATCCCACCCGATGTTCGTGAGGTCGTCGGGCGACTCGAGGCGATACAGGTCGAGATGAAACACCGGCGAGCGAGGCGCGTCATAGCGATGCACCAGCGCGAACGTGGGGCTCGTGACTTCCGCCTCGACGCCGTAGCCACGACAGATGGCCTGGACGAGCGTCGTCTTTCCCGCTCCAAGCTCGCCGGCAATCGTGACGATGAGCGGCGCATGAGCGACGTGTCCAAAGCGAGTTCCCCAGGACACGAGCTCGTCCAGCGTGCACGCCAGATGACCGTGCGCCGCCAGCGGCGGCACGATGGGATCGTGCGACATCAGCGACCGCGGCGCGAGCCAGCGGCGACTTTGCCGCTGGCGTTTGTGTCGCGGCGAGCACGGACCTCGAAGAGCTGATCTCGCAGTTGCGCTGCGAGCTCGAAATCCATTGCTGTTGCGGCGTTACGCATCTGCTCTTCAAGCATTTTCTCGAGCGATTCTGTTTCCATGATCGCATAGCCGCGCGCCGGCTCCGCGACCTTCTTCTTCTTGTCATCGCCCTCGCCGCGTGCATCGGCCACGCGAGTGATGAACCGCACCTGATCGATGCTCTTGCTCACGGTTACCGGCGTGACGCCATGCTCTTCGTTGTACGCCGTCTGGATCGCGCGGCGGCGCGTCGTCTCGTCAATGCAGCGGGACATCGACCCTGTAATTCTGTCGGCGTAGAAGATCGCGCGGCCGTGGACATGTCGCGCCGCGCGGCCGACCGTCTGAATCAACGACCGGTCGCTGCGCAGGAAGCCTTCCTGATCGGCGTCGAGAATCGCGACGAGCGACACCTCGGGCAAGTCGAGACCTTCGCGAAGCAGGTTGATGCCGACGAGCACGTCGAATTCGCCGAGTCGGAGGCCGCGGACAATTTCCATGCGCTCGATCGCGTCGATGTCGGAGTGCATGTAGCGCACGCGAACGCCGACCTGCTGCAGGTAGTCGGTGAGATCCTCCGACATGCGCTTCGTGAGCGTCGTGACGAGCACGCGCTCTCCTCTCCGCTCGCGGATACGAATCTCGTTCAGCAGGTCGTCGACCTGGCCGCGCACCGGACGAATCTCGATCTCCGGATCAATCAGGAACGTCGGCCGAATGATCTGTTCGACCACGACACCTTCGGACAACCGAAGCTCGAGGTCCGACGGAGTCGCTGACGCGAACAGCGCGCGCGGCGTGAGCGCCAGAAACTCGTCGAACATCAGCGGCCGGTTGTCGAGCGCGCTCGGCAGACGGAAACCGTATTCGACCAGTGTGAGTTTGCGCGCGCGATCGCCGTTGAACATGCCGCCGATCTGCGGCAGCGTGACGTGCGACTCGTCGACCACGACGAGGAAATCTTCCGGGAAATAGTCGAAGAGACACGCCGGACGTTCGCCCGCCTCACGGCCGGCAAGAAACCGCGAGTAGTTCTCGATGCCCGCGCACGTACCGATCTCCAGCATCATCTCGACGTCGAAGTTCGTGCGCGACTCGAGCCGCTGCGCCTCGAGCAGCTTGCCCGCGGTGCGCAATTCGCCGAGTCGTTCCTCGAGCTCACTACGAATCAGTTTGACCGCGCGCTCCAAAGTCGGCCGCTGGGTAACGAAGTGTTTCGCCGGGTAGATCGCCGCGCGCTCGAGATGGGCGATCGTCTCGCCAGTCAGGACGTTGATCTTCGAGATGCGCTCGATCTCACTACCCCACATCTCGACGCGCACACCCTGCTCCTCGTACGCAGGGTAGATCTCGACCGTGTCGCCGCGGACGCGGAACGTGCCGCGCTCGAACGAGACGTCGTTCCGTCCGTACTGAATGCGCACGAGCGAGCGCAGAATCTCGTCGCGATCGATCTTCTGCCCTTTCGTGAGCGTGACCATCTGCTCTCTATAGGAAACAGGGTCACCCAAGCCATAGATTGCCGACACCGTGGCGACGATGACGACGTCGTCGCGCTCCATGAGGCTCGAGGTGGCGCGCAGCCGCAGGCGGTCGATGTCCTCGTTGATCGACGCGTCCTTCTCGATGTACGTGTCGGTCGTCGGGACGTACGCTTCCGGCTGATAGTAGTCGTAGTACGAGATGAAGTACTCGACGGCGTTGTGCGGGAAGAAGCTCTTGAGCTCTCCATAGAGCTGCGCGGCGAGCGTCTTGTTGTGCGACAACACCAATGTCGGCCGGCCATGATGCTTGATGACGTTGGCGAGCGTCATTGTCTTGCCGGAGCCGGTGACACCAAGCAGCGTCTGAAATCGATCGCCGCGCGTGAGGCCAGCCGACAACTCGGCGATTGCCTTCGGCTGGTCGCCAGCCGGCTGAAATGGAGCTTGGAGGTCGAATTCGGCGCGCGACATGGACGGTAATATAACACCGGCATCGGCGTTTGTTCGGGTACATCTACGCAAGGAGCCTGGTCTGAGCACGGAACAGTGGAACGTCAGCGACGAATCGCGCGCGAGTGCCATCGTCTGGGGCGGAATCGTGGCGCTGTTCACGCTCGCGATGTTGGTCGTCGCGTACGAGGCGGCCATGCACTTTGCCGGCGTCGCGATCGACGGTCCGTTTCAGCTCTACGACGCGCTGCGTCGCATCCAGGCGGGGTTTCGACCCGGCGTCGACTTCCAGTTCTTTCACGGCCTCGGCCTGCCCTACGTCTACTACTGGCTCTATCGCCTGCTCGGCGGTGAGTTGCGCGGATCGGAGCTGTCGCGTGAGCTCCTCAGTGCGATCGCATTTCCGGCGATCTATCTCATTGTCTTCCGCGCATTCCTGACGACGTGGCGTCAGGCGTTCTGCCTCACGGCAGTCGCGATCGCGGCGTCGTTCATTCTGCACTTGTCGGCCATTCTGTTCGCCGTGAACGGCATGCTCGGCGTTCGATCGGCGCTTCCGACGCTCCTGCCGGTGATTCTCTACCTCGCCCCCTCGGGGCGCGCGCGAATCACGAGCGTCGGTCTCGCGCTTGGTGCCGCGCTCTTCTTCAGCACCGAACAAGGGCTGGCCGTGTGTCTCGCCTATGTGCTCGTCTCGGGCGTGGCGATCGCGCGGCGCGAGGGCAAGCGAGATCAAGCGATCGAGCTGGTGCTGACACTGGCGCTCGCCGCAGCGACGCTCGTGGTGGCCCTCAGCGCGGTCGCCGGATTTGCCGGAATGCGCGGCGCCCTGCGCTACAACTACCGCCTCATACCGATGGACCAGTATTGGTTCTTCGGAGCGCCGCCCAACGTGTTCGTGCCGGGGTGGCGCGCGGTCCCGAAGCTGATGCTCACCGCACGGATGATCAGCGGAGCGATCCTTCTCGGTGTCGCCGCGGCTGTCATGTATCTCCGTCGACTCTGGCGACGCCCGAATGGCGACGTGGGCCAGCAGGCGTTTGCGCTCGCCGTTCTGGCGGTCTACGGCCTCGTGTCCTGCGCCTCGCTGCTCGGCGTATTCACATTCGCATATGTCCAACCCTGCTGGCGCGTCCTGCTGATCATCGGACTCCTCGAGGGCAACGAGCTTGCCGCGCGCCGCGACGAACGTGCCCACCGAGCACTGTGGCTGGCCGTCCCACAGCTCACCGCGTTTGTCGCAGCGGTCGTTGTCGCCTGGTGTCTCCTCACGATTCCCCTGATCGCATCCGCGATCGGCGTCTCGCTTCCCCATATCGTGCGCGATCACTTCGTGCACGGAGAGCGCTTCGGCCTCGATGGCATCTGGCCCGAGACGTTGCGCGAAGCCCAGGCGGAAGTCGACGCGCATCGCGGGCCAAAGGGCGAACTGCCGACGCTCTGGTCGACCTACGCCGGCTGGCTCGAGGCGCGAAACGGCATGTTCCACCCGTCGTTCGACTACATCATCCATGCGCTTGGACCGGCCAATCGCCAAGCGTATGTCGACAAATTTCAGGCGACCGCACCGGCGCTCGTACAAACCGTTCGCCCGCGCTACACGCAGTACGAGCAGTGGATCGAGAACAACGACTGGGCATTCTATGACGACGTGCTGCAGTCGTACTCCGTCGACGCATTGACGCCATGGTCGATCTTCTGGAGCCGCCGCCAGACGCCGGCGCCGAGTCCGCAGTTGATCGGAACGATGAACGTACCTGCGGGCATGATGGACGTACGACTTCCGCCGATTCCGGCGACACTCTCTACGGACGCAACGCTCGTGGAAATCGACATCGCGTACGACACGCACAATCCGCTTCACGGCGTGCCGATGGTCGGAGCGAGTCCGCGCTATTTGGTTCAGGTGGCCGGGGCGATGAGCGACATGCCGATTTCGCTCGACCCGTGGGTGCATCAAACGCGATTTCCGTTGGTCGTCGCTCCGGGTCAGCAGCCGACACTGCATTTCGCCACCTACTCGCTCCTTCCGGGCGCCAGTTGGACCGCGCACACCATTCGCGTGTGGGTGCGGCCCATCGACCGCGGTGCGGCGCCTTGGCTGCGCGATCTGGTCACGTCGTACACGGACACCACGAAGTAACGATCGCGCTCGCGCGGCTTGATACCTCTGGGCACAGAAATCCGTCCGAGTAGTATGCAGCTTCGGACGCAACAGACTTTCGACAAGTACGTCGGCCGGATCGGAATTGCGGTGCTCCGGCCCGCGACCATGCTGCTCGGGCTTCTGCTGCGTCGCGACCACCGCCTCACGATCGGCAAAGAAGTCGTCTGGGTGAAAATGCTCGGCGGCGGAAGCTTGCTGCTTGCCATGCCGATGCTGCTCGGATTTCGCCGCGCGAATCCCGGCGTGAAGATGGTGCTCATCACGACGGCGTCGGTCAAACCGTTCGCGGAACTGATGGACGTCTTCGACGAGTATCGTGTCATCGACGTCGGCGGACCACTTCGGGTGTTCCGGTCCGGACTCGCGGCGCTGCTTCGCACCCGCGGCGCCGACTGCATCGTCGACTTGGAAGTGCATAGCAAGCTGACCACCGTGTTCACGACGCTCACGATGGCGCGCAACCGGATCAGCTTCTGGCTCGAGGACATCTTCTGGCGGCGCGGACTCGCGTCGCACCTCGTGTTCTTCAATCGCTCGTCGGCGAGTTACCACTTCTATGATCGCATCGGCGCGCTGCTTGGCAGTTCCATCGCCACACGCGAGGAGTGTCGTGCCGCGTTGCAGCGCGCGACGGGCGCGAGTCCGTCGGCGGAGCGAGATGCGTCGCAGGTGGCGGTGGGCTTCGCGTGCTCCGATCTCGGGCAGGAGCGCATGTTGTCCTCGGCACAGTGGGCCACGGTGTTCCGCGACAACGTCCGCGACGAACATCGGACGTTCGCGTTCTTGGGCGGCCCAAGCGATCGTGCGCGCGCGCAAGAGATCATCGATCAGATTCGGCCGCGCTATCCGTCACTCGAATTGCTCAACTGTTGCGGAGAGCTGTCACTCCGTCAGTCGGTGAGCCGCGTGTTCGAGTGCGGCGAGTTTTGGGGCATCGATTCGAGTTTGCTGCACATCGCGCGCATCGCTGGCTTGGATTGTCTGTCCTACTGGGGACCAACCGATCCGGCAACGCGACTGCGAAATACCTGGGACATCGAGGAGCGCGTGCACTACCGCAAGATCGCTTGCTCGCCGTGCGTTCACACTAGCGAAGAGCCACCCTGTCGCGGCGACAATCGCTGCATTCAGGGACTGTTTGGCGACGTTGCGGCCGCCCCGCTCGGCTGGACGCCGATCGAATATCCGGTGCATCGCCGGCGCGCGGTGCCGCAATGAAGCGGTTCGTCACAGCCGCCTGGAACAACATCGGGTTCGTTTGCGTCGCGCTGGTACTCGTGTATTGCGTCGTCCACGCGTTCGATCCGCCGCGGCTCAACTGGGGCGATTCGATGTCGGACTACAACGTGATGAACTCCGGCAGAAACTTCGCGACGTACGGATTCCTCCATTTACGCCTGACGCCATTTCTGATCGATCCTCAGTATCTGACCAACGAAGATCGGATGCTGCTGTACACGCACTACCCGCAGTTGCCGGATCTGATGAACGGCATGCTTCGCGTAGTGTTCCACCTGTCGGACATCGTGCAGTTCCGATTCGTGGCGCTCGGGTTCTCGTTCAGTGCGTTGTTCTTCGTCTACCAGGTCATCTGCCGGTACTGGCAGCGCGCCACGGGCCAGATGGCGCTGGCGTTGTGGGTGATCAATCCACTGTGGCTCCAGCACGCCGACTATCTGCATGAAGAACCGTACGGCGCGTTTTTCGGATTCGGCTGTCTCTACTTCCTGACGCGGTATCTCGACGACACGCAGCGACGCCGGTGGCTCGTCGTGTCCGGGATTTTCATGACGTTCACGTTTTTCGCGTCGTACAATTATTGGTTCTTCACGCCGCTGCTCGTCGCGATCATCCTCGTCGGACACTACAAGGCGGTGTTCGACAAGCGCGTGCTCGCACCGCTCGCCACGCTGGCCGCGTTCGCCGTTGCCGCGGTGTTGCTCAAGTTCAGCACGAACGCGTGGGCGTTGGGCGGCATCTCAGGCGGGATCCAAGACCTGCGATTCCAGTTTACTGAACGCGCGACGGACGCCGTCACTCGAACGCATTATCAGAACGGAATCATTCCGGTCGCGTACGGTCGCATCGAGCGCTTCTTCTCGCTGCTCTTCTTCCCGATCGCGGTGTTCTGGGCGGTGTTTCCGCTGCTGCGTGCGCGCTGGGCAGCGCGGTCCGAGGCATTCACGTTCGAAGGGCCGAATCCGTGGATCTTGTTCCTGGCCGCGCTGCCGTTCTTGTGTCTGTTCGTCGAGCTCTGGGTTGGACAGTACTACCCGACTTTGCTCGTCTTGCCATTCTACGCGGTGGCCTCGGGCGCGCTGATCGCGCTCCTCGCGCGAGATCGCAATCGTCTCGTGGCCGCGATGGGACTCACACTCGCCGTTGCGCTCATCGTGAACTCGGTCGCGGAAACGGCCAGCTTCAAGAAGGCATTCTTTCAGCGGAGCACGATTGCGTCGCTCGCGGCGCGACTCGACTCGGTGAGCGCGCGCGGCCAGCACATCCTGGTCAACCACACCTTCGACGCGCCGTACAGGTATTACTTCCATCGTAATACCAATACGATGATTCTCATTCCGCCCGGTGTGGCGGACATCGCCCTCGAGTCGATGGCGAATCCTCGCACGCACCCGCTTTCCGGCACACCGACCGGCGCCATCTTCGTCGAGCACAAGCACCTGACCGACGAGATGTACGACAAGAGCTACTACTACATCCTCGGCCGCTACGGATTCTGGCGCTTCTGGGGGAATCCGGAGCAGTATCGCGCCCCGATCGATACGCTCATCGCCGAGCGTGATTCTGTTTTGATGTCGAAGGTGGCGGCGGTCGGGCAGAAGCTCTACGACACCGACGACTACTCGATCTGGCGGATTCGGCCGCCGGTGGATTCCACCGTCCCGAAATAACGCAGTCCGGCGACGCGTTCAGCTGGCTCGAAACGACTCAGTGGGTTCGCCGCCAGAGCAGCAAGACGCCGCAAGTCGCACCGGTGCCACCATACTCGGTCGGAACGGTCGCGGCACCAGAGTACCACTCGACTGCCACAAAGTCTTCGGACTTGTAGTTTCGGAACTCCTCAACCGACGACGACATACCAGGCTTGTAGACGACCGCGCCGTCCACATAGATCGATACCGGACAGTGCGTGCCGGACTGGGCCAGGTATTCGGTGCCGTCGCGAGCTGTGAGGAGCGAGAGTCTCGGAAACCGCGATATGAGGTAGTCGCCGAACACCCGATTGTCGGCGTGATCGCGGAGCTCGGCTCCATCCACGTAGTATCCCATCCCCATCTTTCGCCGAAACTCGAACTCGGCCAGACGCCGGCTGTCCAACGTCGACGCCGTCTCCGTCGCGTGCGAAATGAGCGCGGGCAAGTCGATGGCGGCGCGATGCAGGTTGATCGGCACCGGCACGGTATCCGCCGGCCCGACCATCACGATCAAACTCGTGTCGGCATACCCGATCTTGCGGATTCGTACGGCCGCCGAGTCGTTCCGCTGTTGAAATTGCGACAACTCCACGAGCCCATGCTTCTCGGTATGCGCGTCCCCGCCGGTGAACAGATCGATCACCTCGGCGGCCGCGATGGGGGCGCCAGTTTCGTCGTCGAAGACGCCGAGGATTCGGCCGGGATGCCGGACCGACGAGGCGAGCGTCACTTTGGCATTCGGCGCCGATCGATTGGCACCCTCCGCCGCGCTATCGCGTTGCGCCCCGAGCGGCACGGCCGCGGCAACGAGTGCACTCAACCCAAGGCTGCACAGCACACCGACGCGCATGATGCCTCTCGGAGCAGGATGACGTCTAGAGTTCGTCATCCAAACGCTCATGTCAAGTCTTTAAGCGGCAGATTTACTCAGACCGCCAAGCGTACGTGCGCCCTTACGTATCGGCCGTCAAGCGCTCGCGGCGCGATACGTCCGAGATGCCTTTGATCCGCCGCGTCGCCTTAATGATCTTCTCGAGGTGCGTGAGATTCTCCACCTCGACGAGAATCGAGCCGGCCGTGCGGCCGTCGGTGCTCTTGAGATCCATGCTCTTGATGTCCGTCCCCGTCGAGCTGACGGCGGCCGCGACGTCGGCGTAGAGACCGCGCCGGTCGTTGCCCTCGAGCGCCAAGCGCACCACGAAGCGCTCGCCCTGCGCTTCTTGCCAATCGATCTCCAGCCGCCGCTCCGGCTCGTGCGCGAGCAGCAAGAGGTTCGGGCAGTCGGCGCGGTGAATGCTCACGCCGCGGCCGCGCGTGACGTAGCCGACGACGGGATCGCCGGGCACCGGCTGACAGCATTGCGCGTAGCGCACCATCAAGCCGTCGACGCCCTGGATGCGAACGCCCTTCGTGTTGTTGGCGCCCCGCATCCGGTCGACGAGCCGCTCGAACACCGTGGGCTTTGGCGCCTCTCCCTCTTCGAGCTCCGGGAAGAGCTGCTTGATCACGAGCGTGACGTTCACGTCGCCCTGGCCGATCGACGCCAACAAGTGCGTCGCGTCGGTGAGACCGATCGCGAGCGCCGCCGTGTCGAGTTGATCGTCCGTCGGCTTCGTCATCCGCCGCCGCTTGATCTCACGCTCCAGCATCTCCTGTCCGAGCTTCTCCGCCGACGTCTGCGACTCGCGCTTGAGCACCTGCCGGATCTTGTGGCGCGCGCGGCCGGTGCGGACGTGCGCCAACCAATCGCGCGTCGGCTTGGCGGTAGTCGAGGTGATGATCTCGACCGTCTCCGAATTCCTGAGCGCGCGCGACAGCGGCGCGATGCGCCCGTTGACGCGCGCACCCGCGCAGTGCAGCCCAATTTCGGTGTGCACCGCGAACGCGAAGTCGAGCGGCGTGGCGCCTTTCGGCAGCTGAAAGACGTCGCCCGTGGGCGTGAAGACGAAGATTTCGTCGGCGTAGAGATCGAGCTTGAGGAACTCGAGGAACTCGTCGGGCGTCTTCGCGTCCATCTGCAACTCGAGCACCTGCCGGAACCAAGACAGATGGCGATCGAGCTCGTCGCTCTTTGCGTCCTCCTTGTAGCGCCAGTGGGCCGCGATGCCGAAGTCCGCGGTGCGATGCATCTCGCGCGTGCGGATCTGGACTTCGTACAACTGCCGGCCCGGTCCGAACACCGTGGTGTGCAGCGACTGATACCCGTTCGACTTCGGCTGCGCGATGTAGTCCTTGATGCGCTCCTGCACCGGGGTCCAGCCGTCGTGAATGACGCCGAGGGCGTGGTAGCAGTCGGGAACCGAGTTGACGAGCACGCGAATGGCGAGCAGATCGTAGATCTCCTCGTACGGTTTCTCGCGCTGCTTCATCTTCTTGTAGATCGACCACAAATGCTTGGGTCGCCCCACGACGTCGACGTTCTGAATGCCGGCGTCGTTGAGCCGCGTCACGAGCGGATCGGCCATCTGCTTGACCAGCGCTTCGCGCTCGACCCGTTTCTGCGATACCTGGCGGGCTAGGGCTTTATACTCGTCTGATTCAAGATGTTTGAACGCGAGGTCCTCGAGCTCCCAGCGCAGCTTCGCCATACCGAAGCGATGCGCGAGCGGCGCGTAGAGGTCGCGCGTCTCTTGGGCGATGCGGCGGCGCTTCTCCGGCGGCAGCCAGTCGAGCGTCCGCATGTTGTGCAGGCGGTCCGCCAGCTTGACGATGATGACGCGCGCATCTTTGGCGATCGACAGCAGCAGCTTGCGGTAGCTCTCGACCTGTCGGTCCTGGCTCGAGCCGCCGGTCGGCAGCTTGGCGATCTTCGTCAGACCGTCGACGATCGCCGCGACCTCTTTGCCGAACTCGGCTTCGACGTCGGCGAGAGTGTACGACGTGTCTTCGATGACATCGTGCAGGAGTCCGCTCGCCACCGTCGTGGAGTCGAGCTGGAGATCGGCGAGGATCTTGGCGACCTCCACCGAGTGCGTGATGTACGGATCGCCGGAGTTGCGCAGCTGGCCGCGATGCGCCGCCTCGCTGAACCGATAGGCGCGGAGCAGAATGTCGCGATCGAGCTTGTCGTGCAACGGAAGCTCGTCCTCGCTCCACCCAGGAATCAGTTCCCGCTCCGCTGCTGCCGTCACAGTAATCCCGCCTCCGCGAAACTCGTATATCGTCCACGTCCGATGATCACGTGGTCGTGTACCGGAATGTCGAGTAACTGACCGGCCGCCACCAGTTGGTCCGTCACCTTTTTGTCGTCGACCGACGGCGCCGGATCGCCGCTCGGGTGGTTGTGCACGAGAATCACCGCCGCCGCCCGCTCGGCGATGGCCTCACGAAAGACCTCGCGCGGATGCACGAGTGACGAGTTGAGAATGCCGCGTGTCACCGTGATGTCGCGCTCCATGCGATGCTGCGCGTCGAGTACGGCGACATGGAACTCCTCGACCGGAAGATCTTCCATTCGCGGCGCGAAATAGTCGACGACGTCACGAGGCGACCGTACCGGTACGCCGTCCTGCCGTCCTTCGAGTGCCATTCGCCGTCCGAGCTCGAGTGACGCATGAATCGTGACGGCGCGTACCATTCCTACCCCGCAAACAGTCGTAAGTGCGGCGACTGGCTGGCGAGCAATCCATCGCAGTGCCCCGCCGGCTTCGGCCAGCACTGATTGCCCCAACTGCACCGCCGATCGGCCCGCTCCGCCCGATCCGAGCAGGATCGCCAACAGCTCCGCCGTGCTGAGCGATGCGGCACCCAGGTCGACCAATCGTTCCCGCGGCCGCTCGGACCGAGGCAACTCTCGAATAGTTAACGCTTTTCGGGGCTCGAGACCAGACATGCGGCCACTCCGGGATGGGATCGGAGGAGCATGCGAGGCGCGATCCTGAGCGGCGTCATCGAATTCGTGCAGGCGTCAGCCCGCGAATGCCGCCGCGGGACGCGGGACGCTACCGGGACCGCGCGCCAGCCCAAGACTGGGACAGTTGCAAGGAGATCAACGCGAAGAACTGCACATGAACGCGAATAAACCAGTCAACGTCGGCGCGTGCCCGCGGTTCTGGTTTATTCGCGTTCATGTGCAGTTCTTCGCGTTCAAAGTGTTCCAACTATCCCGAAGGACGGAGCCGACGTGCCGCTCGTGCCGCACGGGCCGCTGATCACTACTCTCTAACAGCCGACCCTTTACGAATTGACCCCATGACACTTCTTGAACTTCTTCCCCGACCCGCACGGACACGGATCGTTGCGTCCCACAGTCGCCCAATCGATGTTGGCCGGCGGCGCATTGTCGAATGACCGGACGCGGCCCGCGCCCACGATCGTCGGATCCTTTCGCGCCGTGACCGGCTTGGCAGCCGGCGTCTCGGCCGGACCGATGTCGACCGCGGCATCCGTCCCGTCCGGCGGATTTTGTGCGTCGTCCGCTGGAATGTCCTCGAGAATGCCGAGCGCGTTGTAGCGTTTCGTCGGACGCACCACCGGCTCCGGCATTGCCGGCTGCGGTGGCGGCTCGAGGATCAACTGCACCTTGAGGAAACGCTCGGTGAACGTGTTGTAGATGTCGTTCATCAGGTCGACGAACATCTTGTACGCTTCCTGCTTGTACTCGATGAGCGGGTCGGACTGACCCCACGACCGGTAGTGAATCGAGTTCCGGAGCTGATCGAGATCGTAGAGGTGATCCTTCCACTTCTCGTCCAGCACGTTGAGCATCACGAGCGAGAGAAGGCGGCCGCCGTACGGCGTACCCGTCTCGTCACGCACGGCATCGAGGCTCTCGAGCTTTGCCCAGAACGCCTTCTTCGCGGCGGCAACCGCGACCTGCTGCGCCGTCGGCTCGTCGACCGGACGCAGATCGTGATCCGCGTACTCCGGCACCTGCAGCAAGTAGTGCATGAGCAAATCTTGCTGCAACAAATCGAAATCCCACTGCGTCGCTTCCTCGTACTCGGCCAGCGCCGTCTCGATGCGATGCGCGATCGCCTTGTCGATCATCTTGATCGATTCGCCCTTGAGCTCTTCCCCGCCCTCGAGCGCGAAGCTCCGCAGCGAGTAGATCACCTCGCGCTGCTGATTCATCACGTCGTCGTAATCGAGCAAACGCTTACGAGCCTGAAAGTTCTGGAGCTCGACACGCTTCTGCGCGCCCTCGATCGAGCGCGTGATGAGCGAGTGCGTGAGCATTTCGCCTTCCTGCGCGCCCATGCGGTCCATGAGCGACGCAATGCGCTCCGACCCGAACAAGCGCATCAGGTCGTCCTCGAGCGAGAGGAAGAACTGCGACGAACCCGGATCGCCCTGACGGCCGGCGCGGCCGCGCAACTGCCGGTCGATGCGCCGTGACTCGTGGCGCTCGGAGCCGACGATGTGCAATCCGCCGATCTCCATGATGTTGATGTCTTTCCCGTCCGGATCCTTCACCTTCGACGCCTTGGGATCGGTGACGCCGCCGCCGAGTTTGATGTCGGTGCCGCGGCCCGCCATGTTCGTCGCGATGGTGACTGCACTCGGCTGACCCGCGCCGGCGACGATCTCGGCCTCACGCTGGTGATACTTGGCGTTGAGCACGTTGTGCTGAATGCCGCCGCGGCTGAACATCTTCGACAGCGTCTCCGACGCGTCGACGCTCGTCGTGCCGACGAGCACCGGATAGCCCAGCTCGTGCAGGCGGCGCGTCTCTTCGACGATGGCGTTGTACTTCTCACGCCGCGTCTTGTAGACGAGATCCTGGCGATCCTCGCGCACGATGGGCCGGTTCGTCGGAATGACCGCGACCTCGAGCCCGTAGATCTCGAAGAACTCGGTCTCTTCCGTTTCGGCGGTACCCGTCATGCCGGCGAGCTTGTCGTACATGCGGAAGTAGTTCTGAATCGTGATCGTAGCCATGGTCTGCGTCTCGCCTTTGACGCGCACGCCTTCCTTGGCCTCGACCGCTTGATGCAAACCCTCCGACCACCGACGCCCTGGCATCGTGCGGCCGGTGTTCTCGTCGACGATCAATACTTCGCCTTCCTGCACGACGTAGTTCACGTCCTTCTCGTACAGGCCGTGCGCACGCAGCAGCTGATGGACGATGTTCAGTCGCTCTGCCTTCGCCGCATAATCCGTCTCGATCTGGCGGCGCGCCGCGAGGCGTTCTTCCGCCGTCATATCGTGGTCGTGATCGATGCGATGCACTTCCTGCGACAGATCCGGGAGAATGAACGCCTCCGGATCTTGCGGTGACATGAACTCGACGCCTTGATCCGTGAGGTGCACCGAGTGGCCTTTCTCGTCGAGCACGAACAGCAAATCGTCTTCGAGCTCGCGGTAGATCTGCTTCGACGCCGGCAGCCGCCGATCGGAGATGTGCTCGAGCTCCATCTTCTGCACGAGCTGCTTGTTCCCCTGCTCCTGTAACACTTTCATCAAGCGCCGCGACTTGGGATTCCCGAGCTGCGCCTTGTACAACTTGAGCGCCGCGTCGTGCGTGTCGCCCGACTCCAGATCGCGCTCCGCTTCGCCCACGAGCGTGTTCACGAGTTCCGTCTGGCGGCGCGCGAGACGACCGACAGCCGCATTGTGCTCGAAGTACGCCCCGTCGTTGTCGTTTCCGACCGGGCCGGAAATGATCAACGGTGTGCGCGCTTCGTCCACGAGCACGGAGTCCACTTCGTCGACGATCGCATACGTGTGCGACCGCTGCACGCGCTGATCGAGCGACACGACCATGTTGTCGCGCAGATAGTCGAAGCCGAACTCGTTGTTCGTCCCGTACGTGATGTCGGAGAAGTACGCGGCGCGGCGCTCGAACGTGCCCGGCTCCGTATCGTCGAGACATCCGACAGTGAGACCCAGGTACGAATAGACGTGCCCCATCCACTGCGAGTCGCGGCGGGCCAGGTACGAGTTGACCGTGACGAGATGCGCGCCTTTGCCAGGCAGCGCATTCAGATACAGCGGCAGCGTCGCGACCAGCGTCTTGCCTTCGCCGGTCGCCATTTCCGCGATCTTGCCGAAGTGCAGTTGGATGCCGCCCATCAACTGCACGTCGTAGTGCACCATGTCCCACGGGAGCTCGCGGCCGGTGACCATGGCCGTCGTTCCACACAGGCGGCGGGCCGCTTCGCGAACCGTCGCGAACGCCTCGGGCAGAATCTCATCGAGCACTTCCGCGATCTCGGCGCGCAACTCGCCTTCCGCGCCGCCGCGTCCGTCGGCACCGCTCAATTCGGTGTCGATCCGGTCGCGCTCAACGGCGTCGCTCGCCGCATGCTTGGCGTCCTTCAACTCCGCGACGCGTGCCTCGAGCGCAGCGGTGCGCTCCTTGAGGATGCCGCGGAACTTGGCCGTCTGCGCGCGCAGCTCGTCCTCCGACACCGACTGGAGACGCGCGTATTCCGCGTTGATCTCGTCGACGATCGGCTGGATTTTCTTCCGCTCGCGTTCGTGTCGGTTCCCGATGACCGCGTTGATGACTCGCTTGAGCATGCTATCCCCTATCGGTACAGCCGTTCCGTCACGATGTAGTCGGCGACGGCATCCGGCACGAATCCCAGTATCGACTTCCCTGCGTTGACGCGGTGGCGAATCTCCGTCGACGAGATATCGATCCGTCGCGTGTGGAGGGCGATTGGCTTCCCCGGCATGCGCGACAGATCAGGTGCCTCGTCCGTCCGCTCCATGACTACGACGGTGGCAAGCTCCACGATTCGCTCCGGCGCTCGCCACTTTGGAAACGTGGCTAGCACGTCCGCGCCCACGAGCCAGAAGAGCTCTGCCCCCGGCCATGCCGCGGCCAAGGTCGTCAACGTGTCAACCGTGTAAGATAACCCGCCTCGCTCGATTTCGACCGCACTGACGTCGAAGCGAGGGTCGTGCCCGACGAGCGCCCGCACCATCAGCAAACGTTGATCGGCCGTGGCGCCCGCCTGCCCTGCTTTGAGCGGTTGCACCGCTGCCGGAATGAACACGACGCGATCGAGCTGCAGCGCGTCGTGGACGTCGCTGGCCGCCAGCACATGCCCGTTATGGGGGGGATCGAAGCTCCCCCCGAGGAGCCCGATCCGCATTGATCAGAACGGCGGCGGCTTGGCCGGTGGCGGTCCAACCGCAGGCGGCGCGGAATCAGGCTTGGTGGCCGCCGGGGGGGCGACGCCGGTGCAAACGTCGCGCACCTTCTTGTCGCCGCCATACCGCTGATTCAACTGCCCGCACAGGTCGGACGCGTCCTCGCGGTAGTGATCTTGTTTGTACGCGTCGACCAACTTGACGCCAGCGTCGAGGGCCGTGGGAGTCGAGGGATACTTCGACAGCACGTCCTTGAAGTACAACGAGGCCGAGATGAACGCCTTCCGCCGGAAATAGTACATACCGGCGTCGTAGTCCTTGATCGCGAACCAGTTCTCGAGGTCGGCGATGTCGTCCTGCGCCTGCTTCGCGAGCGGCGACGTGGTCCCGTACAGGCCGATCAGCGTATTGTACGACGCCAACGCCTGCTCACCGTACGTCGCGTCGAGCTCCGGCTTACGCCACATCTTCTTGTACGACTGCGCCGCGCCGAGCGCGGCGTCGTCAGCGAGCGAATCGTCGGGGAACGACTCGACGAGTCGGCTATAGCTCTGCGCGGCGAGCAGGTTCTCGCCGTTGCGGGCGTGCGACGTCGCCAGGTACCAATAGGAACGCGGCAACAACGAGTCGCGCGGCGGCAGGTCGGAGGTCAGCTTCTCGAAGCCTGAAATCGCGTTGTCCCAGTGATGGCGCTGGAACTCCGACATCGAGGCTGTATACAAAGCCTCGTTCGTCGTGAATTTCTTGAGTTGGAATTCCGGCCGGCACGCGGCGGCAGCTACAACAGACAGCGCCGCAGCGAGTCTCCAGGGAGTACGATGCATATCGGGCTTCTACCCGGGACAGTGGCTGGGGTTCGTATTCAAGTCGGGAAAGATAACCATCTGTGCCGCGCGGCCAGAGCAAATCCCGCAAGAATTCGCGTCACGACGGCAGACCCGGCATCGTGGGGCCCACAGTGCGCGTTTCCATCCCGTTCTCGAGCCGCCCCGAGGCTGCCAGCGTTCGGAAATATTCGATCGTCCGCACGAGGCCCTCGCGCAGCCCAACCGACGGTTCCCAGCCCAGGAGCGTACGCGCCCGGCTGATGTCCGGGCGGCGCACTTTGGGGTCGTCGGTCGGCAGCGGCAGCCGCGCGATCGACGAGGCCGAGCCCGTGAGCTCGATCACCTGCTCGGCGAGTTGCAGGACGCTGAACTCATCGGGATTTCCGATGTTCACCGGCTCCGCATCGCCGTCGAAGAAGAGTCGATAAATCCCTTCGATCTCGTCGTCGACATAGCAGAAGCTTCGCGTCTGGCTGCCGTCGCCGTAGATCGTGAGCGGCTCGCCGTTGAGCGCCTGGACGATGAAGTTCGTCACCACGCGTCCGTCGTGCGGGCGCATGCGCGGACCGTAGGTGTTGAAGATGCGAACGATCCGCGTATCCACGCCGTGAGTGCGATGGTACGCCATCGTCACCGCCTCGGAGAAGCGCTTGGCTTCGTCGTAGACGCTCCGCGGCCCGTGTGGATTCACGTTGCCCCAGTAGGTCTCGGGCTGCGGATGCTCGAGCGGATCACCATACACTTCCGACGTCGACGCCATGAAGAATCGGGCGCCGTGGGACCGCGCCAGATCGAGCGCGTTGAACGTTCCCAGCGAGCCGACCTTGAGCGTCTCCATCGGAATCTCGAGGTAGTCGACCGGGCTCGCGGGCGACGCAAAATGGAGCACGCCGTCGAAGCGCCCGTCCAACGGCCCCACCGCCATCGTCGGCGCCGAGATGTCGTGGCGGACAAACGAGAACGCGGCCACGTCGGCCAAATGCGCGATGTTCTCGGCGCTCCCCGTCACGAAATTATCGAGACCCACCACCTCGTGTCCGTCGCGCAGGAAGCGATCGCAGAGATGCGAGCCGAGGAATCCGGCGGCGCCGGTGATGAGTACTCTCATATTGGCGCGCGGCCGGTCATGCAACGGGTCGCCGCCCGATCGAGTGATACGTGAAGCCGAGCGTGGCCATGCGTTCCAGCGAATAGAGATTGCGGCCGTCGATGATCACGGGGCGGCGCAGCGTCTGCTTGATGCGCTCGAAATCCGGATGCCGGTACTCGTTCCAGTCCGTCACGACCACGAGCGCGTCGGCGTCGGCGAGTGCGTCGTAGCTCGAGGTCGCAAATCGAATGCGGTCGCCCAACCGGCGCTTGGCTTCGTCCATCGCCACGGGATCGTGCGCCGACACGTGGGCGCCGGCCTCGAGCAAGCCATCGATGAGCGTCAACGCCGGCGCTTCGCGCATGTCGTCGGTGTTGGGCTTGAACGCCAACCCCCACACCGCCACGCGCACACCCTCGAGATCGGCGCCGAGCGCGGTGGTGAGCTTCGCGAGCAATCGCTGCTTTTGGTCGTCGTTGACCTGCTCGACCGCCTCGAGAATGCGCAGCGTCGCCTGCTTGTCGCGGGCGGTCTTCGCCAACGCCTTCACGTCCTTGGGAAAGCAGGACCCACCGTAGCCGGGACCCGGAAAGAGGAACGCCGGCCCGATCCGGTCATCCGAACCAATGCCCTTCCGCACGTGATCGACGTTGGCCCCCACACGCTCGCAGAGCGCCGCGATCTCGTTCATGAAGCTGATGCGCGTCGCCAGCATCGCGTTCGCCGCGTACTTGGTCAGCTCGGCCGACGCGATATCCATGAAGATGATCGGCTTCCCCGTCCGCACGAACGGCGCATACAATTCGGCCATCACACTTCTCGCATGATCCGACTCCGCGCCCAGGACGACGCGGTCAGGCTTCATGAAATCATCGACCGCCGCGCCTTCCTTGAGGAATTCCGGATTGCTCACGACGTGGAACGGAAAGCGCGCGTGCTTGGCGAGGCAATCCGTGACCTTCGCGGCGGTGCCGACGGGAACTGTGGATTTGGTCACCACGACCAGCTCGCGCGCCGCGTGCTGTCCGATGACTTCGGCCACTGCCAGCACGTGGCGGAGATCGGCCGATCCATCCTCGTCCGGCGGTGTGCCGACCGCAATGAACACGACGTCCGCATGCGCGACCGCGGTGGCGACATCGGTGGTAAAGGTCAGCCGGCCGGCGGCCTGATTGCGCTCGACCAGGTCATCCAGCCCCGGCTCGTAGATGGGCAGCACGTTGCGCGCGAGGCCTTCGATCTTTCCCGCGTCGACGTCGGCGCCCACGACCTGATTGCCGGTTTCCGCGAGACACGCTCCCACCACCAGACCAACGTATCCTGTTCCTACAACCGTAATTTGCATTCTGAATTCATTGAGTGCGTCGAAGTGCGCGCCGAGTCGAGCATCGCGCGCTTAAGCAGTTTTACGCAGGTTGCAACCCCGGACCGCGCGCGGCCGACAGCGAGACGACACGCGCCTTGGTCTTCACGAGGTTCTTGGTCACGTTGCGGCTGTCGACAATGAGCGAGGCATGGTCCATCACGAACTGGTAGTCAACGGCCTTGTGATCCGTCACGATGACGACCGCATCGCTCCGCTCGAGCAACGCGGCGGACAGCTCGACGCCTTCGCGCAGATGCCCCTCCTCGCGAATGCACGGAATGAACGGATCGTGGAACTGCACCTCGGCGCCCTGCTCCTCGAGGAGCCGAATGACGTCCAACGCCGGACTCTCGCGCACGTCGTCGATGTCACGCTTATACGCGACGCCCAACACGAGAACGCGGCTGCCATTGACGGCCTTGCGCTCGCCGTTCAGCGCATGCGCGACCTTGTCTACGACGTAGGCCGGCATCTGGCTGTTGATCTCGCTTGCGAGATCGATAAACCTAGTTTTGTAATTCAACGTCCGCATCTTCCACGCGAGATAGTGCGGATCGAGCGGAATGCAGTGGCCGCCGATGCCCGGGCCCGGCGTGAACTTCATGAATCCGAACGGCTTGGTGGCAGCCGCCTCGATCACTTCCCAGACATCCACGCCCAGACGATCGCAGACGATCGCCATCTCGTTGACCAGACCGATGTTCACGGAGCGGAAGGTATTCTCGAGCAGCTTCACCAGCTCGGCAGCCTCGGGCGACGAGACCGGCACGAGGTGATCGATGCAGCTCGCGTAGACCGCCGTCGCGAGCTCCGTACACGCCGGTGTCACGCCGCCAACGACCTTGGGCGTGTTCTTGGTGTGGTAGACCGGATTCCCCGGATCCACCCGCTCGGGACTGAACGCCACGAACACATCTTCACCAATCGTGAATCCGCGGCCGGCGAGCGCGGGCGCGAGAATCTCGCGCGTCGTGCCGGGATACGTGGTACTCTCGAGAATGACGAGCATTCCGCGATGTGCCTGCCGTGTCGCCGCCTCCGCCGCGGAGATCACGTAGCTCATGTCCGGGTCGCGCGTCTTGCTGAGCGGCGTCGGCACGGCGATCGAAATCGCGTCGGCACTCGACAGCTCGTGCTCGTCCGTGGTCGCGCGGAAGAATCCCGATCGTACGAGTGCTGCGACGTCCGACGCGGGAACGTCCTGAATGTGCGAATCGCCCGCCATGAGCAACGCCACCACGCGTTCGCTCACGTCGTAGCCGATGACGTGGAAGCCCGCCTTGGCAAACTCCACAGCGAGCGGTAGCCCGACGTAGCCCAGACCGATGACGGCAATGACCGCCGACCGATCCTGGATACGATCGAGCAACTGCTGCTTCATCGACGCCTCAGCGGCCATAGAACGCCCTGACTCCTTCGACGACTTCGCTCAGTTGCGACTGCGTGAGCTCGGGGAAGATCGGCAGCGACAACACTTCCTTCGCCGCACGCTCGGCCTCGGGACACGCGCCCTCTTTGTAGCCGAGGTACTCGAAGCACGGCTGGAGATGCAGCGGCAGCGGATAATAGATCGACGTTCCGATCTGCCGGTCCTTGAGGAATGCCTGCAGCTCGTCGCGGCGATCGCTGCGGATCGTGTACTGGTTGAAGATCGACTCGTTCGCCGGCTCGACATAGGGCGTCGTGATACCGGCGAGGTCGGCGAAGGCGGCATTGTAGAACGCGGCGTTCGACCGGCGCTTGGCACTCCAGGCGGCGAGATGCGGCAGCTTGGCGCTGAGCACCACCGCCTGCAACGCGTCCAGACGACTGTTGAAGCCGACTTCGTCGTGGAAATACTGTCGCGATCCGCCATGCATGCGGAGACGCTTGAGGCGAGTCGCGAGCTGGTCGTCCTGCGTGACCATCATGCCGCCGTCGCCATAGCCGCCCAAATTCTTCGATGGGAAGAAGCTGAACGTGCCGATGGTGGGCACTTCACCGGCCATGCGCCACTCGCCGTCGATGGAGCGGCGCGCGCCAATCGACTGCGCAGCGTCTTCGATGATCGGCAGCCCGCGCAACGCCGACGAAATCTGCTCGAGCGGCGCCATCTGACCGAACAGGTCGACCGGCACCACGGCTTTGCTCTTCGACGTTCGGGCCGCAGCCGCCGCATCGGGGCGGATGTTGTACGTCTTCGGATCGATGTCGACGAAGACCGGCGTTGCGCCGACATTGTGGATCGTGCCGGCCGTCGCGAAGAACGTGAATGGCGTGGTGATTACTTCGTCGCCGCGGCCGCAGTCGAGGGCACGCAAGGCAAGCAACAGCGCGTCCGTCCCGTTGGCGCAGCCGACAGCATGCTTCGCATGCGACAACTCGGCGACTTCGCGCTCGAGCTTCTCTACGGGAGCGCCAAGAATGAAGAGCTGTGAATCGACGAGGTCGACGACGGCCGGAAGAACTTCATCGCGGATCGTGGCGTGCTGGGCACGCAGATCCAGCAGAGGGACTGGCATGTGAAAAGCTGAAAAGTGTGAATTGTCGTTCAGAGCCGGGTGCCCGCGAAGCGGGCGTTGAGGAATCTTCTCTCGCGCCAACCATCGCGTCCGGTACGATTACGATAGATCCCTCGTCGCTACGCTCCTCGGGATGACAGCAGAAAGCTAATTCGATCAGACGCTTCTCAGGGGAATCGGGACCTCGCAGCCGGTTTTCGCCGACTCGTAGATGCCCAGGATGAGCTCCAGCGACTTCCGCCCTGCCCGGCCGTCGGTGTCCGGCTTCGCTTCGCCTCGCAATACCGCGAGCACGTTTCGGTAATAGCCTTCGTGGCCAAACCCGTAGACGTTGGGCGGATTCGTGCTCGCCGCGTCGACGAGCTTGTCGTCGTCGTCGTAGTCGGCAAACGTCCAATGCTCGACGCGATTCACCGCCGTGCCGCCGATCTTCACCGATCCCTTCTCGCCGAGAATGGTGATCGAGCCCTCGAGATTCTTGGGATAGGTCAACACGTTGACCTCGATGACGCCGAGCGCGCCGGAGCGAAACTTCACGATGCCGATGCCGGAATCTTCGGCCTCGATGCGCCGCGCCTGGGTGGCGGTCTTCGCCATGATGCTCTCGACCGGACCCACGAGCCACTGCATGAGATCGACGTAGTGGCTCGCCTGATTCATGATCGCGCCGCCGTCGAACTCCCACGTGCCGCGCCACGGTTCGGCGTCGTAGTAGTCCTGTGGACGCTGCCAGCGCACCGTGACGTTCGCCATGTAGATGCGGCCGAAACGTCCTTTGTCCACCGCGCGCTTCAGCAACTGCACTGGGGGATTGAGCCGGTTCTGCTTGACGACGAACAGGTGAACGTCGGCGGCGTCGCAGGCATGAACGAGATCGTCCGCCTGCGCGAGCGAGAGCGACATCGGCTTTTCGGTGACGACGTGCTTGCCCGCGCGCGCGGCCGCTGCGCCCTGCATCGAGTGAATGCCGGACGGCGTGCAGATCGTCACGACGTCGACGTTCCCGTCGCGAAGCATCTCCTCGAGCGACGTGAAGGATGGAACTCCCTGCACCTCGCCGGCTGCCCGCGCGCGATCGGCGTCGATGTCGCAAACGGCAGCCACGTCGAGGCCGTCGACTTTCCGCAGCGCATCGAAGTGGTTCTTGCTGATGCGGCCGCAGCCCACGAGGCCGACGCGAAATGACCGTGCGGTCATAGAGAGACTCCGGTCACGAGAAGGTCAGCCTGGTCCGACGCGAGCGATGCCATCGCCGCGCCGCTCGTAGGTCGTTCCACACGCCGCGCAGGTCCCGACACCACTGTCGGGAAGACGCTCGCCGCACTGGCACATCCAACCAATTCGCTTGGCCGGCACGCCGGCCATCAACGCGAACGGTAATACGTCTTTGGTAATCACCGCGCCGGCGCCAACGAACGCGTATTCACCCAACGTCACGCCGCACACGATGGTCGCGTTCGCGCCGATCGATGTGCCGCGCTTCACCAGCGTGCGCTTGTACTCCGTCTTACGCGACACGTGACTGCGCGGGTTGATGACGTTCGTGAACACCATCGACGGCCCGCAGAACACGTCATCCTCGAGCTCCACGCCTTCGTAGATCGAGACGTTGTTCTGGATCTTGACGTTGTGTCCCATCCGCGTGCCATTCATCACGACAACATTCTGGCCGAGGCTGCACCGCTCGCCGATCACCGCGCCGGGCATGACGTGACAGAAATGCCAGATCTTGGTACCCGCGCCGATCTGCGCGCCGTCATCGACGTAGGCCGACTCGTGGATGAAGACGCCGTCATTCGAAGAGCTGCTCATGCCGTCACCGTCGCGATCTCCGCCTGCCATTCCTGAAGCGACTTCACGCGCGGCCCACGCGACCGCAGTGAGAGAATGGCGTCACTCGCCGCACTCGCCGCCGACATCGTCGTCGTGTACGACACGCGATGGACGATGGCTGCCTGGCGCAGCAGATAGTCGTCGAGCTGCGCGTGCTTGCCCATCGGCGTGTTGATGAGCAATTGCGTATCGCGATTCACGATCATGTCGAGACAGTTCGGGCGACCCTCGTGCACCTTGAACACGCGCTTCGCCGGAATTCCGCGCGCGCGCAAATACTGCGCGGTGCCCGCCGTCGCCATGATCTCGAAGCCCATCTCATGAAAGCGGCGGGCAATCGGCGTCACTGTCGGCTTGTCGCCGTCGGTGACGGTGATCAGCACGACGCCTTGCAGCGGCAGTCCGTTCGACGCCGCGAGCTGCGCTTTCGCGAACGCCGACCCGAATGAGTCCGAGATGCCCATGCACTCGCCCGTCGACCGCATTTCCGGACCAAGCACGGGATCAGTTCCCGGAAACTTGTTGAACGGGAATACGGCCTCTTTCACCGAGACGTACGGCGGAATGATCTCTTCGGTGAATCCGATCTCGTCGAGCGTGTCGCCAATCATGACGCGCGCCGCCAACGACGCGAGCGGTACACCGATCGCCTTGGAGACGAACGGAATCGTACGGCTCGCGCGCGGGTTCACCTCGAGCACATACACGACGCCGTTTCTGATGGCGTACTGCACGTTCATCACGCCCACGACGCCGAGCGCTTTGGCGAGCGCCACGGTTTGCTCGCGCATGACCTGCATTTCGGTCTCGCGCACGAGATACGGGGGCAGCACGCAGGCCGAATCGCCGGAGTGAATTCCGGCGTCCTCGATGTGCTGCATGATGCCGCCGATCACGACGCGCGTGCCGTCGGAGATCGCGTCGACGTCGCATTCGAACGCGTCCTCGAGGAACCGATCGACGAGCACGGGACGCTCTTCCGACACGCGGACCGCTGTGGCGAAGTAGTTCTCGAGCGATTCCGGATCGTAGACGATCTGCATCGCTCGTCCGCCAAGGACGTACGACGGCCGCACCAGCACCGGATAGCCAATCCGACTAGCAATCTCCAATGCCTCGCCGACACTCGTCGCCGTGCCGTTCGGCGGCTGCTGCAGTCCAAGCTCGCGCGCAATCTTGTCGAACCGGCGCCGGTCTTCTGCAATGTCGATCGCGTCGGGCGACGTGCCGAGAATCTTGACGCCAGCGGCCTCGAGCTGTCGCGTGAGCTTGAGCGGCGTCTGACCGCCAAGTTGCACGATGACGCCGACCGGCTTCTCGCGGTCCACGATCTCCAGCACGTCCTCGAACGTCAGCGGCTCAAAGTAGAGCTTGTCCGACGTATCAAAATCCGTTGATACAGTTTCCGGATTCGAGTTGATCATGATCGTCTCGAATCCGCGATCGCGCAGCGCCATTACGGCCCGCACGCAACAGTAGTCGAATTCGACGCCCTGCCCGATGCGGTTCGGACCACTGCCGAGGATGACGACCGATTGTTTGTCGGTCATCGGCGCTTCGTTCTCTTCGTCGTAGCTGCCGTAGAGATATGGCGTCGCCGACGGAAACTCGCCGGCGCACGTGTCCACCATCTTGTACGCGGGGCGCACGTTCAACGACCAGCGGCGCTCGCGCGCTGCCGTTTCGTTCTCGCCGCGCAACTCCGCCAACTGCTTGTCGGAGAATCCCATGCGCTTCATGCGACGAAGCTCCGGCGCCGTCACCTCCGGCAGCGCAGCGAATTCCTGCTCCGCTTCGATGAGCTCGCGCATCTGCTCGAGGAACCACGGGTCGATCGCCGTGTGCTCGTAGACGTCGCTCACCGACAATCCGCGCTCGAGCGCGCGCTTCACCTGATAGATCCGTTCCGGTGTCGGCTGGCGGAGCGCACCTGACAACGCCTCGAGCGACTCGTCCGGCAGCCGATCGTCGATCGGCCGCACAGCGGTGGTCCACCCTGCCCGCCCGGTCTCGAGCGCGCGTAGCGATTTCTGAAACGCTTCCTTGAACGTGCGGCCGATGGACATCGCTTCGCCCACGGACTTCATCTGCGTCGTCAGATACGGACTCGCCGACGGAAATTTCTCGAACGCGAAGCGCGGCACCTTCACGACGACGTAGTCGAGCACCGGCTCGAACGATGCCGGCGTCGTCTTCGTGATGTCGTTCGAGATCTCGTCGAGACGATAGCCTACCGCGAGCTTGGCGCCGATGCGCGCGATCGGAAATCCCGTCGCCTTCGACGCAAGCGCCGACGAGCGCGACACGCGTGGATTCATCTCGATGACGATCATCTCGCCATCGCGCGGATTGACCGCAAACTGAATGTTGCAACCGCCCGCGTCGACACCCACTTCGCGGATGATGGCCACGGCCGCGTCGCGCATCGTCTGATACTCGCGATCGGTGAGCGTCATGGCCGGCGCCACGGTGATCGAATCGCCGGTGTGCACGCCCATGGGATCGAGATTCTCGATCGAACACACGATCACGACGTTGTCTTCGTGATCGCGCATCACCTCGAGCTCGAATTCTTTCCAGCCGATCAGGCTGCGCTCGATGAGCACTTGATTGGTCGGCGACTGATCGAGTCCGTGCCGCACCATCTGCTCGAACTCGGCGCGATTGTACGCGATGCCGCCGCCCGTACCACCCAACGTGAACGACGGCCGAATGATCGCCGGGAAGCCCGAGGTGCTCAGCAGCGCGATCGCTTCGTCGAAGTTCTCGGCGATCCCACCGGCTGCGACACCCAAGCCAATGCGGTGCATCGCTTCGGAGAAGAGCTTGCGATCCTCGGCGATGGCGATCGCATGCGCCGTCGCGCCGATCAGTTCGACACCGTACTTCTCGAGCGCGCCGGACTGCGCGAGCGACATCGCGACGTTGAGCGCCGTCTGGCCGCCCATCGTCGGCAGAATCGCGTCGGGCCGTTCGCGCTCGAGAATCAACTCGACGAACTCCGGCGTCACCGGCTCGATGTACGTCCGATCCGCGAACTCCGGATCGGTCATGATCGTGGCCGGGTTCGAGTTGATCAGGATGACTTCGTAGCCTTCTTCCTTCAGCGCCTTGGTCGCCTGCGTTCCCGAATAGTCAAACTCGGCGGCCTGCCCGATGATGATCGGGCCCGAGCCGATTACGAGGATCCGGTGCAGGTCATTCCGTCGCGGCATTCAGCAGGTCGTCAATGATGTCGGCGTGCGACTTGGTCGGCGCCCAGCCGGTGTGCTCGATGAGCTTGGCGGGAGAGCCGACGAGCACGGGAATATCCGTCGCGCGAACCAGCGACGGGTCTGTCGAAATGTCGGCGGTTACGCCGGCACGAAGCAAGATCTCATTCGCGAGCGCGGCGACGGAAATTCCGCATCCGCTCGCCACGTTGTACGTCTCGCCGGGCATCCCGCGCTCGGCGAGCAGCAGATACCCGCTCACCACGTCGGCGATGTGGAGGTAGTCCCGCACCACATCGTTGCCGAGCGTGAGACGATGCTCGCCCTGCTCGCGCAGGCGCTTCACGCGCGCGACGAGCGATGGGAGCAGATACTGGCCGCCGTGCCCGAGCCCGGAATGGTTGAAGCTGCGCGTGCAAATCACTCGGAGTCCCGCATCGCGCCAGAACTGCAGCGACGCGACTTCCTGCGCCGCCTTGGACGCGCCATAGATCGACAGCGGACGTTGCTCCGCCGACTCGGTGAGCGGCATCTCGGAGGCAGCGTGCCGCCCGTATTGCACGCCGCTGCCGACGATCACGGTGACCGGATCACCGACGCCGGCCGCGCGCCGCCGCCGAATGGCGCCGAGCAGTCGTACCGCGCCGAGGGCGTTGACGTCGTACGCGGTCGCCGGCGACCGCTCGGCGTCGGGCGGAAAGCTCACGCCCGCCAAGTGAAACACGACATCCGGTTGGCTGCGCTCGACAAGCTGATCGACGTCGTCAGAGCTCCGCACGTCCGCCGTGAGCCAGCGCACCTGCCGCCGTTCGTCTGCCGACAGGATGCTCGGTCCGTCGATCGATGGCCCTAACCCGGAGAGATCAACGCTATCACCGCGAGCGATCAGTGCCTTCGCCAACCACTGGCCAACGAAACCCGAGCCGCCCGTCAGCAGATATCTCGTCATCGACCCAAGGTGCGGTGCCGGTCGAGATCCGCTTCGACCATCATGTGCACCAGCGCAGCGAAGTCAACGCGGGGCGTCCAGTGTAGTTCGGCCGCGGCGCGCGATGGATCGGCGACGAGCAAGTCCACCTCGGCAGGCCGGAAGAACTTCGGGTCCTGCTTCACGTATTCGCGATAGTCGAGACCGACACATTTGAATGCCGTTTCGCACAGATCGCGAACCGAGCACGTATGCCCGGTGCCGATGACGAAGTCATTCGGCTCGTCCTGTTGCAGCATCCGCCACATCGCGTCGACATAGTCGCCGGCGTAGCCCCAGTCGCGACGCGAGTCGAGGTTGCCGAGCCGCAGTTCCGTCGCCAGTCCGAGCTTGATGCGCGCCGCGGCGTCGGTGACTTTGCGCGTCACGAACTCGAGACCGCGTCGCGGGCTTTCGTGGTTGAAGAGAATGCCCGACACCGCGTACAGACCGAAGCTTTCGCGATAGTTCACGGTGATCCAATGGCCGTACGCCTTGGCGACGCCGTACGGGCTGCGCGGATAGAACGGCGTCGACTCGCGCTGCGGGCTCTCGACGACCTTGCCGAACATCTCGCTCGAGCTGGCCTGATAGAACTTGGCGCGCGGCGCGGCCTTCTTCATCGCCTCGAGCACACGCGTGACACCGAGCGCGGTGAACTCACCGGTGAGCACCGGCTGCGTCCACGACGTCTGCACGAAGCTCTGCGCGGCGAGATTATAGATCTCGTCCGGCGCGTATTCCGACACCGCGTCCGTAAGAGATGTCTGATCGAGCAGATCGGCGGAGATCAGCTCGACCTTGTCGACGAGGTGCGCGATGCGCTCGTACGGTGTCGTCGAGCTCCGGCGAACGACACCAACAACACGATACCCTTTGCCCAGCAGCAGCTCGGCGAGGTAGGAGCCGTCCTGTCCGGTGATTCCAGTGATGAGCGCGGTTGGCATCGAAAAGGGTGGAAGGGTGGATCGGTGGAACGATAACTACCGAGATGTCAGACGTCAGTCACAAGGTGCGCTGCCCGCGGCGCGGGGCGGAGCATCCCAAGGTCCGCCTTCCACCGTTCCACCATTCCACCGTTCCACCGTTCCACCGTTCCACCGGCGCCTGCGCCGCCTCCACCGGTCCACCAAAAAAAAGGGGAGCCCGAAAGCTCCCCTCGTTGCGTGCGCGGTTCCGGAAGCGCCGGCAACGTCACGCCAGCGCCGCCTGACCGCGCGGCGCGCGCTTGACCTTTCCGGCGTTCATGCAGCGCGTGCAGACCTTGACCTTCTCGATCTTGCCGTCGATGACGGTACGCATCACCTGCAGGTTCGGCTTCCACGTCCGACGCGTCTTGTTGTTCGCGTGCGACACGTTGTTTCCGAACGCGACGCCTTTCTTGCAGGCGTAGCAAATATTTCTCTGGATTGCCATTGGCTCAGCCCTCAACCAGCTCGATGCGCGCCATCTCGGCGCCGTCACCCTTGCGGTGGCCGGTCTTGAGAATGCGCGTGTAGCCGCCCGGACGCGTCGCGAACTTCGGTCCGAGCTCCTGAAACAGCTTGTCCGCCGTCTCACGCTTGTGAATGTGGCGAACCGCCTGACGACGGTCGTGCAGCGTGCCCGAGCGAGCCTTGGTGATCAGCTTCTCGATGAACGGCCGCATTTCCTTCGCCTTCGCCTCGGTGGTCTCGATCGCACCGTGCTCGATGAGCGACGATGCGAGATTCCGCATGAGGGCGAGCTTCTGTTCGCTGGTCCGGCGAAGCTGGCGCCCCGCTTTACGATGCCGCATCTGCCTTACTCCTCCATGTCGTCGGGCGCCGCGGCGGCGGCACGGCTCGGCGGTGTGCCCCAATCGAGCACACGCACGCTGCCGTCGCCGCCTTCCTCGAACCGCATCCCGAAATTCAAGCCTTCACGCTCGAGGAGATCGGCGATCTCCTGCAGCGACTTCTTCCCGAAATTCTTGACCTGCAAAATCTGGCTTTCCGTCTGGCGAACGAGGTCGCCAAGCGTTCTGATATTCGAGTTCTTCAACGAATTCACCGAGCGAACCGACAGCTCGAGATCGTCGATCGGCGTGCGGAGCAAACCACCCAGGCGCGCACCGTCGCCGGCGCCGCTCTCGCTCGACTGGCCAATCGGCGCCGAGGAGTGCGAGCCGAAGTCGGCGAAGTACTGGAAGTGCGTCTGCGCCAGCGCGGCTGCGTAGCTCACCGCTTCTTCCGGCGAGATGGTGCCGTCCGTCTCGACCGTGAGGACGAGACGATCGTAGTCGGTGCGCTGTCCGACGCGGGTTTCCGCGACGGTGAAGTTCACGCGACGAACCGGGTTGTAGATCGAGTCGATGCGAACCAAGTCGACCGGAAGACCGCGGTCGAGCGGGTGCTGGTCGGACTCGACGTAGCCACGGCCCTTGTTGACGTACAGGTCGACGTTGAGATCGCGGTCGTCCTGCAGCGTGAACAGGTGGTGCGCCGGATCGGTGATCCGCACGCCGCCGGCCGAGCTGATGTCCGCCGCGGTGACGGCGCCGGACTCGGACTTCTGGATGTGCAGCACGATCTCTTCGACGTCGTCAGGCAGCGTCAGCGTGAGCGTCTTGAGATTGCCAATGATCTGATGGACGTCTTCGACGACGCCCGGAATGGTCTGATGCTCGTGAACGACGCCGTCGATGCGGAAGCCCCACACGGCCGCGCCGCGGAGCGACGACAGCAGCATGCGACGCATGGAGTTCCCAAGCGTGTGGCCAAAGCCGCGCTCCAGCGGCTGGAGCCGGAACTCGGCAACGTTATTCGCATCTTCGCGCTTGGTCGCTTCGACCAGCTGCGGGCGGACGAGTCCGCGGAGATCAATCGTATTTGCCATGATGGTTTCGTTTGGAACGGTCTTACCGAGAATCGCCTCGGTATCGCCTTGCCCCGCCCTTTACGCGCGGCAAGCTCGAATGGGAGTAAAGGTCCCGACCTACGACGTTGTCATCCCGAGCGCTAGCGAGGGATCTATTGTCCGAACCGCGTAGCTGGCCACGCGGCCGAGACGGTAGATCCCTCGTCCCTCTCGCTGCGCTCGACGTCCTCGGGACGACATCCGAGCACAGCGTTGTTCCCTACATCTTCATTACTTCGAGTAAAGCTCGACGACCAACTGTTCCTGCGCCGCGATAGGAATGCTCGCGCGCGCCGGACGCTCCAGCATACGGCCGCTGAACGTGTCGCGGTCGACGGCCAGCCACGCCAAAGCGGGACCGCGCGACGACTGCTCCATTGCGGCCAACACCGGCTGCACTTCGCGCGACTTCTGGCGGATCTTCACTTCCTCGCCCGGCGCGACCATGTAGCTGGGGATGTCCACCGACTTACCGTTGATCTCGATGTGGCGGTGGCGGATGAGCTGACGCGCCGCCTTGCGGCTCGCGGCGAAGCCCATGCGATAAATCATGTTGTCCAGACGGCTCTCGAGAGCCGCAAGGAGATTGTGACCGGTGATGCCCGGCAGCGTCCGCACCTTCTGGAAGGTGTTGCGGAACTGCTGCTCGCTCAGCCCGTAGATGCGCTTGATCTTTTGCTTCTCGCGGAGCTGCTTGGAATATTCCGACGCCTTGCGGCGGCGAGCCGTGCTCTGCCCGTGCTGACCCGGAGCGTACGGACGACGCTCGACGGGACACTTCTCAGTGAAGCACTTGGTGCCCTTGAGAAACAGCTTCGTACCTTCGCGCCGGCACTGCTTGCAGCTCGGCCCTGTGTAGCGACCCATGGATCAAACTCTCCGACGCTTGGGAGGACGGCAACCGTTGTGCGGAATCGGCGTCACGTCCTTGATCGACTTGACCTGGAGTCCCGCCGTCGCCAGCGCCTGAATCGCCGATTCACGGCCAGAACCTGGTCCCTGCACGCGCACGTGCACGCGCTTCACGCCAGCCGTCAGCGCCTCGCGAGCGCACTGCTCGGCGGCGACCGTCGCGGCGAAGGGAGTGCTCTTCTTGGAACCCTTGAACCCGGCTTTGCCGGACGAGCCCCAGGACACCGCGTTTCCGTGGGTGTCCGTGATCGTGATCGTCGTGTTGTTGAAGGTGGCGCTGATGTGCGCCACGCCCTCTGCCTCCACGACGCGCTTTGCCTTCTTCCCAGTAGCCATGATGATTTACTTGGTGACCTTCTTTTTGCCGGCAATCGCCCGGCGCGGACCCTTCTTCGTGCGCGCGTTGGTATGCGTCCGCTGACCGCGAACCGGCAGACCACGGCGATGGCGAATGCCACGATACGATCCGATGTCCATCAATCGCTTGATGTTCATCGCGACCTCGGTGCGGAGCGCGCCCTCGACCTTGTGGTCGCGCTCGATGACGCCACGGATCTTGTTCACGTCGGCGTCGCTGAGATCGCGAATGCGCAACGAGACATCGATGCCCGCCTTCTGGAGAATCTCCAGCGCGGCGTGGCGACCGATGCCATAGATGTACGTCAGACCGATCTCGACCTTCTTGTCACGCGGGAGATCGACGCCAGCAATACGAGCCATAGTTGATTAGCCCTGACGCTGCTTATGCTTTGGGTTGCGTTTGCAGATAATGCGAGTCACGCCGTTGCGCTTCACAACTTTGCAATGCTCACAAATCGGCTTCACGCTTGTGCGTACTTTCACAGGCGCTCCGGCACAGTGCAGAACGAAAAAATTCACGGACAGACACTAACAGTAATGATCGCTGTAACTTCAAGCAAGGGGATGGGTTCGGCCGGCACTGGTACAGTTTGAAAAGCCGAAGTTGGGGAGGTAACGGAGTAACACGTTAGTCCTCCCCAAGCAAGGCGACGACCTCTTCGAGCTTCCAGACGTGGTCCGACTTGCCTGCCGCCATCGCTGGCGTCGTCTTGATGCCGCCGGCCTTCTGAGTCAGCGTCATATGTGGACGGCAGAAGTTGTAGTACATGAACCACAGGGACGTGGCGTGCACATGGTTCTCAACCTTCTTGCTGTGAGCGTTCGAGACGCGCGTCATCCGGCGCATGTTCGTCCGCATCCGCGTATTCTGCGACTCGACATAGCTCGTCGAAATGTGCGCCGAGTCCGGCTCACCCATCACCGGCTTTTTTTCGATACCTTTGAGCGGTGTCGGGCCATACTTGCCTTGGCTTTTGGTATCGCCGGCTACGCCGTACAATTTGATTAGCATCGCGTAGTCCACGCCGTGCCACCCGAACGCATTCTCCACTGCCGTCAAATAGGCTTGGAGCCCGTCCGTGGTGAGCTGGACGCGGTTCGCGAGACGCGATGCCAGATCCTCCATAAAGAGCCGTGCTGCCTCAGCATCGCGGGTGCCGACATGCCAACACGGAATGAGCTTCGTGTCGGCGCACACGGCCGTCCACGTCCAACAGTCGCCGCGCCCGCGTCCCTTCTCGTCGACCGGGACATTCTTCTCGCGAGCGCCGACGAACGACCAAATCTCGTCCGCCTGCACGCGCACGCACGACAGATTGACTAGCACGCGCTGCTGATAGGCGAGCACCACCGTCCCCACCTCAGCGAGCAGCTTTAGGATGGTCACCTTGCTCGCGCCGGTCGTCCGAGCCGTTCCGCCAATGGAACCGCCCTCGCACAGCGAGTGGAGGATTTGGGCGCGCTTTTCGATTGAGAGGCGATTCATCAGATAGTCCAGTTATTGAAACTGAACTATTATGCTTGATGTAGTTCAGTTAGTCAAGCACTTCTGCGTCGTCCGTGCGCATTAACTTCAAGAAAGCTTCAAGTTTCAGGATGCGCGAAGGCGTCGGTTCCCCACCGAAGAACGAGATTTCGGCCCGGACACCGCCACCGAGCGGAATTTTCATCTGTTCAACTGGTTGCTCCATAACGACTTGCGCCGAAAGCGCACTGGCAGGCGTAGGCATAGGCTCACTCGCAGCAGTAGCGTTGCTTGTTGGAGCCTCAGTATAGCCTTGACCAACACGGTTAACAAGCTCGTTCGTTTCGCGAAAGGAACGGATAAATCGCTTGGCACCGTCCACCGAAAATCGACGCTTCGTAATGAGATAAGCATTTAGAGCAGCATCACTTGCGTCTGAATGCGTCTCGCGGATTTCCTCGAAAATCACGGGGTATCCTGCGGCAGCACGCACAGCCCTGGCCCACTCCGGAGAGTCCGGCGAATGCACTGCAATTTCGACGGCTAGATTGGAGACAGAAACCCCGTCGCCGCTCCCGTCGAGTAGCCCGTACTGGCGAAGGGCCGCGAGGGCCGCGCGAGACGCGCCGCTCAAGCTACCGTAACCAAGAGCCTTCGCCGCGACATCCTGGGGGACGGTCGTGCGCTTCTCAGCCATCCAGAGCTTGCGGGCCAGCTCGATCGCATCCGGCAGTCCTAAAGATGGGAAATTCGGACTGCGCTCTTTGCCGCCGCTGCGCGGGGTCTCATCTGCCATGTATAGCCTCCGTTAAGGCTACCAATATTGCGACAGACCGAGGCTACGTCAAGGCTGGCAGGATGCGGACCGGAGAGCCGTTGAAGCCGCGATTGTTCCTTCCGGCGGCAAGGCTATGACATCTTGAATCTTCTCGGCTGAGCCAATAGATTCCCGGATGTAGGACCGCCGACTCGGATTTTCTCCCCTTGCCAGGGTCCGAGTCGGCGGCGAACTCCAACTGACGAGCCGAGGAGGCCGCCTGCCGGAGGTGATGTAGCGATGTTTGCGAAAAGAAGACTAGCTAAACCCTGAACTCGCAACGGGCGACCACGAACGGTCGCCCGTTGTATTTCCTACCCCTTCTTCTTCCATCTGGTCCGAGCGGCCTTCTTGGCAATTTCCGTCCGCCGCTCTGAAGATAACTTAGCCGCCCTGGCCCTTCCGCGCTTCGCTGCGGGCTTTTCGGGCTCGGCGGCAGGGTCCTTGTCCCCTGGCGTCTCAGAGGCCGCCGCTTCGCCAATAGAGCGAGCGAGCTGCATCATGTCGCGCGGGCGCTTGGGCGTCTTGGGCATAGGCCAAGCTTAGCACTTTGAGCTGTTTACCGGGAGCGGGGGCCTATTTCAAACTGTACCAGTGCCGGTTCGGCCCAATTCAACCTTGCTCACGCCAGCTCTGCCAGCACCCGATCCATTGCGGCAAGTCTGTCCGGCGCGGCGGTCACCATCCGCCCAATGATCGCGTAGCGCGCCCCTGCGGCCGCCACATCCCGCGGCGTCACCACGCGGGCTTGATCCTGCACCGCCCCACCAGCCGCCCGAACACCGGGAACCAGCACCGCCAGCGAATCGCCGAACCGATCGCGCACCTTGGGCGCCTCGTGACCGCTGCAGACGATGCCGTGCACCCCGGCCGATTTCGCTAACTCCGCCAATCGCATCACTTCGGCGCTCACGTCCACACCATTCGACCGACCCCACGCGTCGGCAATCTCGCCATCGGTCAGCGACGTCAGGATCGTCACCGCCAGGATGCCGCAATCGGGACCCGCAGCGGCAACCGCCGCTTCCATCATCTTGCGGCCGCCCGTTGCATGAACCGTCACGAGACGGGCACCGAGCGCAGCGGCATTCCGAACGCCGCCGGCTACAGTGTTGGGGATGTCGTGGAATTTGAGGTCGAGAAACACATCGCAGCCGCGCGCCCTGAGCTCACGAACGATTCCCGGCCCCGCCGCGGTGAACAGCTCGCTCCCCACCTTGTAGAACCGGCACCGGTCGCCGAGATGCTCGACGAGCTCCAGCGCGTCGACCGCCGACGGGACGTCGAGGGGGACGATGGGAATCGTGCTCATGCCGAGGGCCACTCCAGTGTTCCGCTCAAGGTCTGCAGTTCGGCGACGCCGTGACGCCGACACCACTGCGCTAATTCGCCAACGATCCGCTCCGGCGCTTTCGGATCGCGCATCGCGGCCGTGCCGACCCCAACCAGCGATGCGCCCGCCAGAATGTACTGCAGTGCGTCCGTGCCGCTGCGCACGCCGCCGAGGCCAAGGATTGGGAGACGCACAGCCTGGTGGACGCGCCAAGTAGCAAGCACTCCCACTGGAAGGATTGCTGGACCGCTGACGCCGCCGGTGCCGAACCCGATCGCCGGCCGCCGCTGCTCGACGTCGATCACCAGCCCGGGCACGGTGTTGATGACGCTGATGACATCCGCACCGGCGTCGGCCGCGATCCGTGCCGCATCGCCGATGTTGGCCAACGTCGGCGATAACTTCACGAACACCGGCCGGCGCGTCTCGCGACGCACGCCTTCGATCACGGCGCGCAACGCGGCTGGATCGGCGCCGAACTCCAAGCCGCCCGCCTTCACGTTCGGGCAGCTCACATTGAGCTCGAAGGCGTCGACGGCGCCGCGGCTCGGGCCAGCGAGCGCCTCTTCCACGCCGCTCACGACAGCCGCGTACTCGTCGATCGAGAAGCCCACGACGTTGACGATTTTTCGGTTCGCCAACAGGTGGGTCGCGAGCCACGGAAGCTGCTCGCGCCGCACGGCGTCGAGCCCGGGGTTCGCGAGACCAACCGCGTTGATCATCCCGCCCTCGAATTCCGCCACGCGCGGCGCGGCGGCGCCCGATCGCGGCGCGAGCGACACGGCCTTCGTCACGAATCCGCCCAGGGCTTCGACCCGCATGACGCCCGTGAGCTCCTGCCCGTAGCCGGCCGTGCCGGCGGCAAGAACGATAGGATTCTGGAATTCTAGATTGCTAACAACCGTGCGCAGCGGGCCTGACGTCGTCACCGCGGCGCGCCTCCGCCGCCGCCGGCAGTACTACCGCTGTTCGCGCTGCCGTTCGGATTCACCCGATCCTCGTACCGGCTCAGATAGGTCATCGCGCCGTCGGCCACCGCGTTGGCGATCGCCTGCTGGTCCCGCGAATTCGAGATGTACGCCGCCTCTTTGGGATTCGTCCCGAACCCGATCTCGACCAGCACGGAAGGCATGTACGCCGTGACCAACACGCGGAACCCAGCCTGCTTCACCCCGCGACTTGGTCCCGGATGCGTCTTGCCCAGGCTCTTCTGAATCAAGTCAGCGAGATCGCTCGACTCGCGCAGGTGCTCGTTCTGCGTCATGTCCGCCTTGATGAAGCTCAGCGGATCGCCGCTGCTCGCGGCCGAGCTCTGATCCTCATACTGGACGGACGAGTTCTCCATCTGCTCGACGCGACGCGCATCTTCGGTGTGCGCCTCGGATAGAAAATACGTCTCGAAGCCGCGCGAGCCGCCCGGATCTTTCCAACTCGGATTCGCCGCGTTGACGTGAATCGAGATGAACAGATCGCCTTTCGCACGGTTCGCGATGAGGCCGCGGTCGTCGAGCGCAATCAGCGTGTCCGTCGTGCGCGTATAGACGACGTCGACACCGCGGCGCTCGAGCTCCGCACCAAGCTTCTTCGCGACGGCGAGCGTGATGTTTTTCTCATAGATGCGCGGCCCACCGCCGATTGGCCCCGTCATGCCATTGTCGACGCCACCGTGCCCGGCGTCGACGATGACCGTTCGGCGGAAGTGCTTTTCGGGTACGGGTGGCAGACGATTGTCCGCGGCACGTGCGGTCGATGCAGTTCGCCGCGCCGATCGAGGCGCGTCATCCGCGCGGCTCGCGGAGGTCTTGCTGGCGCCCGGTGCGGCAGCCGAGGTGAAGAGCACGAGCTGGCCGCTGTCGGCATCCCACCGCGTATTCGGCACAACCGACGGAAATACTTCGGAGATCAACTGGAGCGGAACCATGAGCTCACCGCCGCTGACCACCGGCGGCGTCGCGAGCGGACGACTCTCTCCGTCCACGCGAACCACGGCCACACCGGCGTTGAGCTGCAAGCGCGCGCCCCACACCGTCACCGTGTACGCGCCCGTCGAATCGCGTTTGACGTCGATCGGCAGCATCTGGTCGAGCGCCGACGGTCGAAGCATGGGACCGTTCGCTGTCGCGACGAGCGGCACGCGCATCGAGTGGTTCGCGTCGCGTACCACGAGCGTCCGAGCGCCGCCGGCGCTCGCGGCGAGCTGGAAGGCCGCAAACACGACACCGATCATCGCGCCCGCGCCCTCGCCATATCCCGCTCGGCGTCGCGCGTCCGTTCGGTATCTCGCTTGTCATGCACCTGCTTTCCCTTGCCGAGCGCTACCGTCACCTTCGCCACTCCATTCTTGAAATACAGCTCGAGCGGGATCAGGGTCAGCCCTTGCCGCTCCACCGCCCCAATAAGACGACGGATTTCCTTGCGGTGGAGCAACAGCTTGCGGGTCCGATCGGGCTCGTGGTTGGAATAGCCGCCCTTTTCGTAGGCCGAAATGTGGAGGTTGAGGAGGTACGCCTCGCCGTCCTTGATGATGCCATACGCGTCGGTGATGTTCGCGCGGCCGTCCCGCAGCGACTTCACCTCGGTGCCGACGAGGACCAGCCCAGCTTCCCACGTTTCGAGAATGTGATAGTCGTACCGCGCCCGCTTGTTCCGGGCGATCGACTCGATTACGGGCTCGCTGGGCTTCGCTTTGGCGGGCAGATTGGCAGGCTTGGCCATCGGAACGACTGAAGGAATCCTTCGAGGGCGAGCCTCGCGCTGGGCCGCAAGTTAGACGCGCCATCTCCGCGCAGCAACACACGATACGTTGGCTCTACGTTGACGCTCGTGCCCGCAATGACTAACTTTTTCGGTCTGCCGGAGTGGTGGAATTGGTAGACGCGCTGGCTTCAGGAGCCAGTGGGTGCAAGCCCGTGTGGGTTCGAGTCCCACCTTCGGCATTATGAATAGAAACGGCGCATCGGACAGTCCGGTGCGCCGTTTTTTTGTCCGTCATCCCCGTGATCGAGCGTCTTACCCCGTCACCGCACCACCGCCGACGGCGGCACGTCTTCGGGCAGCGCAGCGGTGCCGAACGCGGCACGCAGACTGGCATTCGCCGCACTGAGATACTCACCCAACAGCTCGCCTGCGCGAACGACGTTGGCATCGTGCGCCTTGAAGCTGCCTCCCGCGAACGCCAGCAGCGTCTGACCCATGCGAATGGCCGTGGGCGCGCCCGCTTTCGCGGCGAGACCGTCGCGGTAGGCGCTCAACCGCGCATTGAATTGACGATCCGACGTCTCGCGCATCGCCGCCGCAATATTTGGATCGCGCAGGATCGCCTCCGACATCGCGCCGGCCACGATCGATGCCGTGCGGTCGTCGAGCGCGTCGCGCTGAGCGGCGATGAGACCTAACGCGCGACGCGCATACCGCAGCTCCCACGTCGCGTGATCGACGTCGCCGCGCGTCGCGGTCTCGGCCAGCCACGCAATGTCCGCGGCGGCCGGATCAGCAAACAGGGCCGACACGAACGTCGCGGCCTTCCGCTGCAGCTCCCGTTCGGCTTTCCACCGCGCGAACAATGGCATGAGCGAACTTACGACCGCGACGGGAATGCGGACAGGCAGACCACTGCGTCAGCCCGCGGCAACGGCGCCATGCTTGCCGCCCGGCACGCCGATCTCGGTCATCTTCTTGAGGTCGAGCACGTCGTCGATCTGATCGTCGGGCAGAATCTTCTCGCGCTTCACCAAATCGCGAATGAGCACGCCCTCCTTCACCGACTTCTTGCTGATTTCGGCGGCCTTGGCATAGCCGATCTGCGGCGCCAGCGCGGTTGCCAACGCGGCGGAACGCTCGACCCAGTACGAGCACATCTCGCGATTGGCTTGAATGCCCTTCACGCACTTGTCGGCGAACACCGTGACGGCGTTCGTCAGAATGCGCACTGACAGCAGCACGTTGAACGCGATCACCGGCATCATCACGTTGAGCTCGAGCTGACCATGCTCCGACGCGACCGCAACCGTCGTGTCCAAGCCGATCACCTGGAAGCACACCTGATTCACCATCTCGGGAATCGACGGATTGATCTTGCCCGGCATGATCGACGATCCCGGCTGCACGGCCGGCAGCGTGATCTCGTCGATGCCCGTGCGCGGTCCCATCACCATGAGCCGCAGATCGCTCGCGATCTTGCTCAGGTCGATCGCCAGCACGCGCAGCGCGGCGCTGAAGCCCGCGACGTCGCCCATGCTCTGCATGAGCTGAATGCGATCCGTGCCGACGCGCAGCTCCAGGCCGGTAATCTGCTTGAGATATTTGTTCATCAGCTCGGGATATTCCTTCTCCACCGTCACACCCGTGCCGACGGCGCTTCCACCGATGCCCAAGTCGCGCAGATAGTCCGCCGCTTCGTTCACGCGCTTGAGACCGCGCGCGATCGAGCCGGCATACGCGTTGAATTCCTGACCGAGTCGAATCGGCATCGCGTCTTGCAAGTGTGTGCGGCCCGCCTTCACGACATCGTCGAACTCCACGCCCTTTGCGGCGAACGCGCCGCGGAGATTCTCGAACGCCGCGTTCAACCCGGCGAGCTGCGACAGACACGCGAGCCGAATGTTGGTCGGAATCGTATCGTTGGTCGACTGCGCCATGTTCACGTGATCGTTCGGATGCACGGGCGCATACTCGCCGCGCTTGCCGCCGAGGAGCTCGTTGGCGCGGTTGGCCAAGACCTCGTTGACGTTCATGTTGTGCGAGGTGCCGGCGCCCGCCTGATACGGATCGACGATGAACTGATCGCGATGCTGGCCGCCGAGTACTTCGTCGGCGGCCTTGACGATGGCGTCGGCCTTGGTCGCATCGAGGCGGCCTGTCTGCTTGTGCGTGAGCGCGGCGGCCTTCTTGATCCAGACCTGCGCGTCGACGAACGCATCGAGCGGACGCAGACCGCTAATCGGGAAATTCTGCTGGGCCCGGACCGTTTGCACGCCGTACAGCGCGCTCGTGGGCACGTCGAGTGGGCCGAGGGGATCCTTTTCGCTGCGCGTGTCGCTCATGATTCGTATTTTGGAATGAGTGTTTTAGTAATTTGCAACATTGTCAGGCGCCGGCTCGCGTATCGAGAGCTCGCGCGCACACCACGAAGGCCGCGACCGCGGCCAGCATTGCGAGCCCGAGCCAGCCCACGCTGATACCATGCAGCCGGCCGAACGCCACTCGGCGCGCATCGTCGAGCGGCAGCGATTCGATGGCGCCTGGAATCTGCGCTCGTATGCGCTCGATGCGCGGCGTCACGATCCACTGTGCGATCGCGCACGACACTGCGATCACGAGCGATGAGATCGTGAGCCAACTCCAGCGCCACGCGCCGGCTACCCACGCGTCGAGCGCGATGACGAGCACGCCCACGACGATGCCGGAGTAGAACACTGTGGGCAGCAGTCGTCCGACGACCTCGCCGGCCAGCGTTCGCGTTGGCAACACGGCGAACAGCGCCGGCGCGACCGCGACACTCATGAACGCCGCGGCCCCGAGCCAGAGGCCGAGTATCGCGAGTTGCACGACAGCGGGAGCGACGCGGGAGGCCACGTTACCGCTTCACGAGGCGAGCGAGCCCGGTGAGAAACGCGTTCGTCGCGCGTTCGTAGCCGATCGTCGTACTCGGCCCGTGGCCGGGATGCACGGTCGTCGTGTCGCCGAGTCCCGCGATCAGCGCCAGCGAGCGCTCCATGTCGGCTGGATTGCCCAGCCGCAAATCGGTGCGGCCGATCGAACCGGCGAACAGCAAGTCGCCGCCGATGATCGTTTCGCCATTTCGGAAGATCACGTGGCCGGGCGAATGTCCCGGCGTGTGCAGCACGTCGAACGTCAATGAACCCAAGGTCACCGTTCCTCGATCGATCAACTCGACGTCGGGCTCCTCCGGCTGCTCGAACTCTACGCCGTACTGGGCAGCCTGCTCGGTGCCCGTGATGTAGAGCGGCAGATCCGCGGGATGCATGTGGACCGGCACGTCCCACTCGCGAAGCACGCCCGCGATTCCACCGATGTGATCGATATGGCCATGCGTGAGCCAAATGGCTTCGAGCGTCGCGCCTGAGTCGCGCACCATCTCGATGAGCCGCTCAGGTTCGGCGCCCGGATCGATCAACGCGGCACGGTTCGTCGCCTCATCCACGATGAGATAAGAGTTCTCTTGGAACTCGCCGACCGTGCGCGCATCGAGCTTCATGCCGTGTACCCGCCGGCGCCCACAATCGGTTGGTCCGGATCGCCATCGGCTAGTGCCTTCAAGTACTTCTCGGCCGCGATTGCCGCCGTGGTTGCGTCGCCCACCGCCGTCGTGACCTGGCGGGTGAGCTGCGCCCGCACATCGCCGGCGGCGAAGAGTCCGCGAATGCTCGTGTGCATGTTCGCGTCCGTGCGCAGATAGCCCATCTCGTCGTGATCGACGTGACCGTCGATGATACCGGTGTTCGGCCGGAAGCCGACGAAGACGAACATCGCCGTGGCGGTGAGGTTGCTCGTCTCCTCGGTATTCACGTCGCGCAATACCAGATTGTTCACGAGTCCCTGACCGTCGGCTTCTACGCGCTCGACGACCTTGTTCCACACCATCTCGATCTTGGGATTCGCGAACAGGCGTTGTTGCAGAATCTTGGATGACCGCAACTCCGCGCGGCGATGGACGAGATACACCTTGTCCGCGTAGCGCGTGAGGAAGTCCGCTTCCTCTGTCGCGGCGTCGCCGCCGCCAACCACCGCAATCGTGTGCCCGCGGAAGAACGCACCGTCGCAGATCGCGCAGTACGACACGCCCTTCCCTGCATACTCGATCTCGCCCGGAACGCCGAGCTTCACCGGCGTGCCGCCGGCGGTGATGATCACCGCTTTCGATTCGTAGATGTCGCCCGATTCCGTGCGCGTTTCGAACGAGCCGTCGTCCCGTTTGGTGACGCACTCGACGACGACGCCGTTCTGAAACTCCGCGCCGAATTTTGCGGCGTGATCGGCGAATTTCTGCGCGAGCTCGTGGCCGAGGATGGTCTCGAAGCCAGGATAGTCTTCGATCAACTCGGTGTTGAGCAGCTCACCCCCCGGAAAGCCGCGCTCCAGCACGACAGTCTTCAGCATCGATCGGCCGGCGTACATGCCCGCGCACATGCCCGCGGGGCCCGCGCCAACGATGACGACGTCGTATTGATAGGTCGTAGCCATACGCTCAAATCTAGCGATCGTGGGAATCGGTCGGGACGCCGGAATCCACTGGCGCAGCGATCTCCAACCGGGTCAATGCCCCGTGACAATGCGACACGGTCCCAATGACCACGCTCGCCGCGCCGCGTGTGGCAGCCACGTGAATCTGCGCGTCGGCGCCGGTGACTTCAGCCGTGTCGAACATGCCTACGCCGTAGGCGCGGTGCCGGCAATGGAGCACCGCCATCACCGTGTGACGACCCGCGTCCGATTCGACCTGACCATACGCTGCGAGGTGCGTCGGCATGCTCCAGGTTCGCGTGTCGCGCGTGTGCGGACAGATGCGCGGCTCGATGCAGTTGATGGGGCACATCCACGTCGCGAAGCTCACGTAGTGCACGCCGTCGTCTCCGGCGCGACTCCACGGTGCGTCCGGAGGATTGTCGAATGCCTGTGTGACCACCTCACGTTCCGGCCACCGATCCCGCACGCGACGCACGAGCCACTCGGCCATCAGATGCGGCATCAGCGGCGACGGGACGATCGCGTCTCTTTTATGCGCGTCAGGTTCGGCGGCCGCGCCAGTGAGATATTGCTCGAAGTAGTCCCGCCAGTCGGCGACGATCACACGGGTCGGCGGCGCCGTGTTCGCGGCATAAACGTTGGCTTCGAGATCGCGCGCAACCTGACAATTCGCATCGCGGTCGACGACGACGATTTCTCTCGTGTCGAGCGCACTCGCCGCGGCGGCACGATGAAGCTGACGCACGTAGTAGCTGCCGTAACAGCCGCCTCCGACAACGACGATCGTCCCGTACTGTTGCCGCTCCTGCTTCTCCTCCTTCTCCGCCGAATCAGTGCCGGACATGCCGACCGCCGTCGACGATGATCGTTTCGCCGGTGAGATAATCCGAGTCGAGAATGAACAGCACCGTCTTGGTCACGTCGTCCGGGCTCCCCGTGCGTTCCAACGGCGTCGTCTGACGCAAATGCTCGGCGTCGGCGGGATTCCAGTTTTCCGGCAGCAGCACCGTTCCCGGCGCGATCGCCGCCACGCGAACCTCGGGCGCCATCACGCGCGCCAGCGATCGCGTCATGGTCACGACGCCCGACTTGGAAATGCCGTGCGGGATGTACGTCGGCCACGTCTCGAACGCGGCGAGGTCCGCGATGTTGACGATCACGCCATGCGCCGAGCGAAGCTCCTTGGCAGCAGCCTGCGCGAGGAAAAACGGCGCGCGCAGGTTCAACGCCATGATGTCGTCCCACTGCCGCGGCGTGATTTCGCCGAACGGTGTGCGTTCCATGACGGCCGCGGAATTCACCAGTACGTCGAGCGTGCCGAAGCGCGCGACAACGGCCGCAACGAGCTTGTCGGGCGACGTTGCATCGGTGAGATCGGCCTGAATGACATCGGCCTCACCTCCGGCCTGTTGAATGAGCCGCGCGGTCTCGCGCGCGCCGTCGGCCGTCGAGTTGTAGTGCACGGCCACGCGCATGCTTTGCGCGCCAAGCGCCACGGCAATCGCGCGACCCACGCGGTGTCCCGCACCAGTGACGAGTGCCGTTCGTCCGCGCAGCTCCATTCGTGTCTCCTAATGATCCGGCTTCAAGACGGACGACGAGAGATTCCTCGTCGCTGCGCTCCTCGGAATGACAACGCGACTACGCGGCGCGCGCGCGCACGCGTCCATCCTGCTGGCCGAGCCAGTCAGCCGGCACGTGCATCATGCCGAGCGTGCGCGGACCTTCTGCGGCTCCATGCCAATCGGACCCGCCACTCGGCACCAGCGAATAATGCGCGACGAGCGCGCTCAAACGCATGGTGTCTTCGGACGAATGGCTCGGATGGCGAACCTCGACGCCGTCCATGCCCTGCGCCGCAAGCGCTTCGATCCGCTCGCGGGTCCCGCCATGCGACGGATGCGCGAGAATCGCCAATCCACCGGCGCGATGAATGAGTCCGATGGCGTCGACGATCGCGAGCCGATCTTTTCCGACGTACGCCGGCTTGCCGTTGCCGAGGTAGCGGTCGAACGCGTCGCGGAAATCGACGGCCCAACCTTCGGCGATCATCGCGCGAGCAACGTGCGGTCGTCCGATCGCGCCACCCGCCGCCTGCTCGAGCACCGCCGCAAGCTCAACGCGCACGCCGAGCTCATTCAGCCGTGCAACGATGCGCTCGGCGCGCCCGCGACGCATCTCGCGCAACTCGACGAGCTTGGCTTCCATCTCGCGCGTATCCGAGAGGTGTAATCCGAGAATGTGTGTCTCGACGTCGCCCTCGACCGCGCTCAGCTCGACGCCCGCCACCACGCGCACACCGAGCTCCGCGCCCATGCGCGTCGCCTCGGCGATGCCGTCGAGCGTATCGTGATCGGTGAGCGCGATTGCCGCGAGGCCCACGCGCTTCGCTTCACGAATCACGTCGGAGGGCGAGCGAGATCCGTCAGACGCCGTGGAGTGTGAATGAAGATCGACGAACGGACCGGCGGCGTCGGCGGCGGAATTCGGCGATGTCACGCCGTGTAGTCGGCTTCGGGCGACGTGTCACTCGGTTGCGAATAGCCGAACAGTCGCGTGAGCTCGACGTCGTTCAACTCGAGTAGCGATTGCTCACGCGACCGCGAGCCGACCGGCGAATAGCGCGTGACGCGAACCGTGCGGCCCGGCCCGGTGCCGTTCACGAAGATCAATCCGAACTCGTCGCGATCGTACTGCGTGATTCGACCGGACGGAAATACCTGCCAGCTCTTACCATCGACTGTCAGCGAGCGTGTAGGCATCTAGAGCTCCACTTCCATGTAGACGCGATTGGGATCGAGAACCGGTTGCGGCGCGCCAGCATGTGCGCGCGCCAACGTTGCCGGATCGTCGGCCTCGAAAAATTCTAGAAATGCTCCCGGCAATCCAGCTTCCTCGAACGCCCAGAATCGGCAATTCGCCTTCGCGTAATACTCCTGCTTCCGCAGCAGCTTTTCGTGGAAGCGCGCCCGGTCAGGCGGCGTCACGAGGGTACGCTGGATCGTGAGAGCACGCGACATCGTCAGAGCACGCCGTCGGGAAACGTCTCGAGCGACTTCTTGATCGATGCCATGAACTTGTCGGCATCGGCGCCGTCGACGATTCGGTGATCGAACGAAAGTGAGAAATACGCACACGTCCGAATGGCGATCGTATCTTCGCCGTCCGGACCGGTGATGACCTTGGGACGCTTCTCGATCGCACCGACGCCCAGGATGGCGACCTGCGGCTGGTTGATGATCGGCGTGCCCATGAGCGAGCCGAAGACGCCCGGATTCGTAATCGTGAACGTGCCGTCCTGCACCTCGCGCGGATCGAGCTTCTTGCTCCGTGCGCGGTTGGCGAGGTCGTTGAGCGTTCTCGTAATTCCCGTCAGCGACAGATTGTCCGCGTGCTTGATGACCGGAACGATGAGCCCCCAGTCGAGCGCGACGGCGATGCCGATGTTGACCTGCTTGCGATAAATGACGTCGTTTCCGCGCACCGACGCGTTGAGAATCGGGAACGCCTTGAGACCGTCCGTGACCGCCTTGATGATGAACGGCAGGAACGTGAGCTTCTCGCCGGTTGCGCGCTCGAACTCGGCGCGGTGCTTCTGGCGAATGCGCGCAATGCGCGTGAAGTCGATCTCGAAGAACGAATTGACGTGTGCCGAGGTGTGCTTCGACATCACCATGTGGTCGCTGATCAAGCCGCGCATCTTGGACATCGGCTCGACAACGTCGCCCGCCCATGGCTCGGGTAGCGGTCCGTGCGCGACGGCGCGCGGAGCGGCTGGTACTCCGGCCGACGCGGCGATTTGCGGCGCAGCCGGCGCCTTGGCGCCCGAGTCGAGGAATTCCACGAGATCGCGCTTGGTCACGCGTCCGGCGATGCCGCTGCCGTGCAGCGCGCTGATTTCGACGCCATGCTCTGCGGCCATGCGGCGCACGAGCGGCGACGACTTTGTGCGAAGGCGCTCCTCAAGCGAGCTGTTGCCATTCGACTGCGCTGGCGCTGCAGGCGGCGGAGGCGCGGCGTGTGCGGCTGACGCAGCGACGGGTGCTTCAGCACGCGCGGCAGCGGCCGGCGCTGCAGCTGTTGCGACAGGCGCAGGCGCGGCGGCTGGCGCGGCCACGGCGGCATTCACATCCGTCTCGAGGCGAGCAACCACCGTCTGCACGGCGACCGTCTGGCCTTCCGTGACGAGGATTTCCGCGAGCACACCGGCATTCGGCGCGGGGATTTCCGCGTCGACCTTGTCGGTCGAGATCTCGAACATCGGCTCATCGCGCTTCACGGTGTCACCGACCTTCTTCAACCACTTCGATAACGTGCCCTCAGCGATCGATTCGCCCATCTGGGGCATGACCACGTCTACACGAGCCACCGAATCACCTCAATTCATGTTTGCGTTCCGCCGGCGCGCCCGTCGAAGCGACGTAATCGCCCATACCGGCAGAATAATCGAACCCGCAACCGCTCCAAAAAACGCATATGTAAACCAGTTACAGGGGGCTCCAGTTTCCCCTTCCGCCGCACACTTCGTGAGCCCCCCAACGAACTTGGCAATCAACACGGCGATCATGCCGCCGCCTCCAAACCCCGCAATCGCCGTAAAGCATCCTACACCAAAATAGCCGGCAACCGAGGACTGCGGTTCCCCCGTCGGCCGATCGTCCGACTCAGACATCAATACGCGGCCAACGTCCGCGCCGCGTGCACAATGTCTGCGACCTGCGGTAACACGAAATCCTCGAGCGACGGCGCGAACGGCAGCGGAACGTCGTGGGCCGTGACGCGCAGGACAGGAGCGTCGAGCCAGGCGAACGACTTCTCGTTGATCCGCGCCGTGATCTCGCCGGCGATACCGCCGGTGCGCGTGTCTTCGTGCACCACCATGACGCGGTTCGTCTTCCGAACCGTGGCCTGGATCGCTTCGTCGTCGAGCGGCGCGAGCGAGCGAAGATCGATGATCTCCACCGACAGCCCGTCCTCCTTCTCCAACGTCTCGGCGGCTTCCAACGCCTTCCACACCGTGGCGGCGTAGGTGATGATCGACAGATCCTTCCCTTCCCGAGCGACGCGCGCCTTGCCGATCGGCACGACGTGATCGCCGGCCGGCATCTCAGCCTTGATGCGGCGATACAGATACTTGTGCTCGAAGAAGAGCACGCAGTCGTCGTCGCGGATCGCGGCCTTCATCAAGCCCTTGGCATCTTCCGCCGTGGACGGATAGACGACCTTGAGTCCGGGCGTGTGAATGAAGCCGGCTTCAGGATTCTGCGAGTGGAACGGGCCGCCGCGGACGTAGCCGCCGCTCGGACCGCGCACCACCATGGGACAGGGCAAGAACGCGCGATAGCGCGCCGTCGCCACGTAGTTCGTCAGCATGTCGTAGGCATTCGCCATGAAGTCGATGAACTGCATCTCGACCACCGGCCGCATGCCCATGTGCGCCGCGCCCGCCGCCGCACCAACGATGGCGATTTCCGAAATCGGCGAATCGATCACGCGCTGCTCGCCGTACTTCGCCATCAAACCTTCAGTGACCTTGAATGCTCCGCCAAACGCGCCAATGTCCTCGCCGAGGCAGAAGACGTCCTTGTCGCGCTCCATCTCCTCGAACAGCGCTTCGCGAATCGCCTCGAGGTACGTGATCTCAGCCATTAGTGCTTCTCTCCCGACTTGACGGAGAACGTTCCCCATCCTTCGGGCCGTTCATGCTCGTTCACCACACCACCCTTGCCTTCGCGGAACCACAGCGTTTCCTGCACCGGCGGATCCGCGTACACGCCAGTCAATGCATCGAGTGCTTCAGGCAGACCTGATTGCTCCGCGGCGTCCGTTGCTTCGTCGACCACCTGGCGCGCGCGGTCGTCAACCGCCTCGATCTCGGCCGGCGTGAACGAGAAGTCGTCGCGCAAGCGCGCGATGTAGCGCGTGATCGGGTCGTTCTCGGTCGCCCAACGCTCGATCTCGCCGTCGGGCACGTACGACTGATTGTCGTGCTCCGCGTGGCCTTTACGGCGATACGTCATGAGCTCAACGATCGACACGCCTTCGCCACGGCGCGCGCGATCCACGGCACGCTTCGTCACGTCGTACACGGCGAGGACGTCGTTACCATCTGCCTTCTCACCGGGAACGCCGTACCCAATCGCCTTGTCGATGAACTGCTTGGCGAGCGTCTGCTTGATCGTCGGCGTGGAGTAGGCATAGCCGTTGTTCTCCACGATCACGACGAGCGGGCAATGCTGCACCGCGGCGAAGTTGATCCCCTCGTGGAATGCACCCGTGGACGTCGCGCCATCGCCGATGTAGACGAGACCAACGCGATCCTCGCCGCGCATCTTGAACGACAGCGTCACACCGGCCATGACCGGGATCATGTCGCCGAGCGGCGAGATCTGGCCGATGAATCCACGGTCGGTGTCGCCGAAGTGGATGTTCAACTCGCGCCCACGCGTCGGCGAATCACCGCGCGCCATGTACTGCTTGACGATCTCGGTGGGCTTGGCGCCCTTCACGAGCATTGCGCCAAGGTTACGAATGAGCGGCGACATGATGTCGCGCCGCTCGAGCGCGTAGGCGCTGCCGACCGCGTCGGCTTCCTGCCCGAGCGAGCGAAAGAGTCCGCCCACGACTTTCGTCTGCCGGTACAACGCCACGAGCCGCTCTTCGAGCGTCCGCGTCAAGCGCATCCAGTAGTACAGGTCGAGGATCTGCTCGCGCTTTAGGAGGGTCGACGGCTGAGGGTCGAGGGTCGAGCCGTTGCCATGTGAGCCGTTTCCATTCGAGGCAGCGCCGTTCGAGGGTTCTCGACCCTCAGCCCGCGCGCCACGCCCCTTTACAGTTTTCGCCATTTAGTAATTCGCCGACAACGCGTGTGCCGGATCCTCGGTACGGTGTAAGCCGACGAAGAATCGCTTCACGTTGCGATCCAACCGGCTCTCGCCCATCTGGTCAGTCTCGACCTGGACGAAGGTGTAGTGGCCGCCCTCGGGCTTCGCCGAGAGCTTGAGCGCGCCGAGCGGCCCGGAGTAGGTGCGGGTGCGCGGCGCGGTGGTGTTCTGCGTCAACTCGATGGACGGAAAATACTCGTCGGCCCGCGCCAGAACGTCGGCGGGAGACAGATGCGTGCGGTAGAAGTGTCGCATTACGAGATTACTCAGTGACTGAGTTACGAAATTACGGAGTGACGGAGCTACGGAGTCGATGACGGGCGTTCGTCCTGCACTTCTTGCATCCAGTCGACGCGCTCGAGCGGGCGAATCGAGTCGCGGCTGAACCGGATCGCTCCGGCCCACGTGCCCGCGACGACGTAGTTGATCTTGGCGTGGTAAATCCCAACCTCGGGACCGTACGCCAAGCCGTCCCAGGTCTTTGCTCCCGCGTTGTTGCTGGCGAAGAGCTGGCCCACGCCATTCTCGATCGGCTGGCGCGTCTTGCGATCCAGGATCTGAATGTTCACGTGGATGTCCTGGCGCGCGTGCGGCGGGACGTCGTCGGGCGTGATGGTGAACGAATACGAGTTCGACATCAACCTGAGGGGCGGCGGCGTATTGTCGCCGCCGCACGACGTCACGACCGCTGCCGCGAGCGCCAGAGAAACAACTCCCGCCACCGCCGCCGCCCAGCGTCGCATCGCAAATCTCCTACTGCTGGTAGTACTCCAGGCCAAGATGCGTGATCTGTTCTTCACCCATCAGGTGACGGAGCGTGTTCTTGAGCTTCGTCTGTTGGATGAAAAGATCATGCTCCGGCTGCAGTCCCGCAGCGGCCATCGGCGACTTGTAATAAAAGCTTAACCATTCCTGGATGCCCTTCATCCCCGCGCGATGCGCGAAGTCGGAGAACAACGCCAGGTCGAGCACGATCGGAGCGGCGAGAATCGAATCGCGGCAGAGGAAGTTGATCTTGATCTGCATCGGATAGCCCATCCATCCGACGATGTCGATGTTGTCCCAGCCCTCTTTGTTGTCGCCGCGCGGAGGGTAGTAGTTGATGCGCACCACGTGCGAGAAATCCTTGTACAGCTGCGGGTACTGCTCGGGCTGCAGAATCGTGTGCAGCACGCTGAGCTTCGACTCTTCCTTCGTCTTGAACGAGGCCGGATCGTCGAGCACCTCGCCGTCGCGGTTGCCCAAGATGTTCGTGGAGTACCAGCCGGCGAGACCGAGCATGCGCGCCTTGAGGCCCGGCGCGATCACGGTCTTCATCCACGTCTGACCGGTCTTGAAATCCTTGCCGGAGATCGGCACGCCCTTGTCGATGGCGAGCTGCTGCAGCGCCTGCGTGTCGACGGCGAGGTTCGGCGCACCGTTGCAGTACGGAATGCCTTCCATGATCGCGGCCCATGCGTAGAGCATGGCCGGCGAGATCATCTCGTCGTTCGCGTCCATCGCCTTCTCGAACGCTTCGATCGTGGCGTGCTGCGGGCCGGGCTTGATGAAGATCTCGGTCGACGCGCACCACACGATCACGAGGCGATCGCACTTGTTCTTCGCCTTGAAGTCGCGCATGTCCTGCCGAAGTTGCTCGGCCAGATCGCGCTTGGTCTTGCCCGTCTTGATGTTCTTGCCGTTGATGCGCGTGACATAGTGGTTGTCGAACACGGCAGGCATCGGCTTGATCGCCTTGAGGAAATCGGCGACCGGTTCGAGATCACGATCTTCGAGCACGCCAGCTTTCTTGGCGGCGGTGTAGGCGTCATCCGGAATCGGATCCCAGGCGCCGAACACGATGTCGTCGAGCGACGCGAGCGGAACGAAATCCTTGATCAAGGGCGACCGATTGTCCGTGCGCTTGCCGAGGCGAATCGTCGCCATCTGGGTGAGCGAGCCAATCGGTTGCGATTTCCCGCGGCGAATGCTTTCGACGCCGGCCATGAACGTGGTCGCGACGGCGCCAAGTCCGGGCGTGAGAATGCCGAGCTTACCGCCGGCGGGGCGAATGGTGGGCGAAGCCACGAATTAGTCTCCTTTCGATACTAATGGTGCGTTCCCGTACGACGACGGCGACGCAGCCAGAACGATTTTTCGGTGGTGAGCGGAATCGGGAGCGCTCCGCCGCGAGATTTGGTCTGCTGATACACGAACGCCATGCGCTGCACGACCGTGATCCACGCAGTGACCGTGAGGATAATAATGATGAGGCCGAGAATCAGCCCATGCAGGGCCAATCCGAAAAAGGCCTGCGGTGCGGACAGGAGGACCATGCGCTCTGGCCGCTGCAGCATGCCGACCTTGGCGTCCAATCCCAACGCCTCGGCCCGCGCCCTGATGTAGGACGTCATGTACGCGCCGATGAGGCCGAGCAGACAGACCGCCATCATGGGCACGTTGTGGTGCACCGGATTGAGGGCGTAGAACACAGCCAATCCGGCGAGGAGTGCGCCGTCGGCGACGCGGTCGAGCGTGGAATCGAGAAAGGCCCCGAACGTGGAGCTCTTGTTGGACCGGCGTGCGACTGTGCCGTCGAGCACGTCGAACAACGCCGTCATCCCGAGAAACCAGCCGCCCGTGCTAATGTGACCGGTGGCATAGATGACGC
>DASYDJ010000033.1:0-2240 GCA_036499625.1 Gemmatimonadaceae bacterium
GAGGCGCTCGGCATGTCGTTGCCCGGTTGCGCGAGCATTCCCGCGGCGTACCGCGAGCGCGGCCAGATGGCGTACGCGACGGGCAAGCGCATCGTCGACCTCGTGCGCGAGGACGTGCGGCCGTCGCACATCATGACGAAGGCGGCGTTCGAAAACGCGATCGTGGTGGCGTCGGCGCTCGGTGCGTCGAGCAATTGTCCGCCGCACCTGATCGCGATTGCGCGCCACATCGGCGTCGAGTTGAGTCTCGACGACTGGCAGCGTGTGGGCGAACAGGTGCCGCTGATCGTGAACTGCATGCCGGCCGGCGAATATCTGGGCGAGAGCTTTCACCGCGCGGGCGGCGTGCCCGCCGTGTTGCGCGAGCTTGCGCAGGCCCAGCTCGTGCATGGCGAATGTCTGACCGTGTCGGGCCGCACCATCGGCGAGATCGCCGCGGATGCACCGTCGGCGGATCGCGACGTCATCAGGACAACGGAAGAGCCGCTGAAGCACGGCGCAGGATTCATCGTGCTGTCGGGCAATTTCTTCGACAGCGCGATCATGAAGATGTCGGTGGTCGGCGATGCTTTCCAGAAAACCTATCTGAGCGAGCCCGGCGCGGAGAATACGTTCGAGGCCCGCGCGATTGTTTTCGACGGTCCCGAGGACTATCACGCGCGCATCAACGACCCATCGCTCGAAATCGACCAGCACTGTATTCTGGTGATTCGCGGCGCGGGCACGGTGGGCTATCCGGGCAGCGCCGAAGTGGTGAACATGGCGCCGCCGGCGGAGCTGGTGCGTCAGGGCATCACGTCGTTGCCGACACTCGGCGATGGGCGGCAAAGCGGCACGTCCGCGAGTCCGTCGATTCTCAACATGTCGCCCGAGGCGGCGGTTGGCGGCGGACTGTCGCTGCTGCGCACGAATGATCGTATTCGCGTGGACCTGAATTCGCGCAGCGTCAACGTACTGGTCGACGAGGATGAACTCGCGCTGCGTCGTAAAACCGCAAGCTTCGCGATTCCGCCGGCGCAGACGCCGTGGCAGGAACTGTACCGCCAGACGGTGGGCCAGCTTTCGACCGGCGGCTGTCTCGAACCCGCGACGCTCTATCTGAAGGTGATTGCCGAGCGCGGTAATCCGAGGCATTCGCACTGAAGTGCAGGTTGCGGGGCCGGGCTCGGATCGCAGATCGAGCCCGGCCCTCCTGGTCTTCCAACTTTCCTGAGAAATCCATTCCCATGTCCGCAACTTCTCAATCCAGTTTCCTCCCGGACGATCTTGGCGCGGCGCTGCTCGTTGGGCGCGTGTGGCGCAAGGTCGACCAGCACGAAGGTCCGTGCGTGGTGGTCGTGCGCGGCGGCGAGGTGTTCGACATCACCGCGACCGTGCCGACTACGGCTGATCTGTTCGACCGCGAAAATCCCGCACAGGTCGCGCGTACGGCGCTGGGCGTGCCGCTCGGCACCGCAGCGCAACTGATCGCGTCCAACCTGCCGCGCGCAACGGCGCCGGCCGTGCGACTGCTCGCGCCGTGCGACGTTCAGGCGATCAAGGCATGCGGCGTCACGTTCGCGGTGAGTCTGATCGAGCGCGTGATCGAAGAGCAGGCGGGCGGCGATCCCGCCAAGGCGAAGGAAGTCCGCGAGACCATCGCGTCGATGATCGGCACGGACCTGTCGCAGATCGAGCCGGGCTCGGACGCCGCGATGAAGCTGAAGGCCGAACTCGAACGGCGCGGTGCGTGGTCGCAATACATGGAAGTGGGCATCGGCCCGGACGCGGAAGTGTTCTCGAAGTCGCAGCCGATGTCGGCGGTGGGTTTCGGCGCGGACGTCGGGCTGCTCGCCGCTTCGACCTGGAACAATCCGGAGCCGGAGATCGTGCTGGCGGTGAATAGCCGTGGCGGTATCGTCGGTGCAACGCTGGGCAACGACGTCAACCTGCGCGATATCGAAGGCCGCTCGGCGCTTCTGCTGGGCAAGTGCAAGGACAACAACGGCTCGTGTGCGATCGGTCCGTTCGTGCGCCTGTTCGACGAGAGCTTCTCGCTCGACTCGGTGCGCAGCGCCAGTGTCGCGCTGCGCGTGGAAGGCGCCGACGACGACTTCGTGCTCGAAGGCGTGAGCCACATGAGCGAAATCAGCCGTGATCCGGCGGACCTCGTTGCGCAGACGTGGGGACGGCATCACCAGTATCCGGACGGCTTCATGCTGTTCCTCGGCACGATGTTCTCGCCGATCAAGGACCGTGAC
>DASYDJ010000034.1:0-2271 GCA_036499625.1 Gemmatimonadaceae bacterium
CATTTGTACCTAAGTTCAGATATGTACGGCCTCAATATAACGGTGGCTTTTCGTGCAAGCACTTACGATCTCCGGGCACGGTGGACTCGATCGACTCGAGGTTCGCGACGATCTCCCGATTCCCGAGATAGCGCGCCCAACTGACGTACGTCTCCGCGTGCGTGCGGCCGCCCTCAATCATCTCGATCTCTTTCTCATCGGCGGATTGCCGGGCGTCACGATAACGCCGCCGTGGCCCGTTGGTGCAGATGCCTCCGGCGTGATCGACGCTGTTGGCGCGGATGTGAAAGATCTGCAGCTCGGCGATTACGTCGTTGTGAATCCCGGCGTCAGCGATCGCACCTGCGAATATTGTCTCGATGGCGAGCAGCCGCTCTGCCCGAAATACGGTATTCTCGGCGAGCACCTTCCGGGTACGATGGCCGAGTACGTGGTGATTCCCGCGGTGAACGTGCGCGTGATTCCGCGAAGGGTATCGATCGAGCAGGCGGCCGCGTTCACCCTCGCGACGATGACCGCGTGGCGAATGGTGCATACGCGCGCGCAGGTGAAAACGGGCGAAGACGTATTGATCTGGGGAATTGGCGGCGGTGTCGCACTGGCGGCGTTGCAGATCTGCAAAAACATCGGCGCTCGGACATGGGTCGTGTCGAGCAGCGACGCAAAGCTGCAACGCGCCGCGGCGATGGGTGCGGATGAACTGATCAACCGCAACTCGGGCGATGTTGGACGCGTGGTGCGCGAGAGAACCAAGAAGCGCGGCGTCGACGTGGTGTTCGACAATGTCGGTCAAGCGACGTGGGGACAATCGCTCTTCGCTCTCGGTCGACGCGGACGCCTCGTCACGTGCGGCGCCACCTCGGGACCAACCGTTGAAACCGACGTGCGGCGATTGTTCTGGAACCAGTGGACGATCATGGGATCGACCATGGGTAACGACGCGGAGTTCGACGCGGTCGTGAACGAGTTGCGCGCCGGACGACTGTTGCCGCCGATCGACAGCGTTTTCTCATTGGCCGACGGACGAAGCGCATTCGAACGACTCGCGCACGCGGAACAGTTCGGCAAAGTCGTGGTGCGGCTGTCGTGAGCGAGGCGCATGCGCGCTATGAGCCGGATGAAGAGCGCGCCATTCGCGAGCGCTATGCTGCCGGGGAGCCCGCGCGCTGTCCGCGCGACGACACCGCAATGACGGTGCGGAGCATTGGCGGCGGTTCGTTCGGGCTCGGCTATGCGCGCAAACGCGAATGGTTGATCTGCCCGACGTGCAAGCGCAGCGTGATTTTCGACGTGAGGCGCGGTACGCGGAATTGATGCGGACGCCTCGAGGCTTCCCGGCAGTGAGTGACTTTCTTTAGTAGATTCCCGGCCATGCAACAGGTGCTGCAGGACACAATTCCGTTCGGCGACCGTTTGCGGGCGAGCTTCGCCTCGGTGTTCGGTCAGACGCTGCCGGCGCTGCTCGGCGCGCTGGTCATTCTTTTTGCCGGCTATCTCCTGGCGAAGGTATTGGAGAAGGCCGCTGAGAAGGGGCTGCGGCGCATTCGGTTGAATCACCTGCTCGAGCGCGGTGGAATCACGCAGGCGGTGGAGCGCTCGGGCACGCATGTGAACCCGACGCGCGTGTTGGCGAATCTCGTGTTCTGGCTCGTGATGTTCACGGTGATTCTGCTTGCGGCGAATGCGTTGGGTCTCGAGTCGCTAGCGAACGTCGTGTCGACGCTGGTGAGCTACATCCCGAGCGTCATCGCGGCGATCGTGATCATTCTGGTCGGCATCGTGCTCGGTGGGTTCGTCGGCGGGTTGATCGCGGCGTCTGCTGGCGCGGTGCACGGCGGTCGCGCGCTCGCGCGTGTCGGACGCGGCGGCGTGCTACTTCTTGCGGTCTTCATGGCGCTGCAGGAACTCGGCATCGCCACGGACATCGTGACGACGGCATTCGCTATTCTGTTCGGCGCAATCGCGTTGGCGTTGGCACTGTCGTTCGGTCTTGGCAATCGCGATCTGGCCGGCGAGATCACGCGCGAGTGGTACGAAGCGTATCGTCGCGAGCGGGCCCAGACGTTGGCGCGCGAGCGTCAGGAAGAGGCGCAGGCCGAGGCAGAAATGGAGGCGGAAGAACAGGAAGAAATCCGCCGTCGGACGCCTCCGCTTGGGACGGATTCGCAGCGCTGATCGGCGGTCCGAGCGGCCGTCATCAAATCAGAAATGTGATCAACGTAAGTTATTGTTTGGCAACCGCTTATAAATCACTTGGCGCGTTGCCTTTCG
>DASYDJ010000035.1:0-329357 GCA_036499625.1 Gemmatimonadaceae bacterium
AGCAGCTTCGATTGCAGCGCGAGGGGAACGGTGCCGATCTCGTCGAGAAACAGCGTGCCCTGATCGGCGAGTTCGAAGCGCCCGACGCGATCGGTCTTCGCATCGGTGAACGAGCCTTTGACGTGACCGAAGAGCTCACTCTCGAACAAGCCTTCCGACAGGCCGCCCATGTTCACGGCGATAAACGAACGCGCGGCGCGCGCGGACGACGCGTGCAGCCACTGCGCAACGAGCTCTTTGCCGGTGCCGTGCTCGCCGGTGATGAGCACGTTCGCATCGGATGGTCCCACGCGCTCCATTAACTGGAGAATCGGCTGCATCTTCGCCGACTCGGCGATCATCTTCGGCAGATGGTCGCGGCGCAGGAGTTTGTTCTCCGTCTCCAGTCGCTGTGTGCGTCGCAGCGCGCGCCCGAGCTCCACCTGCGTGGCGAGGATGGAGATGAGGCGCGCGTTGTCCCACGGCTTCTCGACGTAATCGCGCGCACCGCGGCGCATCGCTTCGACGGCGTTGTCGATCGTGCCCCACGCCGTCATGACGACGACCGGCATGTTGGGCTCGAGCGATTGCAGCGTGACGAGGAGGTCGAGCCCTTCTTTGCCCGATGTCGTGTCGCGGGCAAAGTTCATGTCGAGGAGCATCGCGTCGTAGTCGCGGCGCTCGAGTGCGGTGAGGGCGGCGGCCGGGGAGCTGACGGTGTCGACGTCGTAGGCGTGACCCTTCAACAGAAGCCTCAGCGCTTCGAGGACGTCTGGCTGGTCGTCGGCGATGAGGAGATGGGGATTGCTGTGCTCGGTGCTCATGCTAGCAGATAAGGTATAGCAAGGCATGCAGCGACGGATACCAGCCAATCCGGGACGACGTCTGGTTAGCCGTCCACCACTTCTTGTGATGCGAGTCCCGAGCTCGGCATCCACCAATCGGCCGTATTGCCCGTGATCGTTCGGTAGTCGACGCCAACGGCACCGAAGTACTTCGCCGCACTGATGATCTTTCGTCGCTCGTGCGGAAACTGAAGCGCGTCCAAGTCGACCGTTCCTTTCGTTTCGCGCACAAGATGAAATATGAGGCGGCCGTTGTCTGAGCGACGGATGATTCCCCAGTCCGGGTTGTAATTGCCGATGATTCGGGGCAACCTCACTTTGAATGCCGGCGGGAACTTGAAATACACCACAACCTGTGGGTCCGCCTTCAGTCGCCGCACGAACGTCTCCTCGACGGCTGAGTCCTTTTGGATCAGGTCGTACAGCCCGTACTCGTTCGCCGCGATTGTCTCCTTCTGCGGATAGCGGCGCGTCGGTGGGAACAGTTCCTCGAGATCGAATAGTTGCTCCCCGTCGTCGATCTCGAACTCCAGCGAACGGGCGACGTGATCGGCGACCGCGTCGCGGACTACTGGGATGAAGACACCGGCGAATCCCTCCGGGTTGCTGATGAGCCGCCTCTTCGTACTCGCCGGAAGGCCGTTGAACACCGAGTTGATGCTCGAACGCGTGAGACCAGTCTCGCGTGCCGCACGATCTGCGAGGTTGAACACCGCATACCGTCCCTCGGGCAGCTGAACGGCGGCCTCACTGACGCGCTGACCGTCGCTGGTTTCGAACTCATAGAACTGGCCGGGAGTTAGCTCGACTGCATTTTCAAATATGGTCTTGGGACGCGGCCCGCCGTGCACCTCGGCGATGACGAAGTGGCGGAGGCGCTGATCGTTTAGGATGTCCGCAAGATCATCACCGGGCGAGAACTCTCTCTGTACGCGAGTGGTTTCGTCTCGGGTGTTCGTAATATCGATGGCGATTCGCGCGCGACCGCGGCTGGTTGAGCGAAGTGTCAGCTTGTACTTATGGACGATGAAGGCTCCGCGCTGGACGATGACGCGAGGGTCGGGAAAGGCTTGTCGTGCTAGCCGCGCGACGCAGTCGGCCACGAGTGCATCCGAATCGAGGTCGATTCGATATCGGATGCGCCTGCGTAGCCTGTCCCAGAAGCGGTCGAAGTCGGCATTCCCGACGAACAGCGCGTCGTTGCGTGTGGCGATGTTTTTTCGCGGCTCCGTCGGGGCTGGCGGCGCAGCTTCGCCATCCTCCACGTATTCGTTTTGGAGCCGGCTCACGTAACTCTGGTAGCTCTCATTGGCGATGACGGTGAGAACATTGACTTCGTCTCCTGGCACTCGTTCGCCGCGTTGGTCCACGCAGAGGCGTAATCCGCGACCGATCTCCTGCCGCTTCTTGGTCTCCGATGTAGTCTGATTCAGCGTGCAGATCTGGAAGACATTCGGATTGTCCCATCCCTCCTTCAACGCCGAGTGCGCGAAAATGAAGGAGATCGGTTCGTCGAACGAGAGAAGTTGCTCCTTCTTTTTCATGATGAGCTCGAAAGCGCGCCGCTCGGCCTCTCGCTCTACTGCGTTTCGTCCTTCCGTATCGGATTCGGCCTCCTCGCCGCCTTTTACCTTCGTCTTCGCGAAGTAGGCTTCTCGCACCTGCTCGGGCTCGATGTGCCGGAAGTCTTGGTAGGCGACGCGGTGCTTCCGAAACGCCTCGTCGAACAATGTGCGCACGATTCCATCGGGCGCGGTGTAGTTCGCGACCCGATCCACGAAGAAGAGCGACAGCACCTTGATGCCGCGGCCCTTGAGTTCTTCCTGCCACTCCATGTGTTGCCGGACGGTCTCGTTGATCTGCGCTTTGAAGATCGCGGGGCGTGACGGCCCGAGCGCGGCGCTGGCGTCGAGACGGATGCCGTTCTCGAACTCGACGTATTCATCGCCGCGGTGTATGTCGCGAACGACATACCCTCGATGCTCCTCGCGCTTTGTTCTCGCGAACAGGTCCTCGTTCTGACGAAGCGTGACATCGACTTCACGGCTTCGTGCGCCGTCGAGTGCGCGCGTACGTACCGTTGCCCGGATAGGTCCAGTCTTGGTGATCGAGCGCAAGGCCAAGAACGCGGTGTTCAGGTCTTCGCGTTGGGTGATTCCGACCACTTGGATGCGCTTTACGAGCCCGCGCCGATACGCCTCGAACGGCGTCAGGCGATAGACAAGGTTTGGGCTCGTGCGATGCGTAGCGCTATACCGGAGTGCGAAAAGCGGGTGGAGCGTGCGCAGTGCGCGTCGAGCAATCTGGCTTTCCATGTTTTGCGGTTCATCCAAGATCAGAATGGGACGCGTTCCTTGAATGAATTGGAATGGCAGGCGCTCGCCAGGCAGCTTTTCCGTCGGTTTGTAGAGGTTGTTCGAGACCTTGTTGAACGCGTCCAATGTGATGACTAACACGTCCGCGCTCGTCGACGTCGCGAACGAGCGCAATCGGCTCAATTGCGATCCATCATATCGAATCAGGTTGATGCGTTCGTTGGCGTAGAGCGAAGCGAAGTGGGCGCGCGTAATGTCGAAAGTCTTGACGACTCCTTCGTAGATCGCGATGCTCGGCACGACGATAACAAACTTGCCGAATCCGTAGAGTCGCCGGAGTTCGTAGATCGTCCGAAGGTAGACGTACGTCTTGCCCGTACCGGTTTCCATCTCGATCGTGAAGCTCGGATATCGCCATGTCTCCGAGCCTGCGCCATCGAGCACCGATCCTTCGTCGACATCAAAATTGGAAGGTCGCTCGATTGCGATTCCATTCCGCCGCTGCATCGCGGCGAGATTGTCGCGTAGCCACCCTTCGTTGAGCGCCTGGTCGGGAGGAATGTTGGCGACGACGTCCTCGCGTCCGATGTCCTCGCTGCGTAGCCGGAAACTTGTATCACGACGCGCGTAGCCGTCGAAGAGATCCGTGACGGCGCGGATCGCCTCGATCTGGTAATCTTGGTCTGGATCGAAGCGAAGTTGGAGGGTAGGACTACTCATCGCGACCTCAGATCGTCCGCAACGTGCAGCGATCTGCGAGCCGCATCTTCACGCGATCTGTGAGGGCGGTGTCGAGGCACACGAAGACATCGTCCTCGCGTAACTCTAGCCTGGCGAGTGCCTTGTCATCCAGCCTGTCGTCAAAGCAGGCGAGGAGACGGTGTGCGACATAGACACTTTCGACGACAAAAACTCGCTGTTTTCGCTCAGGGCGTTTCTCCGCGACCGTGGCGTCGAGCGGGAAGCCTTCGAGAAGCATGACTTCCGGCAGCAAACTCGTCGCCGCCCAGCCGGACACGAGCGGTGTTTCGGCTTGCGCGAAGAGAGACTCCAGCTCGTTCACATCCGTGCCGTCGTAATCTTGCCAAGCGCGGAAGTTCGAGCGACGGAGCTTGTAGACGCGGAACCCTACATCGTCGTTCGGTACCGAGTTGCCGGTACGCCGCAGCTTCTTAATCGCACGTCTGAGCCGTTCTTTGCCAATATCCGATATTGTTTCGAGCCCGAGCCTGCGCGCATTCGCGCTTGTGCTTCCGGCGTCAGTTATGGCCTCCGGAAGCTGTACCATGATGAATTTCCGGCGTCCTCCAAATTGCTGGTTCGCGCTAATGACAGCCTGGCCGGTTGTCGCCGAGCCTGAGAAAAAATCGAGGACAATGTCATCGTCCTCGCTCAGGTACTGCACGAGTGCCAGCAGATCTGCGACTGGCTTGGGATTGTCGAAAACCCGGTGGCCGCCAAACAGCTGGTCGAACTCGTTCGCCGCAGTTTGTGCATAGCTATAGTGCACACTGCGTAACACCTGGTCGGACTTGTCGAAAAGGTTCGTTCGAATCCCGGGGACAGTGGTCTCGTCGGGCCCGAACACGACGACGCCAGCGTTGATCATCTCCCGCATGCGCTCCGGGGTTGGGTAGCGCCAACCGCTTCGTGGGACTCGGACTGGTCGACTGGTAGTCGGGTGTAGCACGGCGTACCTAGGCCCGCCTCCGCCCGGCCAGTTGATGTTTCCGTCATCCCTGTACGGTCCCTTCTCGTCAACCTTCGCGAATCGAGATAAAGGCTTCCGGGGGTCATCCTTAGGCATGCGTGCGAAGAATGCTTTCAGCCCATCGCGAACATGCCCCCAGTCGTCTTGGTTCAACTTCCGAAGACGCTGCCATTCGGTGCGCACGTCGTCTACGCCCTCCTTTGGCGCACGAAGAATCGTTTCGTTCGCACTTAGGAAACTCTTATCGCGCGCATAGACGTGCATGTATTCATGGCCGATGGAGAAGAACCGAGCGTCGTTCTTTCGATTGCGATCGTAGACGAGCGTCGCAAGGTAGTTTTCCTCGCCGAATACCTCGTTTAGCAGCACGCGGAGGTGAGCAGCCTCGACGTCATCGATGCTAACAACTAGAAAACCATCTAGACGTAGCATCGACCAGGCGATTCGCAGCCGTGGGTACATCATCGACAGCCAATTGGAATGGAACCGACCGTCACTCCTTGTGTTCGTTGTTCTCGCGTTGCCCGCTTCGTCTGTCTGCCCCGTTCGCCGAAAGTACTCCGCTAGTGGTTCGGCAAAGTCGTCCTTGTAGACGAAGTCGTTCCCCGTGTTGTACGGCGGATCGATGTAAATCATCTTCACCCGCCCGGCATAACTCTTCTGAAGCAACTTGAGCACCTCTAAATTGTCGCCTTCAATGAAGAGGTTGCTGGTTGTCTCCTCGTCGATACCTTCGCCCGGTGCCGGCACTAGCGTGCCTCGACTCGGCATCGCGGCCAATCGCCGCGCTTCGCGTTTTCCTGGCCACGTTAGCCCAAAGTGTTCAGCTTCGGCTTCGTCTGATTCGAGCCAATCACCAAGCGCTTCGCGCAGGACGTCCCAGTCGACACGACCGTCGGCAAACGCCTCTGGAACGACTTGTCGCAACTCGGCGAGCCGCTCCTCGGAGAACGTGAATGACGGACGGAGCTTCGTTACGGTCATCGCTTAGAAAGTGAGTGCGGGCTATCGCTTGACTGCGTCGCGTCGCGCGCGTCGCAGGGTAGGGGAAGCGTCGATCGTCGATAGGCCCGCCGTGCACATCCGGCAGTAATCGCACGCCTGGCACTTTTTCGGTTCGGGCTTCGGAGACAGATCGCCCGCGCGGAGCGACGCTGCCGCATTGCGAACGTCGCGCTTCACATCTTCGATGAACTCTTCGTCCACAGCGCGCGGCTTTCGCTTGCGCTCGTCGAGATTGTAGATCTCGACGAAATCCGCACGGCGGCCGGTAAGCTCCTCGTAGCCGAGTGCGTACACATGGAGTTGTTGCTCAGTGAGCTCCTCGGTCTGCGCACGCTGTGTGGACTTCAGATCAACAATCGTCGTCTCGCCCGTGTCGCGACGTCGCACGAGATCGATCCGGCCGACGACAGACACATTGTTGTCGAGATGGATGTCGATGGTCTTCTCGGCGAACTCGAGTTGCGGAAGAAGGGCACTGTTGTCGCGCAAATAGTCGGCTACAGCCTTCTCCGCTGACCGCGTGAGTGCTTCTCGGAGAGCGGGATATGCGTAAGGCGCGTGCATGTGCATCGCGACGAGGTGCTGCGCCTCGTTTGGCGTCGCGACGTCACCGCGGATCGCGCGCCCGTGCACTTCGGCGAGCGCATCGTGTAGTGATTTGCCGTAACCGAGCGCTTCGTCGATCGGGGCGTTGAACCCGTAAAGGACGCGCAGCTTGAACTGATACGGGCACTCGAAGAAGTACTTTAGATCCGAGAAGCTCAGCACCACGTTGCTCACACCGGCACGCGCCTGAGGAGCAAGCCTCTTCCGATTTGCGTAGTCGGGCCGACGGCGTTTGACCCAAGGCGATGCTTGGGCATTCTCAAAGAACTGTGATGGTTTCTGGAAGAGTCGGTTGCCCGGAACCGGCGCCCATGTCAGGTGCAGAAACTTCTGGCTGCGCGTCACCGCGACGTAGAACAGTCGACGCTCGTCTTCGAGTGTTCCTTCATAGCGCTCCTGCCCGACAACGCCTGCTTTTGGTAAGAGATGCCAAACGTTCCGACCGCCCGGTCCTTTGGCAGGAAAGCGGTTCCTGAGCAACGCTGGAACGAACACTGCGGGCCACTGCATTCCCTTGGCCTGGTGCACCGTCATGACGCGCACGGCGTCCGGGTTGGCGTAGACGTTGTTCTGCCATCCCTCCGGGTAGCTCGATTCAGCGCGGTATTGCAGGAAGTTCGCGAAGCTCTCGTACTTCTCCGCGGGCTGTGAATGAAAGTGGATTGCCTCGAAATCCGAGATGACCTGGCTGAACTTCCCGAGATTGTAGAACACGATTTCGCCGCGACCATCAGGTATTCGTTCTTCGCGGATGCCGGCCTTTTCCATGAACGCGAGGAACGAACGCTGAAGGTTGTAGAAGCTCCAGCGCTGCTCATCTTTTTCTTCAAGCTGAGTACGGGTCTGCGCAGCGTCGCCAATGGCTGACTGAAGATCGGCAGCGTCGGCGCCGGTGCGCGCTTGCTCCCAGGCTTGCCCGAGCGAAGCAGCAGTGACGTCGACTCGTCCCGCGAGGAAGTAGAACAGCTGACGGGCCGCTTCGGCTTCAGCGGTCTCGAACAGCTCGTTCATGCCGACGACGATGTACGGGATGCCCGCGGCCGCCAACGCCTGCGTTATCGGCGCGCCACTTCCTTTGACCGTTCGGAGCAATACGGCCATGTCGGACCACGAAAGTCCGCGTTCGGCACCGCCGTCCTCGAAGGCTGCGCCACGTAGCTGCTTGATCGTTTCGGCGATGTAAGCCGCTTCGCTCTCGGGATTCTCAAAACCAAGTGCAACGATATCGTACGGATCGAACACTTGGCTGCCGGCTGGTACCATCGCCTTGTCCAACCGCTCGGTATTCTGGGCGATGAAATCCCGCGCCGTCTCCACGATCCCTTGGCTCGAGCGGAAGTTCTCCTGCAATCGGATCTGTTGAACGTCAGCGTAGCGATCGGCAAATTCGAGAATGCCGCGAACGTCGGACCCGCGCCACTGATAGAGCGTCTGGTCATCGTCGCCAACGACGCAGAGATAGGCGCCGAGGCTGTGAAGCGCGCTGACGATTCGTTCTTGGACGGGATTGATGTCCTGGTACTCGTCGACGATGACATACTGTACGCGAGCCGCAAGCCGATCGCGTACTCCCGCATCGGTCTCGAGGACACCGGCAGCCTCTTCGAGAATCGCCGAATAGTCGAGATATCGTTTCGACTCCAGGAGCTCTCGATACGCCTCTAACCCAGCGACAATCGAGTTTCCGGCCAACACTGGAGCGTTGAGCTTCGCTTCGCGCAGAATCGACAACGCATTGAAATAGTTGGCGGTATCCTTGTAGCGATGTAAGAGTTCGCCAGCGAGAGTGCTGGACGTCGTGAGGCCGCTCTTGGCGCTGTGTCGGTCGATGAAGAGGAACTGCTGGACCTCGTTTAGGACTTCATACTTCAGATATTTCGGCGACTCGGTTTTGAGCAGGTCGAGAGCGAACCCGTGGATGGTGCCGACATACATCTCGGCCATCCCATTTACGTCGCCCAGTTCTTCTCGGACTCTGGATCGAATCCGTTCTTTGAGCTCGGCGGCCGCCCTTTCAGTAAACGTGAATGCGATGATAGCCGAGGGAGGCGTACCGTTCGCCTTCAGCAGATTGGCGACGCGGCGTGCGATTACCTCCGTTTTGCCAGAGCCGGCGCAAGCGATGAGCTGAAGATTCGCGCTCGGGTCTTGAGTCGCTCGATGCTGTTCCGGGGTGAGACGCATGCACGATGATAATTCCCCAAGATGGGGAATTCCATGGGTGGAGGCATCATCCGCTCATGGCAGCCTCTCGTCGCCCGAGCGCGATCCACGAGCCCGAGTACCGTTACATCATTCGGCGAATACGCGAGGCGCGTCTCGAAGCGGGATTGACGCTGGAGGAGGTTGCCACTGCGCTCGGGCGGCACGCACAGTTCGTATCAAAATGCGAACTGGGCGAACGTCGGATCGATCCTGTCGATCTGCGACTCTTTGCGGAACTCTACGACAAGCCGTTCGACTATTTCTATCCTGAGCGGACGCGAAAGTCTCCGAAGAGACCTGGCGCCTCGAAATCAGGCAAGTAGTCGGTTCGTAGCGCGCGGGTCTCGGCCGGCGTTACTCCGTTATCCAACCATCCTTCAGCTCGATCACCCGATTCCCCCGCTTCGCATTCTCCTCCGAGTGCGTCACCTGGATGATCGTCGTCCCTGCATCATTCAACTTCTTGAATAGATCCATGATCTCGCGGCCCTGACTCGAGTGCAGGTTGCCCGTGGGTTCGTCGGCGAGAATCAGCTTGGGCTTGGCGATCACGGCGCGTGCGACGCCGACCAGCTGCTGTTGTCCGCCAGACAGTTGGCGCGGATAGAGATCCTTCTTGCCGACCATGCCGAACCGGTCGAGTGTGTCGGCCACGATCGCTTCGCGCTCCGACTTCTTCACGTTCCGGTACGACAGCGGAATGTCGAGGTTCTCCGACACCGTGAGATCGTCGATCAGGTGATACTGCTGAAAGACGAACCCAATGTGCTCCTTGTTCAACGCCACGCGCTGCTTGTGCTGCATCGCGTGCACGGGATGACCGAGAAAGTAGAACTCGCCGCTCCACGCGCTGTCGAGCATGCCGAGGATGGCGAGGAGTGTCGATTTGCCGGCGCCGGAGGGGCCCATGATCGACACGAACTCGCCGGGCTGGATGTCGCCGGTGATGCGGCGCAGCACGTACGAGCGTCCGGCCGGTGTCTCGAAAACCTTCTCCACGTTCCGGAGCGAGATGAGCGGTCCGACGATCGGCGCGGACACACTCTCGCGCGCGACGGGCTTGGGCTGAGCGGAGAAGAAAGACATAGTGATCGTAAGTTATAGTGAAAATGGTGGAAGGGTGGAACGGTGGAGGGGTGGAACGAAAACAACCCAGACCTGAGTGCTGAGTCCTCAGATCTGGGTTGTTTTCGTTCCACCGTTCCACCTTACCACCGTTCCACCGGCATGGCGCCGAAGGCGCCTGCGCTCACGCGTTCTGCGTCCGGCGCTCCTCTTCCACGACGCGTCCGTCGAACAGATGGATCGAGCGGTCAGCATGCGCGGCGTACCGCGGATCGTGCGTGACCATGCAGATCGTCGCGCCGCCGCGGTGCAGCTCGCGGAGCAGCTCCATCACCGCTTCGCCGTTCGTCGAATCGAGGTTACCCGTCGGTTCGTCGGCGAGGAGGATGAGCGGGTCGCCAGCCACGGCGCGTGCAACCGCGACGCGCTGCTGCTGACCGCCCGAGAGCTGCGCGGGATAGTGCTTCATGCGATGGCTCATTCCCACCCGCTCCAGCGCATCCGTCACGCGCTGCTTCCGCTCGGCCGCACTCATGCCGCGGTAGGTGAGCGGTAGCTCCACGTTCTCGTAGACCGTGAGATCGCCGATCAGGTTGAATGCCTGAAAGATGAACCCGATCTGCCGGTTGCGGATGCGCGCACGCTGCGACGGTGTGAGCTGGGCGACGGATTCGCCGGCCAGCGTGTATTCGCCGTCGGTTGGGGTGTCGAGAAGTCCAAGGATGGACAGCAACGTCGTCTTACCGCAGCCCGAGGGACCTTCCATGGCGACATACTCGCCAGGCTGGACTTCGACGTGAATGTCTTGCAGGGCGTGGGTCTCCACCTCGTCGGTGTAGAAGACCTTCTTGATCCCGGAGAGACGGATCAACGCCTGGTTGGCACTCCCCGCGCTCGCGGAAAATCCAGCCGGTGACGACGATGTGGACTCTGTAGCCATGTGGGCGCTCGGGCTAGGGTAAGTGACTCGAGTGGAACAACGCTGGTGCGAACTCTGGTGCGAGGAGACGTACGGCGACTAGCTGCTACTTGATTCGCTACTTGATTCGAACGCGGGTGGTATTGTCGAATGCTGACATGTCGGAGATGATGACGCTGTCGCCGACCTGCAATCCGCCGCGAATCTCGATCGTGTTGACCGACGCGACGCCAAGCTGAACCGTGACACGGGTCGCTTCGCCCGTCCCCTTGTTGACCTTGAAGATTCCGACCGAGCTCTCCGCCTGGCCGAATCCGGGGCGTCCCATGAAGAGCACGTTATGAAGTTTCTGAATTTGGATCGTTCCGTCAACAGCGAGATCTGACCGGGTGCCGGTGGGCAGCGTGTCGTCGAGCGCGACTTCGACCGTGACGGTGCCTAAAACGGACGACGGATCGGTGCGCGTGACGTGGCCCCGGACGGTGGTGTTGTTGTGCAAGTCGATCGAGGCCGGCAAGCCGGGCACGACGTCCTTGGCCTGGTTCTCGGGGACGCGAAGCACCGCTTTGAGCTTCCCAGGCTGAACGACGCGCGCCACGACAGTGCCGGCGTTCACGTACTGGCCTAACTCGAGCGGCGGGTTGCCGAGTGCTTGGAGCTGGCCCGCTTGCGAAGAGGTGACTTTCATCGAGGCGACGCGATTCACCTGCTCCGCGAGAATCCGCTTGAGACTCTCGATCTGATCCTGCTGGAGCTGGATCTGCTGCGGCTCGGAGGTCTTCATGTCCTCGAGGCGTTTCTGCTCGATGTCGAGGCGCTGTTTCGCCTCGCTCACAGCGTCGCGCGCCGCGGCGATTTCATTGGCCGCGACGAGCTTCTTGGCTGCCAACGAGTCGTCGACGGCAGACTGGCGCACCGCGTTGTTGTACACGGTCTGCTGCGCGGCGACGGCACCTTGCTGCGACAGAATGCTCTGATAGAGCGTGGTCTTGAGTTGCGCGAGCGCTCCGATGGCCTGATTGAGCGTTTGCTCATCCTGGAGCTTCTTGATGTCCTCGTCCGGATTGCTCATCACGACGAGCACGTTGCTCGTCGTGACGGTTGCACCCGGCCGCAACGGCAGCTCTTCTACGCGGCCGCTGGTGAGGGCCGTGATGTTGAGCGGATTTTCCGGCTCGAGATCGCCCGGAGCGTTCACGTCGCGAGACATGTCGCCACGCTTGACGGTATCGAACCACAGCGTGCCTTTCTCGACCGGCGGCGCAGCCGGCTTGAGCCGGGCAATGCCGACGGACACGGCGACGATGCCGATCAACCCCGCGGACAGGGCGATGTACTTCTTGGTCTGTTTTTGTGGTTCGCGCTTGATATCCACAGTGACGTCTCGTGCGAAGATGGCGGGGGCAAGTGGCTGGGAAACCACCAGGCGCTAAAGGAAGGACCGTGCCGTGCTCCGTCACCAGCTAACGCACATATTCCCAACGGGTTATAGCGTTGTAAGCGAGGGTCTGCGCGGGTCCGCTTGATCGGCTGTGGGATTGAGCGTCCCACAATCGAACAGTCCTGACGGACGCACGTCGCCCAAGGTTTCAGGGCTCTCAGACCATGTATGACAACGGGAACCGGAAATAGGTTGCAACCGTCGGCTATTCGCGTCAGCGAATCGCGACGGTGCACTCCGGCCGGTCAGGGCTGTGGGTCGCCCTTGGGCGTTGCCGCCATCAGCACGGTGCTGGGCGCGCCACTGTCGTTCAACGACAACACGCGGCGGGCACCTGCCCAAATCTTGATGAGCGACGAGCGCGGATTCATCGTGCTCTCCACAACCTTGTGCTTCGACGTGCTCGCGTGGATGTACTTGCCGTCGCCGATGTAGATCGCGACGTGGCTCACGCCCTTCTTCGTCTTGCCGAAGGTCAGGAGGTCGCCCGGCAGGAGCTGGCTCGTGTCACGCGACAGCGCGACGCCCGCGGTTGCCTGTTGGCGAGCGGTCCGCGGCAGAGCGACGTTGAGCGCCGACAGCACGTAGCGCACGAGACCGCTGCAATCGAAGCCCTTGCCCGGCTCTTCGCCGCCTCGGCGGTACTTGGTACCAAGCTGCGCTTTGGCCATCGCCACGACCGAGTCGCGCAGTGCTTGCGCCGAATTACTGAACGCGGCGAACGGCTTGGTCTCTTGGGCTCGAACCGCCGAGACCGGCGCGCACAGCAACGCGACCGCGCAAAGCGCGATGACGAAACTGATACGGGTCCGTGCGGTGAACGAGCTCATCTGTATGAGACCATAAAAAGGGCCAAGCCCAACAGCCTCGGGATCCTAAGCCCGAATGGCAGCAGGGTCAACAATGTGAAGACTATTGATGAGTATCGGTGCGCACCGTGAAAAACATCACAGCGCCGGGGTGAGATCGCTCCGCGATCGCTCCGCTACCGAATGCCGAGCAGCTTGTGCGTCTGAATGCTCAGCTTCCAGCGTGGGTGCGCGAGACAATAGGCCATGGCGGCACGGGTATTCGCCGCCACGTCGGGGCCATCCATCGGCTGCAGGAAAAAGTGCTCGAAGCGCATGGACTCGAACCGCGCCGGGTCGACGTTCGATTGAGGGAACACGAGCTTGAGCTCCTGCCCATGATCGAGCACCACCGGTGCCTGCGCCTTCGGACTCACGCAAATCCAATCGATGCCGTGCGGCGCCGGTTGAGTGCCGTTGGTTTCAACCGCGATCTCGAATCCATTCGCGTGGAACGCGTCAACGGCAGCGTCGTCGAGTTGAAGCAGCGGCTCGCCGCCCGTGCACACGACAAATCGATTCGACTCACCCGCAGGCCAGCGCGACGCGACCGCGCTCGCGAGGTCGGGCGCCGTCGCGAATTTTCCGCCGTCGGGACCGACGCCGACGAAATCCGTATCGCAGAACGTGCACACCGCCGTCGCGCGATCCGCTTCGCGTCCCGTCCAGAGGTTGCAGCCGGAGAACCGGCAAAAGACCGCCGGTCTGCCGGCGTTGGCGCCTTCGCCCTGGAGGGTATAGAAGATTTCTTTGACGGTGTACATAGAGACAGGTGGAACGGTCGGAACGGCGGAAATCCGGAACGCTGTAAGGCTGTCATCCCGAGCGAAGCGAGGGATCTAGCCGGACGACACGAGATTCCTCAGTCGCTGCACTCCTTCGGAATGACAGGGGGTTCTCGTTCCGCCGTTCCATCCCTCAAAGGTAGTCCGCCGGATCCCGCGCACCCGCCTCGGCGAATCCTCGCAGACGCAACTGACACGCGTCGCAGTGGCCGCATGCGGCGCCGGACTCCGACGGATCGTAGCAGCTCTGCGTGATCGAGTAGTCCACGCCGAGCTCGAGGCCGCGATGAATGATCTGCGCTTTGGTGAGCGCGATGAGCGGCGTCCGAATGTGCAGCCGGCTCGTGCCTTCAACGCCGCTGCGCGTGGCAAGGTTTGCCATTTTCTCATACGCGGCGATGTACTCGGGACGACAGTCCGGATAGCCCGAGTAGTCGAGCGCATTCACGCCAATGAAGATGTCGTTCGCGCCGAGCACCTCGGCCCACGCGAGCGCGAACGACAGAAAGATCGTGTTGCGTGCCGGCACGTAGGTGATGGGAATGCCCGTGTCGCTCGCGCCGCCCACGTCGCGATCCTTGGGGACGTCGATGTCGCTCGTGAGCGCCGAGCCGCCGAAGGTACGCAGATCGATGTCGACGATGACGTGATCGCGCACGCCGTACGCCGCGGCGACGCGACGCGCGGCATTGATTTCCGTCGCGTGGCGCTGACCGTAGCGAAACGTCATGGCGTGCACGTCGAAGCCTTCACGAATCGCAACGGCGAGCAGCGTCGTCGAATCGAGGCCGCCACTCAAGAGCAGAACTGCGTTGGCCATAGGCGTTCAGCGCGCGTTCAACGCGTTATCAAAATCCTCTTTCAAGTCTTCGATATTCTCGAGGCCCACCGAGACGCGCAGCAAGTTTTGCGGCGACTTGGTCGCCGGTCCTTCGACGGACGCGCGGTGCTCGATCAAACTCTCCGTGCCACCGAGGCTCGTGGCCTGCGTGAAGAGCTTCAACTTGCCGGCGATGCGGATCGACTCTTCGGCGCTCGCGTGGATCTGCACCGACAGCATGCCGCCGAAGCCGCTCATCTGCTTGCGCGCGATGTCGTGGCCGGCGTGCGTCGGCAAGCCTGGATAGTGTACGGCCTCAACGCGTTTGTGCTTCTCGAGGAACTGCGCGAGCGCCATGGCGTTCGCTGTCTGCGCGCGGACGCGAAGGGGCAGGGTACGAATGCCGCGCGAGATCAGCCAACAGTCGAACGGCGCAGCCACCGCGCCACCTGTCATCTGAATGGAATTGATGCGCTGAAAGAGCTCGTCGTTTTCCTTGGCGATGAGCGCGCCACTCAATACGTCGCTATGGCCGCCGAGGTATTTGGTGCTCGAGTGCATCGAGATGTCGGCGCCCAAGTCGAGCGGGCGCTGGAGCACCGGGGTGCCCCAGGTGTTGTCGACGGCGCACACCGCGCCGCCTTTGTGCGCGATCTTGGCGACGGCGGCGATGTCGACCACGTGCAGCAACGGGTTCGACGGCGTCTCGATCCAGATCAGTTTCGTGTTCGGCCGCATCGCCGCTTCGACGTTCGACAGATCGCTCATGTCGATGATCGACACCTCAACGCCCCAGGGGCCGATGATGTCGCGCGCGAGCTTGATCGTGCCGAAGTAGGCGTCGTCGGGAACGATGACGTGTGAGCCTGGCCCAATGGCTTGGATGAGCGTCATCGTCGCCGTGGATCCGGACGCGAACGCGGCGGCCGCAGCGCCGCCTTCTAGCGCACACAGGCACGCTTCGAGGGACGCGCGATTCGGATTCTGGTAGCGAGAGTAGAGGAAGCCCGCGCGATAGCTACCGTCCGCTTCGCGTGCGTAGGTGGTGGACAGTTGGATGGCGGGAGTGACGGCGCCGGTGGCGGCATCGACGTCGTGGCCGGCGTGAACGGCGAGGGTTTCGATTCGCATCGAGAGAAGCTCGGAAGATGGCGAATCGATTGCAAGCGGCGAAGCCGCCTAATCGGGGCGAGCGTGGACCCAGATCACTCTAGGTCTCGGGGCCCTGGTCTGAGGATGGCAGGGAACTACCCAGACGCGAGCTCTGAGATCTGAGGACTTGCAGCTCGCAGCTGGGCAGTTCGCCGCATCCTCAGACCAGAGACCGGAGACCTACGGTGCCCGCCGATCCACAATCGCGATTACTCGCGTACGCTGTCAGGTCCTCAAGCCGCCAACCAATTCTCGGAGCGTCGTCGACCCCGCCAACAACACATTGCTCGCCGACGTCATCTGCTCGCACGCCGCGCTCTGCTCCTGCGTCGACGCGTTGACTTGCTCGGCCGCCGCGGCGTGGCCTTCGGCAGTTTTGGCGATCGACTCGAGGCTCGTCGCGGCGGAATTCACCGCAAACGCATTCGCTTCAGCGGCTCCGGTCACGCCAACTGCCGCCACGCGAGTGCGCTCGGCTGCGTCTGTAATGGTGCGCAGCGCGGCGTCGATGTCGCGCGACACGCGCTCGATCTCACCCACGCGGCCCGCGCTGGCTTCCATCGCGCGCGCGCTGGTCGTGACGCGCGACGTGATCGACGCCGTCATGACTACGATGTCGTCCGCGGCGCGCTGAGATTGCTCGGCCAGTTTGCGCACTTCGTCTGCGACGACCGCGAAGCCGCGGCCCGCGTCGCCGGCACGCGCTGCCTCGATGGCGGCGTTCAGCGCGAGCAGATTCGTCTGATCGGCAATCTGGCCCACCGACGCAACGAAGCGATTGATGTCCGACACCGTCGCATTCAGCGCGCTGATTTCGCCTGCGGCGCGCTCGACGCTGTGCTTCACGTCGACCAGAATGCCCAGCGCGCGATCGACTTCCATGCGCTTGGCGTGCGCGGTGCCCTCGATGCTCCGTGCGAGATCCGTCACCTCGGCGGAGCGTTCTTTCACGCCGTCGGCCGCTTCTCGGATGGCCTGCAGTGTGTCGTCCACCGTCCTGAGCTGCTGCACCTGCGCCTCGGCGCCGTGCGACACCTCGGTCATGGCGCTCGCCATCTGGCCGGCGGAGAGCGAAATCTGCTCCGACACCGACGCGAGATCGTGTGCGGAGCTCGACACTTCTTCCGCCGTACGGGCGGCGACAGTGACGACGCGCGACAACGACTCGCCGGTCTGGTTCATGGCTGATGCGAGAATGCTAAACTCGCCCGGCATCTCGCCGACGGCGCGGCTCGCCAGATCGCCGTCGCTCAAACGACGCGCGTGCTGCACGAGTGCGTCGAGCGGTTCGCCGATGCGACGGACCGTGTACATCACGACCACGACGCCGATCACCAGCGCGAGACCGATCAATGTGATCAACCATGCGGAACGACGCTGCGTTTCCACAGCGAGGGCGTCACGCGCCGTCGCGACTTTCTCCGACTTGAGCGTGCCGAGGCGGTCGATGTTATCGAGCAGTTGGTCGATCGACGAGCGTGCTTGCGCCGCGGCGGCACGAGCATCGTCCATTCGTCCGAGGTCCGCGAGTCGATGCGCGAGCGCGTAGCTGTCTTCCATCTGCGACAGGTTGGCGTCGATCAACGCGACCGTCGCCACTTCGGTGGCCGATTGGCCTGGGCGATCGTTCATTTTTCGCTGAACGTCGTGCGCCTCCCATCCATATTTTCTAAAGGCGTTCTGTGCTGTCGTGTCGCGCGTTTCGAGATAGCGCGAGCCTGCCTCGATCGTCTTCGCCGCATTCGCCGAGAGTTGGCTGGCGAGTTGCGCTTCCGCCTGCACGTCGACGAGCGACTGGGTGATCGTTCCCGACATGCCCGCGAACGAGCTGCGCGCGACGACGCCGGCAACGAGCAGCAGTGCCACGAGGACGCCGAAGCCGAGCCAGAGGCGGCCTCGGATCGTGTTCAGCTTCACGCGATCGAGGACGCTCACTGATTCGACTCCACTTGGAGCGCGCCGTTGCGGACGCGCGTCATGACGAATGTCTTGCCGATCGGATCGCCGTCGGGTCGAAAGCGGATGGCGCCGGTGACGCCGTGGTACTCCGTCGCTTCGGTGAGGCCCGCGAGATAGTCGCGAATCTTGATCCGGTCCGGCCCAACCTTTTCCACCGCGACGGCGAGCAGCTTCGTGGCGTCGTAGGCCAGTGCGGCGTTTCCGTCGGGCAGCATGTTGTATTTCTTCTGATAGGCGGCGACGAACTGCTTGACCTCGGGCCGCGGATCCTGCGCGCTGAATGGAGCGCCGACATAGATGCCTTCGGCGACCGAGTTGGTCGCGAGCGGCTGCCAGCCGTCGCCGCCCATGATGTCGACGTCGAGATGTTGGCGACGCACTTCCTGGAGGAACTTGAGACCGGCGCCGTCAGTGCCCGCCACGAAAATCAAATCGGGCTTCTCGCGCAGGAACCAACTGACGTATGGCTCGAAGTTCTGGTCTGAGCTTTCGCTAATGGGGTCGACGCCGATCACTTGGCCCGAAAAGGTCTTACGAAAATTCTCAACAAGTCCTCGGCCGTAGCTGTCGTTCTCGTAGAGAATCGCGGCGCGCTTGCGGCCGAGGTGGTTGGCGAAGGCGGCCATCGTCATGCCGTTCGTCGAATCGCTGGTCTCGACGCGAAACGTCCAGTGCGAAATGCCTGTCAGGCTCGGCGACGTGGCGGTCGTCGCGATCGCGGCGAGATGCTTGTCGTAGACGTGCGCAGCGGCAACCATCGCGCCCGAGCTCGCGTGTCCCACGACCGCGACGATGTTGGTGCTATCAACGAACTGTTGCGCGATGGCACTCGCACGCACACCGCTCCCCGAGTCGTTCGCGAAGACGATGTTCAGATGGCGCGAGTCGCCCCAGCCGGGGCTCGCGTTGATTTCTTCGACGGCCAGCTCGATCCCTTTCTTGTTGTTGTCACCGTAGCCCTCGCTCCACGGTCCGGCGGCTCCGAAGGTGACGGGCCCGGACGACGCATGTGAACAGGCGGCAAGTGCGACAGCGGCGACAAACAGACGGCTGGAGGCTGGCATGTATCCCAGTATCGGCATGGATACCCGAGCCGCGTCGCTGGGTACATCGATGACGATAAAGTCGAGCGCGGTGTAACCGCCGAGCGGGCCGAGCCGTGGCGGGCCGCGATTCAGTGCCTCGGCTCAGCGGTCGTGAAAATCCACGTCGAGGGGGCGGGATTGACAGTGGTCGCCGCAGCCGAGCTGATAGCGGTTGCGCGCGAACCATTTATAGAAGCGGTCGGCAACGGCGCGGGCCAACGGGATCCTAAAGATCCAGGCGACGGACCGTCCTTTAGGGAGCACGTTGAGCAACTGCTCGATCGCTGCGGCGCCCTGCCAGGTGCGACCGCCCGGGCCGATGAGCTGAAGCGCCTCGGCGTAGGCGCGCGGGGGAATCCACGGAAAGCGCGCCATGACGCCCGGGGCTTGCGACGCGACGACTTCGATCTGTTCGCCGCCATCCCATGCTCGAACCGCACGAGCGAGCCGCGTGCAGACTTTACACGTCCCGTCGAACACGCACGTGTATGGTCGCCCCAACGCGGCCACGGCGGGTTCGCCGGCAATGGTGAACCGGACGACGGGGACGGTCATAGCCCGCCGATGCCGTCGATCGTGATGGAAGGCGCTTGGAGGAGTGTCGCGTGGATCGTGCACATCTCGGCGACGCGCTTGGCTGCCTGCAGCCGCTTGGCCGGGAGGGACGGCCAGTTGAAACGGACGGAGAATTCGCCGACGCGATGTGGTTCGTCCGCGAAGCCCCACGACACGTCGAGCGTGAGATCGTCGGCGGCGAGCCCGGCATGCTCGGCCCAGGCGTACATGACCGAAAACGTACAGTAGGCCAATCCGCCGGCCAACATATGGAAGGGCGAATATGTCTGATTGGCCGACATCGCCTCGATGGTCATGGGGCCAGGCACCGGCTCGAGACGGATGGATTCATCGGACAGCAACGTGAGTTTCACTGGCGCTCCTGGTGACTCCGTCCGCGATGCAGTGCAAAGCAGTATGCCAAGGACCGCTGCAAAACTAACCCACGAACCGGAACGGAACGAGGCGGACGTGCATCGTTCCGTTGCAGTTTCGAAGGAGAAGTTCATCGCCCGTCCCTGCGGCCGATAATGCCGGGTGCAGCGTATACCCACCGCGCACGTGGCGAGGTGGGGCGCTGCACGACAATCAACGGCCGACGGAGGCTTTGATGATGAAGGTGAAGGCAGGCAAGATCGCACTATTCGCACTGGTTGCGACGCTCGCAGCGTGTGGTGACGCTGCTGTTGCGCCGCACTCCTCGGCTCCGGATGCCGACGCCGTCCTCGGCGGCGGCGTGGTGGCAGCATTGACGACGACCGATACGATCAAGTTCAACATCAACATCGATCCGAATCATTCCACGTACTTCAATCTCGGTGAAGGCAACTCGCTCACGTTTCCGCGTGGCTCGATCTGCGATCCGGATCACACGACCTACGGCGTAACCGAGTGGGACAAGCCGTGCGCAGTCGCCAAGCACCCGGTGGTGGAGCACGTCAGTGCCTGGTTGGACGCGCAGGGACATCCGCGCGTGGATTTCACCCCGAACGTCCGGTTCGTGCCAAGCGTGCTGCCGACGCAGTGGGTGGTCATCACGTTCGGTGATTTCGCCGCGTCGCTCGATCCGTGGTACAACATTCTGTATTGCGCCAACGGTTCGACCGCGTGCTACGACGAATCGAAGACGGATCTCTCGTTGGCCACAACGCGTAATCCGGTCACGGGCGTGGTTACCCGCCGCATCAAGCACTTCAGCGGCTACCTCGTGGGTGCCGGCGACGACGGCTCAGGTTCGTCGTTCAACAAGACGGGGACAGATGCGCACCAGCCGTCCGCGCTGCGCACGCCGAGCAAGGGCCGCTCGGGCTACATCCTCGTGTCGGGCCACCTGTAAGAGCCTGTAAGAGCCTGTAAGAGCCTGTAAGAGCCGGTAAGAGGCGGTAAGACTGGTATTCACGAGTTCTGATACATAGATGAGAAAGGAGGTCGCGCCTGGCGCGGCCTCCTTTTTCGTTGGCGTGCATCGAGATCGCGCGCCGTCGACACTGCGTCAGAACGTTTCACGCTGCAACAGTTCGTTGCAATTTCGCCTGCCGGATTCATCCCACCGCCTGGCGGACGATAATCGAGAGGCCGAGTGTGTCCACCGCGCTCATGCGACGGAAATGCGACGGCGTTCAACAATCAACAGCCGACGGAGGCTTTGATGTTCAGAGCAACTGGTAAGACGGTGGTGGTGGCGCTGATCGCTGGCCTTGCAGCTTGTAGCGACGGTGCTGTAGCCCCGAAGGGCGCAACGGTTCAGCAGGCTTCCAACCAAGGCGCCTTGGCGACACTCACGCGGACCGACACGGTTCGTTTCAGCTTCGTCGTCAACCCTGCGGTAAGCTCGTCGTTCTACCTGGGCGCCGGCAACAGCGTCCGCTTTCCCGCCGGCGTGGTTTGCGACCCGGCAACGTCGACGTACGGCGTGACGGAGTGGGACAATGCTTGTACTCCCGCGACGGCGCCGATCACGATCAACGCTTCGGCGTGGCTCGACCCCGTTACCGGCAATCCGCGAGTGGATTTCGAGAACCACATTCGCTTCGTGCCGTCGACGGATCCGCTGCAGTGGGTGACGCTTGCGTTCACCGACGCGTCGGCTGCGTTGGACCCCTCGTCCGACATTCTGTATTGCACGACGTCGTACTCGGCTTGCGTCAGCGAGTTGTCGGGCGATGCGACGCTGATCACGGTGAAGAATCCGGTCACCGGTCTCGTCACTCGCCGCATCAAGCACTTCAGCGGTTATCTCCTCGGTTCGGGCGATGATTGCGACACGTGCACGGAAGGCGGCGCGGGCTTCAACCGCGCTCCGACGGCCCCGAAGGCTCCGGCCAAGGGTCCCTCGGTTTCGATGATCACCCCGACGGCGTCGGCGGTTTCGATTCGCCGCGCCTCGGGCTACATGTTTGCCACCGGCGAAGTGTCGGACGCGCTCTAACCGGCGTCGCGCAAACCAGTAGTCACGGATCGGCGACTTCGGCCGATACTCAAGGGGCAGGCGTGGATCATCACGCCTGCCTCTTTTGCGTTTCCAGCGACATCACCCACAACGGCGACGGTCCGAGCGACGATGAAGCCCTCGGTCGACGAGTTCATCCGGCAAGCGCAGTTGGCCGAACGAGAGGGCCGGCGAGACGACGCACGTGCGTCGTACGAGCAGGCGCTCTATTCGTTGCGGCGAGCCGAGGACGGCAAGCTCGCCTCGTCGCTGCTGCGCTGGATTGGACGCACGTATCAGCTCGACGCCGACCTCGGCGCCGCGCTCGATTGCCTCGAGGCCGCGATCGCGGTCGCCGAGCTCGCGGGTGACGCGGGCGCGATCGGCCATGCGATCAACGTGCAAGCCGTCGTCTATCAGCAGGACGGCGATCTGGATCGCGCCGAATCGCTGTGGGGTCAGGCTCGTGCCCACGCCATTGCGGCGGGCGAGACGCGCCTCGCCGCCATGACCGCGCAGAATCTAGGCGTCATCTCGGCCGTGCGCGGCGACCACGAAAAGACGCTCCGCCACTATCGCACGAGTCTCGCGGAATTCCGCACGCTCGGCGCCCCGAAAGAAGTGCTCATCGCGCTCAACAACATGGGCAAGCTGTGCACGGACCTCGAGCGCTGGGAGGACGCAGCGCGGTCGTTCGAAGAAGGGACGCAGATTGCCGAGGCGCTGGGCGACATTCCGGCGCGCATCATGATCGAGGTCAATCGCGCCGAGCTCGAAATTGCGCGCGAGGACTTTGTGACAGCCAAGTCGATCTGCGATTTGGCGATGTCGTTGTCCATGCAGACGCCGGTTGGCTTCTCGCAGGGCGAGATCGAAAAGCATCTCGGTACCGTCGCGCGAGAGCTCGGCGACCTTGCCGCCGCCGAGCAACATTTGATGCGCGCGCAGTCGATTGCCGGCGAGCGCCGCGACCTGCTGTTGTCCGCTGAGACCGCGCGCGAACAAGCGGAGCTGTGCCGCAAGCAGGGACGGCATCGCGACGCGCTGATGCATCTCAATCGCGGCCACCGCATCTTCAATCAGTTGAGCGCCAAGCGCGACGTGGCGGACATCGATCGCCGCAACGCACGCCTCGAGCGCCACTTCCTCGAAGCGGTCCGCCATTGGAGCGCGACGATTGAATCGAAGGACCGGTACACGCAGGGTCACTGCGAGCGCGTCGCGGATCTCGCGTGCGCATTGGCGTTGCGTGCAGGTCTCGAGGCGCGCGAGCTGTTCTGGTTCCGCATCGGCGCCATCGTACACGACGTGGGGAAGCTGATCATTCCGTCGGATGTATTGAACAAGCCCGGCAAGCTCTCGCCCGATGAGTGGGAGCTCGTCAAGCGCCATCCGGTGGCCGGCGTGGAAATGCTCGGCGACATGGACTTCCCGGGCGACGTGATTCCGATGGTGCGGTCGCACCACGAGCGCTGGGATGGTCGAGGCTACCCCGATCAACTCGCGGGCGATGCGATTCCGCGCAGCGCGCGCATTCTATGTATTGCCGACGTCTACGACGCGCTCACGTCCAAGCGTAGCTACAAGGGCGCGCTGTCGCACGATGCCGCAATGGACATCATGCGCGCCGACGCGGGGAAGCAATTCGACGGCGAGCTGTTCGCGCTGTTCGACGACATGATGCGCACACGCACGCCAGCCATTCGGCAGCGTGCGGCGCTCGAAGCCTCCGCCCCGGTCCGTTCACCGGAGCGGGAGCTTCGCGTGACTGGTCCCTCGGACGATCTCACCGGCCTGTTGACGCGTCGGCCGTTCGTGGACGCCGCCAACAAGACATTGAACGACCGTGGCCCGTTCGCCACGGTATCGCTGATCGTCATCGACGTCGATCATTTCAAAACTGTCAACGACACGCACGGGCACTTGCAGGGCGACGCCGTGCTCCGAGTCGTGGCCGGCACACTCCGCGAGCTCGCGGCATCCACGGGTATCCTTGGCCGCTACGCGGGCGACGAGTTCGTAATCCTGCTGCCCCACGCGCCGCTCGACGAAGCGAGAGCGTTGGCCGAGCGCGTGCGCAGCACCGTTCGGCAGACGGCGGTTCCGCTCCTCGAGCGAACGGGATCGATCACCGTTACGATGTCGATCGGCGTGGCGGTGGCTCGCCCAGAGCATACTGATTTCGAAACGCTGTTCGCCGCATCCGACCGAGCGCTCTACGAAGCCAAGCGCCGCGGGCGCGACGCCGTCGTATCCGCCGCGGAAGTCGAGGAAGGATCGCGCGAGCCGGAAATCGACCTGAACCAATTCATCGGGCGCGAGGAAGAGTTGCGCCGCCTGGTGCGACTGCTCGATTCGAGCACGGAACGCGGCCCGATCGTGGCCGCCGTCGTCGGCGAAGCGGGCGTGGGTAAGTCCACGCTCGTACGACAGCTCGCGGCGGAAGTCCGGATGCGCGCGGGCTCGCTCGTCACGGGTCGCTGCAGCGAAGCCGACGCCAAGCCGCCGTACGCGCCGTGGGCCGAAGTGATCGCGTCGCTACACGATCTCGGCGTAGTGCCGTCGCGCGAATGGCGCGAGCTATCGCGCATGGTTCCCGCGCTGCATCCGGGCTCGGCGCCCTTCGATCAGACGGGCGGCAACAAGTACGTGCTGTTCGACGAGATCGTCACGTACCTGCGCGAAGCTGCGGCCGCGCGGCCGCTCGTGATCGTGCTCGACGACATGCAGTGGTCGGACGCCGGTTCGTCCGACGTGCTGGAGCATGTGATGGCGCAGCTCGACGGCGAGCGCGTGTTGATTTGCCTCACGCTGCGCGCCGAAGACTCGCGCGGCGTGGTGCTCGAGCGCCGTCACCGCCTGTTGCGCGACGAGCGTTTCCACGAAATCCCGTTGCCGCGACTGAACGAGAACGAGCTGCAAAACTGGCTCACAGGCGTGTTTGGCGGCGACGCGAGCTCGGAGTTGGTGGACTATCTCCAGCGCTATTCCGAAGGAAATCCGTTGCTGGCGTCGCAGCTCGTGCGCATGCTGCTCGAGGACGGCGCGGTTCGATTCGAGAATCATCGTTGGTCGCTGCGCACCGAGCGCGAGGATGGATTGCCGTCGGCGCTCACGGGTTTGATGGATCGGCGACTCGACCGTCTGTCGCCCGAGACGCGCCGGATTCTGAATACCGCGGCGGTGATCGGCCGTGTGTTCGATGTCGACCTCGCGATCGCGGCGGGCGCCGGCGACGAAGATCAGATTCTCGACGCGCTCGACGAAGCGATTGCTCACGCCGTGGTCGAGCCGTACGCCCAGGCCAACGCGGGAAACAAGTTCTCCTTCACGCATGGGCTGCTCGTCGACGCTGTGCGGCGCTCGATCAATCCGCGCCGGCTCGTACGCATCCACGAGCGCGTCGGCGCGGCGATGGAGACGCACAGTCCCGACAACGTCGCCGAGATCGCCGTCCATTTCGATCGGGCGGCGAACGCGAAGAAAGCGTATCACTATGCGACGATGGCCGGCAGCGCAGCACTTGCTGTGTACGCACACGCCGAAGCACGGCGATTCTTCGAGGTCGCGGAGCGAACGGCGGGCGATCCGGCGGAGCGCGCGGTAGCGTTGCACCGCCTGGCCGACGTCGCGGAAACCGAAGGCCGCTACGCACTCACGGAAGAGCTCTGCGATCGTGCGCTCGCCGGCCTCGAAGGTCAGGCTGCGAATTCATCGGTGCTCGGGCTCCAGCGTATGCGGCAGCGCATGCGCGCGCTGCAGGGTCAGCCCGCCATGGAGACCATCGCCGGCTGTCGCGAGCTGCTCCAATCGGCGCGCGCGCTCGGCGAGAGCTCCGAGGAAGCGGCACTGCTCAACATGATCTCGATGTACCAAGGTCGACTGGGCGAGTGGCAAGCTGCCGAATCTGTCGCGCGCGAAGCTGTCGCCGCGGCCGAGAATGCCGGCGACCGGCGTCTGCTTGCTGAAGCGCTCAAGCGACTCGGCATGTCGCTCATGGATCGACACTCGGAGGATGCTGCCGGATTCTTCAATCGCGCGCTGTCGCTGTTCGGCGATGTCGGCGACCGATGCGGCGAAGCGGCGTGTCACATCAACGTCGGCATCATTCACCAGCGCTCCGGCCAGATGGTCGCGGCCGAAGCTGCGTACGATCACGCGCTCGAAGCGGCGAAAAGCGCGCATGCCGTCGATCTTGCCGGCGTGGCGGCGCTCGATCTCGGCGTGCTGTATCAGCGACGCGGACAACCGGAGCTCGCCGGCGAGCGGTACGAAGAAGCGCTCAAGGCGTTCACCGACTCGGCGAACGAATCGCATCGCCTCGTCGTGTTGTACAACATGGGTCACCTCGCACGCGAGACCGAAGATTGGGCGATGGCGTCGTCGCTCTACGAGCAAGCCGTCGCCATTGCGAGCCGCATCGGTCAGCCGGACGTGGAGCTCGGCGCGCGTGCGGGTCAGGCGCTCGCAGCGCTCGCGGTCGGCCAACGCGCCGTGGCGGAAGACGCCATGCATTGGATTCGCGCCAACACCGATCCGCGTCCTGAATGGTGGTTCCAGGGCCGAGAGATGGTGGACGCGCTTCGCGTCCGGCTTGCAGCCGAACGTGGTGACGACGGTCACGCACTGCGCTTGCTCCAGGAGTCCGTGACGCTGTCGCGGCGGCAGGATCCGTATGTGGCCGCGTATCTCGTGTCCGAATGCGCTCCGTCGCTCATGCGGTCGGCCGATGCGCTCGTCGCGTTGATCGACAGCGTGACGCCGGAAGTCAACGCACTCGGCTTCGCGGGCCTTGGTGAGCGGCTGGGGACGTTGCGTATGGCGCTCGTCGGGGCGACACAGGCCGCATAGGAGGCTGATTCATCTCGTTCCACAGTGCAACGGAACGTTGCACCGGCGCGCCTAAAATTCATCGTGGCCGCGTCGGGCCGATAATCGGAGAGGCAGAGTGTACCCGCAGTTGAAAGAGGTACGCAGCCGATCACGATCAAAGGCCGATGGAGGCGTTGATGAAATTCGGAACCAGGTTCGCGCTGCTCACTGTGGCGCTGTTGAGTGCCGCATGTAGTGACACGGTTGCGCCGCACAGTCCGGCGACCGGCGCGACTTCGTTCAACGGTGGCGTGACCGCGGAGCTGACTCCGCTCGACACCGTTCGCTTCACGATCACGATCGATCCGTGGCACAGCACCATGTTCAGTCTCGGTGCTGGCAACGTACTGACTTTCCCGGCAGGCTCCGTCTGTGATCCCGCTCACTCGAGCTACGGCGACGGCCAGTGGGACAAACCGTGTACTGCCGCGCGAACGGCCGTTACGGAAAATGTGACGGCGTGGCTCGACGCACACGGCCACGCGCAAGTCGATTTCTCGCCGAATCTCCGCTTCGTTCCGAGCATGCTGCCCACTGGCTGGGTGACGTTGACCTTCGCCGACGTGCAGGCATCGCTCGATCCGATGTTCAGCATCCTGTACTGCAAAGACGTGCACGCGCCGTGCGTGAACGAGTCGAAGAAAGATCCGAGCTTGCTCACGGTTCGTGATCCGATAACCGGCAAAGTGACGCGCCGCATCAAGCACTTCAGTGGTTATCTCGTGGGCGCCGGTGACGATAGCACGGACGACGGCGGTGGTGATCGGAACAAAGCGCCGTCGGCGCCGCGGCTCCCGTCGATCCATGCGCCGGCTCAGGCTCAATCGTCGCTGACCACCGCATCGCTCGCAACACTTCGCAGCTCTGGTTACATCCTCGCGTCGGGTGAATACGCATTCGACAAGTGATCTGCGCGCCGCGCTGAGTATCGCGCAGCAGTGTCACGCAGCCACTAAGAGATGCCGATACTAGAGTGGGGAGGAGTGCGAGTCTGCACTTCTTCCCACTCAGCGTATTTCCGCTGATCACTAGCAAAGGGTCCGAGCGACGATGACGCCCTCGGTAGACGAACTGATCCAACAAGCGCAGCTCGCCGAACGTGAAGGTCGGCGGGATGATGCGCGCGCTCTGTACGAGCGCGCGCTGTATTCGCTCAAGCGCGCCGCCGACGGCAAAGTTGCGTCGGCGCTGCTGCGCTGGATCGGTCGCACCTACCAACTCGACGCGAATGTCGATGCTGCGCTCGATTGCCTCGAGGCGTCGCTCGCGGTTGCCGAGCTCGCGCACGACAGCGGCGCGATCGGTCACGCGATCAACGTGAAGGCGATCGTCTTCCAACAAGAAGGAGAGCTCGACAAAGCCGAGGCGCTCTATCTCGAGGCGCGATCGCACGGCATCGACGCCGGCGAAACGCGGCTCGCCGCGATGGTGGCGCAAAACCTCGGCGTCATCTCGATGATGCGCGGCGACCACGAGAAGACGCTGCGCCACTACCGCACGAGTCTCGCCGAGTTTCGAACCATCGGTGCGCCGAAGGAAGTGCTGATCGCGCTCAACAACATGGGCATGCTCTGCACGGACCTCGAGAAGTGGGACGACGCTGCGCGGGCGTTCGAAGAGGCAGTGCAGATCGCCGATGCGATCGGCGACATCCCGGTGCGCATCCTGGTCGAGGTCAATCGCGCTGAGTTGGAAATTGCCAGAGGCGATTTCGCCGCCGCGCGTTCCGCGTGCGAGCTCGCGATGTCGCTCTCCAATCAGACACACGACAAACTCGCGCTCGGTGAGATCGAGAAGCACTTCGGCACGGTCGCGCGCGAAATGGGCGAGCTGTCGGCCGCGGAAGAGCATCTTCAGCGCGCGCAGAAAATCGCTGTCGAGCGACGCGACCTCCTGCTCTCAGCCGAAACGGCACGCGAACACGCGGAGCTGTGCCGCAAGCAGGGACGGCATCGCGACGCACTCATGCATCTCAATCGCGGCCACCGCATCTTCACGCAGCTCGGTGCCAAGCGCGATCTCGCCGACATCGATCGCCGCAACGCACGTCTCGAACGCCACTTCCTCGAAGCGGTCCGCCATTGGAGCGGATCGATCGAATCCAAGGATCGCTATACGCAAGGTCACTGCGAGCGTGTCGCGGATCTCGCGTGCGCATTGGCGCTGCGCGCTGGCCTCGAGGCACGTGAGCTGTTCTGGTTCCGTATCGGCGCGATCGTACACGATGTCGGGAAGCTGATCATCCCGTCGGATGTATTGAACAAGCCAGGCAAGCTCGCGCCCGATGAGTGGGAGCTGATCAAACGACATCCGGCCGCCGGCGTCGACATGCTCGCCGACATGGACTTCCCGGGCGATGTGATTCCCATGGTTCGGTCGCACCACGAACGATGGGACGGCCGCGGTTACCCGGACGAGCTCGCGGGCGAAGAGATTCCGCGCAGCGCGCGCATTCTATGTATCGCGGACGTGTACGACGCGCTCACCTCCAAGCGCAGCTACAAAGGCGCGTTGGCGCACGACGCCGCGATGGTCGTCATGAAGGCCGACGCGGGCACGCAGTTCGATCCCGAGCTGTTCGCGCAGTTCGAAGAGATGATGAAGACACGCACGCCGTCGATCCGTCAGCGTGCCGCGCTCGAAGCGGCATCGCCGAATCGGTCCGCCGAGCGTGAGCTGCGCGTATCGGGCCCGACCGACGATCTCACTGGCATCCTGACGCGGCGTCCGTTCGTGGACGCGGCAAATCGCGTGCTCTCCGAGGGTGGCCCGTTCGCCACTGTCTCGTTGATCGTCATCGACGTCGACAATTTCAAAACTGTCAACGACACGCACGGCCACTTGCAAGGTGACGCAGTGCTTCGCGTCGTCGCCGGTACACTGCGTGAGCTCGCGGCTGCCACCGGCATCGTCGGTCGCTATGCGGGCGACGAGTTCGTGGTGTTGCTGCCGCACGCACCGCTCGAGGAAGCACGCGAGTTGGCCGAGCGGATTCGGGCCACGGTTCGGCGCACGTCCGTGCCGCTGCGCGAGCGCTCGGGATCGATCACCGTGAGCCTCTCGATCGGCGTCGCGCTCGCGCGCACCGAACACAAAGACTTCGACGCGCTCTTCGGCGCGTCAGATCGTGCACTATACGAAGCCAAACGCCGCGGACGCGACACCGTCGTCTCTTCCGCCGAGATCGAAGAGGGATCGCAGGAGCCGGAGGTGAATCTCAAGCAGTTCGTGGGGCGCGAAGATGAGACACGCCGCCTGACGAAGTTGCTCGACACAGCCATCGAGCTCGGACCGCGTCTCGTCGCCGTGCTCGGCGAAGCCGGCGTCGGCAAGTCGACGCTCATTCGACGGATGTCCGGCGAAGTCCGCATGCGCGCCGGATCGCTCGTCACTGGACGCTGCAGTGAGGCCGACGCCAAGCCGCCATATGCGCCGTGGGCGGAGATCATCGGCGCCATTCATCAGATCGGCTCAGTCCCGGCGCGCGAGTGGCGCGAGCTACCGCGTCTCGTTCCGTTGCTCGGCGGCGCGGCCGTGCCAGCCGATCAGGTTGGGAACAAGTACGCGCTATTCGACGAAATTCTCGCGTTTCTCCGAGCGGCGGCGGCCGCCCGGCCGCTCGTCATCGTACTCGACGACATGCAGTGGTCGGACTCGGCCACCTGGGACGTGCTCGAGCACGTACTCGACCAGCTCGAGCATGAGAGAATACTCATTTGCTTGACGCTGCGCGCCGAGGATGTGCGGGCGCATGTCATGGAGCGACGCCATCGGTTGTTGCGCGACGAGCGAGTCCACGAGATCGCCCTCTCGCGACTGACCGAGATAGAGCTCAATCAGTGGTTGCTGAGTGCCGTAGGCGGCGACGCGAGTCGCGAGCTCATGGCGTACCTCAATCGCTACTCCGAAGGCAATCCGCTGCTGGCGACGCAACTGCTTCGCATGCTGTTGGAAGACAGCGCGGTCCGCTTCGAGAACGGCCGGTGGACACTTCGCGCCGAGCGTGAAGGTGATTTGCCGTCGGCGCTGACGGGACTAATGGATCGCCGCCTCGACCGATTGTCGCCTGAGGCACGCACCGTCCTCAGTACGGCGGCGGTCATCGGCCGCATCTTCGACATCGATCTTGCAGTCGCAGCCGGAGCGGGCGACGAAGATCAGATTCTCGATGCGCTCGATGAAGGAATTGCGCACGCCGTGATCGAGCCGTGGTCCGAGTCGAACTCGGGCAGCCACTTCTCATTCACCCACGGTCTGTTGGTCGACGCCGTCAGGCGATCGATCAACCCGCGGCGCGTGGCTCGCATCCATGAGAGAGTCGGCGCGGCGATGGAAGTGCACTTCCCCGACAACGTCGCCGAGATCGCGATGCATTTCGATCGCGCCGGCAATGCGGCCAAGGCGTACTCGCACGCCATGGCCGCAGGTAGCGCGTCGTTGTCGGTGTATGCGCATTCGGAAGCGCGTCGGTTCTTCGAGGTCGCGGAGCGCACGGCTCGCGATTCGGCAGAGCGCGCTCGCGCGCTGCATCATCTCGCCGAAGTCGCCGAGACCGAGGGGCGCTACGCGCTCACCGAGGAATTGTGCGATCGGGCACTCGCAGGATTGGCAGATCGCGCCGAAGACCAGGCGGTGCTCGGCCTTCGCCGTATGCGCCAGCGCATGCGCGCGCTCCAGGGACAACCCGCGAGCGATACGATTCTCGCGTGCCGCGAACTGCTCGAGAAGGCGCGAGCGATCGGCGAGCGTGGAGAAGAGGCTGCGCTGCTGAACATGATCTCGATGTATCAGGGACGCCTTGGCGAATGGCGCGAGGCAGAGTCGGTCGCACGCGAGGCGGTGTCCGCCGCCGAAGGAGCGAACGACGGACGCCTTCTCGCCGAAGCGCTCACGCGGCTCGGCATGTCGATGATGGATCGGCGGTCGCGCGAATCCGCAGAGTTTTATCAACGCGCGCTCACGCTATTTCGCGCCGCCGGCGACCGATGCGGCGAAGCGCGATGCTACATCAACGTCGGAATCATTCACCAGCGCGGCGGCGAAGTCGCAGCGGCCGAGGCGGCGTACGATCACGCGCTCGAGGCAGCGAAGAGCGCGCACGCGGTGGATCTCGCCGGTGTGGCGGCGCTAGACTTGGGCGTGTTGTATCAACGCCGCGGACAACCGGAGCTGGCGGGCGAACGCTTCGAGGAAGCTCTCAAGGCATTCACCGAGTCCGCGAACGAGTCGCACCGTTTGGCCACGCTGTACAACATGGCGCATCTCGCGCGCGAGAGCGAAGACTGGGCACAGGCGGCAGCGTTGTACGAGCAAGTCGTTGCTGTCGCGGGTCGCATTGGCCAGCCGGACGTCGAGCTCGGCGCGCGCGCCGGGCAAGCGCTCGCGTCACTTGCTGTCGGTGCGCGATCGCTCGCCGAAGATGCGATGCGTTGGATTCGCACGAACGTCGAGCCGCGACCCGATTGGTGGTTCCAGGGTCGCGACATGGTGGATGCACTGCGCGTGCGTCTCGCGGCCGAACGTGGCGACGACGCTCACGCGTTGCGTCTGCTGCGCGAGGCCGTGGACATCGCAGGAAAGTACGACCCGTACGTCGCGGCGTATCTCGTCGCCGAATGCGCGCCGTCGCTCATGCGGGCGACCGATGGACTGTTGGCGCTCATTGAAACGCTGAGCCCCGAAGTGGAAGCGCTTGGTTTCGTGGGAATCGCTGAGCGATTCAATGTGTTGCGAGTCGCGTTGAACGGATCGGTAGCCAATGCAATTCAGGCTGCGTGATCGTGCGGCGAATGCCGCGAGATGCCGATACTCTAATGCAGGTTCGTGCACCCCGATTGAGGATGTTCCCGTGATCTGCTGTGTCGTTGTCCCTACTGGAGTCTGACCGTGACCGCACCTTCCCTACGGCCTTCACCGGCCGCGCGAGAGAGCGTCGGCGAGTTTTCGGCGGTGATCGCCGAGAGCGCGGGCATGCGTCACGCCCTCCACATGGCGCGTCGTGTCGCCACGACTCCGCTGCGTACGCTCTTGATGAGCGGCGAGGCTGGAACCGGCAAAGAGCTCGTCGCGCGCTGCATTCATAACGCGGGGCATCACGCCAACGCGCCGTTCGTGGCGATCAACTGCGCGTCGATCCCGGCGCCCTTACTCGAGGTCGAGCTGTTCGGTACGCTGCCGTCGCGCATGGAGACGACGCGCCGACTCGGCGCGCTCGAGCTCACGGGTCGCGGTACCGTCTTCCTCGACGAAATCGGTGAAATGCCGATCGCGCTGCAGGGTCGGTTGATGCAGACTCTCGACGAGTACAGCATTCCGCGATTCTCCGGTGGAAATGAGGCAACGGTCCACTGTCGTGTCATTGCCGCCAGCAAAACGCGGCTCGAGGATCGCGTCGCGGCGTCCACGTTCCGCGAGGATTTGCTCGCGCGTCTCGCGGTGCTTCGCATCGAGTTGCCGCCGCTGCGCGAACGCGACGACGACGTGCGGCTCATCGCCGAACACATGCTCGCCGAAGCGACGCGACTGCAAGGTGCGCCGCGACGACAGCTCGGCCTCGATGCGATCGCGGCTTTGCGCGCGCACCGCTGGCCTGGAAATGTTCGCGAGCTGAAACACGTGGTCGAGCGCGCGCTCGTCGTGTGCGACGTGCCGCTCATTGGCGCCGAGCATCTGACGATCAACCAACGCCGCGCGGGATCGGCGGTGGCCCGCGGCGCGGCGGCCTTTGGCGAAATTCGCATTCCCGCCGACGGCAAGCGGTTGCGCGACATTGAACGCGAAGCGCTCGAGCTGACGCTGCAGTTGACGGACTACAATCAGAGTGCGGCGGCGAGGATTCTCTGTATCTCGCGCCCGACGTTGGCGCGTAAGCTCAGGTCGTACGGGCTCGCGAAGGCCTGAAGGCGGCGAAGCCGCCGGTGGAACGGTGGAAGGGTGAAACGGTGATACGATAAAGGCCGCACGGCTGTCATCCCGAGCGAAGCGAGGGATCTAGCCGGACGATACGAGAATCCTCAGTCGCGCGGCTCCTGCGGAGTGACGGCGGTTTTCGTTCCACCGTTCCGCCGAATCACCGTTCCACCGGCGTGCGCGCTTCGCGCGCGTCCCGCGGCTGCTGCTGCGTCAAGCAGTGCAGCGTCCCGAGCCCCCACACGAGATCCACGGCATGAATGCCCACGACCTCGCGCCCCGGGAATAGTTCGGCCAGCGTGTTCAAAGCGACTCGATCATTCGCGTCATTGAACGTCGGAACAATGACAACCCCATTCGCGACATAGAAATTCGCGTAGCTCGCCGGCAACCGCTCGCCGTTCATGATCACCGGCCGAGGGTAGGGAAGCTTCACGACGCGAAACGCACGACCATCACCGCCCGCGCGCTCCAGGCGCAGATAGTTGTCAACCGAGCGCCGATGATTCTCGTCCGCCGGATCTTCCTCGTACGCCAGCACGATCACACCCGGTGCCGTGAAGCGCGCGATGTCGTCGATGTGACCGTGGGTGTCGTCGCCGACGCAACCTTCGCCCAACCAAATCGTTTGGCGAATGCCGAGCGCGTCGCGAAACACCGCCTCGTATCCGTCGCGCGTCAGTCCCGGATTCCGCACCTGAACGTCGGAGAGTAGCCACTCCTCCGTCACCAGCATCGTGCCTTCACCGTCGGTCTCGATGCCGCCACCCTCGAGCACGACCCGCGCGCCGTTGTCGGGGCGCGTTGGCTCTACACGACGCAAACCCGTAATGCGCTCGACAGCGCGGCCGATCTCCGCGTCACGTTCGAAGTTCCGGTATTTCGCCCAGGCGTTGAAATCCCAGTTCATCAACGTGACTGCGCCGCTCTCATCGAGCACGCCGGTCGGCCCCGAGTCACGCAGCCACACGCGGTCGCTCGGAACGACGTGCAGCCGAACGTTCTCGGTGACGCCGTGCGCACCGAGATATTCACTCGCGGCGGACTTTACAGATTCATCATTACAGAGAATCTCAACCCGCTCGTGCCGATGCAACACGCGCGCGATCTCGGCATACACCCACGGAATGGGCTCCAGCTTGCCGGGCCAGTCGGGCTCGTGATGCGGCCACGCAATCCACGTCGCCTCGTGCGCCTCCCACTCGGCGGGAAAGCGATACGTCACGCGCCGAGGTAGCGGCTGAGGATCGGCGCGTAGGCGTCGATGCGCCGGTCGCGCAGAAACGGCCAGTTGCGTCGCGTATCCTCGATCAACTTCGGATCGCACTTGGCGATCAAGATCTCCGGGTCCGTTCCCGCGCTCGCCAACACGCGACCGAACGGATCGGCGATGAACGAGTTGCCGAAGAACTCGATGCCGTTCGTTCCGGGTTCGTCCTCGTGACCGACGCGATTCGGCGACGCCACGAACACGCCATTCGCGATTGCGTGCGCGCGCTGCATCGTACGCCACGCATCCACCTGTGCCGCGCCGAACTCCGACTTCTCGGCCGGATGCCAGCCGATGGCCGTCGGATAGAACAAAATGTCGGCGCCCAGCAGCGCGGTGATGCGCGCGGCCTCCGGATACCACTGATCCCAGCAGATCAACACGCCGATGTTCGCGTAGCGCGTATGCCACACGCGAAATCCGCTCGCCTGCTTCGCGACTTGTCCAATGCGGTCGATCTTGTCGTCGACTGCGGCATCGCCGGGCGTGAAGTAATACTTCTCGTTGAAGAGCGGATCGTCGGGAATGTGCATCTTGCGATACACGCCGAGCAGCGATCCGTCCGCATCGATGATCGCGGCCGAGTTGCGATAGACGCCGCGCGCCTGCTTTTCGAAGATCGGCACGATGAGCACGATCTCGAGCTCTTTCGCGAGCGCCTGCATGCGGTCCGTCGTCGGTCCAGGAATCGACTCGGCGAGATCGAACCGCTCGCACTGCTGCGATTTGCAGAAGTACGGCGCGTTGAAGAGCTCTTTGAGACAGATGATCTGCGCGCCGCGCGCTGCCGCGTCGCGCACGCGTGCTACCGTCGCGTCGACCGTGGCCGCGGCGTCGCTGCTCGCTGAGTCCTGAATGATTCCGACTGTGAACGGCGCGTGTGACATGGAGCGAAAGCTAATGGCGACGAAAGGTTCGCGAGTCGCGCGGTCAGCGCCGCCGGACCAGGCCGATGACCACGTCATTCACGTTCGTTCCCGTGTCGCGACGCGGCAGTAGCGCGTTCGCGACACGGAGCGCGCCATTCGATTCGTGCGACGCGAGCGCCTGCGCCGGATCACGGCTCGCGTCGACGATCGCCTTCCACGTCGAACCGTCGACCACTGCGCCGGCCGCTTCCGTCGCCCCGTCACGACCGTCCGTTCCTGCAGCGAGCAGCGAGGTACCGGCGGCACGCTCGCCGGCCTCGTGCAAGATGCGCGACGCAGCCAACGCCAACTCCTGGCAGCGTCCGCCGCCCGACGGTTTTCCACCGCTCGCGCCGACCGTCACGGTCGTCTCGCCGCCCCAAATGATGCATCGCGTTTGGTCGTCACGTGCGGTGCGCTCGGCGCTCTCGTCGCGGGATTCGTCGAGCAACTTCTTCGCGATCATCTCACCCGCCTGCGCTGCGCTACCGCTCAGCCGCGTGCCGATCACTTCGACGCTGAATCCGGATTGCCGTGCGCGCGCCGCCGCTCCGTCCAACGCCGACCGCGTGTTGCCGATCACGCGCGCAGTGACATGTGCGAACGCCGGATGCGCTTTGGTCGGCGTCTCCGGAATTGTCCCGCGCGCGACCGCCGCGAGGTAGTCGCGATGTGTCTGTGGAATCTTGGACATCAGCTTTCCTCGCTCGAGGATTCGCGTGACGTCCGCGACGTTGTTGGTGTCCGGTACGCACGGTCCCGAGCCGATCACCGCGAGGTCGTCGCCCGCGACGTCGGAGATCGCCAAGCAATGGGTGGCTGCCGGCGCAAGCGCGAGCGCCAGGCGTCCCGCCCCCCAGCGCGAGAACCGCTTCCGGATCGCGTTCATGTCGGCGATGTCGAGTCCCGAGCCGAGCAGCATCTCGAACAACGAGGTGAGATCCGACTCATTCATTCCGCGCAGCGGCGCGCCGATCAGGCTCGACGTGCCGCCCGAGATCAACACCACCGCCACGTCATTCCCGCGTCGTCCCGGCGTCACCTCGGCGATCTTCGCCGCGGCGGTGAACGAGTTGCGCCCGGGAATCGGATGATCGCCGCGCAGCGTGGCGAGCGTGGGGTACGGCGCGGGACTCGGATCGGCCGTCACGACTACGCCGCCGACGATCGCGTGTAGTGAGCGCAGCAGCGACGTCACCGCGGCGGACGCCATTGGCACCGCCGCTTTGCCGAACGCGAATAGCCAAACGCGTGATGCCCTGTCGATCGACAGGGCATCAACGGCGCGCGCCGTCATCGGGCCAGGCGCGGCTCCGGCGACGGCGGCGTCATACAGTTCGATCAAAAGCTCTCGCTCCGCCGGACCGGCCGGAGCGTCGGCATCCATGCTAATGCGAGCCTCCTGGTGGCTGCTTGATCGTTGCTGCTACGTCCTTGCCAAGCTCCGTGTAAGCGTCGCCGGACAGCACGTTGAACTTCATCATTCGCGCGGCAATGTGGCCGTCAGGTGAGACGATGAACACGTTGCGCGTGTCGTACTTCGAATCGGCCGAACCGTACATCTTCGCGACGGCTTGATCGGGGTCGCTGGCGAAGAGATTCGGGAAACTCGCTTCCCGAGCCCAGTCCGCCTGCGTCGTGTCTGCGTCGGTGCTGATACCGAGCACGACCACCTTCTTGCCGTTGTTGAAGAGCGTGGCGTACTGATCACGGTACGCCTCCATTTGAACCGTTCAGCCCTTTGTCCGCGCCTTAGGGAAGAAGGCCAGCACCACCGTCTGGCCGCGGAAATCAGAGAGCTTGACCGGATCCTTGAGCAAACCGAACCGCGTTGCGCCCGGCAAAGTGAAGTCGGGTGCCATGACGCCGACCTCTGGCGCGGTTGCCGCCGATCCCGGCGCGGGCGTCTGTGCGGACGCCACCGCCGCGGTCGCCGCCGTCACGCTCACCATCAGCGCCGCGAGCTGAACGACCGATAAACGTTTGTGTAACGACACCATGTGTGACCTCCACAACAGGTTGCCGGCAAAATGCTTGGCACGGTGAACGGACGCAATGTCTGATCCGAACTCTGCCGATCCCATCGAGAGGACACCGAGCGTCGCACATTTAGACATCTTTGTGAATTAACCGTCCCGATGGGCCGTTCAAGGTGGGAATGGGGCGTGCCATTGAATGGGCACCTGACGCTGTCCCCACCGCGGAGAGTTTTCATGCGCAGACTGAACTGGATTGTACTCGTGCCCTTGGCGTTCGCAGCCGCCGCCTGCCGGAAGGACAATTCGGCTGCCGACGCCCTGAAAACGGACCTGTCGCTGGCGGCACAAGCTCAGCCGTATGCGGCCCAGCCGATTTCACCCACCGAAGCGGGGCTCGCGTCGCAACAACAACTGACCTCCACGGCGCCGCGCACCGCCACGCACACCGCGAGTGCGCCCGTGCACCGTGCGTCGAGCGCTCGCCGATCGAGCGGATCGTCGCGGTCGAGCTCGAGTGGCAGCGGAGCCTATTACCCAGCGCCCGCGCCAAAGCCGGTCGTCGTCAAACACACGCAGCGTGACGCCGCCATCGGCGCGGCGGCAGGCGCGGTGCTTGGGGCAACGACCAGCCGCAACAAGATCAAAGGCGGTATCATCGGCGCGGCCGTTGGCGGCATCTTGGGCGGTGTGCTCGGAAACAACGTCGACAAAACGACGACGCCTCCATAATGCCGACGCGGTCATAGGGCACAGAACTCGCTTTGCTGAGGCGAGATGGAGGACTCAGTCATCGCCGGGTTCGATGGGACAGCGTCGGCCGACGATAACAAGCCGGATCGGCGTCGCGGACGGCTGATCGCCAACCGCGCCTTCGGCGCGCTCAAGGCGCAGCACGCCGCCGAGCATACATGGGTCGAAGCGGCGGCCGACCGGCTGAATGTCGTTGCCGCATCCACGCCCTACCTCGTCATCCACCTCGTGTGGTTCGGACTCTGGATTCCGTGGAATCTGGGATGGTTCGGGCTGCCGCTGTTCGACCCGTATCCGTTCGGGCTGTTGACGATGATCGTGTCGCTCGAGGCGATCTTCCTCTCGATCTTCGTGCTCATGGCGCAGAAGCGTGAGTCGGCCATCGCCGAGCTGCGCGAAGAGATGGCGTTGCAGGTGAGTCTGCGGATCGAGGAGGAATCGACGAAGACGTTGCAGCTCGTCGCCGGCCTCTATACGCGACTCGGCCACCGCGTCGCCGAGGATCCGGAATTGATGGCGATGATGCAGCCGCTCGATGTCGCCGCGCTCGAGAAGGATTTGATGACCCAAATAGCAACTGCGGCGGCAGCACGACGTGTGTCGCGCCGCCGCCGCGTGCGGGATGTGGAATAGCTGTCATTCCGAGGAGCGAAGCGACGAGGAATCTTCTGTCCCTAGTTAGGGACGAAAGATTCCTCGCTACGCTCGGAATGACAATTTACGCTCTTCCACCCACGAGCTGGCGCAACACGTACTGCAGAATGCCGCCGTTCTTGTAGTAGTTCATTTCTTCCGGCGTATCGATGCGCGAGAAGGCCTTGAACTCCTTCTTACTGCCGTCAGCGCCGGTCGCGCGCACCGTGAGCGTCGCACGCACCTTCATGTTCGCGTCGAGCCCCACGATGTCGAAGGTCTCGAAACCGGTCAAGCCAAGCGACTGACGCGTGTCGCCATTAGTGAATTCTAATGGCAGAACGCCCATGCCAACGAGATTCGAGCGATGGATCCGCTCGAACGACTCGGCGATCACGGCGCGAACACCGAGGAGAATGGTGCCCTTGGCCGCCCAGTCGCGCGACGAGCCGGTGCCGTATTCCTTGCCGGCGATGATCACGAGCGGCGTGCCGTCCTTCTGGTGCGCCATCGCGACGTCGTAGATCGATTCCGGCTTGGCGCCCGGGTTCTTCACCGACCAACCGCCTTCGGTGCCCGGCGCCATTTCGTTGCGCAGACGAATGTTGGCGAACGTGCCGCGCATCATGACTTCGTGATTGCCGCGGCGCGCGCCGTACGAGTTGAAATCCTTCTTTTCCACGCCGTGCTCGATCAACCATTTGCCGGCCGGACTCGACGCCGGAATGTTGCCGGCCGGCGAGATGTGATCGGTCGTGATCGAATCGCCGAGCATCGCCAGCGCTTTCGCGCCGTTGATGGCGCGAATGCCGGGGAGCTCCATCGTCATGCCCTGGAAGTAGGGCGGGTTCTTCACGTACGTCGACTTCGGATCCCAGGCGTACGTCTCGCCGGTCGGAACGTCGAGCGACTGCCACTGCTCGTCGCCGCGGAAGACGTCGGAATACTGCTTCTCGAAGAATTCCTTCTTCACGCTGCGCGCGACCTCGTCTTGCACATCCTGCGGCGACGGCCAGATGTCGCGCAGGAAGACGGGACCGTCCGTGCCGACGCCGAGTGGCTCGCGCGTGAGATCGAGATCCATGCGGCCCGCGAGCGCGTATGCGACGACGAGCGGCGGCGACGCGAGGTAGTTGAAGCGTGTGTGCGGATTGACGCGGCCTTCGAAGTTGCGGTTGCCCGACAACACCGACGCCGTGATCAACGTGCCGCTCTCGATCGCCTGACTGATCGGCTCCGGCAGCGGACCCGAGTTGCCGATGCACGTCGTGCAGCCGTAACCGACGAGATCGAAGCCGAGCTGGTCGAGGAATTCCTGCACGCCGGCTTGGCGCAGATAGTCGGTGACCACCTTGGAGCCCGGAGCGAGCGACGTCTTCACCCACGGCTTGGTGGTGAGGCCTTTCTTCACCGCGTTGCGCGCGAGCAGACCCGAGGCAAGCATCACCGACGGATTCGACGTGTTCGTGCAGCTCGTGATCGCGGCGATTACCACCGCGCCGTGACGCAGCGTGAACGACTGGCCTTTGTACTCGACCTTCACGCCGTCGTGCGCCACGGACTCGCCGTCGGCGACGATCACCGTTTCCGGCGACAGCGTGCGAGCGGCAGAAACCTTCGTGGCTTCCTTGAGCTGCGCGGCTGCGGCCGGCGTACCGAGCTTCGCGAGATCACTCTCGAGGGCCTCGCGATACATGGCTTTGGCCTTCGACAGCGGCACGCGATCCTGCGGACGCTTCGGGCCCGCGAGACTCGGCTCCACGATACCGAGGTCGAGCTCGATCGTGTCAGTGAAAACCGGATCGGGCGTCGCGTCGGTGCGGAAGAGGCCCTGCTCCTTGGTGTACGCCTCGACGAGCTTGACGTGATGCTCCGGGCGTCCGCTCAAGCGCAGGTACTTTAGCGTTTCCTCATCAGCCGGGAAGAAGCCCATCGTGGCGCCGTACTCTGGCGCCATGTTGGCGATCGTCGCGCGGTCGGCGAGCGGAAGGGAGGTGAGTCCCGTCCCATAGAACTCGACGAACTTGCCGACGACCTTCTTCTTGCGAAGCATCTCGGTGACGGTCAGCACGAGATCCGTGGCCGTCGCGCCAGGCGGAAGCTTGCCGTGCAGTTTGAACCCGACGACTTCGGGAATGAGCATCGACACCGGCTGGCCAAGCATCGCGGCCTCGGCTTCGATGCCGCCCACGCCCCAACCCAACACGCCGAGTCCGTTGATCATCGTCGTATGCGAGTCGGTGCCGACGAGCGAATCCGGATAGGCTGTCGCTTCGCCGTTCTCCTCGTTCACGAATACCGTCTTGCCAAGGTACTCGAGATTCACTTGGTGGCAGATGCCGGTGCCCGGCGGAACGGCGCGGAAATTCTTCAGTGCGTCCTGGCCCCAGCGCAGGAACACATAGCGTTCCTGATTGCGCTCGAATTCGAGCTCCGTGTTGATGAGGAACGCGGCCTGTGTGCCGTATTCGTCCACCTGCACCGAGTGGTCGATGACGAGATCGACGGGCTGTAGCGGATTGATGCGCTGCGGATTGCCGCCGAGCGATGCGATGGCGTCGCGCATGGCGGCGAGATCGACGACGGCGGGGACGCCGGTGAAGTCCTGCAGGAGCACGCGGCTCGTGCGGAACGCAATCTCTTTCTCAGCGCGGGCTTTCACGTCCCACTTCGCCATCGTCTCGATGTCGCCTTTCTTGACGAAGGCGTCGTCTTCGTTGCGCAGCAGATTCTCGAGGAGAATCTTGAGGCTGAAGGGCAGCTTGGCGGCGTTGCCGCCGGAAAGCTGGTCGAGGGCGGCGAGGCGGAAGACGGTGTACGTCTTCCCGTCGACGGTGATCGTCGAACGGCTTCCGAAGGAATTCTTGCTTGTCATGGGGTTTCTCTCTCGGTTCGGCCGCACTGCGGTCCGATGCGAGGTACCAGACGGAGCCACTGACGGGGCTCGCAAGCCAGCCGCCAGGCTAAGAAAGAATCTAATAGAATCATGGACGCGTCGGACGCGAGAAAATCTGCGGGCGGCCCGTACTCGTCCATCACCCCTGAGAATCCCAGGAATGCCAGCGCACAGCTCGCACAGTTCGTACAGCGATCCCGTCGACCTCACCATTCAGCTCATGTCGATCGACTCGACCAGCGGCCGCGAAGGGCAGGTCATCGCGTGGCTCGACGACTACCTTCGCGAGCGCGGCTGGCGTACCCAGCGGATTCCGGTGAGCGAAGGGCGCGACGATCTCTTCGCAACGGTGGTGGACGCGCCGCTCGTGACCTTGTCGACGCACCTCGATACGGTGCCGCCGTATATCCCGCCGACGCGCGACGCGGACCGGATCTACGGCCGCGGTTCCTGCGACGCGAAGGGCGTAGCTGCCGCGATGATCTGCGCCGCCGAGCGTTTGCGGGATGCGGGCCTACCGATAGCGCTGCTGTTCGTGGTCGGTGAGGAGGTCTCCCACGACGGCGCTCACGCCGCCAACGCAGCGTTCGCGGCGAAGACGGTACTCGCGACCAACCGCGTCATGATCAACGGCGAGCCGACCGAAAGCACGCTGGCACTAGGTACGAAGGGCGCGCTGCGCGTCATCGTCCGCACAACCGGAAAAGCCGCACACTCGGCCTACCCGCACCTCGGCCACTCGGCCACGCGCGACCTGGTGCACCTCCTCGCCGACCTCGACTCGCTGCAGTTGCCGAGCGACGCGCTGCTCGGCGATACGACGATCAACATTGGCGCGCTGTCCGGCGGCGTAGCCGACAACGTGATGGCGCCGGCGGCCGAAGCGCGACTGATGACTCGACTGGTGACGCCGTCGCGAGAGATGATGCGCATCATCACCGAGTGGGCTGACGGACGCGCGACACTCGAGTGGGGCTCGACGGTGGAACCCGTGAAGCTCGCGGTCGTCGACGGATTCGATACGTCGGTCGCGGCCTTTGCGACCGACATTCCAGCGCTGCCGAATTGGGGAACGCCGTTTCTCTATGGGCCGGGCTCGATCCTCGTCGCGCACACGGACGGCGAGTTCATCGCGATCGACGAGCTCGAGGCGTCGATTGCCGGGTACGAGCGCCTGGTGCGACTCACGCTCGCGACGGGACCGGCATGACCTGACGGATGGCCGAAGTGCTCAATGGGTAGGATAGTTGCAAATAGTACCAAATGGTACTATTATCCCCGCTGTGGCACCCAGGGGGATTCTTCAATGGCGATCCGCATCTCGGCACCCGCACTTCCCGACGTCGCACCGGCGCAGCTCGCCCGCGCCGGTCTCGCCACGTTCTTTCGCATCGCCGACGAGTGGACACTCGATAGCAGCCAACAGATGGCGCTGCTCGGACTCACCTCTCGAACAACGTTCTTCCGCTGGAAGAAATCGGCGCCCACCGCGCTGCCGCCCGATACGCTCGAGCGCCTGTCGCACGTCTTCGGCATTTACAAAAGTCTGCAGGTCTTGCTGCCGGCGCCTGCCGCGGCCACGTGGATTCACCGTCCCAACGCCGCGCCACTCTTCGACGGACATCCCGCGCTCGAGATGATGCTCAGCGGCGTCGCCGGTCTGTTTCTCGTGCGGGCGTATCTCGACGGCGAGCGCGGTGGCGACTTTGCTTGAGCGTGTCACGCCGGTCGATACGCCGGTGGTGTCGCTCACGCCGAACGCCGACGCGCCGCTCCCCGTGCGACGCGTGCTCTGGCGCAACGCCGTGCGCATCATTCCGAGCGTCTTTCCGCCGATCGATCTGTTCGAGCGCGTCGCGAAACCCGAGCATCTCGAGGCGGTGCACGCCATCGAGTCGGCGTTCAATCCGCGGCTGCGCGACGCTGTAGGCGATCTCTCATTGGTCCCGCGCGACGAACGCGTGGTGGGTCCCGGCGCGGGCTACATCATGGCCGCGTTCACGCACGTGTCGCCCGAGGGCAGCCGGTTCAGCAACGGCACCTACGGCGTGTTCTACGCTGCGAAACAAGAGAGCACGGCAATAGCCGAGACGCGGTATCATCGCGAGCGGTTCATGCGAATGACGAAAGAGGACCGCGCCGAACTGGACATGCGCGTGCTCGGCGTCACTGTCAAAGCGCCGATGCACGATCTGCGCGGCATGAAGTCCATTTTGGCCGACGTGTATCGGCTCGACGACTACACGGCCTCGCAATTGTTGGGCGGTGCGTTGCGTGCCGGCGGATCGAACGGCGTGGTGTACGACTCCGTGCGACATGAAGGCGGCGTGTGCGCAGGCGTCTTTCGGCCGCGCCGCTTGTCGCTATGTCGCGAGACGAAACACCTGCGCTACATCTGGGATGGTACGCGCATCTCCGACGTGCTGGAGATCAAGCGGCTCCGCGTTCCCCAGCTTTGAGCGGCACGATGCGTTCGATCTTGCGCGCAACGATCGCGCGAGTCGGGCAATACTGAACGAAGTCGCCGTCAGCCGGAGACCAATCCGCGGTACGGGTGCGCGGATATGCCTTGTACTGGTTGTCGATGCCCATGAGGTTCGGTGCCAGCGCGACGCACAGACCGCAACCGATGCACTTGTCGCGCTCGACTTCGAGCTCGAAGCGCCGGCGCGGATAGACGCCGCCGGGTTGGTCATAGAACGCATCGAGGTCCTCGAGCGCTTTGGCTCCGGCGCGATAGCCTTCGGTGATCGTCGCGTCGATGTTGCTGAAGCTCAGCCAGTCCTCGCCGCAGCGTGGGCGAATGAGCACCATCGGCGGACCGTTCCAATGCGTGAGCGGGAACTGCTGCAGCGCGTGCATCATTGTCGTCGCCGCGCGCATGTAGATGTTGGCAAAGCCCAGCGACATCGCATCCGTCACCGGGCGGACGTCGTTGCTGCCCACATCGACCGCGATGACCAGATCCGCATCGAGTGAGGCGATACCGACCGGCAGATTGTCGACGACACCGCCGTCGATGCACAGACGACCGTCCACTTGACCCGGGGGAAAGAAGCCCGGCAGCGCGCACGAGGCATAGACGGCGTCCTGCACGGATACGTCTCGCAATCCATGCGCGCCCCACACCACGGGTACTCCGCGCTCGAGATCAACTGTATTGACGAGCAGCGGCGCCTCGAGATCGGCAAACGTACCCTCGGGCACGACGGCCTTGCACAGATCGCGCAGCGGATCCTCGAGATAGATCGAGGGCGACCGCATGCGCTCCATGAGCATTCCGAAATGATTCAACCGGAACAGATCGCGGCGGCGGAGCGAGGTGGCGCGCTTCGCGAGATCGTCGGTCGCGATTCCGCCGACCTTCGCTGCCGCGAGCATGGCACCGATGCTCGTGCCGGCGTAGATCGTCGGCTTGATGCCAAGCTCGTCGAGCGCGCGCATCACACCGATGTGCGCGAAGCCCTTCATGCCGCCGCCGCCCAGTACAAGGGCAATGCGGCGCCCTGACGCAGAAGGTTGGGGCGAGGAGTGTGAAGCGCGAGTCATATACTGTAGTAGCGGCAGATGGACGGCTGGCGTGTAGTGTGGGCCACCGACATTTGGCCAATTCCTAGACGCCAGCCGCCGGTTCGGGTCACTGCAGGTAGTCGTACAAGCCCTTCAACCCGACCAGTGCACCGCCCACCATGATGATCGTCCCAGGCGTGCCGCCAATGATCGCACCGACGACCAGTCCGGCGAAGCCGACCACCATCAACGCCTCCGACTGACCGAGGTTCGCGTGGCCAGCCGCGGCCATGGTCGGCGCGCTGGCACGTGAGCTCTCCTGGGCATGAACGCCAACGCGCAATCCCGTCATGGGAGCACCGCCGACGGACCTCGGCTCGGCTGCCGCTGCGGGCGCGGGTTCGACTGCGAGGGGAATCGAGGTGACGACCGCGGGAGCCGCGGCAGCCGGCGCCTGTGCGGCGGCTGGTGCCGCGACCGGCGTAGTCGCATAGACGTTTTGGGTGATCGACGCGGCTTCCGAGTTCGCACTCTGCGCGTGCAGCGGCGCAGCAACGACGAACAAGAGGGAGCAGACCGCGAGTCGGGCGTGCAGTTGCATGGACTTCTCCGCAAGTGGGTTGTGAGGTACCGGCGAACGCTTAGGAAAAACCGCGCCACGAACGATCGACACTTTTGGCCGATAGGTGAACTGGTGGCGGATGCAATCTACGACACCTAGTCTTGTAGCCGTCCGGATCGCGGTTCCACATTCCAACATTGCACCGATGCCGAGCATTGTCCGTGATGCGCGCACGTAGCGCTCGTAGCGACGGATCTCTGCTGCGGACCCTGGGCGTGTGGGGACTGGCGGCCAACATCGTGAACATCACGGTGGGCGGCGGCATTTTCCGTCTCCCGGCAGCGGCCGCCACCGCACTCGGGTCCGCGGCGCCAATCGCCTACGTCGTCTGCGCCGCGGCCATGGGACTGATCGTGCTCTGCTTCGCCGAAGCGGGAAGTCGGGTCTCGTTGACCGGTGGACTGTACGCGTACGTCGAAGTCGCGTTTGGACCACTCGTCGGTTTTGTCGGCGGCGTCATGCTCTGGGCGGGAATGACCCTGGCGATGGCGGCCGTCGCGTCGTTCTTCGCGGACGCGCTCGTCGCGCTGGTCCCGGCGCTTGGTGTGGGAAGCGCACGCAGCCTAGTGGTCATTGTGACTCTTGCTGCATTGGCGGCGCTCAATGTCGCCGGCGTCCGCGGCGCGAATCGCTTCAACGTCGTGATGACGATCGCGAAGCTCGCGCCGATTCTGCTGCTGATCGTCCTCGGTATCGGTGAGGTGCACTGGGGCAACCTCACGTGGACCGCGTCGCCGCCCGTCGGCGATGTATCGCGCGCCTCGATCGTATTGATCTTCGCATTTCTCGGCGTCGAGTCGGCGTTGGTGCCGAGCGGGGAAGTGCGCGAGCCGGCGCGCACAGTGCCGCGGGCGATCTTCATCGCGATGCTCAGCATCACCGTACTGTACCTCGTGGTGCAGGTGGTGACGCAGGGGATTCTCGGGCCGAGTCTTGCCGGACAGAAGACGCCGCTCGCCGAAGCGGCTGCAGTTGTGATGGGCCCGACCGGACGCCTGATGATGCTCGTTGGAATGGCGATCTCGATGTTCGGCAACGTGAGCGGTATGACGCTCGCGGTTCCCAGAATTCTGTTCGCGTTCGGACGTGACGGATTTCTTCCGGCACAGTTGGCGCTCGTGCATCCGAAATCGAGAACGCCGTACGTGGCGATCCTCGTGCAGACGCTGATCGTGATCGCGTTGGCGGTGAGCGGCACGTTCGAGCGGCTCGCGGTGATCGCGAACGGGTCGATGCTGCTCGTCTATGCGGCATGTTGCGCGGCAGTGATCCAACTGCGGCGGCGTGGGGTGCAGGAGAGTGGAACGCCGTTTCGCATGCCATTCGCCGCGGCAGTTCCGGTGCTGGCCATCGCGGCGATCGTGTGGTTTCTGACGAGCCTCGATGCAACGGCGTGGAAGGCGTTGCTGGTGGTGGTCGGCGTCGCGCTCGTCGTGTACGCGAGCAGTCTGCCCGGGCGCCGATCGGCCGTTGCCGACGTGTGACCATTTACTCATGAGTAATGTCTGATACTCTCCTGGCGTATCGCGCCGAGTTCCCGATTCTCGATCGCACGACGTACCTGGTGTCCAACTCGCTCGGCGCCATGCCGCGCGGCGTACCGGACCGGCTCGCCGAGTATGTAGATCAGTGGGCGGAGCTGGGGGTGCGTGCGTGGGCGAGAGGGTGGTGGGACATGCCGATCACCGTCGGCGACGAGGTCGCGCCGCTGATCGGCGCCGGTCCCGGCGAAGTGGTCATGCTGCCCAACGTCACGATCGGACAGACGTCGGTGCTGTCGGCGCTGGACTACTCCGGCGGCCGCGACACCATCGTGATGACCGACCTGGACTTTCCCTCGGTGCGCTACGTGTACGACGAGCTCGCGACGCGACTTGGCGCGCGGATCGTCGCCGTGCCGAGCGACGATGGGATTGGCATCGACACGCAGCGTGTACTCGATGCCATCGACGAGCGCACCAAGCTCGTGGCGGTGTCGCACGTGTTGTTTCGCTCGGCGTTCATCATGGATGCGGCGGCCATCTGCGCGAAGGCACGCGAGGTTGGCGCGCTCGTGTCGCTCGACGCATTTCACTCGGTGGGCATCATGCCTGTCGATGTGAAGGCGCTCGGTGTGGACTTTCTCACCGGCGGCGTGTTGAAGTGGCTGTGCGGCGGTCCGGGCGGCGCGTTTTTGTACGTGTCGCCGGAGGCGACGAAGTCGTTGTCGCCGTCGTTCACCGGATGGCAGGCGCACGAGCGGCCATTTGCATTCGAGAATGAGATGCACTACGCGCACGGCGTGTCGCGCTGGTTGAACGGCACGCCGCCGATCCCGGCGTTGTTCGCGGCGATCGAGGGACCGCGGATCGTGCGACGCGCCGGCATCGAGCAGATTCGGGCCAAGAGTGTGCGTCAAACCACGCGACTGATCGAGCTGGCGGATGCGCGTGGTTACAAAGTGACAGCGCCGCGCGACGCCGAACGTCGTGGCGGAACTGTGGCGATCGACGTTCCGAATTCATACGGCGTGGCGCAGGCGCTGTTGGCGAATGACGTCGTCGTGGACTACCGCCCGAACGCCGGCATCAGAATCGGCCCGCACTTCTACACGAGCGACGACGAGTTGACGCGCGTCGTCGACATGATCGACAGCATTCTGCGCGACGAAAGCTGGAAACCGTTCGAAGCCAAACGAGGGAAGGTGACATGAATCGATTCGTCGCGCGGATTGCACTGTTCGCGGGCTGCGCGATGCCGTTCGTCGCGCAGGCGCAGGGCCCATTCGCGCACGCCGACACCGCGTCGCTTCACCGGCAGCTCGACGCGATCGCGAAGGAACATCACGGTGTGCTCGGCTACTCCGTGATGAACCTCGACACGGGCGAGCAACTGAGTTTGCGCGGCGACGAGACGTTTCCGACGGCGAGTTTGATCAAGGTTCCGATATTAGTAACGTTGTATGACCTGGTCGCGCACGATCAGTTGTCGCTCGACGATCCGCTCACGGTGCTCAAGATCGATCAGGTTCCGGGGAGCGGCGTGCTGCGCTTCATGCATCCGGGAATGACGTTGAGCGTTCACGACGCGGCGTCGCTGATGATCGTGCTGAGCGACAACACGGCGACGAATCTCATTCTCGATCGCATCATCATTCGTCGCGTGTGGGACAAGATGGAAGCGTTGGGGCTGCCGCACTCGAAGGTGCACTCGAAGACGTTCTTGCGGAACTCGAGCGTGGCCATGGACAGCTCGGTGAAGTACGGGCTGGGTGTGAGCACGCCGAACGAAATGGCGCGGCTCTTTGGCATGCTGGCCAACGGTAAAGCGGTGAATCCGGCGGCCGATTCGGCGATGTTGAGCATTCTAGAAAACAATGCCGACGGCGATTCGATGCAGCGCACCATCAACGGGATGGTCGTGCCGCACAAGACGGGCGCGACCGACTCGGTGCGGACTGAATGCGCGCTCTTCCGTCTCCAGTCGCGTGTGGTGGCGTGTGGCTTCACGAAGGAGAATCAGGACATTCGCTGGGTGGTCGACAACGAGGCGCAGGTGAGCCTTGGCAAGATCGGCGCGGCGGTGGTGGCAGCCTGGCCGAAGAAATAAGACTGTCATCCCGAGCGAGCGCAGCGAGAGAGGGATCTTCTTTCGCGCCAATCATAAGGTCGGCCGACGCAAGATCCCTCGCATTCGCTGGGGATGACATCGCAGTAGTCATGGCCCATATCCTGCCCTTTCCTCCCCCTAGCAGAGGAGGATCCGATGTCGTTTCGACGGTTGTTCGTGCTCGCGCTCGTTGTGGCAATGCCCGGAGTCGCGAGAGCGCAGTTTACGACGTTCATTCCGCCGCAGCCCAAGGTCGTCGATACGGCGAAGGCGGCTACTTCCGTGGCGACCGCTACAGCGCGCGTCGACACCACGATGAACACGCAGCTCACCAACATGAAGACGTGGGTGGACTCGGCCGCCGGCGTCGCGCCGTCATCATTGACTGCCGCCGACTCGCTAGCGACCGCGACTACGGCGTTGACGGACACGACGGTCAGCACCACGACGACGATGCGAAATGGAGCGCGTGCGCCCGCGACGGCGAGTGCGCTGCCGTTGATCGCGCTGCTCGGCGCTAGCATGCTGAGCGTGGGACTGTTGCTGCTCGCAGGTCCGCGAACAGCGCGCGATCGAACAGCGCCCGATCGTGGGTAGCGCAACACCTACGAGACGATCTGTGTTGCGCCGTCGCGTTGGCGCGGCGCTCACGGGATTGGGCGCGGTGTTGTTGACCGTCGCCGGTAGCCGCTACACCACCGGCGCGTTGCGCGCTGACGAGGCGCGGCGCGCTTGGGATGCGGCTCGAGCGCGACAAGCGGTCGCCAACGCGCACGCCGCCGCGTGGAATCCTGCGCGTTCGGTGGCGCTCGTGACGGGTGCACCGGTGGCGCATCTTCTCATTCCGCGCATCGGGCTCGACGAGATCGTGCTCGAAGGTGTCGACGGCGACGAGCTCAATGCCGCTCCTGGACACGTGCCCGGCAGTGCGCTGCCCGGCAACGCAGGCAATGCGGTGATTTCAGCGCACCGCGATCGCCACTTCAGTCACTTCGGCGAACTGCACTTGGGCGATACGGTCACTACCGAAACGCTCGGCAAGCGCACGAACTGGGTCATCGTGAAGCGGCAGGTGATCGACAAGAACGCGCCGGCTCTGTTTAGAACCGACGGTGCGACGCTGACGCTGACCACCTGTTGGCCGATCCGATATTTGGGCAGCGCGCCGGACCGGTTGATCCTGACGGCAAAGCCGATTGCGCCGAGGGTGTTAGACTAGGGTTTTGAAGCGCTGTCATTCCGAGCGCAGCGAGGAATCTTCTCGCGCGCCAATTATCGCGTGCGGGATAGTAGATCCCTCGTCGCTGCGCTCCTCGGATGACATGCGGTTGACTTCCCCGCGCCCTAAATGCCCTCACCCGTACGAATACTTCCAGCCGTCGCTGACGCTCTCCGCGCCGGCCGTCCCGTCGTCGCGCTGGAGAGCTCGGTGCTCGCACAGGGCCTCCCGATTCCGCAGAATCGCGATGCCGCCATTCGTATGGTGGCCGCGGTCGAACGCGGCGGCGCGCTCCCCGCCATCACCGCGGTCGTTCGCGGCGTTCCGGCGGTTGGCCTCGAACCGGACGAGCTCGAGCGCTTCCTGCTTCGCGACGGCGTGCGCAAAGTGTCGGCGCGCGACATTCCGATCGCGGCGGCGAAAGGCGTCGATGGCGCAACGACGGTGGCCGCGTCGCTCGTGCTGGCCAACGCGGCCGGCATCGAGGTGTTCGCGACGGGCGGAATCGGCGGCGTCCATTACGACGCGCCGTTCGATGAGTCCGCCGACCTTGCGGAGCTCGCGCGCACGCCGCTGATCGTCGTGTGCGCGGGTGCGAAATCGATTCTCGACTTACCCGCGACCATGGAGCGGCTCGAGAGTCTCGGAGTGCCCGTGATCGGCTACCGGACGAACGAATTGCCGGGCTTCTTCAGCGTCGAAACCGGCATCCGTCTCGACGCGCGCGCCGACAGTGCTGCCGAGATCGTGTCGGCTTACCGCACGCACCGTGCATTGGGTCGAATGCAATCGATTCTCGTTGTCCAGCCGCCGCCCGAACGCACAGCGTTGCCGGCGGCCGACGTAGCGCGCGCCGTAAACGAGGCCCGCACCGCCGCGAAGCGCGATAGCATTCGCGGCGCCGCAGTAACCCCCTATCTGCTCTCGGCCGTAACTCGTTTGACAAAGGGCACTTCGCTCGACGCAAACCTGGCACTCCTCGAGCAAAACTCAAGGCTCGCGGCCGAGATTGCAACGATGTGTTCCGGCATCAAAAGTTCTTAGTTCCCATCGCGATAATTGACTGCGAACGGGTTGCCTCGGCGGACAGCCGGATGGAATTCGCAGTACTACGACGCAGGCCTTTCGGCGTCCACCCAACCATCCACCTGTCCGTCGGGTCGACCGCCTTTTTCCCCATCATTTCCCATTGAACTTCGCCGTGCGCTGATGGTACTATAAGCGTACCCTCATGAGCTGGAGGCTTGCTGAAGATGGCCACCCCCTTCCTGAGTTCTGAGGAGTACGACGAACGCGCGCACCAGCTCTATAACGAAGGGCAGTACGACGACGCGCTCACCGTACTTCGAGAAGGACTTACGCTCTATCCGAATTCGGTCGAGCTCCATGTAGGGATCGGCTACGCGCAGCTTGCCCGTGAAGAGTATGCATGGGCTCGCCAGAGTTTCGAGCAGGCGCTCGTTCTCGAGCCCGAGCACGAGGACGGCCTCGCCGGTCTCGGCGAAACGATGCTCAAGCTTGGCCAGGATGACGCGGCCATGCGGTGTTTTCATCGCACGCTCGAGCTCGGTTACGCGGACGACATCGATCTCATGCTGCAGGTCGGGCGCTCGCTGTTCCGCGAGGGTTCGCTGCGCGACAAATCCGAATTCTTCCAGGGCGCGAAGGAGTTCTTCGAGACCGCCGTGCAGCAAGCGCCCGATTCGGCCGAAGCTGTGGCGTGCGTCGGGTACAGCCAGCACCGGCTCGGAGACGATGACGCCGCCATCGGTTCACTTCGTCGCTCGCTGCAGTTGGATAGCGAGCACGCGGAAGCGCGCATCTATCTCGCGAACATTCTCTACGATCAGAGTGAGTACGAGGCGGCATTGTATCACTTCGAGCGGACCAGCCCCGACGACCATTGGGATGACCTCGGCATCTGGCGGTTGATCGAGCTCAAGCGCTCGCTCTACCATCTCGAGGAGAACGATCCCGAGCTCAAGCCATGGGACGAACGGCTCAACGAGCTCACGGCCGAACTGGACGACGTCGACTCGATGTTGATGGAGCTCGACGTACGGTCGGGCGCGGATAGTGCACCGGCAACCGAAACCGCTCGGGGACAGCTCGAGCTCTTCGGTACCTTGCTCAGCTCATTGGCAGAGGGCAAGCAGGAGGATCCGGAGCACCAGATCATCGCGTCGGACGGGACCGAGTACGAGGGGTCCTGGGAGGAGATCGTACGGCACATGCGAGACGCTCAAGGACATCCGGCACATTCGATGGAAGAGTTCATGGCGGGCATGTCCCAGCATGGCTTCCGTCAAACGGGAATTCGCATCCCGACCCACGACGCGGAAAGCTTCATTCGCGGTAGCGCAGTCGCGGGGCTCCTCCGGATCGTTCGTTGATCACGCCCGCACAGCGTGAGGCCGCCGCCGCGCTCGACGCGGCGCGACCGGCGATTGGTCGCCTCGGTGCCAGCCGCAGTCCGGAAGACCTCGCAGCCGATCTGATCGACGTGTGGACCGCGGTGGAAGCCGCGCTCCGCGCGTTGGTCGGAAGCACCGTGCTCAGTGGGCAAGCGCTCATTCGTGAAGCTCGTCAGCGCCAACTGATCAACTTCGAAGCGGCCAACGCGCTCGCTGCGTTCGAGGCTGTGGACGGGCGGCTCCAGAACGTGAGCTATCGCCCCACCGATTCCGATGTGGCATCGGCGCGGTCGGCGATGGAGAAGCTCGACGTCGCGCTCAGCGATCGGCCACCGGTCGAAGCCGCACGCTCGCAGTTCGCGCCGTCGTCGACAGGCTCGTCGGCTGCTCCGGGTGCAGCGCCGAGTGCACCGCGGACTCCCGCGCCGGCAGTTGCGGCCCCACTGCAGACCACGCGCGTTGGCGGCAGAATGTCGGGTATGGTCAAAGCGATCATCGGCGCGGTGGTGGTCGTCGTCATTGCCGTCGGCGCGTATTTGATCTTCGCCGGTCGTGGCGGCGGCGATTCTCTGCAGCAAGGCATCGTTGCGTATCGCGCCGGGCAGCGAGAAACCGCGGTGAGCGACTTCAACAAAGCGGTGCGTGAAGATCCCAAGGCATCGCTGCCGCACGTGTATCTCGCGCGCATGGCGCGTGAAGTGGGGAACTTCACGCTCGCGTCGCAGGAGTTGACGCTCGCGCTGCAGGCCGATCCGGAGAGCCCGGTGGCGCTCCGCGAGATGGGCGCGAACCTGCTGGCGCAAAACAACTACGATCTCGCGCGGCGATTCTACGTGCGCGCCGTACAAGCCGATCCCACCGACATGACGGCGCAGGGTTATCTGGGATGCACGCTCGTGAAGCTCGGGCGCGCGCAAGAGGCGGCGCCTTTCCTCACGCGCGCCGGCCAAGGGCCGTGGAGCAACTGCACGCCGGCTGCCGCTCCAGGCGTGCTGCCGCCAAATCCCGGCGCGCTGACTAGCCAGCCGTGATACAAAGACCCGGCGTCGTTACGACGCCGGGTCTTACATCTGCTGCGCCAACGAAGAGATTCACCGCAGGTTCCGGCAGTTCCTCACTGTCTTGACTGTCACACGAATCGCTCCGTGATCGAATTTCGCTCCGTTGGAAAAACCTACCGCAGTCTGCTCGGCACGCCCGTGCCGGCGGTGACCGACTTCTCGCTCGTCGTGCGCGACGGCGAGGTGTTGGGGCTCGCCGGTCCGAATGGCGCGGGCAAGAGTACGCTCATCGGCCTCATGCTCGGCTTCATGCCGCCGAGTACTGGCGAGGTGTCGATCGATGGGTTGGCGCCGCGTGCGTATGTGGAGCGGCACGGCATTGGATATCTGTCCGAGCTCGTCGCCATTCCGCCGGCGTGGCGCATGGAGAATGCGCTTCGGCGCTACGCGTTGCTCGCCGGCGTGGCGCCCGACCGCGTGGAGCAGCGGGTGAACGAAGTGATCGAACAGATCGAGCTCGGCGAGCATCGCCGGAAGCTCATCAAGCATCTGTCGAAGGGAAATCTCCAGCGTGTGGGATTGGCGCAGGCGCTCTTGTGCGACGAGCGGGTCATCATCTTCGACGAGCCGACGCACGGGCTCGATCCGATGTGGACACAGCGCTTTAGAGATCTCGTAGTGTCGCTGCGCCGGCCGGACCGCGTGATCTTCATTGCGTCGCACAACCTCGACGAGTTGCAGCGCATCTCCGATCGGGTCGCTATCATCGACAATGGCCGGCTGCAGCGCGTGGTGGATTTCAAGACGCCGGCGAGCGCCGGCAATCGCGTTCCGTATCGGCTGACCGTCGCCGGCGGAGCGGAGCACGTAGCGGCGGTATTTCCCGATGCCGTGCCTGCCGCGTTCAACGAGTTCGATCTTCCAGAGCGTTCGCTCGAGCAGCTCAACGCCCAACTGTCGGATCTCATCGCGCGCGGCGGCTTGGTGTTGTCGATCGCGCCGGCACAGACGGCGCTCGAACAGCAATTTCGCGAGGCGGTGGGGCGATGACGACTTCCGCATTGACGCCGGCGCCGCGCCGGCACGCGTACGTCCTGCGCTATTCGGCGTGGCAGTTTCGCGACTACGCCATCAACATCGGAATTCTGTCGGTGATTCTCTTCGGGCTGCTTGGGATGCTCGAGGTGATGCAACTGCGCATGGCGACTCGAACGCTCGAGCTCAATCCCAGGTTGGTGTCGCAATTGGGGCGCATGCGGCAAGAGAGCTTTCAGCACCTATTCACGATGTACGCGTCAGTCGGGCCAATCCTCGCGCTGAGCGGTATGGTGTCGCAGGATCGGTCGATGGGGTATGTGCGCTTCTTGTTCGCAAAACCCCTGAATCCACTGCGATTCTATCTTCAGTCGTTCGTGGTGCGCACCATCGGGTACTTCGTTGTCGCGGCCCTGTTGGTGGCATGCTATCGCGCCTTCGAGCCGACAGCCGACCTGGGCCGGGTTGCCGCGGGACTGGGTCTGTTCTTCATCGCGTTTGGAGGCATGACCTTTCTCGGATCGGTCATCAGCAAATACGACGGGCTGGGCACGGTCGCGTTCCTGCTGATATCGGTGGTGGTTTGGGCTCAATGGGAGATCTCGACCACCATATGGCACGCGCTGACGTACCTCGTGCCACCGATCGAAAAGTTCAGCGGTGTGAGCGATTGGGTGTCGAATTTGAATCCGCTCAATCCGGGTCAGCCGGTAGTATTCCCTACGAAATGGGTCATCTGGACGGTAAGCTACGGTGTGGCATGCCTCGTGTTAGGTGTGGTGTTGCTGCGTAAGCGTCCGCTGGCCAGAGCCTGATCTCTCTTACTCGAGTGTCGTGACTGCTTCGTCCCTGCTTCCAACGATCGACCCGGCGTCGGTCGTTCGCACGCGTTTGTCCAATGGTCTGACCGTCGTGATTCGCCGCGATCATTCGGCGCCCGTCGTGGCGATCGTTACCTACGTCAACGCCGGGTACTTCGACGAAACCGACGACATCGTGGGCATCGCCCACGTCCTCGAGCACATGTACTTCAAGGGGACGCCAACGCGCGGTGTGGGCGAGATCGCGAAGCAGACGAAAGCGGTGGGCGGCTATCTGAATGCCGGCACTATCTACGATCACACGAGCTACTACACGGTGTTGCCGTCGTCCGGGTTCGCGCAGGGCCTGGATGTCCAAGCCGACGCGTACGCTCGCTCGGTGATCGACGCCGGCGAGCTCTCGCGCGAGCTCGAGGTCATCATTCAGGAAGCCAAGCGCAAGGCGGACAATCCACCCGCCGTGGCGACGGAAACGCTGTACGAGCTGCTCCACGACCGGCACCGCATTCGACGCTGGCGCATCGGCCGCGAGCCAGGCCTTCGGCAGATCACTCGCGACGCGCTGTGGTCGTTCTACCGGAATTATTATCATCCTGGTAATACAGTTCTCTCAATCGTCGGCGACGTCGATCCCGCGGACGCGCTCGCCCAGGTGCAGGAGAAGTACGGAACCCTTCCGGCCGGCGAGCCGGCGCGACTGCACGGTCCGACCGAAGAAGGTGTCTCCGGGTTCCGATATCGCGAATGGGGCGGCGACATCCTGCAGACGCAGTTGGCGTTCGGCTGGCGCACACCCGGCACCACGCATCCGGACACGGCGGCCCTCGATCTGCTCGCGGCGGTGCTGGGGAGCGGACGTGCGTCGCGCTTTTACCGCTCCGTACGCGAACGACGCCTCGCGTCATCGGTCGCGGCGTACAACTACACGCCAACCCAGATCGGCGTGTTCGTCGTCCACGCCGAGACGCAGCCGGAGAACGCGGCCGATGCGGCGCGCGCCATCTGGGACCAGTTGCGCACCGTGCGCGACGGCGACTTGGGCGAGCTCGAGATCGAGCGCGCGAAGCGCATTTACGAATCGCAGTTCGTGCGCCGCCTCGAGGACATGGAAGGCCAAGCGAATTATTTGGCCGAGTGGGAAGCGCTGGGCGATTGGAGGATGGGGGAACGGTATCTCGAGCGCTTGATGACCGCGACGCGCGACGATCTCATCGCGGTGGCCAACCGCTACCTCGATCCGAGCAACGCCGGTGTCGTGCTGTATCGGCCGGAGTCGTGCCCGCAGATCGCCGGGTCGGCGGAGCAAATGCGCGACGCGCTCGACGCCAATCCGCGACCCGCGGCGCTTCCGGCGGCGCAGCCGTACAAGGCGCACGCGCTGCCAAAAGCGGCCAAGCCCACATTCGAGCGCGAGGAAGTCGGCGTTCGCGTCTACCACACGGCGAACGGCACGCCGATCGCAATCCGCCGAAAAGAAGGCGCGCCGCTGGTGCACGCCGGCGTCTACATCGTTGGTGGATCGAGCGACGAATCGCCGGAGCTTGCCGGTCTCACCACGCTCATGGCGCGCACGGCGCTCAAGGGAACCGCGACTCGCTCAGCATTACAGATTGCTGAAGAAGCCGAAATGCTCGGCGGCAGCGTCGGCTCGGCTGCGGGATCCGAGAGCTTCGGGTGGTCTGTATCCGTTCCGGCGCGCTATGCCGCGGCGGCAATCGAGTTGTTGTCGGACGTCGTGCAACATCCGGCGTTCGGCGAGGAGGCGCTCGACACCGAGCGGTCGATTGCGCTTGCCGACGTGGCGGCGCTGCGCGACGACATGTTCCGCTATCCAATGCGATTGGCGACGCAGGCCGCGTTCGCCGGACATCCGTACGGTGTGCCGGCCAGTGGCACCGAGGAGAGTTTGAAGCGCATCGATGTCGAGGCCGTGCGCCGCTGGCACGCCGAGCACGCGATGGTGTCGTCGGCGGTGATCGCGTTGGTCGGCGACGCGGATCCTGACGAGCTGGCCGATCTTGCCGCGCAGGCGTTCGGCGAGCTGAAATACGCGGCGCCCAGACCACTCCCTGCGCCGGTTTGGCCCAAGACGCTGACCACCACCGTCGAGTCGCGCGATCGCGCGCAGACGGCGATGGCGATTCTGTTCCCCGGTCCGACACGCGACGAAGACTCGCGCTACTCCGCCGCCATGGTCGCCAGCGTCGCCAGCGGACTCGGTGGCCGCTTCTTCGACGAGTTGCGCGAGAAGCGATCGCTCGCGTACACCGTGCACGCGTTCGCGTCCGATCGCCGACTCGCTGGAACGTTCGGCGCGTACATCGCGACGAATCCGGATCAGGAAAGCGCGGCGCGCGACGGATTGCTGGCGGAATTCCGCCGTTTGCGCGAGGAGCCGGTGACGAGTGAAGAGCTTCAGCGCGCGCAGCAGTACGCGATTGGAACGCACGCCATTCGCCAACAAAGTGGCGGCGCGGTGCTCGCCGATCTCGTCGACTCGTTCTTGTTCGGCTCCTTGTCCGAGCTGGCCGACTATGACGCGATGGTTCGTTCGGTGACGACCGAGTCGATGCTGAACGTGGCGCGCGCGTACTTCGATCCGAGCCGGCGCGTGGAAGGCATCGTGCGCGGCGTTGGCCGCAACGTCTGATCAGGCCTTGGCGGGCCGTCGCGTACCGCGCTCACCCTGCTTGACGATCACCTTCGCGAGTCGTCGAGCCGCGTTCATCCAGTTACGCTCGGCGGCGCGCTGCGCGGCGGCGCGATTGCCCTTGGCGATTGCCGCGGCAATCGCCTCGTGCTCTTTCACGGAGTTCGGGAGATCCGCAAGCAAAACGCCCACGTACAACCGGGCGTAGCGCTCGCTCTGTGGGCGCAGTGATCCGTGCAGCGCGAGGAGTCGCGGTCCGGATGCGGCTTCAACGAACGTCTCGTGGAACTGGTGGTCGAACGAAAAGAGCTTCGCCGGGGCGGTGCGGGTGCGGGCTGCCGCGGCGAAGCCTCGGTTGATCTCGCGCAGCCGGTGTGCGAGCTGCTGGCGCCGTTCGAGCGGCAGCGATGCCGCTTGGCGAGCCGCAAGTCCCTCGAGATGTCCCTCGAGCAGGAAGACTTCGTGTCCGTCGGCGTCGGTGAGCGGCGTGACGATGAGGCGTTGATCGCCCGGCCGTCCAACCGATGCCACGAGCCCCTCTTGCTGCAAGCGATGCAGTGCGCTGCGCACCGGCGTGCGGCTGTGCCCCGTGCGAGCGACGACGGCGCGCTCGGCGACGCGAGCGCCGGGCGGCAATTGACCGGTGATGATCAGCGACCGGAGCTCGTTGTAGACGGTCGTGACGTTGTCGACCGGCTCGGCGGTGTCGCGCGATCGGGCGGCCGATCGTTTCTTGGCCGCCGAATGCGCCTTGGCCCGGTTTGATGTCGATTGTGGCACGACTGGCAACCTATTTCCTGGTCAAATATCCGGCAAGCGGTGAATTGCCCGACAGTCATAACAATTTTATAAAATTTTGGTATACCGAAATGGTCATCCTGTCGTCGGCCCGCTCGCGAGTGTAGGTTGGGCCACCCGCGCCGCGCTCTCCGGCCGGTGCATGCTCGCTCTCGTACACCGGCTGCCATGTTCTGCATCGATCGCATCGCACTAAGAGAAATTCATCTCGAGTTGAAGGAGCCGTTTCGCATCTCGTCGGGCATCGAGTCTACGCGTCGCGTGTTCCTGTTGGAGCTGTTCGAGCGCGGCGGCGGATCGGTGTGGGCGGAGTGCGTGGCGCCGGCGTTCCCGAACTATTCGCCGGAGACGATCGACACGGCGTGGCTGGCTGTCCGCGAGTGGTTCGCGCCCCGGCTGCTCGGACACCGCGTCGAGAGTGCGCGCGAGGTCCACGCGCTTCTGTCGCGCGACATTCGCGGCCACAACATGGCGAAGGCAGCGCTCGAGATGGGCACGTGGGGTCTCACCGCCGTACTCGAGCAGAAATCCCTGGCATCGTTGCTCGGCGGAACGCGAACCCATCTGCCGACCGGCATCTCACTCGGCATACAGCAGACGCCGGAACTGCTCGTCGAACGGGCGCTTGCTGCCGTTGGAGCGGGCTATTGCAAGATCAAGCTCAAGATCCAACCCACGCAGGACGTGGAATATGTTCGCGCGGTGCGCACGGCAGTCGGCCCCGACGTCGAGATCATGGCCGACGCGAACGCTGCCTACACGCTGGACGATGCCGATCATCTCGCCGAGCTCGACCCGCTCGAGCTGTTGATGCTCGAGCAGCCACTCGGCGCCGACGCACTGCTGCAGCTCGCCGAGTTGCAGCGGCGACTCGAGACGCCGCTCTGCCTGGATGAGTCGATTATCGATCTGTCGCGCGCGCGCGACATGATCGCGCTGCAGTGCGGCCGCATCATCAACATCAAGCCCGGTCGCGTGGGCGGATTTCTACCGTCGATCGAGATTCACGACGTGTGTCAGGCTGCGGACATTCCGGTGTGGTGCGGCGGCATGCTGGAGAGCGGTGTGGGACGCGCGTACAACGTGGCGCTCGCGTCGCTGCCGAATTTTTCGTTGCCGGGCGATCTCAGTCCGAGCTCGCGCTACTGGGCACGCGACATCGTGTCGCCGGAGTGGACGATGAACGCCGACGGGCTCGTGCCGGTGCCGTTCGATCGTCCTGGTCTCGGCGTCGACGTGGATCGCGAGATGATCGACGCGCTCACTGTGCGGACGGAGGAGCTGGTCGCGTAGCGTGTCATCCCGAGCGAGCGGCAAGCTGTCATCCCGAGCGAGCGAAGCGAGAGAGGGATCTTCTCTCGTGCCGATTATAAGACAGCTGACGTTAGATCCCTCGCATCCGCTCGGGATGACAGTTTACTCATCACCGCGCCGATTCGCGCAATTGCTGAATCGCGATCATCACGCGCCGCGCAACTGAACGCAGGCGGCCGTTCGGCGCACGGAGGCCGCGTGACTGGCCATAGTCGCCTGCCTCGTACACGATCGCGCCTTTGATCGACGGATGGTCGGTTGCCCACGCGAGCACTTCCCATACGGCTTCGGCTTGACTGCGCTCGCCGTACGCCAGCGGATAGCCGCCGGTAGCGAATACCCACTGATCTTTCACCGGCGGAGTGGCGCGCATCCATCGGTCCGCGGTGCGCGTGTCGGTCTGAACGCCGCCGCCGATGTACGGCGCCGGAAAGAGCGAGAATCCGACCAAGTCCATGGGTGAGTCTTTCGCTGCTGCCCACGCGTACAGCGTGCTGTCGTTCGCCGTGTACGACGACGCGGCGAGCCCCACGAGGACTCGGCGATCGGCTGCCTTCGCGACGCGCGCGGCGTCGGTGAAATAGGCCTGCCATCGTTCCGGCTCGAGCGTTCCTACGGCGCGCGATCCGCTGCCATACGGATCTTCGGCCGGCAGCAAAATGTCCGGATGCAGTCGTTGGATGACGAGCTTGATGGTCGCCAGCCGCTCGGTCTCGTTCAGCGGCACTTTGCCGAGCTCCGGCAGCAGACTGCCGCGATATCCGATGGCGACGATGATCCGCGTGCTGTCGCGACGAATTGGATCGAGGACTTTCGAGAGCGAATCGAGCGTGAGCCGCGATGCGCCCGGCGCGATGACGACGGTCACCGCGTCGACGTCGAGCGTGTCGACGAGCGACGAGTCGCTCTTGATTGCCGGCTTGGGCGGCGGACCGCTCATGTCGGGCAGGATCTTGAGTCCCACCGCGAAATCGCCGTTCGGCCGTTCGCGCAGCTGATCGCGCGCGTGAAGATCGTAGTTGCGAAGCTGCGTGACGGCGCGCGGTCCGCCGAGCACGAAGATGAACACGAGCCACATGATGGCGAGCATCGACATGAAGAGTCGGAATGTCGCGGTGACTCGCCGCAGCGCCGGGAACGCCGGCGACACCATGGGCATGTTGAGAAAGAACGGCGACGCGAGCACGTTCGCCGTGCCTCCGGCGATCACCATCGCGAGGCTCTGCGATGCGAGAAGTGTCACGAGCGGTTCGGCGGGCGTCATGCCATGCGCCACGGCGTACCGAACGATCCCGATCGCGGCGATTGCCACGTCGTAGAGCATGATTGGGAAACCCCACGCGAGGTTCACCATGCGCACGACGACCGCATACACCGCTTGGATCGCGAACAGCACCAGGACCGCGGGCCAGACCCAGTCCATCGTCGCGACGGCGCGGCCAGTGATGATGGTCGACGTGGCGAGCGTGAACAGCAGGCCAGGAAGCACGAGCAGCGCGGCGAGTCCCGAGATCGACTGGAACAAACGCGACGACTGGCGGTTCTGCGCAATGCGCCCCGCCAGCACGATGTCCCACACCAGAATGATGACCGTCAGCGCCAGGTGAGCTGGCGCAAGGAAATTTCTCATCCGCGTCCGCGGGTCTCGCTCTTGATGTCCCGCGCAGTGAGGCGTCGGGCGAAGACGTCCAATGCTTTGCGAAAGTCGTGCGAAGCTGGCGCGACGAGATCGAACAGCAGAGTTCGCTGAGCGGGGAGCGAGTGAATCGCGAGATGCGCGTCGTCGAGCAAGAGCACGGCAGACACGCTTCCCGAGCCCTTGTGTTCACGCACCAACGGAATGCCGCTCGGGCTGAAGCCGCCGGCGCTGGCCGACGCGATGAGCAAACCGCTGAGCAGCGTCGCATCGCGAAGCTGCTCGGGAGCAATACCACTGAGCTCGGCCGTCAGATGCGAGTGTGAATGCGCCGCATGAGACGCACTGTCAGCGATCACGCTCCGCACGACGGTGGCGTTCCGGCTGGCTGCGCCGGCCGAGCTGCGGGGGTAGCGGGACGCGGCGCTCGTGGTGCGCCGCGCGGCGGATTTGGCGCGGGAAGGGACGCGACCATCGATCGTTCGCCGTTTGCGCCGACGGCACGAATGCCGGCCCACTCGTCGTCCAACTGCTGGTGCAGCATGCAGCTCGTGATGTCGCCCAATGTCACGACGCGGTCCCAGGTGGGCGACGTCGTGCGTCGCAGGAGCAACTCGTAGTGTGTCGCGCCAGGCGACGGTTCCCAGCTCAGGGTCCACGCTTGTCCGCCCGACGACGGAGCCGCTGCGCCGGCTGTGCCGGTTGCAGGCGCGCGGCCCTGGCGTGTGGCGCGCGCGCCAGTTGGTGTGACCGGCGCGGATGCGAGCGACGCAACAGTCATGGCGTTCACGCGCGCGACGTTCGCGATGTACCCGAAGTTCACGTGCGAGAAGTCGTCGGTGGGCAGATGCTGGCGATTGTAATTCTCTAGGCGTTCGGTGAAGCGCAGGCCAGCATCGCCGAGGTCGACGTACGGTTCGTGATCGCCGCCGCGGCCGATGCGATCGAGGCGCCACACGGGAAGCACTTCGAAGTTCGGCAGATAGCTCCGCTGCAACGCCCACGCGAACCGTCCGAGCTCGCGGCTCGGCGAGTTGTCTGGATCGGCGGCGAAGATGCGCATCGATGTGGAATCGACGGTGCCGTCTTCCGCGGTGACGTTGCCGACGATGTCGTCCGTCATGCCGGCGATGACTTTGTAGCCGGCGTCGTGAAGATGCTGCGCGAGCTGTGTCGACCCGTTGAGTCCCTGTTCCTCGGCGCCGACGGCCGCGAAGATCACAGACTCGTTGAGTCCGTGCGGGAAGCGTTGGGAGAATACTCTTGCCAATTCCATGATTGCCGACGTGCCGGAGCCATCATCGTCGGCGCCGGGCGCGGTGGCGGTCGAGTCGTAGGTGCCGCCGAGGCTGCAGATGCAGGAGTCGTAGTGTCCGGTCATGACGACGACGTGCGTCGTGTCGCGGCCAGGCAGCCACGCGACGACGTCGACGACGTTGGCGCTCAGGTGCGTGGTGTCACGTCCGTTGCGGACGGTGAAGTTGTTCATCTTTTCGTAATACGAGACTTTGAGACAGCCGCCGCACGCGCGGCTGTCGTCGTCGAATTGCGAATGAATCCAGTGACGGGCCGCGCCAATGCCGTGGGTCGATGACAGCGTGTCGGAGAGCGTGTTGCGCGTACCGAACGTCACGAGCGTGGAGTCGGTGTGACGGATGTGCGCCGGATCGATGAGCGGGAGAATCGCGTCGACGATCGTGTCGCGCACCAAGCCGATGGTTGGGTCGAGCGGCTGCCCGACGGTGAGCGCCGACTGCGATGCGGGCGCGCCGACCACCGTGGGCGTCGCCATGGTCGCGACGGTTGTCTTGGGGCCGCAGGCCATGAGCGTCGCGATGATGCCAGCCGCGAAGCCCGCAGCGAGTACGGAGCGCACAGAAGAAAAATTGGAATTCATGTGAGACTGGTCGGTTTAGAACATCGACATGGCGAGGAACGATCGCAGGGAATCGTTCGTCGATCGAAGGCGGCCCGAGAGCAGGCGTACGCATCCCCACAGCACCTTGTGCGCCAGATCGCGGTCGAAATCGAGCAGCATTTCGAAATCCGGCCGAGCGATGGTGAGCGCGGTCGTGCCGCCGTTGGAGATCGCGTCGGTGGAACGTTCGCTGCGGTCGAACACGGCCATCTCGCCGAACAGCGCGCCGGGTTTCAGCACGGCGAGTGCTTCTTCGCCGCTACCTGGCACGTTGCGACTGATGCGCACCTCACCGCTCAGGATGAGAAAGAGGCGGTTGCCGGGTTCGCCCTCGCGAAAGATGTATTCGCCCGAGACGAAGCGTTCTTCCTTGCACAGATCGGCCACTGCCGCCAGTTCGTCGGCGTCGAGGTCTTTGAAGATCGCGACCTTCCGCAGCAGTTCGGCGACGTCTGACATATGGTGTGCCGTGGTGGAGGAAGAATGGCGAAGCTATGGAGGGCGCCATGCGCTGGCAAGCGCCGACGCGCTTCCCTAGCTTAGACCCATGGTTGCCCGCGCGAGGCTTCGCGCTCTCCCCAACATCGTGTCGTCGTCGCGCGTCATCCTTGCCGCGGCATTCGTCGCGTTCCGAAGCTCGGACGCGCGATTGGGCTTGGTGTGTCTGGCCTGCGTGACCGATTTCCTCGACGGGTATTTGGCGCGCCGCGGGAAGTGGACGTCGCGCTGGGGCGCGTTGATCGATCCGATTGCCGACCGGGTGTTCGCGTTGACCGCGGTGTCGGTGTTCCTGTTCGACGGCAGCCTGTCGACGGTGGGCTACTTCGTGATGCTGTCGCGCGATCTGATGACGGCCGTCGGCTTTCTCGTGGCGCGTGTGATCTCGTGGCTCAGGCCAGTGCAATTCAAGGCGCGTCTCTCGGGGAAGATCGTCACGGCGCTGCAGTTCGCGACATTCTTCGCGTTGTTAGAATTCCGGACATGGGTCACGCCGCTGCTCTGGCTGGTCGCGCTTTCGTCGCTCTATTCCATCGTCGACTACACGTACGCTCTGTGGCGCGAGCGCGCGGTGTAGTGCGCGCAGCAACGCGTGCCGCCCTAGTGGCGCTCGCGTGTGCCGCCGGCGCGCCGGTGATTGCATGCGCACAGATCGGCGCGGCGCCGACGTATGCCGAGTATCGCGCGGATGCGATCGTGATGCGTGGAGTGGCGACGGAAGTTGGGGCAGGCGTGGTGATTCCGGCGGACACATACGTGCGACTGAGTATCGATGGCGCCGCGGGCCCGACGTGGCGCGATGGATCCGTACACGCGAGCGGGCGTGTCGATGCCATTGGGCGATTCCTGCTCGATCCGTTTCGTGAAACGCCGGTGGCGGTATCGCTCGGCGGCGGTGTGAGCGTGCCGTACGTGTCGGGCTATGGCCGCGTGCGGCCCTACCTGGCCGTGGTGGTCGATATCGAGGGACGAATGCGCGGCGGATTCACGCCGGCGCTGCAGCTTGGGTTGGGCGGCGGGGCGCGCATCGGCGTGGTGATTCGCCGGTCGCCGCGGCGGTACCGCTAAACGAAAACGCCCCCATGAATCCTGGGGGCGTCGTTATATCTGCTGCAGACGATGCTACGCTAGTGCTACGCGGCGGCTGTGTCGTCCCGCTTCTTTGGCGGCTGGGAAAAACGCTCGCCCAACTTCCGAAGCTCATCGACCTGCTCGGCGGCTAGCTCGGGATAGCGATCCTTGAAGTACGCCATCGTTTCGTTGAACCACTCCTGCTGATGCTCGGGATCGGATCCGACAACCCCGCACCGCATGATATGCTGGAACAACTCATCGCGAGCCTCCTCGAAGGGCGAGGGCATCGCTGGAGCTTTCGTCGTGCGTTTCTGCTGTTTGGCCATGTATTGGGAGCTGGAGTATGAAAGACACGGTAATCTAACGCATTTCTGGTGTTTTCCACAGTGAGCCAGCTGTGATTTCGCTCACTCCTTCACTCACTCCGCTCGTGCCATTCCTGCTGCGCCGATGAACTCCAGAATCATGTTCGAGAGCGTTTCGGGCGCTTCTTCCGGCACGAGTCGTCCCGTCCCCGGCAATCGGACCAGCCGGCTGCCCGGAATCGTGTCCGCGAGACGGTCGCCGAGCTTCGGGCTGACGAACGGGTCCTGATCGCCCCACACGATGAGCGAGGGCCGGTCGATCTGTCCGAGATCCACCTCGGCCATGTCTTCGTCGTCGACGGCACGCGCGAGCGCCAGTAGATGGTTCAGGCCGTCCTGCCCCACATATGGCGCCAGATAACGCGCCAACAGCGGATCCGGCATGTTCACCTTGTCCGCCACGCTGCGCTCGAGCAGCTCGCGCATCAGCGGTGCGGCGCCCAGCACGCCGCGCGAGATCTTGAGCGCGTATCGAGCCGTGTTGCGCTGCATCGACTTGATGTCGTCCGCCGGAACGTCGTCGAAGGCGATGGCGTTGATCAACACGAGCTTTTCGACCCGCTCAGGGCGATTGAACGCCAAATGCATCGCAACCGCACCGCCCAAGTCGATACCGACGACGGTTGCCTTGGTGAGACGCAGCGCGGTGAGCGCGCGGTCGAGATAGTCCGACTGCGCCGCGATGCCGTACTGCGCATCGAATGGCCGATCCGATTCGCCGTAGCCGAAGAGGTCGACCGCAAACGCCGTTCGGTTCGCCATGGCCAGCGCCGGGCCCACTTCGCGCCACAGGAAACTGCACGTGCCAAAACCGTGTACGAACAGCACGGGCGCGCCGCCGTGGCCGTATCGCTCGACGTGCATTGAGCCGGGGCCAACGGGAATGCGTAGCAGGTCTGCGTCCAAGCAAAGCTCCTGAAAAACTCCGAGAAAGACTTCGAGGCGAACTGTCGAGTTCTTCCTTGCGCAACCTAGGTACCATCATAGCATCTTTGGCGACGGCCGATACGGCCGCTCACTCACGCACTCGAAGCGGACATGCCCAATAAACGCCCGGAACCGCCGCGCAAACGCCAAGGCGGCGTAGTCAAAGCCACCAAGAAAACCTCGTCGAGCACTCGCGCCTTCTACATCGTCGCGGGCGCGATCGTCGTCCTCGGCATCGCGGCCCTGAGCTGGGCGTCGACGCGTCCCAAGGGCACCGATGTCGCCAGTCGCATCGACACCACGCTGCCGCCAGTGCAATCGTCAGGCTACGTGATCGGCAGCCCGTCGGCGCGGCTGGAAGTCACCGAATTTGGCGACTTCGAATGTCCGCAGTGCGGGCGCTTCGCCACGCTCACCGAGCCCGACGTTCGCACGCGACTCGTCAACACGGGCGTCATTCGGTACCGGTTCATCGACTACCCGCTGCCGATGCACGCCAACACGTGGAATGCGTCGCGTGCGGCGGCATGCGCGGACTTGCAAGGCAAGTTCTGGGAGATGCACGACGCGATTTTCGCGAATCAGGATCGATGGAACGGCGAAGCGACGAGCAGCCCCGACAAGGTGCTGAAGTCGGTGGGCGCGCAGATCCCGGGCATCAACAAGGATCAGCTCGACCAGTGCATCGACACCAAGCAGACGCAGGCCAAAATCCAGGCGCACTATCAGCTCGCCATGGCGCGCAAGGTTGAAGCGACGCCAACCTTCGTGTTCGGCGACAAGCAGGTGGAAGGCTTCTTGAGCTACGACGACTTCAAGGCGATGACCGACTCGATGCTCGCGAAGGCTCCCGCCGCGCCGGCCGATACGTCCGCCAAGATCGACGCCAAGCCTGGCGTGACGCTTCCCGTCAAGAAAGGCGAATGACCAAGCGGATGTGGATGGCGCTGATCAGTCTTCTCGGACTGTTCCTCGGCGCCTACCTCACACTGTACCACTACGGCTTCATCGGTACGCTCGTCTGCAACGTGAGCTCGTGCGAAAAGGTGCAATCGAGCCGGTGGTCGATGTTCCTCGGCGTGCCCGTCGCGGCGTGGGGCGCGAGCTTCTACGCGCTGATGCTCGTGCTCACCGTGGCGGGAATGCAGGAGCGCTTCGCCGAATCCCTGACGTTGTCGCTCGTGCTGGTACTGCTCACCGCGTGGGGCGTGCTGTTCACGGCGTGGCTCAACTCACTCGAGGCGTTCGTCATCCACGCCTGGTGCGAGTGGTGCCTCGGTTCCGCGACGATGGTGTTTCTGCTGTTCCTGCTCGCCCTGTTCGATTGGCGTGAACGGCGCGAGCAGATCGAGTCGTCGTACGACGACGACTCGCCGCTTACGCCCGCTTGATGCGGCCGTCGCCGCGGCCCTGAGCGGCTTCGTTCAAGCGGAGCTTGGGGCGATCGTCGCTCACGTCGCCGGCACCGCCGCTCTCGACCGCGCGACGACGATACGGCACCAGATCCTGACCGAGCACGACGAGCGTGCGCGTCGCCACCGTGCTCGCGAGCGGCTCGGGAATCGCCATCTCGCGGATGTAGCTGTCGATAGCCCGGTCGAACGTGAGATCCTCCGCCAGCGTGTCCACGAACATCAGCGCGTTGTCGACGTGCGCGCGAATGATCGCTTCTTCCGCGCGCGCCTGAGCGAGCCGAAGCCGCCGCTCGGCGGCAGGCTCGAGCTTGCGTCGGAAGATGCGTTCGGGAAACAGGCGGCGGATGAATCCAAACATGGGGGCCCGGCGGGTTAGAGTGCTCTACAGAGGGGCAGGATATGGGCCAAGCGGCGCGGAGGTCACTCGTTGGGGACAAAAGATCCCTCGTCGCTGCGCTCCTCGGGATGACATCAAGTCTCGACCCTCACCCGTCGTCGCTCAACTCTAGCTCTCCGACGCTTCGTACTGGTCTTTGAGACTCGCGACAACATTTGGATCCGCAAGAGTGGTCGTGTCGCCAAGCGCGCGACCTTCCGCGATGTCTCTGAGTAGCCGGCGCATGATTTTGCCCGAACGGGTCTTCGGCAAGTCGGCAGAAAACAGCACGTCATCCGGCTTCGCGATCGCGCCGATCTTCTCGGCGACGAAATTCCGGAGCTCTTCGCGCAATTTTGGTGTTGGCTCGAAGCCTTCGCGGAGCGTCACGAACGCGGCGAGCGCTTGACCCTTGAGCTCGTGCGTCTTGCCGACGACTGCTGCCTCGGCGACAGCCGGATGCTCCACGAGGGCTGATTCGACTTCCATCGTGCCGATGCGGTGACCGGCGACGTTCAGCACGTCGTCGACGCGGCCTAGAATCCAGAAGTAGCCGTCTTCGTCGCGCTTGGCGCCGTCGCCCGGGAAATAGATGTCGAGGCGGCCGGGCCATTTCGAGTAGTACGTCTGCACGAAGCGCTCGTCGTCGCCCCAGATCGTGCGCGCCATCGACGGCCACGGCTTCATGAGCGCGAGCAGTCCACCGCCGACTTTGATTTCCTGCGCGTTCGAGTCGAGCAGCGTTGCCTGAAATCCGGGAAAGGGAGTGGTCGCGCTTCCTGGCTTCGTTTCCGTGACGCCCGGCAGCGGTGTGATCGCGATCGAACCTGTTTCCGTCTGCCACCACGTGTCGACGATCGGGCAACGGTTGCCGCCGATCTTCTCGCGATACCACATCCACGCTTCAGGATTGATCGGCTCACCGACGGAGCCGAGCAAGCGCAGTCGCGATAGATCGTGTTTGGCGGGCCACTGGTCGCCCCACTTCATGAAGGCGCGAATTGCCGTGGGTGCGGTATAGAGAATCGTGACGCCGTAGCGCTCGCACAGCTCCCAGAAGCGATCCTTCTGCGGCCAATCGGGCGCGCCTTCGTACATGAGGCACGTGGCGCCGTTCGAGAGCGGGCCATACACGAGATACGAGTGGCCCGTGACCCAACCCACGTCGGCGGTGCACCAGTAGACGTCGTCCTCTTTGAGATCGAACACGAGCTTGGACGTTGCGGTCGCGGCGGTGAGATAGCCGCCCGTTGTGTGCACGATGCCTTTGGGCTTTCCCGTCGTGCCCGACGTATAGAGGATGAACATCACATCCTCGGCGTCCATCTTCTCGGGCTCGCACTTGGGCGACGCATCGCGCATGAGGTCGTGCCACCAGTGGTCGCGACCGTCCGTCATTTCAGCGATGGTGGCGTCGCCGGGGCGCCGTTGCACCACGACGACGTGCTCGATCGTGGGACACTCTTCGATTGCCTTGTCGCAATTCCGCTTGAGCGGCACGATCGAACCGCGACGATACCCGCCGTCCGCAGTGACGAGAACTTTCACTGTCGCATCGTTGATGCGATCGCGCAGTGACTCCGGCGAGAAGCCGCCGAATACCACGGAGTGAATCGCGCCAATACGGGTGCAGGCGAGCATCGCGATTGCTACTTCGGGAATCATCGGCATGTAGATCGCCACGCGATCGCCGCGTTTCACGCCGAGCTTCTTCAAGACGTTCGCGAACTTCTGTACTTCGACGTAGAGGTCCCAGTACGTCAGCGTGCGACGATCGCCGGGCTCACCTTCCCAGATCAGCGCGGCCTTGTTGCGGCGCGCGGTGTGAATGTGCCGATCGACGCAATTGACCGAGACGTTGAGCTTTCCGCCCACGAACCACTGCGCGTGCGGCGGCTTCCAATCGAGCACCGTATTCCACTTCTCATACCATTCGAGCTGGTCAGCCTGCGCGGCCCAGAATTCATCCGGGTGCTCAGTCGCTCGCGTGTAGATGCTGGGATCGGAGACGAGCGCGTCGCGTCGAAATTCCTGCGGCGGCGGAAACTTGCGATTCTCGTTGAGCAGTGCGTCGATGTTTTCGGACATGATTAGTTCTTCAATCCAAAATTCGTGACGGTGGTGGTGCGCGGCGTGTCGAGGTGCAATAGCGTCGCGAGTAAATCATGCAACGAACGGTTCTCGCGCGCATCCAGCAGCACGCCGCGGCGAAAATCCGGACCGGCGGCGAGAAACGTTCCCATCATGTCCGGCGTGGCTGGATCGTAGCCGTGCTCGCCGAGTGTGCTGGCGGCGCCGGGTTTGTCGATGAATTCGTAGCCGGGATCGGCGAGCAGGAAGATGTCGCCGAACCGGGGATTCTGATCCGTGAGCCACTGCACGGGAAACTGACCGTGCTGGAACACTCGGATGTGCGGAATCGACTTGCGATAGGCCACGGCCAGCGAATCGAAGTTCACGACCGGACCGTCGGGATCCTGCCAGAGCGCGAACGTGGCGTGCTCGTTGTCGACCAGCGCGCCTTTTGGCGGGACGAAACCATCCATCGGGATGTCGTGGTCGTGCGGCACGTATGACAGCCCGTGATCCGACACGATGATGAGATCCACGCCGAGCGATTTGAATTGCGCGAGCGTGTCCCGGAGTGCGGCCAGCGCGACGTCGGCTCGCCGAACGGCTGCCGCGGTTTCTGGCGCGTCGGGGCCGAATTTGTGTCCGACGGAATCCACCACGGCCGAGTACAGCATGATCAAACGTGGACGTTGTGCGGCGGGAAGGCGGAACCACTTCGCCAACTGTCCGAACTTCTCGACGTCCGTCGTCGTGGTGTTGTACGGATACCAGTAGGTCGGCCGCACACCGTCGATTTCGGCCTCGCCGCCAAACCAGAAATAGTTCGCGGTACGGAGACCCGCCTTCTCGGCGCTCACCCAGATCGGTTCACCGTTGAAGAACGAGCCGTCGCCCGAGGACGTCTTGTGGAACCACTCTTTTCGCGCCGGGTCGAAAAACTGGTTGAGGACGATCCCGTTGTGCCCCGGCGTGAGGCCGGTGGCCATCGCATAGTGGTTCCCGAAGGTCTTTGACGGGAACTCCGGCTGGGCCGGTGCGCGGACGCCGTCCGCCATCAGACGATGAAACGCCGGCAACGAGTCGCGGTCCAGGAAGCGATTGGCCAGCGCATCGAACGACAACACGACCACTGTCGGCTGCTCGGCGGGCGCGGGTGCGGACGGCCGAGTCCGGGAGCAGCCTACACCGGCGAGAAGGGCGGCGGCGACAAGCGCTTTCGCGTTCATGCCGAAGAATAGCGTCCGAGGCCCGATTTGCGGTCTCGCGCACCGTGAATGGCGCCCAACAGACAGCGGTCTGGACTTATGTTTGTGACATGCCCACCACCATTCCGGCGGTTGACGTGCGCGGCGTCAGCCGGACTTTTGGCCGGCGGCGCGCCGTCGACGGTGTCGACGTCACGCTCTTCCCCGGCGAGTGTCTGGCGCTGTTCGGTCCGAACGGCGCCGGAAAGACCACGCTCATGCGGGTCGTCGCCGGGCTGCTGCGACCGACGGCCGGCACCGTTCACGTGGGCGGTCGGTCGCTGCGCGACGACGCGGCTGCCCGCTCGCAGGTGGGATTGATCTCGCATCAAAGCATGCTGTATCGCGCGCTCACGGCGCGCGAGAACGTCGAGTTCGCGGCAAAGCTGTACGGCGTACCCGATCCTCAGGACGCGGCGACGCGCGCGCTCGAACAGATGAAGATTCTCGACCGGCGTGAAACGCCGGTGCGTGCACTCAGTCGTGGCTTGCAGCAGCGTGTGTCGATTGCGCGCGCCATCGTGCACCAGCCGCACGTCGTCTTGCTCGACGAGCCGTATACGGGTCTCGATGCGGCAGGTGGCGCAGCGCTGACGGAAATGCTGCACATCCTGCGCTCTGCCGGCGCCGCGTTGATGCTCGTGACGCACAACGTCGAGGAAGGACTCGCGGTGGCGTCGCACGCGGCAGTCATGATCGCCGGCAAGATCGTGCGCCACGACGACTGCGCCGCCGTGGACGCACGCGGGTATGCGGACGAGTACCGAACCTTGGTGCTGTCGTGAGTGAGCTGCGCGCTCCGGGAACTCTGCGCGCCGCGTGGCTGTTGGCGCGCAAGGATCTCACGATCGAGTTCCGAACGCGCACGGCATTTTTTTCGGCGATCGTGTTCGCAGTCCTCGCGCTGTGCATCTTCTACTTCGCATGGGACGAATCGATCGTTCAGCCGAGCGCGCTGGCGCCAGGCGTGCTCTGGGTGGTCTTGACGTTCTCCGCGCTGCTCGGCTTGCAGCGCTCGTTCGCGCTCGAGGAGCACGATCGCGGTATCGACGCGTTGCTCGTCTCGCCCGTCAGTCGCGAAGCGATCTACCTCGGCAAGGCGATCGGCAATCTATTGTTCTTGTCAGCCGTGCAGGTGGTCACGATCCCGGCGTTGGCGGTATTCTACAACGTGCCGATGGGCCACGAGTGGCTCGTCGTGACCGGTGTGGTGCTGCTGGCGATGATCGGCATCGTGGCGGTTGGCACGTTGTTCAGCGCGATGGCCGTGAACACGCGGTTGGCCGAGTTGCTGCTGCCGATGCTCAGTCTACCGTTTTTCGTTCCTGTGCTCATGAGCGCCGCGCAGATTTCGGCTCGAGTCCTTGCTGGGCGGCCGCTGGCCGAGGCCGCGGGTTATATGAAAATTCTCATTGGCTTTGATGTGGTGTTCATCATCGCCTGTACCTTGGCGTTTTCCTTTACGCTCGAAGAATGACGACTGTACCTCATGGCGCTTCGGCGCCCAAACGCGATCCACAGGCGCTCGTGGCGAAGCCGATCTTCGATTGGTTCTTCGTCGTCGGCGTGCTGGCCATGGTCGCGCTCTACGTGCGTTCGCTGATGTTCACGCCGCCCGATGCACTGCAGGGAGTGGCGCAGAAGATCTACTACATCCACATCCCGGCGTGGCTCGCGTCGTACACGGCCGTTGGAATCACCGCGCTCACGTCGATCGTGTATCTGTGGCTGCACGACGAACGCGCCGATCGACTGAGTGAAGCGAGCGCCGAGATCGGGCTGGTGTTTCTGACTGGAGGGTTGAGCACCGGCATGTTTTGGGGGCGCGTCATTTGGGGCGCGTGGTGGGTGTGGTGGGACATGCGGCTCACGCTCACGCTGTTTTTGTGGTTCGTGGTTGCGGCGTATCTCGTCTTGCGTGGCGCGATCGAAGACGAGGCCATGCGCGCGCGCTACTCGGCAGTCCTCGCGATTCTGGCGGCGCTGCTCATTCCGTTCATTCATCTGAGCGTGTATCTGTTTTCGGCGGGCATGCATCCCATGCCGATTGTGTTGCAGCCCGGTAAGGCGAAGCTGTCGCCGCAAATGCTGGTCACGTTCCTGTTCGGCTTCGTGGCGTTCGAGCTGTTTTGCGTCGCGCTCATTCGCGCGCGCTACCGCTACGGTGTGAAGCGCGACATGCTCGCCGCGCTCGAGATCGCCGGAGACACGCGATGATCGATACCAAATCATTCATGGTCGGCGCGTACACCGTGGCCACCGTGATCTACGTCCTCTACATGCTGTCGCTGTGGAATCGTGCGCGACGTGTCAGCAAAGCGCTCGACAGCGCCGGGGCTCGGAATGACAGGTGAGGCGACGGATGGCGTCGTCTACCTCGTAGGTGCTGGACCGGGCGATCCCGGTTTACTCACGCTGCGCGGCGGCGAGCTGCTCGTTACCTGCGACGCCATTGTTTACGACGCGCTCGCGAATCCCGCGTTGCTCGCGCTGGCGCAGGTGCAGCAGCGCGCGGTTCCGGTCGAGATGCACGACGTTGGCAAGCGAGGCGGATCGTCGGAATCGGCGCAGCAGGATTCCATCAACGCGTTGCTCGTGCGCCTCGGCCGAGAAGGGAAGCGCGTCGTGCGGCTCAAGGGTGGAGATCCGCTCGTGTTCGGCCGCGGTAGCGAAGAAGCGCAAGCACTCGCGGCGGCCGGTGTTCGTTTCGAGATCGTGCCTGGTGTGACGGCTGGAATTGCGGCCGCAGCGTACGCAGGAATTCCCGTCACGCATCGCGGCGTCGCCACGTCGGTCACGTTCGTCACGGGGCACGAAGATCCGGCGAAGGAGACGACGACCGTCGATTGGTCGGCGCTCGCGCGCGCCGGCGGAACCATCGTGCTGTACATGGGCGTGAAGACACTGCCGCGCATCGCCGCGGCGTTGACAGCTGGTGGCATGTCGCCGGAGACGCCTGCTGCGGCCGTGCAGTGGGGCACGCATCCGCACCAACGCACGGTGACTGCGACGCTCAGTACGTTGAGCGACGTGATGCAGCGCGAAGGAATCACCGCGCCGGTGATCACGATCATTGGTCCGGTGGTAGCGTTGCGCGAGGAGATCGCGTGGTTCGATCGGCGGCCGTTGTTCGGGAGGCGGATCGTCGTCACGCGCGCGCGCTCGCAGGCTGCATCGCTGAGCGATCGACTCCGCGCTGCCGGCGCCGACGTCATCGAGATGCCGGCGACGCAGGTGCAGCCTGTCGATCCCAAAGAGCTCGAGAGTGCGATCGAGCGTCTCGAGGAATACGGGTGGGTGATTTTCACCAGCCAGAATGCGGTCCGACTTTTCTGGAACGCGCTTCGCTCGCTTTCGCTCGACGCGCGTGCACTGGCGCACGTGCGCATTGCCGCCGTGGGGCCGGCGACTGCCGCGGCGTTGCTCGACTGCGGTCTTGCAGTCGATCTGTCGCCTGAGCGGTTCGTGGCTGAAGCACTGCTGGATGCAATGCGCGACCGGCGCGACGTCCGCGGTGTGCGCGTGTTGTACGTCGCCGCCGAAGGTGCGCGCGAAACGCTGCAGGATGGACTCGAGGAGCTCGGCGCGCTGGTCGACCGCGTCGTGGCGTATCGCTCGATCGTCGACGGTGCCGGGGCGGACGAGCTTCGCGGACGGTTGCTCGCGAACGGCGCGGATCTCGTCACCTTCACGTCGGCGTCGTCGGTGCATGCATTCGTCGGGGCCGTTGGCGAGGATGCGGCGACGCGTGCGCCGGCTGCGTCGATCGGTCCAATTACGAGCGAGGCGGCGCGCGAACACGGTCTCTCGGTCGAGGTCGAAGCGACCAGCTCGACCATTGAGGGCCTCGTCGCCGCGATTTATGATCATTTTGCTACTTTATCCGCGGGGGCACATGCCGGCGGCTGATCAGCAAACGCTCATCATCGCCACGCGGTCGTCGGAGCTCGCGCTGCGGCAGGCGCGGCAGGTCCAGCAGGCGCTCACGGAACGCGGGCTGCAGTCGGAGCTCAAGACCTACCGCACGACCGGAGACAAACGTCTCGACGAGCCGCTGAGCTCCATCGGCGCCAAGGGCCTGTTCACCATGGAGCTCGAGGCCGACCTAGTGCGCGGCAAAGTGCACTGCTGCGTGCATTCGCTGAAGGATTTGCCCACGACGATGCCGGCCGGTCTCGAGCTGGTGGCGCTCTTGCCGCGCGAGGATCCGCGCGACGTGCTGATCGTCAACCACATCGTGGGCGCCGAGTCGATGGAAGAGCTGCCACCAGGCTCTCGTGTTGGTACGTCGAGTCTCCGACGGCGCGCGCAGCTCAGCGCCGTCCGCCCCGATCTCGAAGTCGTCGAGCTTCGCGGGAACGTGCCGACGCGCATCAAGAAAGTGGATGAGGGTCAAGTGCACGCGGCGATTCTTGCCGCTGCAGGTCTCCATCGACTTGGCGTCGCGCAGCGGATCACGTCCTATCTCGACGCGCCGGCGTGGCTCCCGGCGGCCGGCCAGGGTGCGATCGCCATTCAAATCCGCTCCGACGACGACGTGGCGCGTGCGGCGTTCGCGCCGCTGGGGGATGAGGAAACTCTAATTGCCGTGACGGCCGAGCGCGGGTTTCTCGCCGCGCTCGAGGGCGGGTGCCAGGTGCCGATTGGCGCGCTGGCCGTGGGGGAGGGAGCGAATCGCGTGCTGCACGGATTCATCTCGAACGTGAAGGGCACGCAGGTGGCGCGGGGGCAGATTCCGCTCGATCCGGCCGATCCCGGACTGAGTGGGGTGCGGCTGGCCAACGAGCTGCGACACCAAGGGGCCACGGAAATTCTCGAGGGGCTGCGCCGCGCGGAGCATCTGCCGTCGCCGCAACCAGAATGAATTGAGCGATCCGCCAATCGTCTCTGTCATCATCCCGACGTACAATCGTGGCAGGCTTCTTCGCGAAGCCGTTCAGTCGGTGTTGGCGCAGACCTTTGCGGATTGGGAGCTGATTGTCGTCGACGACGGCTCGACTGACGACACCGAGCAGTTTGTGCGTGACCTCTACGACCCGCGCATCCGATTCGTCTTCCTCGCGCACTCGGGCAGCGCAGGATCGGTGCGAAACGCCGGTGTCGCGCGCGCCAGAGGAACATGGATCGCATTTCTCGACTCCGATGATCTCTGGCCGCCGCAGAAAATCGAGCGACAACTCGCGGCGGTCGAAGCCAATCCCCGGTGTCTGTGGAGTTGCACCGGATTCAGTTTTATCGATGACCAAGGTGCTCGAGTGCTGCAGCGCGCCGGTGCGCCCTACGAGCCGGTTTCAGGGTGGGTGCTCGAGCCGCTGCTCACGCAGCGCGCGACCGCGTCGATTACGACCCTGATGGTACGTCGCTCGCTCATCGACGACGTTGGCGGGTTCGACGAAGCATTGCTGTTTCGACAAGACTACGACCTCGCGCTTCGCCTCGCGGCGCAAGCCGAGCTGTGCGCCATCGGCGAGTCGTTGTGCCTCATCCGCGAGCATTCCGGCCGGGGCACGAAGGCCGCGCGTGAATCGGAGCTCCATGCCTGGAACGAGAAGGTTTATCGAAAGGCAGCCGCGAGCGCCACGAGTCGCCGAATTCGATCACTGTGTCGCCGCCAGCGCGCACGACAGATCGTGGCCCGCGCACGAGCGCTCTCGCGAGAAGGCGAGCAGATGGCGGCGGCTCGCACGATGGCGCGCGCCGTGGTCATGCGAGTCGCCTTCTAGACGCATGTCATCCCGAGGAGCGCAGCGACGAGGGATCTTTCGTCGGCCGTCCTATAATTGGCGGGATAGAAGATTCCTCGCTTTGCTCGGAATGACATCTGTTCAGTAAAGACAGAAAAACGACGGCTCGGCATGCGCGCCGAGTATCAAACGGACCGTGTCGTTCCACGCGGCCTCGCGAAGCGATCGCCCGTGAAGCGTCCGCAGCGCCATTAGTAAATGCTGAATTGCCGAGCGTCGTGCGGGGGCGGCTTTGGCGGCGTAGTCGGCTGTTTGCGCGTACCGGCCACCCGTACCGTGGGCGAGCGAGTAGATGTCGCGATATGCCTCGCCGACGAGCAGGTGGATCACTGGATCCGTATCGCCGGCGGCGAGTGCTGCCTCGCCTTCCGTGATGACGCGACTGTACCCGTCACGCCCATCGGCGCAGTCCGGGCGCGTCGTCCATCCATGCGAGAGCAACTCGAGAAAGGCGATGTGCCCTCCTGTGGACGCCGAGTCGGTGTGATAGGCCTGCCACAGCCACGGGCGGGTGTAGACGAATACCGGTCCTTGTGCATCCACATAGTCGACGCCGGCGGCGCGCAATGTCCGATGGGTTCGCGTGTCCGATATCGAAATCGTGTCGGCGTCGAGCGTGCCGGCGTAGGCATTGATCACGAAGTCCGCCGCGAGCAACGTGGCGGCGCGCGCCGGCGGGGCGAGGTGGGTCGCGCTGTCTCGCGTTGCCACCACGGCGCGGACGAGGGCCGAGTCGAGTGTTGCGCTATGCGCGAGGCGGCCGGACGTGTCCGCTCGTACATGCGATAATACTCGTTGGAGATTCTGCACGACGACCGTCGGAATGCCGGGCGCCGCGAGCGTCGAGTCGATCCACATTCGCTCGAGGGCCGTGTCGGCGCCGTCGAGAAAGAAGTGTGACGCGCCGTAAATTGTTGGCGGGTCGTCAGCGGACACAGAACCCACGCCATGGCGCGAGAGATACGCCGCGACGATCACTCGCTGCCCGTGCCGTGTAATGGCGCCCGTCTCGAGATTGCGGTCGACATTCGCCGGCGCAACGCCGAGGACGATGCGCGTCGTCCCGGTACTCCAGGTCCGCGCGCGCTGCCAAGAACCGGTACCGAGCCCGGAGATTTCAGCGCCGGGCCGCCCGGCACCAAGCCGTGCGATCAGCGCGCGCTCGACGGTGTCGGCAAACTGTCGAGCGGTTGCGGTATCGTTCACTTCGCGAACGGTCCAGACCGCGCGCAGCATGCACCGCGCATCGGCGAAATGGGCGGTATCCGACGGAAAGGCTTCGCCCGGCGGTGGATCGGGGATGTAGAACAATGCATATCGCGTCACCGTCGAGCCGGCCAACGACGACGTGGCGTTGGCGGTGCGGCAGACAGACTCGTTCGGAGCGCCGGTCGGCGGGTCGAATCCGGCGGCGTCGTGCGGATGGGTTTTCACCCACGCGCCAAGCGACACGCTGGTATCGATGACTTGGGTGACGAGATTCAGCGCATCGGGCGGGGTGTTGGAGCACGCGACAAGCTCGCCGCTCGCCAGGCACGCGAGCCCGACGGCGAACGTGCGGAGCAAGAGGCGCATGCGCTCGGATAGTGCGCGATTCATGCCCCACTTAGCTTTCTCTCGTGCCCTCTTTCCCTGCCTACCGCCCGCGACGGCTCCGTCGCACCGCCGCGCTGCGCCGACTCGTGCGCGAGACGATGCTGCACCCGTCGCAGCTCGTGCTGCCGCTTTTCGTGCGGTCGGGCTCGGGTATTCGGCAGCCGGTCGAATCGATGCCCGGCGTGGACCAAACCTCGGTCGACGAGATGCTCGAGGACGCGCGCCAAGCCGCATCACTCGGCATCAGTGGCGTGTTGTTGTTCGGCATTCCGGATCACAAGGACGCCACCGGTTCCGAAGCGTGGAACGACGACGCGCCAGTGCAGCAGGCGGTTCGAGCGCTCAAGCGCGAAGTGCCCGAGCTCGTCGTCATCACCGACGTGTGTCTCTGCGAATACACCGAGCACGGACACTGCGGTGTGATTCGCGGCGACACGGTGGACAACGACGCGACGCTGGATCTGCTTGCGCGCGAAGCGCTGTCGCACGCGCGCGCTGGTGCCGACATCATTGCGCCGAGCGACATGATGGATGGGCGGGTTGCGGCGATTCGTCGCGCGCTCGACGGTAATGGATTTCCCGACACGCCGATTCTTTCGTACGCCGCGAAGTTCGCTGGTCCGTTCTACGGACCGTTTCGCGAGGCCGCCGAGTCGACGCCGCAATTCGGCGATCGGCGCTCGTATCAGATGGACTCGGCGAACGCGAACGAAGCGATGCGCGAAGTGTGGCTCGACATCGAAGAAGGCGCGGACATGGTGATGGTGAAACCCGCCGGCCCATTTCTCGACATCATTCATCGCGTGAAATCGGAGACGGGATATCCTGTCGCGGCGTACCAGGTGAGCGGTGAGTTCGCTATGATTCAGGCAGCCGCGGAGCGCGGCTGGATCGACCGTGAGCGCGTGATGATGGACTCCTTGTTGGGAATCCGGCGCGCCGGGGCCGACATCATCATCACATACTTTGCGCGCGAGGCGGCCACGCTGCTTCGATCGGAGCAATTATGAAGTACCGCACTTTCCCCGGCACCGACGTTCGCGTGAGCGAAGTTGGCTTCGGGACTTGGACCATCTCCACCGGTTGGTGGGGCGAGAAGACCGACGCGGAAGCGATCGGCATGCTGCGCAGCGCGCTCGACGACTACGGCGTGAACTTTTTCGATGCCGCCGATGCGTACGGGAATGGCCGCGCGGAGCGTCAGATTGCCGAAGCATTTCGTGGCCGCCGTAAGGATATCGTCATCGCCACAAAGGTCGGCTACGACATCTACGATGAAGCCGCACAGCGCGCGCGTCGCGGACAGAACGAGCTGCCGATGCGCACGGATCCGTCGTTCATTCGCTTCGCGGTCGACAAGTGTCTCGAGCGGCTGGAGACGGACTACATCGACGTGCTACAGCTCCACAACGCGAAGATGGAACACGTCCGCGATCCGCTCCTCTGGGAGACGATGCGCACGCTGCAGCGCGAAGGAAAGATTCGCGCGTGGGGCGCTGCATTCGGACCGGCGATCGGCTGGCTGTACGAAGCCGTGGAGCTCGTGGAGCGCGAGCCGGACATCAACACGATTCAGATGATCTGGAACGTGCTCGAGCAGCATCCCGGCACGCCGATGCTCGATGCGGCCAAGGAGCACGCACCCAACTGCTGCTTCAACATTCGCGTGACGCACGCGTCGGGCATGCTCGAAGGCAAATACACCGAGGACACGGTGTTCCCGGAGAACGATCATCGCCGGCACCGTCCGCGCTCGTGGTTGATCAACGGCGTGCAAAAAGTTCGCACGCTGGATTTCCTCGCGCGTCAAATGACGCTCGGTCAGGCGTCGCTCAAGTGGCTGCTCGCCGAGCCGCGTGTGGTCACGACGCTGCCGAACATCTACGACTCCGAGCAGCTCGCCGAGTTTGCCGAGGCGGCGGACAAGCCGGATCTGTCGAGCGAAGACATGGCGCGTGTGCAGGAATTGAACGAGCAGAATTTCGGCGTCGAAGAAGCGGCGATGTCGTACAAAGGCACCATGGCTCGGGCATGATCAATCTGTGGCGCGATCTGTCGCCTGGACGCACGCCGCCGGAAGAGGTGACCGCGGTCATCGAGATTCCCTCGGGAAGCCGGAACAAATACGAGTTGGACAAGACGACCGGGCTGATGAAGCTCGATCGCGTATTGTTCTCCGCGGTGCATTACCCGGGCGACTACGGATTCATTCCGCGAACGCTGCACGAGGACAATGATCCGCTCGACGTGCTCGTGTTGGTCAAGGAGCAGACCTTTTCTGGCTGCATGATCGACGTGCGTCCAATCGGCGTGCTGCGCATGCTCGATCGCGGCGAGCCGGACGACAAGATCCTCGCGGTGCCGCTCCACGATCCGTACTCGGATGAGTTCTTCGACATCGCCGACATTCCGCGGCACGTGTTAAAAGAAGTTGAATACTTCTTTCTCACGTACAAGGATCTCGAGGGCAAGCGGGTGCACATCAACGGCTGGGAGAAGAGCGACAAGGCCATGCAGGTCGTGACCGAGTCGATCGCCCGCTACGATGCGACGTACCTGAATCAGGGCCCGTAAGTCAGTCAGTCGTCTTCGTCGTCGTCGATCTCGCTGTCGTACGGTACTTCGGGACGACGCACGACGATGTGGACGTCCGCCATGACCGCGTAGCCGGTGAGGCGAATCGTCGACGGCGAGTTGCTCGACGCACTCTCGTCCGCTCGGCTATGAATGCTGGCCATGAATGCGTGTGCTTCATTGATCACGCGCATGCCCGGCGGCAGGATGAGCTTGAACGACGACATGACGATCGACAGATCGACGTCGACGATACCGGCCGGCAGCGTTGCGTGCGTCAGATCGATGACCGAATCCGACATGACGCCGACGACATCGAGCTTTTGCGCCACGTCCCAGCGCCCCACGCGCCGCGACGAACTCATGATCGACAGAACGCGCGTACTGGGCGCGACTGGAGTCGTGAGTGCATTGCCCGGTCCCCGCGATCGTCCTCGCGTTGGAACCGGCGGTGCACCTCGACTCAGCTCTGCTGGGCGCGCGAGCGTTGCCGCGCTGCGCAGGTCGGCGGTGATCGTCTCGAGCTCTGTCACACTCGCCGCCTTGTAGACCCGCTCGATCCGGCGCTCGAGATCCTCGAGCGTCAGATCGTCGTTGGCGAAGAACGTCGACAGCTCGCTGATCTTTTCTTCGCGTGCCCGTGCGAGCGACGGAACCGGAACGTCAGCCATGGTCGAAAGATACTCGACGCACGGTCACGCCACGGGTCGTACAGTGCCATGGTCCGCCGGCTCGACGACCCGCGGCATGAGCAACTTCTCGTACAGCAGCGCCGCCACGATTCCGCCAAGGAGCGGTCCGATGAAGTACGCCGACTGTCCTTCGAAGATATGCGTCACGAGTGCGGGACCGAACGACCGCGCCGGATTCATCGAGCCACCGGTCAGCGGTCCGATGCCCAGAATGCCCGCCGTCACCGTGAGGCCGATCGCGAAGCCGCCGACCTTCGGTGCGCGCGGGTCGACCGCCGTGGCAAACACCACGAAGACGAGGAAGAACGTCGCGATCGCTTCGAGCACCACCGCTTGCAGCAGCGTGATGTCGGCCGAAATGCTTTGGCCACCGAGTCTCGTGGCGGCGACGATGTTTGCGGGGAACAGCGCGTTGAGCGCATACGCGGCGATGATCGCGCCGCCGAATTGTGCGATCCAGTACACGACCGCCATCATCGGCTCAATGCGTCTCGTCACGAGAAAGCCCGCGGTGACTGCGGGATTCAGATGTCCGGAAATGCGCATCGTGGCGGTGACCATGATGGCGAGAATGAGCCCGTGCGCGAAGGCGATGTTGACCACCGCCGCCTGCACGGCGAGCATGGGGCTCGTGATGATCGCGCCGCCGCCAATGAAGACGAGGGCGAAGGTGCCGATGAATTCGGCGGTGAAGTGGCGCCAGGCGTCTTTCATGAGAGTCTAGGGGCTGGGGTCCAGGGGCTAATGACGCGCCGGCTAGAACTTATCACATCCGAGTGTCGATGGCGCGAATGACCAACCCGACACCCAAAACCCGATACCCAAAAACCCTACACTCTCCGTAGCACTAGTGCAGCGTTGATCCCCCCAAACCCGAACGAATTGTTCACCGCGTACTCCACCGACGCATCCCTCCCGTCGCCCGGGATGTAGTCCAGATCGCAGCCGTCGTCCGGGTCGGCGAGGTTGAGCGTGGGCGGAAGCCAGCCGCGCTCCAGCGACAACGCACAGATGGCCGTCTCCATCGCCCCCGAGGCACCCAACGCGTGACCATAGTACGCTTTGGTGCTGCTCACTTGAAGGTTGGCCGCGTGATCGCCGAACGCATCGTGGATCGCGCGCGTCTCGGTGGGATCGTTGAGCGGCGTGCTGCTGCCGTGTGCGTTGACGTAGGCTACCTCGTGCGGCTGGACGTGCGCGTCGCGCAACGCTCCGCGAATGGCTCGCGACGCCTGCGAGCCGTCGGGCCGAGGTGCCGTCATGTGGTGTGCATCATTACAGAACGCATAACCACACACCTCGGCATAAATGTGCGCGCCGCGTGACTTGGCTCGCTCATATTCCTCGAGTACCACGATGCCCGCGCCCTCGCCCATGACGAACCCGTCACGGCCGCGATCGAACGGACGCGACGCGCGACCCGGATCGTCGTTGCGGTTCGACATCGCGCGAATGATCGCAAACGCGCCGAAGCACAACTGACTCAACGGCGCCTCGGCGCCGCCGGAGATCATGACATCGGCGTAGTCGTCGCGGATCTGCCGGAAGCCTTCGCCGATTGCCATGGTGCCCGACGCGCAGCTCATGGCGTTCGTGCTGTTCGGACCTTGGACCCCGAGCTCGATCGCCACGTTGCAGCTGGCGGCGCCGCCAAACACGTTCGTGGCCAGCGTGACCGCGACGTTCTTGATGCCTTCATTCTTGAAGACGAGAAACTGCTCTTCGGCAAACCCAACGCCGCCGAGTGCGGTGCCCATCGTCGAGCCGACGCGCTCGCGATCTTCGGCGGCGAGATTGATGCCCGAGTCCTCGAGCGCAAGGCGCGCTCCGGTCACCACGAACTGTCCGAAGCGATCGAGACGCTTGACGCGCCGATCCTCGAGGAAATCGGACGGATTGTAGTCGATCTCCGCGGCGATCCGGCTGCGGTAGATCGATGCATCGAAGCGCGTGATGGCGCGCACGGCAGAGCGTTTGGCGCGGAGACCGGACCACATTGCTTCCCTGCCGATCCCGATCGGGGTTACTGCACCGATCCCCGTAATCACAACCCTGCGCCGATCAGGCACTCGATACCTCTGGATGTTTACTGTGATGCGTCCGTCGTACGTTCGGCGACGTGCGCCAAGCCGGCAAGGGTGCGCGATGCGATTCCGTGCACGAAGACCGGCCCGATGACCCCGCACGCAGCCACGGTACCAATCAGTGGCCACGACGGGCCGTTCCAAACGTGCACGATTCGAACGAAAGTTCCGGTGCGCACGGGCTCGAAGCTCCACTCGACCTCCATGCCGGTCGTGACGCCCCGCACGTGGCGAAAGCGAATCGACGGGCCGCGCGACGCCCGCGGCGCCGTCACACTCATGAGTGAAGCCCAATAGGTGGGCCAATCGAGCATTCCGAAGGGACGATTCGCCGACATCTCGACGAGTCCGCCACCGTCGCTCCGCTTCTCCTCGAACCGCACGAACCGGTAGTGCGCGAGATGCTTGGGCCATTCTTCGACCTGCGCGGCGAGCATGAAAATGACCGGCAGCGGCGCCTGCACGAGTCGCTCGTCCACGGTCGTCATGCTGCGGTCGAGGGGCATCGGCCCCAGATCATGCGGTGCGGTCATGCGACCCTCGGCGACCAGTGCGCCGTGAGACGAAAGCCGAGTCGATGACGGACGACGGGCGTCGTGTTCGTCGCTGTCTCGACGTGCCGGCGGAGTTCATCTGCCGTGAAGCCGCGCAGCACCGATACGACGCCATCGTGTCGTGTGACGCGGTGAAAGCGCAGCACATAGGACATGACCCAGAAGCCCGCTGCCGCGACCCAGCTTCGCCGCAGATCACTGACGACCACGGCATGCCGCGCCACGCGATTCATCTCCGCCAACACATGCTCGGCATCATTCGCCTCGAAGTGGTGCAGCAACTGTGAGCACATGACAACGTCGATGCTGTGATCGCGAAAGGGAAGCGCACGCGCGTTCGCGGCAACGGCAAAATCCAGACGGCCTCGGGTGCCGGCGAGGAGCGACGCCGCTTCGTCGACGCCGATCGTCGTCAGCGCGGTTCCAGCTCGTCGCGCGGCGAGCCGTGCGCGCTCCGGAATGTCGGACAGCCCGGTACCCACGTCGAGCAGGGTGTACGCACCGGCTGGACGGCCCGCGTCAACGAGTCCGAGCAGGCCCGCGCGCAGGCCGCCGAGCCAACGGTTGGAACGAGTGACGTCGTGGATGGAGCGCTGCCGGATGGCCGGATCGATCGCTGGATCGTCGAGAATTTCGACGCCGCGACGCCGGGCCGGAGTCAGCATACGGCTGTCACCGCTCGAGCTGTGCGTATCCGCCGCGATAGTAGAGGAGCGGTCGTCCGTCGCGCGGCGCCGCGTGCTGGACGGCGGCCAGGAAAATCGTGTGGTCGCCGGCGTCGTAGTGCTTCGTGATCTCGCACTCCATGTGCGCCACGGCGTCGTCGAGCAAGACCACGCCGGCTTCGCCGCGCGAGTACGCGATGCCGTCGAAGCGGTCGTCTTCCTCGCGCGCGAATCGCCGCGAGTACTCTTCCTGGTCAGATGATAAAATGCTAATACCAAAACGTGGATGACCAAGCAGCAGGTCGTGCATCGAGGCCGCGTGGTCGACGCAGAGGAGGACCATCGGCGGGTCGAGGCTCAGCGAGCAGAATGCGCTCACCGTCATGCCATGGTCCATTCCGGCCTCGTCGCGCGCGGTGACGATCGTGACACCCGACGCGAATCGGCCGAGTACGCTGCGGAAGGTGGCGGAGTCGATCATTGGCGAAACATACGGTGGAACGGTGGAACGGTGGAACGGTGGAACGGTGGAACGGAACTCCCTCGGGCTGTCATCCCGAGCGAAGCGAGGGATCTAGCCGGACGACACGAGATTCCTCAGTCGCTGCGCTCCTTCGGAATGACACGAGGGTTTCATTCCACCGCCACACCGTTCCACCGCGGCGCAGCCGCCCAGCGCTACCCAAACACCGCCCACAAATACCCCGCCCTCAACACCTCCCGCGCCGGCACAAAATCTCCCGTCACGCCGATCAGCAAATCCGCGAGATCCTTCCGCGCCGAGAGACTCCGCGCCGCGCGGTTGATCAACGCCGGCGTGCCGACGATCGTGCCAATGGCCCGCTCCACGATCCACTTGCCGCGAAATTCATCGCGGCGGCGGGCGTTGTAGGCCGCGAGAACGCGGTCCGCCGCCGCCGGTATCCGCGCCGCAAGCGACTCCCGTGCGAATTCGGCGAGCATCTCGCCGCCGCGGAGCGCGGAGTAAATGCCTTCGCCGGTGAACGGGTCGAAGAAGTCCGCCGCGTCGCCGACGAGCGCCGCGCCGGGCGACCACGCACGGCGAGTGTGCGACGCAAACGGACCGGTAGCCACGACAGGCGACACACGCTCGGCGTGCACGAAGCGCGGCGCGAGTTGCATGTGTGCTGCGAGCCATTGTTCGAGAAACGCCGCGCGATCGCCGGACAGTTCGCTCGCGCGTTTCGCGGGTACCACGAGCGCCACCGTCGTTTCGCCGTTGCCGACGTCGGCGATGCCGACGTAGCCGTCGCGCTCGACGTGCATCTCTCCGTGCTCGCCGACGTCGGCCACGTTCTTATAGTGGGTGACGAGCGCGAGACGCCGCGGCCAGCGCAGTGCGTGCGCGAGGCCGAGTCGCTTCGCGATGACCGAGCGCAGTCCGTCCGCCGCGATGACGAGACGGGCGCGCTGCTCGCCGGCTTGCCCGTCGACGAGAGTCTGCACTCCCGTCACTCGCCCGTTCTCGCGCACGACATCCGTGACGCGCACGCCTTCGGTGACGTGCGCTCCCGCGGCCCGTGCACAATCGAGCAGAATGGCGTCGAGCACCTCGCGTCGAACGGAGAGTCCGCGGTCGCGAAAGCCGCGAAAGCCGTGCGACGCGATAAAGTCGCCGGCGATCACGGCGCCGCTCGGCGCACGCACGCGAATGCCGGCCAACGCCGCGGCGCCGGTTGCTTCGACACGCTCGAGCGCTCCCATGTCCGCCAAAATCCGCGACGCCTCCGGACTCAGGTACTCGGCGCACGGCTTCGGGCGAGGGAAGTGGGCGCGGTCCACGACGTGAACGTCCACGCCGGCCCGTGCGAGCGCGCACGCTACTGATGCGCCCGCGGGGCCGCCGCCCACCACCAGGACTTCGCTGTCGATCATGCGCGCACGTTCTCGTTATCGAAGGAGCAGCGTGGCCAGCAGACCACCGCAGGCGTTGCTGAGAAAATTGACCGCATCGTTGTCGATCCACGGTAAACCGCGGTGCGCCGCGGTGGCCGTGCCGCACGAATGAACGGCTCGTTCCGTTTCCGTAGCGCACGCCGCGCACCAGCGTCGCGACTGGCAGGCGGCGCCGAGTATCGAGTCGATGAATGAACCCGCGATGCCACCAATTACGACCACGCGGGCTGCCGCGACTGGCCAACCGCAGGCGAGGGCAGCGAGCGCGAGGAAGGCGGCGCCGGACAGCGACGCGAAGGTGCCCGCCATCGTGATGCCGCCGGACATTCCTGGAGCGACGCGCCTGCCGGTCAGAATGGACCGCGGCGCTCCGCCGACCATCGTACCGATCTCCGTGGCCCAGGTATCGGCCGTGGAGGCGGCGAGCGAGCCCGCGCCCAGGGCAAGCCATCGAGTGTTCGGCATCCAGTGCATGGCGAGCGCGGCGCCCGCGAACAGGGCGCCGTTGGCCAGAACTTGGACGGCGTCGCGCTCGCCCCCCTTCTCGACGATTGACGCAGTGCGGGCTTCCTTCTCGGCGCGAGAGGTGCGCGACAACAGGGTCGATGCCAGGAAATAGACGACCAAGAGCGCACCCCAGCCCCATCCAGCCGCCACTGCCGCGCCACCAACAAATGTTGCCGCCACCGCGCCGCCAATCGTCAAGGAGCGGAGCCGATGGGCCAATGCGGCGATCGCGGCGGCGAGCACGAACCCCACTAACATGCGCAACATCATGTCGCGCCGCCTTGAAGGGACTTCCGTGTACGGCTACCTTCGCACTCTGTCTCCTTCGCGACGCCAAAGCTCCTAATGCTTGCCACCGTTGATGCTCTCCTCCCGCTGAGTCTTCTCGAGGCGGTTCGTAACGTCGACACCCCGGTCGATCAATTCGACGCGGAATACGTCGACGAGCTGCGTAACAAGCGGCTTGGGTTGAGCGACACGATCTACGCGCAGATCAAGCGTCACACCGAGGCGGTGCGAAAAGGACAGCGGACCGGCCAGGATGAGGCGATCGCGCTGTCCAAGCTGATCGGCCGCCGTCCAGACGCGGAAGCGGTGTTTCGCGCCGCCGGCCGGCACATCGCCAAACAGTCGTATCGCACGATCTCGCCGGTGACGCGAAAAATGATGCGTCTCCTGCCGTCGGCCATGGCGCGACCGTTGGCGTTCCGGCATGCCCGGAAGATCGGGGCGCGGTACCTCAGCGGCAACGTGCGGCGCGTGGGAAGCTTCCTCTTGTTCGAGCTCCCGAGGTCGATCACGCTCGGTACGGCGCCGGGCGGCGTCGGCTGCACCTACTATGAGTCGGCGCTTCGCGAGCTGCTGTTGCTGCTCATCGGCAGCATTGGCGCCGTGGAGCACGTCCGATGTGCGGGTCGCGGTGAAGGGACCTGCGAATGGCGCGCCGACTGGCGCTCGTTCGACCGGACGGCTGGACTGGACTGACCTCATGCTCACAACTGAATCTTTATCGACCGTCCAGCGCGCGCTGGCTGATGCCGGCGTTGACGGCTGGCTGTTGTACGACTTTCGTGGCCTCAATCCGATCGCCACTGAGCTGATGCGCCTCGACGGCATGACCACGCGGCGCGTCTTTGCGTACATCCCGGCTTCCGGGACGCCCGTGGCGTTGTCCCATGCCATCGAGCAGGGCGTATGGCACAACTGGCCGGCGGAGTGGACGCGTGAGGTCTATTCGTCGTGGCGCAGCCTCGAGTCGCTGCTGGCAACGCACGTGAACGGCAAGCGTGTCGCGATGGAATACTCCAAGGGCGACGCCGTGCCGTACCTCGATCGCGTGCCGGCCGGCGTCCTGGAGATGGTACGCGAGGCCGGCGCGACGGTGGTGTCGTCGAGCGAGCTCGTGACTCGGTTCTACGCGGTCTGGAACGCCGACAACATCGCATCGCATCTTCGCGCGGCGGCGGCGATCGCCGGCATCGCGCGCGAGGCGATGGAAGTCGCCGGCGAGCGTGCGCGCGGCAAGGAGCCGCTGGCCGAGCACGAGTTGATGGCGTGGATCCTCGATCGATTCAAGGCGTCGGGGCTCACCACCGACCACGGTCCGAACGTATCGGCAGGTGCCAACGCGGCCAATCCGCACTACGAACCGTCGTCCGACTCACCGCGAATCATTCGCGCCGGTGAGATTTTGCTCATCGACCTCTGGGCGCGCGAAGAGAACGGCGGCGTCTACGCGGATCAGACATGGATGGCCTCCATCGGGAAGCCGAATGCCGAGGCATCAGAGATCTGGAATGCGGTGCGCGATGCGCGGGATGCGGCGATCGATCTCGTCCGCACGCGCACCAAAGGCGGACGACCGCTGCGCGGCGCCGACGTCGACGACGCGGCGCGCCAGGTGATCGAGGCGCGCGGCTATGGTCAGTATTTCACCCACCGCACCGGCCACTCCATCGACTCGCACGATCTGCACGGATCGGGTCCGCACCTCGACAATCTCGAGACGCGCGACGATCGCGTGCTGTTGCCCGGCGTCGCATTCTCGATAGAACCCGGCATCTACATACCGGGCAAGATCGGCATGCGCAGCGAGGTGAACGTCTACATCACCGACGGCGAAGCGGTGGTGACGCCGGACAACTATCAGAAGGATGTGCTGATCGTGTGATCGTGGTCGCCGGCTCGCGACCGGCGACTACTGGCGTCGTTGTGCACAGTGGCATCGCGCGGCTGGCGCGTCGTTTGCCCCCAGGGAGTGCGTGCATCACGTCCAACTACAGCCAGAATCGTGACCGGAACCTCCTCGCGCCGACTAATCGCTGCTCTGTTCGCCATCGCGGCCGTTGGCGCATGCTCCGGCAAACGCGACGCTGCCGACACAAACTCGGCCACGGCTCGTGCGGAGACCTCGGCCAAAACCGACGACTCGGCCGCCGGCACAGTGGATTTGGGCGGAACGTCCTACAAACCCGAGGCAGTGTCGGCACCCGGCTCGATAAGCGGCACGATCACGCTCGCCGGCGGGCCGCGGACAGATACCGTGCCGGTGACCGTGGATCAGCCAGTCTGCGGCAAAGAAGTCGACGGCCCCGTTAGCGCGACGGCAAAGGGTTTGTCGAACTCGGTCGTTTGGATCGCCGACATCAAAACGGGCAAGACGCTGCCCGATGCCAAGCGCATCGATCTATCGAGCGAAGATTGCGTGCTGGATCCGCGCGTGCAGGCGGCGGTGGTCGGGACGACGGTCAACGTCACCAACGACGACAAGCTGCTGCACAAGCTGGTCTTCACTCCCATTGGCACGCACGACACGCTGACGGTCATGCCGTTCTTCAACACGGGCCAAGTGGTGCCGAGCGAGCGCCTCGCGAAGGAGTCGGGCATCATCGAGGTGAGGTGCACGCTGCATCCCTGGACGCGGGCGTACATCGCGGTGTTCGATCATCCGTATTTCGCCGTCACCGGCGACGACGGAAAGTTTACAATCGACTCATTGCCGCCCGGCACGTACAAGATGATGGTCTGGCACGAAGGCGCGGCGCAGGCGGTGGCGCAACAGATTCAGGTGGGACCGAATGGCGCTGCCAAAATCGACGTGGCGTTGACGATTCGGTAACGGATCGAGCTCCTATTCCTTTTTGCCGCGGAAGATCGCGGGAAACGCTGATTGACGCGGGAAAAAAGCAACAAAGACTTTGAACGTTTCCGCGTCAATCAGCGGGGTTTCCGCGTACTCAGCGGCAATGTTTTCGGCCATAGTGAAGAGTGCTAGGTATTTGCCGGGTACGACCGCATTGCGGTCTTGCTCGTTTCGCACAAAGTTCTGAGAGAACTCAACTTCAGGCAGACCATGACTCGTGTCATTCGTCACCCTGTTCTCTGCGCCGCTGCGGCAACCGCGTTGATCGCGGCCGCAACTCCGGCCGCTGCACAGCGTCAGAACCCGCTGCTCGCGCGCAGCACACTGACCTTCCAGGCGCCTCCATTCGACAAGATCCGCGACGCCGACTACAAGCCGGCGTTCGAGGAGGGCATGAAGCAGGAGCTCGCCGAGGTGCAGAAGATCGCCGACAATCCCGCGGCGCCGACGTTCGAGAATACACTCGTCCCTCTCGACAAGAGCGGCGAGCTCCTCACGCGCGTCAACATGGATTTCAACGCGGTCACCGGCGCGAACACGGATGACACGCTGCAGAAAGTCCAGGAAGCGGAGGCGTCCAAGCTGTCGGCCACGCGCGACGCCATCTACCTCAACGACAAGCTCTTCAAGCGCATCGAGACACTCTACGGCCAACGCGCCAAGCTGGGTCTCGATCCGGAATCCGAGCGGCTGTTAGAGTATTATCATCAGGAGTTCATTCTCGCCGGCGCCAATCTGTCGGCGGCCGACAAGACGAAGCTCGAGGCACTCAACGCCGAGCTGGCAACGCTCGGCGCCCAGTTCACGAATCGGTTGCTCGCCGCCGCCAAGGACGGCGCGCTCGTCGTGCACGGCGCATCGGCGCTCGCCGGTCTCTCGCCCGCCGACGTGAGCGCCGCGGCGCAGGCGGCGACGGAACGCCATCTCGCGAACTCCTGGGTGCTTCCACTGCAGAACACCACCCAGCAGCCGGATCTCCAATCGCTCACCAACCGCGACACGCGGCACCAGCTCTTCAACGCATCGTGGACGCGCGCCGAGCGGAGCGATTCCGACGACACGCGCGGCATCATCGCCCGCATGGCCAAGCTGCGCGCGCAACAGGCCGCGCTGCTCGGCTTCCCGAACTACGCCTCGTGGAAGCTGCAGGACCAGATGGCGAAGACACCGCAGGCAGTGACCACGCTCCTCGACAAGCTCGCGCCGCCGGCGACTGCTCGCGCGCGCAAGGAAGCGGCCGACATCCAAGCTGTGATCGACGCGCAGCACGGCGGCTTCACGCTCGAACCGTGGGACTGGAACTTCTACGCCGAGCAGGTGCGCAAGGCCAAGTATGATCTCGACGAGTCGCAGGTGAAGCCGTACTTCGAGCTCGACCGCGTGCTCAAGGACGGCGTGTTCTACGCCGCGAATCAGTTGTACGGCCTGACGTTCACTGAACGACACGATCTGCCCGTCTATCAGAAGGACGTGCGCACCTTCGAGGTGTTCGACAAGACCGGAAAGCCGATTGGCTTGTTCTACTGTGATTATTTCAAACGTGATAACAAGTCCGGCGGCGCGTGGATGGACAATCTCATGCCGCAGTCAACGCTGCTCGGCACCCTGCCGATCGTGTACAACGTCGCGAACTTTGCGAAGCCGGTGGCTGGGCAGCCGGCGCTCCTGAGTCCGGACGACGCCGTGACGATGTTCCACGAGTTCGGGCACGCGCTACACGGGTTGCTGGCTACGGAGAAATACTCGTCGTTGTCGGGGACGAACGTTGCGCGCGACTTCGTGGAATTTCCGTCGCAGTTCAACGAGCACTGGGCGTTCGATCCAACGGTTCTCAAGCATTACGCGGTGAATTACAAGAGCGGCGCGCCGATGCCAAAGGCGCTGCTTGATAAAATCCTCACGGCGCGCCAGTTCAATGCTGGCTACGACATGACGGAGCTGGTCGCCGCGGCGAAGCTCGACATGTCGTGGCACACGCTCTCGGCGAGCGCGCCGCAGCAGGACGTCGATGTCTTCGAGCGTTCGGCGCTGCAGCAGGGGCACGTCGACCTCGAGCAAGTGCCGCCACGCTATCGCTCGAGCTACTTCCTGCACATCTGGGCCAACGGCTACGCAGCGGGCTATTACGCGTACCTGTGGACGCAGATGCTGGCCGACGACGCGGCTGCGTGGTTCAACTCGCACGGAGGTTTGACGCGCGCCAACGGCGACCGGTTCCGGGCGATGGTGTTGTCGCGCGGGAATACCGAGGATTTAGGAAAGATGTTCCGTGATTTCACCGGGCATGATCCGCAGATCGAGCCGATGTTGGCGTATCGGGGGTTGAGCGGGTACTGAGCGCGTCAGGCCCCTCGTCAGTCTCGTAGCAAGTCCCTCGTCCTTTTTGCCGCGGATGAACGCGGAAAAACGCTGAGCAACGCGGAAAAAACAGCAACAACTTTGGATACGGTTCCGCGTCAATCAGCGGTTTTTTCCGCGTATTCAGCGGCAAGGCCTTTTGGCTCCGGTGTGTTGGACCAGATAGTTACGATCCAACCTCGACGTCGACCCAATCGGTGCCGGCGCGATAGAGGCGTGCGTACAAGCCGTTCCGCTCGAGTAGTTGCTCGTGCGTGCCAGCCTCCACGACGCGGCCGCGCTCCAGCACCACTACGCGATGCGCGCGGCGCACGGTGCTCAGACGGTGCGCAATGATGAGCGTCGAACGGCCGCGCAGCAGGTCTTCCATCGCCGCTTCCACCGCGCGCTCGCTCTCTGTGTCCAGGCTCGACGTCGCCTCGTCGAGCACGACCACAGCGGGGTTTTTCAAGAACACTCGCGCGATCGCCAGACGCTGGCGCTGACCGCCCGAGAGCTTCACGCCACGCTCGCCGACCTTGGTGTCGAGGCCCTGCGGCAGTCGCTCGATGAACTCCAGTGCATGCGCCGCGCGCGCCGCCGCTACGATCTCCGCTTCAGTTGGCGCCGGTCCGACTTCATCCGGGCGGGCGTACGCGATGTTGTCGCGGATCGTGCCGCTGAACAGCGCCGGCTCCTGCGGCACCATGCCGATGGCGCCGCGCAGATCGGCGAATGAGAGTTCTCGAATGTCGATGCCGTCGAGCGTGATCCGGCCGCCCGTCACGTCCCAGAAGCGCGGCAGTAGCGACGCGATCGTCGTCTTGCCGGCGCCCGACGGGCCCACGAGCGCCACGACTTCGCCAGACGCGATGTGCAGGTCGACGTCGCTCAACACCTCGGGCAGATCCGGCGAGTACGCGAAGCACACTTGCTCGAGACTCACCTCGCCGCGCACCGGCTTCATCAACGGCCGCGGAGTTTCCGGCTCGGCGATGGTGGCCTGCGTCTCCAATAGCTCGAACACTCGCGTTGCGGCGCCGAGTGCTTCCTGGTAGCTGCCGAAGAGCGAGGCGAGCGACCCGACGGCCGCTGCAACGGTGATGGCGTAGAGAAGGAACGACACCAGGGCGCCAGGCGTGAGCGCACCCTGCAACACGAGCTGGCCGCCTTCCCACAGCACTGCGACGACGCCGCCGAAGGCGACGAAGCCGACGATGCCAAAGAACATCGCGCGAATCATGGCGCGAGCGACGGCGGCAACAACGACGTCCGCGAGCTGCGCGCCGTAGCGACGCGTCTCTTCGGCCTGTCGATGAAAGCTCTGCACCGTGCGAATCTGCGAGAACGCCTCGTCGGCGCCGGCCATCGCCTCGGCGATGCGATCCTGCACGCCCGTGCTGGCGCGCCGAAGTTTGCGTCCGAAAAAGAACGCCGCCGTCACGACGATTGGCACGACGGCGAGCGTGGTCTCGGTGAGCTGCCAGTGCGTCGCCGTCAGCAGCACGATGCCGCCGATGAGGAACAGCAGTTGGCGCGACATCTCCGAGATCCACGTGCTGAGCAGCGACTGCAGCACGGCGAGATCGGCCGAGAGTCGGCTCGTGAGCTCGCCTGTGCGGCGCTCGGTGAAGAAGCCGGGCGACAAACGCACGAGATGCGCGAACACGTCCTCGCGCAGCGTCGCGATCACACGCTCCGTGGTGGACGTCAGCAGGTAGACCTGTACGAAGTTCATCACGCCCTGCAGCGCGAACAGCGCCAGCAACCCGAGCGCGATGCGATTGAGCATCGAGCGATCGTGGTGCAGGAACGCGGCGTCGAGCAGATACCGCACGACCTGCGGGAAGATCAATCCGACTGCGGCTGCCACGATGAGGCAGACCGCCGCAATACTGAGCACGCCGCGATAGGGCCGCAATCGCGGTAGCAGTCGGCCCAGCGGTTTTGGAGAGCGGAGGCGCCGCGTGCCCTCCGCGGCGGGGGTCTTCACGCGAGTAGCCCCCGGTCAACGACCATCGCGGCGAAGAGCAGCGCGAGATAGAGCAATGAGAACTTGTACAAGTGCCACGCGCGCTTGGTCCAGTCGGTCGCCTGCGCGACGCGCACGACTTCATAGATGAACTTCGCGCCGAGCAGCGCGGCGAGGACGAGATATACGGGTCCGAGCACGCCGAACGCGTAGGGAAGCAACGTCAGCGGAATTAGTATCAAAGTGTACCAAAACATCTGCCGCTTCGTCTCGCGCTCACCCCATACCAGCGGTGCCATCGGCACGCCGGCCTTGCCGTAGTCCTTCTGCTTGAGGAGCGCCAACGCCCAGAAGTGCGGCGGCGTCCAGTAGAAGATGATGAGAAAGAGATACGCCGCGAACAGATCGACGCGATTGGTCACCGCGGCCCAACCTACGAGCGGCGGAAATGCTCCGGCTGCGCCGCCGATCACGATGTTCTGCGGCGTGCTGCGCTTGAGCCAGCGCGTGTAGATGAAGACGTAGAAATAAAATCCGGCGAGTGCGAGCGCCGCCGTCAGCACGTTCGCTGTCTGCGCGAGCAGGAACGTTGCGGACGTCGAAAGCAGAATACCGAACGCCAACACTTCGCGCGGCTGCATGCGGCCGCTCGGAATCGGACGGAGGCGTGTGCGCGACATTCGATCGTCGATGTCGCGGTCCATGTACATGTTCACCGCGTTCGCGCCGCCGGCCATCAGGTAGCCGCCGATGAACACTGACAGTACGAGCGTCCAGCTCGGACGACCGGCCACGAACATCGGCGCGATCGTCGTCACCAGCAGCAGCGAAATGATGCGCGGCTTCGTGAGCGCGATGAGATCGCGCATCAACGAGCGGGCGCGTGTCGACACGACGGCGGCTTCGCTCACAGGTCAGCTCCGCGTGCGACGATCACGGCCATGGTGTGCGGGGTCGGGGCCGGTGTCGGCGCGACGACCGGCATTGGAGCTGCTGCCGCCGGTGTCGGCGCGACTACGGGCGCCTGCCGGCCCACATTCACGCGCCGAGCGAGATACGCAAGACAGAAGCAACTCAACCAAATGCCCACGCCCGTCGCTTCATGAAGCGACCGCAGCACGGGCGGCAGGTGAAAGAGAATCATCGACGACGCGACGACGAGCTGCAGTAGCACCATACCGAACGCGACATACACCGCGCGCACTACGACGAGTGCCTCCTCCGCGCGACGCTTGCGGATCATCATCACCATACCGAACAAGTGCAGCACCAGCAGCAGCGCAGCGGTGCGATGCACCATCTGCACGACGACCGCTGCCGTCTCGACATTCGGAATTCTGCCGCACGACGGAACCGTCGTACACGCTGCCGACGCGCCGGGAAACTTCGCGGTCAGGCCGCCGAGTGCGACGGCGAGAATCGCGAGTCCGGCTGCGGCGAATGCCGAACGTGCTGCGCGCGATGTACCACGCTGTGTGCGCGCGCCGGTGCCGCCGAGCAGGCCGGCGCGAATCGCCGTCATCGCGACGAGCGCGAGCAGCAGCATGGCGTTGAGCCAGTGCAGGATCGTCGCCCAGGGCGCGTTGCCCATCTTCACCGTGACGCCACCGAGAATTGCGGCGGAGAACACCGCTGCGACGGCACCGAATGCCGTGCGAAGTACGCCACCGCGACCGGACACGCCGGGTTCGCGGCGATTGAGGAACGTCGCCAGCGCCATGCTGCAGACGGTGATCACGAGGATCGACGCCAGATAGCGATGGCTCACCTCGACGATCAGATCGGGGCGGCTGAACGGCGGAATCCAATAACCGTAGCACTTGGGCCAGTTCTCACCGCATCCCATTCCAGATCCGGAGATCCGGACGATGGCGCCAAAGATGAGATGGAGGCAGGCGACGACGAGTGCGGCGATCGAGAGGCGTTTGACGCTCTTCATGCCGAAGGACCCGTCACGGGCATACTGATCTGGACGACGTGCATCGCGCGCCACGTGAACAGCAGCAGCACGGCCAGCGCGATCCCCGGAATGACCGCCCAGGCAATCTCGGCGGCGCGTCGGACGGATGTCGTCGGCGCGGCGCCGGCCACGCGGGCGGGCGACACGATGGCGGAACGAATAATCGCCAGTTGGGCGATAGAACAACACGCGACAGCGACCCAGAAGATCGCGTCAGCGAGAGCGGATGACATGAGGCAAATCGGCTAGAGGAACAACACCGAAAGCTGCCCGGTGGAAGGGCTGCAAGCAACTGTCCAAACAACTGTTGGAATAGCGACCGCGGCCACCCGGCGCTACCATTTGGCGATGGAAGACACCTCGGTACCCGCATCCGGGCGAATGGCGGCGCTGCCGCGCCAACTTGGGCTGTGGAGCGCAGTCGCCGTCGTCATCGGCTCGACGATCGGCTCGGGCATCTTCCGGACGCCGGCCAGCGTCAGCAACCGCCTTCCCGGACCGCTGCCGCTGCTCGCGGTGTGGGTCGTGGGCGGCCTGCTCGCGCTGTGCGGCGCGCTCACGCTCGCCGAGGTCGGTGGGGCGTTCCCCGACACGGGCGGAATCTTCGTCTTCATTCAGAAGGCGTACGGGCGCCTTCCGGCATTCCTCTTCGGTTGGTCCGAGCTCACGATCATTCGCGCCGCCTCGCTCGGCGCGGTCTCCACGACCTTCGCCGAGTATTTCATGCGGGTGCTTGGGCGCGATCCGGGTGTCGCGCCCAACGACGAATACGTGCACTACATCGCGGCGCTGGCGATCGTCGTCACGGCGGTGTTCAACTACGTCGGCATGCGCACCGGATCGCTGGTGCAGAATCTGACGACGCTGGCGAAATACTTCGGCCTCCTGTTCATCGTCGGTTTGGCGCTCGTGATCGGCTTGCCACACAGCGGAGGCCACTTCACTCCGATGACGCCGCCGGGAAGTTTCTCGATCGCGCCGTTCGGCTTAGCGCTGGTCTCGGTGCTCTGGGCGTACGACGGCTGGGCGGATCTCACGTTCGTGTCGGGCGAAGTGAAGGATCCGCGACGCAATGTGCCGCGCGCGCTGATCATTGGGACGGTGGCCGTGGTCGCGATCTACATGCTGGCCAACGTCGCATATCTCTCCGTCATGCCGGTCGACGAGATTCGCACGTCGAAGCTCGTCGCGGCCGACGTCGCGTTCCGTCTCGTTGGCGCAGGCGGCGTCACCTTCGTGTCGCTCACCGTGATGCTGTCGACGTTCGGCACGCTCAACGGAACGCTGCTCACGTCGCCGCGCGTGTTTTTCGCGATGGCGGACCAAGGCCTGCTGTTCAAGAAGCTCGCGGCGATTCATCCGCGCTTCAAAACGCCGTATGTCTCGATCGCGCTGGTCGCGGCGCTTGGCGTGCTGTTCGTATTGATGCGCACGTTCGAGCAGCTCGCCGACACGTTCGTCACGGCCATCTTGCCGTTCTACGCACTCGGCGTCGCATCGATTTTCATATTTAGAAAACGCTCATCGGCGGAGTACTCACCGCCGTTCCGCACACCGCTCTATCCCATCACGCCGATTCTGTTCGTCTTGGCAACGCTGTACCTGTTGACGAACGCGCTGATCGACCCGAGCGGCCGCTGGCCGACGGTGGCGGTGTTTGGAGTGATCTTGCTAGGAATACCCGTGTACTATCTGACTGTCGGGCGCACTAATCGGGACACGGTACGGGAAAGACTCTAGGTCTCGGGTCTCTGGTCTGAGGTCTCTGTGACCGACTCAGACCTCAGACCAGAGACCTACAGAGCCACTGCATCATCGGTCGCTATTAGCGACCGGAATCTCAGAAGATCGTACGACCCTAGAAGATCTTGAGATTTATGTATTTTCTAGGATTCGCTTTGATATCCGCCAACAGCGAATCCGCCCTCTGCAGCAAGTGCCGCATGTCGCTGTAGAGCAGCGTATCGGTCGCGAGCTTGCCAAGCGTGCCGTTGCCGTTCTGGATCTGCGCCAGGAGCTTGCGCATTGCGGCGTTCGTCGAGTCGAGATTTGCCACGAGGCGAGCCGTGTTCTCGCTCGCGAGGCGAACGTTCACCAGCGTCCCGGAGATCTGCGCCGAGTCGGCCAGACGCGCGACGCGATCGGCGGTCTGGGTGATGTTCGTCGCCGCGTCCGCGAACGAGTTCATCGTGCGCGTGGCGTTCTTGTTCTGCTCGGCCAGCACTTGTTGTAGTTGCACCGATAGTGCAGCCGTCGAGGCAATCGTTTTGTGAATGTCATTGAGCGTGCCCGCTTCAACGACTTCCTTTTGCAGCGCGGTCGTGAGCACCGCGACCGTCCGCGCGATCGAGTCCGCGCGATCCATGATTTCGTTGATGTCTGCGCTCGGCGGACCAGGCGGTACGGTGTCGCCCGGCGCGTACGACGCGGTCGGCATGGGCGTCGGCGGTGTGAGCGCTACCGCAACGTCGCCGAAGATTCCCACGGCTTTGACTGTCGCCGTCGAGCCTTTCGGAATCTGATACTGATCGTCGACGCTGAGCATCACGTCGAGGTACCCGGGACGCAGCTTCACGTCGCGCACCGCGCCGATCGTTACGCCGGCGAGCAGCACGGGCTGGCCCTGCTTGAGGTTCTGCCCCCACTGGAACCGCGTATACAGCGGATAGCCGTTTTTCAGACCGCCGCGCGCAAGCCACAACGTTCCGAGAACCAGAACGATGACCGTAATCGTGATGAAAACTCCGACTGTGACTTCGTCGCGACGTTTCATTATTGAAGCAAGGGGGCCAGGATGGCGGCCGTCAACGCGTCGAGCACCAGAATCGTGACGGAGGCGATGACTACCGCGCGGGCAGTCGATCGACCCACTCCTTCCGCTCCGGCCTCGGTAATGTAACCCTCATAGGAACAAACCAAGGCGATCGCCAAGCCGAACATCATCGCCTTGAGCAGGCTGTAAACGACTTGAAACGTCGCGAAGCCGAGCCGCAGTCCCGTGATGAAATCTTCGGCTGTCACACCGGTGATGCTCACCGAAACCACGTAGCCGCTGAACACGCCGACTGCGTCGGCGAGAATGACGAGCGCGGGGAGCATCACGACCGCGGCCAAGAGCCGCGGCACGATGAGAAATGCGACCGGATCGTACGCGAGCGTCTCGAGTGCGTCGATCTGCTCCGTCACGCGCATCGTGCCGATCTCCGCAGTCATGCGGCCGCCCACTCGGCCGGTGAGCACGAGACCCGTGAGCAGCGGTCCGAGCTCGAGCACGATCATGAGCCGCATGGCGAGGCCGATGATCGAGAGCTGCACGCCGGGCAGCAACTGATAGCGCGTCTGAATCGCGATGACGCCGCCGATGAACGCCGCAACGATGATCGTCAACGGCGCCGAATCGACGCCGATGGTCTTCATCTGCCGGATGGTCTCCGGCGCGTACGTCGCGGGATCGCCGAACGCGCGGGCGATGTCGCGGAAGAAATACGTGCGCTGCCCGATGTCGCGAAACACACCGAGTGTGGTGCGCGCAACCCGCCGGAAGAATTTGATCGACGTCCGCTGTACGACCGGAAACGTCCCGGTCTCCCGAGACGCCGGAACGGGTGCACTCACGTGCGAACTCGCGTGAGAAGCAGAAAGCCGAGCAACCCGAAGAGCATGCCCGGAACCCAGGCTGCGAGATCGGGGGGAATCACGCCTTTGCTGCCGACGGCCTTGGTGAGTTGGATCATCAACAGAAAGATCATCGTGGTTGCAAGGCTCACGGCAATACCGTACGCCGAACCGCCGCGCTGGTTACTCGTGGCGAGCGGCGCGCCGAACAGCGCGATGATGATGCACGTGAACGGCACCGCGAGCTTGAGCGCGCGTTCGACGCGTGACGGCGACGCGTCGACTCCGGAACGCTCCATGGCCTGGATGAATCGCGTCAGCTCCTGATAGCGCATGTTGTGCGGATCCGGCGGCTTGCTCATCATCTCCCGCGGACGCTCCGTGAAGTGCGGATCGTGCGCCGTGGCGAACGAGATGGTGATCGGTGCGCCCGTGTCCGACACGATGCTCAGCTCTCCGTGCTCGAGCGTCCACGGCGACTGGCCGTTCTTGGCGCCGTTCGCGCTGTATATCGCGCTGTCGGCGCTGAGCAGGTAGGTGGGATAGGAGCGCCCGTTGCCTTTGCGCTCGATCTGTACCTGGTGCATTCGGCCCGAATCGGCGCTCAGCATGAACGCCTTGTACACGCGTCCGTAACTGCCGGCGAACACGAAGTTGAACCGATTCGTGCCGAGCAATGCCTTGTCTTCGCGGAGCAATTGGCTGCGGCGCAGGTTCGTGTACGGCGAGAGCTCGCCAATCACGACGTCGATACCACACGCGAGAATGGCGCCGACGAAGATCGGCAGGATCAATCGATAAAAGCTGATGCCCGACGCCTTGGCGGCGATCACTTCGGCGTGCCGCGTGAGCGCGCCGATGGAGAACACCGTTGCGAAGAGCACGGCCGCTGGCAGCACCATGAACATCGAATCCGGCAGCCAATAGACGTAGCTCAGCGCTACGTCGCGCATGGGGATCTGATGATCGAGATATGACCCAAGGTGCTCGGTGAGATCGGTGATGATGAGCAGCACCGGAAAGCCCAGCGCCGTCACGATCATGATCTTCGCGAACTCGCTGAAGACGTAGCGGTCGAGCGGACGGAAGATGCGCATCAGTCGTTCGTGGAGTTCGATCCACCAGAGCGGTTGAACGCGCGCGCGCGTTGCCGCAGGAACCACTCGCGGGTGCCGTCCATCGCCTCACGGATGCCGCCGCCGCGGCCCGAGCCGCTCTCGCGCCCCATTCGGATGATGAGCACCAACGCCGCGATGAGAAACACGATGTTGTCGGCCCACATCGCGAAGAACGGCGAGATGAGGCTGTTGTTCGCCAGCGACTCGCCGGCCGTGAGACAGACGTAATAGACGGCGAAGATGAAGAAGCTCGCGCCGATCACCAGGCCCACGCCGCCGCGCGGAAAACGCACGGCGAGCGGCGCGCCCACGAGCACGAACACGATGCAGGCAAACGCCAGCGAAAATTTCTTCTGAATCTCAATTTCGGCACGGTTGCGACTGTAGCGCGCCTCGTCGAGACGCATGTGCGCGTCCATGATTTCCATCGTCGTCCCGGCGGTAATGCTCGCGCGCGCGGCTGCTTCGCCGGGAGTGTTTCCCGTTGGCACCGGTGTGTTCGCGACTGCCGGAGACGCGGCGGCCGCAGACGGTGCCGGATTCACATTGATGGTTGGCACCTTCGCGCCGGGCACCAGCGTGCCGGGCTTCACAAGCTTGGGCGGAGTCGCCGCCGGCGGAGGCGCATTGTGCGCCGCGATCCGAATCGAATCGGCACGCGCCACGTCGCGCATGGCCTGCGCGCCGGCCGGAACGCCGCCCATGAAGTACGCGTTCGGCGGAATGTTGTTCGAGGGCACGCGCATCGCTTTGCCGTCGACCAGCACGACGAGCGAATCCGGTGTCTGCGGCGCGAGGTGCTGCGCGGGTGCCGCGGCTTTGTGCTTGGTGGTGTCCTGTGTCTGCAGACGCGGCGGCAGCTCGTCGGCGCTCGCCTCTTTGACTTTGAAGTACTTGGTGACCATCGAGCAGTAGAGGGCGCCGAGGCCGCCGGCGCGCGCCGGCTTCGTGGGCTTCGGCTCTGGAGTCGCCGTGCCCTTCGTCGCGTTCAGTCGCCAAACCGCGGACACACTGTCGTCGCGCGCACGCTGCAGTTGGACGTTCGCCTCCTCATACTGCCGCTGCATCTCGCAGATGGACTTCTCGCGATCGCCCTTCGAGGTCGTATCCGAGTTCGCCGATTGAAACTGATTGGCGACATCGGCCACCTTGAGCAAATCCTGATCGTAGTAGATCCGGTCGACTTGCGCGGCCTGCCCGTTTGGCGACATCAACATCATGCCCTTGTACAAGTGCATGGTGAGGTCGCGCATGTTGGGCGTGAGCGCCAGGCGCCCGCTGTCGGCGTAAATGGTGCGCCGGCGGTTGCCGTCGCTGACGTCGTAGATCGTGACGTCCTTCATCACGCCGTTGCCCTCGTCGATCTGCCCGGCTTGCAGGTAGAGCTGACTTTCCTTGATCGTGTTGATGACCTGCGGCCGCAGGGCGAAAGTTGGCTTCGTGCGAAAAATCGCATTCTGAAGCGTCGCCAGCTCGTGATTCGCGCTGGGCAGCACCTGGTCGTTGAACCAGAGCATGAAGACGGCAAGCAGCACCGCGAAGCCGAGCGCGGGCATCATCAACGCGCGCGTCGAGACGCCGCCCGCCTTGAGGGCCGTGATCTCATTTTCCGACGCCAGCCGGCTGAACGCGTACAACACGGCCACGAGCATGGCCATAGGAAGCGTGAGGGCCAGCGTGTACGGAATCGAGAGGATGAAAAACTCCGCGATTACGCTCCACGACAACCCTTTTCCCACGAGATCGCCGAACCGTTTGGCGATGACCTGCAGCAGCAAGAGCGACGTGAGCGCCGACAGGGCGAACACGAACGGTCCGACGTGCTCCGCGAGGACATACCGACTAATTATTTTCACGTGGGGCAAAGATTCCTTCGGACGCTCCTTCAACTGCGGAACTTCAAGTATTCCACAGGGTTGTACGGCCGGGTGCGGTCTGTATATTCCACCCGCCACCCGCTCGAAAACAAGGCTTGTCCTGCGGGAACCGATCGCGGGTTCCTACCCCACCTCTAGGGTTTGGTGCGACCCCAATTTCCTGCGACGCGACACCTGGCACTCTGCGCTCTCGTCAGCGTTGGCCTGCTGAGCGCGAACGCACGTCGCTCGCATGCACAAACGCCGCCGCCAGCGTCGCAAACGCCGCCGCGGGACACCACGCACGCCGACACGACACACAAACCGGCGGCGCCCGACACCAATAAACTCGTTGGCAATGTCGCAATTCCCGGACTCGACCTGCCGGTGCTGTTCAATCTGCGCATCGAGTCGAAGAGCGAGCGCGATCGGAACCTCCGCTGCAACTCCGCCGAGCTCGCACAAGTCAGCAGCCAGATCAGCTCGGCGTCCGGCTGCAACGGAAAATTCCTCTTTCCACCCAACTTCGACTTCAAGGGATCGCTGAAGAGCGCCGGCACCATCGGCGACCGGTTCCACGTGAACGTCGACTACGACATGCAGCGCGAGTTCGATGCGTCGAACACGGTGTCGTTGTACTACCAAGGCAAGCCGAGCGACCACCTGCAACGTGTGGACGTCGGCAACATCGAGTTCACACCGCCGCCGTCGCGCTTTCTCACGTCGTCGCTGCCGAGCGGGAATTACGGCCTCCAGTCGACGTGGAAGTTTGGCGCAATGAAGTTCCAGGTGATCGGCGCCAAGCAGACGGGCAATGTCGTACAGAGCCTGAAGTACACCATCGGCGCGCACACGCAGCAAGAGACCGACCGCGACGTCGAGGATTATCAGGTCGAGGCGCGCCGCTTCTTCTTCACGATCGACCCGAAGCTGTTGGGCGGCGGGAAGGCCTATCCCAATATTGATATACTAAATCGCTCACAGCTCCAGTCGCTGCGGAACGCCCTGCCCGACACGCTGCGGCCGACGCGCGTGCTCATCTATCGGCTGCAGTTCGGCACGCAGCCGCAGAATCCGAACGGTCCTCAGTTCCGCCTGCAAGGCGACGTCGGCGGCGGGCGACAGACGTACGATCTGCTGCGCGAAGGCGTGGACTACTACATGGATCCGTCCATGCTTTGGTTCGCGCTGGTCCGCGAGCTGAATCCCGACAACGAGCGGCTCGTCGTCGCCTATAACGTCAAGATCAACGGCCGCGATACGGTATGGGTGTCCACCGGCGGCACGCCTGATCTGCAGCTCACCACAGATCACGATCAGGTCGCGAACCTGATCATGGATCCGAGTGTCGGTCCCACGTCGCCGGCGTTCGACCGCGAGATTCGGTCGGTGTATCGTCTCGCCGGCGAAGATCTCATCCGATCCTCCGCGCAGGTGCGCGTCGTGGCCGGCAGCGGCTCGCTCGAGCATCCGTTGGGCGGCAACAGCGCCACGTTCCTACAGATGTTCGGCCTCGCCCAAGCGAACAACGCCGCGGAGTTCGACTACGACAATCGCATCTGGCCGCGCGTCACCGATCCGGTGTTCAATCTCAGCGCCGGCGCACCCGACGCGCGCAACGGACAATCGCTCGCTGTCTCGAACATCATTCGCGACTACTTCATCGTCCTGCCGTCGCTCCGGCCATTCTCGGCGCGCGACGCCACCGGGAATGGCGGCCTCGTCACGCCGGGCAATCCAACCAACGACGCGATCTACACGATCCCCGGCGAATATCTGAATTCGCCGCAGCGCCCGACGACGATCTATCGCCTGCGCTTGCGCTACCGCAGCTCCGGTACCGATGAGGGAACTGTGATCTCGCTTGGCGCGAGTCAAATGCGCCGCGGCTCCGAGCGCGTGCTGCTCGAGGGCAAGCCGCTCGTACGCGACATGGATTATCGAATCGACTACGACCTCGGGCGCATCGAGTTCATGCGGCCGGACACGTTGTTTCGTACGGAGCAGCGCGTCGAAGTTCGGTACGAGGACAATCCAACGTTCGCGCCGACGCCGACGACGCTCGCCGGCTTCGTGTCCGAGCTGCCGGTGAGTCACGGCAGCTTTGCGCTCACCGCGATCGATCAGTCGCAGAGCACGCCGTTCAACCGTCCGGAGCTCGGCTTTCAAGGCAACTCCATGTTGACGACCGGCGTGACCGGACAGTTTGCGTGGGAGGTTCCGGCGCTCACGTCGCTGGTGAGTCACTTGCCGTTTGGCGATACCAAAACAACATCGCACTTCGCGGTGCAAGGCGAGCTGGCGAACAGCCACCCACAATTTCTCGCGAAGAATCAAGGCACGGCGTACGTCGAGTCGTTCGAGGGGACGAACGGCTTGGACATCTCGATGGGCGACATCTCGTGGGACTACAGCAGCATGCCCGCCTATGGGCATTCTCTAAATTCCGGCACCTTCGGCTCGGCGTTGTTCGAGCCGAGCCGCGCTTCGACGCTCGTGTGGCAGTCGAATGTGAAGTCGTTCAATGGACAGCGGCGCACAGTGACCGAGCGCGACATCGATCCGCTCGTGTCATTTTCAGGAACGGGCGCGGAGTTCCCCGAACCATTGCTGTGGCTCACGCTGCTGCCGCTCGACAAGCAGGGCGACTACAACCAGGCGACGCGCAGCTACGACTGGACGTTACCGAACCAGCCTCCCGGCCGTCGCTGGCGCTCGATTCGCACGGTGCTGCGTCCGGCTGGCGTCGATCTTACGGGCGACGAACAGCTCGAATTCTGGACGCTGGCCGACACGAGTATCACAGGCCGCGCGAAGAACCCCACGCTGGTGTTCGACTTCGGCGACGTCTCCGAGAACTCGCTGCGCTTTGGGCCGGACACGCTCAGGATCACGCACCCGGCGAACGCGCCGCCCGACAGCACGTTCGCAGGCAAGAAGCCCCAAGGGTTCGACCGCCTCGACACTGAGCGCGACAAATTCTCGCACACGTTCAACGCCGACGTGAACGACACCGGGCTGCCCGGCGATGTCGTCGATTCACTCGTCGTGATCGACGGCGCGAACGTTCAACGCAAGCTGAACGTGCCGGTCTGCCATGCCCTCGTGGGTGCGCTCGACGCACTCGGCGACCCGCGCACCGACTGCACGGTCGGCAATCGCCGGCTCGACGAAGAAGACATCGACCTCGACAACGCGCTGAACTTCACGAATGCGCAGCGCGAGAATGAGCGATTGCTGCGCTACGTCGTCGATCTGAGCGATCCGGCGAAAATCAAACGCGTCGGCGGCACCTATACCGACACGCTGCTCGTGCGCGGCGCGCCAGAAGTTCGTACGCGCCACTGGGTGCTGGTGAGCATCCCGTTCAAGTCGCCCACCGATTCGCTCAACGACGTGAATCGCCGGCGCATTCGCGCGCTGCGGCTCACGGTCGTCTCCGGAAATGGCGAGGACGCCGAGGAGCCGACGCAGTTTCCGCTGGCCGAGCTGCGGGTGACCGGCGCACCGTGGCTCGTGCGCAGCAGTCAGGGACTGCAAGGCATCGCCGGCATTCAGACGGACGCTGGCTTCGTCATCGCGTCGTCGATCGGCACGAACGATTCGACTGCGGCGCTCGCGTACCAGCCGCCGCCGGGCGTCACCAATCAACCGGACTCGAAAACCGCCGCGTTCTCCGCCGGTCTGACGCAAGACAACGAGCACGCGATGCGCATTCAGGCCGGCAATCTGCTGCTCTATCATCGTGCCGAGGCGTACTACCGGTTTCCGTCGGGTCCGCAGTACTACATGGGCTTTCAGCAACTACGCGTCTGGACGCGTGGGCACGGCGACGGTTGGGGCGACAACGGCGATCTGCAGATGTACATCAAGGTCGGTCGCGACGAGAACAACTTCTACATGTATCGTGCGCCGGCAGCGAGCGGGCAGACCGCTGCGGCGTGGACTGATGTTGGCATTGACTTCAGCCAGTTCATTTCGCTGCGTGCGCAGATTCAGAAGGCGTATCTCGCCGGTAAGAAAGAGTCGATCGCGTGCACCGGCGTCGACTCGGCCATCATTGCTGCGTCGCCACTGCCGGCGGGGGTGGTGACGCATCGGTTCGCCGCCTGCGCGAACGGTTACATGGTCTACACGATCGATCCTGCGGTGACCGCGCCGAATCTCGCGTCGGTGCAGGAGCTGGCGGTGGGAATGGTGCGTGTCGGAACCACCGGTGCGGGAAGCGCGAGCATCTCGCCGGGAGACACGCTCGAGTTGTGGGTGGACGACATCCGACTCGACCATCAAGTGAACAACGCCGGAACGGCTGGACAATTCTCGATCAGCGCCAACGCCGGTGGGCTCGCTGATCTGCGGATCAACGTGAGCAACCGCGATCCAAATTTCCGGCAGCTCGCCGACCAGCCGACGTTCCTCTCCGAGCGCGACGTCGACGTCGCGTCGACGATCAACCTCGAGCGATTGCTGCCACCGGGCATCGGTATCTCGATGCCGCTGACGATCACCAAAACGGCGCTCGGAAACGATCCGCTCTACCTCACGCAGACAGACATTCCGGGAGCGAGCATACCCGGCGTTCGAAAACCTGAAACGGATCTCACGACGTACAGTTTGAGCGTGCGTCGTACCACGCACACGCACACAGGAATTTTCGGTTCTCTGATCGATAATCTGTCGGCCACAGGCACGTACACGAAGGGCGTCGATCGCACCGAGTATCAGGATGGCAATGCGCGGAACTTTACCGGCGACATCGACTACCTGATGACGAGCGACACCGCGCGTACGCTGCATCTGCCCACATGGGCGAATAGCGTGCTGGGATCGCTGCCGAGTGTGTTGCAGGCGGGCCCGATTGGCGTGTTTCGCGGGAGTGCGTTCCGCTGGAATCCGACGCAGCTTCGCTTTACGACGGGCATCGTCGATGCGTCCGACCGCAGACTCTCATATGTATTGCCCGGCGACGTCGCGGGAGATTCCGCGTCGACGAGCGTGGCGCTCAGCCGGCTGTGGCGGAACGGCAGCGTGTTGGAGTTGCGGCCCACGAACGGACTCGATGCGCGCTGGGAGATCGAGTCGGTGCGCGATCTGCGCGACTACGGCGACACGAGCACCGCGGCGGTTGTCGCCGGCCAGGAGCGGCGTCAATTGTTCGGCGCGAATGCTGGTTTCGAGAGCGACCGCTCGATGACGACGAGCATCGATTTCTCGCCGGCTTTCTCGGCGTGGTTTCGTCCGCGCGCCGAGATCGGTGCGCAGTACAGCATGCTTCGCGATCCGAACACGCGGTCGCTGGTGACGCTGCCGGGCGTCGTCGGCGTCGACAGCGTCATCGCGCTGCACGACTCGCTCGCCACTGCGAGCGCCTTCACGCTGCCGCGCCGAATGATCGCCGCGCAGACACTGAGCGCGGGCACCAACATCGACGTCGCGCGCGCGTTCACGTTGTATTCGCGCGATTCCACGATGGTGCGGCGGATTGGGAAGATGTTCGCGCCGATCGATGTGTCGTACACGCGCAGCTTGCTGTCGGCGTTCGATGCGTCGGCGGTCGCGGCGCCGCTGTCTTACCAGTTTGGATTGGGCGGCGTGTCCGGCTTTCGGTCGATCGATGGCGTCGATGCGACCACGGCGGGCGAGACCGGCATGCTGAGCGCGTCGGGCACGCTGTTGCTGCCGTACGGAACGTCGATCGTGAGCCGCGTCGGGCGTACGACGACCGAGAACTGGATCGCGCGTCCCGATGACGACGCGGCGCGGGTGGACGGTGTTCAGAACACGTTTCCCGATCTCACCGTCCACTGGACGTATCGACCCGCCGCGGTAGTTGGCCCTGTGTCAAATGTTGATGCCACGGTTGGCTATCAGCTGAGTGACGCGGATGTGTCCCTGCCGAGTCTCACGAGTGGGCTACCGCCGGAGGTGCGGCACACGCACGTGCAGACATTCCCGATCGGCGGCACTGTGGTGTGGTCGGGACCGGGTAACTTCAGCACGGGTGCGCGGTACAGCATTAGTCGGCGGGTGGACAGTTTGCCGGGCAGCCTTGCGCGGTCGCGCGGCGACGAGATGAGCGCCGACGTGGGACGTTCGTTCAAGGTGCCGGCGAGTTGGGGGCTTGGTGTGCGCAACGAAATTCGTGCACGCGCGGGCTTTCAGCAGTCGCGCAATACAACGAACGTGCTGGATGCGACGGGCTCGTTTGAGAGCCGGTTGCAGGACAACGGGCGGCAGTCGTTCAATCTGACGGCCGACACGAATTTGAACGAGAATCTGACGTTCACGCTTCAGGGCTCGCACATCGTGACGTTCGACAACAATTTGAATCGGAAGTTTTCGCAGACGGTGTTTTCGACGGTCTTGGCACTACGAGTATTGGGTGGACCGCCCAACTGAGTACTCGACTAATGGCGATCTCGACGCAAACAACCACTCTAGCTGTCTGCTGTCTGGGATCTGCAGTCAGCTCAACAACCGAGTACCGAGTTCTGAGTTCTGGGTTTTGAGCTGACTGCAGACAGCAGGGACCAGAGAGCTAGAGTGTTCGGATACGCGACGTCCGCAATTACCTACGATTCCACTTCGATTCCTCACTTCCTCTCGAGTTTTTCCGTGCGCATGATTTTCATTCCGGCCGTTGCCGCCCTCCTTGCTACCAGCGGCTGCCAGCAGATCGGGGAACGGTTGGGCCGTCCCCAAACCGATTTCGACAGCCAGGCGGCGATGAACTACGCCAAGACCGATCTCGATTTTGGTCCTCGCGTGCCGGGAACACCTGCACATGAGAAAGCAGGGGACTGGATCGTCGCGCAGATGAAGCAGCGCACGGACAGCGTGTTCGTGCAGAGCTGGACGCAGACCACGGCGAACGGCACGAAGCTGCCGATGCGGAACATCATTGCGCGCATCAATCCCAAGGCGACGCAGCGCGTGTTGTATCTGACACACTGGGATACGCGCCCCACGGCCGACGAAGACCAAAACCTCGGTGCGCGCGCGGGTTCGTTTCCGTCGGCGAACGACGGCGCGGCGGAGGTCGGGATGTTCATCGCGCTGGCAGATCTGTGGAAGAAGGAACCGCCGTCCGTCGGCGTGGACCTCGTGTTCACCGATGGCGAAGACTGGGGCGGCTTCGATCCCGACAGCACCGGCGCCTATCCCGATGCGCTGTTCGGATCACAGTACTTCGCCAACAATCTTCCTTGGCCCAATTACACGCCGTTGTACGGCGTGTTGTTCGACATGATCGGCGACAAGGATTTGCAGATGTATCAAGAGCCGAACTCGGTGCAGGCTGCGCCAGAAGTCGTGAACCGCGTCTGGAAGACCGCGGCCGACCTCGGCTACTCGAAGTATTTCATCGCGGAGCCCGGCACGCAGATGACGGACGATCACGTGCCGCTCATTCGGAAGGGCCTGCACGTGATCGACGTCATCGATTGGCAGTATGGTCCGCTGCCGGCGATTCACAACGGTGAAACGCCGGCAAGCCCGAGCTACCACCACACCACGCAGGACACCTTCGACAAGATATCGGCGCACAGCCTGCAGGTCATCGGCGACGTGGCGGTGACGCTGGTGAAGTAGCGCTCGAAGCCGCGACGTACGGCGTATCGCCTACGGCCGCGGCTTCGAGTTGCTCACCTGCTCGGCCATCTTCACCGCGTTGTAGGCGTTGACGATGCCGCCGGACACCGACAGCGTGCTGAACGCAACGTGCGGTGCGGGGTGCTTGGGGTCATCGTCGAGCGACGGCTGGACCACGGTCTGACTCGGATAGCTTGCCGTCGATTTCACGAGGATGTCGCGAATGTCGTCGGCGGTGAGATTCGGGAAGTAGTCCATGAGCAGCGCGGCAACTCCAGTCACGACCGGCGCCGCCATGCTGGTGCCGCTCTCGCGCCCGTATTTGTTGCCGGGCAGCGTCGACAGAATGTCGACACCAGGCGCGAACAGGTCGACCTTCGTGGCGCTGTAATTCGAGAAATTCGCCGCGAGACTGTCGCCGCCCTTCCACGACGACGCGCCAACTTCGATCCAGTTCTTCGCGCGGCCACCCGACAAATAGTCGGGCGTGGGGAAGTTCTTTGACGTGTCGAGATTGTCGCCGTCATTGCCGGCCGCGTGCACCATCAGTACGCCATGCGCGTCGGCGTACTTCACGGCGTCGTCCACGGCGACTTTCACTGGCGACGCAGCCTTACCAAAACTCATACTGATGATCTGCGCGCCGTTGTCCACCGCGTAGCGGATGGCGTTCGCGATGTCCTTGTCTCGCTCGTCGCCGTCGGGCACGGTGCGGATCATCATGAACTTCACCGCGGGCGCGATGCCGTCGATGCCGATGCCGTTTCCGCGCACGGCGCCGATGATTCCGGCCACGTGAGTGCCGTGCAACGCGTCCTGGCCCATCACGTCGGCGTTGCCGTAATGATGCTCCGACGCGTCCGCGTAGTTGTCGCCGACGATCGTGCGCGGGTTGTAGTCGGGATTGAGCGAATACTTGAGTTGCCCCTCGAGCGACGTGAGCCCGTCAGCGATCGCGGCCGGTGTCGCCCCCTCGTCGGCGAGCTCGAGATACACCTGCCGAGCTTGCGTGAGCTGCGGTGTCGTGGGCGTGAACGCGCGCACTCGATCGGCGCTCAGCGAGTCCGAGGCCACGGCACGCTTCAGAAGCGGGACGATCTGCTGCATCACATCGCTGATCTCGCGATAATTCTGAACGGTGCTCTCGATTTTCTTGCGCTGCTGCTCGAATTCACTGTCGATTTTGGCGCACTGAGCCGCGTCGGTGATCGCCGGCAGGCCGCCAGATGCCGCCTGATTGTGGCAGCGCGCGTATTGTCGCGTGATCTCGAACGTGTCGAAGTGCACGTCCTGGCCGTCGCGCCCGCCAATGAAATTCCAGCCGTGCACGTCGTCGACGAAGCCGTTGCCGTCGTCGTCCTTTCCGTTGCCCGCGATCTCCTTGGGGTTCGTCCACAAGTTCGCTTTGAGATCGACTTGCGCCGTGTCGATTCCATTGTCGATGATCGCCACGAGCACCGTGCGCTTGGGCTTTTGGCCCGCGAGGAGCTCGCTCATCGCGCGATTGGCGCTGATACCCGGAACGTGATCGGTACTCTCGTCGAGGAGCTGCCAGTTGCTCGGCGCTTCAGCGAGCGTAACGGCGGGAATCGTCGTTGGTGCGGGGCTCGCAGACGCGACGGGCGCCACTGCTGGCACCGGAGTGGGCGAAATAGTCGCGACCGTGGCCGGCGCACCGCATGCGCCAAGGCCAACCGCCATCGCGAAAAGCAAAGAAAACTTCGGCTTCATGATTGTCTCAGTTTGTGAGAGCAGCGTTAAGCATAATGGCGCCCACCGACGCGGATAGATCGCCCCGCGCGTGCTTTCCAGATCTTTACGGTCGGCAGTATTTGTACACGAACTGCGGTCCGATCGTTCAGGTTGCAATGAAACGATGACGTGCCGGCCGCCGTGCGACTGCACGTTCCGGCCATGTCACTCCAATCTGATCACAAGGCGCTCATTTTCTTCGCCTCGGTGGCTGTGCTCGGTGCCGGCGTTCGCGTGGTGCGCGCCTCCGCGAGGGAATCCGCTGGCGCTTCGCAGCCAGCACTCGAACAGCAGGTTCAAGCGGCCGATTCATCGGCGCACGCGGGGCGAGGAAGAGGAAAGCAAGCCAAGGCCAAACGGACCAAGGGCAATGCGGCCGACTCCGCCGGGCAGCAGCCCGCGTCCGGCAAGCAGACGCACCGCGACGCCAATTCACCGAATCGGCCGGGATGGATCGGCGGCAAGCTGGATCTCGACGTCGCCACTGCCGCGCAGCTCGACTCGCTGCCTGGCGTCACGCCAATGATGGCGAAACGAATCGTGGCTGACCGCATGAAACGTGGTCCATTCCTGAATCGCGTCGGACTTCAGCGCGTGCCGGGTACGGGTCCGCGATTCCTGGCAGCGATCGATTCGCTCATCACGTTTTCGGGAACGCTCGCATGGCCTTCGCCGAGCGACAGCGTGATTCCGCCGGCGAAAGCGGCTCGCAAACGCAAATCATCGCCTCCGCCCCCTTGACGTAGGCGACCGTAACACGCACCATGGGATCAATGACTCGCCGCGCCTCCTGTCCACTCGACAAGCAGCAGCACGCTCAATTCAAATCGACGGCCTCTAAGGGCTGGAGCGATCGATTGTTCGTGGGGTGAACCGGCGAAGTAGCAAGTCAGTATCGCGCGCGACCCCTCCTACCGAGGGGTCGTTTCTTTTATGCAGGAGGAAGCAGCAATGCGAAAGATCAACACCCGCAACTACCGGCTCGCCACGCGCTCCACGCCGCGCGAGGTGAATCGGCAGATCGTGTTGAATCTGATTCGCGAGCATCAACCCATTTCGCGCGCCGAGCTGTCGCGTCGGATGAACGTGCGTCGTGCCGCGCTCACGGGAATCGTGCGCGATCTGATCGCCGGCGGGGCGGTCACGGAAAGCCTGGCGAAAGCGGCGGTGCGCGGACGCAGGCCCAAACTCCTAAGCGTGCCCACCACCGGCCGTTTGGCCGTGGCTGTCGATCTGCGGCCCGGCAGGACCTCGCTTGCGGTCGCGGATTTCGGCGGACGCATCATCTCGCGCGCGGTGCTCGACACGCCGAGCTCGCCCGAGGCGCTCATCGATCGCCTCGCGGTGGACATTCCCGCGCTGCTCGCGACCGCTGGCGTGGGCGACGAAATGGTGTGCCACGGAATCGGCCTGGTCGTTCCCGGCATGGTCGACCGGCGCAGCGGCCGCGTGCTCTACGCCCCTCGACTCGGCTGGCGTAACGCCGATCTGCGGCAGGCACTCGAGGATCGACTTGGGCTTCCAGTACACATCGAGAGTGCGCCGATCGCCTGCGCACTCGCGCGCCTCTGGTCGTTCTCTGGCGAAACGCGCGCGGTGAACAACTTCGCGTACGTCAGCATCTCCGACGGCGTGGGCGTCGGCATCGTGTCGCGCGGCGACGTGCTGCGCGGTGAGGATCACACTGCCGGCGAAATCGGCCATGTATCGCTCGACCCCAATGGTCCTCGCTGCGCCTGCGGCAAACGTGGATGTTGGGAAGCGTTCACGTGTAATGCCGCCACGATCGATCGGTATGCGCGGCAGGAATCCGGTGCGACGTGGTCCGATGCCAAGCGCCCGCGCTCCGCTGCGCCCGATATCACGCTGGAAGAAATCATTCGGCGCGCGCACGACGGCGATCGCACCGCAATCGAAACGCTCGAACAGACCGGCCGCGAAATTGGCCGAGGGCTCGCCGCCGTGGTGAGCGCATTCAATCCGAAGCGCATCTACGTCGGCGGCGAGATCACCGCCGCGTGGTCGCTGCTGGAAATCCCGATGCGCGAGTCGCTCGTGGAAGGCACGCTCACCGACGCGGCGAAAAACACCGCCGTGTTTCCTGACACCGATCCCGCCGAATACCGGCTGCTCGGCGCAGTGACGCTGGTGGCGTCGCCGAGCTTTGCGTTGCCGCGCGTGGGATAGGCGGCTGCGACGCCGGTGGAACGGTGGACCGGTGGAACGGTGGACCGGTGGACCGGTGGAACGATAGTAAGCCTGTCATCCCGAGCGAATGCGAGGGATCTAGCCGGACGACACGAGATTCCTCAGTCGCTTCGCTCCTTCGGAATGACAGGTTCGTTTCGTTCCACCGTTCCACCGTTCCACCCGGCGGCTTCGCCGCCGTCTTTGTAGTCCGTAATTACAAACTTGCGCGGCTTGTCCTCGTTGACAGACGCCAACTATTCTACGTCAACTGGGAGCGACGTTCATGGCCGGCAGTACACCACCTCAAACAGCACGCTTTCGCGTGCTCGTCACTGACGAAGTAGATCCGCAGGGCGTAGACCTGTTGCGGGCGGAACCGGCGTTCATCGTCGACGAACAACCCACGAAACCGTGGCGCGAGCGGCTATCGGACATCGGGAACTACGACGCCGTGGTGGGGCGCAGTGCCACCCAAATGCCCGCGGAGTTTCTCCGCGCAGCCAAGAAGCTCCGCGTCATCGGACGCGCTGGCGTCGGCACCGACAACATCGATCTTCGCGAGGCGACCGCACTCGGTATCGCGGTCATCAATGCGCCGAGCGGCAACACGGTGTCGGTGGCCGAGTTGTTTTTCGGCGTGATTCTGTCAGTCGTGCGGCATCTTCCGCGCGCCTGTAGCTCCATGCGCGCGGGCCGCTGGGATCGGAGTGACCTTACCGGCACCGAGTTGCAAGGACGCACGCTCGGTATCGTCGGCCTCGGGCGCATCGGCGGCGAAATCGCGATGCGCGCGCAGGCCTTTCGCATGCGCGTGATCGCGTACGATCCATACGTGCAGCGCGAGCGTTTTGAGCTCCTTCGCGTGGAGTGCGCCAAGTCGCTGCCCGAGCTGTTGTCGCAGGTGAGCATTCTCACCGTGCACACGCCGCTCACCGACGAGACGCGCGGCATGATCGCCGCGCGCGAGCTCGCACAACTTCCCGAAGGCGCGATCGTCGCCAACCTCGCGCGCGGCGGCATCGTGAATGACGCCGATCTCTGCGCTGCGTTGGAGAGTGGACACATCGGCGCTGCTGCGCTCGACGTCTACGCCAAAGAGCCGTTGGCCGCCGACTCGCGGCTCCGCACCATGGAGAACGTCGTGCTCACGCCTCACCTCGGCGCATCGACCGCCGAGGGGCAGCGCAACGTCGCGGTGGATGTTTGCCAAGCCGTGCGAGAGGCACTGTTGAGCGGCGAGCTCGCTGGCGCCGTGAATCTCGCCGGTGTCGAGACCGAGCGCTGGCACGAGCTGCAAGGTGCGCTCACGCTTGCGCGTCAGTCGGCTGCAATCGCACGCGCGCTCCTCTGCGATCTCGGCGCGCCGAGCGTGGAGCAGGCAACGGTGCACATCGGCCGTGAGTTCTCGGGTGCGGACGGGTTGATCACCGCGGCGGCGGCCGAAGGCATGCTCGCCGCGGTCACCGGCGACGATCGCATCAACATCGTGAACGCGCGCGCACGTGCGGCCGAGCGCGGCGTTGCACTCGCGACAGTGCCCGCGCCGCTCGCCGAAGATGCGCACGCGGTGCGCGTGAGCATGCGTGGAAATGGTGAATCGATCACCGTCGGCGGCGTCGCAGTCCCGAACACCACGCCGCGTCTCACGCGCATCGGCGAATTCAAAGTCGACGTTGCGCCGCGGCGCACGCTGCTCGTGCTCACCAACGCCGACGTGCCTGGTGTCATCGGCCGCGTCGGAACGGTGCTCGGCGATGCCGGCGTTAACATCGCCGAATACCATCAGGCGCGCATGACGCAGGGCGGCAACGCACTCGCGGCCGTCGCATTGGATGGCGACGTGACTGAGCCCGTTCGTCAGAAGCTCCTGGCGTTGCGCGATGTGCGCTCTGCCACCGCGATCAATCTCGAAGGTCCGCGGGACGAATTCACGCCTGAAGGCGACGCGTGGAGCTGACGCGCGATCTCGACGTGCGAAGGGCCTACGCGAAAGATGCGTCAGGCCTCGAGCTCGTCGCCGAAGCTGTGGCGCGACCCGGCACGGCGGATGAAGTGCTGGCGGTCGTGCGCGAGGCGATCGCGAGTCGCACATCGGTGACGCCCGCAGGCGGCCAGACGAGCATGACCGGCGCATCCGTCACGGATCGCGGTGTGCTGCTCTCGATGGCCGACATGAGCGCGGTGCTCGACGTCGATCCGGCGATGCGCACCGCGCGCGTGCAGCCGGGCGTTCGCATCGGCGCGCTGAATACGCAGCTCGCATCGCTTGGCCTGCGCTTCGCGCCGGATCCGACGAGCGAGCACGACGCAACTGTCGGCGGCGCGATCGCGTGCAACGCGTCGGGCGCGCGCTCGCTCCGCTACGGTGCGACGCGGCGACACATTCGATCGCTGCGCGTGGTGAACGGCTCGGGCGACCTCGTGCATCTCGCTCGGCCGCGCCTCGAGAAGAACACCGTCGGTTTTCACGCCGTACAGGATCCGGTCGACTGGATCGTGGGCAGCGAAGGCACGCTTGGTGTCATCGTCGAAGCGGAGCTCGCGTTGGTCGAGTTGCCGCTGCACGAGTTCGGCTTGGCGTTGCCCTTCGCGCAGGAGACCGACGCGCTGAAGTTCGTGGCCGCGGCGCGCGAGCGTGGCGACGAGAATCGCGCGCATCGCCCGCAATGTTTAGAGTTCTTTGATGGCCAGGCACTGTCGATCGCGCGCGGCTGGCTCGAATCGCCCGAGTGGATGGCCGGTGCGGGCTCTCTCGTCTACCTCGAGCAAGCGGTGCACGAGAGCGAAGGCATGGATGCCGCGCTCGATCGTTGGCTGCAGTTTGCCGAGTCGTTCACCGTCGATTCGGGAAGCATCGCCGTGTACGACGGCGCGTCTGGCTTGCGCGACGCGCGTCGTTTTCGGCACGCCGTTCCCGCGCACATGAACGAGCGCGGCTCGTCGCGCCTCGCCTTTGGCGGGCGAAAGGTGTCCACCGACTGGGCAGTTCCGTATAAAAGATTGGCGCACGCCATCGACACCGCGCGTCGCTCGGCGGACGCACACGGCGTCGAGCAGGCTGTCATCTATGGACACGCCGGGAATGGACATCCGCATCAGAATTTCATCGCGAATGATGGCGACGCGCTGCGGCGCATTACCGCGGTGATCGATGAGACTTTGCACATGGTGCTGCAACTGGGCGGCACCGTCGCGGCGGAGCATGGATTGGGCAAACTCAAGCGGCACTGGCTGCACACGCAGCTATCGCCCGCGCAACTCGACGTGATGCGCGCGCTCAAGCACGCGCTCGATCCGGCCGGCATTTTCGCGCCAGGGAACGTGTTATGAGTAAATTGGTAACGCCGGCATTCTCGACTGTCGTGCTCGACGTCGACTCGACCGTCTCGGGCATCGAGGGGGTCGACTGGCTGGCGGCGCGCCGCGGGCCGGAGATCGCCCGCCGCGTCGAGAGCCTCACCGCCGAAGCAATGCGTGGTGAGATTCCACTCGAGCAGGTCTACGGCAACCGCTTGGCGCAGATCCGGCCGCGTCGCGAGGATCTGGACGCGTTGGCTCGCGCATATGTAGAGGCGATTGCGCCAAATGCCGTATCGACCGTCCACAACCTGCGGCGCGCCGGCGTGCAGGTACTGCTCTTGAGCGGCGGCCTGCGGAACGCGCTGCTCCGCTTGGCGCTGCATCTCGATCTCGACCTGGGCGACGTGCACGCCGTGGACGTTCGCTTCGACGCCGTCGGCGCGTACATCGGGTTCGACGAGAAGTCGCCGCTCAGCCGCACGACCGGCAAGAGCACGGTCATCTCGGGTCTGTCCGCCGCCAGGCCAATGCTCATGGTGGGCGACGGCGTCACCGATCTCGCTGCTCGCACCGTCGTCGACAAGTTCGCGGCGTTTACCGGCTTCGTGACTCGCGAACCGGTGGTCCGCCAAGCCGACGTCGTTCTGAAATCATTCACTGAGCTCGAGGCACTCGTCCTCGGCTGAGTGGTCAAAATTTTTTTGTTCCTTCCTTCCGACCCTTCTCCCAACCACACATGCCTGCAGGAGCAGTAGAAGTACAGCAGTTGCCCGCACATCTCCTCGACGAGATCTCGTTCGGCAAGATCGTGCAGATTCGCGAAGTGCTGTTGAAGTCTCAGGCCACGGGCGCGCGCGTCGTGCGCTTCGAGTCGGGCGATCCGAGCTTTTCGGTGGCGCCGCACATCCTCGACGCGATCAATGCGGCCGCGGCGGCAGGGAAGACGCACTACGTGCCGAACGACGGCATTCCCGAGCTGCGCAACGCACTGGCCAAGAAGCTGCGCGAGAAGAATGGCATCGCCAACGTGAAGAATACCGACGTGTTTCTCACCAACGGTGCGATGCACGCGCTGTTCGTGACGTTCGGCTCGCTGTTGATTCCGGGCGACGAGGTGATCATCCCCGATCCGATGTGGACCGAGGTCGCGGAGAACATCCGGTTGGCAGGTGCGCATCCCGTGCGGTTGCCTGTGAGCTTCGACGACGCATTCGCCTACGATCCCGAGCGGATCGCCGCGGCCATCACCCCGGCGACGCGGGCGATCTTCGTGAATTCGCCGCACAATCCCACAGGCGCGGTACTGCCGAAGGAAACGCTCGAAGCGATCGTGGAGCTCGCGCGGGCGAACGATCTGTGGATCGTGTCGGATGAAGCCTATGAGGACGTGCTGTACGAGCCGGCGACACACCACTCGATCGCCTCGCTGGCCGGCGACTGGGCCGATCGCGTCATTAGCATTTTCTCATTCTCGAAGAGCTATGCGATGAGCGGCCTGCGCATCGGCTACATCACGACGCCGTCGCCGGTGCTCCAGGAGCGCATTCAGAAGCTGCTCCGCTGTACGATCAATGGCGTCAACAGCTTGGCCCAGTGGGGCGCACTGGCCGCCGTTACGGGGCCGCAGGATCAGCTCGCGACCATGCGCGCCGAGTACCGGAAGCGTCGCGACGCGATGGTCCAAGCGTTGACGGACATTCCGGGCCTTCGGCCGTTCACGCCAAACGGTGCGTTCTATCTGTGGGCCGAGCTCGAGCCGGAGTTGTATGCCCGGCTTGGGGTGCATGACGCAGACGGCGTCTCGCGCGCGCTGGCGGCGCAGGGCATTGGCAGCGCCCCCGGCGATGCGTTTGGCGAATCGTGTGCAGACGCGATCCGTTTTGCCTTCAGTTGCGACTCGAAAATGGTCGTCGAAGGTTCAGCCCTGCTGAGAACGGCGCTGCTCGGCAGCTAGAGCTCCGGAAACGGCGCAAGTCTCGATGCTGAGGTCGGTTACGTCACGCACTCAGCTCGAGACTTGGAGCCAAATCGATCCCCTGGGGTAGTCATTGGCGACCTGTACACCGAGTCGGAACGCAATCGTCGCTGGAACTACCCATTTGCGCCGAAAAGAGCGTATTTTGGATCCAAGCAGTACAAGCATTAAGCGTCGAGTTGTTGGGCCGACCCCCCATCCGCTTACATGTCGTTGAGAGGATTGAGCATGACTGTAAAGTCTGTGTTGATCGCACTGGGTGTGCTGGCGAGCACGGGGCTCGCCGCGGGCGCGCAATCGAAGACCGCGAAGGCGGCGAAGCCGGCGGCTGCGCCGGCCAACCTGCACTTCACGGTCGCCCCAGCCGGAAACGAAGCGCGGTATCGCGTGCGTGAGCAGCTTGCCGGGATCGACTTCCCGACCGATGCCGTCGGCGTAACTCACGATATCACAGGGAGTTTGGTCGTCCAGCCGAACGGAACGATCATCCCTGATAGCTCGAAAATCGTCGTCAACATTCAGAACTTGAAGAGCGACAAGAGCACGCGGGACAGGTATCTTCACACGCACTCGATCGAGATCGACAAGTACCCCACGGTCATGTTCGCGCCGAAGGGCTTCGTCGGCCTGAATGCCAAGCCCGGCGCCACTGCGGCGACGTTCGGTATGACGGGCGATTTGACGGTACACGGAGTGACGCATCCGGTCACGTGGCAGGTGAACGCTCACGGCGACGGCGACGACATTCTGGGCACGGCAACCACGCAATTCACCTTCCATGATTTTGGTATGGAGCCGCCGAAAAAGGCGATCCTGCTCAGCGTCATGGATACGGTCAAGCTGGAGTACGATTTCCATCTCGTTCAGGCCGCTGTGGCCGCGAACAAGTAGTAGGGCTCCAAGCACTGTTCAGCACGTACCGGCCCCAACACGTAGTGTTTAACGAAGCGCCTCGCCGTCGCGGTCCAGCGCCGCAACGCCGAGGTGCTTCATTACGATGTGCCATAATTCCCGTCGCTAACGCGTCGCTTTGCACGCCCCACCGACGCCCACCCGCTTCCGTGGTTAGAGGACCGAGATGACGGTAAAGTCTGTCGTTGTTGCACTTGGATTACTCGCGAGCGCGGGTCTCGCTGCTGGCGCACAATCGAAGTCGAGCAAGGCCGCGGCAAAGCCGGCGCCTGCGCCGGCCAACCTGCATCTCACGGTAGCGCCTGTCGGAAACGAGGCGCGCTATCGCGTTCGCGAAGTATTGGCGGGGCACGAGATGGAGAACGAGGCAGTAGGCGTCACGGACTCCATCCGCGGCAACCTGGTCGTTCAGCCGAATGGAACGATCGTATCCGACAGCTCGCTGTTCGTGGTGAACATCGCCGTTCTCAAAAGCGACCAGAAGCGGCGCGATGCCTATATCAAGGAAAATACGCTGCACACGGATAAGTATCCGACAGTTCAAATCGTTCCGAAATCGTTTGTCGGGCTGACCGCGCGGCCGTCGCAGACGCCGGTCGCGTTTCAGATGATTGGCGACCTGACGATCGAGGGCGTGACACACCCAACGACGTGGGATGTGTCAGCCCATGCGCAGGGCAACGACATCGTCGGCACTGCAAAGACCCAATTCCTGTTTTCGGACTTTGCAATGGAAAAGCCGCATCGCGCCGTCGTGTTCAGCGTGACGGACACCGTCAAGCTCGAATACGATTTTCACCTGACCCAAGTTCCGCCGCAGTAAGCATTCTCTCATGAAGCGCCTCCTCGTCGCGACCCTCGCGGTCGCCACCGCCGGCTGCTTCAGGCATCACGCCCCGACACCCGTCGCGTCCATTCCGCCGGTGCGGGGCAAGACCCAACAAGCGTTCGCGCTCCGCTACGTCGATGTCGCTCCGGGCTTCGGAGCGCTCGCCGCGGCAAAGAAGTGCCTCTACGTCAACTACACCGGTTGGCTCACCAACGGCACCAAGTTCGACTCGTCTCGCGATCCGGACGAACGCGGAAATCCGGGCAAGCCAATCAGCTTTCCGCAGGGCGCCCGCCGCGTCATCGCCGGCTGGGACCTCGGGTTCGACGGCATGCGCGTCGGCGCCAAGCGCCGACTGTTCATTCCTTATCAGTTGGCCTACGGTGAAGCCGGCCGCGATCCGATCCCGCCCAAGGCAGAACTGATCTTCGACGTCGAGCTGATGGCGGTGGCCGACCCGCTGCCTGCAGCCGCGCCGGCTCCAGGCGCTGGCCGCGGTGCGGCCGCCACCCCGCAGTGCCCGACTTGGGAAAAGGTCAGCTCGGGTACCTGATCCGGGTAGCTTGAACGGCGTAGCGCGACGACAGGCGACTGGCCACGGTCGGCTGTCTGTTTTACTCTCCGACCTCGCCTTCGTCCTCACTAGATGGCCGCTCCCAACGCTTCCACGTCCGAACGCATCGGTGATCTCCTCTTTCGCGAGGGGCTAATCACTGCGGAGCAGCTTGCCAAGGCGTTACAGGAGCAGAAGCAGAACGGCACCCGCGTCGGCTACAACCTGGTCAAGCTCGGCTTCATTGCCGAAGTCGAGCTCACGAGGATGTTGGCCAAGCAGCACAAGATGGCGGCCGTCGACCCGGCGGTGCTCGCACGCTTCGAGGTGGACCCGAAGCTCGCCAAGATGATTCCCGCCGAGACGGCGCAGAAGCATCTCGTCATTCCGCTCAAGCGCGAAGGGCGCTCGCTCTTCGTCGCGATCGCCGACCCGACCAACCTGCAGGTTCTCGAAGACCTGAAGTTCGTCACGCGCTACGACATCACGCCGGTCATCGCCGGCGAGTACACGCTGCGCGGGCTGATCGAGAAGGTCTACGGCGCGACGGAAGAAGCGCAGATGGCGTCGCTCATGGACACCATCAACGAACTCGATGCCGAAGCAGGCGACGTCGAAGTGGTGGAGGAGACGGAAGAGGAAGTCTCCCAGGCGGCGCTTGCCGCGCAGATGGAAGACGCGCCGGTCGTCAAGCTGATCAACGCCATCCTCACAGACGCCGTCAAGCGCGGCGCGTCGGACGTGCACTTCGAGTGCTTCGAGTTCGAGATTCGCGTGCGCTACCGCATCGACGGCGCGCTGCTCGAGGTGATGAAGCCGCCAATGAAGCTCAAGGCGGCGCTCATCTCGCGCTTCAAGATCATGGCACAGTTGAACATCGCCGAGCGACGCGTGCCGCAGGATGGGCGCATCAAGCTCAAGATGGGCAACAAGGTCATCGACTTCCGCGTGTCGACGCTGCCGACGCTCTTCGGCGAGAAGATCGTTCTCCGAATTCTCGACAAGGGCAACCTCACCTTCGATCTCGAGAAGTTCGGCATCGAGCCGCGCGCCGAACGTGAGCTGATGGAGGCGGTGTCGAATCCATACGGCATGGTGCTCGTCACCGGCCCGACCGGCTCCGGAAAGACGACCACGCTCTATTCAGCACTTTCTAAAGTCAATCAGATCGACGTCAACATCATGACGGCGGAAGATCCCGTGGAGTACAATCTCTTCGGAATCAACCAGGTGCTAGTGCGCACCGAGATCGGCATGACGTTCGCCGCGGCGCTGAAAGCGTTCCTGCGGCAGGATCCGAACATCATCATGGTGGGCGAGATCAGAGATCTCGAAACCGGCGGCATCGCGATCAAAGCGGCGCTCACCGGCCACATGGTGCTCTCGACGCTCCACACCAACTCGGCGCCGGAAACCGTGACGCGCCTCTTGGACATGGGGCTCGAGCCGTTCAACGTAGCGTCGGCGTTGAACCTGATCATTGCGCAGCGATTGCTGCGGCGCATCTGCAGCAACTGTCGCACGGCATACACGCCGAGCAAGGAAGAGCTGGACGCGGCGAAGGTGAATCTGGAAACGACGATGGGGCAGCTTCGGTTCACCGAGGAAGCGCTGCAAAACGCCAAGGCAAAGGCGACGAAAGAAGCGCTGCCTTACCTCGAGACGCTCAGCCTCGACACCAAGGTCAAGGAGCTCGGCTTCTTCAAGGGCACGGGATGCGAGCAGTGCAGCGGGTCGGGGCTCAAGGGGCGACAGGGTGTGTACGAGGTGCTCGTGATGTCACCCGGGATCCGCAAGCTGGTGATGCAGAACGTTGGCGCGGCGGACATTCGCGATGCGGCGATCGATGAAGGAATGCTCACGCTGCGGATGGATGCTTGGCTCAAGGTCATGAAAGGGATTACCACGACCGAGCAGATGATTCGCGAAACCAGCGCGTAGACTCGGGTCTCGCGAGACTCGAGACTGGAGACTTCAGAACACGGCAGGTAATGGGTTGACTACGGTGTCGGGTCTAAGGGTTTTCTGTGACTGATGGACCTCGACGGGTCATTTGGCCTGTCGGGGTTTTGTACCCTTGACCTCAGAGCGTAGATCCGTTTGCGGAGGAGGATTGTGTCTCCCGCGCGAGCGGTCCACTCCGGATGCGAGATGATCCGGTACGCTCGTGCGAGCTGAAGCTCGCCCTCGAGCTCGGTAGCCGACTTGATCGCGATCGTTAGGAACCGCGCGAAGTCTTTTGGTGTTTCGGCTCCGCAGCCTTCGACGATGTTATTCACAATCGACTCGGCGGCCGAGATCATCTGCGCCTTCAATTCGGCGTACCCTGTTCGCGGAAACTGGTTGGTCGCGCGTCGCACGTTCACTGCTAACCCCAACGCCGCCCTCCAGACCTGCAAATGCCGGTAGTCTTGCATGTCCAAGCATGACACTAGTGACGCCGGTCACCATAAGCGCGCCATTTCGCCCGGATGCAAATGACCGCCGACCCGCGCGAGGGCCGTCGAGGTCCATCAGTCACCCGAAACCCTTAGACCCGAAACCGTAGTCAACCCATTACTTGCCGTGTTCTGACGCCTCGAGTCTCAAGTCTCGTTAAAGAGTTCCGGAAAGGATGACCGAACGCCGTATCCATCGTCCTACTACAGTGGCGCCCGCTCGCGTCTGACTTCTCGCCGCCCAAATCAACTGAAATGACCGTCCCAACCCCCGCCAGCGCTCAAGGCCTCAACCTTCGCGTGCTTCTCGAGGAAGTCATCGAGCGCGGCGCGTCGGACTTGCACATCTCCGCCGGCGAGCGCCCCAAGCTGCGCATCGACGGCGACATGCAAAGCTCCAACGTCGATTTCGTCATGCAGCCGAAAGACACGCTGCAGCTCGCGTATTCGGTGTTGACGGAAAATCAAAAGAAGCGTTTCGAGACCGAAGACGAGCTCGATTTCTCGTTCGGCATTCAGAACCTCGCGCGCTTTCGAGGCAACTGCTTCAAGCAGCGCGGCTGCGTGTCGATGGTCATCCGGCAGATTCCGTTCAACATCAAGACCTTCGACGATCTCAAGTTGCCGAAGGTGATCGCCGATCTGTCCGACAAGCCCCGCGGCCTCATTCTCGTCACCGGTCCCACGGGGTCGGGCAAGTCGACGACGCTCGCCGCGATGCTCGACAAGATCAACAAGGAAATGAAGGGTCACATGATCACGATCGAGGATCCGATCGAGTTCATTCACAAGCATCAGGGCTGCATCGTCAACCAGCGCGAAGTGGGCAGCGACACGAAGAGCTTCTCCGCCGCCCTCAAGTACGCGCTCCGGCAGGATCCTGACGTCGTGCTGATCGGCGAGATGAGAGATCTCGAAACGATCCAGGCCGGCCTCACCATCGCCGAGACGGGCCACTTGGCCTTCGCGACGCTGCACACGAACAGCGCGGCCGAGGCGATCAATCGTATCATCGACGTCTTCCCGAGCCACCAGCAGTCGCAGGTGCGCGCCCAGCTCGCGTTCTGTCTCGAGGGAATCGTCACGCAGACGCTGTTGCCGCGAGCAAGCGGCAAAGGTCGCGCGATGGCCGCCGAGATTCTCGTCGTCACGCCGGCGATTCGCGCGCTGATTCGCGACGACAAGGTGCACCAGATCTACTCGATGATGCAGTCGGGCAAGAAGTACGGCATGCAGACGATGAACGACGCGTTGTATCAGCTCTACATGAGCAAAACCGTGGTGCTCGACGAAGTGCTCCGCGCCAGTCACGATCAAAACGAGTTGATGCGGATGATCGGGATTACACCGGAAGATAAGAAATAGGCCATGGCCACCTACACATACACCGCCCGCGCCGTCAACGGCGACTTGAAATCCGCGACCATCGAAGCGCCGAGTCGCGATGAGGTCATCAAGCAGCTTCGCCAGCAGCGGCTGAACGTCATCAAGATCGACGAAGGCGGCGCGGTGAAGAAGAAGCGCATGGGGTCGATCAAGATGCGCGACATCGTGATCTTCACGCGCCAATTCTCGACGATGATCAACTCCGGTCTGCCGCTCGTGCAGGCCCTCGACATTCTCGCCGCGCAGAGCGAGAACCCCGCGCTCAAAGACACCACGCGTCAGGTCGTCTTCGACGTCGAGTCAGGCAACACCGTGGCCGACGCGCTGCGCAAGCATCCCAAGGCGTTCACGGAGCTGTACGTCAACATGGTCGCGGCAGGTGAAGCGGGTGGTATTCTCGACACCATCCTCATGCGCCTCGCGGTGTTCATGGAGAAGAACGACGCCCTCGTGCGCAAAGTGAAGGGCGCCATGATCTATCCGGCCGTCATCATGAGCGTCGCGGCGATCGCCATCACGGTGTTGCTGCTGTTCGTCATTCCGACGTTCCAGACGATGTTCGCGAGCGCGAACATCGCGCTGCCGCTGCCGACGCGCATCGTCATTGGCGCATCGCACTTTCTGAAGGGCTTCTGGTGGGCGGTGGTGGCCGTACTTGTGGGCGCCGGCATCGCGACCAAGCGCTACTACGCGACGTCCGACGGCAAGCTCGTCATCGACCGCCTCCTGCTCAAAGCCCCCGTACTCGGCGACGTGCTCCGCAAGTCCGCCGTGTCGCGCTTCACGCGCACGCTCGGCACGTTGATCTCGTCCGGTGTATCGATTCTCGACGGCCTCGAGATCACGGCCAAGACGTCGGGCAATCGCGTGATTCAGGACGCGATCATGGAGTCGCGCGCGAGCATCGCCGGCGGTGAGACGATTGCCGCACCGCTCAAAAAGAGCCAGGTCTTTCCGCCAATGGTGATCTCGATGATCGCCGTGGGCGAGCAGACGGGCGGACTTGATGAAATGCTCACGAAGATCGCGGACTTCTACGACGAGGAAGTCGACGCGGCCGTCAGCGGCCTCTTGGCGCTCATGGAGCCGATGATGATCGTGTTCCTCGGTGTCGTCGTTGGTGGGATGGTGATCGCGATGTATTTGCCGATCTTTGATATGGTGAATGCGGCGGGGTAGTAGCGAAGGGGGCTCCAGGTTGGGGCGGCCGTTGCCGCCCTGTCTGTGGGTCGTTTAGACCGCCATATACCGCTGAAAGTCGTCTATGCTATAGGCTGACGATCATATGGGTTGACTTTTTCACCATATGACCCGCAAACTATAACATGGAATCATCCCCAGCGGCTGCGAGCCCGACGTGGATTGGCAGATCCGGCCGGTATCTACGTCAGCCGACCGGCTATAACGCGTTCATCCCCGCACCTCTTCCGCCGGTCCCGGAAGTCCAGCTGGGCGGTGCGCTGCAGGGTCTGCTGTCGAGTGCAGACCGCGCGCTCGGCCGCCTGGATGGGTCGGTGGTGACCCTCCCCAATCCCGACCTCCTCGTATTCATGTACGTGCGAAAGGAGGCGGTGCTCTCGAGTCAAATTGAGGGGACGCAGAGCTCTCTGCAGGACTTGCTCGCCGCCGAAGCGGAGTTATTCGATCCTGGTGAGCTGCCGCGAGACGTCGATGAGGTGATCAACTATGTCGACGCGATGAACCACGGTCTCGCGCGACTGGCTGATCTGCCGGTGTCGGTCCGCCTGATCAAGGAGATCCATGAGCGTTTGCTCAACGGCGTTCGCGGCGCCCGGTTGACGCCGGGCGAGTTGCGGCGGTCGCAGAATTGGATCGGGCCCGGCGGTGCTGGACTGGCCAGTGCGACGTTCGTCCCGCCGCCGGCGGAGGAGGTTCCGCGCGTACTCGGCGACCTCGAAACGTTTCTGCACGCCGGCGACGGAATTCCGCTACTGATCAAGGTGGGTCTCGCCCACGCGCAGTTCGAGACGATTCATCCCTTTCTCGACGGCAACGGCCGTGTTGGTCGGCTGCTCATCACGTTCCTACTCACCGAACGTGGAGCGTTGCACAAACCCGTGCTGTATCTGTCGCACTATTTCAAGCAGCATCGGCAGGAGTACTACGACCGCTTGCAGTCGGTGCGCGAGCGCGGCGACTGGGAAGGATGGCTCGCGTTTTTCCTAGCCGGGGTGGAGCAGGTGAGCAACGAAGCGACCGAGACGACGCGGCGTGTGCTCGAGCTGCGCGAGCGGCATCGCAGAGAAATCACGGCAGAACTCGGCCGCGCGGCCGCGAATGGCCTGCGCGTGCACGAGATGCTGTTTCATCGTCCGATCGTGACGGTTGCTGCCGTCGAGGAACTGACCGGGGCAAGTTTTGCGGCGGCGAATCAACTCGTGAGACGAATGAGCGAGATCGGCGTGTTGCGCGAGATCACCGGGTACAGCAGGAATCGGCGGTTTCGCTATGAGGAGTATGTGCGGCTGTTCACGGGCGAGCCGGAGAGCGCGGCGTGAGCCAGGCGGCCGCAGATCGGTACCCCGCCTATTCCGGCCGGTCGTTACTCGTCCAGGTTGAACTGCAGACCTCGAGCTGGAGACGGCTATATATGAAGTTGCACGCAACCTCCGCCTTTCCAATGCCGCTCATGCACTCTGCCCGACACGCTTTCCTCGTCTCCATCATTGCGGTCGCGTTAGGCCTGCCCGCCGCATCCGCCGCCCTCCGCGCGCAGCAGCCCGCCGCCTCCACAGCCTCGCGCACCATCGCCTCGCAGACCGCAGGCATGCAGCGCCACGACGGCTTCATCCCATTCTATTACGATGAGCGTACTGGAAAGCTCCTGCTCGAGGTCACACGCCTCGATCAAGACTTCCTATATCTGCCAACACTCGCCACCGGCCTCGGCTCCGATGCCCTGGGCCTAGATCGCGGCACGACAGGCAGCGAGCAGGTCGTCTACTTCGAGCGGTTTGGCCCGCGCGTCATGCTCGAGAGCCGCAACACGCGCTTCCGTGGAACGGCCGATTCGCTGCAGGCGTACTCCGTGGAGCAATCCTTCGCCACGTCGACGCTCGCCGCGATGCCGATCGTCGCTGAGGAGGGAGCCAAGCTGCTGGTTGACGCGACCGACTTCGCGCTCGAGGATGCAATGAACGTCGCATCAACGATCCAACGCCAGAAGCAGGGGACCTATCGCCTCGATCGCAACCGCAGCGCGATCTACCTGCCGCACACGAAGGCGTTTCCAAAGAATACGGAAGTCGAAGCGCTGCTCACGTTCCAAAGCGACGCTCCCGGTCGCGAGGTCGCGCGACACACGCCAGATCCCGAGGCGCTCACGCTGCGCGAGCACTTCTCGTTCGTCGAGCTCCCGGACGCGAGCTACACGCCCCGCGCGTTCGATCCGCGCGTTGGCAGCTTCGAGATCACCTTTACAGATTTCTCACGGCCGTTTACCGAGAAGCCGGAAGTGCGCTGGATTCAGCGGTGGCGCCTGGTGAAGAATGATCCATCGGCCGCGGTGTCGGAGCCCGTGACGCCAATCGTCTACTATCTCGATCCTGGAATTCCGGAGCCCTATCGAACCGCATTCCGCCAAGGAGCAGCGTGGTGGACGCAGGCGTTCGAGGCGGCCGGATTCAAGAACGCATTCCGTGTCGAAGATCTTCCGCCTGGCGTCGATCCGATGGACGCCCGTTACTCGATCATCCAGTGGGTGCACCGCAGCGATCCCGGCTTCTCGGTCGGCCAATCGTTCGTCGATCCGCGAACGGGCGAGATCATCAAGGCGATGCTCAAGATGGACACGTATCGCTCGATCACCGACTACAACATCTTCGCCGGCATGGAGCCGGCCATGGACGACGCATCGTCCGATTGGATGGCGTCGCTCGATCCGAAGGTGAACGGGACCGAGTTCGCCATGTCGCGCCGCCGCCAGCACGTCGCGCACGAGATCGGTCACACACTGGGCCTCGCGCACAACTACATCGGGCACGCTTTCGGACGCTCGAGCGTGATGGACTATCCTGGTCCGCTGGTGACGCTCCGCCCCAACGGCACGCTCGACGTGTCGCACGCGTGGGCGACAGGCACCGGCGCGTACGACACGCTGGCGATTCGCTTCGCCTACACACAGTACCCGAATGCGGCGGCCGAACATGCGGGGCAGGAAGCGTTGGCGCGTCAGGCGATCGCCGGCGGTGCGCGCTTTCTCACCGATCGTGACGCGTCGGCGGGCGTGATTCCCGAAGTGACACGCTGGTTGAACGGCGACGACGCGGTGAAGGAGCTCGCTCGCGAGAGTGCGGTGCGCGACGTCCTGATCTCCAAATTCAATGAATCGGTGATCGCTCCCGGCGATCCAATGTGGATGATCAACGAGCGCTTCGTGCCGGTGTATTTGCATCACCGCTACGCGATCGAGGCGGCGACGAAAGCGATTGGCGGCATGGAATACACCTTTGCGCTGCGCGGCGACGGTCAAACGCCGGCGACCGTGCTCGCGCCGGCCAAGCAACGCCAAGCATTGCGCGAGCTGATCGCGACGCTCCAGCCGAAGGAGCTCGCGGTGCCCGAGCGCATCGTGAAGATGATTCCGCCGTCGCCCTACGGATTCAGCGGTGGGTGGGGCTTCGCGACGACGCCGGCAGGCATCGTCTACGACCCGCTCGCGGTCGCGCGCTCACTCGCGAGTAACGTGGCCGACGGTATTCTGCAGCCGGATCGCATCGAACGCGTGATCTCGTTCCATGCACGCGACGCGGCGTCGCCGTCCGCCGACGAAGTGGTCGGGCAGTTAATCGCCGGCGTCTATACGAACGCCGCAGCGACGACGGCGTACGAGCGCGGCGTGCGTCGACAAGCGAGGCGCGCGGTGGTGGACGCGCTGTTCGCGCTGGCGACCGACCCAGCATCGACGGCGGACGTTCGGTCCATGACGGACGATCAATTGAATCAACTGGCGACGCGGCTCTCCGCCGCGCGAACCGACGACGCGGAAGATCGCTCGGCGAATGCCGAAGTCGTTCGCGACGTGCGGAACTGGCTGGATCGCCGCATCGCGCCGGCGCGTCCGACTGGCCTGATTCCGCTGCCGCCGGGAACACCAATCGGATGACCAAAATGCCTCTCCCACGCTCTAACCGTCTCACGGTTTCGTTTGTCGCAGTGATCGCGATGTGTGGCGTAGCCTGCGCCAGCAAACCCGACGCTCCCGCAATTCAACTGACCGACGTCGGCTTCGTGCTGCATTTGCCGCCAGCGATGCAGCACGCGCTCGACGCCGCCGCGCCAGGCTTTCAGCAAGTGCGCACGACGAGCTTTCGCTCCGACGTGAGCCAAGCCGCTGTCGCCGGCGGCGGCGGCCTTCCCGCGCTGTCGGCGACCGTTGGCGACTTCGATCATGACGGCACCGTTGACGCCGCCGTCGAAGGAACGGTGCCCGGAGACCCGGCGCTCCAGGTGTTCGTGATCTTGAATGGCGCGACTCCGAAGGCGATGCAGGTGGCGAGCTTCGCGAGCTACGATGCCGACGCGGTCGGCATCTATCTCACCGGTGTGAGCGCCGGAACCGCTGGCGCATTCGAGGTGGTCAGCTATCCCGATTCGTCGACGGTGTTCCAGTATCAGGACGGAGCGTTCGCGGGATCGAAGCTCGGAAGCTGACGGTTCTCGCAGTTCTCGGACGGGTTAGCCTTCGGTGAGGCGATCTTCACACACGTCCGAGGCACACGATGGCAAAGCGACTCACCGGAACGGTAGCACTCATCACAGGCGCGTCGAGCGGCATCGGCGAAGCGACAGCACGCGCCTTGGCCGCCGAAGGTGCCGCGGTTGCGCTCGTCGCGCGCCGCAAGGATCGTCTCGACACGCTCGCCGCGACGATCGGCAAAGCAGGCGGCCGAGCGATCGCGATCGAGGCGGACGTCACCGAGCAACCGCAGGCCCATGCCGCCGTCGAGCACGCCGTGCGCGAGCTCGGCCGACTGGACACGGTGATTAACAATGCCGGCGTCATGCTGCTCGGCCCCATCGAATCCGCGCCACTCGAGGAGTGGGAGCGGATGGTGCACTTGAATCTGCTCGGACTGCTCTACGTCGCGAAGGCGTCGCTACCGCATCTGCTCGACGCAGCCAATAGCTCTGAGCGGCGCGTAGCGGATCTCGTGAACATCAGCTCCGTCGCTGGGCGCATCGCACGAGTGGGATCGGGCGTGTACAACATGACGAAATTCGGCGTGGGCGCGTTCAGTGAATCGTTACGACAAGAAGTCACGAAGCGCCACGTGCGCGTGTCGCTCGTCGAACCCGGGGCGGTGGCAACAGAGCTGACCGATCATCTGCGTCCGGAGATCAAAGAGATGGTCAAACCGGCGTTCGAAGGGACGGAGTTGCTCGAGTCGGAGGACATTGCTGATGCGATCGCGTACATCGTGACGCGGCCACGACGCGTGGCGGTGAACGAGATGCTGGTGCGGCCTACGGAGCAGGAGCGGTAGGCGCGCCAGCGCCTACTCACCGCAGCACAGTTATCGGATCCACCTGGCTCGCCCGCCGCACCGGCACCAGCAACGCCACGCCCGCGCACACCAGCAACACCAACACCGCCACGCCGATCGCCAACGGATCGAACGGCGGCACACCATAGAGCTGCGTCCTGAGCAGCCGCGCTGCCGCCGCGACACCAATCGCGCCCAGTGCGAGCCCGATCAGCATCCAGACGCCGCCCTGTCGTAAGACCAGCGCGGCGATATTGGCCGGTGTGCTGCCGAGTGCGACGCGAACGCCAAACTCGCGCTCACGCGCTGCCGCCATGTTCGCGAACATCGCGTACACGCCGACCGACGCGAGCACCAAAGCCAGCGCACCGAACGCCGTCATCAAGAGCACGGGCAGTCTGCGCGTCGCAAACCGCTCGTCGATCACCGATTGCAGCGTGTTCACGTTGTACATCGGCAGCGTCGGATCAAGTGCCGCGATCACCTTGTGCACGCTCGGCGCCAGCGCCAGCGGATCACCCGACGTGCGCACGACGAAGTTGTTCCCGTAATCTTCCTGTCGTATCGCGAGGAACATCATCGGCTCGGGGCGCAGGGCCGTCGGATCGTTTCGCATGCTTCCCACCACACCGACCACCGTGATCCACGGCGCCGTCGGATTTGGCGGTCCAATGTGTACCTGCGCGCCAACGGCGTCGCCCTTCGGCCAATAGCGCTTCGCCATCGCCTCGTTGATCACCAGCACCGACGGCGTGTCCATGCGATCCGTTTCGGCGAACGTCCGCCCCTTCAGCAGCGGAATGCCGAGCGTATGGAAGAACGAATCGGACACGATCGACGTCAGGATGAACGGTACGGGCTGATTCTCCGCCCACGGCGAGCTGCGGATGAACAGCCCGTTGCTGTTCTTGACGTTCATTGGCATCTGCGACGTGACCGCGACGTCGCTCACGCCAGGCAACGCACGAATCTTTGCCGTCAGTTCATCATAAAACTGTAATTGCATCTCCGGCTTGGTCCACCGCGGACTCGGGAGCTGCACGGTGAAGGTCAGCACGTCATTTGGATTGAATCCAACCGGTGCCGTCATCATCGCCCACAAGCTGCGGCCGAGCAGACCGGCGGCAGCGAGGAGGCTGACACACAGCGCCAATTGTCCGGCGACCAACATTCCCCGCGCGCGCCGTGTGCGGCGACTCTCGCTCGATCCGCGAGTTTGTTCGCGCAGCGTACCCTGTGGATCCGCGCGGCCGACGGCGAGCGCCGGCCCAACACCGAATGCGATTCCCGTCGCGAGCGCGATCGCGAACGTCACCACGACAACGCCGGGGTCGAGCGCGAGATCCGCGTACGGCGGCAACGACGTGAGCGCGAGGGTATGTACGAGTCGAAGGCCGACCGCAGCCAGCACCAAACCCACAGCGCCACCGATCACCGCAAGCAGCACACTCTCGGTGAGCAGTTGCCGCACCACTCGGCCGCGCCCCGCGCCGAGTGCGATGCGAACCGCGAATTCCTTCCGCCGCGAGATCGTACGCGACAACAGTGCGCCGGCGAGATTGGCGCACGTGATGAGGAGCACGAGCGCTGCACTGGCCAAGAGAATGAGTAGTGGTGTTCGGATGTCGCCAACCATGTTGTCGCGCAGCGGTACTCCAGCGAGACCGATGCCGAGATTGTCTTTGGCGTAGAGATGCTCCAGCACGTCGCCGATACGGCGCAGTTCGTTCTGCGCCGCGCTCATCGCGATGCCCGGCTTGAGTCGCGCGACCATTCCAAACGAATGCGACCCGCGCACGGAGATGGGATTGAGCATGTACGGCGCGATCCCCAACGGGAAATAGAAGTCTGGATTGCCTTCTGGCGCGACAAAGGAGTGCGGTAGGACCCCGACGACGGTGCGTGGAATTCCGTTGAGACGAATCACGCGGCCGATCACCTTCGGGTCGCCGGCGAACAGTCGCTGCCACACACCGTCGGATAGCATCACGACGGCGGCCGTGTCGTGGCCAGCGTCTTCGTCGCGAAACCCGCCGCCTCGCACAGGTGAAACGCCGAGCGTTCGAAAGAGCGACGGCTCGGCCCACATCAGCTTGAGCACCTGCGGCTCATCGCCGCTGTATACGACGTCGCGCGGTGACATGAAGACGCCCGTACTCGAGAAGGACTGCTGGCGCTCACGCATGTCGCTGACGGTGCCCGCGCTGAGTGAACCGCCCACGCCCGTGCCATTGTGAAATGGTGCGTTGACGCGCACGAGACGTGCGGCGTCGCGGTAGGGCAGTGGGTTCAGCAACACGGACTTCACCACACCGAACACCGCGGCGTTGGCGCCGATGCCAAGGGCGAGTGTCGCGATTGCGAGCAGAGAGAAGACCGGCGCGTGAACCGCGGACCGGACGGCGAACCGCAGGTCCTGCCGGAGATCGTCGAGCCAATTGCGCCGCGCCTCGGCGCGGCGCTCATCCGCGAGCAGTTGCTCGCACTGTTCTCGAATGCCTTTCATGTCGCCGAACCGCTCGAGGGCCGCGCGTCGCGCGTCGTCGGGTGACATCCCGCGATCGATGAATTGTTGAATGCGACGCTCGAGGTGGAACCGCAGCTCGTCGTCGACTTCAGCTTCCGGCTTTGCCGGAACGAATCGGTAGTCGCGCTCGGGAGTGTCGCTCATGACTGCCTCGCCCATGCGGGAGCGGTGCGGGTGGAGATGGCCTGATCGACGGCGGCAGTGAAGCGCCGCCAGCCCGACATTTGTTCGCGATACTGGCGACGGCCCTCGGCGGTCAGCCGATAGTACTTGGCGCGGCGGTTGTTCTCGGACACGCCCCACTCGGGCTTGATCCAGCCTTTGCGCGCCATGCGATACAGGGCAGGGTAGAGCGAGCCTTCCTCGACGCTCAGCACGTCGTCGGTCGCGCTTTCGATCCAGCTGGCGATTCCGTAGCCGTGCATCGGCCCCCAGGTGAGGGTCTTCAGCACCAGCAGCTCCACGGTCCCCTGCAGGAGGCCGGATTCTTTGTCGAACATGCGTGCTCCGCGCGCGAATGAAAGTGCTCCTAAGTGCTTCCCTATACCGGTCTAATGGAACATGTCCTCACTCCATTAGATGCGCCAGGGGTGCAAAAGGTTTGCACCGGAGCACGCCAAATTGTCATCCCGATGAGCGCCGCGACGAGGGATCTACCATCCCGGTCGAGAAGCCAGCCACAGGATCGGCATGCCAGATTCCTCGCCTACGGCTCGGAATGACAACGTCGACGTTCACTCCATCCGCAACGTCCTCGCCGGATCCACCCGCGCCGCCCGCCGCGCCGGGACATAGCTCGCGACGATCGCGACGCCGAGTAGCACGATGGCCACCGCCGCAAACGACATCGGATCGCGCGGCCCAACTCCGAACAGCAGCGTCTTCAGCACCCTCGACAGCGCCAACGCCACCGGCAGTCCAACGCACAGTCCAATCGCCGCCGGCATCACTCCCTGCCGAACGACGAGGGCGACGACGCTGTGGGGCCGCGCGCCGAGGGCCATGCGAATGCCGATCTCCCGAACTCGTTGCGAGACCGCATACGATGCCGCGCCGTAGATGCCGACGCACGTGAGCACGAGAGCGAGCGCCGCGAAACACACCATCAACACGGTGCTGAACCGCCGCCACGACATCGACGCCGATACGAGATCACTCATGGCGGCGACGTCGGGCATGCCCATTCGCGGCTCGGCGTCCGCGATCGCTCGACGGAGCGCGGTCGCCGCCACACTCGGATCGGTCGCGCGGACCACGAACGCCGGCACGCCGGGATCATTCGTGATCTGCGCCAAGGGAACCCACACCGTGTGGCGCGGCGCACTCTGCTCGAGCGACATGTCGCGCACGTCGCGCACCACGCCGACGATCTCGCGCGCCGGCTCCCATGCGTGGCGCGGACACCCTTTGTAGCAGCCGACGAGAATGCGCCGACCGATTGGATTTTCGCCGTTGAAGAATCGCTTGACGTACGACTCGCTCACGAGCACGACTGGCGTCGTTCCCGCAACGTCGGACTCGCTCAAGTCGCGGCCCGCCACGAGCCGGATGTCCATCGTGCGAAAGTACGACGGGCTCACGGCGCGCCACTCGGATGCACCTTCCGTGAGATCGTTTCGCCCTTCGACGGTCGTCGGCATATTCGTTCCACGTTGCAGCGGCAGCGTCACGGTTGCGGCCTCGTCCACAATGCCGGGTGTCGCACGCAGATTGTCGAGCACCTGTTGTGCGAAGCGCAGGCTAGCGTCGTGCGTCTTGTAGTCGAGTGGCGGATGGGCGACGGTCGCTGTGTACACGCCCTCGCGGCGGAAGCCGCCATCGACGTGCAGCACATTGAAGAAGCTCGAGATCAGCAAGCCTGCGCCGGCGAGCAACACCACCGCGATTGCCGACTCGATGCCGACGAGCAGTCCGCGCACGCCGCGATGACTCGTGCTTCCGCCGGTGGCATTGGTACGCGCGCTCCCCGAGAGCGACCGTGTGAAATTGGCGCTCGTCGTCGCCATGGCGACGACAAGGCCAATGAGCACAGCGGCGCCGACCGCGACGAGCGTCGTCAATACGACGACGCGCGTGTCGACGTGCAGTTGGCTGTCGCGCATGAGCGACCGGTGCGCCAACTCGACGAGGCCGCGCACCGTCGCCAAGCTCGCCGGGATTGCGACCGCTGCGGATGCGACGCCGAGCAGCAGCATCTCGACGACGATCTGCCGTACGATGCGCGATCTCCCGGCTCCGAGTGCCGCACGCACAGCAAACTCGCGCTGGCGCGTGAGCGCACGAGCGAGCACCAGATTCGCCACGTTCGCACACGCGAGAAGAAACACGAACGCCGTGGCGCCGAGCATGATCCAAAGCTGCGGCGCGAGATCCGGCGCGAAGATCTGCCCGTAGGTCATCGCCACGATGTCGCCTTCATCCTTTGCAATGCGCTCGGGAAACGCGCTGCGATAGTTGGCAGTCATTCGCGCGACGTCGTCGTCGATCTGCTTGCGACTCACACCGCTCCTCAGGAGACCGACCGCCGTGTAATTGGCTCCGACGTCCTCCAAGGCCTTGGCCGAGAACACCAGTGGCTCGACGACCGCGGGCGGCGTCGCCAGCTCGGCGATTTCGAACGACGCCGGCAAGACGCCGACGACCGTGTAGGTCGTACCGTCGAGGCGAACTGTATGCCCGACCACGCTCCGGTCGCCGCCGAATCGACTCACCCAGAGCGAGTGACCGAGAAGTACAACGGGCGCCGCGTCAGCCGTGTAGTCGCGCGCGAGCAGGCTGCGTCCGATGATTGGAGCCGCGCCCACCACGCGCAGGAAGGCTTGCGTGACGCGAATGCCTTCGACGGGCGCGCCGCCGTCATCGCCCACCACAGGGCCAATCGTCGTCGAGACGCCGAGCGCGTCGAAGATTCTACTATTGTCATGCCAGAACTGGAAGCGCCGCGGCGCCACGGCGCCAATCGGCGGCGTCTTGCCCCATTGAGTTCCGAGGTACGCGATCCGGTCGGCGTTCGGGTAGGGAAGCGGATGCAGCACGACCCGATCCACCGCATGGAAAATTGCCGACGTGGCGCCGACGCCGAGCGTCAACGTGAGAATGACCACGGCGGTGAAGATGGGCTGTCGGATGAGCGATCGCACCGCATAGCGGACGTCGCTGACGAGCGCTTCGACGTGATCACCGATCGTCCGGCGGCGCTCCGTGTGGCGGCTCACGCGCTCGACTTCGCGCTCGATGTTGGCGAAATCACCCAATCGCCGACGCGCTTCATTTTCGGCGTCGGTGCGAGAGAGGCCCTGTGCCATCAGCTCCTCGATGCGGCCGGCGATGTGGAACTCGAGCTCCGCATCGACGTCGGCGCGGACGCGCGCGCGAGTGGCGGGCAGTCGAAAGACTCGGCGAAGATTCCAGCGTTCCGGTTTGCTCATGGCGTGACTCCCTTTGCGGAGAGAATCAAAGCGGCGGCTTCAGCGTACTGGTTCCACTTGATGATCGTGTTGGACAACTGCCGCCGTCCGTCCGGCGTGAGGCGATAAAACTTCGCGCGGCGCCCAACGTCGGTATGCCCCCACTCGGCGTCGAGCCAACCTTTGTCCTCCATGCGATGCAGCGCGGGATAGAGCGCGCCTTCTTCGATCTGGAGGCGTTGGCGCGTGGTGCGCTCGATCCATTGGAGGATCGCGAGTCCGTGCATCGGACCCCAGGAGAGCGTCTTGAGAATGAAGAGATCGAGCGTGCCGCGAAGGAGACCGAGCTCGGAATCCGCGGATGGCGCGTTGGGCGTTCGGCGTGGCATGAGGCCTCAAACCTAAGGTTCTTAGGTATCGTACCGATGCGGCTGCAAAGCGTCAAGGGTTGGTGCGCTGCGTCACAATGTTCCCGAGTTCCGCGGGTTCGGTCCCACGCCCTCTTCCAGCTGTCGCCAGAATGACAAAATATTAGAAAATACTCGACACTTTTTTCTTGGGATCGCCGGTGCGAACCGGGTGTATACATATCACGGTAGGGGCATGGGCGTTGCGATTGCAGCGCCGTGCGTCCCCCGCCTGGCTTCCCGCGCCTTGGGGCCGTTCGCCTGCCGCGGGAGCGTTGACTGGAGGGTGTTCAGATGAAAACGATTCGTTCGATCAGCGTGGCCGCCGGGCTCGTGCTCATTGCGGGCGTCGCCCCACTTCACGCGCAGCAGGACAATGGCAAGCGGCACGACGACCGCGGAAACTCGGATCAGCACCCAGCCGCGCAGCCGCAACAGCCGCCTCAACAGCAGTCGCCTCGGCAGCACGAGACGCGACCGCAACCGCCGCAGCACGCGCCGCAGCCGCAGCATGCACAGCAGCACGCGCAACCTCAGCGTCCGGTACCGCAGCCAGCACCTCAGCGCGCCGTTCCACAACCAGCGCCGCAGCGGGCAGTTCCACAACCAGCGCCGCAGCGCGCAGTTCCGCAGCCGCAGCCTCAGCGCGCTCAACAGTCGCCTCGGGAGCGCGAGCTTCCGCAAGCACAACCGCAGCGCCCGATCCCGCAGCCGCAGCGCGCCTATCCGCAGCCGCCGCGCAATGAATCGCGCCTGTCGCGCGAGCAACAGGATCAGCGCATTCGCGAACAGCAACAGCTCGCGACGTCCTACCAGCGGAGCCTCGCTCAACGCATGCAGAGCTTGCAGCAACTGTCCCCGCGACTTCAGGAGCAGCATCGCCTGTCGCAGTACCGTGTGCAGCAGCAATACCTCGAAATGCTGCGCGAGCAGCAGATGCGCCTGCGGGCCGAGCGTAACTATTACAACGATCCGTACTACTACACGCCGTACAGCTATCGCTACAACCGCGGCGGCACGTACTACGAGACCAACGAGTATGGCGCGCAGGAATTGCAGCGCGCGGTGAACGACGGCTATCAGGAAGGTGTGATGGCCGGTCAGGCCGATCGACAGGACGGGTGGCGCTTCGACTACCAGAACTCGTACGCCTACCAGGACGCGAACTACGGCTATGATGGTTCGTATATCGGCCAGGGTGACTACAACTACTACTTCCGCCAGGGCTTCCAACGCGGCTACGAGGACGGCTACTATAGCCGCACGCAATACGGCAACTATCAGAACGGCAACTACTCAGTCCTCGGCTCGCTTCTGACGGGCATTCTCGGGCTGCAGTTGATCCACTAGTCGCACGACTGCCGCAGCGCAGAACGAGAAATGACGCCCCAGTCCGTTCGATGGATTGCGGGCGTCATTTCATTTGCGGAATCGTGCTGGGCCCGCTGCGACCTGCGCGTCGCGGTTTAGGAGTTGCTAAGTCGCATCATGAACCATCCACTCACACGTTGCTGGAGGAAGCACGCCATGTACGCCACGCGCAGTATGCGCCGCATCGCAGTCGTCGCGCTCGCCATTGGGCTCGCGGCATGTAGTAATGACTCGACGTCGCCGTCGGGGTCGATCTCAGGAACGTTCACGCTCCGCTCGGTTAACGGATCGTCGCTACCGTACACGTTCAGCAGCGGGTTCACGGTCACGAGCGAAGTCCTCACGCTTCGCAACGACGGCAGCTATAGCAACGATTCGCAGTACAGCGACGGTTCCGTCACCACCGAGGAAGGCTTCTGGTCGAGCGTCAACGGATCGATCACGTTCAACGACCAAACAGACGGCTACTCGTACCAGGGGTCGCTGAGTGGCAACGTGTTGACGGAGATCTTCCAGGGCGAAACGGACACGTACCAGCGAGAGTGACCGAGCGTCCGTGCAGCGGAGCGTCGCGCTGGTTCACGCCGGCGCGAGCAGCTCCCTCACACGTGGAATCACCACGCGGCCGTAGAGCTCGATGCAATGCATCATCCGTTCGTGCGACAACGGGCCGCAACTGTACTTCAAATCAAACCGCGACAGCTCGAGCACACGCGACGTCGCGGCGATTTTTTGCGCCACCGTTTCGGATGAGCCCACGTACAACGATCCCTGCTCCGCCTCCTGTTCGAAGGTCGCGCGATGGAGCGGCGGCCATCCGCGCTCACGGCCGATCTTGTCGTGCATGACCTTGTACGCCGGCCACAACTCGTCGCGCGCTTGCTCGTCGGTGTCGGCGATGTGCCCAGGCGAGTGAACGCCGAGCGGTAATCCGGTCTCGCCGCTCGGGTCGAACGTATGCCGGTACATGCGCACGTGCTGGAGAAAGCGTCGCGGGTCGCCGCCAATGATGGCGAGCATCACCGGCATGCCGAAGCCTGCGGCGCGCACCATCGACTCCACGCTCCCGCCCACGCCGATCCACGTCATCAACTCGCCGCTCTCGGTAACCGGAAAGACGCGCTGGTCGGTGAGCGGCGCGCGCATCGTGCCTTCCCATGTCACGGGATGATGCGTGCGATTGTAATCCAGCAGCGCGTCGAACAGATCGAGCTTCTGCTCGAAGAGCACCTCGTACTGCGACAGCGGATAGCCAAATAGCGGAAACGATTCGGTGAACGATCCGCGCCCAAGAATGATTTCCGCGCGTCCATTGGACGCAGCGTCGAGCGTCGCGAAGCGCTGAAACACGCGCACGGGATCATCGGAGCTGAGCACCGTCACGGCCGAGCCGAGTCGAATGCGCTTCGTCTGACCGGCGATGGCGGCGAGGACCACGTCGGGCGACGAGATCGCGAAGTCTTCGCGATGGTGTTCGCCCAACCCAATGAAGTCGACGCCAAGACTATCCGCCAGCACTGCCTCGGCGATCACATTGCGAATGACCTGCGCGTGAGACAGCGGAGCGCCATCGGGTCCGGCGCTGACGTCACCGAATGTGTCGAGGCCGAGTTCGAGCGGAGGAGATGTCATTCCGATGAGGGCTGGCGAGGCGCGGCAGGGTCACGCGTAACATAGTCGCGCTCCTCCGGAAGCCGCATCTTATGGAAGAACGCGTGATACAGCACCGTATTCACCGCCTGCAGTCCGGCCGCCAGCTCGAGCGGGAGACTCACCCACACGAATTGCATGAGCTGCCCGGCGATCGTCGGTCCGGCGCTCGAGAGAATCTGCAGCGGGAGGTTCGACAAGCCGGCTGCGGCGCTTCGATCGGCGGGATCGACGATGCCCATCAGGAACGACTGGCGCATCGGATTGGCCATGGTGTTCACCTGCGTGCGCACGAGAAAGAGCAGGGCAGCCATGAGGAAAGTTGGAACGAGCGCCATCGCCGCCATCAAGATCACGGCGATCGCACGCAGCGTTACCACGGCGCGCACGGTGCCAAGTCGTTTTGCGACGTAGCCTGCCATGAGGTTCGACGGCGCGGCGAGCAGATTCGCCAGGAAGTACAATGTGCCAAGCTGCGCGACCGTCGCGCCGAACCGCACGTGAAACCAGTACACCAGCACTGGACCGAGCATTCCGACCGCGAGGCCATTTGTGGCGTTGGTGATCAGGAAGCGCCACAGCACGCGGGTCGTCGCCGGCTGCAATCGCCGGCCCGGCTTGCGCGGCGACGGCGGCGGCTCGTTCACCGGAAGAATCACGAGCGCCATCGCGCAGCCAATCACCGCGGCGGCGAAGAACATCGCGCGATCGCCCTGGATTTCCGGCAGCGCGAACCATCGATAGAGTTCTGTTGGCAATGCCGCCGCCAGCGAGCCGACTGCGCCTGAGAGCACGCCGACGACGGCGACGACGCCGAACACGTGCGTCCGCGTGCGATCAGGCACTTTCTCGGTGATGAGCGGTTGCTCGGCCGGATAGTACGGTCCGTACGCGCCGCTCGATCCAGCGCCGCCGCCGCGACCGATGGTACCGCATGCGGCGGCGATCAGCAGAATCGCAAATTGAGTGGTGACTGCAAACGTGAGTGCCGCGGCGCTGGTCAACAGACCGAGCGCAATGAGCAGTGGTTTGCGTCCGATGCGATCCGCGAAGAGACCGACGGATGCGGTGAGCGCGATGCTGCCTGCGGCGCCCGCGGTGAAGACGACGCCAACGCGCGTCGCGCTGTAGCCAAGGCGCGCGAGGTACACCGGCACGATGACGGTAAGAAATCCTTGCGACAAACTGCGCAGCGCGCGCCCGCTCAGCAGGAGTCTGATGTCGCGCGTGAGCCACGGCGGCGCGTTCAACGTTCGGCTCGTCACCGCGCGGGTCCGATGAAGCAGATAGCGCGGCACGAAAAAAACTGCCGGAGCAACGCCGCTAAGTTTTCTCGCTTCGTTGCTCGGGCCTGTTTAGAGAATACTAATTGGTGACGCAACCGTGCCTGTCGATGGTTCGGCGTTTGCAGGCGTGAAGAATCCTGGCGCTGGTCGCCCACGACTCGCCGACGTGCTCGCCACTCACTGTGTGCGAGCGATCCATACACACGTTTCAGGAGGCAGGACATGATTTCACCCATTCGCGCGACGGTCGCGTTGTTTTCGCTCGCGTCGCTGTGCGCGCTCGCTGCGTGCGGCGACTCCAGCGTCACCAACGTCCCGAACACGGCGACCGTACGCTTCGCCAACGCGACTGACTCGAGCATCGACGAGACGAGCGCTGCAGTGGTCGATCCCGGAAACGGCAATCTTGGATTCGGCCAGAGCTCGACGTGTACGGCAGCAAACACGAGCGGCACCTCAGGGCTCGGCATCGGATTCAATCAGGCCGGCACCACGACATCGATTCCGGGATTCACGCAGACGTTCGCCAGCGGCGGAAACTATACCGTCGTTGCGTATCCGGGGTCTGACGGTACAACACAGTTTCTCAACGTCGACAATGCGGGATTCACGCCGACCACTGGCAACGCTGGGCTGCGTGTGGTCAACGGTGCGTCGGCGATCGGCAGCGTGGTTGCCGTTGGTCCGGACAGCGCGCTGGGCACAGGCGCGACCGTCGGCTTCGGCACAGCCGGCAATTTCATGAACGTTCCCGCCGATTCACTTGCGGTGACGTTGAATACCGGCGCGGGCACGAGCACGGTGGCCGATGCCGGCACGCTCGTTCTCATAGCGGGGCAGAACTACACGCTCGTGGTGGCACCGCCGGTGTCGGGTAGCGCGACCTATCGAACCTTTCTCGTGACGGGCTGCTGAGCGCGTGAGCTTTTGCGCGGCGCATTGACTCGTCGCATACTCTGTGTGTGTTTGTGTGGCGCGACCGATTGATCGGTCGCGCCACAGACGTCACTACGACAGAGGATCTCCGACTCATGAAAACACGTATCGCGTTTGGCACGTTGGCATTGGGACTGGGAATGGCATCGCTGGCGCACGCGCAACAGCCGCCTGCCGCGACAGAGGTTGCAGCCGCACAGCTCGCGCTGGTGAACGTGCCGGCGAAGAACGGCGCCAAGCTCGCCGTTACGACGCCTTCCTTCGCCGCCGGCGGTGACTTTCCGATCGACAACACGCAGTACGGCAAGAATGTTTTTCCCGGACTGACGTGGACCGCGGGGCCGGCAGGCACGACGTCCTACGTGGCGATCATGCAGGACGGCGACGCGCTGTCACGCGGCGCACCGATTCTGCATTGGACCATGGTGAACATTCCGGCGACGGTGACGACGCTCGCGGCGGGAATGACCGCGCCGCCCGGCGGCGCGCAGAATGGACCGAACATGCGCGGCGCGAGTTCGCCGTTCGCCGGTCCGCGCCCGCCCGCCGGTCCGAAGCATCGGTATCACATTCAAGTCTTCGCACTCGATACGGCGATTCCGGCGGGCACCACGACGTACGCACAACTGACCGACGCGATGAAGGGCCATGTCCTCGCGAGTGGCGAGGTGATCGGGCTCGGTCAGAAGCTGCCGTAAAGATCGCTACTGCTTCGTCGTCAGCCCTTTGCTCGACGTGAGCGATCCGTCCGCCGCTCGTGTCGCGAGAACAACTAACTGCTCTCCGGCACGAGGCGGCTTCGACGATAGCGTGAAGTGAGTTACCGGCGTCGTGGGCGGCACCGTGATGGTTTGCGATCCGCCCGCATATTGTACGATGAGCGTCGATCCATTCGTGCTGCTGACGCTACCGTTTGACATGCGCGACGGGGCAGCTGCCGGCGCCGGCGATGCGGTGCCATTCGTCATGCGGTTCCCGGCGGCGCTCGTGTCCGGCGTCATCATGTGACTGCCCTCACCCAAGCCGCGCAGGTCTTCGGGAAAGACGTGAATTTCCGTCGCCCGCTCCGAGCCGTCCGGCTGCTTCACCGACGTGACGCCGATGAACGACGAATCTGTGACCATGGACAGCTTGCCCGCCGCACGCGTGTAGAGGTTGAACGGTTGGTCGAGCTTCACCGTCGTCGTGCCGCTGTCGGTGTTCAGTACGAGCTCGGTCGACGAGACACTTGCGACGGTGCCGCGTAGCATCAGCGGCGCGGCAGCACCGCCGTCCGAAGGTGACGCCACAGCTCCAGCGGCCGAGTCAGGTGTAGCCGGCGCCCCCGGCAGTGTGTTGGCCTGCGTGTTGGCTGGCGTGGTGTCGCTGCGCTTGCATCCGGCGAAAGAAACGAGCAGCGCGGGGAAGAGAACCCAGTGCCGCGAGCGGTGCATCAAAGAGTTATGCATGGAACGCCTGTATAGTGAGAGCCGGGCGAATCCGGTGCATACCGCGTGCGCGACCAGCAGTCGCCTGCCTTTCTCGGGAACTGCTTGCGATCGGCCATCGGACGCCGTTGTGGCCGCCGCGATTGGCGCTGCTGGCCTCGGCACCGGTACATTGGGGTCGCCCAGACACCCCAATTCCATTGATGCGATCGCGCGCGCTGTCCGGAGTCCTCATCGTCCTCGCCGCCGCTTCGGCCCGCGGCCAGCAGACGCTGAACCCAAATCTCGAGCGCATGACGAACGACGCCTACACGCGCTCGCACGATTATGACATCGTGCATCAACGCATTGCGGTGCGCGATTTCAACTGGGACTCGACGTCGTTCAAGGGAAGCGTGGCCACCACGCTGGTTGCTCGCCGTCCGGCGCTCGATTCGGTGATTCTCGACGCGGGAAAGTTGCTGGCCGTGCGCAGCGTCACCTCGCCGAGCGGCGGCACACTGCGCTCGTCGCGATACGGCGACACGCTCGTCGTGCATTTGCCCAAGCCAGTGGCGATGGACGATACCGTGCGCTTCACGATCGACTACGACGCGCGCATCGAAAGCGGCCATGGCCTGACGTTCATCGAGCAGCGGCCCAAGTCGCCGCGGCAGATTTGGAGTCAGGGCGAGAGCATGGAGAATCATTACTGGTTTCCGACATATGATTTTCCTAATGATAAAATGACGTGGGAGCTCGACGCGACCGTGCCCACCGCCGACATGGCCGTGTCGAACGGCGTATTGACCGGAGACACACCGGCCGGCGCGGGCATGCACACGCTGCATTGGAATCAATCGACGCCGAGCGCGACCTATCTCGTGTCGCTCGTAGTGGCGCCGCTGGCGAAGGTGCACGACACGTACAAGAACATCCCGATGGACGCGTACGTCTATCATCAGGACAGCGCGCTGGCGCGGCCGCTCTTCCACATCACGGCCGACATGATCGACACCTACGCGCGGCTCACGGGCGTTCCGTTTCCGTGGGCGAAGTATGCACAGACCACGGTCGCGGACTTTTTCGGCGGGATGGAGAACGTCAGCGCGACCACGCTCGTCGACTGGCTCCCCGATGCGCGCGCGTACCACGACCGGCCGTGGTATCAGTATACGCTCATCCCGCACGAGCTGGCCCATCAATGGTTTGGCGACTACGTCACCACCGAGAATTGGGCGAATACCTGGCTCAATGAAGGTTTCGCCGAGTTCATGCCGGGGCAGTATTGGCTCCAGAAACTCGGCAAGCATGCGGCCGAGGACTACTACGCGAACGAGTATCCGCAATACTTAGGGTACGAGTCGCGGCGCCCGATGCCGCTCGCGTCGATGGGCTCGAACAATATCTATCCCAAGGGCGCGCTCGTTCTCGAGATGTTGCACACCTACCTCGGCGACGCACGCTTCTGGGCGGGATTGCATCGGTACCTGGTTGACCATTCACTGCGCGGCGCGACGTCGGACGATTTGCGCCAGGCGTTCCTCGAGGCGACCGGCGAGAACCTCGACTGGTTCTGGTCCGAGTGGATCTATTCGGCAGGGCATCCGTCGTTCACGGTAACGTCCAGCTACGACGCCACGCGCCACGCCGTGACGCTCATCGCGCGCCAGACGCAGCTCGATTCGCTGAAGGCGGACAGTACCGGCATGCGCTATCCGATTCCCGAAGTCTTCCGGATGCCGGTCACCGTGCGCGTCGGCACAGCCGTCGGCGACGTCGTCCGCGACGCCTGGATCACCCAGCGCGAGGACACCATTGTCGTCGACAAGGTGATGTCCGCGCCGACGATGATTGTTTTTGATGATAAAAATCAGATACTAAAACAGTTAACATTCGATCAGCCCACTGACGCCTTGGCGACGCAGTTGCGCCGCGATCCGAATCTGTGGAACCGCGAGTGGGTGATCGAGCAGTTGGAGTCTCGGAAGACGGATGCTGCCGCGGGAGCGGCGCTGGCCACCGCGACGACGAGCGCCGACTACTTCCTGACGCGTGCGGGAGCGGCGTCGGCGCTGGAATCATTCCCGGCCGAGATCGCGGTGCCAGCACTCGATCGCGCGATGCGCGACACGTCGTCACAGGTGCGGGCCGCGGCGGTGGCATCGCTGGCCGAGGTGGGCGGCGACCGCGCGCTGACGTTGGCGCGAGCGGCATGGGCGTCTGACTCGAGTTACATCGTTCGCGCCGCGGGACTCACGGCGCTCGTCAAGCTCGATCCGGCGGGCCGTCATGCGTTGATCCTGCAAGGATTGACGACCCCGTCGTACATGGACGCGATCCAGAATGACGCGCTCGTCGCCGTGGCACGCACAAATGACACAACGCTCATAGACGACGTGCAGCGCGTCGTCGGCGACCAGTCGCTGCCGTCGCAGGTACTTGTCGCATTCTCGGGGCGGGGCAGTCAGCACGCGACCGAGCTCGTGACCGCGGACCTCGATGACACGCGAGCGTGGGTCCGCACTTGGATGCTATCGGCGACCGGGAGTCTGGGACCCGCTCGCCAGTTGGCGCTGCTGCAATCGGTCGAGCCGCACCTCACGCATGCCGATACGCGCGCGCGCGTCGCGTCGCTCATCGCGCAGTTGCAGCGGACGCCGCGAGGTTAGTATCGCGACGTCCACCAATCGCAGCTCCGGAGCGCCGTGACGGAGAATCGGCCTCCAGCCACGCGCACGATGGGATACGCCGCGCTTGCCGCGGCCGGATCGGTCTGGGGCACCGCTTTCGTATTCGGAAAGTGGGCGCTGACCGAACTGTCCGTGGGGCACATGGTGCTGCTGCGATTCGTGTTCGCGTCGCTGGGCATGAGCGTCGCGCTCTGGCGCGAGCGACGCCACGGCCCCATTCGCATCGCGCGCCGCGACGTTGGACTCGTGCTCGCCGGCGCGATCGTCGGCGTTCCGGTGCAGTATCTCGTGCAGTTTCAGGGACTCGCGCATACCACGGTGTCGCACGCGTCGCTCATGGTCGGGATTCTGCCCGTGCTGCTCGGTGTCGCCGCGGCGCTCTTCACCCATGAGCGGCTGGACGCGTTCGGCTGGAGTGGGCTGGTCGCGTCGACAGTCGGCGCTGGGCTCGTGGCGTTCGGCGGCGGTGACGCCGACAGTGGGCCCGGTGCGTCGTTGTTCGGCGATCTTCTCGTGGTCGCGTCGCTCTTTGCCGGCGTCGTGTGGATTCTCGTCTGCCAGCGTCTCATGGCGCGCCGATATTCGCCCGCGACAACGAGCGCGATCGTGATCGTCGTCGGTACACTGCTGCTTGCCGTGTGGGTGATCGGCACCGAGGGATTGCCGAACTTCGCGACGCTATCGGCGCGAACGTGGATCTCCGTCGCGACGCTCGGCTTGTTCGCCACGACGATCGCGACGCTGCTCTGGAATTGGGGCTTGGCGCGCGTGCCGGCGTCTCAGGCCGGCGTGTTCGTCAATCTCGAGCCGCTCGTGGGCGCAATACTTGGCGTCGCGCTGTTCGACGACACGTTTGGATTGCTGTCGATCGTCGGCGGGTTGTTGATTGTGGTGGCGGCGGTGGTGGTGACGAGCAGGAGTACTGCGTAGTAGTACTGCGTAGCCGCGGATGTTGGGCTCAGGCGTCGAGTACGCGCGCGAAGTATGTGGCGACGTCGACCGTCAATGCCTCGCCGGCTCCGTTGGGAAGCCACTCGAGTGTGTCTGACGCAACTTCGATCCGCGCGTCGGACGGCGTTGATCGTTCGATGGTTCTCGAATCGAGATCGATGAGCCAATACTCATCAACCTGTTCGTCGCGATATAAGGTCCTTTTCGCCACCCGGTCCGCGCGTGCCGAAGATGGCGACAGCACCTCGATCGCGAGCAAGAGATGACGGACGTCGTCGAATCGCTCGGGCCGGCGTCCGTTGACGAGCGGAGTGACGAACACGTCGGGCTGCACACCACGCTTGGGCGAGAAGACTACGTCGGCGGGTGCGACGAACACGTGACCGATCCTCTGACTCGCGAGGTAATCGTCGAGGAGGCGGGAGAGACGGAACGCAGCCTCCTGATGCCTCCACGCGGGCGCCGGAGTCACGAACAACTCGCCGTCGATGACTTCGTAGCGGTTGCCGTCCTCGGGCAACGCGTCGCGATCGGCAACTGTCCAGTGCCGCTCGAGCTTGGGCATGTGCATACGATAGTATCCGGTCATTTGCAGCGCGCGACTAGCGCGGAACGCCCGCAGTGTGATGCCCTGGTCTGGACCAGAGCAAGATCACGCCACAACTCGCGCCGGTCATGGAATACTGCGTCGGCGTCGACGGTGCGCTCGTGTAGACCTCGACGCCGTAGAAATCCTCGACGTGCAGCCTCGAAAAGTCGATTGGGTCTGTGTGGTCGCCGGCTTGTATAGATCTTTTGGCCATCGAGGTACACGGTGAAGTAGCAGCCATGACCGCCGCCACCTGTCTCGAAGATCGGACCGACAGTGTTTCCTCCGTGCGATGAGCCGAGAAACACGCCTTGCGGCGCCGTCTGAACGCTGACGCCTGGCAGCATTGCGATCATGGACGCCAGGTTGTCTTGCTCGCGACGCCGGAGCATGCTGTCGGTCAGGAAGTAGCCAGACATGCGCGCCTTCTGCCGCGCCTCGAATTCTTGAAGCTGCGGTGGAACGCGCGGCGTCGCTCTGGCGGTGGTCCGGACGCTATCGAGCTGCGCCACCGTTGGCAGGAGCATGAGTTCACCGTCGAGCGTCTGACCGGCGACCACGTCGATCGTGCTCGTGAAGACTTGAAAGCCGATCGCGCGTACTGTGACGGCATAATGCCCTGTCGGTACATCGCCGAATCGAAACTCGCCACGCTCGTTAGCGATGGTTGTCCGCTGCAACTCTGGCAGCGCGATTTCAGCGCGAGTGACGGCATGGCCAAGGCTGTCGCTAGTCACGACGCCGGCGAACACTCCCGTCTGCGCGGCGCCAATCCGCGCGGCAAAGAAAATCGGGACGAGCATACCGAGACGCTTGCACACCCGGCCGAGTCGAGTCGTCCACAATAATCTCATGCCTGCTAGTATCGCCGTCCGTACAGGAACGTCAATACCGCCGCTACTTCCCCCTTGCGCTTCTACAGGGCAAGGCACACTCTTCTTGTAGAAGCGAAAGGGAACGCGATGACCGACGACCGACTCGACCTGCCGCAAGGCACTCTCGACCTCTTGATCCTCAAGGCACTCTCGCTCGAGCCGATGCACGGCTGGGCGATCTCCGAACGCCTCCAACAAGTCTCACGCGCCGCGCTCCAGGTTCCGCAAGGCTCGCTCTACCCGGCGTTGCATCGCCTCGAGCGGCGCGGCTGGATCAAAGCCGAGTGGGGTGCATCGGACAACAATCGCCGAGCGAAGTACTACCAGCTCTCACGTACTGGCCGAAAACAACTCGACGCCGAAACCGAAGCGTGGGCGCGATTGACGACCGCCGTCGCGCTCGTACTCGACATGGGCTGAACGGGCGACGCACCGAACGGAGGCGACATGTTCTCGGAGCTTTGGAGCGATCTTCGGTACCGCGTGCGCGCACTGGTCCATCGCGACGCACTGGAGCACGAGCTCGACGACGAGCTGCGCTTTCACGTCGAGCGCGAGGCAGAAAAGTATGAGCGCGTCGGAATGCCGCGCGGCGAAGCTCTGCGTCGCGCCCACCTTGCGCTCGGTGGTGTGGAGCTGACGAAAGAGCAGAGCCGAGAGACGCGCGGTACCCTGATGCTCGAGACGATCTGGCAGGATGTGCGCTACGCGGTGCGCAGACTGACGCGGACGCCGGTATTTACCATCACCGCGATCGCGACACTCGCACTCGGCGTCAGTGGAACGACGGCGATGTTCAGCATCGCCGACACACTGCTCTTGCGACCGCTGCCATACCCCACGGGCGACCGGCTGATGGTGGTGCAGACCGTCTCGGGTCATTCGACGTCGGGCACCGTCAGCTCCTATCCCGACTATCTCGACTGGCGTGCGTCGCAGCATTCGTTCGACGACATGGCGGCGCTCGCGCAGCGGAACTTCGTGCTCGTGCGCAAGGATGCGCGCCGAGTGCCCGCGGCGCTCGTGAGCGCGAGCTTCTTTCCGACATTCGGTGTGACCGCGGAATTTGGCCGTCGCTTCTCGGATGCCGACGACCAGCCGGGCGCGCCGGCGGTGATGGTGGTGTCAGATGCATTCGCGCGCGACGAGTTTGGTGATCCGCGCACCGCGGTGGGTCAGTCCGTCGTACTCAATGGCGCGTCGCGCGCCATCGTCGGGGTGATTCCGGATCGATCGCGATATCCGTCGAGCGTCGAAGTGTGGATGCCGATCGAGACCGGAGGCTACGATGGGAACCACACCCGGCGCGGCGATCGCGATCTGGAAGTCTTTGCAGCGCTTCGCCCGAATGTATCACTCGACGCCGCGCGGCATGACTTGGCGACGATCGCGACGCGAATCGCGCACGAGTATCCGGAATCGAACGCCGAGGTGAGCACGATGACCACGCCTCTTCGCGACCGGTACGTCAGCTCAGCGCGAGCTGCGCTCACGGCGATGATCGGTGCGACGATCCTGGTGCTGCTCATCGCGTGCGCGAACGTCGCCGCGCTTCAACTCGCTCGCGCGGTCACGCGCACGCGCGAGATCGCCGTGCGCGCGGCCATCGGCGCGAGCGGTCCGCGAATCGTTCGACAGTTGATTACCGAGAATCTGTTGCTCGCACTCGTTAGCGGAGCGTTGGGAGCCGTCCTCGCACTGTGGGCGCGTAACCTCATGGCGCGCGTCGTGGCGCCCAACGTGCCCGCGTGGATGACCTTCGACCTCGACGGACGCGCGCTGCTCTTTGCACTCAGCATGTCGATTCTCACCGGCCTCGCGTTTGGAATCGTTCCGACGATGCGGCTGGCTGGGGTGCGTGCTACAGATCTTCTCCGCGGAGGAGTGCTGGGCTCGTCGCGCGCGCGGCTTCAACGAATGCTCGTCGTGGTCGAGATCGCGCTCTCGATCATTTTGGTTGTGGGCGCCGCGCTATCGCTCGAGAGCGTGTTGCGGATGCAGCAAATTCCGCTCGGTCTCGACCCAACGGGCGTGCTCGCCTTCGACGTAACGCTGCAGGGTCCGCGCTATGATACTCCGGCGGCGCGAGCGACGCTGGTTGCGTCTGTCGTCGATCGACTGCGCTCGATCGACGGTGTCATGAGCGCCGGAGCGACGGACCGCATGCCGATTAAAGGATGCTGCTCCCAATTCTCGGCCCGCATCGAGGGGCAGACAGTTGCGTCCGGCCACGAGCCGCTCATCACCGGGATCATCGCGACATCCGGCTACTTCGCCGCCCTGGGTATTCATGTCGTGGCCGGGCGAGCATTTACCGACGGTGACGATGCGCATGCGCCGCCAGTGAGCGTGATCAACGAGACGTTCGCGCGGAAGTACTGGCCGCGCGGCGATGCGATCGGCCATCACGTGAACGGCGCGATGATCGTCGGCGTGGTTCAGGACATCAAGCAGACGAGTCTCACTGCCGCGCCAGAGCCGCAATTCTTTCAGCCGTTCGCGCAGAATCCCTGGACGAGGGCGACGTTCGCGGTGCGCGTCCGCGGCGATCCTCTGGCCGTTGTGGCGCAAGCGCGGCGTGCGGTGCGCGAAGTCGATGCGGCGATGCCGGTATTCAATGTGCAGCCGCTCCAACGACTCGTCGAACAGTCCATCTTGCCGACGCGGTCACTTGGTCGGTTGCTTGGCGCATTCGGAGGAATCGCGCTGCTGCTCGCGGCAACGGGGCTGTACGGACTGATCTCCTTCCTCGTAGAGCGGCGCACGCGCGAGCTTGGACTTCGCGTGGCGCTCGGCGCCGAGCCTGGGCGTGTTGCAAGGCTCGTGGTCCGAGAAGCGTCGGTGCTCGCCGCCATCGGCGCGGTGAGTGGAATCGCCGTGGCGATCCTTGCGGCGCGGTGGCTCGAGTCGAAGCTCTATGGCGTGAGCGCGATGCAACCCGCGATCTACGTGATTGCCGCGGGCGTGCTCGGAGCGGCGGCGCTCGCGGCGAGTTACGGCCCGGCTCGGCGCGCGAGTCGGGCGGATCCGATGGTGGCGTTGCGGATGGAGTGATGAAGTTGGTATTAATAAACTGGTAATGTCGCCGCGTCAGTCGTCCAGCACGCGGGCGAAATACGCTGCGAGGTCGATCGTCAACGGCTGGCTCGCACCCAATGGGTGCCACTCGAGCGTCTCCGCCAGCACGTCGACGCGGGCGTCGCCCGGCGTCGAACGCTCGATCGCGCGCGCGTCGAGATCGACGATCCAGTAATCGTCCACCTGCTCGTCGCGAAAGAGCCGTCGTTTCACTACATGGTCAGCGCGTGCGGATGAGGGCGAGAGCACCTCGGCAGCGAGCAGGAGGCGTCGTACGTCGTCGAAGTGCTCCGGACGGCGTCCGTTGAACAGCGGCGTAACGAATACGTCGGGTTGTACGCCGCGATTCGGCGAGAAGACGACATCGGCGGGCGCGATGAACGCGTGGCCAACTCGATCGTGCTCGAGATAGCCGGCGAGTAGTCGATAGAGTTGCGCGACGGCCTCCTGGTGCCTCAGCGCGGGCGCCGGCGTCACGAACAGCTCGCCGTCGATGACTTCGTAGCGATTGCCGTCATCGGGCAACTCATCGCGGTCGGCGACGGTCCAGTGCCGTTCGAGCTTGGGCATGTGCATACGATAGTGTCCGTTCCGCCGAGGTGGCAAGTGACCATGGATTACGATGCGTCCACAACGCACCGAACCCGTCATCACTCTATTGCGATGATAGTCACTTTCGCGCGCGGCGCGGCGAGCGCCGCACCCGCGGTCACGATGATATTCACCCCGAGCGCCACAATACCAACATTCATATCCTTCAGAAACTGCGGCGCGCTCGGCGCCAGCGTCGCTATCGACGCGCCCGCGATCGTCATGGCCGCGACGACAAGCTCGCCGGCCAGAATTCCCGCGAATGCCGCCGCGGCGCTGATCTTGGGTCGCTCTCCGAGGCACAGCATCACCGCCGGAAAAAGCTGCGTCACGAAGTTGTAGCCCATCAACAGCAACGCGACGATCGCCTGGCCGCCGTGCAGCGCCATGAGCGCCGAGACGAGCGCAATCACGGGTACCATGGCGCGCGCGACGAGCGAAACATTTCGCTCAGTCGCCGCACGCGCCGCCGGGCGGTAGATGTTCTGCGCGATGATCGTCGCCGCCGTTATGAGAATCATCGAGCCCGGCACGAGCGCCGTGAGCAGCCCCGCTGCGCCGATCAGTCCGACCGGCCACGGTCCGAATGCCTGCTTCGACATGCGCAGCAGCGACAGATCCGCGTCTGAACCTTTGAGGCCCGGCACGACGAGGATCGCCGCGAAGCCCGCGAAGAACACGAACAGGATCACGAGCTGATACAACGGGAGTAACACTGCGTTCTTGCGGAACACGTCGTCGTCGCGCGCCGTGTAGACGCTCGCGAAATACTGCGGCCACATGAAAAAGCCGAGTGCGGTGAGTAGCACCGTGGAGATGAGCCACACAGAGCTCATGCCTGCCGCAGGCAGCGTGAGAAATCCTGGCTTCGCGCGCTCCACCGCGTGGAACATCGCGCTGTAGCTTCCATAGAAGTGCAGCGGCAGATACACACCGATCGCGACGACCACGGCGAGAATCATCACGTCCTTGAGCGCCGCGGTCCACGCCGAACCGCGCACGCCTGACACGACGACGTAGCCGATGAGGGCCACCGTGCCCGTCCAGATCGCAGTCGACGGACTGATCGATCCGTACGATGCTTCCGACACGATGATGCCGAGCCCCTTGAGCTGCAGCACGAGATACGGAACGAGTGCCGCGACGCCGACGGCCGACACGAGCAGGCCGAGCGCAGGACTGTCGTACTTCGCGATGAAGAAGTCGGCCTGCGATACCAATCGCCGCGGCTGCGCGTATCGCCAGATCACCGGCAGCAAGAAGTACGAAAGACTATAAGCGATCGCACCGTAGCAGAGAATGTAGAACGCGGGCGCGCCCTTGCCGTACGCCCAGCCGCTGCCGCCGAGGAACGTGAACGTCGTGTAGATCTCGCCTGCCATGAGCAGGAAGACGAACATCGATCCGAAGCCGCGACCCCCGACGCTCCATTGCTCGAGATTCATGTCCCGTCCGCGCCGAGCCAGCAGGCCGAGGCCGACGGCGATTGCGAAAAAGAGACAAAGGACCGCGAGCGCGGGGTTCATTTCTGTCGGTGGTCGAGCATCCAGATCACGCCCATGATCGCCGACGTCGCCAACACCCACGCCACGATCCAGAACAGCAGAAAGGGAAGACCGAACACGTACGGTTCGAGGCGATTCGCGAATGGAACGCCGGCGAGGAGGCCGATTGCCGGCAGCAACGCCAGCGCGTGATACCCGCGCATCACGCGCAATGGCCGCACACGTGCTCGAGCGCCGCCGCGACGAAAATGCGCGTCCCGTAATCGAGTGCGCGCTCGTCGAGATCGAAACACTCGTGGTGATGCGGATGCACGATGCCGCGCTCCTCGTTCTGTGCGCCGATATAAAAGAACGAGCCCGCTGTCGTTTGTTGGTAGGCCGAGAAATCTTCGCCGCCCATGTTGGCGGTTGCTTCGACAAGGATGTCTGGTCCAAGCGCGCGCACGACGGCGCGACGTAGCAGTTCGCTCGCGCGTTCGTCGTTGATCACCGAGTGATAGCCGCGTTCGATCGACAGTTCGTACGTCGCACCGTGTGCCGACGTCACGCCGCTGACGATGCGTTCCATGAGTGTTGGAATCTCCGAACGGACCGCAGCGTCGAACGTGCGAATCGTTCCCTCGAGCTGCACGGATCCGGGAATCACATTGTGCGTCGTTCCGCCGTGCAACGTCGTCACCGACACGACTGCCGGTGCAAGCGGATCGACGTTGCGCGACACGATGTGCTGCAGATTGATGATCACCTGCGCGGCGACGACGACCGGATCGACAGCCTTGTGTGGCATCGCCGCGTGTCCGCCGGCGCCGCTGATCGTGATGCGGAACGTGTCGGGTGACGCCATCAGCGGGCCGGTCTTCACGCCGACCTGGCTGAACGGCATGCCGAGCCACAGATGCGCGCCGATCACGAGGTCGACGCCGTTCATCACACCGGCGCGGACCAACTCCTGCGCGCCGCCTGGCAACAATTCTTCGGCGTGCTGAAAGATGAACCGCACCTCTCCCGCGAGCTGATCGCGATGCGTGGCCAGCACTGCGGCCGCACCCAACAGCATCGACGTATGGCCATCGTGCCCGCAGGCGTGCATCACGCCCGGTGTTTTCGAGATGAAGTCGTGCGTGTTGCGCTCCTCGATCGGCAGCGCGTCCATGTCGGCCCGAATCGCCAGCACCGGACCCGGTCGCGAACCAATGAGTCGAGCGACGACGCTCGTCGGCGTCGGGCGGCTCAACTCCATTCCGCCGAATTCGGCGAGACGATCGGCCACGAATTGCGATGTTCGCTCTTCGTGGAACGACAGCTCGGGATTCTGATGCAGGTAGCGACGCCACTCGATCACGGTGGCGCGCACACTGTCGACGGTCGGAGCTACGGCAAAAGCAGTAGTCATGGGACAGTCCTCCACGGTGAACCTACCAGCGTCGTCTCGCGCATTCCACCTCTGCGCACTACCTTCCGCCGCGCCAAACACATGATGACAACAACGACGATGGACATCGACGATTCCGGCCTGTTCGGCTGGTGGCGCGCCGGGACGCCTGAAGGCAAACGCGCCTTCATCGCGGCGTCCATGGCGTGGGCGCTCGACGCGTTCGACGTCATGCTCTTCTCGCTGACACTGCCCGACGTCATTCGAGACCTCAGTTTGACGAAGACGCAAGCCGGCGCGCTAGGCTCCATCACCCTCCTCGGCGGAGCTGCCGGCGGTTTGATCTTCGGCTGGGTCGCAGACCGCTTCGGTCGCACGAAGGCAATGATGGGCGCCGTGCTGATCTACTCGATCTTCACCGGCGCATGCGGCCTCTCGCACACACTCGTGCAGTTTGCCGTCCTTCGTGCGCTGCTCGGCCTCGGCATGGGCGGGGTCTGGGCTGCGGGGGCTTCCCTCGTTGCGGAGACGTGGCCGACGCGCATTCGCGGTCGCGTGCTGGGTTTCATGCAGAGTGCATGGGCCATTGGCTTCGCGGCTGCGGCGATCGTCAATGCGTTCGTCAACCCGCTGTTCGGATGGCGGGCGGTATTCTTCGTCGGCGTGCTGCCGGCGCTCTTCGTCTTCTGGGTGCAGCGGCGCGTCAAGGAGCCGGAGATGTGGCGCGAGCAAGCTCGCGCACCGGTTCGCAAGGAGCGCTTCAGCGACATGTTCCGTGGGAGCAGGTTGCGGATCACCGTGCTCGTCACGTTCATGAACGCATGCGCGCTCTTCGGCTGGTGGGGTCTCAACGGCTGGATTCCCGCGTATCTCAAGCTGCCGAGAGCCGAGGGCGGCGTGGGGCTTGGCACGGCGACGATGTCGTGGTTCGTCGTCGCCATGCAGGTCGGCATGTGGCTCGGCTACGTCTCGTTCGGATACATCAGCGATGCGATCGGCCGCAAACGTGTGTACGTCGTATACCTGCTCGCGGCGAGCGTGCTACTGCCGCTTTACGGATTTCTAAAGCTCCCGATCGCCCTCCTGCTGCTCGGGCCGTTCGTGGCGTTCTTCGGGACGGGATACTTCAGCGGATTTGGCGCCGTGACGGCGGAGCTCTACCCCACGTCTATTCGTGCGTCGGCGCAGGGCTTCGCCTATAACATCGGACGCATCGCCAGCGCCGCGGCGCCCTTTGCCGTCGGTAGTCTCGCCACGAGCAACGGATTCGGTGTTGCCTTCCTGGTGAGCGGCGCGGCCTTTCTCGTCGGCGCGATTGCGTGGGTCGGCATTCCGGAGACTCGTGGTCGCGAGTTGACGTGACGCCAGGCAGTATCGTCGTGCCCGACGATTTCCCGCCGGTGCTCACGGGTACGCCGGCGGAGGCGCAGCTTCGCGCGCTCGACCCATCGGTTCGAATCTTCACCGAGCGCGGGGCGGATGATGAACCCGAGTTGATCCGTCGCATCGGCAACGCCGAGTGCGTGGTCAACATCCGGGCGCATGCGCGATTCAGCGAGCGCGTGATCGACGCCTGTTCAAATCTTCGCATGATCTCGGTGTGGGGTTCGGGCATGGATCATGTCGACCTCGTGGCATGCGAGCGCCGCGGGATCACCGTCGCGAACACGCCAGGCGTCAACGCGCACGCTGTGGCCGAGCATACGATGGCTCTGATGTTGGCTGTGATGCGGCGGATTCCGCAGCTCGATGCACGAGTGCGCGCGGGCGAATGGCCGCGCGGCCTCTCGGCGCAGCTCGAGGGGAAGACGCTCGGCATCGTCGGCCTGGGAGCGGTGGGTTCGCGCGTCGCGGATCTCGCGCGTGCGTTCGGCATGACGCTCCTCGTGACGACGGCCGGCGCGGACGGTGGTCGAGCGGAAGCACTGGGCGCGCGGCATGTGCCGCTCGACGAGCTGCTGCGTGAGTCCGACGTGATCACGCTGCATCTTCGGCTGAACGATGAGACGAAAGGCATCATTGCACGCGAGCAATTCGGCCTCGTGAAGCCGACGGCGTATATCGTGAACACGGCGCGCGGCGCACTCATCGATCGCGACGCATTGCTCGACGCGCTCCAACACGAGCGAATCGCCGGAGCGGCGTTGGATGTTTTCAACGAAGAGCCATTGCCGGCGGGCGACACATTGCTGTCGCTCCCAAACGTCGTGCTCACGCCGCACAACGCGGGCGTGACGCCCGAAGTGAATGCGGAAGGGTTGCGACGGGCGGTTGAAAACGTTTGGCGGTTTCTCGAGAGCAACTCGTCGCACGCGGGTCTTGACCGCAACGTTCCCCATCACTGACATTCGAAGCGCAGAGTACGCCCACACTCGTGGGCCGCTATGTCGACGCTGGGATAGTCTGCATCGCCTCGATCAATCGAGAGTCCGATGCGTTTCAATCGCTTTACGGCACTCGGCTTCGTGTCGAACTGGGGTTGGTACTCCCCGGCCGAGACCGCGCTGCTGGCCCTGGAGACCACGGTCGGCCAATTCCTCGCCTCGCTCGAAGACTTCATCCGCGCGAAGCCGCCGGTGAAAGCACTGCTCACCCGCTTCACGCAAATTCGGAACAACAACGGCGTCAAAGAATCTCAGTACGGTGCATTGACGCTCGAGCTGCAGGGCATGGCGGAAGAGGTGAAGCAGATTCGTTTGAATGTGCTCAATCGCGGTGGCACCGACATTCCGGATGCGCCAGTGTCGTTCCCGAATCACCAGCCCGGCGCGCTTGTCGGCGAGATCCGGACGTTCCTCGAGTACCGCAAGACCAATCGTGAGAAGGGCGATCCCTTTCGCGCCGGCTTCGTGATTCACTACAACGCGTCGCGTCAGGCGGAGTTCGACGCTGTCATGGATACGGGCTCCAAGGTGCTCTACACGCTGGACGTGGCGGGCATCCTCTCGATCGGCGATCCGCGCAGCACCAAACACTCCGTGGTGGCGGTGGGAAAGACCGTCAAGGCGGCCGGCACGGCGCAACTCGATATCGACGACCGCACGGACGTGTACATGTCGATGAGAGATTATGAACAACGCGCGCATGATCTGCAGACGACGATCGACACGACCGGCGACCCGAAGGGCGAGCTGGCGGCGAACGTTGCCTACTACCGGCATGAAGCACAGGAGCTCAGCGTGAAGCTCGCAGGATATGTACCGCCTCCGGTGCGGACGCGAAGCGTGCTGCTCGACTTCGACAGCGGGCATTACGCGCCGAGTAAAGCATGGCGCGAAGCGATGCAGGCGTGGACGCTCGCGGGGTACAAAGCCAAGTGGAATCCGGAATCGCGGCGGGTATAGCGACGTGGTATAGCGGCGCGGTCGAGCCGCTATCTACTGTGTTCCGGGTAGTCTCTTCCCACTGAACTAGCTTTCCGAAATGAACCGAATCGCATCGAGCTCCTGCTCATGAAAAAAGTCAAACTCGGATCCCAAGGCGCTGAAGTCTCTCGACTCGGCCTCGGTTGCATGGGTATGAGCGAGTTTTATGGCCCACGCAACGACGAAGAATCGGCCGCAACCATCCTCCGCGCGCTCGACCTGGGCGTCACCTTCCTCGACACGTCGGACGTGTACGGCTCCGGCCACAACGAGGAATTGGTGGGCAAAACGATTCGCGCCCGTCGCAGCGAAGTGTTTCTCGCCACCAAGTTCGGAAACGTTCGCAAGTCGGACGATCCGAAATTCCTGTCGGTGAACGGAAAGCCCGAGTACGTGCACGCGGCGTGCGACGCATCCTTGAAACGGCTCGGCGTCGACTACATCGATCTGTACTACCAGCATCGCGTCGATCAAGAGACGCCGATCGAGGACACCGTCGGTGCGATGGCCGAGCTAGTGACTGCTGGAAAGGTGAAGTATCTCGGGCTTTCGGAAGCATCGCCGGCCACGATTCGTCGCGCGCACAAAGTCCATCCGATCACCGCGCTCCAAACCGAGTACTCGCTGTGGGAGCGTCACGTCGAATCCGAAATTCTGCCGACCGTGCGCGAATTGGGCATCGGCTTCGTGCCATATAGTCCGCTCGGCCGCGGCTTTCTCACCGGCGCGATCACGAAACCCAGCGACCTCGGTGCCAACGACTCGCGCACGCTCCGCTATCCGCGCTTTACGGGCGAGAACTTCGACAAGAATCAGGTCCTCGTGGATCGCGTGCGCGCGATCGCCGAGCGAAAGGGCGTGAAGCCGGGACAGCTCGCGCTCGCGTGGGTGTTGTCGAGAGGCGAGGACGTCGTTCCGATTCCAGGCACGAAGCACCGAACGTATCTCGAGGAGAACGCGAAGGCTGTCGACGTCGATCTCAGCGCGGCGGATATTGCCGAGCTCGAGGCGGCGGTTCCGGCGTCGGAGATCGCTGGCGAGCGGTACGCGCCTGCGGGACTCAAGGCGATCGATCGCTGAGCTCGGGCGCCATGCGAGGAGCGATATTGCGCTTCTCGTATGCGCGCTCCAAGATGAGAGACTTGCCGGCGCCTCGCTCGGGCCGGCTGCCCCTCATCGGTTCGACATGAAGCGCATCGCCCTCCTTTTACTCCTCCTCGCGTTTCGCGTCGCGCCTGCGCAAGAGCGCGACATCGTCGTCTCCGGCGGTTGGTTGTTTACATCCACCGCCAACGACCGAATTCACAATCCGGGAATACTCATCCGCGCCGGTAAGTTGCTGCGCGTCGGTGGCGATTTGTCCATCGCGGCGGCGAACGCCGAGCACATTCAGCTTGCTGATACGGAGACGGTGATTCCGGGGTTGTTCGATCTCCACGCGCACTACGCGATGGAGTTGTTCAACGCCGGCCGCAAGGACGAGACGGTCGCGTATCCGTCGCTGTTCCTCGCCAACGGGGTTACCGCAACCTGGCCGGCTGGCGAGATGAATCCCGATGCGATGCGCGATTTGAGAATTCGCATCGACGATGGCCTCGAGCCTGGGCCGCGGCTGCTCAATTCTGGACCGTACTTCGGTACGGCGCGGCCTGGCTGGAATCGGAACATCACGACGCAGCAGATCTATGACGAAGTCGACCACTGGGCGGAGCTTGGCGTCAAAGGCTTCAAGGCCAAGGGTATCACGCCAGATGAGCTCAAAGCGCTCATCGAACGCGCGCATCTCCATGGCCTGACGGTGACGGGCCATCTCGATTCAGGCAATCGTAACAGCGTGAATCCGCGCGACGCGATTCTCATGGGCATCGATCGCATCGAGCACTTCATGGGCGGCGACGCGTTCACGCCGGACAAGTCGGCGTATGCGTCGTACGAGCACATGACTTTCGACACGCCGGCATTCAAGCGCATTGCCGACCTGTACAAGACTCAGCATGTGTATTTCGACGCGACGCTGAGTGCGTACGGCTACTACGGAAAGAAGGATCCCGAGGTCTACACCTATTTCACCGACGAGAAACGCTTTCTCACGCCGTACATGCGCGCCATCGTCGACGCGCGACCGCCGCGCGAAGTGAATCAGCAGTTCGAGAACATCTACTGGACGAAGCGCAAGGAGATCAAAGCGTTCTATGACGCCGGCGGCGGCGATCTCATCACGCTCGGGACGGACCATCCGAGCTGGGGCGAATATCTCACGCCGTTCGCTGTCAATCGCGAGCTGCTGTCGATGTCGCTATCAGGAATTCCTAATTACGCGGTGCTCAAGATCGCGACGATCAACAGCGCGCGAGCGATTGGGCTTGGCAACCAGCTCGGTACGATCGAGCCGGGAAAGTGGGCAGATTTGGTCGTGGTGCGCGGCAACCCATTGCAGGACATTCGTCGTGTGCGGATGCCGCGGCTCGTGATCAGGGCCGGTCGTGTTTACGATCCCGCGGTGCTGATGAAATCAGTCGAAGGAAAGATTGGGCCGGCCAGCGCGGCCGACACCGCGGCGTGGGCACCGACGCCACCGCGGGCGCGGCCGCCGGGCAAGTTCTAACCGAGGACCGAATTCATGCGGACGCTGCTCGTTGCGGGACTCTGTATCGCCGTTGCCTCGTCGGCCCAGGCGCAGTCGGGGATTTTTGCCGGCACGGTAGCGCGCGATACGCTCGGTGGCGTCATCGCGAGCGCCGAAGTGTCCATCCCTGAGCTCAATCGAACGACGCTCACGAATCCGCGCGGAGAATTTGAGCTCTCGGGTATTCCGCTCGGTCGCCATGCAATCACGGTTCGCGCGATCGGATACCAAATGATCGTCGACACGATCGATGTCACTGCCGGGCAACGCGTCGACGCCGACATCGTCCTCATCAAATCGCCTGTCGATCTCGCGCCGGTCAAGACGACGGAGACGACGATCGCCAAGCGCCTGCCGATTGGAATCCAGGAGATGGAAGATCGGCGCAAGACGCACTTGGGCGGCTATTTCGTGACCGACAGCATGTTTCGCGCGAACGATGAGAAGAAGCTCACGTACTTCCTGTCGCGCATACCGTCTGCGCGGTTGATGCTCGATACGCACGGCAGCACGGACGTCTATTTGGTGAATTCGCGCGGAAATCCGATGAATCCGCAGCAGCCGTGCTACATGACGATCTACATCGACGGCGCGTTGTTCTACCAACCGGGTCATGGCGACCCGCCAGATTTCAACTCGTTCTTGGCAAACGGGTTCTCGGGTATGGAGCTCTATCCGAGCGGAGCGACAACGCCGACAGAGTACAACGGAACTGGTACCTTAGACTGTGGCACCGTTCTCCTCTGGACCCGCCGCACCCCATAGCGCCTCAGCGTCCCCGCGGCCCGTCCGCCAACAACGCCTGCGCTGACGTCACCGCCTCGCTCCTCGCCAGCAGCGATCGCGCCGCATCCGGCGCGCGCTGCTGCGCCAGCGCCGCCAGCCGCGCGAGATAGTCCATCATGTCCGCCGCCGCGATTCCGCGTTCGCCATGCTTCCAGAGCGTGATCGAATGCCACTGGCCTCGCCAGTTTCGATCGGAGAGAATCTTTACCTGCTCGTGCTCGTCGAGCACCAGCGCGCCGCGCACCGCGCGAACGGCGGATGTCTCCAGCTCTTTCAAGTGTCCGCCCGTGAGCGACCAATGCTGGATGCGCCGCTGACGCATCGGCAGTGACTCGGGGTCGAGCGCCGATAGCGCCAGCACCTGTCGCATTACCAGAATGCCCGAGGCCAGCGCGGCGATCCGCGTTTCCTCGGCGGCCATGAGCTGTGTTTCGAATCGATTGATCTGCGTGCATCGCGCGACGAGGTCGGCGAGCGCTCGCGGCGTGGGAGCTTCTACGGATTGCTGCATCAGACGGGTCAGCTTCGAGGAACGAAACGAGACGGGACAGAAACACTCCCGACACGAGTGGCGCGGTAACGGAGATCACCAAGCGGTCAAAGTGGCGCGCTTTGCCGTGTCGGAATTACGATAGAGCATGCAGACGTCGTTCACGCGCGCGCTGGACTTGCGGCATCCGATCGTCCAAGCACCAATGGCTGGCGCAAATGCAACGCCACCGGAACTCGTCGCCGCAGTGTCCGAACACGGCGCCCTCGGCTTCGTTGGCGCTGCGTACATGTCGCCCGACGAGATTCGTTCGACGTGCCGCGATATCAAGTCGAAAACGGATCGGCCGTTCGGCGTCAATCTCTTCGTGCCTGCGCCGTTGCCTGCAATTCCGAGCGCGGACACCAGGGCGCGCGGCCTCGTCGCCGCGTATCATGCCGAATTGGGAATACCCGCGCCAGCGCCGCCGGTTGCACCGAAGCTCAATTTCGACGAACAGCTCGACGCCGCGCTGAATTCCGGCGCGCGCGTATTCAGCACGACGTTCGGCGCGCTGTCGCCCGATCGCGTCGCGATGCTCAAGGCTCGCAGCATCTTCGTCATCGGGACGGCAACGACCGTCGCTGAAGCTGTCGAGCTCGAGCGTACCGGCGTCGATGCGATCGTCGCGCAAGGCAACGAAGCAGGCGGCCACCGCGGCACGTTCGCCGCGCCATTCGAGGAGTCGATGATCGGCGGACTCGCGCTCGTGCCGCAGATCGTCGACGCCGTACGGGTTCCGGTGCTTGCATCAGGCGGTATCATGGACGGACGCGGCATTGTCGCATCGCTCGCGCTCGGCGCAGCGGCGGTGCAGATGGGCACCGCGTTTCTCGCCTGCGACGAGTGTGGAGTGTTGCCGGCCTACAAGGATGCAATCATTGACGCCGACGCCGGCCAGACGCGCGTCACATATGCATTCTCCGGCCGAGCTGCTCGCGGAATCGTCAACCGATTCATGCGCGAGACTGAAGCCGCCGGCGACGACGCGATTTTGCCGTTTCCGTATCAAAACGATCTCACGCGCGCGATGCGGACCGCCGCAGCAAAACAAGGACGTATCGAGTTTCTCTCGCTCTGGGCGGGGCAGGGCGCGCACCTCGCGCGACGACAATCGGCCGCCGAGCTCATTCGCCGTCTCGCAAGCGAGATGGACGTCGCGCTCGACGCTCTCGATCGACAACGGTCGGATCAATGATGCAGCGTTTTCTTGGCGCCTTCACACGGACAATCGCGTGCGTGATCGCGCTCACCGTCGTCGCGCCGGGCGCACAAGCGCAGTCAGCATCGGCGAATCGCCCGCCGCCGGTGGTCGCGCGCGCCGAGCAGTTGGTGGTCGTGACTACCGCTGACTGGGATTCGCTGTCGGGAACCATGCGCCGATTTCAGCGCGCGAGTGCCAAAGCGCCGTGGCGCGCGATTGGCGGCTCCATGCCGATCGTGGTTGGTCGCACCGGTCTCGCGTGGGGCGTCGGCTTCGATGACGCCGGCAGCGCGCTCGATCCGAAAGGGCCGCACAAGCATGAGGGCGACGGACGCTCACCCGCCGGCGCGTTTCCGCTCGACACGTTGTTCGGCTTCGCGCCATCCGATTCGGCAACGTGGACACATCTACCCTACACGCAACTCCTTCCGAGCACTGATTGTGTCGACGACAGCGCGTCGACGCACTACAACACAGTCGTGCGCCGCGACGCCGTGCCGCAACTCGACTGGTCGAGCGCCGAGCACATGCGAACCGTGGGGCAGTATCGCATCGGTGTGATCGTGTCGTACAACGCGGCGCCGCCAGTGAAGGGCCGCGGCTCGTGCATCTTTTTACACATCTGGAATGGCCCCGCGTCGACGACAGCCGGTTGCACCGCGCTCGACGCGAACGAGCTGCTCACGGTGGCGTCATGGCTCGACAAGCCCAAACACCCGGCGCTGGTGCAGTTGCCTCGGAAGATGTACGAGCGCTTGAAGCGGTCGTGGGCGTTGCCCTGATTCAACGCGCCGGCGCGCTATTTCCCGATCTTGTCGAACGCCACGTTGCCGATCGCGTAGTCGCGCCAATCCTTGTAGTCGAAGTGCCACCACTCGTCGGGATTCACTGTGAATCCCTGCGCTTCCATCGCGCGACGCAACACAGCACGTAGCCACCGTTCGCGCGTCGTTCCGCCAGGATAGTCCGCATGCGCGCGATCGGTGCTTTCGTCATACGTGCTCGGCATGTCGACGGGTTTTCCTGTCGCGAGATCGAACAGTGTGAGATCCACGGCTGCGCCGCGATTGTGCAACGAGCCCTTCGCGGGATTCGCGACCAGCCATCGCTTGTCCGGCGGCGTCGCGTCCCAGAACATCTTGGTGACGTACCACGGGCGATACGCATCGTGGATCAACAGCCCCCAGCCCTCCGCGCGCAGCGCCTTGTTCGCGCGCACCACCGCCTCGGCGGCCGGCCGCTGCATGAATGCGCGCGCTTCATCGTAGAACTTGGTGCCGAGGAAGTTGTTGGTCGTCGCGTAGCGTATCTCGAGCTTGATGGTCGGGTCGAGCTTCGTGAGCTCGACGAGATCCGCCGGCTTGAACGGCCCGCGCTCCGCTGGCGGCGACTGCGTCAACGCCTCGGCGCGAAGCTCGGCAACCGGACGCAGCGGCTTGATTCGAAGCTGATTCGTTCCCGGCTGCGGTCCGACTGCGAGGCGCTTCAACGTCGTTGTGCCGATCTTGGCGGACGTCGCGCGATCGTCGGCGGAGCGGGCGAACGTCACTTCAGATCCGGCTGAACCCAGAATTTGTTCGGCACTCGCGCGATCGACACCGAAAGCACTTATCGACCGCTGAGTGAGCGCGACGCGATGGTGCAGCGTGTCCGCGAAGTAGAGTTTGCCGCTGTCCTCGAGGACGAGGCGCACTCCTGCCGGGGCATCGTACTCGCCGATCAACCCGACCAATGCTGCAGGCGGTGTCGGCGGCATGTCGGCTTTCGTCACTGTGCGCGGCGCACTCTGCTGCGCAGCCGCCGGTGACGCGATCGCGGCGATCGTTGCGGTTACGCAAAACAACCTTACAGCAGATGTGCCGAGTGACCGCCGCATGCACATCATGGTCGCCATAATTAGCTCCGCGGTAGACGGCCGCCTTCACGACGCGCTTCGTACGCCTTCACGTGCGTATACGCGAGCGACAACATCGTGTCATCGACGCCATATTCACGCGCCTTGTCGAGCATCGCGCCTAGAATGTGGTCTCCTTCCACGCGACGTCCAGCCTCCATGTCGCGCATCAGCGATGCGGTCATCGGATTGTTCGGCTTCGTCAGCTCGGCCATCACGAACGCAACCGCCGCGGGTCGCGGAGGAAATCCCGCGCGCGTCACGATCTCGATGTTCGCCTTGATCGTTCGATCGATCGCCTCCGGTCCGCCGGGCGCGGCGATGATGTCACCGATGCTCGCGCGGAACAACGCGGTCAGCGCGGCCATCGCCGACAACTGCGACATCTTCTCCCACAGGTTGCGCTCGATGTCTTCTGCCAACTCCCAATCGAGATTGGTCAGCGCGAGCGCGTCCGCAAATGCCTTGGCGCGCGGTGTCACGACGCGATTGCGCTCGCCGAAAATGATTCGCTGCAGCGTCGTCGATTGCTCGATCAAGCCGTCGTCGCGCAGTTCGGCGTTCACAATGCATGTCCCCCACATCACCGCATCGGGTCCGAACCGCTCGTTGAGCCGGTCGAAGTGTGACATGCCGTTGAGCAGCGGAAGCACGGCGCAGTTGCCCTGCATCGCGGGAGCGATCGACTCGATGGCCGACTCGAGATCGTAGGCCTTGCAAGTCAGAAGTACGAGGTCGTACTCCGGACGAAGCTCTTCCTGCAACACGGTGCGCACGTCGAAGCGCATGTCGCCCATGGCGCCGGAAATTCGCAGCCCATTTTGCTCGAGCTGTGCTTTGCGCCGCGGACGCACGAGAAAGGTGACGTCGGCGCCCGCTTCAGCGAGCCGGCCGCCAAAATAGCCGCCCGTCCCGCCGGCGCCCAATACCAGAATCCTCATTGTCATTGCGTCGCTACGTGCGAGTGCCAAGGCGGACATCGAGCTGCGAGCGAAGCGCATCGAGCTCCGAGGCGTCGATTCCGTAGGTGTGCGTCGACGCCGGAAACTGCCGCTCGCGCACTTCGCCGGCGTACCGCTCGACCGCCGACTGCATGTCGGCACGCATCTCACCGAATCGCTTCACGAACTTGGGCGCGCGGCCGGCGTAGAGGCCAACGAGGTCGTCGAACACCAGTACTTGGCCGTCGGTTGCCGGTCCCGCGCCGATGCCGATGATCGGAACGTGAATGCGCGGTACGAGCAGCGCCGTCACTGCTGCCGGAATCGCCTCGTAGACCATCGCGAAAACGCCGGCGCGCTCGAGCGCCAGCGACTCGTCGAGAATGTCGATCGCCGTCGCGGCCGTGCGGCCGTGCACGCGAAAGCCTTCGCCCAGTCCCGTACTCTGCGGAGTCAGTCCAACGTGCCCCATCACCGGAATACCCATCGCGATCAACGCGCTCACCCGCTCGACAATCGACGCGCTGCCGCCCTCGAGCTTCACCGCATCGCAGCCGGCCTCGACGAAACGCGCCGCGGTTGCGATCGCTTTGTCATTAGAGCTCTCATAACTGCCGAACGGCAAGTCGCCAACGAGCAACGGGCGCTGCATACCGCGGCGGACCGCGCGCGCGAGCATCAGCATCTCATCGAGCGATACCTGACGCGTCGACTCGTAGCCGAGCATCGTCATGGCCGCCGAGTCGCCGACGAGCACGACGTCGACGCCCGCGGATTCCGCGACCGACGCCGACGTGTAGTCATACGCCGTCACCATGACAATTGGCGTGCCGCTATCCTTGAGCCGCTGCAATTCCTGCGTGGTGACGCGATGGCCCACAGAACCAAGAGGATGTGACATGCAGTCAGACCGGCCGGAGCACGATGTTGTCGATGAGTCGTACGCCGCCGACGTATGCGGCGACGGCCATCAACGCTTCACCGCGCAGTTGATCGACCGCTGACAATGTATCCGCGGAGACGATCTCCAAGTACTCCGGCTGCACGCCACGCGTGACCATCTCATCGCGCGCCAAATCGAGCAGCGTCTCCGCATCGCGCTCGCCGCTCGCCACCGCACGCTCGGCGTGCAGCAACGCAGCACTCAACGCCAACGCCTGCTGCCGCGCGGCAGAATCGAGTCGCACGTTGCGGCTCGACATCGCCAATCCATCCGGCTCACGGACGGTGGGGCAGACAGCAATGCTGACCGGCAGATCGAGATCGCGCGTCATGCGCCGAATCACCAGCGCCTGCTGCGCATCTTTTTGTCCGAAGAACGCGATCGTCGGCTGCACGATGTTGAATAGCTTCGCCACGACGGTCGCGACACCGGCGAAATGTGCCACTCCGCGCGACACGCCCTCGAGCTGCTCCGTCACGCGCGTCACGTGCACGCTCGTCGCGAAATTCGGCGGGTACATCTCGGCGCCCGAAGGCGCGAAGAGAAAGTCGGCGCCAGCCGATGACGCGATCTCCGCGTCTCGCTTCTCGTCGCGCGGATACGCCGTGAGATCCGCCGGATCGTTGAACTGTGTCGGGTTCACGAACAGCGAGACCACGACGACGTCGCACGCTTCGCGCGCGCGCCGCATCAGTGACGCATGCCCTTCGTGGAAATAGCCCATCGTAGGAACGAAGCCAATGGTGCGGACTTCCCGCCTCGCGGGCGCGAGAGCCGCGCGAATCTCGTCGATGGTGCGAATGATCTTCATCGTGAGGCAGCAGTGCGCGAACGAGCGAGAGTACGCGTGGCGTCGGTCAGCGTATCCCACAGTGGCAACATGTCGGCGGCGCGCGCTGCGACGGCGCTACGCTGCCGAGCAACTGTCTCTTCGTCGCCGCGCGCCACTGGTCCCGTGAGCGCATCGAGCGCGCCGACGTCCGCCCACTGGTCGACCGCAGACCGCACGAGCGGCGCGAGGTGTTTCCGACCCACACCCGCGAGTCCCGCCAAGCGTTCCGCTGCCGCCTCGAGCGCGACGAGATAGTTGGACGCCATCGCCGCGGCAGCATGATAGAGCGGACGGTCCGCATCCGCGACGGCGAATGGTTGCATGCCCAGCGCTTCGGCGAGTGAAGTCGCAACCTGCACGGCGCGCTCTGTACTTCCGGCGACTGCGCATCCAGCACCGCGAAATTGCGTTCCTTCTTTCGCGACGCTCAGCAGCGGATGCAACGAGAACGCTTCGTGCGGCGCAAGCGCGGCGAGTGATGTCGCGCCAGACGTATGTCCCACGAGCGGTTCACCGCGAATCACGCGCGCCGCGGCCGCAATCTCCGCATCGGGGACACACAGCAAAACGACGTCGCTACCACTACCATCTGCACCGCGGCCGAGCGGACCGGCGACGTCGAGGCCCGCGGCGCGCATGGCTGCGCCAAGGGCCGTGCCGAGTCGTCCCGGTCCAACGATCGTGATTCGTGTGTTCGACAGCACGTGGCAGAGGTCCATTCGCGAGTAGTGCAGAAAACTTAGCGACGATGCGCTCTCGCGTCCTCTTTCAGGCCCTCGTGCCTACGGCGTCGTCATGGCGTGGTCATTGACCAGCCGATCGCCGTGCCGCCATTCCCGTCAGGGGCGAGCGAGACGTGCAGCAACAGCCGATCCAACTCATTCTTCGGATGTGCGTGATTGAACTGCACCACTTTCTGCCCGGCGAACGTTCCGATTGCCGCGCCAAGTGCGACGTCGCTCGCCCAGTGCTTGTTGTGGTACATGCGCGACAGGCCGACCATCGATGCACCGGTGAACATGAGCGGACCGATCACCCATGTCGATCGTGGCCACCACGTTCCTGTCTCCGCTGTCACCGCCGCCGCCGCCGCGAATGCGGTGGTGGTGTGCCCGGACGGAAAGGATTGTCGGTTGCTGTTCGTGAAACCGCTCCCGAACTTGAAGTCGTGCGGATTGGTATCCGCCACGACGAACGGCCGCGCGCGCCCGACGAGTCCCTTGAGTAATCCGGTCACCGCGTCGCCCGCGAGCACGGCTTCCGTCCCGTGCAATCCGAGATCGGCGACGCGTCCGTAATTCCCGACACGGCCAACGATCCACAGACCGCCGCCAATGAAGTACGCGCCCGGACTCGTGAAGACTTCCAGGCCTGTCGCGGCGTGCTTGAAGAACTTATTGGCCTGCGCGCCAGGATTCTCCAGATGGCGCGCGAGTCGCTCGTCGAGCGGAAACGCCACGATCGTTCCGCCAACGAACGCACCGGCGACGACGAGATCGCGGAATCCAAACAGCGGCTTCGTCGAATCTCGCGACGCTTGCCCGGGCACGGCTTGGCCCATCGCCGTCGCACCCGCGAGACACAGTCCAATCAGCGCGCGAGCAATCGAACGGTGCACCGTTGCCTCTCCGTGCAGTGATGAACGTTTGATGAATGTCATCGCGTCAACATAGTCCCGTGAAATGACACCTACCTGACAACGAGCGCGACGACAGCGGAGCTCGCTCGATACTTGCCTTCACCGAAAGCATGGCACGAATGCGGCCATGAAAACGGGCATTGTACGCCGTTGGATCACCACGCGCAGGTTGGAGCGAAGTCATGATCTTGCACGATTCTGGACGTCTCTTCCGTCGGTGCACTGTCTCACTGGTGCTGATGGTGATCGCCATCACGCAGCCGGTTGAGGCGCAACACCCGGGTGATACGACGAAGACGTTCTTTACACGTCGGGACATCGTGTACTCGGCGGCCGCACTCGCCGGAACTGGCGTCCTGTCGATCTTCGACAAACGCATCGCGCATTTCACACAGACGTCCAGCATCCAGGGCTCGTCGACACGGCACGACGTCGTGAACGACCTGACGCACGTCAACGAGACGACGCTCACCGAAGCCTCGATCGTCGCGTACGCCGTTGGCCGGCTATCGCACTCGAACACGATCGCCGACGTCGCCGTGCACACCGGCGAGTCGGTCGTCCTCACGAGCGTGATCAGCCAAATCATTCGCGGACCACTTGGCCGCACGAGACCAAGTGTGAGTCCGGACGATCAGTATCATTTCCAGTTTGGGAAAGGCTTCACGCACTTCGACAATCGCTCGTTCCCGTCATTGCACTCGGCCACGGCCTTCGCGGCCGCGACGGCGATCGTCGGCGAGATTCACGAGCGCGATCCGAATGCGAGTTGGTTCGTGGCGCCTGCGCTCTATGCCGGCGCGGCGATACCGGGCCTCACACGCATGTATCTGGATCAACATTGGGCGAGCGACGTCGTGTCCGGCGCGTTCGTCGGCATTTTGCTCGGTTCACGCGTGGTTCACTACGCGCACACCCACAAGCGCAATAAGCTCGACCGCTTCCTGCTCGGTACCAAAGTGGCGCCGACCGCGAATGGCGCCGTCGTTGGGTTTTCGTTCAAGCCGTAGCGGAGCGGTGGCCGCTCAGACGCTGGCCGATTCGCGAGCGATCTGAAAGCAGCACCGCGGCCGGTCGCCGTGTTCGCACGTCGATACGACTTGGACGCCGACCACGTCGGAAATCAGCGCTTCTACGGCGTGACACACCTGCGGATGGTCGGCGACCGTAGCCGAGAGCGGACAGGCGCAGCCGCGAATTCGAAGGCCGTCGTCGCGGTGTAGCACTTCCACGTCGCCGCCGAGCGACGTGAGAAGCGCCGCCGCGGTCGCCGTACGCGCCTCGAGGTCGCCCGCCGCGCGGCCGCCCGCACCCACCGCCAACCGACGCCCAACGTCCCTTAGCAGTGCGGACGCCTGTTCGGGGGGCAGCTCGTCGACGAGGACGTCAACCAGCGTGCGCAGCACCGGCACATAAGCGCGCGAAAACAACGGCTCGGCGTCTGGGTGCAGCTCGTAGACGACGGCCGGCTTTCCTGCGCCGGTGCCGCGCCGAACACCTTCCTGTCGAACGATTCCGTCGCGTTCGAGCGTGGAGAGGTGGTTCCGAATCGCGTTGTTCGTCAGCCCGAGCGCGCTCGCGAGGTCATCGACAGTGCGAGTACCGCGACGCAATAGCGCCACCATTTGGCCACGCGTCGTTTCGAGAAACTTCGCCCCAAGGGCGGCCACCGTCATTGGACTCTCCCGCGCATCATGCATTATGGATCAAAACGAGACTAAAGTCAAATAAACACAATAAATACTTGACTTATTGACTAATCGGTGCGATTCCTTCCGCTCCAACGCAGCATCACTTCTCCGTTTCGAGGTTCCACCCATGAAAAAGTCCGTGCTCGCTGCGGCCGCCACCGCCGCCGTCCTCTGCCTCTCGACCACCGCGTTCGTCGCCTCAGCGCATGCGCGCGCTGTCCCCCCAGCCACGGTAAGCCACTCGAAGATCGCGCTCGACGACGCCACGATCGTCGCCATCTTCGACGAAGCCAACTCGGCCGACATCGAGACCGGGAAGCTCGCTGAAAAGAAAGGAAGCACGAAGGAAGTGCGCGACTTCGGCGCCATGTTGGCCCGCGACCACTCCGCCGTGCGCCAGCAGGGACGCGATCTCGCCAAGAAGCTCGGTGTCACGCCCACGGCGCCCAAGCCGGATCAGGGTGCGCGCGATCACGCCGGCGCAATGAAGGAGCTCAACGCACTCAGCGGCCCCGCGTTCGACAAAGCGTTCCTCGCGCATGAAATCGCGTTCCACAAGGCCGTGATCGACGCCGTGACCACGACGCTGCTTCCCGCGATCCAGAACGCCGATCTCAAGGCGCTCGTCGTGAAAGTCGCTCCGGCGTTCCAGGCGCACATGCTCGCCGCGCAGAACCTCGAGTCGAAGCTCGGCAAATGAAACACGCCCTCGCGCTCGAGCGGTCCGAATCGGTCGAAGCGGTCGAACCAGTTGAATCATTCGATGCGCTCGAATCGCTCGTCGCGCGCGAGCTCGAGCTACTCGGCGAAGATCCAACCCGCGACGGCCTGCTTCGGACTCCGCATCGCGTCGCCGAAGCCATGCGCTGGATGACGCGCGGCTACCAGACCCGCGTGGAGGACGTCGTCAACGGGGCGATCTTCGCCGAGTCGCATGAGAACATGGTGCTCGTGCGGGACATCGAGTTCTACTCGATGTGCGAGCACCACATGCTGCCGTTCTTTGGCAAAGCGCACATCGCCTACATCCCCGACGGAAAGATCATTGGATTGTCCAAGCTCCCGCGCATCGTCGAGGTTTTCGCGCGACGGCTCCAAGTGCAGGAGCGCCTCACCGAAGAGGTTGCCGAGGCACTGCAGGAAGTGCTCGAGCCGAAGGGCGTTGGTGTCGTGGTCGAAGCCGTGCACCTCTGCATGATGATGCGCGGCGTCGAGAAGCAGAATTCACGCACGATTACATCAGCGCTACGTGGACAATTCCGCGATTGCCCGATGACACGCTCCGAGTTTCTCGGGCTCGCGCATCGGTCGAACTCCGCGTAGTGCCTTGCGACGACGGGCCTCCTTGCCACATTCCAACGGATGACCCCTCGTCGATGACCGAAGAACGCGATCGATTGCGCGACGCAGATGCCGGGGGCGCGCCCTGGCGTCTCTGGGGACCGTATCTCTCCGAGCGTGCGTGGGGAACGGTGCGCGAGGACTACAGCGCGTCCGGCGACGCGTGGCAGTATTTCCCATACGAGCAGTCACACAGTCGCGCCTACCGCTGGAACGAAGACGGCCTGCTCGGCATCTGCGACGACGCGCAGCGGCTTTGTTTTGCGCTGTCGCTCTGGAACGGCCGCGACCCGCATCTCAAGGAGCGGCCGTTCGGGCTTTCCGGTCCGGAAGGGAATCACGGCGAGGACGCAAAGGACTATTGGTTCCACCTCGACAACGTCCCGTCGCACGCGTACATGCGCGCGCTGTACAAATATCCGCAATCAGAGTTTCCGTACGAACGCCTGCGCGAAGAAAATCGTCGTCGTGGCAAGGACGATCCGGAGTTCGAGCTGCTCGACACCGGCGCGTTCGACGACGATCGCTATTTCGATGTCAGCGTCGAATACGCCAAGGCGAGTTCGACGGACATTCTCGTGCGCATCACCGTCGCCAATCGCGGTGACGAAGCGGCGGCGATCGACGTGCTTCCCACGCTCTGGTTTCGAAACTGCTGGTCGTGGGGCGTGCACGGCTACCGGCCGTCGCTCTCGATGCTCGACACTCACGACGGATCAACTCAGATCCTCGCGGAGCACGAGACCCTCGGCCGATATCACCTGACCTGTGACGGCGCGCCGGAACTGCTGTTCACGGAAAACGAAACGAACGACAAGACGTTGTTCGGCGCGCCGAATCACGCGTCCTACGTCAAAGACGCGTTCCATCGGTACGTCGTGAACAACGATGCAGCCGCCGTGAACCCCGAGCGCGTCGGGACCAAAGCGGCCGCGCTCTATCGTCTCGTCATCCCCGCCGGCGAAGAACGAACGATTCGCCTTCGTATGTCCGCGGCGGTGCAGGGCCGCGATGCGTTCGGCCCTGCTTTCGATGAGCTGATCACGCGCCGCGTCGCGGAAGCCGACGCGTTTTACGCGCCGCTCGCCGCGCCGGAGACATCCGACGACGAACGTCGCGTACAGCGCCAAGCATTCGCCGGGATGCTCTGGAGCAAGCAGTTCTATCACTACGACGTGCGCACCTGGCTGGCCGGAGATCCTGGTCAACCCGCGCCACCGTCTGAACGATGGAACGGCAGAAATCATTCGTGGACGCACTTGAACAACCACGACGTGATCTCGATGCCCGACACGTGGGAATACCCGTGGTACGCCGCGTGGGATCTCGCGTTTCACGCTGTGCCGCTGGCGATGATCGATCCGGCCTTCGCGAAAGCGCAGCTCCTGCTGCTCGTGCGCGAGTGGTTCATGCACCCGAATGGCCAACTGCCGGCGTACGAGTGGGCGTTCGGCGACGTGAACCCGCCCGTGCACGCGTGGGCGGCGATGCGCACGTATCAGATCGAACGCCGCGCGACTGGTGTGGGCGACGTCAAGTTTCTCGAGCGCATCTTTCACAAATTACTCATCAATTTCACCTGGTGGGTGAATCGCAAGGACGCCGACGGCCGCAACGTGTTCCAAGGCGGTTTCCTCGGCCTCGACAACATCGGCGTCTTCAACCGCAGCGAGCAGCTCCCTGGCGGCGCGCGGCTCGACCAGAGCGACGGCACGAGCTGGATGGCGATGTACTGCCTGAACATGCTGGCCATCGCACTCGAGTTGGCGCGCCAGGACACCGCGTACGAAGACGTGGCCACGAAATTCCTCGAGCATTTCTTCTACATCTCCCACTCGATGAACGATCGCGCCGCGGCCATCGGCGAAGACGACGCGGATCTCTGGGACAACGACGACGAGTTCTACTACGACCTCCTGCGCTTGCCCGACGGCAGCAAGACGTATGTCCGCGCGCACTCGATGGTCGGCTTGATCCCGCTGCTTGCCGTCGAGACGATGGACCACGAGCTACTCGAAAAGCTGCCGGATTTTCGCGCGCGGTTGGAATGGTTCCTCCACAATCGCAGCGATCTCGTCGGCGACGCGGCATCAGTGATGAGCACCGGCGAATCACACCGTCACCTGTTCGCTGTCGTCAGCGAACCACGACTGCGCGCGATCCTCTCGCGCATGTTGGACGAATCGGAATTTCTCTCGCCGTACGGACTGCGGTCACTGTCGCGCTGGCATCAGGACCACCCGTTCGAGCTCCGCGTCAACGGAACGAGCCTCGGCCAAGTCGATTACGAGCCCGCGGAATCGCGCAGTGGATTGTTCGGCGGCAACTCGAACTGGCGCGGTCCGGTGTGGTTCCCGCTCAACTTCCTGATCATCGAAGCGCTGCAGAAGTTCGATTGGTATTACGGACAGTCGCTCACCGTGGAGTATCCGCATGGCTCAGGCACCATGCTGACGCTCTGGGAAGTGTCAGTCGAGCTGTCGCGCCGGCTGATTAGAATATTCATACGCCACGACGGCAAGCGCGCCGTGTTCGGCGGAAACGATCGGCTGCAGCACGATCCGCATTGGCGCGACCTCGTGCCCTTCCACGAATATTTCCACGGCGACAACGGCGCCGGACTTGGTGCCTCACACCAAACTGGCTGGACCGCGCTGGTCGCTAAGCTCATTCAGCAGAGCGGCGTTCCAGAAGTGAGGTGACGTCCTAGCTACGCGAGCGTCGGTCCGTGAAAGATGCGCTCGAGTAGCTCGATGCCTTCGACGTAGCGCGGTCCGGGCCGAGCAAAGAACGCGTTGGCGTCTACCGGCACCACGCGCGCATTCGCGATTGGCGGCAACTCGCGAGACAATCGCTCCGCGTCCGCGAGGCCAAAGCCGCACGGCGCGACGATGACGATCTCCGGCGCCGCTTCGCCGACTTCCTGCCACGTCATGCGCACGGAATCGGCGCCTGCACGGCCGAGCGGATCCTCGCCGCCCGCAATGTCGATCATCTCGGGCACCCAATGCCCGGCGCAGTACAGCGGATCGAGCCATTCGAGAAATGTGATGCGCGGACGGCGCACACGCCCCTGCACACGCTCGCGGATTGCGTCGATACGCGCGCGATTGTCGTCGACGATTGCACGTGCCTCACTCAACCGGCCAATCGCTTCGCCGACAGCGAGAATGTTCTCGTCGATTTCGCCGAGCGTGCGTGGCGAGAGGTAGACGACCTGCGGCTTGGACGGCAGCGATGCCACCGCGCGCGTCAGCTCGTTGCCGGACGGAGCGCACACCTGACACAGATCCTGAGTCAGGATCACGTCCGCTTCGAGCTCGCGGAGCAGCCGCTCGTCGACGACGTACAGGCTGTCGCCGCTCCGAAGCTTGTCGGCTACGGCGACGTCGATCTCCGACTGACTCAATCCGTCGAGCTCGAGCGCCGGCCGGCTGACGATGGGCAGGCGCTGCACACTCACCGGAAAATCGCATTCGTGCGAGCGTCCAACGAGTTGATCCGATGCGCCGAGCGCGTCGACGATCTCGGTGCCGGCGGGCAGGAAGGAGACGATACGCGGCATCGAGAGAGAGTTGTGATTGCTTAGTGTGTGCGAGTGCGGTGCGTCGTCTTCGATTTGCGTGGCGCCTTCAATTTCACCGTCACCTTCCGAGCTGGACGCGACACCTTAGTGGCGCGCGCCTTCTTCGTCGCGACACGCTTGGCAACCGGCTTCACTGCCGGCGTCGCCTCCGAAATCTTGATCCCATATCGCTCCGGCGCGCTCGCCACACGAGCCGTCGCGATCAACTTCGGAACATAGTCCTGCGTCTCACGAGGCAACTGCGGCAGAATCCGGAAGAAATCCTCATCCGTGCCGGTGCTCTTTCCGGTCACCGCGCGCAACGCCTTGAGCACGGTGCCCGGGCCGGAATTATACGCGGCCGCGGCGAGATACCACGACCCCAACTGGTCGTGCAAACTCGACAGATACGCCACGGCCGCGTCGGTCTCCCGCTCGGGATCGCGACGCTCGTCGACGCGACCGCGAACTTTCAATCCAAACTGTCGCGCGGTGCCGCTCATGAACTGCCACAAGCCCAGTGCCTTGACCGGCGACTTGGCGTTCGGATTGAAGTTCGATTCGATCATCGCCAAATAGACGAGATCGGTCGGCATCTTCTTCGCCGCGAGCTTCTTCTCGATCATGTCCGCGTACTTCGATTTCCGCTGCAGCGTCTGGGTAAAATCGCTGCTCAGCGTCGTGCTGAGTCGGTCGACCCAATAGGCGATGCGGCTGTGGTTCAGCCCAGCGTCGAGTCCGCCTGGCGCAATGGACGAGTCCGCCGTTGGGCTCGTGCCCCACGGCGTCTTCACGTTCACCGGCGCGGACGCGACTACACGCTCCACGAGCGGCGTATGTGAGACATACGTCGTCCTGTGAATCGTTCCAGCAGCCACGCCAGCGCCGGCCGCAACAATGGCCGCTTTGAGCCCAAAGCGCCGCACGGCTCGGCCCGCTGCAGCGCGGGCAGAACTCGTCCATCTCATTGGCATACCGAATGTTAGGCCTCTGCGACATCACTCGGCAGCTTGTGTTTTTCGGAAGCCTGCGAGCGTGGCCTCTCATCCGAAAAAAGAGGCGTTTCACCGGCACGATCCAGTCGCCGACACCTTGAAGTGGATGTGAACGGGCGGAGCGCCGGGTCCAGAAAATCCCGGCCCTCCGACCGACAACACGCAGTCGGACGAGAACTTCGTGCTGTCCTCGTCGGTCGTGATCGACGTCGGTTCGACACCGCCCAACCCGGTCCACGGATCCGTGCGTCCAAAGCCGATCAGGGTACGCGATGGGCTGGTGATCTGCACTGTCATGTCGTAGTCGCAGGGTACGACATCGCGCGTGATGACCTGCTCGTCGGTGGTCGACTGCGTGAACGTCTCGCCGTAGAGCTGCACCGTCGTGGGTCCATTGAACGTCACCTTCAACCGGCCAATCGGTGTCGCCGAACACGTACTCGGCGCCGCAGGCGATTCGGTGGTCGGGCCAGTATAACCAACGACGCTGCTGCCGCATGCGACGATCGTGGCCAGCAGCGTCGTAAGTGCGACAGCGGACCACCAGCCGAGCGTCGGGCGTTGCATCATGAGCTCTCTCCAGAGTTGCGGTTCGCGCGCGAATGCCGCGCGTGGGACCGCAACCTGGCGAGCTGGCGTTTTGCTCTCGTCTCTCGACCGTTTCTTTGCCGCTACACCGACCTGCTCGGCGCTAAGATGCGACGATCGAGCTCCAATCAGGATGACGCTTGATGTACGCCTGCACGAAAGGACAGGTCGGGATCACGCGCTTGCCGGCCGCCTGCGCGTATTCCAGCCCGGCCTGCGCCAGCGAGCTGCCGACCCCGCGCCCGCCCAGCGTCGGCGGTACCTCGGTGTGGAGCAGGTTCACCGTCGTGGCGGTCTCGGAGTAGGTGAGCACCGAGAGCTCTCCTTCGACGTCGACCTCGAAGCGATGCGCGCCTTGATTGTTCACCACTTTGTAATCGTCGCTCATACCATCGCTCCCAGGTGCGCGTGAACGAGACTCACCGCCATCGCGCCTTCGCCTACGGCGGCTGACACGCGTTTCATCGATCCGGAGCGCGCGTCGCCGGCTGCAAAGACGCCGGGAAGGCTCGTCTCGAGAAGCATTGGACGTCGTCCCGCCGGCCACGCCGGTTCGGCAATGGCCTCGCGTGGAATCAAGTCGCCGGTAAGCACGAAGCCTTTGTCGTCCAGCTGAACGCAGTTGGCGAGCCACGACGTATGCGGTGCCGCGCCAATGAAGAGGAAGAGCGCGCTCGAATCGACGTTCTCCGTTCGCCCGTCGCCATACTGCAGCGTGAGGCTGCGCAACCGCGTGTCGCCGTCGACCGCTGACACTGAACACGCCCGGTGTACGGTGACGTTGTCGATCCCCTCGACACGGTCGACGAGATAGCGCGACATGCTTTTCCCCAGGTCGTCGCCGCGCAACACGACGTGCACGTGCTGCGCGAATCGCGACAGATACACGATGGCTTGTCCGGCCGAATTGCCGGCGCCGACCACGACCACGTCGTCGCCGCGACAGATGCGTGCTTCCATTTCCGTCGCGGCGTGATAGACGCCGGCTCCCTCAAACTCGGCGAGGCGCGGAATCGGCAACCGTCGATATTCAACGCCGCTCGCCACGAGAACGCATCGCGCGTGAATTTCGGCGCCCGACTCGAGCACGAGCACGCGATAGCCATTCTCGATTCGAAGCTTCACGACGCGATCGGGCACCGAGACCTGCGCGCCGAACTTCTGCGCCTGCAACAACGCGTTGCGCGTGAGGTCCGCGCCGGAGATTCCGGCAGGGAAGCCGAGGTAATTCTCGATGCGCGAGCTGGTACCGGCCTGTCCGCCGGCGGCAGTCGCGTCGAATGTGACCGTCGCCAGACCTTCGGACGCAGCGTACACCGCCGCGGCGAGACCGGCTGGTCCCGCGCCGACGATCGCCAGATCGAAGACGCGCCCCGGTTCGAGAGTAGCCTCGAGGCCAGCGCAGTGCGCGAACTGCGCGAGTGTTGGACGCGGGACCATTTTGCCATCGCGCGCGATCACTACCGGGGTCGCCGAAGCTGCGACGCCGAAGTGCTGGAGCAGCGACTCGGCTTGCGCATCCTGCTCGAGATCGATCCAGGTGAACGGCACCTGATTGCGCGTCGCGAAATCGCGAAGCTGATGCGCTTCGGGCGAGTAGCGCGACCCGATGATCTTGACGCCCTGAAACCCGCTGCTCAGGAGCAGTGCGCGTCGTGCGAGAAAGGCCTTGAGCACTCGCTCACCAACCTCGGGCAATTCTTCGACGGCACGCCGAAGGGCTTCGGCGCCGAGTTGGAGGACGCGGCCGGCGTCGCGGACGCGCGCGGTGATGAGCGCGGCGCGGCCGGTGAGCTGATCGACGTCGCCAGTGAACGTATTCGCCGGATGCGTCGTGACGACACGCTCGGCGCCGCTCGAATGCTCGATGATCTCGACTTCACCTTCGAGTACCACGAAGAAGCAGAAGCCGCGGTCGCCTTCGGCAAACAAGACTTCGCCGGCGGTCGTCGGCCGTTCCTTGCCGAATCGTCGCAGACCGGCGATCTCGGCGGCGGCCAGAGTCGGGAACGCGATGTCGAGGTCGGTGCTCATGGGCGAAAGCTACTCCGATGGTCGAATCGGTGGTTCGGGCACCATGAATCCGATATTTATCTTGACATCAAGACACTTGATGGCGAGATTTATCGAGTCACGGAGGGTCACATGGAACTACTTGGAATTCATCATCTCACGGCGGTGTCGGCGAAAATTCGCGACAATCACCGCTTCTATACGCAGACCATGGGTATGCGCCTGGTGAAGCGTTCGGTCAACCAGGACGACGTCAGCGCCTATCATTTGTTCTACGCCGATCGCAAAGGGACGCCCGGCAGCGATCTCACGTTCTTCGATTGGCCGGTTCAGCCAGAGCGTCGCGGCACGCGGTCGATTGCACGAACGGCATTGCGCGTCAACGGCATCGAGGCGCTCGACTGGTGGACGGCGCATCTGAAAGAGAGGGGCGTCGCGGCGGGCGAGATCGCTGAACGCGACGGACGACTATCGCTCGACCTGGAGGACGCAGAAGGACAACGGCTCACGCTCATCGATGACTCGGGCATCGGCGACGCATATCCATGGGAGAAGAGTCCCGTGCCGGCGGCGCATCAGATCCGCGGACTCGGACCGATCACGCTCAGTGTGCCGGATCTTCGCGGCACGGATGCGATTCTTCGCGAAGCGCTCAACATGCGTGCGGTGCGCGAGTATCCGCATCCCGACAATGCGAAGCACACGGTGCACGTCTACGAGATGGCTGAGGGCGGCGCGCATGCGGAGCTTCACATTGCGGTGCAGCCGGATCTCGCGGCGGCTAGCCCGGGCGCGGGTGGCGTGCATCATGTCGCGTTTCGCACACCGGACGCGGACTACGACGCATGGGCGGAACGTCTCAACACGCTCGGCATTGGGAACAGCGGGAAGGTAGACCGGTACTGGTTCCGGAGTCTGTACTTCCGCGAGCCGAATGGCATTCTGTTCGAGATCGCGTCTGACGGCCCGGGTTTCGCCGTGGACGAAGACGAAGCAACGCTCGGCGAGAAAATCGTACTCGCGCCATTTCTCGAGCCGCATCGGGCCGAGATTGTCGCGAACTTGAAATCAATCGACTAAACGAGGGAGATCCTCTTACATGAAACATCCACACACGTCGCTGACGCGCACGCTGGAGAGCGTGCGCATGTCGCTTCTCCGACTGCACAAGAAGTTGCTCGAGGCCGAGCGTCATCGGTATGAGCGGGAGAATGGGCGGATCGAAAACGGGAGCGCGCTGTTGCAGCTCGTGATCAACGATCCGTTCTTCTCGTGGCTGCGGAAGCTGTCGGAGTTGGTCGTCGAGATCGACGAACGTCTGGAAGGCGAAACGCCAATGTCCGACGCCGACGTGCGCGTCATGCTCGACCAGATCGGCACGATGCTGCAGCCGAGTACGCGCGGCGATGCGTTTCAGCAGAATTACGATCGGGTGATGCAGGGTGATCCCGACGTCGTGATCGCGCATGTCGAGCTGACGCGCGTGCTCGACGCGGAGCAGCGCAGCCGATGACCGCGCGGCCCGATGGGGCGCACACGTTTCTCGTGCTGTCGCGTGCGACGCGTGCTGTGGAAGCGCGCGCGCTCGCCAGCATCGAGGATGCCGGCTTGTGCGCGAGTGATTTCGGCGTGCTCGAAGCGCTGCTGCACAAAGGCGCGCTGCCGGTGAACACACTTGGAAAAACGGTGCTGCTCACGAGCGGATCGATCACTACGTCGGTAGATCGGCTCGCCGATCGCGGACTCGTCGCACGTCAGAACGATCCGACAGATCGGCGCGTGCGCATCGTGTCGCTCACGGCCGACGGACGCCGATTGATCAAATCCGCATTCGCGCGGCACGCGGCAGATCTCGACGAGATCATGTCGGCGCTCACTGCAAACGAGCGGTCGACACTCGTGTCGCTGCTGCGAAAGCTCGGTCGCAATGCGGACGGCACCATTGATGGATTGGAGGAAGCATCGTGACGCCGCCGCTGATTGGATTGCATCACGTCAGCTCGTTGAGCGCGCAGATTGGGCAAACGAATCGCTTCTATGCGCGTGTACTCGGTATGCGTCCCGTCATCAAGACAGTGAATCAGGACGAGCCGAGCATGTATCATCTGTTCTTCAGCGACGGCGCGGGGAGTCCAGGGTCGGACATGACGGTGTTCGACATGCCGCATGCTGCGCGCGAGCATCCGGGGAGCAAGAGCATCTCGCTGACGACGTTTCGCGTCAACGGCGAGGAATCGATCGAGTACTGGGCTGATCGTCTCGTGTCGAATGGCGTTGCGGTCGGACAACCGACCATGCGCGACGGACGGTGTGTGCTCGACTTCGCCGATCCTGTCGGAACACAACTATCGCTGATCGATGACGGTGGAGCAGGCGCCTCTTTTCCGTGGAGCGAGAGTCCTGTCGAAGCAGAGCGACAAATTCGTGGACTGGGTTATATCGTGATCACAGTGCCGGATCTCGCTCCGACGGACAAGTTTCTCACCGAAGGCTTGGGCCTGCGCGCCGATCATACGTACGTGCTCGCCAACTCGCCGCGACATCGCGTGCACGTGTATCTCATTGGCGAAGGTGGACCGAACGCCGAGGTGCACGTGATCGTGCGCGACGATTTGCCGTTCGCACGATATGGATCGGGCGGCGTGCACCACGTGGCGTTGCGCATGCCTGACGTCGCGGCGATGCCGGAATGGGTCGAGCATCTCAACACGATGGGTTATCACAACAGCGGCGTCGTGGATCGACACTATTTCACGTCGCTCTATGTGCGTGAGCCAAATCACGTGTTGTTCGAGTTGGCGACAGATGGCCCCGGATTCGAGGTGGAAGGACCCATCGATCCGCAACGGTTATCGCTGCCGCCGTTTCTCGAACCGCGGCGTGCAGAAATCGAAGAGGGATTGCGGCCGATCGAGGCATAGGGCTGCTTGCAGATCAAGTTTTTTTCCGTTCCATCTGTTCAAGTCCGTTCAGATCCGTATCCAATCGTTATGGCTTGGTGGCGAACCGCCGCTCGGGAAGCCGTAACGATGACAAGACGGAATTGAACGGACTGAACGAATTTGAACGGATGAACTACGGTGATTAGCAAGGTTTCTACGTGGCGACGATGGACGACTGATTAACTTCGTTGCTCTCTCGTAGTTCTGTTTCACACGCCACTCCAGATGCAGCACCGATGTCGCTGAACGTCGTACCCGTCATTGCCGCAGAGCTCTCGCTCTCGGCGCAGCAAGTCGCCGGCGCACTCGCGCTGTTCGACGAAGGCAACACCCTTCCATTCATCGCCCGCTACCGTAAGGAAGCCACTGGCGGCCTCGACGAAGTCCAGTTGCGCGACGTGCGCGACCGCGCGCAATACCTGCGCGAGTTGGCAGAACGTCGCGCGGCGATTCTCGACAGCATTCGCGAGCAAGGCAAGCTCGATGCGGCGCTCGAAGCGCGCATCAATGGCGCCGAGACGAAGCAGGTGCTCGAGGATCTCTATCTTCCGTACAAGCCGAAGCGCCGGACGCGCGCAACGATCGCGCGCGAGCGTGGACTCGAGCCGTTGGCGGAGTTGCTGTGGGATCGCGCGACGAAGACGGCGACGCTCTTAGAGCGTGCCGCATCATTTGTCGATGTCGCGCGCGAAGTGCCCGACGTCGAGCACGCACTTGCCGGTGCGCGCGACATACTCGCCGAGCGTATGGCGGAAGACGCCGCCTTGCGTGGGCGGATTCGCGACATCACCCGCGCTGAAGGCGTCGTGAAGTCGCGCGTGGTGACGGCGAAGGAGAAGGAGATCTCGAAGTTCTCCGACTACAACGATTTCTCGCAGCCGCTGGCGCAGTTGCCGTCGCACCGCATGCTGGCGATCCGGCGCGGAGAGGCGGAAGGCTTTCTCCTCTGGAGCATCGGTGCGCCGGCGGAACGGTTGGTGAACACACTGTCGACGGAGTTCGTCGACGGACATGGCGCGGCGGATCAGATGCAGCTCGTCGTGCAGGATGCGTACAAGCGTCTACTCGCGCCGGCCGTGGAAGTTGATTTGCGCATGGAGCTCAAGACGCGCGCCGACGAAGAGGCGATCGCGATCTTTGGGCGCAATCTCGAGCAACTGTTGCTTGCGTCGCCGGCGGGTGAGCGCGTGGTGATTGGGCTCGATCCGGGATTCCGCACGGGAGTCAAAGTTGCTGCAGTGTCGCGGACCGGCGCGGTGCTCGCGACCGATACGTTCTTTCTGCATCAAACCGAGCGATTCGCGCAGTCGTTGCTCGCGTTCATCTCGCGCTTCGATGCGGAGCTCATCTCGATCGGGAACGGCACGGCGTCGCGCGAGACGGAGCAACTCGTGCGCGACACGTTGACCGAGCGAAAGCTAGAGCGGCCGCAAGTTGTCGTCGTCAATGAGTCGGGTGCGTCGGTTTATTCGGCGTCCGACGTCGCGCGCGAGGAACTGCCGGATCTCGACGTGTCGTTGCGTGGCGCAGTGTCGATCGCGCGGCGATTGCAGGACCCGTTGGCGGAGCTGGTGAAGATCGATCCGAAGTCGATCGGAGTGGGGCAGTATCAGCACGACGTGTCGCAGCCGCGGCTCAAACAGCGGCTCGACGAAGTCGTGGAGAGCTGCGTCAATCGTGTCGGCGTCGAAGTGAACACGGCGTCGATACCACTGTTGTCGTACGTCGCGGGGATTGGGCCGTCGTTGGCGGCGAACATCGTAAAGGCACGCGATGCGAGCGGCGGATTTCGTTCGCGATCTGACTTGTCCAAGGTGCCGCGCTTGGGAACCAAGGCGTTCGAACAGGCTGCGGGATTTCTGCGCGTGCGCGGCGGCGTGCATCCACTCGATGCGTCGGCGGTACATCCGGAGCGATACGCGCTCGTGGAGCAGATGGCTGGCGATCTTGGCGTCGAGTTGCCGGGGTTGATCGGCAACGATGCGGAGTTGGACCGCGTGAAGCTCGATCGCTACGTGTCGGCAGATGTCGGATTGCCGACATTGCGCGACATTCTGACGGAGCTCAAGAAGCCAGGTCGCGATCCACGTGATGCGTTCGAGGCGCCGGCGTTCCGCGCCGACATCACCGAGCCGAAGCATCTGACGCAGGGGATGGAGCTCGAGGGAGTCGTCACGAACATCGTGGCGTTCGGGGCGTTCGTCGATATCGGTGTACACCAGGATGGATTGGTGCACGTGTCGCAGCTAGCCGATCGCTATGTGAGCGATCCGAATGCAGTGGTGCGCGTAGGGCAGAAGGTGCGTGTGCGCGTGATGTCGGTGGATCTCGATCGGAATCGGATTGCGCTGTCGATGAAGACGGAGGGCGCAGCGCCGGCGCGCGCGGAACGCATTCGCGCGCCGCGCGTCGAAAAACCGACGGCGCGAGCACCAAAGTCTGGTGACATCGCGCCGAATGGGATGCGATTTCGGTAGCGCTGTCATTCCGGGCGTAGCGAGGAATCTTTCGTCCCTAACTAGTGACAGAAGATCCCTCGTCGCTACGCTCCTCGGGATGACAAGTGCTCAAGTATCCGCTGTCGGGCCGTAAATCGACGGCAGCGGAACATCGTTCAGTCGCAGATAAACGCTGAGTTGGCCGCGATGATGGATCATGTGATTCATCAGCATCGTGCGGAGCGCAACGCGGCGCGGCAGCGTGAAGATCACGTGATCGCCGTTGCGAAGCGTCCAGCCGGCGTTCAGATCGTCCTCGCTCATTCCGGCGAGCGCGTCGCGGCTCTTCTGCACGTTGGCGTCGAACGCACTGAGCAACTCAGCGGAGTTCGTGTACTGTGGCGGCTTCGGTTGCCCGGGCTGGCCGAACACTCGCTCGGTGGTCGTCGCGATCATCGAGCCGAAGCCCGCGAGTCCGGTGATGTGCGAGGCGAGCGGACCAAGCGCCGTGGACTTCGTGTGCGGCTTCCAGGTTGCGTTCTCGAACGGAACGATCGCGAGTAGCGACCGCGTCGTCTTCATTTCGTTGTCGAATTCAGGTAGGAACGTGTCAGCGAATGCCATGTGCTCCTCGGTTAGTGGCGTTAGCGAGAGACGAAATATGACGTCGCGTCAATTGCGGCGTCGACTTCGGCTTCGGTGTTGTAGTAGTGCGGTGAGTAGCGAATCGCGGTGTCGACGCCTTTCTCCGTGAAATCGAACTGACCGAATTCGCGGAGCGATGACACGGTATTGATCCGGCGTTCGGCGAGATGTCGCACGACGTCGCGCGCGTCCATTCCGTCGATAGCGGCGGTGACGATGGCCGATCGCACCGAGCCGCGATCGAGTACGCGGACGCGCGGAATCGACTCGAGCCCGGCGCGTAGCCGAGCGGCGAGACTCCATGCGCGAGCGCTTGCGGTCGATATGCCCACGTCGAGTGCGTACCGCGCCGCGGCGGATTGTCCGAGAACGAGCGCATGCGGGAATTCCCAATCCTCGAAGCGACGCGCAGTGGGATCGAGCTCGTAACGGTCGGGCGCCGACCAGCGCGCGCCGCGCATGTCGACGAACAGTGGATGGTCGCCACGCTCGAGCGCACGATCGGATGCGAACATGAATCCGATGCCGCGCGGTCCGCGCAAGAATTTGCGCGCCGTGGCTGACAAATAATCACAGCGGAGACGCTCTACGTCGATCGGGATTTGCCCAACAGCCTGGCAGCCGTCGATCAAATACGGAACGCCGAGCTCCTCGCATACCGCGCCGACGGACTCGACGTCCTGAACGAGACCGGAGTTCGTCGGAATCCAGGTCATCGCGACGAGCCGGCATTTATGCGCGCCGAGTTGGCTGACGATGCGCCTTACCGATGCGGGATCGACGCCGCCCTCGGGCAGGTCGTCGGCATGCACGACGTTGATGCCGAGTCGGGCTTGCAGCGACAGGTACTGAATCTGATTCGAGGTGTAGTCGCACCGGCTGGTGACGATCGTATCGCCGGGCGCGAAGTCGAACGACGACAAGGCCTGAACGAATCCGGCCGTCGCATTGGCCGTGACGGCGATGTTTCGCGCGTCGGCCCCGATGAGTTTGCCGAGCAGACCGTAGCCGGCGTCGATGTCGGCCGCTCGCTCGTCCGCCGCCTCATACCCGCCCACCTCGGCCTCGCGCTGCAGGTGGCCAGTGATGGCATCGATGACCGGCTGTGGCATGAGCGAAGCGCCGGCATTGTTCAGGTGATTGCGATGCGAGGTGCCGGGCGTATCGCTGCGCCAGTGCGCGAGTTCCATGAATTCGTGGGGAGGGAGGTGTATCTTTAGTGTACTCAACAACGCCGGGTTCGCCACACCGTGTCCCATCCATCGAACGACGACGCTGCCGCCGCCGGCCGACGTGACTTCATCCGCGACATGGTCGCCGAGGATGTCGCGAGCAACCGCTTTGGGCGCCAGATCGCGACGCGCTTTCCGCCCGAGCCGAACGGCTTTCCGCACATTGGCCACCTGAAGGCGATGGCGGTGAGCTTCGGCATCGCGCGCGACTTCGACGGCCGCTGCAATCTGCGCTTCGACGACACGAATCCGACGACCGAGGACGTGAAGTACGTTCGCGCGTTCGAGACGGATCTCGCGTGGCTCGGGTTCAAGTACGACGCCGAGCTGTTCACGAGCGACTATTTCGAGAAGTTGTATGGCTTCGCGGAGCAGCTCGTCGAGGACGGCAAGGCGTACGTCGATTCGCAGAGCGATGCACTGATCCGCGAGAATCGCGGCACGGTGACCACGCCGGGCACGGACAGCCCGTATCGCGATCGCACGGTAGATCAGAATCTCGAGCTGTTGCGGCGGATGCGCGCCGGCGAGTTTCCCGACGGCGCACACGTGTTGCGCGGCAAGATCGACATGGCGCATCCCAACATGCTGATGCGCGATCCGTTGCTGATGCGCATCCGGCACAAAGATCATTTCCGTCAGGGCGACAACTGGTGCATTTATCCGTTCTACGACTTCGCGCATCCGTTGTCCGATGCGATCGAAGGCATCACGCACTCTCTCTGTTCGCTCGAGTTCAAGGACAACAACGACATCTATAAGTGGCTCGTGCGCGCGTGCGGGTTCGAGCATCCGCCCGAGCAGACGGAGTTCTCGCGGCTGGAGTTGGACTACACGTTGTTCAGCAAGCGGAAGCTGTTGCGCCTCGTGAACGAAGGTCACGTGACCGGCTGGGACGATCCGCGCATGCCGACGATTGCCGGTGCGCGGCGTCGCGGCGTGACACCCGAGGCGTTGATCTCGTTCGTTGAATCGGCAGGTGTGTCGCGCAAACCGCAGCGCACCGAGTTGGCGACGTACGAGCACGCAGTGCGCGACGATCTCAACATGCGCGTGCCGCGCGTGATGTGCGTGGTACATCCGCTCAAGGTCGTGATCACGAACTATCGCGAGGGGCAGGTCGAGGAGCTCGACGCGTCGTACTATCCGCACGACGTGCCGAAGACTGGGTCGCGGAAAGTGCCGTTCTCACGCGAGATCTACATCGAGCACGACGACTTCATGGAGGACGCGCCGAAGAAGTTCTTCCGGCTCGCTCCGGGACGCGAAGTGCGGTTGCGCTATGGCTATTTCATTACGTGCACCGATGTGATCAAGAACGCCGCCGGCGAAGTTGTCGAGTTGCGCTGCACGTACGACCCGGCAACACGCGGCGGCGATTCGCCGGACGGTCGCAAAGTGCAGGGAACGATTCACTGGGTGTCGGCCGCGCGGGCGCTCGACGTCGAGCTGCGCTTGTACGACAAGCTGTTCACGATCCCCGATCCCGATGCGGTCGAAGAAGGCCAGGACTTCGTGAGCGTCGTGAATCCGGAATCGCTCGTCGTCGTGAAGGGCGCGAAGATCGAGCCGAGTGTCGCGAACGATCCGATTGGAACGCGGTATCAGTTCGAGCGGACGGCGTACTTCATCAGCGACGTCATCGACTCCAAACCGGACGCGCTCGTGTTCAATCGCACGGTGACGTTGCGCGATTCCTGGGCAAAGATCAAAGGCAAGTAATCAACGCGGGTTCGAGATGATCTCGGTACGCGAATTGGAGGCGTTCGAGTTGTTTCGCAACGCGCCGGCCGGCGTGATCCCGGCGCTCGTGTCACGCGGTCTCGCCGTCGCAGTGCAGCCGAACGAAGTCATGTTCCTCGCGGGGAGCAAACCACGCGGATGGTACATCGTACTCGAAGGCCGCGTTCGGGTCGTTCGCGGAAGCGGATCGCGCCAGCACTTGATTCACACCGAGGGACCTGGCGGGACGCTCGGCGAAGTTCCGTTGTTCGCCGGTGGCACGCATCCCGCCACGGCCATCGCCGCCGAGCCGACGCGATGCGTGCTGTTCACACGCGAGGCTCTCGAGGCGGCGATCGGCGAGGTGCCGGCCATTGCGTTTGTCGTCGCCGCAGCCTTGGCGAAGCGCGTGCGGCATTTGGTCGATCGACTCGACGGACGGTCGGCGCGAAGCGTACAATCCCGACTCGCCGAGTTCTTGCTGCAGCAGCGGAGAGGGGCCTCCGCGATTGTATCGGTCGGGATGACCCAGCAAGCACTAGCTGAGGAGCTGGGCACTGTAAGAGAAGTGGTATCGCGCGAGCTTCGCGGCTTGGCGCGACGAGGTTGGCTCGAGCCGATGGGCGGCGGCCGCTACCGGCTTCGGGAAATCGCTCGACTGGAAGAGGCCGCGAGCGGCGAAGCGGTGTGACTTTTGTCGCGGCGTCGAGTGATGCGCCGAGGTATGCTGGTGCACCCTTCCTGGAGCTCCAATGTCACTCCGACTTTCGGTCGTTGCCGCGCTGCTCGCTGTGTGTCCTCTTGTTGCAGCTGCGCAACACGACATGACCTCGCACGACATGTCGGGCATGACGTCGACGACGGCGTCGTCCGGTCAGGCAGCGTTTACGACGATCAGCGAGATCGTTCGGGCTCTGGAGAGCGATTCCACGACTGACTGGTCCCTGGTAAACATCTCGGCGCTTCGCGAACATCTTGTCGACATGGACAACGTGATGCTGCGTGCGGTCGCGCGGGAATCGAGCGTCAAGGGCGGTGTGTCGTTCGACGTGACGGGGCCCGCGGCCACGGTAGCATCGTTGTCGCGAATGCTGCCAATGCATGCGATGATGCTCGACGACGCGGGCCTCTACCACGTGTCCATCCAGTCACACTCTGGCGGGTTCCGGATGCTCCTGACAACGAAGAACGCGGCGGACAGTGCGCTGGTGGCGCGGATTCGCGGGTTGGGATTCTTTGGCATGCTCGCCGAGGGTGAACATCATGCCATGCACCATATGATGCTTGCACGTGGAACGATGGGCGGCGGGTGACATTCGCCGCTCGCCGTCGTCAAGCAGGCTGATGACACTCAACTCATTCGCTCGCACCTGCCGTACAGCGGTCGCCGTGCTCGTTGTCGCTGCCGTGGAGAGTACTGCCGCCGCGGCGCAAGCATCGCACCATATCATGTATCGCGTCGTTGGCCCGAAAGGCGCCACGGTCTACCTGCTCGGCTCCGTCCACCTGTTGACACCTGATGCGGGGAAGTTGCCTGCCGTGGTGGACAGCGCATTCGCGCACGCCAAAACGATCGCGCTCGAGACGAATCTCGACACCGCGATGATGTCTGCCAACGATCTGCTCGGCCGCGCACAATATGAGAACGGCGCGACGCTTCGATCGTCGCTTGCGCCGGCAACCGTCGCGCGCACCGACACCATGCTGCGCGAGTACGGGCTCGGCCTCGACGCAGTCAACGGGTTCAAACCGTGGTTTGTGTCGGTGATGGTCGCTCAACTAGCCATGCAGCGCGCGAATTTTCAGGCCGACTACGGCGTCGACATTCAGCTCAATGCACGCGCGCATGCGGCCGGCAAGAGAGTCATTGGCCTCGAGCCGGTGTCGTATCAATTCGCGTTGTTCGATTCGATGTCCGTGGCCGATCAAGAGGCGATGCTGCTCGCGATCGAGCCACCCGATTCGGCGGTCGTGGAGTTGACCGCGATCAAGAACGCGTGGGTCGCCGGGGACACCGCGGCCCTCGGTGCAGTGATGGATGCGAAGACGCCCGGTTCGGATCGGCTGAACGACGAGCTCGTGGTGCAGCGCAGCGAACACTGGCTCCCGGAAATTGAAGCCATGCTCGGCGGAACGGACGACGTACTGGTCGTGGTTGGTGCCGGGCACTTGCTCGGGAAACAAGGACTCCTCGCGCTGCTTGCGGCGCACGGCTATCGCGTGATCCAGATGTAGGTGTGGTGCGGTGCTAGTGCATGCGGGCGGTGGCGTCCATACTTGTCGCACACATGACAGAACTGCACGAAGGATACGCGAGCCAGTTTGCCCGATTGGCGCTGACGCACGTGCAGCGTGAGTACCCGAACAAGCTCGATCACGTATTGCATGGCCGCGCGGACGTGCGATCGCCTCGCGAGCTGCACCCGATCTTTTTCGGCAGTTTCGACTGGCATTCGTGCGTGCATGCGTATTGGCTGCTCGCCACAGTCTATCGGCTGGCGCCGCGCGTGCCGGAGTGGGATCGCATTCGCGCGCTCTTCAACGAGCAGTTTACGCCGGAGAACGTGGCTGCCGAAGTGGCGTACGTTCGCGAGCATGGGCGCGAAGGTTTCGAGCGGCCCTATGGGTGGGCGTGGTTGCTGATGCTCTCCGCGGAGTTATCGCGACACACCGACGCCGACGGACATCGCTGGTATGCGACACTCCATCCGCTGGCCCATTCGTTCGCGGCGCGCTTCCGCGTGTTCCTCCCGAAAGCGACGTATGCCGTTCGTGTGGGCACGCACTTCAACAGCGCGTTTGCGCTGACGTTGGCGCTCGAATACGCCGAGACGCTGCACGATCACGAGTTGCGCGATCTCGTGCGCGCCAAAGCGATGGATTGGTACTCGAACGATGCCGACTGCCAGGCATGGGAGCCCGGCGGCGACGATTTTCTCTCGCCGGCGCTGATCGAAGTGGAGTTGATGCGGCGCGTGCTCGACAATAGCGCTTGGCGCGCGTGGCTCGATCGGTTTCTACCGCGCATCGCATCGCGCGAACCGGCCACGTTGTTTACGCCGGTGACCGTGAGCGATCGGAGCGATGGCAAGATCGCGCATCTCGACGGTTTGAATTTGAGTCGCGCGTGGTGCTGGCGCCGAATCGCGTCGAGTCTCCCGGCTGGCGACGCGCGGATTCCGATTGTTCGCGGAGCGGCCGAGGCTCACGTGACGGAGAGTCTGCCGCATGTCACAGGCGAGTATGCCGGCGAACATTGGCTGGCGACGTATGCGTTGTTGGCGGTGCTGGCGGAGTAAGCGGGCCGAGCCATTGGCGTGTGTTGCATCGATCGGCGTTCGGAATACATGTTGATGTGTCGGGGCCGTGCGTCGACGTCTCATGTGACGTTGCGCATCATCACTCCAGTCAGATGAGCGGAGGCACATTATGGTTTCCGTATTACTCGCTGTGTATCTCGCGACCGTTGCGCCTTCGCCGCGGCCTGCTCGAGCCGGCGTCGATAGCATCGATGCCGAGCGTCTCGTGCAAACCATGCCTCGCCGCGTTCCCATGCATAAGGAGCGAGAGATTTCGGGAAGCGGAGTGTTGTTTGCCGCGACGGCCAAGCATGTCCAGGACCTTGGCTTCTTCGATTGGACGCAAGCGCGTATCGAGGAAGTGTGCGGGAAGGTCGGAAACGTCAATCGGCTATCACTGCGTGTTCACGATGACACTGGCTGGCGGCAGATCGTGATTCCCGACGGGTGTCACCCGGCGTCGATCGAGTTGGACGGGCAACTGGCAAACTTGCGTGATCTCACATGGGCGGTTCTCGAATACGGCGGTCGCGGCTGATTGTGATGCCAGCGCGGGCGCTCAGAACAACGGCGGACCATCGAGTGGTCCGCCGCTTCGTTTCGAGATCTACTTGCCGTGAATCTGAATCAACTTCGGCAAATCATTCTCCCAGTCCGCACGCGACGTCCCGCTCGAATACTCCGTACGCAAACTGTCATCTGGCGAAAAGGCCAGCACCTGCGCCGCGTGCCCAACCTCGTACGACTGCGCCCTACCGCTTGCCGGCGCCTTCGCGGCGGAATCGGTCGCCGCCATTCCAGCCATCGGCTCCGCTGACGACGCCGGCAATCCCAACGACGTCTCGATCTGATTGATGTCGGCCGTGTTGCCACGCAATCCGATGAACCGCGGATCGAAGTTGTTGAGCCACTCCCGCAGGTGCTGCGGCGTGTCGCGCGCCGGATCTGTCGTGACGAACACCACGCGCACATGCGCTTGCTGATCCGCCGGCATCGCGCGAAGCGCGGCGGCGATGTTCGCCATGTGCACCGGGCACACGTCCACGCAGTTCGTGTAGCCGAAGTAGAGGAGCGTCACGCTACCTGCTGTTGCCGAACGAAAGCTGAACGGCCGGCCTTCGGTGTCGGTGAGCGTGAAGTCAGGCTTCGCGCGCGCCGGAGAGAGTTGCACCCCGCGCAGACTGCCGAGCGCCTTCGTGCGTGGATCGGCGCACGCGAACGAAAGCATCATGGTGAGCGACAGCGCGCACCGTTGTACTGTCGCTCGCCGCCGCATTCCGCCGCGATTCACTTCCCGCGCCGTTGCTTGTCGAACGCCACAATCGCGTCGGCGAGCAGTGCAACGTCGTATCGAACGGGATCGGTCGTAGGCAACCCGGTCTCCTTCGCAGCGCGTGCGATCTCCGCGCGCGCGTCCGTGTCGGAGAGGTCGGATGTGTTCAGCGACACGCCGATCGTCTTCGCCGGCCGCAGCGGACGCATGAGCGCCTCGTGCAGCGCGATGACCTCGGTCAGCGGTGCAATCGGCAGCCACGGATTGTGCCGAGGATGTCTGCGTCCCGACTGATGACACGCGATCATCGCGTGCGGCAAGCTCCCGTGCAGGAGCCCAAGCGACACGCCCGAATATCCGGGATGCAAAATGGAGCCCTGACCTTCGACGAGAACGATGTCCGCGTTGCGCGCGGCTTCGATCGTCAGTTGTTCCGACGCGCCCGCGATGAAATCCGCGACGACGGCATCGACGCAGATGCCCCATCCTTCGATGAAGATTCCTGTCTGCCCCGTCGGCGCAAATGCCGCGCGAATGCCGCGCCGGCGTAGCTCGTCGCGCACTTGGAGCATGACGGTCATCTTTCCAATGTTCGCATCGGAGCCGACGGCGAGCACCACCGTGGCGTCGAGCTCCTGCACGCGCCCTGTCCCGATCGGCAGATCCGCCGGCGGGCGACGAAGATCGTGCAACGCGACGCCGCGTTCCTTCGCGAGCGCGGCGAGTGTCGGATCATCCGAGACGAAACGGTGCAAACCGTTCCAGATGTCCAACCCCTTGTCGATCGATTCTCGAATCACCGCTTCGAGCTCGTCGCCGAATCCGGCGCCGTGCACCGCAATACCCACGAGCAGCGAGTCGGCGCCGCGCGCGATACCCTCGTCGACCGATGCGACGACAGGAATGTCGCCGCCGTAGCCGAGCACGTCGGCCGCCGTTTTGCCGGCGTGCTGACTATCGAGGACAGCGGCGACGTGGTCGCGCGAGTACCGAATGACGGAGTTGCCGGTCTTGGACGCCGGCGTGCCGAACTGGCCTTCGGAGTAAATGAGGTATCGTGACATACCTAGAATCAAAATCCTCAGGGCTCCGCGGGCAAATCCGCGACGCTATTTGCTCCACGGCGGCGTCACGCCCACGGAGCGCGCATAGGCGATGAGCTGGCCCAAGTGTTCGTGCAGATCGTCGACCATGACGAACGCCGCGTTATCGAGCGGCATCCCCCACGGTTTGTAAGCGGCCGTCAGCTCGGCTGGCTTGGCCGCGAGCAGTTGGCCGCGACAGTACTTCCACGACCGATCGAGCTCCGCGAGCACCGCTGCTTTGTCGGTCGTTTTCTCCATGTCCGCGAGCTTCTTGTTCATCGCATCGCGATGTGCAGCGGCCGTCGTCGTTTTCGGAACGAAATCGTCGGGCGCGGTGCTGCCGATCGACAGCGGCGTGTAGACGTACCACTCGGAGGCCACGTGCATCAACGCTTCCGAGATCGATCGAACACCTTTGGCGGGGCGCCACGAGTACTTGTCGGCCGGAATGGCGTTGGCGAGCCCGAGAATCTTCGCATGCAGCGTGTCGAGGTCCTTCAGGTACGCGTCGCGGACGTGGGCAGCAGAACGCGCGTCGAGAACAGGCGCGGCACTCGGCGCAGGAGCCTGCGCGTTGGCGATGGCGGCGCGCGACAGCGGCGTGGCGAGCAGAGCGACGAAAACGGCGGTGGTCGAAGCGAGCCTGAATGTCGACACGAGGACTCCTGGTGGGGATTGGCAGAAACGTCGAGCGCGTCGGGCCGGTTATCCATTCCGCAGTGACACTTTTGACAGAAGGCGAACGTAGGCAAGAGAGTTGTACGGGCCGTACCACCTCAACGGGGGATCGCCATGCTCGTCACGATTTGCGTCGGTATCATCGCGGGCTTCTTGGCCGGAAAGATCATGAAGGGCGCGGGTTACGGGATTCTCGTCGACCTGCTGCTCGGTCTCGCCGGCGGCGTCATTGGCGGATGGTTGTTCGGGATGTTCGGCATGGGCGGCGGCGGAATCATCTGGTCCATTTTGGTCGCGACGGTCGGCGCGGTGATCCTCGTGTGGCTCGTCCACAAAATTCGTGGCACGAACAGCTCGGTCCCGTGAGCCTGTACCGGCTCTAGATTTCCTGTACGGCAGTCGTCCCGATTGATGAGCGTCAGCGCTCAGGTGTGTAGATGTACTCGACATGCTTGTTCTGTAATCGCGACCTCGGCAGCAACGAGTCGCTGGAGGTTTTCCCAATTGGTCGCCGGTTGGCGTTCGACACGGCCAAGGGGCGCCTGTGGGTCGTGTGCAAGCACTGCGAGCGGTGGAACCTGTCGCCGCTCGAGGAGCGCTGGGAGGCGATCGAGGCGGCCGAGGCGTTGTATCGCGAGACGCGGCGTCGCGTGGCCACGGATGAAATCGGTTTGGCCAAGCTGCGCGACGGCACGGAGCTCGTGCGCATTGGCCAGCCGCTGCGCCCTGAATTCGCGGCGTGGCGGTATGGCGATCAGTTCGGGCGCCGGCGTCGTCGCCAACTGCTGATTGCCGGCGGCGGTATTGCCGCGCTGGGCGTGCTCATCGCCGGCGGCGCTGTCGCCGGTGTCGGCGTGGGCGGCTTCGGGTGGATGATCGCGCAGGCGGGCACAACCGCGATTCAGGGGCGGCCGGAGTCGGTCGTCGCCAAAGTGCGGACGCAGGACGGCCAGTTGCTGCACGTCCGCCGCCGCCACCTCGGCGAAACGACCCTGATGTCGGATAGTGATGGATCTCTCATGATAGATTTGAGATTCAAAAATGGTCATCAAATGTTCAGCGGCCGGGAAGCGGAGCGCATTGCCGCGATCGTGATTCCCAAGGTCAACCGGTATGGCGGCAGCAAGGATGCGGTCGCCGATGCCGTGCGCCAAATCGAGGCTGGCGGCGGCCCGGAATCATTCGTCAGCCGAGTGTCGGCCAACGCGTACGACTATACGCGGCCGATGATGGCGCCGCCCCGTGGCCGTCGCGGACGGTGGAACACGTCCCGCAACTACAGCAAACTCGGATTGTTCGGCCTGCCCGCGTCGCAGCGTCTCGCCCTCGAGATGGCGCTGCACGAAGAGTCCGAGCGGCGCGCGCTCGACGGCGAGCTCGGCGATCTGGAACGCGCATGGCGCGAAGCCGAAGAGATCGCCGGGATCGCGGACAATCTGCTCGTGCCGGAGTCCGTGCAGGGCTCCATGGAACAGCTTCGTCGCGCCAGCAGCGACGAAGCGGCGGTCTAGCTTTGCCTAGCTTCGTTTAGCGGCTCTCAGCGCAGCAGACCTTTCAACGCATCGCGCCCGCCGGTGATCACGAACTGCACCGCGATCGCCGCGAGCAGCAGACCCATGATACGCGTCATCACGCGAATTCCCGTTTGCCCCATTCGCTGCACGAGACGTTCGCCAAGCCGAAGCACCAGCCACGAGACGAGCATCGTGACGATGATCGCGGCGTAGATGCAGGCCTTCTCCGACACCGTGCGCGCCTGGCCGGCGAGCACCATGATCGTCGAGATGGCGCCGGGACCCGCGAGCATCGGCATGGCGAGCGGCGTCACGGCGACGTCCTCTTTCACCCGCCCTTCGGCGATTTCCGAGCGACTTTCCTGCGTGCTACGCTGCCCGTGAAGCATGTCCATGGCGACGACCCACAAAATGAGGCCGCCGGCAATCCGAAACGCCTCGAGCGTGATGCCAAAAATCTGAAAGATGATCGCGCCGCCCAGCGCAAACACCACGAGGATGAGCGCCGCCGCGAAGCATGCGCGCCGAGCGGTGATCGCGCGCTGCTCGGTGGTTTCGCCCTGTGTGATCACCAGGTACGTCGGAATCACCGCGATGGGATCCACGATGAACAGCACCGACGTGAACGTTACCAGCGCGAACTGCACGATGTTTCCCATGCGGTAATCGTAATCGACCCATGACGCCGAGCAACCGCTCTTTGCGCTCACAGCACGTCGTACCGTAGCTTTGAGCATGACCACTCCCGCCGACGACGACCTCTCGGCCCGCCTGGGACGCGCGCTCGCGCCGGCCTACGAGATCGAGAGCGAGCTCGGTCGCGGCGGCATGGCGATCGTCTACCGTGGACGCGATACGCGCCTCAAGCGCGGCGTCGCAGTCAAGCTGCTGCCGCCGGATCTGGCGTTTCGTGCGGACATCCGGTCGCGCTTTCTTCGCGAAGCGGAGACAGCGGCACGGTTGAGTCATCCCAACATCGTGCAGATCTACACGGTCGACGAGCGCGACGGCCTCGTGTATTTCGTCATGGCGTTGATCCACGGCGAGAGCGTGGGCGATCGCCTTCGGCGGACCGGCGCGATGCCTGTCGACGAATCGCGGCGAATTCTGACGGAAGTCGCCGCGGCACTCGCGGTCGCGCACGCCAATGGCGTCGTGCATCGCGACATCAAGCCTGACAACATCCTGCTCGACGAACAGAGCGGCCGCGCGGTCGTCACCGATTTTGGTATCGCGCGCGCGGCCGGCGACGATGTCGGCGGATCGAGACTCACCGCAACAGGCGCGGCGATCGGGACGCCGGCGTACATGTCACCCGAGCAGTGTGTCGGCGACCGCGACATCGACGGTCGTTCCGACCTCTACTCACTCGGCGCCGTTGCCTATCAGATGCTGACGGGCGAACCGCCGTTCAGCGGCGCGAACACGCCGTCGATCATGATGAAACAGGTGACCGAGGCGCCCTTGCCGATTCGTGTGCGTCGCCCTGACGTGCCGGAAGACCTCGAGCGCATCGTGATGCGTCTGCTCGAGAAGGATCCGGCCGCTCGCTTCGCCGATGGCGGCGTGCTGGTCGATGCGCTCAACGGCGCGCCAGTCGAGCCGGCGCGCGGAAGCTCCGTTCCACGCTCAACCGTGGTATCGAACGCGCCAGCAGCGCAGCCCGCGCCGTCGGCGCCGGCGTACGACTCGTACGACTACGATACGCGACTGTCGCGTCGCGAGGAACGTGCGCTGCGCCGTGCCAGGAAGCGCGGACCAATGTCCACGCCCGATCGATTGCGCCGCGCGCGCAACAAGATCGTGAGTTACGTGGGCACGAGCGCAATGCTGTTCGGCATCAACGCCATGACCGGCGGCGGTTTTTGGTGGTGCATCTTTCCAATTCTCGCAATGGGCGCCGGTCTGTCCAAAGAACTGGGCAGTTTTTGGGCGGATGGAATCCCGATTCGAGCCATTTTTTCCGGTGTGCCGCCAACGGAGGCCGTTGCTTCTGGGCTGTCTGCGCCAGCATTGGCGTCGCCCGCCTCTACCACGCCTACGACGCCCACCGCGAACGCGACGAACACGCTTTCGGCGCCCGAGCCGAATGCGCTCTCCGGTCCGCACGCTGAGGTCCTGCGTCAGGCGATCGTGGACCGGCGAAACATTATCGAATTAGTAAGCCGGTTTACTCGAGACGAGCTGGCGATGGTGCCTGATGTGAAGGGCACGGCCGAGGCGCTGTATCAGCGCATCGTGTCGCTCGCGGCGGCGTTGAATCGTCTCGACGGAAACGTTGACGAGCGTCGCGGGGCGGAGCTGGATGAGCGTATCCGGCAAATCGAGCAGCAGACGACAGCGGGCGGAGAACGCGAGCGGCGCCTCGGTCTACTGCGGCGTCAACGCGAGATGATCGACGAGCTGACGCGGTCGCGTGCGTCGCTCGTGGAGCAGTACGAGAGCGCGGGCATCCTGCTCCAGAACCTCGCGCTCGATCTCTTGAAGATGCGGTCGTCCGGCATCGACTCGGCGCTGAGCGGATTGACGAGCGCCACGCAGGAAGCGCGGGCGCTATCGCGCGAGATTGGCTACGTGCTGCACGCGGCCGACGAGCTCCGCGATCTGGAAGGGAAGGGCGACACCGCCGTCTGACGGCCGATCAACAATCCTAGCGGTCTTCGAAGTACGCTTCGATGCACCAGCGCGACACGTCGGTCGCGAGCGCGGTGTAGCTCTCCACGGCGGGCGCTGCGTCGTGCAGAATGCGCTTGACCGACTTGAGGACCTGTTCGGGCGGTGCGCCGCCCGAGCGCATGGTTTCCGTGTAGTCACGGACACAGTCGCGCACGTGGATTCGCAGTTCGTCGCTCGCATAGAGGTCGCCGGCGGCGGCGCTACGCTCGGAGATGGCCGCTGCGCTTTCGACGCACGCGAACAGGGCCTCAGCGAGCGCTGCGGCCATCGACGTACATCCTTTGGTCGCGCCCGGTTCGTAGGGCGCTTCCTCGCGCATTGACTCGCTGTCGTGCCTCATGGCCTACCTCGACTGCTGAGAAACAACAGTTACCAGAGGCAATCGGCGAGCCAAGCGCGCGGAACGGTCAGGTACCCGGCTTCTTGGCGGCGGGCTTGGGCGGCTTGGCCGTGGGCGGCAACTCGCCGTTGAGGCGCAGATAAACGGCCGCCTGGCTGTAGTGGTCCGACCAATCGCCGACGGTTTCCATCTCGAAGCCGGCGCGCGTCATCGTCTGGCCAAACATCGTGATCGGCGCGGTGAGGCCAGAGTCATCGAGGTGGGCGAGAGCTTGTTGACAGAAGTCGAAAGTTTCTTTGAGTCGCGCCACGAGCGCATCCTTACCAGCCGCTTCGGTAATCGGCGTACGCGTCGGCGGCTTCATGTTGCCGATCGCTCCGCACAGCTGGTCGTTGCCTCCCGACAGGTGGACCACGATGCCGGCAAAGGTCATCTGCGCCGGCGTCGGTTTGAATGCGTATTTGTCGGCAGGCATCTTTTCAGCCGCTGCGACGAGGTTCTTGGCATCGGTGGCGGCGACATCGCGAAATGCTTGTGCAACCGGCGCGGCCTGCGCGACGGCGAGCGACGGCAGGATGGAGACAGCCAGAGTCGAGACGATCATGCGGGCGCGCATGGGAAACTCACAGTTGAGGACGTGTGCATTCTCATGCCCGTGCCGCTCTCTGTCCAGGGGTTGAAGAAACTGTAAAGGCACCGACAGGTTCCCAAGACTTTAACTGGCTAGCCGCAATCGGAGTCCCTAGGTTTATCGCCTCCCAACCAGGAACCCGGAGCATTCGATGGCAGACGAAGACGTGATGGCCGAGCTCGAGCGCCTGCGCAAGGAGAACGAGGCGCTGAAGAAAGGCGCGGCGCGCGGTGTGTCGATGAAGGTCAGCGAGAAAGGTGGTCTCTCGGTCTACGGCCTTGGCCGATTTCCAATCACGTTCTACAAGGAGCAGTGGACCAAGCTGCTCGACATGGCGGACGACATTCGCGCCTTCATGAAAGCGCACGACGCCGAGCTGAAGTCAAAGGAGTGACTTAACGATCCAGCTCGGCGCCGCTACGAACTAACGCTTCCTAGTCGGCGAGGTAGGCGAGCGCCTCCGGCCGCGATTTGAATTCGCGCAAATCCCGGCCTGTGCTCCGGATGATCTGACGCAACGCGATTCGGTGGACGAGCGCCAAGCCAATGAGAGCACTGCGCTCAACATATGGCGCATTGTGGCGCGCGAGCTCCGTGAGTGCCGTGACGACGGGTGGTGACATCGTCGTGTTGGCGAGATCAGTCAATATGCGAAGAGAATTCGGCGCGCACGCCGATACGAGCTGCCTCGCGTCCTCGAAGACCGCGAGCGCTTCCGTCTCATCGTGGATGTTGGTGAAGTCGAACGAGCAGAAAACGAAACCAACTTCCGTGCGGGTAATGATGCGAGCAACCGGCATCGGCGCTCCCAGGAAAAGTGATGCATCAATTATCGTCGAAGGTGCCGCTGACCCCAAGAATATCCCGCCAAGGTTGAGTGAACGGCAACGATTCGTTACAGTGGCACCTCCCCCGACGGTCCCTCCTTCGATACACAAACGTTTCACCCTCATTGGAGCGCGATGCTAGTGTCCCGCCTTCGGTTCCACTCTCCTGTGCCCGCGATTGAAATGCTCGTTGCGCTGACGATGCTCGGCGCGAGCGTTGGCAGCATTCCCAGCGTTGCCAGCGCGCAGACGCCAAAGCTCAATCGATACGGCAATCCCGCGCGCGTCACACCTGCGCCGACCACGTCGGCGATCAGCGTGCGCGATCTGCAGATCCGCCTCTATCAGTACTCGGACGACTCGATGCTCGGGCGGCAGGTGGGCCGCGTCGGGAACTACAAGGCAACGAACTACATCGCGTCAGAGGCGAAGCGACTCGGCATGGTGCCCGCCGGCGATAACGGCTCGTACTTCCAGGTGTTGCCCTTTCATATAAGAGAGTACACGAATCACTCGCGGCTGACCGTCGACGGAAATCCGTTGATGTGGGAGAAGGATTTCGTCGCGGTGCCTGGCGCTCATGCGCCGCGGCCGATCAGTGAGGCGCAGGTGATCTTCGGCGGCGTGGAAGGCGACACGACACGTGAGATCTCCGCGGCTCAGGCGGCGGGCAAGTTCGTGGTGCTGCTTCCGGCGCCACCCGCAGCGCCGGGTGCTGGTCGCGGCGGACGGGGCGGCGGTCGGGGCGGTTTCGGTCCGTCTCGGTTCACTAGCGCGGCGGCTGTTGCGACTGTCGATCTCGATGCGCTCACGCCCGCGCAGCGCACGGCGATCAACGTTCCGATCTCGGCGTCGCAGGATGCGGGCGGTGGCGGCGGACGTGGTGGCCGCGGTGGGGCAGGCGCACCGCCAGACTCGTTGACGATTCTCAAACAAGCCCTCAACGCGCAGCAACCTGCGGCGACGATCCGTCTCACGCGCGCGGCGGCTGCTCGTCTCTTTCACAAGAGCACGATCGACGGACTCCAGCCGGGCGGACTCGGTGGCAGCGTGACCGCAACGCTCCACTACCTCGAGCTGCCGAGCGATTGGGCGCGCAACGTGGTCGCGATCATTCCGGGCAGCGATCCGGTGTTGAAGAACGAGTACGTCGCGATCGGCGCGCACAACGACCACATCGGCATTCGCGTGCCGCCGGTCGACAAGGATTCGATCAAGGCGTTCAACGACGCGCGCAACAAGATTCTGCTCGCCAAGAACATGATCGCGGTGACGCCGGCCGAGTTGGCGACGATTCACGTGAACATGGACAGCATTCGGAAGATCTATCCCAAGGCGCGGATGGATTCGGTCAACAACGGCGCGGACGACGACGGCTCAGGCTCGATGGGAGTGCTCGAAATCGCGGAGGCTGTCTCGGCGATGAAGGTGAAGCCGAAGCGCTCGACGCTCTTTGTGTGGCACACCGGTGAGGAAGCCGGCCTGCTGGGCTCCAAGTACTTCACGGAGAATCCCACGGTGCCGATGGACTCTGTGGTGGCGCAGATCAACATCGACATGATCGGCCGCGGCCGCGCCGAGGATTTGCCGGGCGGCGGGCCGGATTATGTCGGCGTGGTTGGGTCGTTCTTCGACTCGAAGGACTTGGGCGACGAAGTGGCAGCGGTGAACAAGCGCATGACCAAGCCGCTGGCGTTCGACTATCGCTACGACACGACGCTGACGTGGACCGGCTACAACGACATTTACGGCCGCAGCGATCACTTCAACTACGCCAAGCAGGGCGTCCCGATTGCTTTCTTCTTTACGGGCCTGCACGGCGACTACCATCAGTTGAGCGACGAGGCGGAGTTCATCGATTATCCGCACTACGCGAAGATCGCGAACTACTTGAAGGATTTGCTCGTCGACGTGGCGAATGGGCCGCGTCCGCGGATGAACGGGAGCAAGCCGGCGCGTCCGGTGAAGCCGCTCACGCCGTGATACGGTAACGAAAGCGTTCGACGGAGCTCGGCAACCTGCTGCTCGATTTGGCGGGGCTGGCTCCGTCGTTCGTTTTCTACCTGGTGCGCGATCGCGACGGCGGCGTTTCGCACCGCGTCGATGCCGCGCGACTTGATGAATGGCAAACCGGCGAGGCTTGATCCCGGTTCTACCAACTGCTGATAGATCATCAGCGTTCCGGCCGCGGACGTCGAGTCTTTGCGCCACGGAACGAAGGTCGCCGATCCGGCGATCGATTTCGCCATCGACGAAAACAGCGAGCTCCACTCGAGTCGATAGCCGCCGATTGGTGCGTCGAGCGCGTGTGGGACCTCGCGCAGCGTGTCGGTTTCGTTGATGCGCAGCAACACGTGAATCAGATATGCAACGCGCTTCGTAGTGCTATCTGCCGTGGGCGGCACGACGTTCGAGGCCTTCACGTCCGGGATATATGAAGGCCGCAGCGGATAGTCGACGAGCACGGCGAGGCTCTGCTCGGGCTGCGCATCGATGTATTGGTAGACGCAGACGCGCGGCCAGCGATGATCTGACAGATCTGTCGTCGTGACCACTGCGCCGCCGCGATTCACTGCGGCGAGCTGGCTCGCGGTGAGTGACTGAACGGCGCGGCCGCCATCGAAACATTCTGCGGGCGCCTGACTCTGCGCAGAGCGCGACGCGGCGGCAAGAAGCGCGATCACGAGCAGCATCTGTGACCGACCGGCCGCGGCGCGACGTGAACCGGCTCGCATGTTCGCGATGTGTCGTGTTACAAAATTCGAACGACTGCCGACAAACTCCGAACACAACTTTGCGAAACATCGCGGTGTCTCATCGCGTAGAGAGCACACACGCTGCGATTGCACAGCGACGGTATTCAACGGAGGAGTCCCATGTCATTCTCACCGATGATCCTTGCGTTCGCCCTGCTCGGTGCACAGCCGAAGCCATCCACCACCATGCATCCCGCAATCAACGCCGCACGGTCGTGCGCGAGCGTCGAGCGCACGGGAACGTTTCGCGTGGTGACGAAACGCGATGGGACCACGGCGGTCGGTCTGGGGCTCGTCGTATTAGAGAACATTGATGGCTGTCTCGAAGCGACGTTCATCACGGATGACGCAGGCCCGGCGGTGATCGAGGATCTGGCGACGAGCGGCGACTCGCTCAAGGGCTCACTCAAGCTATCGGGTGGCAAAGCGCAGCTCACGCTCGAGTTCCTCGGCGCCAAGGTGAACGGCTCGATCGTGCAGGGACGCAACGCCTGGAGCTTGGAAGGGCGCAAGACGAGCTGAGGTCGAACGTCGACTAGACAGCGAGATCAGCGCGACGGCTGGCGCGAGAGCAACCACGTCACGGTCGCTCGCGCCACCACGTCGCCGGCCGGATCGCGTATCTCGGCGTGCACGTCGAAGCGAGTCTCCGTCTCAACGAGCGGCACGTTGCACCGGCATTCGGCGGTCAACGTGCCGCGTGCTTTTTTGAGATACTCGATCGACAAGTTCGTGACGATGCCGCGCATCGTTCGCGGCAGGCCCATGAGCATCGCGGTACCGCTCGTCACTTCGGCGAGATTCACGAGCGCGATGGCGTGAATAGAGTGCAGGTGATTTCGTACGGCGCGATGATCGCGCAGCGTCCAGCGCGAATAGCCGGGTGACAGCTCCTGTACGCGCGCTCCAATGCTGCCGGTGTACGGCGCCATGCGGCCGATCAGAATGCTGAACATCGTCTTGCCGCCGGGCAGCGGCGAAAGACGGTTCCACCACAGAGCGACGCTGCTCACCGGCGAGTCGGAATTTGACACGCCAACAACATGGGGTGTCGCATCGCCGTTAGCTACGCTCGCAACGCTCGCAGCCCGTCGATCAGCCGGCGGGCCATGCGAAGAGCGACGATGGAACCGGCGCAAGACGCGACCGCGTGACGTCGCCAGGCTCGGTCCAGAACGCTTGCGTCGGATCGCCGGTGGTGAAACGCACCGCGAATCCGCTGCCGCTGCCGCGCTCGAGTGGAAACGCGAAATCGAGTCGGTAGAGGCGCTTCGATTTCGCCGGATACGCGGCGAGAATGCTGAACCCCACGCTGCGCGCCGAAACTGTCTGTCCGTACGGGACGTCGCCCGCCCACAGATTTCCCACGTCCGTGAACAGCGCGAGGCCGAGATCCGAGTGCTTGATGAGTGCCGGGTGCGCGAGCCGAAGCTCGGCGCGAACGATGTTCCGGTCCTCACCGGCGAGACGCGAGCGGCTATAGCCTCGCACGCCGCCCACGGGATCGCTGAAATCGAGTTGCGTCGGCAGCAAGCCGCGGCTGCCAATCGCCAGCTCGTCGTCGAGCGTGAGAAGCGTCTGCGGCGACGGCTTGATGTACCACGCCGCGCGCCCGCTGCTGATCATCGAGTCCCAGATTCCATCGGTGAACTCGTGCCGTGCTTCGGTCTCGAGTTGTGCCGCGAGAAGCGAGGTGCCGAGCATCGTGCCGGCGTACGCCGTGCTCGCGACGAGCAAATCGCTGCGCCCGGGGTTTCGCATTCCCGGCGCGATGAGCGTTCCGACTTGCACGCCGGTCGACACATCCTGCGTCGCGAACAGCGCATCGTATCCAGAAACGGTCGTGAAGCGAATTCGGCGGACGCCGATCAATCCGCCCAATCGCGTCGCGTCGTAGGTATGGTACCGATCGAGCAGATTGGAATCGTCAGTCGGATAAGCGCCGAGGGAGTTGGAGAGACCCACGGGCGTAGCAGCAGGTGCAATCCGGTTTCCCATCGCTGCGGCGCCGAACAGCGCGACGAGACCGTCGATGTGCGTGCGCGCGACACCGCTGATCGACCATCGCTTCTGCCGAACGGACAGAGAGGCATTGTCCTCGTCCGGCCGCAGAATCGTGGGATAATCGTTCGCATCTCTGAACGTCGCCTGAAAAGATCCGCGCTGCAGATCCGTCAGAAAGGGATGCGACAAATCGACTTCGGCGTGACCGCCGAGCTGATTCTTTGCCAGGTCAATATTCGCTGTCAGCGGATAGCCGAACGCGGCATACTGCGTGATCTGCAGGCGACCGCCGTCGCGATAGTTGAATCCGCGCTGAACGCCGCCGTAGACACGCAGGCCGATGCCGCTGATGTTCGAGTTCCCCAACGCCAAAGCGGACAGCCCGCCGTGGCGAATGGCGCCGGAGATGAGCGCCGGAATTTCGTCGGTGGTCGATACGTCGAGCCGCACTCCGCCGGCAGAGTCGGGAAAGGCACGTACGCTCGCGTCAGCCAAGAACGGCAGGTCGCGCAGAATGCGCTCCGACTCGATGCGCCGCTGATCCGTGCAGACGTCTCCCTCTTTGAGAAGGATGTACGTGCGAAGAACGTCAGCGCGCGTCGTGGCATGGTGCAGCCCGATCGCCCGGGCCATCGCGCGCCACTTCTTGGCCGATCCCGCGAACGGCGGTCGCCCCGGGTTGAACGTGATGCTGTCGACCCGTTCGCCGTGACAGCGTCCGTCAGCGGGCGGGGTTTGGGCCACAGTGGCCGCCCCGAATGAAACGAGCAACATGAGCGACGCGAGCAGGACGAGGGACATATCGAACTCGGCAAGTCATCTTCCGTGCCGCGAGCGACAGATCCGCAAGGCCCCGAATGGGCACCCTGGCTTCTTGCGTCTTATCGTTCGCGTGCCATGATATAGGCACATCTGAGAGCCTTGGAGGCTGCATGTCGACGAGTGTTCCCCCACGCGACGGCGGTGCCCTGTCGGGTACATCGAATTCCCCCTCTTACCTCGCCGACGAAGCTGCGTTACGGCGAGCCTTTGACGCGCAGTACGACACATTACTTGCCAGCGCGCGAACGCAACTTGCCGACTCCGCGTCGCAAGCGCCTCGAATCGTCGAGGCAGCATTCGTCGCCGCCTGGATGCAGCGAGCCTCAATACACAACGCGGATCAGCTCAACGCATTTCTCATCGACGAAACGAAGCACGGCACCGCGCGCGCATTGAGCCGCCGAGCCGCGGCGGCGCGATTCGGCGGCAAGGGCGGCCACGAGAGCGGCAACACCGGAACGCACAACTACGTCGAATCGGCGAACGCGACTGAGTCGTGGGCAAAGGTGGATCGCGCGATTCACCAGACCGCGGCCGGTCCGGAAGCACACGCTGCCGCTGCGACCGCCGGCCGTCACGGAGCGGCTGCGCACATGAAGACAGTCGGCCGCGGCCAATCGTGGATCGGCTTCGCGGCGATCGGTGTCGTGGCGCTCGTCGCGGGGCTCGTCGCGCTGAAATACACGAGTCACGCTGGCGAGGACGAGGCGACGTATGCAGCCGTGAACGTGCCGGGTCTGAACCCACTGGCCGAGTCGAGCCCTGGTCAAATCGGAAGCACGACGCTCGGCGACGGCACGAAGATGAAAATGGGTCCGCAAACCAAAGTCTTCAAACCGGATGGTTTCCCAACGACGGTACGTGCCGTGAAAGTCGATGGGACCGCTCAATTCGACGTTGCGCCGGGCCAGGCATTACCATTCCGAGTCATCGTCAAGCGCGTGCAATTCATCGCGACCGGAACGAGCTTCACCGTCTCCAGCTTCACGTCGGATAGCGCTGTGATGATTCTCGTGAAGGAAGGCAGTGTCGCAGTGAAGGGGCTGAAGCAGCCGACGACCGTCGCCGCGAACCAGGCCGTCGTGATCGACAGCGGTGTGGCTCGGCCGGCTACCGATGACGAGCGCGCCGAAGCGTTCGGTTGGGTCGACGGTCGCGCGGTCGTGACGAACAAGCCGCTGAGTGTCGCGCTCGCGTCGATGCTGCGGTGGTTCAACCTCGATATCAAAGTTCCTGATCTGACGCTTCTCACTCGTCCTGCCAGCTTCAATGTGGCACTCGACTCGTCCCTGGACGCGATAGCTCAGGTCGAGAAGAGTGCGAACCTGAAGTTCGGATACGAAGGTGAAAACAAGCTGTTCAAGGATGCACCACCGGCGTCGGCGGCCAAGTCGTCCAAGCCCGCGGCCAAGCCGGCGGCTAAGAAGAAGAAATAGCTCACATCCATTTTCCCACCTGGAGATTTATGCGCCGCTCTGTTTCACTGGCTTTCGCTCTTGCCGTCATGGCTTCACCGTTGGCGGCTCAGAGTGCCCACGCCAACTTTGCGGGTAAGTGGACGCTCGACGTGTCCGCCTCGACGGCCGGCCCAATGACGCCGACGTCGATGAATGTCGTGGTCACGCAGGACGACAAGACGATCAACGCCGAGACGGACGCGACAACCCCGGCGGGCGACCAGAAGTCGACGCAGGTGGTGAACCTCGACGGTTCGCCGAGCAAGAACACGATCAGCGGCGGCGGTGAGAGCATCGATCTGACCACCACGTCCGTGTGGGACGGGGCAACGCTCGTCGTCACGACCAGGGCAACCGTGCAAGGGCAGGATCTCCAGCAGGTCGACCGCTGGGTGCTCGAGCCGGACGGCAAGACGCTGGACATGGCGCGCTCGTTGAGCATCGCCGGCCAGAACCTCGATGTGAAGTTGGTATTTAGAAAAGGCTAATTGCGATTGTCATTCGCTTCGCAACGCGCGGCTCGGGTCTACCCGGGCCGCGCGAATCGCAGGTACGAGGCACGCCGCCAACGTCACGGCGCCCAGTAGCACCACGACGCCAACGAGCGTGACCGGATCGTTCGGTCCAATGCCGAAGAGCAGCGTTCGCAGCAACCGCGTGACGGCGAACGAGCCTGCCAGCCCCAGCGCAATCCCGATGGCTGCCAGTCGGCCGCCCTGGCCGACGATCAGTCCGACGATGTTTCCCGGCGTCGCGCCGAGTGCGCTCCGCACGCCCATCTCGCGCATCCGCTCGGCCACATTGCCGGCGAGCACGCCGTAAATCCCGGCGACGGCGAGCAGCAGCGCCGCCACGGCGAACGCCGCGAACAGCACCAGCGCCAGGTGTCGCTGCGCCGTCGACCGATCGATGACCTGATCCATCGTGGCGATGTTGACGATCGGCTGCATCGGGTCGATCGCGGCGATGGTTCTGCGCACGGAGGCCGCGAGCGCCGCAGGATCGCCCTGCGTGCGCACGACGAGCACCTCCTGATTGTCCGACGCGAACCACTGCCGCTCGGGCGCGTACCACTGCAGGGTGACGTTGGCGTCCAAGCCGCCGTGGCGCACGTTGCCGGCGACACCGATGATGGTACGGGGCGGCGCGTCGAGGCCGCCGACGAGCACGCGCTTGCCGATCGGATTCTGACCTGGCCACATTCGTTCGGCCAGCGCGGCGCTGACGAGCGCGACTCTATTCGAGCTGTCTACCGCTTCGGCCGCGGTGAACGCGCGCCCGCGAAGAATGGGAATGTGCATCGTGGCGAAGTACCCGGCCGACACCACGTATCGATCGCCGCTGGGTACGAGCTCGGGATTGGTTGGAATGTTGTCGGCGTCGATCACGCCGTACCGGTCGACGCTGCCGCCCAGCGGGAGCTGGTTCGCGACGGCCACGCTCGACACCCCGGGCAACGCCGCCACTGCGTCGCGCACGCGATCGTGATAGGCGAACACCTGGTCATTCTGACGGTAATTTGCTCCGACCGAATTGATCTCCAGCGTCAGCAGGTGCGATGTGTCGAATCCAGCGTCGACGGCAAGAAGTCGAATGAGACTTCTCGCAACGAGCCCGGCGCTCACGAGCAGCGTCACCGCGAGCGCAAACTCTCCCACGACGAGTGCGGCGCGGGTGAGGTGATTGCCTGATGTGGCCAGTCGACGGCCCGACCGCAGCGTCGTGCCGAGATCGGCGGGGCCGACGCGCAGGGGAGCGAGCCCCATGACGACGGTGAGCACGAGCACCAGTGCCGCGACGGCGGCCAGCACCGTGACGTCGAGATGGATGGCGGCGACTCGCGGCATGTGCTCGGGAAGGCGCGACACGAGCACGGGCAACGCCAGGCGCGCGGCGACCAGCCCTGCCGCGGCACCGAGCGTGGCGAGCAGCAGTCCTTCGGTGAGAAGCTGGCGCGCGAGCCGCGAGCGGCCGGCGCCCAACGCCACGCGAATGGCGAATTCTTCCTCGCGGCGTACGGCGCGCGCCAACTGCAAGTTCACGACGTTCGCCACCGCAATGAGCAGCACGAGCAACACCGCGCCGGCGAGTGAGAGCAGCGCCGGCCGAAAGCTGCGCGTCGCCTCGGCTTGCACCGGCACCGTCGATACGCCGACAGAGGCATATTCCTTCGGGTATTGTGCGACGAGTCGCGCGTGAATGGCATCGAGATCGGTCGTCGCGCTGGCCAGCGTGGCGCCCGGCTTCAGGCGAATGAGCATTCTCAGATGATGACAGGTGCGGCACGTCCATGGTTGATCGAGATAACCAAGGGCGCGCCAGATCTGCGCGTCTGGGGACACGACGTTGTCGAAGGTCGCCGGCATCACGCCGAGCACTGTGAGCGGATTGCCGTCGAACGAGATCGGTTTGCCAATGATCGACGAGTCGCCGCCAAAGCGTCGCTGCCACAGCCCGTGGCTGAGAATGACCACCTGGTTGTCGCCCGGCGCGTCTTCTGCGGGAAGGAAGTCGCGTCCCAACTCCGGTTTGACGCCGAGCGTCCGGAAGTACGTCCACGACACACGATCGCCCGGAATGCGCTCCGGATCCGTTCCGCTCGTGATCGTCGTGAGCCACGAGCCAATCGCCGCCGCGCGCTCGATGGAGTGCGATTGGTCGACGAGGTCCCGAAACGTGGCGTACCCGACGTTGTCGCGGCTGCCGTCACGACCGCTCTCCCACACGAACGCCAGTTGATTCGGCGCCGGGTAGGGAAGCGGTTGCAGGAGCACAGGCTCGATGACGCTGAAGATCGCCGTCGTCGCGCCGATGGCGAGGCCGAGCGTGATCACCGACATCGCGGTGAAGGCCGGCGAACGGCGCAGCAAACGCGCGGCAATACGCAGATCGTTGAGAAACGTCATCATGAAATTGTCTCCCGGATGGGGGCGGGCGTGCAGGTGCCAGATAGCGGACAACGCTTCAGCGAGCAGCCAGAGCGGGCCGCGATCGCGCTGCTCCGTGAGGTCGCCGATCACGTGGTCGGCGAGATCGGCGCGGAGGGTGCGCTCGAGTAGCCAGACGCAGAAGCGGATCATGTCGGCTCGAGCCCAACGTCGAGACCCGCGGCCATGCGCCGCAGGACTTTGAGCGACGCGGCCAGCGAGCGTTTGCCGGCGGCAGTGACTACGTAGCAGCGCGTTCGTCTGCCGCCGCGTTCGGCCGTCGGCTCGCCAACATGAGAAAGGACCAGCCCTTTCTCCTCGAGGCGATTGAGCGTTTTGTAAATCGTGCCGAGTGTGAGATCGCGGCCGGCGCGCGTCTGGATCTCGTCGTGCACGGGGACGCCATAGGCGTCGCGCCCGACGCGCAACACGGCCAGCAGCACGATCTGCTCGAGCTCACCGAGCATGACGATGTTTGTTAGACATTGTCTAGAATATGGCCGGCGCTCGCGCGCGGCAAGCTGTTCGGGGTTACACGGCGGGCGAGTGGCGCAACGCGGCCGTGGCGTGCGGCGGACGGGCCAGCGCCCGTCCGCGCGACCTATTCGAGGTCGTCAGTGCGGCGACGAATCGCTTCGCGGACGGCGCTGTACAGCGACTCGGCGTGGAACGGCTTCTTGATGAACGGAAAGTCCTCGCGCCCGATGATGCTCTTTTCCAGATCGCTCACGTCGCCCGAGACGATCGCCACGGGCATTCCCGGATACTGGTCGCGGATGTGATAGGACAAATCGATGCCGTTCATCGTTGGCATCGTCACGTCGGACAGCACGATGTCGATGTCGTCGCTCTGCATGGCAAGACAATCCAGCGCCTCGGCGCCGTTCGTCGCCGTGACCACCGAGAACCCGCCGGCTTCGAGCATCCGCGTAATCGTCTGACGCGTGTGATCCTCGTCGTCTACCACCAGCACTCGTTTGCCGATCCCAACGGGTAGTGCTTCGGGCATGCCTGCTCCAGTGGGAAAATGTGCGCCTACTAGTACAATGGCTTCCGGGCCGCTGAACGCAAGGTCACGTAGGTGACGCAACTTATCAGACGCGGCCGGGCTCCGTATGTTCCGCCGATGCTCCGCCGACTTGGAACCCTGCTCGGGCTGCTGGTCCTCTGCGCGTGGTCGATCGTTCGCATCGCGCGGCCCCCCGCGCCAGTGCCGGCGACCGCGCCCGACACCGTGTTTTCCGCCGAACGCGCGATGCGGCACGTCGAGGCGATCGCCGCGCGACCGCACGCGATGGGCACGCCAGACCACGATCGGGTCCGGAATTATATCGTTGCCCAGCTTGCCGCGCTCGGCCTCCGATCGCAGGTCCAGGTGACTACGGCAATCGGCACGCGCGACCACGTGGCGGGGCGCGTGCAAAACGTGCTGGCGTGGATGCCGGGCAGCGACCCGTCGGGCAAAGCGCTTCTGCTCGTGGCGCACTACGACGGCGTGGGCGCCGGTCCAGCCGCCGGCGACGACGCGGCCGGATGCGCCGCGCTGCTCGAGACGCTGCGTGCGCTCCGAGCCCGCAAGAAGCCATTGGCGCACGATGTTTTCGTGCTCTTCAGCGACGGCGAAGAGTCGGGGCTGTTGGGCGCCGCGGCGTTCGTTCGCGAGCATCCGTGGGCGAAGGACGTCGAGATGGTGCTGAACTTCGAAGCGCGCGGCACTGGCGGACGTTCGCTCATGTTCGAGACCGGCCCAGGCAATCTCGACGCGGCGCGCGCGCTGCGCGCCGCTGGTAACGCGACCGCCGGGTCCGTGTTCACGACGATCTATCATCTGCTGCCGAACGACACCGATCTATCGGAGCTCTCCGTCCTCGGCGAACCGGCGATGAATTTCGCATTCACTGATGGCGTCGAGCGATACCACACGAGTCGCGACGACCTCGCGCATCTCGATTCGGGCAGCGTGCAGCACCACGGCGTGCAGATGCTCGCGTTGGCGAAGGAAATTGGAAACGGTCCGCTGCCGCGCGTCCGAACCGGCGACGGCACGTTCTTCGATTTTCCGATGCTTGGATTGGTCGTCTACCCCAATTCGTGGGCGCTGCCGCTCGCTGTGTTGGCGTTGTTGCTCGTCGTGGCTGTCTTCGTGCGATCCAAGCCGAGCGCGGCGGGCGTTGCAGCGGGCGTTGTCGCAACGCTGATTGCCGTCGCGCTAGCAGCTGTCGTCGGAGAGATCGCCGGCGCGCTCATTCGCGGACCGGGTGCGTGGAGCGGTTTGGATGGCGGCGCTGTCGTGCTCTTTGCGCTCGCGACCACCTTGCTCACGTTCGCCGTTGCCGGTCGCTGGTCGGCGCCGCGCGAGCTGTGGCTTGGCGTCGCGGTGCTGTGGATACTGCTCGCGCTCGTCACCGCGGTCATGGTGCCCGGCACGAGCTACCTGTTCGTGTGGCCCGCGATTCTGTCCGCCGCCGCCGCGCTAAAGCCGCGATGGCGCGTGGTGGCCGAGTGGTTCGCGGCTGCCGTGACGGTGATTCTGTTCGCCGGATTCGTGTACGGAGCGGCGGTGATGCTCCTTGGGTTGAGCGGACCGGGCGCGGTCGCGGCGGCGGTTATCAGTTCGCTCGTTATAGGATTGATATTGCCGGTGCTGGCGCCGATCGACGCCTTGCGTTGGGAAGGCGCCGCGGCATGCGGTGGCGTTGGCGTGTTGCTGGTTGTGATCGGCTTGGTGACGGTTCGACCTACTGCCAATCATCCGCTGCGCTCGAGACTGATTTACGCCGAGCACGTGGACTCGACCGATGCATGGCTCGGATCGCCCGAGCCGCTGGACAATGATTGGGTGCGCAGCGCGGTCGGCTCGCCGGCTGTCACACCCGCCTGGACGACCCGATTGTCTGAGTACGGGAATCGCTTCGCGGGGCGATCAGCTCCGCGCGTATCGCTCGAGGCGCCGAGTGCGGATCTGGTGCGAGACACGGTGATCAACGGTGCGCGGCGCGTCGTGTTGCGCGTGAAGGCGCCCGGCGCAACGGACCTCGTGATGCGCGCAGTCGGCGCGCGCGTGTTGACGTCGTCGATCGACGGCCGTGTCGTCGACACCACACGGTATCGTTACCACACCGGTGGCTGGATCATGGATTACTTCGCCGTGCCGGACACCGGTGCGATCGTCGCGCTGTCGATTCCGATCGGCGCGCAGCTCGGCTTCGAGCTCGCCGCGTGGACACCGGGGCTGCCAGCGCTTCCGGGGAAGACAATTCCACCGCGCCCAGCGAATGTCGTCCCGAGTCAGACTGGGGACGTCACCGTTGTGTATCGCGCGCTTCGCTTCTGAGCGACGAGTTCGCTCACGGGTGCGACGTGGCTGGATTCACCATCGTCGTCTTGAGCGGGCCAACGCCGTAGATGATCACCATCGCGTCCGTCTTGCCGGCCTCGAGATGGTGCGCATTCGCGGGAATCACCGCGTAGCCGCCGGGACCGATGACGCGTGCGTGCACGGTGTCTGGTTCGTCGCCGAATCCGACACGCACGAGACCGCGGACGACTACGACACGCGTCTCGTTCGGATGAAAGTGTGGCGGGATCATTCCGCCGGCCGCGAAGCGCAGTGCGATCGCGAAATTCCCATCCGACTGCGGGTTGCCGTCGACCACCGCCATCTCGACGCGCGCGCCGGCCGGCCGCCACACCAAGCTGTCGGGATCGTGCACGCGGCCTGGCGACTGTTGCGCGAACAGAACACGGGCAGGGATCGCGGCGCAGAACACCGCGATCGACATCGCGTAACGAATTCGGCGCGCGCGTGACACACAGGTAGGATATCGCATACCGCTACACTGCGTGACACGCGCCGCGCTCGCGAGCGGTATCACTGAATCCTTACAGGATTCAGACGCGTGCCGAGTCGATTGTTCAGGGCGACTACTTCGATCGTTTCGCGAGATCGGCCATCGTCTTTTGAATTGTCGAAATCACGAGCTCGCGCTGATCGCCAATGAGCGGAAGTCGTGGTGCACGCATCCATTCCGGTGCGCCGTAAACCAGATTCTCCGCGAGCTTGATGCACTGCACGAGCTTGATCCACATGTCGAAATGCAGCGACGGGATCATGATTTGATAAAGTGCTCGCGCCTCTTCGAACTTGCTCTCGAATCCGAGATTGAACAGTTCGGTGCACTCCGCCGGCCAGACGTTGGCCATGCCGGACACCCAGCCAACGGCGCCTGCTGCACAGCTCTCGATCAGGAGATCGTCCACGCCGCAGAAGATGCTGAAGCGATCGCCGAATGCGACGTACATGTCGGTGATGCGACGAATGTCGCCTGTCTCTTCCTTGATGGAGATGATCGTGGGAACGTCGACGAGTTCCCTGAGCACCTCAATGGTGCAATCGACACCATAGGCGATCGGATTGTTGTAGACCATGATGGGCAGCGACGAGGCGCCCGCGACGCCCTTGTACCACTCGGCTGTCTCGCGAGCGTCGGTCTTGTAGCCGAGGCTGGGGAAGACCATGAGGCCGTCGACGCCGAATGACTGGTAGAGCTTGGCGGTCGCCTTGGCGCCTTCCATGGTGCTGGAGGCCAGCCCGGACAACATCGGCACTCGACCGGCGACGACTTCGATCGCGGCGCGAATAACCGACTCGTGTTCGGCGGGCGTCATCGAGGCATTTTCGCCGAGCATGGGTAGCACGATGACGCCGGTGACGCCGTTCTTGACCATGCGGTCGATGCCGTGTTTCGTCGCCTGCAGATCGACTTTGCCGTCCTTGGTCATTTTGGTCGTTACGGCGGGGAATACTCCGGTCCACTTCGTCATCGTCTGGTCCTCTCGGGGTTGGTTGCTGGCCTAGAACTGGATCCAATCTACAATTATACGAAAACCATGTCCACCTTACTCGGCAAAGTGAAATCGGCTACAATGGTCGGAAGATCTGGCTGGTCAGTCTCGGGTAGCTGAAATCGCTGTATATTTTCGGAATTGGATCCTATAGCCAGGCCAACGATGACCGACGACAAAGCGACAAGCTCCAAGCACCGTATTCAACGCCAGAGCCTTCCCGGGGCGCTGGCCGACTCGCTTCGCGAGCGCATCCTGAACGGCGAGTTCAAGGATGGCGATCCGTTGATTCAGGAGGCGATCGCCGCGGAATACGAGTGCAGCCGCATGCCGGTGAGAGAAGCATTCCGGCATTTGGAGGCGGCGGGTCTGATCGTGTGCAAGCTTCACAAGGGCGCGGTCGTCACCACGTTGCCGCACGATCAGATCATGGAGCTGTTCGAGCTCCGGGCGATGCTCGAGTCCGACATCCTTCGCCAGAGCTTGTCCAAGATGACGGACGAGGACCTCGAGCATTCCGAGGCCATTCTCTCGCAGTTGGAAGATGCCTATCACACGCGCGACATCGCCAAAGTCGGGACGTTGAACTGGGAGTTCCATAAGAGTTTGTATGTGTCGGCGAATCGGGTGCAGACGCTCGCGCTCATCCAGGGCATCAATGTCCAGACCGATCGCTACATCCGGCTGCAGATTTTGCTGACGTCGGGCTTCGAGGATGCCGAACGCGAGCATCGCGAAATTCTTCGGCTGTGCCGCGAGCGGAATCCAGCAGCGGTCGAGTACGTGCGACAGCACATCATCAGGGCGGGCGAGAATCTTCTCGTGGCATTGAGCGCACGCAAAGCGGCGAGCGTCGCTGCCTGACGTTTGTCGTACCTGTGGCTCAGCGTTTGCCCTTGTCGTTCGACATTCTCGACCGAACGGACCTCAAGTGCTTCGAATTCGAACCGTGCTGGTGCTCGTCGCTGGCGTGCTCGTTGTCGCCGCAAATCCCGCTCACGCACAGGCGCGCGTTGGCCGCGATTCCATTACGCGACTCATGCGGTTCGGGCGCGACCTCGCGTACGGCACCGCTGAGGGAGCAGCCTTCGCGGGTGTCGCACAATGGGAGAACGAACCACCTGAATGGGGACACGGCTGGCCAGGTTACGGCAAGCGCCTGGCATCGAATCTCGGTGAGTTCTACATCCAGGAAGGCGTTACCGAAGGACTCGCCGCGGCCATGGATCGGCCGCTCGACTACGTGCGATGCCGCTGTCGCGACTTTGGCGGAAAGGTCGCGTGGGCACTACGAGGTGCGGTCACTGATCCCATGCGAGACGGCAGTCATCCGCTGGCGATTCCACGCATCGTTGGCGCGTATGCCGGCAGCTTCGCGCAGGCCGCCTGGATGCCGAACGACCGTACGAGCCGAACGCGCGTCGCGTTGCTCAACGGAACAGAGTCGCTCGGGATCGGCTTCCTGATCAACATGTACCACGAGCTTCGACACTAAGATTGGTGTCATCCCGAGGAGCGGAGCGACGAGGGATCTTTCGTCCATAACTCGTGACATGAAAACACGAATGAAAACCATTTCAACGGATTGAACCGACTGAAACGGATTTTCACTTGGGATTTACTGATACTGGATGTAAATCGGCCGCGGACGCAGTGCCAGCACTTCGCGCGGCGATAACAGCGCGTCGCCTTTGCGCGTGTCGTTGTGGAAGAACAGCTTGAATCCGGTGAACTGCACGGGTTCGGCAACTTCGCATGAACGATAGGTGTCGAACTTCAGCCACGGCTGGCCCCACCCGTCCATGTTGATCACGACCTGCACGCGCGGATCGTGTTTGATCTGATCGGCGTGCTGCAACATGTTCGTCGTGAAGCGGTGCACGATCAGTATCTTGGGCGGCAGGTGGTACTTCGTGACGAGCGCAGCCAGTTGATCGATCGCGTAGTTCACGTCCTTCGCGTCGAAGGCTCCAATCTTCGTCCCCGGCACTCGGCCCTCGCGGTTGTAGTGCATGTTGAACTCGGGATCGATGCCGAGCTCGACGTCGGGCCGTGAGAGAAATGGAATGAGTACCGGGATCTCCGCCTGCAGCGTGCTGCGGCCTGTCTGAATGTCGAGAATCGTGATGGCGTTCCGCGCCTTGGCGAAGCCGTAGATCTTCTCGATCAGATCGGGGTCGGAGCGCTGGCGATACATGCTGTCCTTCCCCGGCGCTCCTTGGGCGACGGACGCAATCAGGTGCAACGCCGGCAGGACCGGCTCCGTCGGGTCCGCCGCTCGCCACTCCGCCACGACGCTGTCGAGCTTCGTGAGCATTTGCGCATAGGGAATCTCGCCGAGGATTCCCATTCTCTTCGACAGCGGATTGCCGTAAAAGGCGACGATGCGCTTGGCTGGAAGAATGGAACCGGGCAGCGGCGCCGGGAGCGGCACTGGCCACGCGCCGCTCTTGAGACCGGCGCGAATCGCCGCGACGAGCGAGATGCTGTCGTTCTTCGAGCGCGCCTTCGGCTGTGTGGCGACCGCGAGCATGATCGCCGAATCGGGGCCGGTGCGTTTGGCCGCGACTGCTCCGGTCGATTTTCGTGGCGTGTCGACGGGCGCCGCAACAGGGGGCGTGGGCGCACTCGCGAGCGTGCCACCAATGGAATCGATCGCCGGCGCGCCGGAGACATTTCCCCGCGCCTTTCCAGACGACGCGACTCGATCCTGACAGCCTGCCAGGACGCAGACGCACGCGAGCGACAGCAACGGTTTGGCGGACGGCATCGCCAAATATCAATGCAATGGGCGCACCGGAACAGGGTGCGCCCATTGCATGACGAAACGCTGAGGCGTATGAGCTACCTGTGTGTCCGCTCCAGCCAACTGCCGCTCGCGTCGTGCGCCAACAGGTAGATCGCGCCGTCCTTGCCGAAGCCGACGATCGTGCGTCCCGCGGGTACCTGAACGCGATCGACGAGCTGGCCCTGCCGATTGACGACGTCGTAGATCGGGCCAGCGATCGCGCCGGCGCGCACCGACGTGGTCCGAATCCACAGATTGTCGTCCAGGTCTGCCTTCGCCGCACCCTGCGTGAATGCGGGACGGTAGTCCGGCAGCTCACTCGGCGAAACGAGATTGATCGGCGGCAACGCGCCGGCTGTAGTTGTGGCGCCGCGCGCGGGCCCGTCGCCGCCCACGCTCATGTTGATCACGGTGCGATTTCCTCCACCGAGCGCGTTCGCGGCGTTCGCGCCGTTCGCACTTGGCGGTGCATTTCGCGCCTGCTCGATCGCCGCCTTGGCCGAGTCGATCACGGCGATCTTGTCGTCGTCGGTCAGTTGCTGCCAGTCGAACGGAATCTTCGTCGAGGCGGTGCGTGCGCCATCGGCGGCGACGAAATCGACGTGGTAGTCCTTCCCGCGCACCACGGCGATCGAGCCGTCGGATAGCACGGCCCAATCGTCGACGATCGGCATGGGATTCAACTGAGTCGTGATCGACATGCCGCGATCGCTCTGGGTCACTGTCATCTTGGACTGCGGAATCTTGTAGTAGACGGCGGTGTCGACTTTTCGCGTCGCCAGGCTCAGGCGCACGATCGCCGCGGTGTCAGGAATATCCGGCAGCACGGGAGCGCCGCCTTTGGGCGGCTGTTGTGGAAATCGGATGGGGGCGGCGATTCGATACACCAATCGACCCTGCGGATCGAGCGCGGGAGAGCCGAACAGGTTCGAGCCCAGCGCGCCGGCGTCTTGCGAGCGCGGGACGGCGGCAATGCGGCCAATCGCGCCAGTCGGTCCGATGACGTACATCGTCAGGTCGCGCGGATCGATGAACAAAGTGGAATCAGCGAGATACGGAACGATCGCGCCGCCCGACGGGCCGTACGCGTTCGCGGCGCCGGACACCGAGTCGGCGACAACGGAGGCCGTGCCGAGCGTGGCGTCGTACAGGAGGAGCTGCCGTTTGCCGGCGTCGTTGACGAGCAGTGAGCCGTCCGGCAGTTGGCGCACGGCGGTGACTTGGCTGAGCGACTGCTTCGAGGTCGCGGTCGGCGCGGCGACCAAGTGCACGGCCGGTGCTTGCTGCGCCGCGAGCGGCGTCGCGATGATCGGTGCCGTGATGGCCGCGGCAGTCGTCAGCGTCAGAACTCTGCGATTGAGCATTTGCTAATGAGTGGAAGAAAGGAGCGAACGAATGCGCATCTCGATCAGGGCGTGCCGATCCGAATCATGACTTGCTGTCCGCCACCGCCGCCGACAGCGGCTGGCGTGGCCATGCCACCGCCCATGATCATCCCGAGTCCCGTACCCGCGGTCCCGGACCGCACCGACGCGAGGTACCGCTGGTCGAGGAACGGCGAGATGAACGACGGCAGCATGCGGAACTGGTCGGCGGTGAGCAGCGAGCGAACGGCCGGCGCGAGCTTGATCAACGCGTCGACTGACATTTCACGAGCGTCGCGATAGCGATCGTAGGCTTCGCTCTGATCATACTTGTCCGGTAGCGTCGCGAGGTATTTCGCGACGGGATTCCAGATGGAATCGATCTTCACCGTGAAGGCGCGATTCAGCACGGCGATGCTGTCCGCCTGCACCGGCGTGAGGCCGAGTGTGTCGGCTTGGCGCAGGATCGTCGCCATTGGATTGGTGATGCCGATCGGGCCGAACACGCGCAGCATCTGTTCAGGCGCCTTGGTGCCCGAGAGGCTGCGGCCGCGGTCGAGCATCTGTGTCAGCGCCTGCCGTTCGCGCGTGGGTCCCACGTCGAACTGCACGCGCGTGGTCAGCGTGACCGGATTGCGAAGCGCCGTTGCGCCCAAGTCAGTGGCGCCGAAACGTTGATTGACCGAGTAGTCGAAGCGCTGCGTGGTCTGATCGAAGCCGCGGACGTAGAGCAGTTGCGACTGCGGAATGACGCTCTGTCCCCAGCCGTGCAAGTTGTTCTCGCCGTGGGCGAGCATGTCGGCGGCGACCAGCGGATTAGAGACCTGGAATGACAGCGTCGCGCGCTGCGGCAACCGCACCTTGATCGGATTGAACGAGAAGCTGAGGTTGGCCGTGGTCGACCACGGTCCCTCGCAACTGTTCCGCGTCGCGATCTGCCCGAGCTGGCTGCGGAGACAATCCCGCGCGCCGGATGATCCGTTCGCAAGCAATGTCTGCATGCCCGCGGCAACGGCGGGATCTGCTGTCTTGGTTGGGTCGAAGACGAACGCGCGATCGTTGGAGTAGCCGTCGCCGTTGATGTCGCCCACCACGGTGGGCGTGTAGGGCGTTCCGGAACGCAAGCTGCCGAACCATCCGAGGCGAATCCAATCGAACGCGTTGTAGGTCAGGCGATACTGGACCTGATGGCGCGAGTCGAAGCCGGAACGCCCCCACGCGAGATCGAGCGGATCGCCAGACGTGCTGGTGAATCCACGATACTGCTCACGCGTGTTGGAATAGACATACGACAAGCCCCAGCCGAAGGTCGTATTGAATGACGTCGGCGAGAGACTCACGGTGACCTGGCGGCTCTCCGACTTCACGTCCGACCGGAGCTCGCTGACGTGCGTGTACGCGCTCGAGACGCGTGCTTCGCCTGCCGCGACGGAGCCGGTGGTCGGAACGATGCTCGAGGCGCGCGCATACACCGGACGATTGCCTTCGTTGCCCAGCGCGAACTGCTGCACCGGGTTGAAGTTGAGATCGAAGGTGCTCGCTTGATCGAGATTGAGCGAGTAGGTGCCGTCGATCGTGGCGCTGAATCGATTCGCGAGGATCGGTCCGTTCCACTGCAGGTTGGAGCGCAGCGACCGGGGCGACCGGTAGTTCGGATCGAACAGTGTTACGTTGGGCGCGCTGTTAGAGAATACTGTTCCCGATGTTCCGTCGGCGCACTCGGTTGGAATGGCGCCGGTGCTCGCCAGGTAAGCATTCCAGTCGGGTGTCGGAGCGGCGATGCCGACGCACGCAAGCTGTTGTACCGCGGCCGGCAACCCGGTGTTATCGATGGCCGAGCCGATCGACGCGGCGCTCGGCGTCGACTGGAAAATTCCCACGCCGCCGCGCACGACGGCACGAGGACCGCGGAAGGCGCCGGCGAAACCGCCAACTTCCGGCGCGTCGCCGTAGTTGTACGAGAATCCAACGCGCGGACTCAGATAAAGCCGATTCGGAACGCCTGAGTTGTCGACGCCGAACTGATGCTCCACGTCGGCGTTGAGCGCCGGCGCCGCGTCGAAGCGATTTCCGTCGAGGCGAACGCCGTACTGGATCTGCAAGTTGTCGGTCGGACGATACGCATCGCCGAGCGAAAACGCGCCGGTATACTCGGCCTCGCTGCGGGTGCGCGGCGACAGCTGCCGCGAATACGACGCCGGAAGTCCAGCCTGCAGATCGCCGAGCGAATTGAAGCTGAAGCTGCCGAGCTGATTCGTCGTCAGATCCTGTGCGTAGTTGTCGCGGCGAAACTCGGTGCCAAACTTGATTTTGTGCTTGTTGTTCTCGCTGAACCACGAGAGATAGTTCGTTGCCTGCGCCGTCGTCGTGGTGACGCTCGTGTTCATCGATGGATTGCCGCCGAATCCCACGGTCTGGACGCTGGAGCTGCCGTCGTCCAGCGTCGAGCTGATCCGCACCGTGCCGCTTGGCACGTCGAAATACGGAGCGCCGTAACTGCGATTCCGGCTCACGCCCACCGACGTCTCGCTCAGCACACCGAAGCCGAAGTAGGCCGTGTGCTTGCCCTGAATTCCGCCGTTCCACGTGGTGCGGTCGCCGCTGTGCTCCGGCAACTCGGTGGGCGTCACCGAAAACGCGTTGAGACGATTCCAGCTCGCGTTGTAGGTGAGGTTGAACGCCTGGCCGGTCGTCGAGGTCGGCGGCGTGAAGTCGAAGCTGCCGAGGACGAGCGCCTGATCGGTGTAGCGGCTGGTCGGCAGGCCGCCGATGGTCGACGGCAAGTGCACTTGGCTCAAGATCGAGAGCAGGCGACTCACCGAATCGGCGGATAGTCCCGCCGTCTGCAAGCCCAACGCGTCGGTATTGAGTAAACTCTGAAGGTCGCTCTGCCGGCGGCCGAACTGGTACGAAAGGTTGAAAAACGACTTGTCGGGTTGGATCGGGCCGGCGAGCAAACCGCCGACCGAGACGTTCGCGTACTGCTGGCCGGTCGCTCGCCCCGTGGCGTCGGTCCACTGCATTTGCGGTGCATCGATGTTGGCGCTCGTCGTCCGGATGATGTAGTTCGACGCGCGCCCGGTGCGGATGTTGAGTTGGCCGCCGCTGAAATTGCCGCGTGTCACGTCATACGGCGACGTCGCCAGTGACGTCGAGACATTCGCATCGCGCGGAATGCTGCCGCCCGACATGTTCATGCCGTTCAGCGTGGTTGCGTTCTGGTCGGGCGTCAGGCCAAGTACCGAAAACCCTCCCGGGCCGCCGTCGGCGCTCGGGATGTATTGGACACCCGGCATCGATGCGGCCAGCGACGCCAAGTCGCCGAGTTGATCGGCTGAGACCATGCCGTTGTCGATCGAGCGCTCGGTGCCGCCGATGTCGGGCCGGTTGTCGTCGCGCTGCGCCTTGTCTCGCGCGGCGTTGACCTTGACCGGCGCGAGCTGCGTCGCGGCGGTCGTGAGCTTGGCGTCGGCGATGAGTATTTCCTGATCGCTCGTGCGCTTGATCTCGAACCGCCTCGCCGTGAATCCGAGCGCGGCGACGTTGACCATGTAGTCGCCTTCGTCGCCGGGAAATGCAATCGTGTAGCGACCGCTTTTGTCGGTGCGCGCGGTGCGAGTGATGTTGCCGTCCATCGAGGTGACGGTGATTGTCGCTCGCTCCACCGGCACGCTGTCGGGGCCAATGACTCGGCCGCGAATCACGTCGCTTTGGGCGTGTGCGGTGCTGGGAACGGCGAGCGCGGCGCCAAATACGGCTGCCGCGACGAGAAGAAGTCGGCGTGGACTCACGGTGCGACCCTGAAAGTGGGGGAGGGGTGCTGGACCTGCGGGACCGGGGACTTCGGACGATTGGACCCGGTAGCCCACAAAAGGGTTTACCGAGTCCGAGCCGTCGTCGCGCAGATCGTTCGAGCAGATCGTTCTAGCAGTCGTCGCCCTTACGAGTCCATTGCAATTTTGGTTACGACCACTTCGCCCGCTCGTATTGGGGCGGCCATACGATTTCGTGTTTCAGCACGTGCGCCGCGCGCAACGGCCAATGTGGATCGCGCAACAACTCGCGCGCGAGTACGACTAGGTCTGCCTGCCCGGATCGAATGATCGTATCCGCCTGTTCGGGCGTCGTGATCATTCCCACTGCCGCCGTCGGAACGCCGGCCACCCGTCGCACGAACTCGGCGAATTGCACCTGGTATCCGGGCCCGGTGGGAATTCGAACTTTCGGCACGACGCCGCCACTCGAGCAGTCGATGATGTCGGCGCCGTCGTCGCGCAGGAGCTTCGCCAGCTCCGCGGTCTCCTCGACCGTCCAGCCGCCAGGCGTCCAGTCGCTCGCGGAGAGTCGCACAGAGATCGGCAGGTTATCGGGCCAGACTGAGCGCACAGCAACCGTAACTTCGCGCGCGAGCCGCGTGCGATTCTCGAATGAGCCGCCGTAGCGATCGGTCCGTTTGTTCGAGAGCGGCGAGAGGAACTCGTGGATCAGGTACCCATGCGCGCCGTGAATTTCGAGAATTGTCATTTCGGCGGCGAGTGCGCGACGCGCGGCATCCTTGAATGCGTTCACCACGCGCGCGATGCCTGCATCGTCGAGCGCGACGGGGGTTTGATAGCCCGCGTCGAACGGCAACGCACTCGGCCCAACGATTGGTGACCATCCACCTGAATCGGGACCGACCGGGCCGCCGCCATCCCACGGCCGCGCGTTGCTCGCTTTGCGTCCCGCGTGCGCGAGCTGTGCTCCCCACACGGCGCCCTGACCGCGCACGAATCGCCCAATTCGCGCGAGCATGTCGACGTGCTCGTCGTTCCAAATGCCAAGGTCCTGCGGACTGATGCGTCCTTCGGGCAGCACCGCGATCGCTTCGGTGATCACCGCCGCGGCGCCGCCGACCGCGAACTGTCCGAGGTGAACCAGGTGCCAGTCGTCGGCAAAGCCGTCGACGCTCGAGTATTGGCACATCGGCGACACGACTATGCGATTGCGCAGCGCGACACCGCGCAGCGTGTAAGAATCAAAAAGAGTCATGCGCTCAAAACTATCGAGGCATGGGAGCCGAGATTCTTGCTTGGGTCCCGATGCGTGTCTGGACGGCGTATGTGCGCGCCGCCAAATTCTGCGCTCCCTCCTGCTGCGCTCTCGCGGTCACGTCACCGCCTACCAGGTCCCCAGTGTCATCCACGAGCAAGACCTCCCGTCGCACGCAGGCCTATGCGGCCGCTGCACCTGCTGTATCCTCTGCCGAATCATCGGCTCCCGTCGCGTCCCGCCACCTTCCGCTGCTCGTGTTGCTGTTCATCGGCAGCGGGTGTGCGGCACTGATCTATGAGATCGTTTGGTTTCAGTTGTTGAGCCTCATCATCGGCTCCTCGGCGATTTCCATGGGTGTGCTCCTCGGCACGTTCATGGGTGGCATGTGCATCGGGAGCCTCTATCTCTCGAAGTTCATCTCGCAGCGACAACATCCGCTGCGTGTGTATGCGATGCTCGAAGGTGCAATCGCTGTGTTCGGATTACTCGTGCTCTGGTGCATGCCGTATGTCGGCGGTTTGTACTTCGCGATCGCGGTGCACGGCATGAGCGGACTCTTTCTCCGCGGATTGTTCTGCGCGCTTTGCCTGCTGCCTCCCACGCTGCTGATGGGAGCGACGCTCCCGGCCATCTCGCGTTGGGTCGAGACGACGCCCGAAGGCGTAGCGTGGTTAGGATTCTTTTATGGCGGCAACATCGCCGGCGCCGTGTTCGGGTGTCTGTTCGCCGGCTTCTATTTGCTGCGCGTCCACGACATGGCGTACGCGACGTACGTCGCCGTCGCGATCGACGTGGGCGTGGCGCTCGCGAGTCTCCTGCTTGCGAGCGTGACTGTCCACCGCCACGCGAACGCGGGCGACCTCGCGCAAGCGCTCGATGATGGCGAGACGCGCCCGCGCTCGTTGATTCCTCCCGGCACGTGGCCCGTGTATCTCAGCATCGGTCTGTCGGGCGCCACCGCGCTTGCCGCCGAAGCGATCTGGACGCGACTGTTGTCGCTGCTGCTCGGCGCCACGACCTACACGTTCTCGTTGATTCTTGCCGCGTTCCTTGTCGGGTTGGGCATTGGCAGCAGCGTGGGCTCAGTACTGGCGCGCACTGTCGCGAATCCGAAGCAGGCGCTCGCCGTGTGTCAGTTTTTGCTCATGGTGACGATCGCATGGGCCGCGTATTCCATGGTCGCGCTGTTGCCGTACTGGCCGGTGAATCCGGGCCTCGCGTCCGGTCCGAGCCCGGCATTCCAGATCGATTTCGTGCGGTGTTTGTGGACCGTGCTTCCGGCGGCGTGTTTGTGGGGCGCGAGCTTCCCGCTCGCACTCGCGGCGGTGGGCCGCGACGAGCCCGATCCCGGTCGACTCGTTGGAACGGTGTACGCCGCGAACACGATCGGCGGCATCGTTGGCGCGCTGGTTGGCAGTTTGCTGATCATCGCGTGGCTCGGTACGCAGTGGGCTCAGAGAATTCTCATCGCCGTCGCGGCCATCAGCGCGGTCGTCGCGTTCATGCCGCTCGCCGGTGCGCCGCTCGGCACGCTGGCGAAAGTCGTTGGCAGCAAGCGTCGCGGGATGACGTGGGCTGTGGCGACCGCCGTGCTCGCGCTGCTTTGCATGAAGGCGGTGCCGCCGGTTCCGGGACTCCTCGTTGGCTATGGTCGTTGGTTCGCGAGCCGGCTGGTGAACAAAGACGACTTCATCTATGTGGGCGAGGGCATGGTGTCGTCGGTCGCCGTGTCGCAGTTGCCCGACGGAACGCTCAACTATCACAACGCCGGAAAGGTGCAGGCGTCGAGCGAGCCGCAGGACATGCGTCTGCAGCGCATGCTCGGACATCTCACCACGTTGTTGCCGCCGCATCCGTCGTCGGTGCTCGTGATCGGGTGCGGTGCCGGCGTCACCGCCGGTGCGGTGAGTGTCGATCCGGCGCTTAAGAGCGAAACCATCGCCGAGATCGAGCCGTTGGTGCCGAAGGTGGTGTCGAAGTATTTCGGCGCGCACAATTTTCATGTCGTCGACAATCCCAAGGTGCACGTCCAGATCGACGATGCGCGCCACTTCATTCTGACGACGAACCAGAAGTTCGACGCGGTGACGTCGGATCCGCTCGACCCGTGGGTGAAGGGCGCCGCGACGCTCTACACGCAAGAGTTCTTCGACGTCGTGAAGCAGCATCTCAATCAGGGCGGCGTCGTCACGCTGTTCGTGCAGCTCTATGAGAGCAACACCGCGGCGGTGAAGAGTGAAGTCGCCACGTTCTTCCAGGCGTTCCCGAATGCCGTGGTGTTCGGCAACACCAACAACGGCGGCGGCTACGATCTGGTGCTCGTCGGTCAGCTCGGCACCATGAAGATCGACGTCGACGCCATCGAGCGCCGGCTTGCGACGCCGGAGTACGCGGTGGTTGCGCAGTCGCTGCGCGACATCGGGTTCAACTCCGCCACGGACCTGTTCGCGACCTTCGCGGGCAACGTGTCCATGCTCAAGCCGTGGCTAGCTGATGCGCAGATCAATCACGATCGGAATCTGCGACTGCAGTATCTCGCGGGACTCAGCCTGAACGTGTACGACCAAGCTGGGATCTACGCTCAGATGATGGCGTACCGGCAGTATCCCGAGGGTTTGTTCACTGGCACGCCCGAGGAACTGGCGCGAATCAGAGCGTCGTCCGGCTATTAGAATGGCTTCAAAGCCGATTGTCATCCCGACGAACGAAGTGAGGAGGGATCTTCTTTCCCGCCAATTATAAGACGGCCGACGATAGATCCCTCGTCGCTGCGCTCCTCGGGATGACATGCGTTTTGAAACCAACTGTAGCCGGACGTGAGAGCGGGGTGCCACTACTTTAGAGTAGTGGACACCCTCGACCAGATCCGACACGGCACGCCGGAGTTCCGGCGAACCAATCTCGCGCTGTTCGTGGCGGGTTTCGCCACGTTCGCATTGTTGTACTGCGTGCAGCCGTTGCTGCCGGTGTTCGCGCACGATTTTCATCTGACCGCGGCGCAGAGCAGCCTGTCGTTGTCGCTCACGGCTGGCTTGCTGGCGCCGGCGATGATCGTGGCCGGCGCGTACTCCGAGGCGCGCGGCCGAACGGGCATGATGGTGGGCTCGCTGCTCGCGTCATCGGTGTTGACGATTCTGTCCGCCTTCGCGCCGCGATGGAATCTCTTTCTCGCCACGCGCGCGTTGGCCGGCATTGCCTTCGCGGGATTGCCCGCCGTCTCGATGACCTACCTGAGCGAGGAAGTGCATCCGGGCTCCATCGGATTGGCGATGGGCCTCGCGATCGGTGGCAACGGACTCGGCGGCATGGTTGGCCGGTTGTTCGCTGCGTCGGCGACCGGCTTTTTCTCGTGGCGATGGGCCATTGGCATCATCGGCGTATTCGGCCTTGCGAGCACCGCGTTGTTCTGGCGGCTGCTGCCGCCGTCGCGGTATTTCGTTGCGCGGCCGCTTCGCGCCGGCGCGTCGCTTCGCAGCTACGGTAGCCAGCTGCGCAACGGCAAATTACTAGCGTTGTATGCGATTGGCTTTCTCGTCATGGGCGCGTTCGTATCGACCTACAACTACGCGACCTATCACCTGTTGGCGCCCCCGTACTCGATCAGCCAAACGGCAGTCGGTTTGATCTTTCTGGTGTATCCGTTCGGGGTGTTTTCATCGGCGTGGATCGGCGCGCGGGCGGATCGAGCCGGCCGTCGAAAAATGCTCATGCTGATGCTCGGATTGATGTTCGTCGGCATCACACTGACACTGCTCCACCCGCTGATCTTCGTGCTCATCGGTATTACCGTGGTCACGTTCGGCTTCTTTGGCGGACATTCCGTGGCGAGCAGTTGGATCGGTATTCGAGCCACGCACGGCAAGGCGCAAGCGTCGGCGCTATATCTGTTTTGCTATTACATGGGCGCGAGCGTCGCCGGATCCGTGGGTGGATACTTCTGGGACGTCGCGCACTGGCCCGGCGTCGTCGGCTATGTCGCCGCGCTCATCGGTGTCGGATTCGTCGTGGCGGGTCTCGCGATGCACTAACGGACCTCGAAGAGATCTTGCACTCTCGGCGTCCAGAAACCAGTATGATCGGGACACGCTCGAGCGGCCGCTCGAGTTGCCGCGCATCCGCCACGATACGACTGCCAATTGACAACGATCCGGTGAGTCTCACTCTGGGAACTGCGCGTGACGATGCGCGGGTCATGATCGTGAACAACGTTCGATGGCTCGTGTACGAACACGCGCCAGCGTTGGACCGCCGGTCGGCTCCCACGCTGGTATTCGAGAGCGACGATGTCATGCGTCGTGTGCGCACGTTCCCGCGCGATTGGCGCGACATGAGTGATGAGCGTTTGTTCGAGTTGAGCTGGGCCACCTAATGCGCGGCGCTCTCGCTGCGACAATCGTCTGGATCGCTGTCGTGCCGGCGGTCCTCGCGGCGCAGCGCGTTCATGGCACCCTCCGCGATAGCGCGTCGTCGCTTCCGCTGAACGGCGCCGTCGTCTCGGTTGTGGATTCTGCTGGTGCCACCACATCGCGCACCGTGGCCGACGGATCCGGCGCGTTTTCTCTGCCGTTGAATCCCAGCGCCGCGCGGCTGCACATCATTCGAATCGGCTACGTGCCGCGCGACATATCGCTTTCGTCGGACCGCGCCGGCGGCGACGTGGTCGTTATGGCGTCGCTCAACCGGATTCCGCCGGTGCTGTCGACGGTGCAGATATCCAGCTCCGAGCTGTGCCCGGGATCGACAGATCGTGGTGCGGCGTTTCAAGTCTGGGAGCAAGCGCGCGCCGGATTGCTCGCAACAGTAGTCACACGTCAGACCAATCCGGCGGACGTCGCCGCACTCGTCTTTCAACGGTACGTCGGCGCGCGCGACGCAGTGATCACGCGTCAGTCGACGGGGTCACTCGGCGGCCACACGTCTCGCCCATTCACCGCCGCTGCGAAGCCCGAGGAGTTCGCTGCCTTGGGCTATCTGGCCGAGGATTCGAGTGGCGTACGGACGTACAATGCGCCGGACGAAGAAGTGCTGCTCGATGAGTCTTTCGCCGCGACGCACTGTTTTCACCTGCAGCCGCCGGACAGCGCGCACGTCGGACAGTTTGGTCTCGCGTTCACGCCCGCGCCGGGTCGCGATACCATCGTCGACGTATCCGGCGTCGTCTGGATGGACGCCGCGGCGCCGGCGCTCCGCGCCATCGACTTTCGCTACACGAATCTCGAGCCGGCCGCGGTGGCCGCGGGCGTCGGCGGTCACGTCGAATTCCGCTCGGTCGGCAACGGCGCATCGTTCATCGACTGGTGGAATTTGCGCCTGCCAGTGTTGTCGCGCGCCATGCTCCACGCACCCGTCGGTCCGCAGCCGGTTGAAACCCGACGGCGGCGCGAGCGAGCGGACTATCGCGTCGACCAACTGATCGAGAGCGGCGGCGAGTTGCTCAGCGCGCGTTGGAAAGACGGCACGACGTGGCACGCACAGAACTCCGGCGTCAGCGGCGTGATTACCCAGCGCGACACTCGGGCGCCGGTGCCGTTTGGAATCGTCTCGCTGGCTGGCACTGCCGACAGTGTGATGGCCGACGCGCAGGGGCATTTTGAGCTCGCTCCGGTTCCCCCTGGCCACTACACCCTCGAGGTCCGCGATACCACGCTCTCCGCGTACCTACCCGGCCGCGTGGCGAAGTCCCGCGTCACGATCTCGCGTGACAGTCTGACGACTGTTGCGCCAACGCTTCAGTCGTCTGCCGAATTGATTCTCGCGATCTGCAAGGATCAACATACGCATGGTACCGAGGCAGTCATCCTCGGCCACCTCGCCGCTTCAGACTTGCGCGGCGTCGAGGTGCATGCGACGTGGGGCACGATTGCGACGCCAAGCGACGCCGGTGCAATCTCGATGGTCACTCAGGGCTCGACCGTCGATGACAAGGGCCACTTCGTGATCTGCGCCGGCGGCCGCGAGCAGGCCGTGCACTTGCAAATTGCGCGCGCCGGCGTTGCGGCCGACACGACAGTGATCACTAATCAGAGTTTACTAACACTTGTCGACTGGTCGCCGCGTGCGGCCGCGCCGGCGCGGCCCAAGCCGCCCGAGATCACCGAATTCGAAGCGCCTGCACCGGATCGATTTTCAGCGCTCGTCGCGCGGGCAACAGACACGCCCCCGCAACAACCGCGAGCAATAGCAACGCGACCGCGGCGAAGGTAGCGCCGTCGGTCGACGGCGTTTCGAAGAGCAATCCTTTCATTAGTTTGGTCACGCTCAACGCCAGTCCGAGCCCGACGACGAGTCCCGCCGCGGACAGCGCCAATCCCTGCCGCATCACCAGCCACACCACCGAACTATCCTCGGCACCGAGTGCCACGCGGATTCCAATTTCGTTCACGCGTTGGCTCACGCCGTACGCGATCACGCCGGCCAAGCCCGCGGCGGTGATCACGAGCGCCAACACCGCGAACGAGCCAAGCAGCGCCGCCGTCACGCGCGGCTCGGAGAGCTTGGCGCTCCGCAGATCATCCATGGTTTGAATCGACGCCACCGGCTGCTTCGGATCGAGCTCGTGCACTGCCGAGCGAATCGCCGCTCCCAATGGCGCCGGATTCGCCGCCGTTCGCACGACGACTCGGAGATCGTTGCTGGTGTTGGCCTGAATGAAGAAGGGCAGGTACAGCTCGTCCGTCACGTCGGTCGACAACCCGTTCTGATGCACGTCGCCGACCACGCCCACGACCGGAACCCAATGCACGCCGTTGTCGAATGAAATCTGCTGACCTACCGGATCCTTGCCGGGCCAGTTCGCCGCGGCGAGTCGCTGACTGATCACCACCGAGCCCTGCGTCGAGTCGCGATCGGCGTCCGAGAACGCGTGGCCGCGCAGCATCGGGATGCCGATCGTCTTGAAGTAGTCGCCGCTCACCACCGTCACGTCGGCCTTCGGCAAGCGGTCAGGCGCGACATCCTGCCCGCGAATTTGAAACGGAACCTGGAATGGCGTCGCGGCGTTTAGCGGAACGTTGCTCGCTACTGCAACGGACAGCACGCCAGTCTGCGGCCGCACGCGCGACAGCAAGCCGTCGACGAACCCGAGAATGAGCGGCGTCTGATTCGTCTTCACGCCGGGATTCGCGTAGCGCGTCCAGTCGAGATCGACGCGCGCCGCCAACACGTTCGTCGACACATAGCCGCCGTCAACGTGCTCGAGTCGAACGAGACTCTTGACCATGAGCCCCGCGCCGACCAAGAGCACGAACGCGATCGCCACCTGCGCGCCCACGAGCACACTCCGCGCTCGACCGTCACCGCGGCTCGTCGAGACCGTGGCGCTCCCCGCACGCAACGCGTCGGCAAGCGAACGTCTCGCACGAAGCAGCGGCATGATCGCAGCCGCCAATCCGACAACGATGCTCACGACGAGCGCAAATCCGAGGACGACCGGATCGATAGTGATCTCACTCGCGCGCGGCGTCACGCGCGTCGCGAGCGACCGGAGTAGCCCAAGACTGCTGTACGCGATACCGACGCCAATCACGCCGCCGGTGAGACTCACGCATAAACTCTCCGTCGCCAATTGGCGAAAGAGCCGTCCGGCGCCGGCGCCGAGTGCGGCACGGAGCGCGATTTCGCGTTGGCGTCGGAGCTGACGCGCCAACATGATGTTGGCGAAGTTCGTCATCGCGATGAGCAACACGAATCCCGCCGCGGCGAGCAGCGTGAGAAAAAGCGGCCGCGACTGCGATGTCAGCTCGTCGGTTAACGGGACGACTTGCGTCGTGAGTTTACGCGCAGCCGGATAGTCCGCCGCGTATTCAGTGTGCAGACGCGCCGACACAGTGGCCACGTCGTTCGCTGCATGTTGCGGCGTCGCGCCAGGCGCGAGGAGCGCAAACTGCTGCAGCATGCGTCCGCGACGCACGTTCATCAAACCGTCGCGAAACGGACACGCACCTGCCGGCATCCAGATGTCGTTGTCGTCTGGATACGTCGGAAGCGGCGGCAGCACGCCGACCACCGTATGAATTTTATCATTCATCGTGAACGTCGATCCCACCACGTTGGGATCGCCGCCCATCTTCTGCATCCAGTACCGATAACTGAGCAGCACCACCGGCGCCGCACCGACGGCTTCTTCGCCCGGTAAGAATGTGCGGCCGAGCAAAGGCTCGACGCCGAGCAGCTTGAAGAAATTGTCGGATACGACGCCCGTCTGTACGCGCTGCGGTTCTCCCTTGCCGTACAACTGAAACGGCATCGAGTGATACTCGGCTACCGCAGCGAAGGTCTTGGTTTGCGCGCGATAATCGGCGATCTCGAGGACTGAGAATCGGCTGTCAGGCCCTGTGGCGGACGGCTGCTTCACGCGGACCAAGCGGTCGTCGCCGGCATACGGAAGGCGTCGCATCAACACGCCGTGCACCATGCTGAACGCCGCGGTGTTCGCGCCGATGCCCAGCCCGATGGTGAGTACCGCGAGCGCCGTGAACGCAGGCGTTTTCCGTAGTGTGCGGAACGCGAAGCGAATGTCTTGGAAGAGATCACGCATGGTCGAGTCCTTGGTCGTGGCGGCCGAAAACGAAAGGCGCTACGACACTAAGGATTCAGGCTCAGCATGCGGTGACCGAAGCGTGCGAGGTATGTAAGAAAAGTGTGCCGGCCGCGACTGTTGGCGGGTCGCGGGGGCCCGCGCCTTGCCACGTTATCCCAGTCGACTCATCAGAGGAGCTTGTATCCGATGTCCGACCATTCCCATCCGCACAACGGCCGCGACCTATCCGGCAAGTATGGCGTTCCCAAAGGCGATGTCGAAGACCTTCTCGAGGATCCGACGGGCGCAGACCGGGTACGAGACAACGTCAAGACCGCCGGAGCGATTGCCGATACGGGTCCGCACGCGGCGGAGCCGGCACGCCACATTACGGAGTTGATCACGGAAAACCGCGACGACGTGAGCCGCGTGACGGGGCGCAGCAAGACATAATTCGACTCGACCGGAAAACGAACGTAGCCGGCGGTCGCATGGATGCGGCGCCGACAGGTTCGCGAATGTCCGTGCCGCCTGCGAGATTGCGGCACGGATATTTTTTTGTCATTCAGGAGCAACTATGATCGGTGGGAAAGTCGGGATCACTCTCTGCGCGCTCGCGATGCTTCCGTCAATGGCGATGGCTCAGCGAGGCGGCGGAATGGGAGGGGGCCGCGGCGGCGGTCGCGGAGCGAGCGGCCTGGCGGTCGAGCCCGCGGTCGTGATTCCCAAGCTCGTCAACGTCGTCAATCTCCTGATCGAACACCGCCAAGAGCTGGCGCTCACCGACTCACAGTTCAAAAAGATCATCGTCGTGAAACGCTCGCTCGACTCGACAAACGCGCCGCTCATGCGCTCGCTCGATTCGATTCAGTTCCTCTTCAAGGGCGGCGGAATTCGATTCGGCAGCCCGAGCACTGCGCGTCGCGATTCACTCGCTGAAGCGCATTCCGCGATCGCCGCGACGCAGGTCGCGATTCGAGAGAACATCTCGGATGCACACGAGAAGGTCTACGGCATTCTGTCGTTCGCGCAGGCGACTCAGGCCCAGGACTTGGAGTCCAAAGAAGCCAAGACGATCGCGGACGACGAGAAAGGGAAGGGACGGGGCGGCGGAGGCGGCGGCAGTTAAGCACCGCCGCCTTCCGTTCGCCACTCAGTCGGCGCGCAACGCCACGATTGGCGAAACGCGCGACGCGCGCATCGCCGGCACCAGCACGGCCGCGACGGCGCTCGCCGCGAGCACGATGACGGCAGCGGCAATCGACACCGGATCGATGGCACTTACACCGTGTAACTGAGCCTGCAGCAAGCGCGTCGACGCCCCTGTCAGCAGCAGTCCGACGACCAATCCGGCAGCGACCAGACGCAGCGCGTCGAACAGCACCATAGTGACGACCTCGTGCTGCTGCGCTCCCAGTGCTACCCGCAATCCGATCTCGCCCGTGCGCCGTGTGATGGCGTACGTCATTACACCGTACAATCCGATTGCCGCCAGGAGCAGCGCGAGCGCGCCGAATCCCGAGGCCAAGTTCGCCACGAGGCGCTGCTCGCGAATCGCTTGACGCATGAGTGTCGTTAGCGGAATCGCACTGTCGATCGGTAGCGTGGGATTCACGGCACGAATGGCGCCACGCACTTGTTGCACGAGCGCCGCGGGGTCGCCCTGCGTGCGAACCTCGAAGCTCAGCGATCCGGGGTAGCTGAGAGCGGTGTCGGTGTGGACGAACGAGAAGTACGCGCGGCGGCGCGGAGCCTCATCCAGCGAGTGGTCGCGCGTATCGGCAACGATTCCGACGATCTCCACGGCCAGCGAATCGTTGAAGTGTAGGAATTTGCCGACGGCGTTCTCATGAGGAAAGTAGAAATTGGCGAGCGACTCGTTGACGACCGCCACTCGCTCGGGCTCTGCTTCGTCGCTCGTCATGATGTCGCGACCGCCGATGAGCCGGCCGCCAATGGCGTGGACGTAGTTCGGTCCTACCTCGTCGTACGCGACCTCCGAATCGCTCGGTGCACGCATCGTGAAGCCGGGCAACTCGATCGTGGTGCTCGACTCGGTACCCGAGAAGATTCCATTCTCGGAGAACGTCACGGCACTGACGCCCGGCACCGTGGCGACGCGGTCGCGCACCGAGTGCGCGAGCTCCGCGAGTCGCGCGCCTGTATAGCCGTGCGCGTTCACGTCGACGTCGACGATGATCAAGTGGTCACGATCGAGACCCATGTCCTGATTTTGCACGTTCCACAAACTGTGCACGAGCATTCCCGCGCCCACGAGCAGGACCACCGACAGCGAGACCTGCGCCGCGATCAGCAGCTTGCCGATCGGCATGCGTTGCCCACGCTGACCCAGTGCGCTGCCGGCCACGGACTGCGCGCTCGAGCGCATCGTCGTTGCGAGTTCCACGCGCGATCCACGCAGCGCCGGGGCGAGTCCGAACAACAGCACGGCGCCAATCGACGTCGCCAACGTAAATGCCATCACGCGCCAGTCGAGCGAGAGCGAGAGCGGAATGTTCGGGCCGTCCGCGGCGAGCAGCAGCAGGCCGTGACTGCCCCACCACGCCACGAGAAGACCCAAGGCTGCGCCAAGGAGCGCCAGCACCACGCTCTCGGTGAGCATCTGCCGCACGAGACGCCGCCGGTCGGCGCCGAGCGCGAGACGCACCGCCATCTCTCTGCCGCGCGCCACCGCGCGGGCCAGCAACAGATTCGCCACGTTGCCGCAGATGATGCAGAGCAGGAGCAAGACCCCGCACATCAGCGTGAAGAGCGGTGCCTTGAACGTGCCGCGCACGCGCGAGAAACCGCGCGAGCCGTCGCTGATGTACACCGTCTTATCGCCCGCCTGGAACGCCTGACCGATCTGGCCCGGCGCGTTGGTCACGATGTCACGAATGATGAACGGTGTGAGTGCCGCTTTCGTCTGCGCCAGGGTCACCCCTGGCTTCATTCGTCCGAGCAACAGCAGCCAGTCTGCCGAGCGACTCTTGAGTAAATGCTGATTCGGATTGAGCGCGTCGTGCATGGAGAGCGGGACCCACACGTCCGTCGTCGCGCCGACGATCTCGCCGGTGAACTGCTCCGGCCCGACGCCGATAATGGTCGTTTGCATGTTGTTGATCGACATCGTCGATCCGACGGCCGACCGATCGCCATGGAAGCGCGTGATCCAATAGCCGTAGCTGATCACGGCGACCGGCGAGCCTCCGGGCACGGCGTCTTCCGTGCCTGCAAACGTCCGTCCGAGGAACGCAGGGAGCCCGAGCACCGAGAAGTAGTTGTCGGACACGTAGCGTCCGCGCGGATGCTCGGCGCCCGTACCGCTCGATCCGATGGTGACGTCCATCCGGTCGACGCGCCCCGACGCCAGCACGCCGCTGAACGAATCGAAATGCTCGCGAATGTCGCGATACAACGGATACGAGATGAGATCGGTGCGCGGCGCGCCTTGCGACAATGACGAGACACGCCGCGTGTCGCCGACCGCCACGAGCTGCTCGGGATGCGACACCGGCAGCCCGCGCACCACGACGGCGTCGATCAACGTGAAGATTGCCGTATTCGCGCCGATGCCCAGCGCCAAGGCGAGCACGATCACCGCGGTGAAGCCCGGATTTCGTCGCAACGTCCGCAACGCGTACGCCACGTCTTGAATCAGCTCGTCCCACACGTTCGCTCTCGACATCGCTCGCTCCCGTTGTTCGTCCATGCTCACGCAGTCCTGTCGCACCGTGTCGACGTTCCCGAATTGCCGAAGTGCTTCGCGTCGCGCAGCGTCCGGTGACATCCCAGCGGCCATGAGCCGCTGCACGCGCATGTCCAGGTGGAATGCGAGCTCGTCGTCCACTTCGCGCGCGATGTTCGCGCGGCCGAACGGCAGTCGGAATACGCGGCGCATGGAGCGTCTCCTCAGGCCTGTACGGGTGCTGCCGCGGCGAGCGCTTTGCCGATCGCGCGCGCGTACCGTTCCCACGACGTGACTTCATCGCGCAATTGCATCCGTCCGGTGCGACTCAACTCGTAGTACTTCGCGCGCCGGTTGTTCTCCGAATACCCCCACTCGGCGGTGAGCCACCCATTTTTCTCGAGCCGGTGCAGCGCGGTGTAGAGCGGGCCTTCTTCCACGAGCACGTCGCCGTCGGTGATCACCTTGATCCACTCGGCCACGGCGTAGCCGTGTCGGGGTCCCCAGGTGAGCGACTTGAGAATGAGAACGTCGAGCGTGCCTCGGAGCAGGCCGCCATCGCGATCGAGCATTGTGGTTACCCCTCTGTGTCAGATGGGAACGTATTGTCGGTCGCGTCATCCGGCAAGAGGTGCGCGCCGCGCCGGACTCGTGCAGACTTCGGGGCATGTTAGCCGAAGTCGTGCTCATCATCGATGACGAGCCGCAGATTCGCCGCGTCGTTCGTCACGCGCTCGCCGAACTTGCGGGCCGCGTCATCGAAGCGCCGAACGGACGCGAGGGAATCGACGCCGCTGCCGCACAGCGGCCGAGCCTCATCGTCCTCGACCTGGGCCTGCCAGACATGTCAGGTGCTGCCGTCTGTCACGAGATCCGACAGTGGTCTACAGCGCCCATCATCGTCCTCTCGGCGCGCCACTCCGATCAGGAAAAAGTTGCGCTGCTCGACGCGGGCGCCGATGACTACGTCACGAAGCCGTTCAATCCTTCTGAGTTGCAAGCCCGCGTTCGCGCCCAGCTCCGCCGTGCGTCACTCGGCGCGACGCAACCGGTGGCGCAGGTCGTGGAAGCCGGTGAGGTGAGCATCGATCTCGCCAAGCCGCTCCTCAAGAAGAATGGCGCCGCGGTGCATCTCACGAAGACCGAGTGGGACCTGCTGCGCACGCTCGTGCGGAATGCCGGTCGCACACTCACGCATCAGCAGCTCTTCAAAGACGTCTGGGGTAACTCCTACGGCGACGCGCAACAGTATTTGCGCGTGCACGTTCGTAGCCTGCGTCGAAAGATCGAAGCAGATCCTGTACGCCCCGTGCTCATCGTGACCGAGCCGGGCGTCGGCTATCGATTCGAGAACGAACAGTGACCGACGTCGCCGCTCCGTCCCGCGCCAAGCCGTGGGCCGAGGCTGCGCTCTGGTTCGCGATTCTTGCCGCGCTGACTTTGCTGATGGTCGCTTTCCGCGACCGCCTCAACGCCGCGCACGTGACACTCGGCTACCTGCTCGTCGTGCAGGGAGGCAGCGCGCGCGGCGGGCGTCCGCTCGGCGTCGCGCTCGCGTTGAGTGCGTTCCTCTGTTTCGACATCCTGTTCCTTCCGCCGTACGGCACGCTGGTCATTCAGAATCCTCTAAATTGGCTCGTGCTCGTCGCGTTCCTGGCGTCGGGGATTCTGTCAGCGCAGTTGCTCTATCGCGCGCAGGCCGAGGCGGAGGTCGCACGGACGCGCGCTGCTGAAGTCGATCACTTCGCGATACTCGGCGCCGAAACGCTGAACGTCGCGCGATCGGAGGACGCGCTTGCCGCCATCGCGTTGGTGATTCGAACTACGCTGCGTCTCGATGCGTGTTCGGTGTACGTGAACGACGCAGCCGACGTCTCCGAGGAGACGTCGAAACCATCGGAGCTCGTACGCTGGGTCGCCTCCCGCGGCGAGTCGGCGGCTGAGATTCTCGACGGCACGACGCGCGTCGGCGTGAGCGCTGGCATCGCCGCCGATCAAGGCTCGTTATCCGAAGGCGCCCGCGAGTTGTTACAGCCGCTTCGTGTGCGAGAGCGAACAGTCGGCGTGCTCTCGATTCGCAAGGACTCCGGCCTGTCGCTCGATTCCGCGGAGCTTCGCGTACTCGAGGCGCTGTCGTATTACGCCGCACTCGGCGTAGAGCGCGTCCGTCTGGCAGCGGAGGCCGAGCGCGCGCAGGCGCTGCAGGAGGCGAATCGCACCAAGGATGCGGTCCTGGCATCTGTATCGCACGACCTGCGTACGCCCCTGACGACGATCAAGGGTCTCGCGCACGAGATTGCCGCCGCGGGCGACGCGCGTGCCGGTGCGATCGAGATCGAGGCGGATCGCTTGAATGCGATGGTGGCGAATGTGCTCGATCTCTCACGCATCGCGAGCGGTGCCGCCGTGACGGACGTGGCGGCGAATGACGCCGAGGATCTCGTGGGTGCAGCGGCGCAACGCGTGTCGAGCCTGCTCGGACAGCGTGAGTTGCGCATCGACGTGGCGGAGCCGTCGCTAGTTGGGCGATTTGACTTTTCGCAGACGCTGCGGGCGCTGGTCAACCTGATCGAGAACGCGGCGAAGTATTCTCCCGCGAGTACGCCGATCGATCTTCGCGTGGCGCGACTCGATTCGCGGTTGGTGTTCGAGGTTGCTGACCGCGGCGCTGGCGTGCCCGCCGCCGAGTCCGAGCGGATATTCGAACGCTTCTATCGACGTCCCGGAATGTCGCCCGATGTCGGCGGCGCCGGACTGGGTTTGTCGATCGCCCGCGGCATCGCGGAAGCTGAGGGCGGAAGCGTGACCTATGCGACGCGTTCCGGAGGCGGTAGCCTGTTCACGCTGTCAGTCCCCGCCGTCGACGAGGACTGATCGTCGCGAGCCGCGAGCATCGCAACGAGGGAGCCGTGAGTCGCGCCCGTCATGAACGCTTCTCCGCGTCTGTCCGTCCAATCCGCCCAATTCGTGTTTCCTTAGTCTTTACATAATCTTTATTCGAGCGCGGCCGCCCTTTATGCGGCCTTCACGCCGCCATTCGTAGCCTTCTTCCTCGATCCTCACGCCTGACTCGTGACGCGATCGGAAGAATCTCTAACGAACGAGAGCGGTCACCATGCTCGATATCATCTACGTCGCCAGCACCATCGCGTTCTTCGGCGCCATGCTCGCCTACGTACGCTTGTGCGATGTACTCGGCCGGCGCGGCGTGGAAGCGCGAAATGAGTCGTCGCGAAGCGAGGCGCAGCACACATGAGTCTCGATAGTTGGATCGCGGGCGCGGTAGCCGTCGTGCTCCTCGTCTACCTGGTCTACACGCTGCTGCGCCCGGAGCGCTTCTGAGACGACTATGACCACCAACGGTTGGCTCCAGATCGTCTTCTTCAGTCTCTGCGTGCTCGTCGTCGCGAAGCCGCTCGGGCTCTACCTCGTGCGCGTCTACGACGGAACCGTCTCGTGGCTGCGCCCGCTCGAGCGCGCCATCTACGCGATATCCGGCGTCAACGCCGACGACGATCAACACTGGACGAGGTACACCGCCGCTCTGCTGATCTTCAGCGCGGCGTCGATGCTCCTCACGTACGTCGCGTTGCGCCTGCAGTTGGCGCTGCCGCTGAACCCGCAGCATCTCGCGAACATCTCGGACCGTCAGGCGTTCGAAACGTCGGCGTCGTTCACGACGAACACAAACTGGCAGTCATACAGCGGCGAAGTCGTGATGTCGTACTTCTCGCAGATGACGCAGCTCGCGTTTCACAACTTTGCGTCCGCGGCCGTCGGCATGGCGGCGGCCGTGGCGCTCGTTCGCGGACTCGTGCGCCGGTCAGCCGGCAAACTCGGAAATTTCTATGTCGATCTCGTGCGCGGCATACTGTACGTCTTGCTGCCGCTGTCGTTGATCTTCGCGTTGCTACTCGTCGAGCAAGGCGTGATTCAGACCTTCCGGCCGTACCTCACGCTGACCACGCTCGAAGGCGCCAAGCAAATCATCGCCATGGGCCCGGTCGCGAGCCAGGAAGCCATCAAGCAGCTCGGCACCAACGGCGGAGGCTTCTTCAACGCGAACGCCGCACACCCGTTCGAGAACCCGACGCCGTGGACCAACTTCTGGTCGGTATTCACGATCTTCATGATCCCGTCCGGCATCGTCTACATGTTCGGACGCATGGTGAAGAACCAACGCCATGCGTGGGCCGTGTGGTCCGCGATGTTCCTCCTCTTCTTCGCCGGCGTGACGACCGCGTACTGGTCAGAAGCGAAGGGGAATCCGATCCACGCAAAGCACGGCATCGACGTCGCCGCGAGCGACGACAATCCGGGCGGCAACATGGAAGGGAAGGAGGTTCGGTTCGGCGTCGCGAACTCCGCGCTCTACGCGACTGTCACCACCGACGCATCGTGCGGCTGCGTCAACGCCATGCACGACTCCTTCACGCCGCTCGGCGGGCTGGTGCCGCTCGTCAACATGCAACTCGGTGAAGTGGTGTTCGGCGGCGTCGGCGCCGGACTCTATGGCATGATCGTGATGATCGTGCTCACGGTGTTCATCGCCGGTCTCATGGTCGGTCGCACACCCGAATACCTCGGCAAAAAGATCCAGGCGCGCGAGATCCAGATGGCCATGCTCTACGCGCTCATCTTCCCAGCCGCCGTTCTGGGCTTCGCCGCCATCTCAGCGGTGGTCAAGCCGGGACTCGCGGGACTCAACAACTCGGGACCGCACGGCTTGTCGGAAATCTTGTACGCGTTTACGTCGACCGCCGCAAACAACGGCAGTGCCTTCGCTGGCCTCACCGGCACGACGTACTACTACAACACGGCGCTCGGGTTCAACACGCTCGTCGGACGATTCATGATGATGGTTCCGATGCTCGCACTCGGCGGATTCCTCTCCGAGAAGAAAATCGCGCCGGAAAACGCCGGCACGTTTCCGGTGACCGGACCGCTGTTCGTCTTCCTCCTCGTTGGCGTCATTCTCGTCGTCAGCGCCCTCACCTTCTTCCCGGCGCTCGCGCTTGGACCGATCGTCGAGCACCTCTCGATGCTGGCCGGGAGGGTCTTCTAATGCCAGTTCGCAAACGTCCGCTATTTGACCGCCCGATCGTCGTGCGCGCCATTCGCGATGCGGTCGTCAAGCTCGCACCGCGGCACATGCTGCGGAATCCGGTGATGTTCGTGGTCTTCGTCGGAAGCGCGTTGACCACGCTCGTGCTCGCGCGCGACGTCGTCACGCATCACGGCGCGATCGCCTTCACGCTCCAAATCACCTTGTGGCTCTGGTTCACCGTCCTCTTCGCGAATTTCGCCGAGGCGATGGCCGAAGGCCGCGGCAAGGCGCAAGCTGACGCGTTGCGTGCGTCTCGAACGCACACGCACGCCAAGCGTCTCGATGCCTCAGACGACCGAAGCGTTCCAGTCGACAAGCTCGCCTTCGAGATGGTTCCCGCTCCGTCGCTCCGCCGCGACGATCTCGTGCTCTGCACGCCAGGCGACGTCATCCCTAGCGACGGCGAAGTCGTCGAGGGCGTTGCCTCGGTCGACGAGTCGGCGATCACCGGCGAATCGGCACCGGTCATTCGCGAGTCTGGTGGCGACCGATCGGCCGTCACCGGCGGCACGAAAGTGCTGTCGGACTATCTCGTCATTCGCATCACGGCAAATCCTGGCGAGACCTTCATCGATCGAATGATCGCGCTCGTCGAAGGCGCCACGCGGCAAAAGACGCCGAACGAGATCGCGCTCACGATTCTCTTGTCCGGATTGACGATCATTTTCCTCATCGCGGTCGTCACGCTACAACCGTTCGCGTCGTACAGCGGCGGCCCGGTGCCGATCCCAGTTCTGATCGCGCTGCTCGTCTGCCTCATTCCGACGACGATCGGCGGCTTGCTTTCGGCCATCGGCATCGCCGGAATGGATCGCATGATCCAGCAGAACGTCATCGCTATGAGCGGCCGCGCGGTCGAAGCCGCCGGTGACGTCAACACGCTGCTGCTCGACAAAACCGGCACGATCACGCTCGGCAACCGGCAGGCAGTCGAGTTCATTCCGATGCCTGGCGTGGCACAGTCGCTGCTGGCCGACCGCGCGCAGCTTGCCTCGCTCGCTGACGAAACGCCAGAGGGGCGCAGCATCGTCGTGCTGGCGAAAGAATCGTTTGGCTTGCGTGGCCGCACGCTGGCGGAAGGTGGCCGTGTCGTATCCGAATCATCAGGCGGTCGCCGGGATCATCCCTCGCACATGGAATTCGTGCCGTTCTCAGCGTCGACGCGCATGAGCGGCGTGAACTCCGACGGCCTGCAACTTCGCAAAGGTGCGGGTGACTCCGTCGCCGCGTGGGTGCGCGAAAAATCTGGCACCGTACCGCCCGAGATGACGCAGGCGGTCGAGAAGATCGCGCGCGGTGGTGGAACTCCGCTCGTCGTCGCCGAGAATGATCATGGCAAAGCGTCGGTCCTCGGTGTGATCTATCTCAAGGACGTCGTGAAAGGCGGCATGCGCGAACGTTTCGACCGATTGCGCGCCATGGGCATTCGCACGGTGATGATCACCGGCGACAACCCGCTTACTGCTGCGGCGATCGCGCAGGAAGCCGGTGTTGATGACTTTCTGGCCGAGGCGAAGCCGGAAGACAAGATGGCGCTGATCAAGCGTGAGCAGGGCGGCGGCAAGCTCGTCGCCATGACCGGCGACGGAACGAATGACGCGCCCGCGCTCGCGCAAGCCGACGTCGGTGTCGCGATGAACAGCGGTACGCAGGCGGCGAAGGAAGCCGGCAACATGATCGACCTCGACTCGGATCCGACGAAGCTCATCGAGGTCGTCGAGATCGGAAAGCAACTGCTCATGACGCGCGGCTCGCTCACGACGTTCTCGATCGCCAACGACGTCGCCAAGTACTTCGCCATCATCCCGGCGATGTTCGTCGTCACGTATCCCGCGCTTCAGACGCTCAACGTCATGCGGCTGCATTCGCCGCAGTCAGCGATTCTGGCCAGCGTGATCTTCAACGCGCTGATCATCATCGCGCTCATTCCGCTTGCGCTGCGCGGCGTGCGATATCGCCCGGCGTCTGCTGCCGTGATCCTGCGGCGGAATCTCTTCGTCTACGGCTTCGGTGGCTTAGTCGTGCCGTTCATCGGCATCAAGCTCATCGACATGCTGCTCGTCGTCACCCATCTCGTCTGAGGTAGGCGCATGCTTCGCAATCAGCTCAGGCCTGCCATCGTCATGACGCTCGTCCTCTGCGTCATCACAGGTCTCATATATCCGGGCATCGTGACTGCCTTCGCGCAGGTGGCGTTTCCCGGCCAGGCCAACGGCTCGATCGTTCGAGTGAATGGTCGCGTCGTCGGCAGCGCGCTCATCGGCCAGCCGTTCACGCAACCGTACTACTTTCATTCGCGTCCGTCGGCGGCCGGTAGCAGCTACGACGCGAGCGCATCGTCGGGGACCAACAAGGGTCCGACGGACGCAAAGCTCGCCGATACGCTCATCGCCGCCAACATCGACACAGTCGTTGCAACCGACGGCGCGGTCCGCGGTCGAATTCCGAGCGACATGGTGACGTCGTCAGCGTCGGGGTTGGATCCGGACATCTCGCCGGCCAACGCTCAATTACAAGTCGCCCGCGTCGCGCGCGCGCGTCACGCCGACTCGGCGGCCGTTCGTGCGCTCGTCGACGCTCACGTGACCCACCGCCAGTTCAACTTCTTCGGCGAGCCGCGCGTCAACGTGCTTCTCCTCAACATCGCGCTCGATAGCGCGTTCAAACGATGAGCGCCGCCATGCACACGCAGCGTGTAGCGCTTACCGTGTTGATCCTCGCGGCAAACGCGGCGCCGATGTCTCGCGCGCAGGCTCAAACGTCCGACACCGCCACGACCCGCACCTTTGGTGGTTTCGTCGACACGTACTACGCGTGGGACACCGACCGGCCACGAAACTTTGATCGTTCGTACACAACCCAGCCCGCGCGTTACGCCGAAGCGAACATCAATCTCGCGTTCATCGAGGCGAAGGTTGCCGGTCCACGCTATCGCGGCCGCCTCGCGTTGCAATGGGGAACGTCCGTTCAATCGAATTACGCGGCCGAGCCGCGCAACGGTGTCGTCAGCGGACCGAGCGTCAGTCAGTACATCCAGGAGGCGACGGCCGGCTACCAGGTCGCTCCGTCTCTTTGGCTCGATGGCGGAATATTCCTTTCGCACGTGGGCTACGAAGGCTGGATCTCGCGCGACAACGTGTCGTACACGAGATCGCTGGTCGCCGATTTCTCACCGTACTACGAGTCGGGCGCGAAGCTGACGTGGACCACGTCTCCCAAGCTGACGACGACCGTCGTGCTCATCAACGGATGGCAAAACATCTCGGCTGAGAACTCGACGCCGGCCACGGGAGTTCGCCTCGATTATACGCCGGTGCCGGCGCTGACGGTCACCTACGACGACTTCATCGGTGACGTCGCGCCCGACAGCGAGCCCACCCGGCTGCGCATCTATCACGACGTGCTCGCGCAGTACACGGGAAGCGCGCGCTGGCTGTTCGCGGCGATGTACTCCCTTGGGACGCAGGGCAATACCACTCCCGCCGGCGGAATCGCGAGTTGGTGGGGAATGACGACCTTCGCGAAGTATCACGCCACGCCAACCGTAGCGTTGGTCGCACGGGTCGAACGCTACTCGGATCCGAGCCAGGTCATCGTTGCCACAGGCACTCCGTCGAGCTTTCAAACGAATGCTGCGTCACTTGGCGTCGACGTGGCGTTGCGCGCTCCACTCTTGTGGCGCACGGAGGTTCGGGCGTTTCGATCCAACAATCGCATCTGGCCGCTCCATGGTGTTGGAGCGCTCGGAGAAAATGATGGAGTTGTCGTTACATCTTTGGCACTCACGTTCTAGCGCCAGATGTCATCGAACGACCGCCAACCACCGGAACGCCGCCGGACTCCTCGCGAGCCCGGCACCGGCGCGTCCGAGTTTCTCGCGCTCGTTCGCCAGCGAGAGCGCGGCAAGCTCAAACTCTACATCGGATCGGCCGCCGGCGTCGGCAAGACGTATCGCATGCTCAACGAAGCCAACGACCTTCGCCGCCGCGGCGTGGACGTCGTCGTCGGATTCATTGAGACCCACGGTCGCCGCGAAACCGACACGCAAGTCGGCGACCTCGAAGTCGTGCCGCGCCAACGTATCGCGTATCGCGGCGTGGTGCTCGAGGAGATGGACGTCGCGGCAGTAGTTCGCCGACAGCCGGAAGTCGCGGTCGTCGACGAGCTCGCACACAGCAACGTTCCCGGCACACAGCATCGCAAGCGCTGGGAAGACGTCATGCAACTGCTCGATGAAGGCATCAACGTCATCTCGGCGGTGAACGTCCAGCATCTCGAGTCGCTCAATGATGTCGTCGCATCTACACTCGGCGTCACGGTTCGCGAAACAGTGCCGGATTGGGTCGTTGCATCCGCCGATCAGGTCGTGAATCTCGACATCTCGTCGGAAGACCTGCGCCAACGCCTGCGCGAAGGGAAGATCTACGCGTCCGACAAGGTCGAGTCGGCGCTCAAGAACTTCTTCACCGACGAAAATCTCACAACGCTGCGCGAGCTCGCGTTGCGCGAAGTGGCAGGCGCCGTCGACCGAACACGCGAGGCAATCGTGCGTCGCGAGACGGGTGAGACGCCAGCGGTCGCTCCGCGCTCCGCGCAACGCATGCTCGTCGGTATGTCGAGCAGCCCGCCGTATACCGCGGCTCTACTGCGCAAGGCGAGTCGAATCGCCGGCCGCCTGAACAGCGATTGGTTCTGCGTGTACGTGCAAACGCCGGACGAGCGCGCCGACCGCATCGACAGCAAGGTTCAAAGAATGCTCGTCGAGAACATTCAACTCGCGCAGTCCATGGGTGCGGAAGTCGTGAAGCTCGAAGGCACTGACGTCGCCGACTCGATCCTGCATTTCGCCGAGAAGCGCGGTGTGAGCCTCGTGGTCATAGGGCAGAGCAAGCGATCCCGTTGGCATCACCTGACGAAGGGATCTGTCGTCGATCGTCTGATCAACAACGCTGCCGGCGTCGACGTGCTCGTCGTCTCGTTCGATCCGGTGAAAGCCGTCGGTGGAAAGCAGCCGTGAAGATCAGCTACCGATTGTACCTCACGGTTGCACCGGCCATCCTCGGCGTGCTGCTCATCGCTGGCCTCTTCTACTGGGGACAGTACGCGCACGTTGTCCCGCACGCGGTGTTGCTCGTCGGCGTCATGGCCGTTCTCGGCTCATTGATTCTCGCCGGCGTCAATGCGCGCATCCTCGCACGTCGGATCGAACATCTCGCCAGTCGGTTGCCCGCGACCAACGCCGGCGGCCAGCCCGACGAATTGGATCGGATCGCCCACGGCGTCGACCGACTGAGCACCGACGCGCGCAGTGCCGCGGAGGAGCGTGCGGACCAGGAGCGCGCCCTCGAGAATCGGACGCGTGAATACGCGGCGTTGCTCGCCGGCATCGCGGATGACACCGCCAAACGTCTCGAAGAGGTTCGTCTCCCGCTGCACATTCTTCTCGAGAACCACTTCGGGGATTTGAATGAGAATCAGGAGGAAATGCTCGGCGCGGCTCGCACCGCGGCCGAGGCGGTGGATGCCGATCTGGTGAGCCTGCGTCAGATCGGCGAGCTCGATCTCGGCGATCAACCGCTTCGCCGCGACCGCATGAAGCCCTCCGAGCTCATCGAAGCACTGCGCCCAATGCTCGTCGCCGCTGCCGAGTCGGTCGGTGCCGCGATCGAAGTGAACGTCGCGCCGCTGCTGCCGGCCATCATGGGCGATCGCGCTCGCCTGCAGGACGCTCTCGCCGTCGCACTCGGCGACGCTGTTCGGTCGAGTCCGAGCGGCTCGCGCGTGCAACTGCGCGTCGACCTGCATGGGAGCGAGCTTCGCATCGACATGTCGGGGATAGGCGACCTCACCCCGTCCGTTCGTTTGACGCTCGCCGCTCGCGTCGTGGCCGCGCATGGAGGCACGTTGGCTTGGCGCCAGCGCAGCGTAACGATCGAGATCCCGATGGACGCTCGCCGCCCAATAGACTCTTAATCTGGGGCAATCAAAAAAATCAAAACACGGATTGTGGAATTGAACGGACCGTCACGGAGCCGCTTCGTTCTATCCGTTTCGTTCGTTCAATTCGTTTTTCCCACTTGTTCCGACCAGCCCGAGCGGCACTTGTGCGGAGTAAGGCCTCGCGAAGCAGGCCATAACGATTTGGTAATACGAATTGAACGGACGCAACGAAGATCGACGGATCAATCGCCGTGACGGAAGGCTACCGTATGAACGCTTCTACGTGCCCGTCCGTCCAGTCCGCACAACCCGTGTCGAGCCGTTTCGTTTTCAGCGGCGGCGGCAGCCACCATCACACCACATCCGCCGCCGCCAACGCACACGGCGCCACCGTGCCATGCTCGATCTGTATCGTCGCATGATCGATATGAAAACGCTCACGAAGCACGGCGCACGTATCGGCGAGCAGTACGTCGGCGTTGCGTTCGCCCGGCACGACCAGATGCGCGGTCAACGCCACTTGCGTCGTGCTCAGTCCCCAGATGTGCAGATCGTGCACCTCGGCCACTCCGGCCAGCGACACCAAGTATTCGCGCACCGCAGTCGGATCGATGCCGGCCGGCACCGCATCCAGCGCAAGATTGATCGAGTCGCGCAGCAGCCCCCAACTGCCCACGGTGATCAGCGCGACCAGCAACAAGCTCACCGCCGGGTCGATCCAGAGCATGCCGGTCTCGCGAATCACCAATCCGGCGATCACGACGCCAGCCGACGCCGCAGCGTCGCCGAGCATGTGGACGAATGCGCCACGCACGTTGAGATCGCTCGCGCGCCCTGACATGAAGCCGATCGCCGTGGCGATGTTGATCGCGATGCCAACGAGCGCCACGATCATCACGACCCCCGTGGCGATCGGCGCCGGATGACTGAGCCGAGTGATGGCCTCGACCGCGATCGCGCCAACAGCGATGAGCAAGAACGCGGCATTGCCGAGCGCGGCAAGAATCGAGAACCGCCGCATACCGTAGGTGCGACGCGTCGTGGGAGCCCGCCGCGCGAGAACAGATGCGGCCCACGCCAGCACGAGCCCGAGCACGTCGCCGAGGTTGTGCCCGGCATCCGCGGTGAGCGCCAATGAATGCGACCGAAGTCCGAACACGACCTCGGCGATGACAAAGCTGAGGTTGAGTCCGATGCCTATCGCGAACGCGCGATCGTAGCTCGCCGGCCCGTGATGATGCCCATGCCCATGCTGATGTCCATGCGCATGGTCGTGCGAATGATCATGTGCATGATCGTGCGAATGGTCGTGCGTATGAGAATGTGAATGCACGTGGGCGCGCCTGGCGGACGACAACGATCTGAAGTTGCGACGGCTACTCTTTCGCTTCTCGCTCTCGTACTGTACAATACTGGGGGATAGTATGTCAACGACGGCCGCCGCCAGGAACCCTCCATGCCTCACACCATCCGCGAACAGGCTAAGCTCCTCAATCGCGTCCGGCGAATTCGGGGCCAGCTCAACGGAATTGAAAAGCAGCTCGACACCGAAAGCGATTGCGCCAAAGTCTTGCAACAGTTGGCCGCGTGCCGCGGTGCAATCAATGGCCTGATGGCTGAGATCCTCGAAGACCACATTCGATTCCACGTCATGGACCCCGACCTCGACCCCGAGTCAGATCAGGCCGAGGCGTCCGAGGAGTTGATTGACATCGTGCGCAGCTACCTGAAATAGCCATGCCTTCGACTATCGAACGTGCACCGGCGCGACTGACCCCCGAGCTCCTCTATCTCCTGCTCGGCGACCCGGCGGATTTCGAAGCGGCCATCGCCGGCGCTCGCGCCGCCGATCTCGCCGAGGCACTCGTCGAGCTTCCACCTGATCACGGCGCCAAAATACTCGCGGCGCTGCCGTTCGACCTTGCCGTGCAAGTGTTCGACGAGCCCGAGGTTGCGGCGAAGCGGTGCGACATCATTCAGCACGTCGCCGCCGACATGGTCGGTCCGCTCATCGACGCGATGTCCGCCGATCAGCAGGCCGATCTCTTTCGCGAGATTCCGGAATCGCACCGCGCCCGATTCCTCGCGTTAGTCGACCCGCCGACGCGCGAGGCGATGACGGTCCTGTTGCAGTTTGCACCGCAAACGGCCGGCGGCATCATGACCACCGAGCTCGTTGCGGTGCCCACGACGTGGACGGTGGAACAGGCGCTCGCGTACGTGAGCGAGGTCGGTCGCACGAAGGAGACGATTTACACCATCTATTGTATAGATCCGCAGAGCAAGACACTGGCGCACGTCGTGTCGCTGCGCGATCTCATGCTCGCCAATCGCTCGACGGTGGTGAGCGAGGTCGGCAATCGCCGTAAACCGCTCTCGGTGTCGCCCACCACCGATCGTGAAGAGGTGGCGCGAATCATCTCCAAGTACAATCTGCTCGCCATTCCCGTCGTCGACGACGCCGGACACGTGCTCGGCATCGTCACCGTTGACGACGTGATCGATGCGATCGTTCGCGAGCAGACCGAAGACGTCCAGAAGTTCGGCGGTATGGAGGCGCTCGACGAGCCGTACACGCAGATCGGATTCGGCGCGATGATCAAGAAGCGCGCGGGCTGGCTCTGCGCGCTGTTCCTCTCCGAGATGCTCACGGCCACCGCGATGCAGCATTTCGAAGGCGAGATCTCGAAGGCCGTCGTGCTGGCGATGTTCATTCCGCTCGTCATGAGCTCGGGCGGCAACTCCGGCTCGCAGGCCACCTCGCTGATCATCCGCTCGCTCGCGCTACGCGAGATCACGGTCAAGGACTGGTGGCGCATCGCACTGCGCGAGCTGCCGACCGGCATCACACTCGGCGCCATTCTCGGCGTGATTGGTTTCATCCGCATCGAACTGTGGCAGCATCTGCATCTGTTCGATTACGGACAGTATCACATGTTGGTCGCGACGACGGTCGGTGCGGCGCTCGTGGGGATCGTTGGATTCGGATCGCTCGCCGGATCGATGCTGCCGTTTCTGTTGAAGCGCGTCGGCTTCGATCCGGCGAGCGCGTCGGCGCCGTTCGTCGCGACGCTGGTCGACGTGACGGGCCTCGTGATCTATTTCAGCGTCGCCTACGTGTTTTTGCGCGGGACGTTGTTGTAGCCCAATCGTCCTAAGCTCAACGAGCTGTTGGACATGCGCGGCGCTGGATCCGGTTGGATCCAGTTGGATCCAGCGCACGACCGCGCGCTGCAGAACCGGTGAACGGTCGTCGGCTGCTATGCAGCGAGCCCGACAACTCGCGGAACCAACTCTTTCGGCATCCGTAGTGTCGAACAGAGACGCCGAGGTCGGCAGGGAAACGCCTACAACTATGTTCATCGTATTCTAATCTGCGTTGTATTGCAGTTTCCCGGTGCGAACCATAAGGTGCGATTCAATCTGCCAGCCTCCCCCCTGGCAGACTCCATCCCGCTCGAGGGCTTCGAGATGAAAACGTTGCGTAAGCGCTGGCTCCCCATCCTCCTTGCCGCGCTAGTCATTGGCGGTCCCGTCGCCTGGTACAAGTGGCCTTCCACGGCGTCGGCGGCAGAGGCGAGTCTCATCGCCCCGGTCAAACAGGGCAACTTCAAGGTCGTCGTCACCACGACTGGTGAGCTCAGAGCGAGCAAATTCGTCCAGGTCACTGGGCCAGCGCAGGCGCAAGCCGTCAACGTCTATGCGACGAAAATTTCGTCGCTCGTTCCCGAGGGCTCCGTGGTCAAGGAAGGCGACGTCATCGCCGAACTGGACCGCGCACCAGTCGGAACACGCCTGAGCGACGTCACGCTCAACGTGCAGAAGGCGCAGGCTGACTTCACCACCGCGCAACTCGACTCGGCGCTCAATCTCGCGCAGGCGCGCGAAGATGTGCGCACCGCCGAGTACGATCTCGAGGGGAAGAAGATCGCGCAGGAGCAGGCGCAGTACGAGGCGCCGTCGATCAAGCGCCAGGCGGAGATCGACTACGAGAAAGCGCAGCGCGCGCTCGAGCAGTCCAAGCGCAACCTCGACACGAAGACCAAGCAGGCCGAGGCGAAGATGTCGTCGGTGGGCGCGGACTTGGGCCGGCAACAGAATCAGCTCAAGGGCATCCAGGACGTCATGGCCGCGTTCACCATCAAAGCGCCCTCGCCGGGCATGGTCATCTACATTCGCGAATGGAACGGCAAGAAGCGCGGCGTGGGCTCGCAGTGGAGTCCGTGGGATCCGGCCGTTGCGACGTTGCCCGATCTGACGCAGATGGAGTCGGACACCTACATCAATGAAGTGGACGTACGGAAGATCGCCGTCGGCCAGAAGGTGCAGATCACACTCGACGCGGACGCCACGAAGAAGATGGACGGCACGGTCACGCAGATAGCGAACGTGGGCGAGCAGCGGCCGAACCAGGATTCCAAGGTGTTCGAGGTCAAGATCACCGTGGCGCATCCTGACACGACGTTGCGTCCGGGCATGACCACGGCCAATGCGATCGAGACGGCGTCGTTCCCCAACGTTCTGTCGGTGCCGCTCGAGGCCGTGATCAGCGAAGGCGGCTACTCGTATGTCTACAAGAAGTCGGGCAACCGTGTCGCGAAGCAGATGGTCGAGCCGGGCACGGCGAACGATAATGAAATCATCATCAAGCGCGGCCTGACGAAAGACGATCACGTGCTGCTCAGCGTGCCGACCGACAAGACGGACATCAAGACGGAAGTGATCGACGGTCTCAAGCCAGTCGTCGCACCGGGTCCGAGTGCCGACACAGCCAAGAGCGTCACGGTGCCCGCGATGAAAGCGCCGCCTGCAGCGGTGAAGGCGCCCATCGCGGCGCCTGTCGCCGCGCCGGCCGCTAAGCCGAAAGGCTGACCATGGCCGCAGTCGCATTGGAGCCGGGCGCCGCGCCACCGTCGCGCGCCCGCGCGATCCTCGCGCACTTGGTGTTCAGCGCCGGCACCGCCGCCGAGGCGGTGGCGCACAACAAGCTGCGCGCGAGCCTCACGTCGCTCGGAATTCTGTTCGGCGTGGCCTCGGTCATCGCCATGCTCGCCATCGGCAACGGCGCCGAGAGCGAAATTCTTCAGCAAATGAAGCTGCTCGGCGCGAACAATATCGTCATCACGCCGATCGTCGAGCAGACCGAAGGCAAAGTCGACGACAAGGACGCGAAGAAGCAGGCTGCTCGTTTCACGCCGGGCCTCACGCACCTCGACGCGCTCGCGATCAAGGAAGCGATTCCCGATGTCGATGCCACCAGCAGCGAAGTCGTCGTCAACAGCGTCATCACGCGCGAAGGGCACCATCGATCGGGTAAGGTCGTCGGCGTCGATCAAGGGTATTTCGACGTCATGAACCTGCACGTGGTGCAGGGTGGCCGTTTCAGCCAGGAGCATTTCGCCGACGCATCGCAGGTCGCGATCATCGGCCAGGGTGTGAAGTCGCGCTTCTTCACGACTGAAGACCCAATCGGGCGCGTGATCAAAGTCGGCAACGAGTGGCTGACCGTGGTCGGCGTGCTCGAGGGACGCGCCGTGTCCGAAGAAGCCGCGAAGAAGCTCGGCATTCGCGACGCGAACATGGACGTCTACGTGCCGCTGCCCACGATGCTGCTGCGCTATCGCAATCGTGCCGAGGTGACGCAACAGGAGATGGAGCTTGCGGCGCGCCAGGGAAGCTCGGCCACCGATTCCACCGAGACCGACGACGAGCGCGCGGAAAAGCGGAACTACAACCAGCTCGACAAAGTGATCGTTCAGGTCGACAAGTCGAGCGCCATGACGGGCGTCGCGGACGTGGTGCGTCGCATGATGCAGCGCCGGCACAACGACGTCACCGATTTCGAGATCACCGTGCCCGAGCTGCTGCTGCAACAGGAACAGCACACGAAGGGAATCTTCAACGTCGTGCTCGGAGCGATCGCCTCCATTTCGCTCGTCGTGGGCGGCATCGGCATCATGAACATCATGCTCGCGTCGATCCTCGAGCGCATCAAGGAGATCGGTGTGCGCCGCGCCGTGGGCGCGACGCAGAAAGACGTGATGTGGCAGTTCCTCAGCGAAGCCGTGATGATCAGCGTCGCGGGCGGTGTGGCCGGCATCATCGTCGGCGTGATCCTCAGCATCTCGATCGAGCGAATTGCCAAGATCACGGCCATCGTGTCACCGATGTCCGTCATTGTGGCCTTCGGCGTGTCCGTGGCCGTAGGACTCGTGTTCGGCATCATGCCAGCGAGCAAAGCGGCGAAGGCAGATCCGATCGTCTGTTTGCGATACGAGTAAGAAGTTGTCATCCCGAGCGTAGCGAGGGATCTACCAGAACGTGCTCGTGACTAGCCACACGAACCGGATAGTAGATCCCTCGTCGCTCCGCTCCTCGGGATGACAACATCGCCTCATTCCTTAAAGGTCCCTATGCGTCGTTCCAGCCAAATTGCGATTCTGGCGCTCGCGCTCGTCGCTGCGTCTCGAGTAAACGCTCAAGCCCCTGCGCCGGCGGGTTCCGCAGCGCACACGCTCACGTTGCAAGAAGCCATTTTGATGGCGCAGAAGCAGGGGCCGCAGGCGCAGGTGGCGCGCAGCACGCGTGATCAAGCGCGCTTCAGCAACGACGCGTTCAACTCGCGGTTGCTGCCGCAGCTCTTTCTGTCCGGCAATGCCGCGAATCTCAATCACGGCATCAACCCGATCACGTTGCCCGACGGATCGACGCAGTTCATTGGGCAAGCGCAGAATCAGTCGTCGGTCCAGATGGGTTTCAGCCAGCAGATTCCGCTCACCGGCGGCACCATCAGCGTCGCCTCGCAAATCAGCCGCATCGACGAATTCGGCACGACCAACTCGCGGCTCTATCAAACGTCGCCGGTCGTTCTCACGCTCACGCAGGATCTCTTCAAGCCGCGCAACATCGTGTGGAACGAACGCACGCAGTCGCTGACGGCGTCGGTCGCTGAGCGCGGGTATCTCGAGGCACGCGAAGACGTGGCCGGAAGCACCGCCGACGCGTTCTTTAATTTGTACGCGCAGCAGATGACGCTGCTCAACGCCCAAGCCAACGTGTCGGTGAACGACACGCTGTATACGCTCAACAAGGGGCGCTACGAGGTCGGCAAGATCGGCGAGAACGACCTGCTCAAGAGCGAGCTCGCGTTGCTCCGCGCGCGCGCGTCAGTCGACGACGCCAACGTCGCCCGTGAACGCGCCGAAGCGGTGCTTCGCCGTCTCATCGACTACCCGGCGGATCAGACATTTGTCATCGTCACGCCCGACGCCATTCCCACCGTCGACGCCGATCCGGATCTCGCCGTTAGCGAGGCACTGAAGAACTCGAGCACGATGGAGCAGAATGCGCTGAACGACGTGAACGCGAAGCGAAACACCGTGCAGGCGCAGTCGAACAACCGCTTCAACGCGACGATCTCAGCGAGCGCCGGCTTCAATCAGACCGCCGGTGGATTCGGGCAGGCGTATCAAAGCCCGTTGGGCAAGCAGTCGCTGGCCGTGGGCGTCAATCTTCCCATGCTGCAGTGGGGTGCCGGCAAGGCGGACTTGCAGGCGGCGAAGGCGTTTCAGGAGCGCACGACCGCGAACAACAAGATGTCGCGCGACGCCCTGGTCGAAGATGCGCGGTTCTCGGTGCTGCAGTTACAGCAGGCGCAGCGGAACATCACCCTCGCCGCCAAGGCCGACACGGTGGCCGAGAAGCAGTTCGACGTCGCGAGAAACCGGTACATCGTGAGCAAGATCAGCAACACCGATCTCTATACGGCGCAGGATCAAAAGGATCAGGCAGTGCTCGACTACGTGCAGGCGCTCCGCACCTATTGGACGGCGTACTATCATCTGCGCCGCGTGACGCTTTACGATTTCACCGCGAAGCACGAGCTGTCGGACATTCACGACTGACGTTTCTTGTCATCCCGAGCGAATGCGAGGGATCTGCCGTACGGATCGGGGAATTAGCTGCGCGGAGAGCTACGCCCCGAACTGCCGCAGGTGATGATCGAGATGCTTGGCGTTGAGCCGGCTCCATTGCCGCCCTGTCATTCGGCCGAACGCCGGTGAACGGCCCCAGCCCCGTTCGTCCATACTGCGCCGGCTAATGCGCTCGATCAGCGCCAGACAGCGGTCGCGCTCGGCGTCGAACGAATAGTGGCTCGACGCCGTCATCTCGGGCGCCGTCGGCGCGCCCTTCGGCCAGGGCACTCGAAGCGCGAAAAACTTCAACACCGGCCGCGGGATTGGCGCCGGAACTAGCGCCGGCTCAAAGTCGCCTAGCGCGTTCCGCAAAGCCTGATTCACGTGCCACAGCATCTGATCGACCGACATTTGTCCCCACCGCCGCTCCGTCTGCGGCCGCAGCGTTTGGATGCGCGCTCGGAACGAATCCTGAACGGCTGGGTCGTGCAGATAGGTGGGCATGGATTCCGGACGGGGAAGGAGGCCGTAGCGGACTGAGGATTGCGTGCGCTCGTCCCCATGTCAATTGGCGTTACAGTCGAAAGCTGGCTCCCGCGCTTGACAGCGGACCCGTGTCACGGATGGTTTCCACTAGTCGAACACGACCTCCGACACTGCGCAGCGTGACATGGTAACAGCATGACTGAACGAACCGATGTCTCTCTGAGCGAAGCTCTCGCGCGCTGCCGCGACGAGATCGAGCGCATCGACGACCAGATCGTCGCGCTGCTCGAGCGTCGGATGGCGTTTGGGCAACGGACCGGCGAGCTCAAACGCGAAGCGCAGCTTCCGATTCTCGATCCCGACCGCGAAGCCGCCGTGTTGCAGCGCGTCGCGGCGCTGGCTCGACAATCGGGACTTCCCGTCGAGTCGGTGGAAGCGATCTTCCGCGAGATGGTCGGAATGTCGCGCCGCGCGCAGGAGATGAAGTGACGCCAGTGCCGCTCTTCGCTTGTTGACGACCCTTTCATCCATTGTCCAATGACGAATTCACGCGGTCATTTCGCTTGGCACGAACTCGTAACGACGGATCCGCATGCGGCGGCGGCATTCTATCCGCACATCACTCCATGGACGACGCAGCCCATGGATGACATGCCGGACTATACGCTTTGGATGAACGGTGAAACGCCGGTCGGCGGCGTGACCAAGGCGCCCGATCAATCCGCGTCTGATGGAACAGTGGCGCAGTGGATTCCCTACGTGCACGTCTACGACGTCGACGAAACGGTTCGCAGCGTGAAGGCCATGGGTGGCTCAGTGCGTACGGCCCCGAAACAAGTGCCGAGCGTCGGCTGCTGGGCGGTGCTCACCGACCCGCAAGGCGCAACCATCGGCATCTTCGAACAGGCGGGCAACACGCCTGTCGCGTATAAGCCGGCGAACGTCGGCGAGTTCTCGTGGCACGAGCTCGTGACGACCGACCACAAGGCGGCATTCGAGTTCTATCACAAACTGTTCAACTGGGAAACCACGGGCTATCACGACATGGGCGCGATGGGCACGTATCACATGTTCGGCCAAAAGGGCGCGGCATACGGCGGCATGTTCAACGCGCCGCCGGACACGCCGGCGCCGATGTGGGTCTCGTACACGCGCGTCGATGATGTGAAAGCGACGGCACCACGAGTCACCGGCGCAGGTGGAACCGTCATCGTCGAGCCTCACGAAGTGCCCGGCGGCGATTGGATCGTTCGCTGCCACGACGCGCAGGGTGCTACCTTTGCTCTGCAATCTTCCGGGACATCTCGCGCATGAAGAAAGGAATCGCAGTCGTGGCGACGCTCGCCGCGGTGCTCGTCGCTCCGGCCGCCCTATTTGCTTGGGGCGACGCCGGCCATCGAATCACGGGAGAGGCAGCGGCAATGGCCCTGCCCCAAGCGATGCCTGCATTTCTCCGCAATGCATCGCGCGAGCTCGGCTATCTGAATCCCGAGCCCGATCGGTGGAAGGATCGCGCCGAGACGGCGTACGATCCCGCGCTCACCGGCGAATCGTCGCCGGATCATTTCATCGACATGGAAGCAGTCCCGCCCACAGTGCTCGCGGAAGCGCTCAAGGCACCCAACCGGTACGCGTATCTCGCGCGGTTGGGCGAAGCGAACATCGACGCGGTGAAAGTCGGCTTTCTTCCGTTCGCGATTCTCGAGCGCGCGCAGGAGCTGCGCGAGGATTTTCGTTTGTGGCGCGCCGCGAACGACACGACACGCCCGTGGATCGAAGCGCGCATCATCGACGACGCCGGCATTCTCGGCCACTACGTAGCCGACGGATCGAACCCGGCGCACACGACGGTTCAATTCAACGGATGGACGGGTCCGAATCCCAACGGCTACGCCACGGACAAGCAGTTTCATGCGCGTTTCGAGTCAGACTATGTCGGCGCGCAGATCAAGCTGGCCGACGTTGCGCCGCACGTGGATCCAGAGGCGAAAGTGTTGCCCGATCTTCGCACCGCGATCATCGACTACTTGACTGTATCGAACAGCCAAATCGAGAGACTATACCAAATCGATAAAGCTCATCCGTACAACGCGACCACGACGGCGCCCGAGAACAAAGCCTTCGCCGTCGAACGCCTCGCCGCCGGCGCACGCATGCTGCGCGACGTGTGGTATACGGCGTGGGTCACGAGCGGCGAACCAGCACCTGCGCCCGCGCGTCGTCCCTGAGGTCGCCGCACGCGATCGTCCGAAGGGTCCGTGGAACGTCGCTTGCTTTGGTGAGATAGGGCGCGGCATTACGCCGCGCCCTTTTCGCAGAGCGAGCTTCACCACAGATGCACAGTCTTCGCAGCAACAAACTCTCAAAGCGGACTCGCGCAATCACGGGAACGGTCGCGCTCAGCGCACTGACCCTCATCGGACTCGGCGCAGCGCGTCGCGGCAATGCGGCCGCGGTCAGCACAGACCCGGTCGCACATCTCGAGGCGGACCTCAGCGCGCGCAAGCTGAAATTGTACGACGGCGATAGCCTGGTGGCGACGTACAGCGTAGCCGTCGGCAAGGACAGCAAACCCACGCCTCCGGGCCAGTTTTCCATTCATCGCATCGTGTGGAATCCGGCATGGATTCCACCCGACGAACCGTGGGCGAAGGGAAAGAAGCCCCAGGCCCCCGGTGCCGCGGCGAATCCGATGAAGCTCGTGAAGATTTTCTTCAAGGAGCCGGATTACTACATCCACGGCACGAACGAGCCTGAAAGCCTCGGCGAAGCGGAGTCACATGGCTGTCTGCGCATGGACCCGGATGACGCCTATCGAGTTGCGCGTTTCGTCATGGAGAACGGCGGACAACCGCGCGACGAAAGCTGGTTCGAGCGCGTGCTGCACTTCCGGAGCGAGACGAAGACGGTCATGCTCGACACGCCGATCGCGCTCACCATCACGGAGTGATCGGTTCCGTCGGCTCGGGTTCTTTGCGCGTCATGTTCACGACCATGATGCCCGCCAGCACCAAGACGCCGCCGAGGATTTGACCGGGTCGTGGCCGCTCGCCCAAGAGCGGCCACGCGAGCACCGCGGTCATTGGCGCTTGCCCGAGCAGCACGATCGACGAAGACGTTGCCGGCAAACGCCCCATCGAGTGCGCCACGAGCCAGTGCCCGCCAACCTGCGTTACAATCGCCAAGCCCAGCAGCGCAGCCCATGACGTCGCGCCGAAACCGACCATCTGTTGGTGCGTGACGAAACAGATCGGCAGCACGCACAACGCACCGATGCTCGTTGCGTAAATGCTAAAGGTCAACGAGTCCATTCCTTCCCGGCTGCGCTGGATGTACAACAGATACACGCCATAGCACGCCGCGCCGGCCACAGCATAAAAGTCGCCCAGACCAAACGACGGATGCACGAGGATGTCGGCGCCGACAATCGAGAACACGCCGACGATCGCGATCAGAAACCCGATCCAGAATCGCATCGAGGGTCGTTCGCTGTACATCAGCCATGTGCCGAGCGCGACGAAAATCGGCGAGTTGCTGCCGAGGAGCGTGGCGTCCATCGCGGTCGTCGTCATGACCGCGGTGTTGAAAAACGCCAAGTCGATGCCGAAGAAAATGCCGGCAATGATCGCCGCGCGCCGCGCATCCGGCGTAGGTGGTGCGTGCGACGGCGAGGACACAGCACGCCACGAGGTGAGCACCACAGCAGCGATCGCCAACCGATAGAACGCCGACACCATGCCTGCCGTGCCCGCCCAGCGGACGAACAGCGCCGACCAGCCGATCGCGAAAACCCCAAGTCCTAGCAAGAGATACGCGCGGCGCTGGGACATCGGGTGGCCGTGACTGGCTGGCGTTGGCATTCGCGCAAGCTAATCGGGTCATTCGGCGCGAAATCTCACACTTGACTTTTTCCGGGATGTGTTGAAAAATCAACACAACGAAAAGCCGGGAGACGTTGTGCCGAAGGATACGTCTGGCGCGCTGTCGCGACGCGAGCGCCAAGTGATGGACATTCTGTATCGCCGCGGTGAGGCCACCGTGACGGAAGTCATGGGCGATCTCCCGGATCCGCCGACCTATTCCGCGGTGCGCTCGATATTGAGAATCCTCATGGAGAAGGAGCTCATCACGCACCGCGAGGATGGTCCGCGCTACGTGTATCTGCCGGTCGTGAACGCCGAGCGTGCGCGGGACGACGCGCTCAAGCATGTGATTCGAACCTTCTTCGACGGATCGGCTGAACAAGCTGTAGCCGCTGTGCTCAGGATGTCCGACGCCAAACTCGGCGACGCAGAAATCGACCGGCTTCGCGAGCGGATCAAGGCCGCTCGCATTACGGGGAGATGATCATGACGCCCATCGGTACGCCCTTCGGCACGCCCTTCGCGGGCGCTCTTCCACTCCTGCTGTTTCTTGCGCGCGCCACGGTGCTGTTGGCCGTCGCGCTCGTCGCGACGATTCCGCTGCGTCGGGCAACCGCGGGCGCGCGACACTTGCTCTGGCTCGCCGCACTCGTTGGTGTCATTGCGCTTCCGCTGCTCGGGCGTGTTGCGCCGCTTCGTGTGGGTGTGTTGCCGCAGGCGTTTGGGTCCGCGGTCGCGACTGTCCAAGCGCCAGCTCCTGCTGCCGACGCCGTGACACCAGCGCCGCTCGCCGACGCAACGACGTCCGTGGATGCGCCTGCGTTGCCGCAAAGCGAGGTATCATCGCCGGCGACTCCCGCGCCGCGAGCCACGATATCGATGCCGGCGCTCGCGCCCCTGCAGATCGTCGCGATCGTCTGGGCCGGCGTCGCGCTCGCGTTGCTTGGCTGGCTCGTTGCCGGCGCGCTGTCGGTGCGCCGAATCGCGCGGACAGGCGATGAGCTCACATCCCCCGACTGGACGACTCCACTCTGCGAAGTCGCCGATCGACTCGACCTGGACATCGTGCCGCGGCTCGTCGTCAGCGACGAGATCGAGATGGCGTTCGCGTGTCGCGCACTCGCGCCCACGATCGTGTTACCCGCCGCGGCGCGAGAGTGGAGCGACGACCGCCGCCGCGCGGTACTGATGCATGAGCTGGCGCACGTAAAGCGGCACGACTTGATCGGTCATGCGTTCGGCCGCATCGCGTGCGCGCTGTACTGGTTTCATCCGCTCGTCTGGGTCGCCGCCAAGAACCTGCGCGCCGAAAGCGAGCGCGCGTGCGACGATCTCGTGCTGAGCTGTGGGACGCGCGCGAGCGAGTACGCGCAGCACCTGCTCGACATGGTGACGAGCGTGCGCCGTCACGGTGCGCCGGTGATGGCGCTGCCAATGGCGCGCAAGCGTGAGTTCGAGGGACGGATGCTGGCGATCCTCGATCCGGCGATTCATCGTGCGTCGCCCGGACGGCTGCAAGCGGCGGCCGTCGTTGCAACCGTTGGTGTGCTGTCGTTGACGATTGCCGCCGTTGCACCGGCAGCGCCGGCGAGCGTTCCAGTCGCGGCACCGCGAGTGGACCAGGCTCATAGGATCGCCGCGACGGCCGAGACGGTACACGTTGCGCGCGGACCGCAGCCAATGTCGCAGCCGTTGTCGCAAGTTGCGCGGCAAGTCACGTCGTCTAATGCCGACGGTCTCGCCAAGCCGCTCGCGTCAGTCGTCGCGACGGCCATAAACAGCGCCTTTCACGCACTCGGCGGTCAATCGAACGCGAAGACAGCCGGTACCGACACTGCGCGCGTCACGTTGCTCGTTCACATTCTCGGGACGGACGCAGATGCACAGGTGCGTCGCACGGCAGCGTGGGCGCTCCAGGATGCTCAGCGCACCGATGCACGCACGGCGCTGATCAAGGCATTGCGCGGCGACTCATCGTCGTCGGTTCGCGAAACGGCAGCGTGGGCGCTCGGCGATTACACGGGTGACGATGTGGTTGCTGCGCTCGACGGCGGACTTCGCGACAAGGACGCAGAGGTTCGCGGCACATCGGCGTGGGCGATTGGGACGATTGGCGTCGAATCCGAAGCGCCGGCGCTGGGCCGCGCGGCCACCGACTCCAGCGCGCACGTCAAAGAGTTCGCGATCTGGGCGTTGGGCAATATGAATCTTCATACGGCGCCGCCGGGAGTCGCGGCTGCGCTCGGCGACAAATCCTCCAGTGTGCGCGAGATCGCCGCGTGGGCGCTCGGCACCATGGAAGACGCGTCTGCCGCACCGGCGCTCGTGTCGGCATTTCAAACCGAGCAGAGCTCCAAAGTTCGTTCCGCGGAGCTGTGGGCGCTCACGTCGATGGGCAAGGCGTCGGATGCGGTGCTCGACATCGCGCTCAAGTCGCCGGATCCGGAGCTTCGCCGTCACGCTGTGAGTTTGTTGGCGGGCGGCAGCGATGCCGCGTGGCCCTGGCCTTGGCCGTGGCCCTGGCCGCGACCGTTCCCGGATTGATCGAGGGATCAAACTGGGAGCACGAACGACCCCTCACAGGGTTTTTCGTATACTGGTATGCTGAAAAATCAACAGATCGCACGACCGAACGATATTCCCCAGAGGACACCATGCATATGAGATCTCTAAGTATCATCGCGGCGTTGACCATGAAGACGGCGGTGGTCGGCGGCGTGATCTCGATTCCCACGCCACAGTCGACGCCACAGGTGGGCATTATCGAGTTACTGGCGTCGGCGCGCGGCGTTGCGCCGACGCTCTGTGCGCTCGCCTCCGACGGTGCGACCTCGGGCTGGGGTGGCTGGGACGCGCCCGATCCGGCCATTCGCGCGAACGTGCGGCAACTCGTGCGCGACATGCGCGGGCCGGCCCTCGACGCGGCGGATTCCAAGGTCCTCGTCGACGCGCTCTCTTCCGACGATGCGTGCGTACGCCATCTTGCTGGAACACTCATCGGTCGCTCTGGCGACACCACGTTCGTGCCGATGCTCGCGAGTACGCTGCGTGCGTCGAACTCCGACGAACGCGCCGGCGCCGCGCGTGCGCTCGGACTCTTGGGTAAGAAGAGCGCCGTTGATGAGATTGCGCATGCGCTGCACGACGCGACGCCGGCCGTTCGCGCCAACGCCGCGTGGGCGCTGGGGAGAATTGGCGAGCGTCGAGTCGCGCCGGACGTCGCGGCATTGGTGCGCGATGACGTTGCCGACGTGCGCGGCGCAGCGGCCGTGTCGCTCGGACAATTGCGCGCCGCGGACAACATCGATGTGCTGCTGCGCGTGTTGCACGACGATGCGGACCCGGAGGTCCGACGCAGCGCCGCGTGGGCGCTCGGCACGATCGGGTCGCGCAACGGCGCCGACGGCCTTGCCGCTGCTCTGCACAGCGACAAGAGCGTGCCCGTGCGTGAGATGTCCGCCTGGGCGTTGGCTCAAGTCCATGCGCGCGATCAGGTGGATGCACTCACCACCGCGCTGCACGGCGACGCCGATGCGACCGTCCGCGAAACTGCGGCGTGGGCGCTCGGCGAGATCGAAGTGAAGCGTGCGGCCGACGTGCTCGCCGACGCTGCGTCGTCAGACAAAGACGCCAAGGTACGCAGCACGTCCGCATGGGCGGTGGGCCAGCTCAATCCCGGCCGCGTGCCGAAGCCGCTCGTGACTGCATTGCACGACAGCGACGATGAGGTTCGTCTCGCGGCGGCGTGGGCGATCAGTCAGATCGGCGACGATAGCGCCGTGCCCGACGTGACCGCGGCGCTGCGCACGGAAAAGCAGGATCGCGTGCGGCAGGCATTGGTGCGTGCTCTGCTGGAGTCGGGCGATCGCTCGTCCGACGTGTTCAAGGACTTGCTCGAGTCGAAAGATCAGGACACGCGCGAGATGGCGGTGCGTGCTCTGGCCGGGCGTCGCGGACCGTGGCCTTGGCCGTGGCCGCAACCGCGGCCACGACCCTTTCCGTGATTACGCGGTGGCTTGTGCCGCCTTGTGCCGCTTGACGGCTTTCGTGAGCGATTCGATCAGAGCAATCGCGGCGACGCCGACGAGCAAGTGCACGAGGCGCACGATCCAGTGCGGGCTGCCGACCAGGATACTGACCTGTGCCATTCCGAACCAGAGCAGGAATCCGCCCCAGACGAGGGCAAACAGGGCGACTCGTCGTGTCGGCAGCGCGAACAACGCGATGAGCGAGATGATCCACATGTCGAGCACGAACAGCGACCCGATCGACATGTGAAACGCAACGGCGCCGGTGAGTGCTCCGAACCAGAGACACAACCCGACGATGAGCTGCACGACCCAGAGCAGTCGCGCGAGCATGAGTAGAACGGTGAGTGTCTTTTGCATGCGAAGTAATAAGGCGACTCGGTCGCGCGGCAGATAGAGGTACGGATCGGTGCGCTGGCGCGTTCCGTGCCGAGGCGGTGCGTAGACCTCGAGGAGAACGCACGCATGCCGCCGGAACCGCTCATTCATTGGCCGGAGCCCATCGTCCAGCTCATCGGATTCATCGCGCAATTTCTGGCGGCAGGCGCGATTGGATTCCGATTCTTCGCGCTGCGGAATCGCGAAATCGAAGCCGATCGGCTGTTCTATGACGACGCCGCGAAACGCGCTGCGTGGCTCGGGTTGGTCGGCATCTCGATCAGCCTCGCGATGATGCTGTGGCAGTTACCCGGCGCTGCGGCGCGAAAGCACGTGGGCGCGACAGCGTATCTCGGCGCGACGCCGCAATCGATGCTGGAGCTCGTGTTCTTCATCGTCGCCGCGATCGGATTCCTGCTCGCGGCGAACTCGGTTGGCGCCGGATGGTACATCGCGGCCATCGGCGTCGTAGTCGGAGCGCTGCGAGCTGTATTTACTGGAAAGTGGTCGTCACTCGTCAATCCCATCCACGTGCTCGCGGCTGGGCTGTGGATCGGAACACTGCTCGTGCTCGTGGTTGCAGGTTTGAGCGCGGTGATCACTCACGAACCAGCGCGTGAGCGACGCGGAGCGATTGCCGCCGATATGGTGAACGGATTCTCACCGCTCGCGCTGTCGATGGGTGCGGTCGTCGTGCTATTCGGCGTTATCACGGCGTGGCGACACCTGCATCACATCGACGCGCTGTGGACGACGCCATACGGAATCGCACTCATCGTGAAGCTCGTCTTCGTCGCGATCGTTTTCGCGCTCGGCGCGTGGAACTGGCGTCGTCAGCGCCCAACACTCGGCACCGAGGCTGCGGCGTCGGCGATTCGACGGTCGGCGACCGCGGAGCTCACCGTGGCGGCGATCGTGTTGATCATCACTGCGGTGATCGTCAGTCTTCCGTCGCCAAAGGGCTGAGTCGCAGGTGTCTTACGTTCGCGTGCGACCCAGGTGCGACACCATCGCTTTGCGTGCCCGGTCAAGTGCAGCTTGCGGCGTCATGCCGTGCGCCTGACAGATACGATGGATGCCGACGCGAAAGACGGACGGCGATTGCGTCGGCTTGAGCTGCGTGCTGAATTCGCATGCGACCATGCGACAGGTCTCGTCGACTTTCACGACCCACGCGCCGCGCAGGAACTCGAGGTTCTCGTCGACCGAGCATTGCACGACCGTGGGGCCGAGGCCCAGTCGCCACGTGTCGGCGTCTTTCGCGAGTTGTCGGCCCATCAGGCTCAGATTCTTGCCGAGCGAATAGCGCTCGACCAGCTGCTCGCAGTAGCGCTCGGCCGTGCGTTCGCTGGTGAAGATGCCGAGGATGGAATCGTGCGGCCGACCGTCGGTGGTGAGCCAGATTTTCTGCATGAATCGGTACCCGAATAAAGACCGAATCAACGATAGCCCATCGCCGGCGTTTTAGGGAAGGGGGTATGGTGGCGGCTACCCGGCTCAACCGGTACGTTGATCGGGTGTTTACCGAATACGTCCTCTCGAAAAAGACTGTCCTCGCCGGGCTGCAGTGCCACAAGCGACTCTGGTGGCAGCTCCATGAACCCGCTGCCGAGGAGCTTCGAGAGTCGATTGTCGATCGGTACCGCATGGAGGAGGGCTCGCGCGTAGGCGTACTCGCGCGCACCTACGTGCCCGGCGGCCATCTCGTCGAGCGCAAAGCGCGATCGATCGCGGCGCTCGCCGCCGAGACGCGCGCGGCGATGGAGACGAACGTCTCGGCGATCTACGAGGGCGCATTCCTCGCCGATGAAACGTTGGTCTTCACTGACATTCTGCAGCGCGCGCAGGATGGTTGGGTTCTGATCGAGGTCAAGGCGACGAGCTCGATCAGCCCGACCGAGCACATTCCGGACATTGCGGTGCAGGCGAGTGTGCTGCGTGCGTGCGGCATTCCAGTGGTGCGGTATGAGTTGATGCACCTCAACCGCGAATGTCGCCATCCTGATTTGTCGAACTTGTTCGTGCGCGAAGATGTCACGGAGCAAGTCCGCGAAGTGATCGACAGCATCGATCGCGCGATCACCGACGAGCTACGCGTCGTTCGCGAGGCGGCGGTGCCGACAGTGACGACCGGTGCACACTGTTCCAAGCCTGCGGACTGCCCGTTCATGGACCGCTGCTGGGCGCCGATGCCTGCGCATCACGTCAGCACGTTGTATCGCATCGGGAAGAAGGCCGACGAGTTCGTGGCGTCCGGGTGGAACACGATTCCCGAGTTGCCTGACTCCGTGCAACTCAAGTCGACGATTGCGGCGCGGCAGCGGCGAGCGGTGCGGCAAGGCAGCATCATCGTCGAACGCGAAGCGTTGCTCGGCGCGCTGTCGAGTGTGAGTCGACCGGTAGCACATCTCGACTTCGAGACGATCCAGCCTGCGATTCCTCTATGGCCGGGCTGTCGTCCGTACGATCAGATTCCGGTACAGTTGAGCTGTCATGTCGTGAACGCCGACGGCAGCACGCAGCATCACGAGTGGTTGTTCGACGGTGACGGCGATCCGCGACAAGCCGCCGCGCGAGCGATTCTCGACGCGTGTCGTGGTGCGGCGACGGTGACCGCGTACTATGCGCAGTTCGAGCAAGCGTGCATTCGACTCGTCGCCGAGGTGTGTTCCGAGCACTCGGCCGAACTACTGCGCATCGCGGAATCGATCGTCGATCTGCTGCCGATCGTGCGCAACCACGTCTATCACCCCGAGTTCGGCGGCTCGTTCAGCCTGAAGAAAGTGCTGCCCGCGCTCGTGCCAGAGCTGACGTACGAGGGGATGGCGATCGCCGAAGGTCAGACGGCGCAGGTGCAACTCTCGCGCATGCTGCTCGAGCCTGGCGCGATGTCGCACGAGCAGCGGAACGAGCTTCGCGCGCATCTGCTCGAGTACTGCGAGTTGGACACGAAGGCGATGGTCGCGCTCGAGGCGCGACTGCGCGAGCTCGCGTAAAGCGCGTAGTTCGTGTAGGTCGCGCGCCGCTACTTCTTCTTGCAGACGTAGTCGAGCATGACCTTGGTCATCGATCCGCCAATGGCCGGACCGAATCCCGGCTGGGGATTGACCGAGTGCTCGACGACTTTCGTGCCGGCGTCATCCGAGTAGTACGCGGATTCTTTCGCGGCGACTGACGCCTTGGCACAATCGAACATCGCGGTCACCTGCGACGAGCGCCACACGCCGTTGTCGGTTTTGACCGGGTCGATGAATTTCACGCGAACCTTGGCGGTGATGATGCCTTTCGCGGTCTTCACGCTGCGCGGATCGACGTAGACGATGTTGCCGACCGACGTTTTGCCGACTTCCTTCCACCGGCTTTGTGCCGCTGCGGGTAGCGCGAGCGAGGCCAGGAGGATCGGCGCTGAAAGTAGTGAGCGCATGAATACACTATGCAGCGCGGCGAGGCTTTTCGCCAATCTTCCTACAATTACTGCATGTTTTTCTTCGTTCCAATCCGTGCAGTCCGTACGATTCGTAGCAAAGTAGTTGTCGCTTCTGCCGGCTCATCGTGCCGGATGTTTGAAGATGGTTTTGATATAGGTACGCCCAGGAGTCAGACCGCGCGCGCGAGACCACGCTCGTAGACCACGAGCACATCCTGTCGGCTGAGCAGACCGGCGAAATGTGCTTCGCCGTTCGTCGACTCGACAACCGGTATGGCGTCGAGGCCGCGCGCGTTCATCACGGCCAATGCGCGTCGAAGTGAATCAGTGGGCGCGAGCGGCTCAACGGGTTCCGCGAGATCCGCCGCGAGGATGACGGAGTCGAGCGTACCGCGCGACACGATCGCCTCGCGCAACACGTGATGGCTCACCAGACCAACGAGCGCGCCATCGTCGTCGATCACGGGCAGCACACCGTGGCGGGTCGCTGCCGCCGCGTACACCAGATCGTCAATCGATGCATCGGCGGCGACGGTGCTCACCGAGCGATCGAGCGCGTCGCTCACGTGCGTGTGATCCATCACCGACTGATCCACGCCGTGCGCGAGATGTTCGCCACGCTCAGCCAGCCAGCCGTCGTACAGTCCATGCGGCGCGTACCGGCGGGCGGTGACATAAGCGATCACCGCCACGATCATGAGCGGGACGACGTACGTGTAGTCGTCCGTCATCTCGAAGACCATGAAGATCGCGGTGAGCGGGGCACGCGTTGCGCCGGCGACGAGTCCGCCCATACCGACGAACGCCCACGCGTGTGGTCGAATCAGTCCCGGCACGATGGACGCACCGAGCACCCCGAGTCCGCCGCCGAGTGCCGCGCCGATGAAGAGCGTCGGTGTGAATACACCGCCCGATCCGCCGAAGCCGAGCGTGATTACGGTCGCGACGATCTTTCCGAGCGTGATCGCCAGCAGCGAGTACCAGGCGAGGCCGCCGAAGATCTGCTCCGGAATGGCGAGGTGGCCGTTGCCGGCCAGCAGGCCGCGCGACGCGATGACGATCAGTCCGACCGTGGCACCGGCGCCCAAGGCCCAGAGGCCGTCCGGGCCGCGTAGCTGCTTGCCCCTGCGGCTCGCGAAGAGGTACGCGCGCGAATACAACGCCGACACGAGTCCGCACGCGATGCCGAGGATCGGATAGAGCAGGATGTCCGCGGGCCGCGTGCTCGCCGGCATGCGCGACGTGAAAATCGGGTGGTCGCCGAGAAACGGCCGCACGGTGAGCGCGCCGACGACGCTGGCGATCACGACGGGACTGAACGCGCCAACGGAGAACGAGCCGAGCACTTCCTCGAGCGCGAAAAACGCTCCGGCGAACGGAGCGTTGAATGCGCCGGCAATGCCGGCGGCGGCGCCGCAGCCAATGAGTATTTTCAAATGGCGCGGCTGGAACTGCAGCCGCCGGCCGAGCGAGGATCCCAAGGCGGCGCCGAGCACGGCGACCGGCCCTTCACTGCCGGCCGAGGCGCCGGAGCCGAGGGTAAGGGCGGATGCTACGGTACGTACCGCGACGGGCCCTGATCGAATCAGGCCGTCGTGCTTCGCAATGGCGAGCTGGACGTCGGGTACGTTCTGGCCTTCCGGAATCCGCGCGCGGCGGACGACGAACCATGCGGCCCAAACGCCGACGCCGGTGAGCAGCGGTCGGTAAAATGTCTGCCCGACGAGTGGTAGATGGCTTTCGGGAAGTTGAATGAAGACGAAATGCGCGAGATCGATGAGGCGATAGAAGCCGACGACGCCCAATCCGCTGACGACGCCGATCAACGATCCGAATACCATGAGGGTCGCGCCCTCGTCCCAGTCGCGTCGCTCCAGCCACGCGAGTAGCTGCTGCATCATGGTCGAATGTTAGCGGATCTGGGGGCGATCTGGGGCGGCGCGATGTGCGTCAGCAGATCCCTCGTCCTTTTGGCCGCTGATCATGCGGAAAGAGCGCCGAAAAAACGCGGAATGAAAAATACAGAGATTTTCTTGCTGTTTCCGCGTTCGCCCGCGCGGCTCCGCGTATTCAGCGGTAAAAACGAAGAGGGGCTGCAGGATCGGAGCGGTAAGAATCGGAGAGATCAAACTCCGCCATACCACTCGTAGCCGCGATCGCTCCAGTAGCCGCCAGTGCGCGCCGGCAAGAATAGAATCTGTGTGAGATATTTCGTATTCTTGTATCCGAGCTTGACCGGCGAGTAGATCCGTGCGGGCGCGCCCCACGCGGGATTCAAGTAATGCCCGTCCTGCGCATAGACGACGAGCGTCTGCGGGTGCATGGCGCTCTCGATGTCCCAGCTCTCGTGGTAGTTGCTGTCGAACGAGCGGAAGTCCACGTACTGGGCGCCCGGCTGCACACCGGCGAGGCGCGCGAGATCGGCCAATCGCACGCCCGTTCGAAGTGCGACGGCGTTCCATCCCTCCACGCAGAAATGATCGAGGCGATAGCCCGTGCGCGGGAGCGCCGCGAGATCGGTCAGCGAAAGCTCGAGCGGTGTGCGAACCATGCCGCCAACCTCGAGGTGCCACTCGCCATGCGCGGCAGCATCCCACATCGGCACACTTGGGGACACGAAGTACGACGGGAAATGCGTGCCGGCGATTTGTGCGTGCGTTGGCGGCACATCGATCGAGCCATGCCTAAAGAGCGCGCGCTCGATCGTTTCATTCTTTCGCTCGGCAAACGTCAGCAGCTTTTTGGCCGATTGCGGACCCTGCGAGTTGCAGGCGGCCAAGGCAGCCGCAGCAACGGCGCCGCCACCGGCGAGGAGAAAGCGACGCCGATCGATGCCGAGGCGCTCCGCCGCGTGGCCGAGCGCCGGCGTCGAGAGCGGCTTCAGCGCGTCGTCACTGCTTTGGCGCGGCGTCATGATGCGTATGATGCGGTGGCAGGAGATGGACGAACGGGCGAGCGTTGCGCGCCTCCGGAGACCAGTCTTCGCGATAGCCACCTGTGACCATCGATTGAATCGAGTACGGATCGACAGCAAAGACCATGAAGATGTGCGCGAGCGAGAGCGCGACGAGAATGAGCATCGCCCAGAAATGCCAGTAGCGCGCCCACACGTATCCGCCGAACACCGCCGTGAGCGGCGCCAGCTCCACCGGCTTCCAGATCGCGAGGCCCGTGAGCACCGCCAGGATGCCCGCGAGCGGCAGGACGAAATACGTGGCGCGCTGCAGCGCGTTGTGCTTGCCCTGACGTGGGTGATCGCGCCGCAGCGTGAGATAAAATTTTATCATCTCGATGGAATCGCGGAAGATTCCACGCCGCGGCACCAAGTCGCGCCACTCGCCGTGCAGATAGATGAACGACAAGTACACGATGCCGTTCACCACCAAGACCCACATCATGGCAAAGTGCCAATTGCGCGCGCCGGCGAGCCAGCCGCCGAACGTCAGCACATCCGGAATTGGCCGGTGCGCAAAGGGATAACAGCAGAACGAGTCACCCTTTCGCGCGAACGCCGGATACGCGTTGAAGATGCGCAGTCCACTGCCCACCATGATGGTCAACGCGATGGCGTTGACCCAGTGAGTGATGCGAACGACCGGATGATGTCGCGTCATGCTTTGCCGTAGAGGAATCCGTAGAGCAGCAGCACGAGAACAATCGTCGTCACGACAACGTACGTGCGATCGCGCTGGAGCGCGAATGCCCCAAGCGTGAACGCGACGCGAACGATCGGCGTGGCGATGAGTAGCAGGAGGCCAAGTTGCGTGAGCGCGAGGCTGTTGAGCGCGAACGCGCCACGCACGATGGAGCCGATCGATCGCAAGAACTCCGGCTCGCCTTGAAATACCGCGTACGACGTTGCAGTTCCGCCGTGCTGCGCGAGAATGAGCGCGCCGCCTACGAGCACCACGAGCGCAGCGAGCAACACGCCGATTTGCAGCAGGCGGCCAATGACCTGCTCCACTTCGTGATCGCTCCAGCCCGACCGACGAGTGTTCGGAGCGCTTGGAGCGTTTGGATCAGTTGCGTTTGGGTTGCTCATAGGCCCCCCGTGAAACCCTTGTACAACATCTCGGCCGCCATGACGACGACGACGACGGTGAACAACTGTCGGAGCAGCTTCGTATTCGCGCGTCCCAGAATTCGCGCGCCCAGCAACGCGCCGGCAAGCACGCCGAGCATCACTGGGAAGGACAGCACGGGATCGATGTAGCCGCGATGCAGATAGACGCCGGCACTCGCCGCAGCGGTGACGCCGATCATGAAATTGCTCGTCGTCGTCGAGACCTTGAAGGGCAGGCGCATCATCTGATCCATCGCGAGCACTTTGATGATGCCCGATCCGATGCCCAGCAGCGCTGAGAGAATACCGGCGACGAACATCAGCGAAAAGCCGACCGGCACGCGCTGAACGGAATAATGCTGCAGGCCGTCGGCAGTCGGATACGTCGAGTCGAGCCGCCAGCGCTTCGCCCACTTGTCCGGCGTCGTCAACAACTCGTGCTCGGCGCGCGGCTGCAACGATCGAATCGCGGTGAATAGCAGGACGCAACCGAAGAGGATGGCGAGCGCGCTCGTTGGAATGAATCCCGACACCGCAGCGCCGACGAGCGCGCCGACGGTGGTCGCAACCTCGAGCAAAATGCCAACGCGCACATTCGTGTATCCCTCACGCACGTAGGCCGCGGCAGCACCAGACGACGTGGCGATCACGGATACCAACGACGCGCCGACCGCGTAGCGCAGGTCGACGTGAAACAGCAGGGTCAGCATCGGTACCACGATGATGCCGCCGCCGAGTCCGGTGAGGGCACCGAGCATTCCGGCGGTGACCGATCCGCCGGCGATCAAGAGCGCGAAGGTAAGCGTGGTCATCGATGGAATGTCGCCAGAGGGGTTAAGTGGGGCGAGGGGCACAAGCGACTCTTACACACGTAGCGCGCTCGACTGCCGTGGCCCGGGATTCGCCTTGTAGGAGGCGGGGGCCTTAGGGAGACGAGGATGACTTCGACAAGATCGAGCACGCGACGGGCCGCAATCGTCGGCGCTTTTTTGGCGGTGGCCGCGTTCGCGGCCTGTAAGAAGACAGGGCAGGCGAACGGCGAAGTGAGCCGAAACTGGGTGCCTGTTCAACAAAATGAATACATGGGCGTGCCAGCCGCGGAGGTACAAACCGCGATTGCCGCGCGCCTTGCTCAAGCACCGGTCGCGCCGATCACGGCGGATCAGTGGAAGCACGTGAAAAAGCTGTACGCCACATTCAATCAGAGCTTGCTGTGGCTGGATGACAAAGGCGTGCATCAGCCGCGCGTCAGCGCATTGCTCAACGCGCTGGCTAACGCGGACAGTGACGCCATCAAGATGGACGCGTTTCCGCTCGATCAGCTCGCGCAAGCGCTGTCGGCCGTCGACGAGAAGAAGGCGACCGCCGCGCAACTGGCCGATGCCGACGTCATGCTCACGTCCGCCTACACGGCGTTCGGCGAAACCATGCTCACCGGTCAGGAGAAGCCGTCCGATCTGGCGCAGTCGTGGCACATCAATCCGCTGGAAGAACGAGTCGACAGCGCGCTCGCGCTGACATTGCGCGAAGACGATTTCGGCGCAGGGCTCGTGCGCATGCGGCCGCAGGATCCTGGCTACGATTCGCTGCGGACGGAGTTCGCGAATTTTCGGTCGGTCGTGACGAACGGTGGGTGGGGAACCGTGCCGGCGGGACGCCAGCTCAAGCCCGGCGATACCGATTCCCGCGCGCGAATCGCCGCCCTTCGCTCGCGACTGGGTGCGGAAGGATATCTGCCCGCGGCATCCGATTCGACGTCTGCCTCGACGTCTTCGACTTCTTCGACTTCTTCGACGGCTACCCGGTACGACCGCACGCTGGCCGGCGCGGTGGCCGATTTCCAAGCGCGCCACAGCATTGGTGTGGACAGCATGCTCGGGAAAGAAACTGTCGACGCCATGAACGTGCCCGCGGACTACCGGTTGGCGCAGATCGCGGCCAACCTCGAGCGGTATCGCTGGCTCCCTCGGTCGCTCGGCAGCCGGTACATCCTCGTGAACGTGCCGCAGTTCCACCTCATCGCGTTCGACAGCGGCAAGACGTCGATCGAGATGAAGGTCATCGTCGGCCAGGAGTATCAGGACAAGGCGACACCCGTGTTCAGCGACTCCATGGAATACGTCGTGTTCCGGCCGTACTGGAACGTGACGCCCGACATCGCCGCGAAGGAGATTTTTCCGAAGGCCGCGGCCGATCCGAATTATCTCGCGGCGAACGACATGGAGGTCTACAGCGACCATGGTCGTCAGGCGGTGCGCCAGCGTCCCGGTCCCAAGAATTCACTCGGGCTCGTGAAGTTCTTGTTCCCGAACGATTACAACATCTATCTGCACGATACGCCGAATCACGAGCTGTTCGACAAGGATGTGCGCGCATTCAGCCACGGCTGCATTCGCGTCGAGAAGCCGGACGAATTGGCGCAGTGGGTCCTGGGGTGGCCGGAGGACAAAGTGCAGGCCGCGATGAACGGCGCCGACAATCGCTCGGTTACGCTGCCTGCCAAGATTCCGGTGTACATCGTGTACTTCACGACCTTCGTACGCGATGGGCAGTTGAATTTCGGCAACGATCTGTACGATCGGGACAACGCGCTCGTTGCCGAGCTGCAGAGGATCGCGGTGCCCTCTGAGGAAACGCTCAAGGCGCAACAGACATTGCGCGGGTTGGCGAACGCGTCGCATTCCGACGTCGGGTGACGCCAACGACGTGAGCGAACAGCGTCTCGGCACTCTCCTGACTACCTGAGAGTGCCGGGAGATGTGTGGAAAGTGTTGGGTGCATTGCGCGTTGATGGAAGGGAGCGCGATGCTATCGCGCACGCACTTACCACACTCTCCATCCCCACTCCCATGCTCAACTCACGCGCGCTGGTGCTCGCCACCGTAGTCGGCACGGTGTTGCAGGTCGGAATGGTCGTCGCGGGACACTCGAACAAGTCGGTCGCCAATCTCTTCGCGGTGGGCGGCATGGGGTTCTCGCTCATCGCCGGACTTGCGTACGCGATGTGGGCGCGCGGCGGGACGACGTCATCGACTGTGGTCGGTGGACTCGTCGCCGGAGCGGTGTGCGCGTTCATTGGAATCTTCGTGTCCTTCATGATGAAGGACGTACCCGCATCCCTCCTCATCCTCGGCACCGTGAGCTCGGCCGTCACCGGTGCGCTGGGTGGTTGGATCGGCACCTTTCTCTTTCGCGCCGGAATGGTCGGCGCGAGTTGATCTGTCAGCGCTCACCGCTCAGCGCTCGAAGCGGTAGCCCACTTTCCACACGGTAATGACGTGCCGCGGCCGGTTCGGATCATCCACCTTGCGACGCAACTCGGCCACGTGTGAATCGACGGTGCGCGTCATGATGAACGAACCGTAACCCCACACTTCCTTGAGCAGTTCGGCGCGGCTCGCCACGTGGCCGCCGCGCCGAACGAGGGCGAGCAGGAGCTCGTACGCTTTTGGAGTCAGCGTCACTGGCTGTCCGGCGCGCATCACTGTTCTCGATGGCAAATCCACGGCGATGTCGCCAAAGACGAGCGGCGCCGCCTCGTCGGTGCGCTCGCGCGCCGAACGGCGCAGCAGCGCCGCCGCGCGCTCGAGCAACTCGAGAATGCCGAACGGTTTCGTCACGTACTGATCGGCGTCCAGGCGAAATCCGCGCACCTTGTCGGACTCTTCGCCGCGCGCGGAGAGAATGATGACGGGCACAGTGTTGCCCGCGGCGCGGATGGCTTGCAGCACGTGATATCCGTCGAGACCGGGCAGCATGAGGTCGAGCAGCACGAGATCGGGACTCCAGCTCGCGGCGACGTCCACCGCGGCATGTCCGTCCTCGGCGACGCGAACGTCGTAGCCCTCGAGCTTTAGATTATACTCAATGCCTGCCGCAAGGTCGGCATTGTCCTCGACCACCAGCACGCGTGCCGCGCTCATTGCACCTCGCTCGGTATCGGTGTCGCGGGTAGCCACACGACAAATCGCGCACCCCCGGCGGGCGATGAGTCGACGCGCGTTTCTCCGCCGTGCGCCTGAACGACTTCACGCACGACGGTGAGGCCAATGCCGCTGCCGCCTTGCGCCGGCGTGTTCGCGCCGCGCGCGAAGGCGCGCCAGATCCGCTCGCGATCGGCTGGGGGAACCCCAGGGCCGGCATCGTCGACCGTGAGTTGCACGCCGCCGTTGCGTGGTTCGACTACGACGCGCACCGCCTGCCCTGATGGTCCGTACTTCACGGCGTTGTCGAGCAAATTGAGCACGATGTGGCGCAGCGCGTCGTGTCGCAGCATCACGCTCGGACACGGTTCGGCGTCGACGACGAACGTTGTGCGCCGCGAGGACGCCAATGGCGTGTATTCCTCAACGATGCGCCGCACTTCGGCGGCCACGTCCACCGGCTCGCGAACGCTTGGGTCGGCGCTGCCGAGGCTCGAGAAGCGCAGCACGTTTTCGACCAAGTGGGAGAGTCGCGTCGTTTCGCGCTCGATGTGGTCGAGCGACCACTGACGCTGCTCCTCCGTGGAGGCGCGGCCAAGCTGTAGTGTCTCCAAATAGAGGCGAATTTGCGCGACGGGTGTGCGCAGCTCGTGCGAAACGCTCGAGACGAAGCCGGCACGAAGTCGCGCGAGCTCGCCTTCGCGGCGGAGCTGCATCACGGCGACGATGGACAACGCTGCTGCGAGACCGAGCAACCCGAACAAGAATGGAAGCCGCGATTGCGGCAGACCGCCGATGAGCAGCGTGCCGGCGATCTCGGGTCGAATGATCGCCTCGACCGAGAGCAGCCCGGCGCGCGACGGCAGCGTGACGCTCGCCGCGAGTGGCGACGAGACGCCCGGCGCCGAGTCGAAGAGGGAATTGCCGGCGCGGTCGCGGATGCGTACAGCGACGATGTCGCGCGTGCGGCGGCCGGCGGTGAACGTCGCCGGAAGGAGCGCGGGTCCGTCGAGCACACCATCGAAGATGTGCGTCATGCTTTCGGGCGCGTAACGTGCGCCGTATACCATCGTGTCGCCCCAAGCCGTCGGCATGAGTGTGTACGCGAAGAAGCGCGGTGTTTTATCGGTGCGACCAACGACGAGCGTGAAGCCGTGATCGGGTTCGCCCAGATGCCGAATGCGCCGCGTCAGCGAATCGACAACCCACGTTTGCTCGGCCCTCGAGTACGTGAGTGGCGTCGAAGTTGTCTCAACGGCCGGCCCGGAGCGGGAAGCGCTCATTCCCACATCCATGCTCATGTCCATCTCGCCGGCCATGCGCATGTCGTACTTCGACCGCCAGCCCGCGGCGGGATTGGGATATTCGTTCATGGTTGCGTCGAAACCCGGATGTCCGAGCCGGATGGCGAAGAATGCGTCGGGCGTCACCCCGGTGCGCGGACGCATGCACGCGCACTCGCTGCTCCACGGCAGGTAGTGCGACAGTTCGCTCGCGCGCGGGACGTCCGGGTTGGTGTGCAGATTGTCGCCGTGGTTGACCGCGCCCACCACCTCGCGTTCGATGACGGCGAGCGTATCCGCCAGATGCTGGCCAAAACTCCACGCCGCGAAGCTCGCGTACTCGGCGAGCGCGCGGTCGGCGACGGCGCGCTGCGACCGCGCGGTGCGCTGCGCTTCGGTCGCGGCGACGCCTGTGAGGCCGATGCTCACCAAGAGCACGAGCAGCGGCCAGCGGAGCCGAGGCACGCGAAGGGAGGCCGGGAGCGACCATCGACGCCAGCCGGTCATGGGCAGGGACAGCACGCGGCGGGACACAATGTTCTAAGATTGGCGCGCGAGACGGCCCGGACAACACAATAGTTGTGCGGAGTTTGTGAAAGCTCCGCGCGACGGCGGCTTTTCAGGAGCCCGGAAGGCGCGTACAATCTGACATTCCATCTATTCCAGGATCACCGATGCCGAGCCGTGGGTTCAAAACCAGCTGTCATTCCGAGCGAAGCGAGGAATCGTCTGTCACTATTGAGGGACAGCAGATCCCTCGCCGCTGCGCTCCTCGGGATGACAGTTCGAGTCGTTTTGCTGCACCTCGCTGGCTGATTGCCGTGCCCGTTGCCATCGCGTTCGCGGCGCCAGTCGCGCCACTGGCGCATGCGCAGGCGCCGTTTCGCGTGGACGAGACGACGATCGACGGCGTGCACGCGGCGATGCGCGCCGGGACGCTGACGTGTCACGCGCTCGTGCAGGCGTATCTCAATCGAATCGACGCGTACGACAAGCGCGGTCCGGCGATCAATGCGATCACCGTCATCAACGCCGATGCGCTGGCGACCGCCGACTCCCTCGACCGGCGGTATGCGGCGACGAAGCAGTTCGTGGGTCCGCTGCACTGCATCCCGATGATCGTGAAGGACAACTTCCAGACGATCGGGTTGCAGACGGCCGCGGGCAATCTCGCGCTCAAAGGATATATCCCGACCAAGGATGCGTTCGAGGTGAAGCGCATCAAGGACGCGGGCGCGATCGTATTAGCAAAGTCTAATATGGCGGAATTCGCGTTCAGTCCCGAGGAGACGGTCAACTCGCTGTTGCCGGGCTATACGCACAATCCGTATGCGCTGAATCGCGTGACGGCTGGGTCGTCGGGTGGCACCGCGGCGGCGGTGGCGTCGGATTTCGGCGAGGTTGGGTTGGGAACCGACACCGGGAACTCGATCCGCGGTCCGAGCTCGCATCAGGCGCTCGTGGGTATTCGGTCGACGATGGGGCTGACCAGTCGCGCCGGCATCGTGCCGCTGCATCTCTTCGCCGACATCGCCGGACCGATGGCACGCACTGTGGCCGATGCCGCGGCGGTGCTGCAGGTCGTCGCCGGCTATGATCCGGATGATCCGGTGACCGAGGTGATGAAGGGGAAGACGATTCCCAACTATGCCGCGGCGCTGGACAAGAATGGCCTCAAGGGCGCGCGCATCGGCATTCTGCGTCAGGCGTACGAGCGCGCGAGTCTCGATACGGAAGTCGCTCGCGTGTTTGCGAAAGCGGTGTCCGATCTCCGCGCAGCGGGCGCGACCGTGATCGATACGGTCATGGTTCCTGAGCTCGACTCGATTCAACGCTCGAACCGGGGCGCGTGCAACCCGTTTCAATTCGAATTCAACCAGTGGCTGGCGGATCAGGGCGGGCGGGCGCCGGTGAAGGATCTCGCGGAGATCGTTCGGTCGCGGAAGTATCATCCGCTCATTCAGTCGTCGCTGCAGTCCGCGCTTGCGTCCACCGAGTCCGATTCGACGCCCGGATGTTTGGCGCGGCAGCGCGTTCGCGACGGGCTTCGTGAAGCAACGACGCGCGCGATGGACAAACTGCAGCTCGACGCGCTCATCTATCCGACGTGGAGCAATCCGCCCCGGTTGATTGGCGACGAGAACACGCCGTCGGGCGACAACAGCCAGGTTTTCTCGCCGACCACCGGAATGCCCGCGATCACGGTGCCGATGGGCTATACGCGCGGTAACACGCTGCCCGCAGGTTTGCAGATGTTGGGACGCGCGTTCGATGAGAGTCGGCTAATCAAGCTTGCGTACGCGTACGAGCAAGCGACGAAGTGGCGACGGGAGCCGGGAACAGTTCCGCCGCTGCGGTGAAGATGTAGGGAGTGACGTTCGCGTCGGTGCAGAGAGAGGTACGCGGAAAAAAGCGACGGGGACGGAGCCAATCTTGCGCTCTGCCCCCGTACACTTTTCCTCTCCCCCCACCTGGCGATCCGCGCCCCACCTAAACCGCTTTCGCGGCTCTCCCTGTCGCGGTATCGCCGACCTTGTTCATAGCAGGCGGCGTGCCAACTTCGACAGTCGCCGCGAGATTTCGAGGCATGTTCATGGTCCGTCGGTTTCTTCCGATCATCGCGCTGGCGCTCACCGGGCATGGGACGTCGCGGCTGCGAGTGCCGCACGCCGACTTGCTGCCACCACCACCGGTGACTCGCGAGTTTCGCGCGGCGTGGGCGACGCCGATCTACGATCGCGGCTTTCGCGATTGGCCGTCGAAACCCGGGTTGTCGCCCGAGGAACAGCGCGCCGAATTGCGGACGATGCTCGACAAGGCTGCGGCGGCGGGATTGAATGCGATCATCCTGCACGTCAGAATCGCGGGCGACGCGATGTACCCAACGTCATATGCGCCGTGGTCTGCTTTCTTGACCGGAAAACAAGGTGCCGGTCCGTCGCCAACGTACGATCCGCTGGCGTTCGCCGTGACTGAAGCACACGCGCGTGGGCTGCAGCTCCACGCGTGGTTCAATCCATTTCGCGCCGCGTTTCCTGGCGCGCCGAGCAAGGTGGCTGCGTCGCACGTCACGAAGACGCATCCGAGCTGGATCAGAAAATATGGAACGCAGACCTGGATCGATCCGGGCGATCCGGCGGCGCGCGCATTCGTGCTCGAGACGATTCTCGATGTAGCCAAGCGCTACGACGTCGACGGCATTCACCTCGACGACTACTTCTATCCGTATCGCGAGGCGCGAACGGTAACGCGACGCGTGGGTCGGCGGCGAGTGCGTACTCGAGTCGACATCGCATTTCCGGACGATGCGACATGGAAGAAATATGGGAAAGCGAAAGGCTTCACCGATCGCGACGCATGGCGCCGCGCGAACATCGATGACTTCGTCGAGCGACTGTACACGGGTGTGAAGGCCATTCGGCCCGCTATGGTCGTCGGCATCAGCCCGTTCGGCATCTGGCGACCGGGTAGTCCGCCGGGAATCACCGGGCTGGATTCGTACGCCGAGATTTACTCGGATTCCAAGAAGTGGCTCGGGCAGGGTTGGTTGGACTACCTCGCGCCGCAGCTCTACTGGGAAGTGGGAAGTACCGAAGATCGGTTTCGCGCGTTGGACGCGTGGTGGCAGACGGTGAATCCGCTCGAGCGTCCCATTTGGCCCGGTCTCTATACGTCGCACATGTTTGGCGGGCGCGATGCCTGGTCGCGGAACGCGATCAACGAACAGATCATGAGTATTCGTGAAACCCGGATCGGGTCGCCGGACTCGCCGGGCGAGGTGCACTTCCGGCTTGCGGCGTTGTGGGCCGATGGCGGCGCGCTGGCGAAGGACTTGTCGAGCGGTGTCTACGCGCAGCCGGCGTTGGTGCCGGCCTTCCCGTGGCTTGGCGCGACGGTGCCGGCACCGCCAGTGGTGACGGTAGTGGACGCGCCTGGTCGCTCGACGTTCAGCGCCGTCGCCGGCGACGCGACGCACGTGCGCTGGTGGTTGATCCAGATTCGCGCGCGCGGCGGCGAGTGGACGACGGTGCTCCGTCCAGCGAGTCGCGCGCAGCTCGACGCCAGCGAGTTCGGCGTTCAGAACCCTGATGAGATCGCTGTCACGTCGCTCAGCGACACAGGGATTGCGAGCACGCCCACCGTGGTCGCACCGTAACAGTCATGAAAGCCGCCGTCATCACCAAACCCGGTGGACCCGACGTCCTCGCGATCGAGGAGCGTCCGGTTCCCGTTCCGCAGCGCGGACAGATTCTCGTTCGCGTACATGCGTCGGCGCTCAACCGCGCTGACTTACTGCAGCGCGAAGGACACTATCCCGCGCCGCCCGGCTGGCCCGCGGACATTCCCGGAATGGAGTTCGCCGGCGAAGTCGCGCAACTCGGCGACGGTGTCTCGCGGTGGCGGGCGGGTGACCGTGTGTTTGGAATCGTTGGCGGTGGCGGCAATGCGGAATTCCTCACGACGGATGCGGAGAGCGTCGCGCAGATTCCCGACAGATTGTCGTGGACCGAAGCGGCAGCCGTGCCCGAGGCGTTCATCACGGCGTACGACGCGCTCGTGACGCAGGCTGGCGTCGCAACGGGTGAGACCGTGCTGATTCACGCTGTTGGCAGCGGCGTGGGACTCGCGACGACGCAAGTCGCACGGGCATGGCGCGCCATTCCGTATGGCACGGCCCGCACCGCCGACAAGATCGAGCGCGCGCGAGCCTACGGGTTGGAGGAGGGCATCGTGGTTGGCGACGACGTCGATGTCATCGGCCGTGTCATGGGCGGCCGCAGCGTCGACGTCACGATCGATCTCGTGGGCGGCGCATATCTGCCGGCGAGCATTCGCGTCGCCGCGCCGCACGGCCGCATCATGCTCGTGGGCACGATGGCCGGACGCGAAGCCACGCTGCCGCTCGGTCTCATCCTCGGCAAGCGCCTCACGCTGCGCGGGACCATCTTGCGCGCGCGCAGTCTCGAGGAGAAGCGAGCCGTGACGGCTGCGTTCGAGCGCGACGTCGTGCCACTATTCGCGTCCGGCGTGTTGCGCGCGACTGTCGATTCAACCTTCGACCTCGCCGACATCCGCGATGCGCACACGAAGCTCGGCGGCAATAAGACTTTTGGAAAGATCGTGTTGCGCGTGGTGTGACTGACCGCACGCCGGCGAGAACGCTACGACGCTGGCGCTGCGGTGGACGTGGGAGTCGCTGGCGTGACCGGAGGCGTTGGCGACGGATCGGGCGATTTCCCGAACAGCCCCGCGAGGAACGGCTTCGCGATGCAGTCGTAAAAACTCTTCGTCCCGCAGATCGATCCGCCGAGTTTGTCGACGTAGGTTTTGACTTTGGATGGATAGGTGTGGCAGTTGGGCGTGTTGCTGCCCTTTACGCACCCATTGTAATGCAGCAGGCCAGTGCTCAACTGCGACGGCGTCACCTTGCCCGAGTCCGACTTGATGTACTGGCTCAGGATGTAGATGCCGTATTTGAGATTCGTCGAATCGGTGGCGAGATCCTTTCCGAATTTGGAGCTCAGCGCCTTGAGCCAGACTTTCGGATAGACCTGCATGAGTCCCACGGCGCCGACGTTGGACATTGCGCCGCTGACGAAGAGCGCATTCTCGGTGAGCATCACGCCGAAGACGACGGCAGGCGGAACGCCTTCGACGTACGACTCGCGCACCGCATAGAAGGCGATCGAGTCGGCGCGCGCTTGATCCATGCGGCCTGTCTTCACCAAGTCGGCCGCGAACGCGGCGCGATCGCGCTCGAAGTTGGGTGAGCTCTCGAGCGCCGCGAGCTTGCCGGTGTCGGCTGGCGCGGTGACGACCGACTTGGCCGCCGGCACAGCGTGCGTCAGCTCGGACGCGAGCGACGGCTGATTCGCGAAGATGGGATGCTCGTGGCGGATCGAATACACGATGGCGCTCACGGTGGCGACGATGATCAGCAGGTCGCGGCCGGCAATGCCCAGCCAGCGCATCCAGCGGTCGGGCACCGGTACACGCCGGCCGGCGTCACCATCGGCGCGTCGTTCGCCCGTCAGGCGGCGGTCGGCGACTGGGGGTTCTGAGGGTTCGCTCTGCTCGGGAACGTCACTCGCACGGTCGGCCATCACGAGCCATGCAGTGCAAGACGACTGCCGTATGGTTCGCTACTTACTGCCTTACTGCCTGCGTTACCGCGGCGAGACTCGCTGCATCTGGTAGACGATCACACGGTCGTGGCCGCTGACGCCGCTGCGCATGGTCGACGTCCAACTGTCGGCGGACACGCGCTTCCACCCGAACGTGTTTTGCGCATTGACTTGAGGCACGAGGAAAATGACATCGTCGGATACGCGGCTCGCGCCCCACCGGCCCGGCCCATACGTGTAGTAGACGCGGCCGACGCTCAAATACACGCGCCCGGTGCCCGACTCCCGGCCGAAGTTCGCGTCACCGTAATAGGTGATGTCGATCGTCGAATCGCTGCTGAACCGATAGCGGGCGTAGATCGGCCGCTGATCGGGCGACGTTCCGGCCCACGAGCCCTCGAGCCATTTGAGCTTCGTAAAATCCGAGACGGCGAATGCCGTTTTGGGCTCGCTGCGGCGCGAGATCTGTGGGCTGGCGGTCTGCGCGTCCGCGCGCCCACCAAGGAGCGTAACGCTAGCAACCGCCGCGGTCAGAAACGCTCGGATGGGAAGTCGCATGATACGAGATGATACCCGCGCGCTCAGTCTTCGCTCCCCATCTCGGCCATGCGGTCGCACACCTCCGCGCAGCCCGCGCACACATCGGCACAGTGCGAAAGCTGCTCGTCGTCCGCCACGCCTCGGCACGCTTCTTCGCAGGCACGGCAGAGCTCGGCACACGCTGCGCAGGTGATGACGTGATACGGCGACCCGCGCAGCATGTAGTTGGCGCTGGTCTGACAGATCTCTGCGCAGTCGAGCAGCAAGCCCACGAGGTTGACCTCGGTGATCTCGCCGCCGCTCGCGATGCAGTGCTGCAGTGTCATGGTGCACACGGCGTGGCAGTTCAGGCACTCCTCGATGCATTCCTGCATGTCGTCGTGCGCCTGCTCGTGCGACCGATCCATTTCAGCCGCGCCTTTGTGTTCGTCGGATTGTGCCATGGGGCTTGGCTCCTTGATGTGACGTGCTAGTGCGGCAGGATATATACCACGAACCGTACCACGTTGGGCGGTCGACCGCCTAGCGACACCCGCTATGCCAGCCAGAGGCCGATCTTCACCGTGACGAAGACGTTTCGCGGCGGCAGCACGAAGTAATACGACTCGCCGTCGCCCGCATAGCCGCTGCCGTATTTTTTGCTGTTCGAGAGGTTGTTTCCGCGCACCACCAGCTCGTAGCGGCGAAAGTGCAGCGACGCGCTTCCGTCGAGATCGAACGATGCCGGCAGCACGAAGCGCGGGTCGCTGGTGTTCTCGAGGAACGACCGGCTTTGGTAGCGCGTCTCCAAGGACAGATCCAACGACCGTGTCGCGGCGAACTGTGCGCGCTCGTAGGTGGTGAAGCGCGGTGTGAGAAGCGGCTCGACGTTCGTGTATGCCACGGGCGTGTCGCCGCTCGAGTCCACGTAATCGCGAATGCGATTCATGCTCGCCGACATGTTGGCGTCCAAGAGGAGACGCGGGTGCACCCGATACGCGACGTCGGCCTCGACGCCGCGCCGATAGCTCGCGTCGACATTCTTGCGGAGCGGCGTTCCGTAATCGGTCAGCGCACCGATCGGCGCGATCTCATTGCGAAAGTCCATCGAATAGACGTCAGCCTGCGCCTGAACCAGTGCGCCATGATACGTGCTGCCGATCTCGAGGTCATGCACCGTTTCCGGCTTTACCCGATCGAGCGGGCCGACGACGGCCACGTTCGACGTATCGAGATTGTCGAAGCCGGCGAACATGTCGCTGCGTGCCGGCTCGCGGGTGTTCTTGCCGTACGACGCGTACATCGACAGTTCGCCATCCAACGCGTAGGTCAGTCCCGCTTTCGGATTGAGGAACGACCAGCTGATCGACTCGCCGGGGATGTCGGCGTTGACGTCGGGCGAATACCGGAATTCAGCGTGGCGTGCCTGGACGTCGCCGAACAACGTGGCGCGGCCCGCGGTGTACGCGAGCTTGGCGAAGGCGCTCTCGTCGTCCTTGTGCCCGGTGTTGTAGTAGAGCGGATCCGTCATATCAGGATGCTCATACGACGAATGGTCGCGCGCGTAGGTATTGGCGTTCACGCCGACGTCGAGCTGCACCGCGTCGCGGCGGTACGTCCAATCGCTCGTGGCGCCGTACCACGCGAATTTCAGATTGTAGTTGTCCAGCGTTCCCGCATCGTCGACGACCACGTCGTAGTCACCGGCCGACGAGATGCGGTACGCCGTGGTGGCGAGCGACGACGAAGGACCCAGGAGCCGAGTGTACGAGAGCGCGGCGATACGCTCGCTGAAGCCGTCGCGGTCTTCGGGCGACAGTGGGTTGATGCGTCGATCCGTCGCGAGATCGGAGACCGCGACAGCGTCATAGGCCATGGTGTCACGCATGGTGCCGTTCGTCATGGTGAACTTGACGATGTCGCGATCGCCGAAGTAGCCGGCGCTGAAGAAGACAGACCGTCCGTCAACGCCCGAGTGGTATCGGTAGCCGTCGGTGGTCAGGTCCGACACGCGCGCGTACGCGGCGAATCGTCCAGGCAGCAGTCCGGTCATGTACTCCGCGCTCACACGGCGCGAGCCGAACGAGCCGTCCTCGAGCTGGATCTGTCCGCCGCGCTGCGAGGACGCGAGCGGCATGCTCTCCATGTTGATCGAGCCCGCGTACGCCGCGGTGCCGTTGCTGCTCGTGCCCACGCCGCGCTGAACTTGAACGGTGCTCAGGCTATTTGAGAGATCTGGAAAGTCCGCAAAGTAGAGGACCTGATCTTCCGGATCGTTGAGTGGAATGCCGTCGAGCGTGAGGTTGATGCGCGACTGATCGATTCCGCGCAGCCGGATGTAGCTGTAGCCCCAATAGTTGCCGGTTTCGGCATACGACGTGAGCGACGGCGCCGCGCCTTGGAGGAGGAGCGGCACATCCTGTCCGAAGTAGCGCGGCGTGAGATCCGCCGACGTGAGCGTTTTCTGTGAGATTGGCGCGGCGCCGGAGCCGCGCACCGCGGAAATCGTCACCCGCTCGAGTGCTCGGGCACTGTCGGCGCGGGTCGTCGCACGAGACGTGTCGTGCGCGGCGGCTTGCGCGTGCAGCGCGAACGGAAGCGTGGAGAAGAATGCCGCGGCGAGCGCGGCGGAAGCGCGGCGCATGAGCGCCGGCGAACTGAAGCAAACCATTGATGACTCCCTACGCCGGTATGAACCGGATCAGGTTCTGCGGGTCTTTTCTCAGCCTGCACCCTCAGTGGGCAGGCACCCCGGTCAAGGACAAAATGTAGCGAGGTCAACGTGAGGGTGTGGCGGACGTCACAATGGTGCGCGTCAGATCGCACCACAACGTGGTGTGTATCACGGCGTGCGACGGCGCGGGGCACCATTTTCGCGGAAACCTTCGCGCAGCGAGCCGAGATTGCCAATGTGGCACGGGCTCTGCCAATAGACGCTGTAGCCTGAGGAGGCCCACCTATGCAGAAGTTGAAAACAGCGATCAGTATCGCCCTCGTCGTCGCGGCGAGCGCGTGCAGCAAGAGCAGCAACAAGGCCGGCGATTCGGCGTTGAACACCGATCTCTCGCTCGCGGCGCAGCAGAAGACGTCGCTCGACAGCATTTCGGCGGTCGAGCGCGCGCAGGATAGCGCGTTGGCGGCGCCGGCCCTTGCGTCGAAGCCCGTGACGCCCGCGCCGGTGACGCACACGGCATCGACCGCGCATCATACGGTTCATCACTCGAGCGGCTCGAGCCGGTCTGAGAGCAGCGGCGAAGTGGTCGCGGCGCCCGTGACGCATACCACGACGGTCAAGCACACGCAGCGTGACGCAGCCATTGGTGCGGCCGCCGGCGCAGTGCTTGGCGCCACGACGAGCCGCAACAAGGTCAAAGGCGGCGTGATCGGCGCGGCGGTGGGCGGTATCCTCGGCGGCGTGCTGGGGAACAACGTCGACAAGACGAAGAAGACGACGCCGTGAGGCGACTCGGTTGGCACAAAGGCCTCCCCTCGGGGAGGCCTTTGTCGTTCGTGGATACTCGAAAGCATCCGAGAGCATCCGAGAGCATCCTATTGAGGCTCGTCTTACCGACTGTCCACCGGCTGTCTATACTTCTGTTCGCCCGTTTTGATCTCCCACATGAGGGTTCATGGCCAAGGAAGAACCGATTCAGTTAGAAGGGCAGGTTACGGAAGTGTTGCCGAACGCGACCTTTCGTGTGCAGTTGACCAACGGACACAATGTTTTGGCGACACTCGGCGGCAACATGCGCCGGTTTCGCATTCGCGTATTGCAGGGTGATCGCGTGACGATCGAAGTCTCGCCATACGACCTCACTCGCGGGCGCATCATATTCCGACATAAGACCTGATCCCGGCGCACCGGGTGCGGGCGAAGTCGGCCGGCATCCTGCGCAGCGCCGTACTGCTCGTTGCGCGTTCGCGCGCACGTCCCACCGCTCGACGTTTCGAGCCATCGCTCGCCTTCACCACATGCACATTTCTCGCGCCATGCCGGCGGTGTTGCTGGCTGTGTCTTTCGCCGGCGCCCCGCTCGCGGCCCAGGACTCGACCCGCACCATTACGCTGCCGCCGTTCGAGCTGCACGGCTTTGTCGACATCTACTATCGCGCGGGCGATCCACTCAACAAGGATGGATTTCGCCTGCGAAAAGCCGACGTGAAGCTGAACGGGTCGGTGTCGCCGCGATTGAAGTGGCGCGTGTCGTTTGACGCGGCGAAGAATCTCGGCCTGACGAGCACCGTCGGTACGCGGACGGATTCGTCGGCCGTCGAAGCGGTGGCGGTCGATCAGAAAACGCGCATACTGCAGGATGCGGCGCTGACCTATATCGTGAGCCCCATGATGAACGTCGACGTCGGCCAGCAAGTACTCCCCTATGGATTAGAGGGGAGCGAAGCGCTGCCGGCGGTAGAAACTGTGGAGCGCACCAATTTCGCCGCCGACAAATCGCGCGCGGTGAATTTGGGCGACACGCGCGATCTCGGCGCGTCGGTCAACGGCCGTGCGCTCACGCAGGTGGTGGAATATCACGTCGGCGTCTACAACGAGACGGGCGACGATCAAGGCACCACCGACGGCAACGATCAGAAAGCGTTCATCGGCCGAGTGGTGTTGCACCCGAGCTTCGCGCCCGATTTCGAGATCGGCGGCACCGGGGCGTACGAGGGCGGCTCGCCGCTCCAACATCGCGAGCGCGGCGGAACGGAGATCCAGTACAAGGACAAGTCGGTCACGCTGCGCGGTGAAACCATGTCGGCGCGCGACGGGCTCTTGCACCGATTTGGCTGGTACAGCTTGGGCGCATACCGCCCGGATCCTCGCATCGAGCTGGTTGCGCGGTACGACTCGTGGGATCACGATCGCACGCACGAGTCGGTGCAGAGCGACGCGTTCGAGCGGCAAATCGTCGTGGGCGGCAACTATTACGTCGACGGACCGCGGACCAAACTGGCGCTGAACATCATTCGGCAGACGTTCCCGAACATCTCGAGCGTCCCGGCCAGCACGTTTCTGCTGATGGCGTTTTCCGGCGCGTGGTGACCAGGCGCGATTAGCCGGTTCGACTCGCGCGCTCCAGTCGATCGCGCACGCCGAACCACTCGACGCTGTCTGGCACGCGCTCCACGATGATGACGTCGAAGCCGGCATCGTCCAATGCGTGCAACGCCCCGTAGAGCTGCGCCGCGTACCCGTCCGGCGTGTTCGGCAGCCGATTGACTTGGATGTTCGGTGGGGTCGCGGTGATGACTACTGCCCCCACGCGAACCCCTGTTTCTCGCTCGCGGCGTGCGATGTCGGCAACATCTCTGGCGCTCGCAATGACAACGCGTGCGCGCGGCGAATAGTGGCGATCCATCATGCCTGGCGACGGTCGCGCTGCGGCGGTCGCGGCCTGCGTTGCGATGTCGATTGGCCCGACAGCCGACTCGATCTCGGGCACGGTGATCGTACCGGGACGCAGGAGCGTCGGCCGGTCGCCAGTCACATCGATGACCGTGGATTCGATTCCAACGGCGGTCGGCCCGGCGTCGAGAATCAGGTCGACAGCGTCGCCGAGTGATTTGGCGACGTGCGCGCCGGTAGTGGGCGACAACATCATCGATCGGTTCGCACTCGGCGCCGCAATCGGCAGACCGCACGCCTCCAACAGTGCGCGGGCGACAGGATGCGCGGGGACTCGCACTGCGACGGAATCGAGGCCTGCACTCACGATGTTGGGCACATCCACGCGCTTGGGAAGCACGATGGTGAGCGGGCCCGGCCAGAACATCCGTGCGAGGCGTTCGGCCGCATCGTTCCACTCCTGGGCGACGGTCAGTACCTGCGCCGCCGACGCGACGTGAACGATGAGCGGATTGTAGGCAGGACGGCCCTTTGCCTCGTAGATTCGCTCGACCGCCGCAGCGTCGAGGGCGTTCGCGCCGAGGCCGTATACGGTCTCGGTCGGAAACGCGACGAGGCGTCCGGCGCGCAGCAGGGCTGCGGCGCGTGCGATGAGCGCCGGGTCGGGCGTGACCGGATCGATTTCTACGAGTTGCATGTCGACAAAAGCTAACGCTGATTCCTCTATGCGTTCATCGGGTTCATCGCGTTTATCCAGCGGAGCCGTCGTGACTATTACATCCCGAACCATCGCGCTGGGCATTGCCGCCACGGCTGTTATCGCGACCGCATCGGCGGCGCAGGCAGCGCCGCGTCATCCGCCGGCTGCCGTGCAGCACTACTTCGATCTCGTGCGACCGCTTTTTTCGGGCGACCGTGCGTACGATCAAGTCGCGTTCATGGATCAGTATTTCCGTTGGCCTGGGAACACTGGCTTCAACGCCAGCATCCACCGTGTTGAGGGAATTCTAAAGGACGCCGGCTACGTCGAGGAATCGAAGGCGTCGCCGTCGGACGTTCTCACGTACCGTATCGAACATCGGCCGATGCGCGATCCCGGCTGGGAGCCCGTGGCGGCGACAGTGAGCATCGTTGGCCAAGCCGCGCCCGTGCTCGACTTCGCGACGAATCGCAACATGCTGGCGATCAATTCGTTCTCGACGCCTGATTCCGGCGTGATGGCGGCGCTGGTGGACGTCGGCAAAGGCGCGGCGGCCGACTACGATCGTGTGTCGGTGGCGGGCAAGATCGTGCTCGCCGATGGCAATGTCGGCCGAGTGTTCAGCGAGGCGGTACAGAAGCGCGGCGCGCTCGGCGTGCTGACGTACGGCATGCCCGCGTACACGCAGCCCACGGTGCACACGCATTCGATTCAATTCGGCTCGATTGCCTACGACAGCACCAAGCGCGCGTGGGGAATTCCCATCTCGTACGACGCGGTCACGCGCTTTCGCGCAGCGCTGGCAAAAGGTCCAGTGAGCTTGCGCGTGAAGACGAAGTCGAAGATGTATCCGACCGACGAGCAGACGCTCATCGCGGACATTCATGGCAGCGTCGCGCCGTCAGAGCGCTACGTGTTGAGCGCGCACGTGCAGGAGCCTGGCGCGAACGACAACGCGTCCGGCGTCGGCGACTTGAGCGAGATGGCGCGTGTGCTCGCTACGTTGGTGCGGAACAAGTCGATCGCGCCCAAGCGCTCGATCACGATGCTGTTCGGTCTCGAAATCGCGCAGACGCACAACTATCTCGCGGCGGATTCGGTGCGCACCAAGGGCGTGCACTGGGGCTTGAGCCTAGATATGACGGGCGAGAATGCCGCGAAGACCGGGGGCACCTTTTTGATCGAGAAGATGCCCGATCCCTCGGCGATCTGGACCCGCGGCGACGATAAGCATTCGGAATGGGGCGGCCGCCCGATCACGAAGGCGGAGCTCACGCCGCACTACTACAACGACTATCTGCTCGCGCGGTGTCTCGATCAAGCGGCAACGGATGGCTGGGTGGTACGCACGAATCCATTCGAAGGCGGCAGCGATCACACACCATTTCTCCAATTCAAGAAACCTGGTGCGCTGTTCTGGCATTTCACTGACGTTTATTACCACACCGACGGCGACCGCATCGGGATGGTGTCCAAGCCGGAGATGGTGAACGTCGGCGACGCGGCGCTCGCGTCGGTGTTGACTCTCACATCGGCGGACGGCGCGACGGCGCGTGCGCTCGTCGCCGAGCAGGAAGCGGCGGCCATCAAACGGCTCGATACCGAGCTGGCGCTGAGCAAAACGGCGTTGGCCGCGGGCGGCGATCGCGCGAAAGAGCAGGACATTCTCAAAACCTGGACCGACTACTACGTGGCCGCGCTGCACACGATGACCGACATCGAAGTCGGCGGTTCGTCGCGCGAGACGTTGGCGGCGATCGATGCGGCTGCGACCCGCGTGCAGGCCGCCGGTGCGCAGCGACTGGCGGCGCTCGGTCAGTAGAATGGCAGTCGCATGCTAGACGCAGGGAAGTAGCGTGACGCAAACGTGCGCGTGGTTGCTCGCGCACGGCATGAGCTGTCTCGAGCTCGTTGCCGTGGCGTTCGGCATCTGGGGCGTGTATCTCAGCATTCTGGAGAGCGTCTGGAATTGGCCGATCGGCATGATCAACGTCGCGCTGTATTCCGTGCTCTTTCTGCGACAGAAGTTGCTCGCGAACGCAGCGCTCCAGATCGTCTACTTCGCGCTCTCGGCGTACGGCTGGTGGGAGTGGTTGTACGGCGGAGCGCAACGGACGCCGCTGCACGTGACCCGCGGCTCGCCTCGAGTGCGCGCCGGCTCCGCTGTCGTCGGCGGCGCGCTGTGGCTCGTATTGATCGCGGCAACGCACGCCACCGGCGGTGCGATGCCGCTGCTCGATGCTGGAACGACCGCGGCAAGTCTCGTAGCCGAGTGGATGCTCGCGCGAAAGCTGATCGACAACTGGGCGGTGTGGATCGTCGTCGACGGGATCTACGTGGGCATGCTGATCGCCGATCATCTCTATTTGACGGCGTTCAACTACGCCATCTACTTCGGGCTGGCGATCATGGGCTACGTCGCCTGGAAGCGCGCGCTCGTCGCGACTCTGGCATGATTCGCGTCGTCTTGACTGGGTCGGAATCGACGGGCAAGACCACGCTTGCCGGACAGTTGTCCCGGCACTTCGGCGCTCCGCTGATCCCGGAGTTCGTCCGTGACTATGTCGCGCGCAAAGCTGCACCGGTGAGCTTCGGCGATCACGGCCCAATCGCGCGCGGTCAGATGGCGCTCGAAGATGTACACGCCGAAAGCACGCAGCCGCTCGCGGTCCAGGACACCGATCTGCTCAGCACCGTGGTGTATTGCGAGCATTACTTCGGAACGTGTCCGGCGTGGATCGTCGACGAAGCCGCCGCTCGACGCCCCGATCTCTATCTGCTCTGCGAGATCGACGTTCCCTGGATCGCCGACGACGTGCGCGACCGCGGCCACATGCGCGACGAGATGCAGGCGCTGTTTCGCGCGGCAGTCGGGACGACCGGCGTGCCCACGGCCGCGATCACCGGCAATTGGGACGAGCGATTCCAGCGTGCCGTCGACGCCATCGACTCGCTCCTGCTCACGGTACCTCCGTCAGCGTGAACGGCGCCCAGTAGAACGGGTTCGACGTCGGGCTCGCCTGCAGCAGCTCGAGCTTCGCGGCGCGCAACGCTGCCGCGGGCTGATCACCGTCGGCGAGCCGCCGATAGAACACCGACATCACGCCGAGCGATGCCGGTCCCACGCTCCACTCCGTACCGATCACGCCGCGCGCACCAGCGACGAGAAACGCGCGCGCCAGCCCCATCGCTCCAACGCCGTGCAGCAGCAGGCCGGCATCCGTCTCGCAGGCGCTGAGAACGACCAGACTTGGCGCCATGTGCGCACGCTCGATTGCGGCGGCGTCGAGCATTCCGTCGCTCTCAGGGGTGGGCGCGAGCTCGAGATGCGACGCCAATGGATCGCTCTCGCTGGCGCGCGCATGCACGGCGAAGTGCATGATGCCGGCGCTACGAGCGGTGCCGCGAAGCCGCTCCTGATTCGCATCGCGTCCCAGGAGGCGCTGCGCAGGTCCGCGCCACGTTTTCGCGATCGCCGACCACTCCGCCGTATCACCGTCAACGCCAAAGCCGACGAACAGAAGCGGCTTGCCCGACAGGGTCACAACGGTCGGTTTGCGCAGCAGCGTAACGGACGGCAAATAAGAGATCTCATATCGCTCGATCAGAAACGTTCGCGCTGAGCCTGCGTTCGTCACGAGAGCGTCGAACGGCAGCAGATGCAGCGGACCGTCGGGGACGACGATGAGCCGCGTTGCGCCGCGAATCAGTGAATCGATCGGCTGAACGAGCGCGGCATACAGCGCGGCGGCACTCGATGCGTCGAAGGTCAAGCGCGCCAAATCGACGCGACCATTGTACGCGGTGAACGGCGCACGCATCGCGGCGACGCGCCGCGCAATCGCCTCCGTCGCGATCGGCAGTGTGACGACGGCTGCGCGATTTGCCGTCACGACGATCGCCGCGGCAACCGAGTCGAGCAGCACGTAGTCAACGACGGCGTCGTGCGCGCCGAGCATCCGTTGCTGCGCCGCGATCGAGAGCGGCGGACGCGGCGACGTGTCGGCGAACTGCGCTGCCTTGCGCCGCTGTGACCAGCGCGAGAACGCGTCGACGTCAACGGGGCTTCCGGCCGCCAGCAATGTCTTCAGCGCACCGTCCGCCGGCGCAATCTGCTCGGCGTGGATGCGCGCCTGGTCCAGATCGTCGTCGAACGATGAACGCATGCGCGCGCTCAATGTGGTCGCCCGTTCGTATGCTGCGAACGCCGGCGCACGGCGGCCGGCAGCGGCCAGTGCGTCGCCGCGCATCACCGCGAGCTCGAACGCGAGCTCGGTCGAACCGCGTCCGCGCAGCATCGAATCCGCCGCGGTGAGCATCTGCGCGGCATCGTCGGGCCGATGAAGACGCAGGCGCGCGGCGCCGTATATCATCATCGCGCGCGCTTCGTCATCGACGAAGCGACCCTGCTTCGCGAGCGCGGCTGCGCGAGTGGCTTCGTTCGCGGCGTCGTCGTATCGTCCCGCGTCGAGGAATAAACCGGCGAGATGCGTTGTGCCACGAACGGTTCGTTCCGCGTTGGCCTGTGACGACTGCGTATCGAGCCAGCGCTGCATTGCCGTCAATCCCGCCGCGGCTTGTCCGGAGTGCACGAGCACCGACGGCAGCAGCGGGATCTCTTCGGCGGTGCTCGGTGCGCGGTCATGACGCCGCGCCGCGATCGCCGCGCTGTCGGAGAGGCCGAGTGCAAGGAAGACGCGAACGCTTCCTGCCAGCGCGCGTGCGGTCTCCTCGAAGTCACCGTCGGGAACTCGCGCGTAGTAGTGCCGCGCACGGGCCAGATCGCCGATCCGCTCGAAGTACTCGCCGGCGTAGAAGTCGTATGCGTGACGCTGATCGATGAGACGAACCATTCGCTCGAACGCGAGACGCGCCGACGCGTGCAATCCCGCGTTCCAGCGAATCACTCCCGCGTCGCGCAGACTGATCACGCCGATGCCGTCGTCCTCGAAGGGTGCAGCGAGCACGGCGAACCGGTCGATCGCGCGCAACGCGCTATCGGTGACGCCCGTCGATTCATAGGCGTGCGCGAGATTGTGCTCGATGTCGGCGAGCGTGTAGCGGTCGCCGGTGTCGGCGAGCGCGCGGGCGAGTCGGAGCTCGGCGATTCCTTCGGGCGCGCGACCCTCTTTCACGAGCGCTCGACCGAGCCGCACGTGAAGGCGCGAGCGATTGGGGATGCCGCCGATCGTGTCGCTTTGCGCGGCGGCGTGGCGCAGGGCGTCGACGGCCTGGCTGACGTCTCCACGATCGAGCGCATTGATGCCGATTGTTTGATACCAAATCAGCAACGCGTTGTGTGCCTGTCTCGATGCGGCGAGAGGAATCGCTTCGCGTGTCAGCGAATCACACGCCCGCTGATCGGTCGTGCGTCCGACCACGGAAGTGAGCCATTCGATTCGAATGCCCGGCCGTCCGTCGCGCGCAACCGTCCGTACGATGTCTGCACGAATTGCGCGAGTCGCGGCCGAATCGCCGCGATCGCCGGCGAACTGCAGCAGGATCGTCGACAGCCGAAGTTTGGTGAGCGCCTCGGGCATCGCACGTACGCCTTCCTCGAGCGTGGCGATCGCCGCCGCGGTATCGCCGGCAGTACGCTCCGCGTCGGCAAGCGACGTCCACGGTTCTGGCACCAGCGCGAGATCGCCAACCGCGGCGCGCCAGACTGCACGAGCGACAGGCGGTGCGCGTCGCGTTACGGGAAGTCGATTCTGGAGATCCGCGAGCATGGCGGTCGTGCATCGCGTCTTGCCGAATTGTCGTTCAATCGCGCGCAACGAGTCGACGACGAGCATCGCCTGCTGCTGCACCGCGGCGGCGGCGAGACATCGTGCCAGCGCCTGATCTTGGATGCCGCTCGCGGCCGCCCGCCGTCGTTCGGCGAAGGTGAGGCGATCGACGTTCGCTCGGATATAGTCCAGCTCCGCCGGCAGGAAGGACGGATCCGCCTGGCGTGCGCGGAGGATCAGCGCGAGGCTGCCGCGTTCGTCCAGCATGGCCGCCCGCTCGTGCGCCGCCAGCCACAAGCGATGAGCGAGCGCCGAGTCAGCAGGGGGAACGTGCGCGCTCGCAACCGCAAGGCCAAGCGCGCCGATCAGCGCGAGCGTAGCGCCTCCACTCGGTCGAGCAGGTCGTGGGCGCGAGAGTAGATCGCAGCGTCGGATGAGATATCGCGAAGATCCGCCGCGGCGGCGCCGGCATCGTTCAGTCGAAGCTCGGCCAGCGCGCGATAGTAATGCGCCTCGGCGGCGTACGGCGACGGGCCGCCGTCGACGACGCGAGTGAAATCATCGCGCCCGATCGCCGCGCGATTGAGCATGAGCGCGCTCGCGCCGTGAAAGAAAAACGCCGGGACGCCGGCCGTGCCACGAGCAATCAGCGTATCGAGCTCAGTTGTGGCAGTCGAGTAGCGACCCGCAGCGTAGTCGCGCATGGCGGCGGCAAACGCCGAGTCAGATGGCGCCGGCGCGGCGCGAACGATGAGACCGTCGTACACGGGCGCACTCGCAAGTGTCCCGAGTGCACGAACGCGCGAAGTGCGCAACGGCACTGCCACGATGAACAGGCCCGCGGCAACCGCGACGAGCACTGCCGCGGCGATCGCGCTGCCCAACCGGCGCGATGTGTTGCGCCGTGGCGCCGCCGCGCGAAAGACCTCCGTGCGACGAAGCGCCACCGCGAAGCGCACGAACTCCTGGCACGCGCTGCACGTGACGAGGTGTTCCTCGAACGCGGCGCCGCTCTTCGCGTCGAGCTGTCCCGACGCATAGCGTATCGCACGTTCTTCTGTTCCCTCCAGCTCACACGTCGTCGCTCGGTCGCTCATTCGACGATCGCCTCCGCAGGGTCGGGCGGATTGTCACGGTTCGGATGTAGTTCTGTCGCGGCAGGCTTCGAATCGTGACCGACACCGTCGCCGAAGAACGCGGCGCGCAGGCGCTCGAGCGCGCGCGATTTGCGTTTTCTGATGCGTTCGGCAGGCTCGCGAAGGCGAGCTGCCACGGCGCGCGGTGACAGATTCTCAATGAACGTCAGGTGTAGCACGTCGCGATCGGTCTCGGAGAGGCGAGCGAGCGCGTCCCGAAGACGCGCGACGTCCTCATCGCGCACGAGACCGTCAAGCGAGTCGATCCGTCCGTCGGGGACCAGATCGTCGGACAGCGGCGCGAGACGGGCCGCGGCGCGCTGATGGTCGGCGATGACGTGCAGCGCGATACCGCGAACGAAGGCGCCGAGACGGTCGGCATCGCGCAACTGATCTTTCGCCAATGCGTCGAGCAGGCGAGTCATCGTCTCCTGGACGACGTCGCGAGCAGCATCGGCGTCGCCCAGGCGGCGCAGGGCGATGATTCGAATTCCGTTCGCCAGGGTGTCGAGCTGCTGCGGCGAGAGCTGAGCTGTCACGAATTCCGTTCGCGGCCGACAGGGGAGGGAGAGACAAGATGCGGCCGATCGAGATCGGCGGCCAGCCCACCCCTGCCCGGGAGCCTCGCATGCGCGCGCTCAAAACGATAGTGGCCGTTGCGTTCATGGCAGCGCTGCCGGTGGCGCTCGGGTCGTGTAGCGGCATCAGCGACTTGGTTAACGGACCGCTTACACCTGCGCGATCCATGGCGGGTACGTGGACGACGCCCGTCGCTGTGCCGATGAATCTGCAAACCGACATCTGTACGGGCAGTCGCCAGACCGTGGGCAAGCAGACCTGGCTCGTGACGTGGATCATCACCGAGCAGGAGGGCACCTCGAACGGCGTGTACATCGAAATGCACATGCAGAAATCGGCGGCGTCGAGCGTGCCATCGTGCGCCGACGGCCTCAGTTTCTACGTCCCCGAACCGTCGCCCATCTTCATGCAAGGCACGATCAGCGGCTCCACGCTCCAATTCTACGATGAGACCGGCGCTGCGTTCGGCGGCAGTCTCACGACCGACAACATCGTCGGCACATTCGGCGCCTGGGAATGCCAGATCTACTGCTCCGGTGAACAGAGCGAGTCGATGAAGTTCATTCTCACCAAGAGCAAATGAGTCGTCAGTGGCCGCCTTCAATCCGCAGGCGGCGTAGCTCGCGGCCGAACACCACGCGAATTCGCAATAGCAAAAAGACCGCGACCGCCGCGAGCGATACGACGAAACCCCACCACAATCCCGCCGCGCCGTACTTGGTGTGCAAACCGAAGTAGGCGCTCACCGGCACGCCGACGATCCAATACGCGGCGAGCATGACGTACAGCGGCGCCGTGGTGTCGCCGGCGCCGCGTAGCACGCCCGCGCCCACGGCTTGCGCACCATCAAAGATCTGAAAGACTCCGGCGATGGGAATCAACGTCGCCGCGAACGCCACGACCCGCTCGTCGCCAGAGAATGCCGCGGCGAACGCATGCGGCATAACGAGAAACAAGACGGCGGGAATGATCATGAAGCCGACGCCGCAGATGTACGCCGCGCGCACAGCGGACTTCGCGCGCGCGTCGTCCCCGGCGCCAATGGCATGACCCACTCGAACCGCGGCGGCCGAAGCGACGCCGAGCGGCACCATGAACGTGAGTGATGCCAGGGTGATAGCGATTTGGTGCGCGGCCATCTGCACGGTGCCGAGCACCCCCATGAGCAAGCCGATCGCACCGAACGCGCCCGCCTCGAGCGCCTGCTGCGCACCGATCGGCGCGCCGATTTTGAGCATCCGCGCTAACGGCCCAAAACGGAGACTGTCCGCGCGAAACGGTCTCAAACTCGGCGAGAGCTCTCGCCATCCGAGAACCAATACGAGGAACATCATCAGCCAGCGACTGACCGCCGTCGCGATGGAGCTGCCGATGACGCCCAACGCAGGGCTGCCGAGGTGTCCGTACACGAACACCCAATTGAGCGACACGTTCGAGAGGTTCGCGAGAATCACCGTCCAGACGATCGGCGCCATGCGGTGCATGGCCTGCAGGCTTTGCCGAAGCACGACGAATGCGAGAAAGGGCAGTGCGCCGGCAATCGAGATCTCGACGTACCGCGCCGCGTCGGGGATGACCTCGGCCTGTTGATGCGCGGCGTGCAACACCCACGATGCCGGCGCGAGCAGGAGCGCCGTCGCTACGCTGAGAACGAGCGCGAGGATCAGTCCGCGCTGAACGGCGCGCGATACGGCATCGCGCTCTCCGGCGCCAAGTGCTTGCGCGACGAGCGGGTCGAGCGCCATGAGCGCGCCCGCGCCGAAGATCGAGACATTGAAGAAATACAAATTGCCGAGTGCGACCGCGGCGAGCGCCGTGGCGGACAGGTGGCCGACCATGAGCGTGTCGACCGTGCCCATGGCCATGAAGCCGACCTGGACGAATACCACGGGGATCGCGAGCGCAATCGTCGCACGCAACTCGCTGCGAGGCTGGCTAGCTTTGGGGATCATGCGCATTTGTGTTCTCGTCACGCTAGCGGCACTCGGCATCGCGCGCGACTCCTTGTCCGCGCAAAACGTGTCGGTCATGGCGCAGGCGATTCCTGTCGTCACGCGCGCGGATCCAACGGCGACGCGGTCGGCGCTCACCGAGGCGTATCTGTCGCAGCCGGTGATCATGGCGCATGCGTCGTGGGATTGGTTGCAGGCCGTTGGCACGCTGAATCTCGAAGGCCTCACGCTGCAGCGCGGCGAGTTGAATACCGGCGGTTACGGTGAAGGCTACGTCGATCGCCGGCATCCGCATTCGTACGTGCACGAGGCGTTGATCGGCGCGACCGGTCATGCGGCCGGTTTTTCGGCGTCGACGTTCGTGGGCCGCGGCTTCGTGCCGTTCGGGAGCGACGATCCCATGGTGCGGCCGTTCGAGAAGTACCCGGTGAATCATCACCTCGCGCAGATTCTCGAGCGCGTCGTTGCGGTCGGCGCAGTGCGTCGTGGGCCGGTGATCGCCGAAGTGGCGACGTTCAACGGCGACGAGCCGCTCAGCCCTGGCTCGGCGCCCGAGTATTCGCGCTTCGGCGACTCGTGGTCGTCGCGCCTGACGGTGCTTCCATTAGACGGTCTAGAGGTGAGCGGTAGTGTGGCGCGCGTCAAATCGCCGGAAGTACAGAGTGGGCACGGGCTCGATCAACAGAAATCGAGCCTGGATGCGCGGTTCGAGCGGGACACGCAAACGAGCTGGCACTACGCGCTTCTCGAGTGGGCGCACACGAACGAGACGTACGCCGGCCAGAATGTCACATCGTTGCACAGTGTGTTGGGCGAAGCGGCGGCGTGCCGTTGGGGCCTCATCGGCGCGGTTCGCGGCGAGCAGTCCGATCGACCGGAGGAAGAGCGCCTTCTCGACCCGTTTCGAACGCCGCGGCCGCCGCTCGATCTCTCCAACCTCGGCGTCTCGCGCTGGACGATCTACTCGGCGTCGATTTCCGCACCGGCAGCGCACGTGAGCGTAGTGACTGGACGGCCGTTCGTGGAAGTTGAACGGTTGCATGTCGCCGCCGGCGATCCGGCTGGAATCTTCAACGCCGAGCAGCGATACGGTGCGAATCGGATGTGGATGTTGTCGGCGGGCGTGCGTCTCCGTGTGGGATCGGGGCACGATCGAATGGGTCGGTACGGCGTTGCGCTGCCCGGTGCCATGTCGGGCGGAGCATCAGGAAATTCTCACGAGTCGATGCCCGGAATGTCGATGAGTCACGCTCAGGCGAGCGCGTGCGACTGATGATTCATGCGAGCATGCTCCGTCGCGCGGGGTGCCGGCGCATCATGCTCGCGACAAGCGCGCTCGCAATGGTCGTGAGCCTCACAGCATGCGGTGCTGTTGCCGATCCGAACGCCGGCGACACAACGCCGACGTCGAATGCGTCGTGTCTTGGCAGCGACATCGGAGCCAAACCGGCACGATTAACGGTGACGCAAGCCGGGCCGGCAGCGCTGCGCGTACTCGGCAGCTGCTTTGACACTGTGCGTTATCAAGCTGAGATCGCGGTCCATGGTCCCATCGCGTACACATCGAGCTGGGGCTTCGGTAGCCGAACGGTCGGCAACAAGATCAGCATTTGGGACGTGAGCGGAAACACACCAATGCTGGTCGATTCGGTCATCGTCGCCCGAGCGCTAACCACCGGCGACGTCGAAGTAAGCGATGACGGTCAGTTGCTCGTCGTCGCGACGGAGTTTGACCCCGGTTCGATTGCCGTGTACGGCTTGGCCGACCCGCGCCATCCCGCGCTGCTCAGTCAATTCTCGAGTGCCGAGACGGTGCAAGGCGTGCACACCGCCAAGCTGGGGCGCGTGAACGGAAAGCTCTATGCGTTCCTCGGTATCGATCCGGTCGGCGATGCCTATCCCGCGCGGCTCGTCATCGTGGACTTGAGTAATCCCTCATCACCCACACAAGTCTTTTCGGAGATCGCGGGCAAACCGTACGTGCACGACACTTACGAGCGAGACGGCCTGCTGTTCGTCGCGCTCTGGAACGATGGCGTCGAGATTTTGGACATCGGTGGATTGGGCACGGGTGCATCGCCGGAGCATCCACAGGTGCTCGGCAGCGTCGTCACGGCTGGCGGCGAGGTGCACAACATCTGGTGGTATCACGACCCGAGCGGCTCCAAGCGATTCGCCTTCGTGGGTCAGGAAGGCCCGGGCACCGTGGGCAGCACGTCGAGCGGCGACATTCACGTGATCGACGTGAGCAATCTCACGGCGCCGAAGGAGGTCGCGTTCTATCACGTGGACGGCGCGGGCACGCACAATTTTTCCGTCGATGAGACAAATGGAATTCTGTACGCCGCGTATTACAACGCCGGCATTCGCGCGCTCGACATTCGCGGCGACTTGGGCACGTGCCCAAAGAGCGACCAGAGCTTCGATGCGGCGCTGAATCTTTCGCGCTGCGATTTGCGTTTGATGGGACGTGAGCTTGCGACGGGACTCGCCGATGTGAATCGCGGCGTGTACGTGTGGGGCGTGAGCTACCAGAACGGCAGCCTCTATGCGTCAGACATGCTGAACGGCATTTGGAAGCTCGGCCCGGCCGCGCAGCACAAATAGCGGGACGAAGGGCGGGACGAGCCGGCTCGATCGATTTGTCTGGATTTCGTAAGGCTATCTGTAGAACGATGTTAGACCACTTTGGATTCGTTCATCTGTAGCGTTTTTTTCGTTGACATTGACCTGCCTTGGTCGTAGTCTGCATTCGTGCGGGATCTCTCTCGTGGAGTGCTCCATATGTCAAGCTCCATCGAACGCTTCTGGCAGACCATTCCACGGTATCAGGTGGTACCAGTGGCAATGCTCGTGATTGGCATTTTCGCCGCCGATCCCACGCACCGGCCCACGGGCTACGGCGGCGTGTTGTCAGTCCCCACCGCTCCGGCGCCGGCGCATGCCGTGCGTCCCGATCCACTGCTCGAGCAGCAGCGCCACGAGGCGCGCGCGGCACGCGGTCGCGTGCTGTACGCGCCCGGCCACGTGCCGGCGCCAGCCAGCGCCCCGTCAGCGGCGCGGTCGAAGCCCGCGCCCAAGCCGAACTGCACCATGCAGGTTGGCGAACGGCGACCCACGCGGAGCTCGCCCACGACGTAAGTTTGTAGCACAGACTTTTCCGGACTCTCGATGCCACGATTTCGTACCGCGGCGGTCGCAACGCTGCTCGTTGTTCCAATCGTCGCGGGCGGTTTCCTGCTTCAGGAGCCGCCCGCTCGCGCCAGCGCACTGCTGTTCGATCAGGTGATGTCGCTGGTCAAGAACCAGTATGTCGACACGCTGCCCGCCGGCGCCGCGTACGAGAAGGCAGCCCGCGGTCTCGTCGAACAATTGAACGATCCGTACAGCGAGCTGCTGTCGCCCGTCGAGTCGCAGGCCTTCAATCGCGCGACGGGCGGCCGCTACGGCGGCACCGGCATGGCGATTGGCCAGCCCGACAAGGGTACCGTCGTCGTCGATCAGGTCTTCCCGAATACGCCGGCCGAAGAAGCTGGCGTGCGCGAAGGCGATCGTATTCTCGCCGTCGATACGACGTCCACCGCCGCGCTCGAGCTGGACAAAGTCTCTGAGCTCCTGCGCGGCGATCCGGGCTCCAACGTCACCGTCACGTACGGACGGGCGGGCGTCGCCGAACCGATCAAGCTGCGCCTCACGCGGCGCATCATTCACGTGCCGGCCGTCGCATACGCCGGACTGCTTGGCGATCACGTCGGGTACATCCCGCTGCAAACGTTCAACGAGAACACGGCTGACGAAGTCGCGTCCGCCGTCGACAGTCTCGTCAAGGCCGGCGCGAAAGGACTCGTGCTCGACATGCGCGGCAACGGCGGCGGCATCGTCGATCAGGCGCTCGAGACGGCGAGCCTGTTCCTTCCCGAGGGCCAGGAGATCGTGAGCGTTCGCTCACGAAGCCAGGCCACCGAAGACATCAAGTCGCAGGGACGCCACCTCGCGCTGAGCATTCCGCTCGTCGTGATGGTCGACGGCGGTTCGGCATCCGCCACCGAAATCGTCGCGGGCGCGCTGCAGGATCACGATCGCGCGCTGGTCGTCGGCACCACGTCGTTCGGCAAGGGACTCGTGCAGTCGGTGTACGAGTTGAATGGCGGCTACCATCTCAAGATCACCACGGCCAAGTGGTATACGCCCAGTGGTCGGTCGATCCATCGTGAGCGCGTGCTGTTGCCGAATGGACAGCTCGTGGAAGTGCATCCCGATTCGCTCGGTCGTGACACGATGCCCAAGCCGAAGTACAAGTCTGACGCGGGCCGCATCGTGTACGGTGGCGGCGGCATTCACCCGGATGTCGTGGTGGCCGACGACACGTTGTCGACCGCGGAGCGCTCCTTCCTCAGAGCGATTGCACCGAAGCTCCAGCAGGTGATCACGGTGGAGCAGGACTACGCGATCCAACTCAAGGGAACGGTGAAGCCGAGTTTCGCCGTGCCGTCGGGATGGACGGACGAGCTCATGCATCGCATTGCCGCAGCCAAGGTCACGATCGATCCGAAGTACGACGCCACCGCACGCACGTTCCTCACGAACGATCTCGCGAATCGCGTGACGCGTCTTGCCTTCGGAGACGCGGCGGCAAAAGCACGCAGCGTCGGCGAGGATCATCAGTTGGAGAAGGCGCTCGAGCTGCTGCAGCACAGCACGACCGAGACGCAGCTCTTGGCCGCCGGCGAGCAAGCGTCCAAGTCGGGTCGCCCGTAGCGATTCGTCGCGGTTAGAGACGTCAGGGAACAACGACAGGGGCGCCGGCAATCTGCCGGCGCCCCTGTTCGTACGAGTGGAGTATGTTCAATCGTGCCCGACGAACGCGCTCCGGCGCCTCACACCCATCATCTGCGCGTGCAACGCACGGCGCGCTTCTTCACCCTCGGTGGGCAGGAGCGTGCGCCGTCGGCGATCTGGTTCGTACTGCACGGCTACGGCCAGCTCGCCGGTGAATTCGTTCGGTACTTCGGTGCACTCGCATCGGACACCAGTCTCGTTGTCGCACCGGAAGCGCTCAATCGATTTTATCTGATTGGCGTCGACAAGCCGGCGAGTGAACGTCCGGTCGGCGCCACCTGGATGACGCGCGAAGATCGCGCATCGGAGATCGCCGACTACGTCGAGTATCTCGACGCGCTGCGCGAGGACGTCGTGACGCGCACCGCCGCCGAAGGAGCGGCGATCAATGTGATTGGCTTTTCACAGGGTGCCGCGACGGCGACGCGATGGTTGACGCACGGACGAACGCGCGCGAGCCGCCTGGTGTTGTGGGGCGGTCTTTTGCCGCCGGACACGGATCTCGCACGCGGCGCACACGCACTGCACGGCGCGCGACTCACCCTCGTGCTCGGCAATCGCGATCAGTACGTGGATGCCGCGATGTTGGCTGCCGAACGTGCGCGACTGGATGCGGCGGCCGTGCCGCACGACATCATCGAGTTCGACGGCGGCCATTCGGTCAGTCGCGCGGTCTTCCCGCGATTGCTGGGTGAGGCGAGCACTCCGAATGCGGACGCGTCTACCGGCGCTTTCGATCGATGAACCGAGAGAGGTCGCGGCGATCTTTCTTGGTCGGACGGCCTTTCTCCTCGAACACGAATGGGGCCGGCGCGAGCTTGAGCTGGGCGGCGAGTTTTTCGCGAGCCTGAACGCTTGCCTCGGTCTCCTCGTACAGCGTCTGTGCCACCGTGGCCGATCCGCGCCGTTCGGCGAGCGCGCGAACTATTAGAATATGCTCATAGGGGCCGGCCCGCAGTCGAACTTCATCGCCCGGCTTGATGGCCTTGGCCGGCTTGGCCCGCTCGCCGTTGACCTCGACCTTGCCGCCAGTCACGGCCTCGGTGGCCAGTGAGCGCGTCTTGAAGAAGCGCGCGGCCCACAGCCATTTGTCGAGCCGTACCCGGTCGGATTCGTCAGCGTTGCTCATGTGTTGCTGATGCGTTGCTCATACAGATTCCGACTACATTGTAGTGAGCGTGAACACTAACGCCTTGCCCGGCGGGTGCCCAAACTATGACCGACGCACTTTCCACGTACACGCATCGCTTTCTGCCGCCGCAAGGCGACGATCCGCGAACGCTGTTGCTGCTCCACGGCACCGGCGGCGATGAGAACGATCTCATACAGCTTGGCCAGATGCTGGCGCCCGACGCCGCGCTGCTCAGTCCGCGAGGAACTGTGCTCGAACACGGCGCTGCGCGCTTCTTCAAGCGACTCGCTGAAGGCGTGTTCGATCTGGAGGATCTGCGCGCACGCACGGACGATCTCATCGCGTTCGTCGCCGCCGCGGCCGCGAAGTATGGATTCGATGCCAATCAAATCGTCGCCGTCGGCTTCTCAAATGGAGCGAACATCGCGACGAGCATTCTCCTGACGTCGCCGGTGACTTTATCGGCCGCCGTGTTGTTCCGCCCCATGGTGCCGTTCGTTCCCGAGGAGCGCGTGCCGCTCGTTGGAAAGCGCGTGTTCATAGGCGCCGGCGAGGACGACCCGATCGTCCCGCGCGACCATCCGTACCGGCTCGCCGAGCTGCTGCAATTGTGCGGCGCGGAGGTGACGACGGTGTGGCAGCCGGGTGGTCATGCGCTGACCCGGGCGGACGTGTCGAAGGCGTACGAGTGGTTGGAGGAGTCGAAGAGGTAGCGCGTACGGTGGTAAGGCCTTGTTTGGGGCCTTTGGATCGTCTATATTACTGACGCGTCAGTTATTTGTATTCACTTCCGGTCAGTAATCGCAGGTCCATGGCATCGCCGCTGTCGTCCCAAGAGCCCAGATGGCGCCGTCTCCCCGAGGAGCGGCCCGGGCAGATCCTGAATGCCGCGCTCGCCGTGTTTGGCGAACGTGGGCTCGCGGCATCGCGGCTCGAGGACATCGCCAAGCGGGCTGGCCTCTCGAAAGGCACGATCTACCTCTACTTCCCGAATAAGGAAGAGCTGTTCCGCGAGGTCGTGCGCCATACGGTGATCACGCAGCTCGAGGAAGGGGAGCGCATCGTCAGCGAAAACGCGACGTCGGCGACTTCAGCGACGGAGACGCTTACCGAGTTCATGCAGCGGTATTGGACGTTCATCCGATCCGCGCAGTTCGCTCCGATCTTCCGGCTGATCCACGCCGAGATTCACAACTTCCCGGACCTTGCACGTTTCTACGGCGAGGAAGTCGTGGCGCGCGGTCACCGGTTGATCTCAGGCATCATCGCGCGCGGGGTCGAGTCGGGCGAGTTCCGGCAGATCGATCCGGCCGTCGCCGCGAGAATGTTGTCCGCGCATTTCGTGATGCATGGGCTGTGGTGCACGCATCGCGAATGCTTTACGTCCATCGCGAAGAAGAGCGATGAGCAGGTGCTCGACGAGTTGATGCAGTTTTACCTCTACGCAATCCGGCCGTGCGACGCGAATCAGCGTGAGCGCGGTACAGTCACGCTATGAACATCCAAGCAAAACTCATTCGAATTGGTGCTTTTCTCTCTGTGATCGTCGCGCTGCTGGCGTTCTTCGTCCGCGTCGCGGAAGCGCAGGCGCCCGCGGTGCAGCGTCTGTCGCTCGGCGACGCGGCGCGGCTCGCTGCAGCGCAGACCGTCGGCGTGCAGAGCGCACAGGCGCATGTCGACGAAGCGCACGCGCGCGTGTTGCAGGCGCGTTCGGAGCTGCTGCCGCAGATCCAGGCGGCGCCGAACTGGACGAGCCACACGTTGAACAGCGCATCGTTCGGTTTCAACTTTCCGTCGCAGCCGGGCCAGCCGCCGCTGCTCGCGCCGAATGGTCAGATCATCGGACCGGTGTACCTGTGGGATTTCCGCGGCCAAGCCTCGCAGTCGCTGTACGATCCTGCGGCGCGCCAGCGCGTTAAAGCGGCGGAAGCGAATCAGACGGCCGCCGGTGCGGACGTCGCAATCGCCGCCGAGCAGTCGGCGACGATCGCTGCCTCGATCTACGTTCGCGCGTTGCGCAGCGACGCGGCGCTTCAAGCTCGCCTGGCTGACTCCAGTGTCGCCGCGGACTTGCTCGTCATCGCGCGCGATCAACTCACGGCGGGCGTAGGTGTTGGTCTCGACGTCACGCGGGCGCAATCGCAAGTAGCAGGTGCACGCGCGCAGTTGATCGCGGCGCGCAACGATCGCGATCGCGCACGGCTCGATTTACTGCGCGCGCTGAACTTGCCGCTCGAGACGCAGCTCGACCTCACCGATTCGTTGGGCACGCTCGCGCTGCCGACGGCGACGGACGAGGCGGCTGCAGTCGACGTTGCCGTGCGGTCACGGCCCGACATTCGCGCCGCTGATGCGCAGCTCGCGGCAGCGGAGCAGCAGCTCGCGGCGATCAAGGCCACTGGCAAGCCGACTATCGGCGCGTTTGGCAACGACGGCGAAACCGGCATCGCGCTCGAGCACTTGCTCAACACGTACACGTACGGCGTGCAGCTCAACTGGAACATCTTCGCAGGTGGAAAGCGCGAGGGGCAGACGCAGGAGCAGGAAGCGGTGGCGCGGGACATCGAGCTCCGTCGCCGCGATTTGCGCCAGCAAGTCGCCGTCGATGTGCGCGGCGCGTTCCTCGACATCGCGTCAGCGCGCGAAGCAGTTGATGCGGCGCGCGACCGGCAGAATCTCGCCGAGCAGGAAGTGTCGCAGGCGCGGGATCGCTTCAGCGCCGGCGTCGCAGGCAACGCTGACGTCATCACGGCGCTCGGCACCTTGAACGCGGCGCGCACCGGATTGATCGATGCGCTCGCGGCTTATCAGACGGCCCTCGTCTCGCTCGCGCGCGCCGAAGGAACCGTCTCGCAGCTTCGTTAACGAATCATTACAGTCACCGACTCCGATCATGGCAACAGCACTCAAGCAGAACGTCGACGATAAACGCGAGAATCCAGCGGCAGCGCCAGAGGCACCAAAGAGCAGCAAGAAGAAGTTCGTTCTTCCCATCGTGCTCGTGCTCGTCGCACTCGGTGCGATCTGGGCGATCAAGCAGTGGAATTACGGTCGCTCGCACGAATCGACTGATGACGCGGCGGTGGACGGACACCTCGTGCCCGTACTCGCGAAGGTCGGCGGCTACGTGCAAGCTGTCACGATCGACGACAACGATCACGTGAAGGCCGATTCGCTGCTGGTGCAGATCGATCCGTCCGAGTACAAGGTGCGCTTGGCGCAGGCGCAGGCCGATCTGGCGGCGGCCAAGGCGGCGGCCGGCGGCGCGGGTGGAAGCGGCGGTCAGGCGGAAGCGGCCGTGCAGCAGGCGTCAGGGGAGCGTTCCGCGCTCGATGCACAGATTACCGCGGCGCGCGCCAATGAAGTGAAGGCACGCCAGGATCTTGCGCGCATGGAAGAGTTGGCGGGCAAGCAGATCGTCTCGAAGATGCAGCTCGACGGGGCGCGTGCCGCGGCTGAGGCGGCGTCCGCGAACGTGGTCGCCATCCAGCGGCAAACCGCGGCGGCCGGCGGAACGATTGCCGGCGCGCAGGCTGGTGTTCGTCTGGCCGACGCACGTTTGGCAGGCGCGCAGGCGGCTTCAGACAATGCTCAATTGCAGTTGAGCTACACGCACGTGACTGCGCCAGCGTCAGGTATCGTCTCGCGGAAGCAGGCAGAGCCCGGGCAGTTGATTCAAGCGGGCCAGCCGCTCCTCACGATCGTCACCGACACGGGAATTTTCGTGATGGCGAACTACAAAGAGACGCAGCTTGCGAATCTCAAGGTCGGGCAGCCGGCGGAGATCGAGGTCGACGCGTACGGCAGTGCGACGGCCATTGGCTGCGTCGAGAGTCTGAGCGCCGCGACGGGTTCAAAGTTCGCGCTGCTGCCGCCGGACAACGCCACGGGCAACTTCACAAAAGTGGTACAGCGCGTTCCGGTGCGTATCCGCGTCACGCAGGGACTGGGCGCCGATCATCCGTTGCGTCCGGGCATGTCGGTGAACGTCCACGTCAACACGGGCGTCGCACCAGGGAAGTGCTAACCACGCGTCCGAACGGTCATGGCGCCGCTGGCGCCATGACCGAGTAGCCGCGGCTCCGAGCGTCGACGTCCCACGTCGTCTCGACCACGTCGCCGCGCACGCCGGCAATGACGTCGTTCAGATGCACGACGATGCACACGTGATTGGGAATCACGCGCACCTGCTCGCCAACTTCTGGGCGCCACGACGTGTTCGAGAGATCGAGAATGCCGTGCTCCTCGGACATGCTCTTCACGATCACGTCGGGTTTGCCGAGTAGACAGCCGAATCCGTCGGCGTCGCTTCCGCGCATGGGTTCGCGGCCGAGCGCTTTGCTGCCCGCGTCGATCACGGCTTGGCCGGGGACGGCGGTGCTCACGACTGTGGCGAGCACTGTGAATGCGCAATCATCCCACTGGCAGGCGCCTACCGCAGCGGTAGTTCGATCGTTGTAGACGTAGGTGCCCGGCCGAAACTCGGTGACGCCGGAAATTTCGTGCGTGCTCCAGAGCGTAGGCGTCGAACCGCCGCTCACGACCGGTGGAGCGAGCCCCGCGCGATCGAACGCGTCGACCGCCGCGCGGACTGATGCGGACAATTCCTCCAGTCGCGCGGCTTGTTGGCCAACGGGCTCGCGCACGTGCCCGGGATAGAACGCGATGCCCTCGAAGACCAGCGGCCCGCGTTCGACGACTGATTGCGCGAGCGCGATCGCGTCGGCGACGCGCGGCAAACCCACGCGATGCATGCCGAGGTCGAGCTCAACGTAGATGCCGATGGCGCGATCGGCGTCGCGCGCGGCGTCGGCGATCGTGTCGATTGCCTCGATGGAGTCGAGTGCGACGGTGAGCTTGACCGTCTCGGGCAGCGATGCCAATCGATTGGCGCGCGCGCGGCCGACCGGCGGGTACGCGACGAGGATGTCGTCGCACACGTTGCTCATCACCTCGGCCTCGAATGGCGTGGCGCAGGTCAGGCCGATTGCGCCATGCCGAAGCTGCTCGCCGGCGATGCGCAGCGACTTGTGCGTCTTGATGTGTGGCCGCAACGCCAGATGGTGCGCGGTTGCGTAAGCGGCCGCGCGGTCGAGATTACGGGCGAGTCGGTCGAGGTCGACTATCGGAACCGGCGTTTCGAGGTCGGCGATCGTCAGCGGCATCCAGGCGAATCCTCAATGTGGAGATGATAAATGACACAGCGCGAGCGGCAGTGGCAACCGGTGCAGCTTGGCGGCGACGTTCCACCGCCGGCGGGCGCCTACTCGCCCGTGGCGCGCGCGGGAGGATTCATCTTCGTCTCTGGCCAAACGCCGCGCGATCCCGTGTCGGGCGAGATGGTGGGCGACGACATCGAATCACAGACACTGCAAGTGATGACCAATGTGAAGCGCGCGGTGGAAGCGGCCGGCGCAACGTTGGCCGATATCGTCTCCGTCACGGTTTATCTGGACAACATCGACGACTGGGGTCGATTCAACGCGGTGTACAAGGATTTCATGCCGAGTCCGTATTCGACACGGACTGCGCTGGGTGCGGACCTGCGTGGGTTTCTGATCGAAGTGAGCGTCGTCGCGTACGTGGGGACGTGAGCCGACAACGTGGCGGACACAAGCAGGCGCGCGGGGCTTAACACGCGACGAGTAGGGTCGTCTACCTGTATGAGGCGCAATGACGCGCCCACTTCATTAACTGGTGGAGGATCACCATGACTCATATTCGCTCCGCGCTGGTCGCTGGTCTTCTCGTGTTCGGTGGTGCCGTCGTGGCGGCTGCTCAAGCTCCCGCACAATCGCCCGCGCCCCAGGCACAACAGCAAGGTCGGCAGGCGAACGCGCGCCGAATGGGCGCCAGACGACACGGCGACCCTGCGCTGAAGGGCATGACCCTCAGCGCGACAGAGAAAGCGAACTTGAAGGCCGTGCAGGGCAAGTATGCCTCGCAGTTGAAGGCCCTTCGGTCGCAGGCGAAAGACAGCACGTCGCGCCAGCAGGCCAGGAAGCTCATGGAGGCGGAGCGCGCGGACACCCGCGGCGCACTGTCGGCCGACAACCAAACGAAGTTCGATGCGAACGTCGCGCAGATGAAGCAGCACATGGGCAAGCGCGGCCAGCGCGGCCAGCGCAAGGTTCCGGCAACCACACCCGGCGCCTAATTGGCGTTTCCGCTCGACAAAATTGGGGTCCGACGGCAGGCGTGCGGGTGGGCACGCGTCTCCCTGCCGGCGGTGATGCAACGGTCTGGGGCTTCGGCTCCAGGCCGTTGTTTCTATTGGTTCGGCAAGGGCGCAGTCCGGTACGGAATCTGACAGTCCGTCCGTCATGAAACTGCTCGCCGTACTGTTCTGCTGCGGACTCGTCTGCTGTAGCTCCTCGCCCGAAGCGAGCGCGGCGGGCGACGTATCAGAAGTCTCATCGAACGCGCTCGATCGCACCATTGCGCAAAGCGATGTGCTCGCATCCGCCCAGGCCGCTATCGACAGCGGGCATCCATGGATTGCCACGGAGCTCGTGACGCCTGTGCTTCGCGACGCGAAACGACGCACTCCGGCGGCGCTCATCGTTGCCGCGCGAGCCGCCGCCGGCTGGAATGGCTGGACGGAAGTCGACAGCATGCTGTCGCGCGAGCCGTGGTTGGACACGCAGTTCGACGGCGAAGGGCGAGAGCTCCTTGCGCAATCGGCGCTCGAGCGGGGCGTCGACACCGCCGCGCTCTCGCAATCCAGCGCGGCGTTTCGCGACGCCAAGACAGCCACCGCGCGTGCGACGCGACTCGTATACCTCGGCCGCGCGCTCGAGCGCAACAACATGTTCGACAGCGCTGCCGCGGTGTATGCGCGCGCAGGCGCGTCGTTGCGGCCGATTCGCGATTGGCTAAACTTGCGCGCGGCTGGCGCAGAGAGTGACTCCACGAAACGTGCCGCGCTATTCGCCGCCATTCGGTCGCCGACTGCACGCGCGCGCATCGACTGGACGGACGCGCAGGCGCGTGAGCGTTTTAGCGACGCGGCGGGCGCCGCGGCGCGCTACGCGAAGCTCGGGGCAACGGTGTCCGCACTGCGCTTGCGTCTGTCACTTGCGCCAGACTCGGCGCGACGCGACGCAATTAAAGCCGAGCTGCTGACGTTCATTCGGACGCACAGCGGAAGTGCCGACGCGAAGAGCGCTGTCGATGTGCTGGACAAAGGCTTCTCGAGCCTCTCGCGCGACGATGAGCTGATCGTGGCGCGCAGCGCGGCGGCGTCGGGTCCAGTGGCGCGAGCGATCACCGCGTTCGGTCGCGCGCAGCCGACGTCGCTCACGGCGAACGATCAATTGCAGTACGCGCTCGCGCTGTCACGGGCTGGTCAGACGAAGGATGCGCTGGCGCGGTTCGCCGCGGTAACCGGACCGCTCGCCGGCCAGGCCGCGTACCAACGCGCGCGGGTGCTGCAAGCATCGAGTACCGACGCCGCCGCGCAGGCGGCGCTTCGCTCCGTAGTGAGCGATTTTCCGTCGGACACGGCCGTGGCGAGCGCCGCGCTCTTTCTGCTGGCCGATCTCTCGACCGACGCCGGCAAAGACAGCGATGCGCGAACGCTCTATCAACAATTGTATCGATCGTATCCCACGGCGAGCCGCGCGGCCGACGCACGCTTCAACGCCGCGATCATCTCGCTGATCGACGACAATGCCAAGCGGGCTGCCAGCGAGTTGGATTCTCTCGTCGCGGTGCTTCCGGCGTCGGACGAAGCAAATGGTGCGCGTTATTGGAGCGGTCGCGCATGGAAGAGCGCAGGCAATACGACGCTCGCTGAGTCTCGGTGGCGCGGCGCGATCGCCGCCCAGCCGACGTCATACTATGCGCTGATGGCGGCTCGGCGACTGAGCGAGAATCCGTGGCGGCCCGCCGCCAACGCGGCCGATTTTTCGCGGGTACCGTCGGTGGACAGCGCGATAGCGCGCGCCGCACTGCTCGAGCAACTCGGCATGGATACCGAAGCGCGCTTCGAGTACGATGCCCTGGAGAGTGCCGCGCCGGCGTCAGCGGATCTCCTCGGGGCCACGGCGCAGGCATTCCTCGCGCACGGTCAATCGTCGCGAGCGGTTCATCTCGCGCAGAAGCTGGTGGATCTCGGTCAGCGTGACGCGCGCACCTATCGGCTGCTTTATCCGCTCGTCGATCGGGCAGAGCTCGAGACGGCGGCCAAGACGCATGATCTCGATCCCGCGCTCGTCGCCGGTCTCATTCGCCAAGAATCGAATTTCAATCCGCATGCGGTATCGGTCGCGAACGCCCGCGGCCTCATGCAGGTGCTGCCGGCCGTTGGTCGCGAAGCCGCGCAGACGATGAAATTTCCGATCTGGGACTCGGCCCTACTCACCGACCCTGACGCCAATCTCCAGCTCGGCACAGCGCATCTCGCGGCTTATACGAAGCAGTACGGTCCGCTGCCGCGCGTGCTTGCCGCATACAACGCCGGCGGCTCGCGCGTGACACGCTGGGCGACGAAAGCAGGCATGGACGACCCGGAACTGTTCACGGAACGCATTCCGTTCGACGAAACGCGGGACTATGTGCGGATCGTGCAGAGGAATGCCGAGATCTATCGTGCATTGTACTGGTGAGCGAGAAAGGAACGCGATTCCGCGTTCGTTCAATCCGTTTCATTCGTTTTTTCACGCGCTCCGGCCAGTCCGAGCGTCAGTGTCGGTGGAACATGCAAAAGAGCCCGCGCCATCAGCGCGGGCTCTCTGCTAGATCGCCAACTCGAAACCCGAAACCCGAAACTCAACAACCCTAAACCTGCCGTTCTGCCGTTCGCTCGTCACCACCCTGGCGCCAATTGGAATCCCCAGACCCAACTCTTCTGCGGCCGCTGGAACGGATGCGCTATGTACGCCTCGAGAATCGCGTAGCCCATCAAGTTGAACCGCATCGAGACACCCGTGCTGAAGACCGGAATGCGATCCGCGCACGGATAGTACGCCTGCTGCGCAGCCTGCGACGTGCTCTGCGCCGTCGCCGAGCAACTGCTCGGAATGTTGTTCGCCGACGTGGCGATACGGAAATCCGGATTCTGCTCGTTTGTGTACGAGACGCCGGCGTCGAAGAACGGTGCGATCTCGGTGGGCAAATACGCGAAGTTGAATAGCCCGAAGCCTTCGGTGCCGAAGAGTGGAATGCGGAACTCGGTATTCACGACCGCCACCTTGCTGCCGAACAGACGGTCGAACGCCGGACATCCCGTCGCAGCCACAGGTGCAGCCGTGCCGCCGGACGCTTGGCACTCGTCGCTGGTGAACGAACCGTAGCCGTAGCCGCGCATGAGTGTTTCCTCACCGAGGTAGATCGGCCACGTTGTGTTCGGATCTTCCGCGCCGCCGCCGTACCGGCCGAGCGAAATGCCGCGGAACGCCAGCGAGAATGGACGCATGAAGAGGTATCGCCGGTAATCGAGCGTCGCCGTCTGGTACGTCGCCGTGCCGAACGTTGGCGTGTACTCGAGTCGATATCGCTCGCCTTCCACCGGTGATGTGAACGCCGAGAACGAATTGTCACCCACGAGCGAGATGGACGGCTCGGCAAACAGCGCCGGCTTGTAGCCGGTATTGACCTTGTTGTCGACCTCGTCGATGACCTCGTCGCCGAGGTACACCGTCTGGAAAATCTCTGTATCAAAACTGTAATGCGTCACACTCGCCGACAGCTCCAATCGTCGCGTCGCCGAGAACGGGTACTGCGTGAAGAAGCTCGCCTGATCGATATAAATGCGCTGGAGCAACTGATTCACGGTGTAGCCGTCTTCGTACGCGCCCGGCGCAACCTGAATCGCCGTGTCGGCGAGGAACACGCCGCCGGTGAGATACGGAATGTGGCCCACGCCCACGCCGTAGTTCCATCGGTTTTTCATGTTGTAGTACTGCAACTGACCGCCGATGTCCTTCACCGTTCCGTTCGCGTCGATCGCCGCGAAGAGTTGTCGATCGCTCAACTGATCGCCGAAGATCATCGACACGCCGCCCGCCACGCCGGTGCCAAACGGTCCGCCGGCTGCAACGCCCAAGCTCGGCTGACCGATCGCGTCGAGTGACAGATGCGATTTGAACGGGACCACCTGGAAGTCACTGGCCGGCGGCAGACCCGTCGCGGCGTCCGCCAAGTACTGCGTCACGAGGCTTCCCGTCACTGTCGGTGGCGGCAGTTGCTCGCCCTCGGCCACGACGGCGGCAGTCACCGGCGCCCCGACGGTCTGCGACGGATCGAAGGCATGAATCTCCATGCCCTGGTTGAAGAACGTCGTGAACAGCATCCGTCCCGTCGAACGCGATACCGAGATCGACGGCGAAATCGTCGTGATGCCGCTGACGCCCGTCGCCGTGTTCGTGAGACGGAACACCTGGCCGCTTGCGAGGTTCAGACGATAGATGTCCGAGAAGCCGTCCTGGTCCGAGACGAAAAAGAGATCCTTTCCGTCGGGCGAGAACTGCGGATCGACGTGCTTGCCGTGCGCGAACGGCGAGAAGACGCTGATGCGTCCCGTCGCAAGGTCGTATGTCGCCAGTTGCAGGTTCGAAAATACCAGTTTGTTGAAGTCAGTCTGCGGGCCGCGGTCCGTGGAGAAGGCGATCGTCTTGCCGTCTGGCGACCACGTCGGCTGAATGTCGCCGTACTTGTCGTTCGTCAACTGTTTGATGGTCCCTGCCTGCAAGTCGAGCAGATAGAGATCGCTAATGCCGCCGGCCATGCCCGAGAAGGCGAGCGTCCGGCCGTCCGGCGACCATGACACACTGCTGACGGAGCCGATGCCCGGGAGCTTGATCCGGCGCTCGACGTTCGTCGTCTTCGTGTTCAGAATCGCGATCTCGTTGTTGCCGTCCGCGTACACGATGAACGCGAACTTATCGCCGCTCGGCGACCAGTCGCCGGTCGAGTTGATGAAGCTGATCGCGTCGAAGTGCGGATCGCTCTCCGGACCGCCCAACTTCTTGATGATTTTGCCGGTCGTGGCGTCGCCAATCAGCAGGTCGATGCCAAACAGGTTTTCGCGGCTCGAGAAGAACGCGAAGAGTTTGCCGTCGGGGCTGAGCGTCGGCGCGAGATTGTAATCGCTCGTGCGCTGAATCCCGATGAGCTTTGTGCCGACACTATCCGGCCGCTCGCGTCCGGCGAGCTGCGGGAGATACATCTGCCGGTTGGCGGCAGCCCAGTCCTTGGAGAGCGAATCCTGATTTTCGCCGAGCACGCGGACCAGTGCCTGGTCCCAGCCCAGTCGCAGCGCGGAACGATAGACGTCGACGACTGCGCGATCGCCCCAACGTCCGCCAACGTATGCCCACAGCGCCTGTCCGTAGCGATACGGGAACAGGTTTGGATCGGTGGTGAGCTGCTTGATGGTCGGGAACTTGTTGCGCATCACCGCGTCGCGCATCCACATCGCCGTGAGCGGATCGTCGCGGCCCACGGAGAAGTATTCGGCCATTCCTTCGATGAGCCAAAGCGGCAACGCATCGAGGCGCATCAACCCACCGCCCGGCGTTCCCTCGGCGATGTTGTACTGGAACACGTGCACCAACTCGTGGCCGAGTACGTGCTCGCTTTCCGAGTAGATGCCCTGGAAGGGCATGATCACGCGCGTTCGGTTCGACTCGGTGACGCCCTCTTCGCCTTCCTGCGGCTGTTCGCCTACGACGTTCGTCTGCTCGAAGTCCGGATGGTCGGCGTAGAAGACCAACTCTTTCCGGTCGAAGGCGTGACGGAACGTGTCGGAGTGTCGTGCATACCAGCGCTCCGCCATGCGGCTGGCGTCGACGACCGTCGTCGATTCCGCCGGATAGAAGAAATTGTCGAAGTGCTCGGACTTGTTGATCTTCCAGTCGAAGCTCTCATACTGAACTTTATTTCGACCGAAATATTCCTGTGCGCTGGCCGGTATGGATACGACGAGCGTCAGGAGCGGTACCAAGGCAACCGCCCAACGCAAACGGAGTCGGGTCATCGAGAGCTCCGCGGACGAGCCGCAGCAAAGAGTCGTACCGAGCGTCCGAGCGATGTGAGCTCGGGGCCGGATTCTGCTCAGGCGGGCAAGGCGCGTGCCCTGTTCGTGCCGCCTGTACGTTCACCCCCTTCACCGACAAACCCGCGCTCTGACTCGTGCGACCGTCCGAGACGTTCGGATTTGACGTCCTTGAAGCACCTACGCTACCCCCCATGCCGTCAAGGTGCCCTCGGGTCCGCTTCGCAAATCGCGGCAGCCCGCGCGAATGTCGGTTTCTTTGTAGACACCCCAACAGTCCATCGCCCCGAGAACATGCTTGCGCGCCGCGCCCCATGCGTCGAATACTCAGTCGAATACTCAACTGACCAACACCGCGAGCCCATGAGAAGTTTGCGCCGCTTCATCCCACCCGGACGCTGACCCGTGCGCCCGGAGCCGCCGGAATACAAACCCACGCTGTTCGACCGGCTCGGACCCGATGCCGGCGGCTACGTCCGCGCCATGTCGTATGGCGCGATGGTGTTCGGCATATCGATGACCGGCGGCTTCATCTTGCTCGCGGGCGGCAAGCTGACGGCCGATCTAGGGAGCGTCGCTTCAATTCTCTTCGCGGTCGCCAAAATCGTCTTCGTGTCCGCGCTGTTCGGCGCGGTGGTCACCATCATCGCGGTGCTCATCTCGAATGCCGCCGGTGACACGTACGCGCATCTCATGGTGAACGGCAGCAGCACGCCGTATCGCGAACAGTACTCCTACCAGCAGGCGCTCGTGATGCAGGGGCGCGTCGACGACGCGATCGAATCCTTCGAGGCGATCATCGGCGAAAAGCCGGACGTCGTCGACGCGCGGATCAAAGCCGCGGAGCTCTATGCGCGCGAGAAACGAAACCCCGTGCGAGCGGCCGAGCTTTTTCGCGATGCGCAGCGCATTCCAACGATCGACATCGGTTCGGACATCTACGTCGCCAACCGCTTGATCGATTTGTACAACGGCCCCCTCGGCGAGCCGGGTCGCGCGTTGGTCGAGCTACGCCGCTTGATCGACAAGTATCCGGGAAGCGCCGCCGCCGACCACGCGCGGGACGCACTCGCGGCGCTCAAGCCGGTTCACCTCGAGAGCACCAAGGACTGATCCCGGTCAGTCGTCGCTCGGTCGCCGAGTTTTCTTGATGTCGGACCGGTGCTTTTTCTCGGACAGGCGCTTTTCCTTCGCGGCGCGTGTCGGTTTGGTCGCCTTCCGCTTCTTGGGCACATGCAGCGCGTGCTTGACCAAGGACGCAAGGCGCTCGTCGGCTGCCTGCCTGTTCTGGCCCTGACTGCGTCGGTCGCTCGCGACCACGCGAACCATTCCATCGGAGTCGAGCCGCGCCGCCAGCTTCGTGCGCAATCGCTCGCGCTCTTCGTCGCTGATTGCTGTCGATCGAGCCAAATCCCAAAGCAGCTCGATGCGCGTCGATGACGTGTTCACGTGCTGTCCACCCGGTCCGCCGGCGCGCGTCGCCCGATACTGAATCTCGGCGCGCGGAATGGCGAGGGCGGGGGTGACGTTCAGGTTCGTCGAATCATCCATATCGCATCTTATAGAAGGGAGTGTAACCCGGCCACAGCCGGGATCGTCAACAATGGTATAGCAGAATGCAATGATTTCCGATTCCCGGGATTCCTCGCAATTTGCGACCCACGTGACCGTGCGACTAACTCCACGCTATACCGATCCGGCATACAAGCCGGCTCTTCAGGCAATCCTCGACCCTCGGCGCTTGCTCCGCTGGGTCTTCATCGGGCGCCTCTGTCTGGCCAGCGCGATCTTCATCGCGGCCATCTCCACGTGGACGTCGGTCGACGCCGGCAAAACGCTCGTCGCCTCGCTCGCCTTCGCGCTCTCGATGGTCGTCACCGTCGTCGGCGTGACGTACGCCGAGATCTATCGGAAAGCGCTCAGCCCGACGTTTCTGTATTTGCAGGCGATCTTCGACCTGCTGCTCGTCACCTCCGTCGTCCATCTGACGAACGGCGCCAATTCGCCGTTCTCCGCGCTCTACATCCTCGTCATCGCGACCGCGTCGCTTCTCGTTCCGGCCGGCGGCGGTTTGCTCATTGCCGCACTCGGCGTCGTTCTCTATTTCGCCGATGTCGTCGTCTTCTTTCGCTCCTCGCTCGTCGAGCCGGGCGTCTGGCTCCAGCTCAGCATCATCGCGATCGTCGCGCTCGGCATCCGCTACTTGAGCGTGCGTCTCCGTGAAAGCGGAGAAGGGAAGGATCTCCTCGTCACCGCGCTGCAGCAAACGCGCCTCCGCGCGGAAGACATCCTGCACAACATTCGGAGCGGCGTGGTCACGGTTGACGTCGGCGGCCGCTTGCTCTACGCGAATCCGATGGCGGAGCAGCTCCTCGGCATCGATCTCGTCGATCAGATTGGACAACCGATCCTCGAAGCCATCGGCACCGTCGCGCCGGACCTCGCCGACGCCGTCATGCGCGCCGCGCAGTCCAAGGTGCGCACGACTCGCGGTGAAGGAATCGTCTCCACGGTGGCCAAGCGTTTTCCGGTCGGCGTGACCACAACGTACACGGAGCACGACGACACCGGCAACGGACGCACGGCGACCGCCATCTTCCAGGACATCTCGGACCAGAAGCGCATGGATCTGCTTCGCCTGCGTGCCGAGCGCCTGGAGGGAATCGCGGAGTTGAGTGCGTCGCTGGCGCACGAGATCAAGAATCCGCTGGCGTCGATCCGCAGCTCCGTCGAGCAGATCTCGCGCATGCCGGCCGTTTCGGACGATCAGAAAACACTCAGCGTGCTCGTGATGCGCGAGTCCGATCGTCTTTCGCGCCTCCTGTCTGAGTTTCTCGACTTCGCTCGCGTGCGCGTCGCCCGCGCGGACGTGCTCGATCTCTCGGCGGTCGCGCGCGGCGCGGTGAGTCTTGCCGCGGCGCATCCAGATCGCGACGAGACGGTGCGCGTCACGTGCGTCACACCGGACGATAATCCAGTACGTCTCGAGGGCGACGAAGATCTGTTACATCGCGCGGTGTTCAATCTCGTGCTGAATGCCGTACAGGCATCGCCGGCCGAGAGCGAAGTGCGCGTCGAGATCAGGCGAGGCGGCTTCGAGGCGCTACCCGTGGGCATGTCGTTCAACGGCGATATGGTGTCGCTGCGCGTGAGCGATGCCGGCGCCGGCATTCCGCCGGAAATTCGCGATCGCATGTTCGATCCGTTCTTCACCACCAAGGCGAACGGCAGCGGGCTGGGGCTCGCAGTCGTTCACCGTTCGATCGACGCGCACCGCGGCTTGGTGTTCGTCGACAGCAACACTCGCGGAACCCGCTTCACCGTGATCCTGCCTTGCTCGCAGACCCAATCCAGGAGCTTCTCGTGAAGGATTCCGCCAAGCCGACAGTCCTTGTCGTCGACGACGAGACGGGAATTCTCGATTCGCTCGGTATCCTGCTTCGGAACGAAGGATTCTCGCCGGTGCTCGCGCACGGCGGGAAAGCGGGTCTCGAGCGCATCGCCGAGTCGACGCCAGACATCGTGCTCACGGACATCCGGATGCCGAACGTCACCGGCGTGGAAATTCTCGCCGCGGCGCGCGCGAGCGATCCCGATCTGCCGGTCATTCTGATGACGGCGCAGGCGACGCTGCAATCGGCGGTGCAGGCGGTGAACGAAGGCGCGTTCTATTACATCCAGAAGCCGTTCCGGAATGACGAGCTGGTGGCGATCCTGCGACGGGCGGCCGAGCATCGGACGCTCAAGCATGAGAACAAGTCGCTGAAGCAGGCGATTCGGCGGCACGAACGCAGCGGTGTGGCGCGACCGGTCGGCACGAGCAAGTCGTGGCTCGACATTCTGCGACTGGTGGAGACCGTGGCGCCGACCGATTCCACGGTGCTCATTGGCGGCGAGTCGGGCACCGGAAAGGAGATCATCGCGCGATACATTCACGATCTCTCATCGCGCACCGAGGGACCGTTTCTTTCCATCAACTGTGGTGCACTGCCGGAGGGCTTGCTCGAGAGCGAGTTGTTCGGCCACGTGAAAGGTTCGTTCACCGGTGCCGTGCGCGACAAGATTGGTCTCTTTGGCGCTGCCACGAAGGGCACGTTTTTCCTCGACGAAATTGGCGAGACGACGCCTGCCACGCAGGTCAAGCTCCTTCGCGCGCTGCAACATCGCGAAGTCATTCCAGTCGGATCGACGGACGCCATTCCGATCGATACACGCGTGCTCGCGGCCACCAACCGCGATCTCGATGAGGAGATTCGCAACGGCAACTTCCGCAGCGATCTCTATTACCGCCTCAACGTCATCGCGCTGCATCTGCCGCCGCTGCGCCAGCGGACCGACGACGTACCGGTGCTCGCTGAGCACTTCCTGGAGCGTATCGCCGGCCTTCGGGAGGAACCACCGAAACGCCTCACTGACGAAGCACTGACAGTGTTAGTGGAATACGCGTGGCCCGGCAACGTTCGCGAATTGGAGAACGCACTCGAGCGCGCGATCATTCTCACGGCCGGCGAGATCATCGACGTCGATGCATTGCCCGAGCGCGTCACCGAACGCCGCTCCGAGCCGCTCGTGTCCGCGCGCACGCCGCCCAATCCCACGCTCGAAGCGGTCGAACGCGCCTACATCATGTGGGTTCTGCAAAGCGAGAGCGGCAACAAGTCGCGCGCGGCCGAAGTGCTCGGCATCGATCCATCCACGCTCTACCGCAAGCTGTCCCGCTACGGAGTCGAGGCATGAGCCCCGCACCCGACTCGCAGCCCTCAACGCTGCGCGCGCGCACGCCGCTCGACCGCGGCAGCGTCAAGCTGTCGGTGCTCATTCCGGTCTATAACGAGCGCGACACCATCGACCTCATCGTGGAGCAGGTGCGCGCCACGCCGATCCCGCTCGAGATCATTTGCGTCGACGACCATTCTACTGACGGTACCGACCGGATTCTCGAAACACTGCTGGAGCAGGGTCGCATCGATCAGTTGTTTCGCCAACCGGTGAATCGCGGCAAAGGTGCGGCCATCTGTCGCGCGCTCGCGATGAGCACGGGCGACATCGTCATCGTGCAAGACGCCGATCTCGAGTACGATCCCTCCGACTGGCCGACGCTCCTCGAGCCCATTCTCGACGGACGCGCCGACGCCTGTTTCGGCTCGCGTTTCCTCGGCGGCCCACACCGCGTCCTCTATTACTGGCACTCAGTAGGCAACTCCCTGTTGACGATGTACAGCAACATGCTGACAAATCTCAATCTCACCGACATGGAGACCTGCTACAAAGCGATGCGCGGCGAGCTCGCGCGGTCGCTCGTGCCGAAACTCACCGCACAACGGTTCGGCTTCGAGCCCGAGATCACCGCGCGCCTGGCCAAGGCCGACGCACGCATCTTCGAGGTGCCGATCAGCTATTCGGGCCGAACGTACGCGGAAGGCAAGAAGATCGGCTGGCGCGATGGTGTGGCGGCGTTCTGGCACATCACCAAGTACAACCTCTTCGCATGAGCGTATTAGTATGAGCGTAGTCGCATGAGCGAACGGTGGCGGCGGTGGATGACGCCGGCGATCGCGCTGCTCGCCCTGGCGTCGTCGGTGGACGGCATCAACAACTGGTTCACGTACGACGACCGCTACATCGTCGAGCTGAACCCGGCGATGCACTCGCTCCATCGCCTGTGGATGGTATTCGCGTCGTCGTACTGGCCCAAAGCCTGGGGCGGCGACGGCTATCGTCCATTCACCATTCTCGCCTACCGCCTCGAGTCGGCAATCGGCGGCGGCATCCCGGTCTATTTCCACGCGATCAACATTCTGCTGTACATGTTGTCCGCGATTCTCGTGTTCTTCGTTGCGCGGCGCATGCTGCCGGAATGGGCCGCCTGGATCACCGCGGCCCTGTTTGCGGTGCACCCGGTTCACGTCGAAGCCGTGGCCGGCATCGTCGGGCAAGCGGAACTGACGGTCGCGGTCGCCGTGCTGGCCGCGCTCAATCTCTATTTGCGCGACCGGATGGGCGATCGCGCGCGCGGGACGCTGCAACCGCGCACCGCTGCGACCATCGTCCTGCTTTATGCAGTCGCCTGTCTCTCCAAAGAGCATGGCATCGTGTTGCCCGCGCTGTTCGTGGCGGCCGAGTTGACAGTGATCGACGATGCGGCGCCTGGACGCGAACGGTATCTCGCGCTCCGACCGTTCTACCTCGTGCTCACCGCCGTCGCCATCGCGTTCGTCGGCGTCCGGTCACTCGTGCTGTCCGATCATGGCATCGGCGGATTCCAGCCGTTCACGCCATTCAACACGCTTCACATCAGCGGCCCCGATCGCGTGCTCACGGCGTTGGGCGTTGTGCCGGAGTGGCTCCGGTTGTTCTTCTGGCCGGCACATCTCGCGTCCGAGTACGGGCCGCCTGGCATCCAGATCGCGCAAGGGCTCGGCGTGTGGCAACTCCCCGGTTTCATGCTGCTCGTCGCGACGGTTGGATTGTGCCTCGCGCTCCGACGCCGCAAACCAGCGATCAGCTTTGGCATCGCGTTCGTCTGCATCGTGCTGCTGCCCTCCAGCAATTTCATCATTCCCGCGGGTATCGTCCTCGCCGAACGCACGCTCTTCCTCCCCAGCGTGGGCGCCATGATCGTGCTCGGCGGCGTGATTACGGTGGCGTTGGAATGGTTGCGCATTCGCGATCGGTTGACGCCATCTATCGTGCGCCTCGCAGTCGCGATGTGTGCGCTGGTGCTGGCGACAGGCGCGGTGCGCAGTTGGCAGCGCACGCTGGTCTGGAAGAACAACGAAACGTTGTTCGAACGTGCCGTCGTCGACGCCCCCCTCGCATACCGCGCGCACTACATGCTCGGCGCATGGGACTTCGAGAACAAACGCAAACGGCTGGGTGAGGCCGAATACCACAAGGCGCTGGTGCTCTTTCCGTACGATCCGTATCTGTCCTATAGCCTCGCCGAACAGTACCGGCTCGTTGGGCTGTGCAACGCGGCGTTGCCGCTGTACGAGTGGTCGCACAAGCTCCAACCGAACTTCACAATGGGACTCGGTTCCTATGCATGGTGTTTGTTGAACGCAGACCGATTCGACGAAGCCAAAGTCGAAGCGTTCGCGGGCATGCGCGCGGGTGAAAACATTCGGTCGATGCGGCAGATCATACACATCGCCGATTCGGCAAAGGCGGTCGCCATGGGCAGCGCCACGAGCTCCAGTGCGCATACCGGAGTGGTCGCCGGGCGGGCTAGCAATCTGCCCGACTCCGTGCAAAAGGCAGTACGTCATCGCACCGGGTCGGCGAATCGGTGAGTCGCAAGATGATGATTTGAAACATGTTATGGATTTCCGTCGCGGTGGTCCGGCCGTTGCTTTTCTGCGGCACCAGTAGTCTGGCAGGCAGTGCAGAGTTTCCTCTTCTTCGTTCTCCCCTCCCGCACCCACAGGTTATGCGCAACTCTCGCAAAGGCTTTACGCTCATCGAGCTGTTGATCGTCGTCGTCATCATCGGCATCTTGGCCGCGATCGCGATTCCGAAGTTCGCCAACACGAAGGGCAAGGCCTACGTGACGGCCATGAAGTCGGATCTGCGCAACCTCGTGACG
>DASYDJ010000036.1:0-2761 GCA_036499625.1 Gemmatimonadaceae bacterium
ACTCGCGCCGTGCGCCGCGGCCATCTGCGACATGTAGATCGCTTGACCGTGGTGGGCGATCATGCCTTGCATGAAGTGCACGTCGGCTGTGGTGTAGTCGGCGCCTTTGGGGATGGTCACCGGCGTCGACATTCCGGTCATCCCGGCCATCTGGCCAGCGGTGGTGTCGGCGGGCTTGGCTGCGGCGGCGGTCGATTGAGCAGACTTGTCGCCAGCCTTGGGGGAGCAGGCAGATACTATAAGAAGGGACGCTGCGACGAGAGCGGCCAGGGAGCCGCGGAGAATGCGAGTAGTCACTTTCCGCTAGGATTCGCGATGAAGGTGAGGTGAGCCCAGCGAGTCTATGGTGTGTCGCGTGGACAGGCCGCGCAGTTGCTGGTGCATGCGGGCCCAATCGGCATACGGACGAAAGCCGCCGGACGCTGGCCGCGCTAGTCCGAAACTGGCTCCGACGGGACAAATCCCGCAGCAGACTGACGGTCGCGGTCCCTTGGTGATTCATTTCGTGGTCCTCGTCGCGAAGCAGCGGGGTCCGTTTGGACCGATTCAACTGACCGGGCACGGGAGTTCACGGCGCACAGCGGCCTCCGATCTCGTCAGTGCCGCCCGCGGCCGAGTCCCTTGCCGCGACGACCAACTATCGCGCTCGGTGGCTCGGAGTCTACGATCAGTTGACGGGTGAACCGATCGAAGGCGTCCGGGTTCTCGATCTCAACACCGGCAATTCAACACTGACCTCCGTCCTCGGCGCGGTGAACCTGATCTACTTGGCCGACGGGGCGAATCTCGTCAGCATGCAGAAGATCGGGTATGAGCAAATTCGAATGGCGATTGCCATCGGACCTCGAGTCACCGTGCCGCTGACCGTGTTGATGCGACGCATCACAGAATTGCCAAAGGTGGTGACGGCCTCGGAAGCTCAATCGACGCATCGCTCGCCTTTGCTTTGCGGCTTTGATGACCGCCGGAGAAATGCCGTAACGGGCTCCGAGCTGCACGTTGGGCGAAGCGCCGCCGCAGGTCTATCTCGATGGCGTTGCGCTCGCGCCACCTATGGCTTCGCCATCGAGCCGGTCCAACAACGCTGCGCAGCCGTTCGATCTCTCGCAATTCGACGTCGGCGAGCTCGGTGCGATCGAGTGGTATCCCGACAATAGTCGCGCTCCTGTTGAATTCGCGCACACCAGCACGCGTTGCGGCGCACTCTTGCTCTGGACGCGCGAGCGGTAGTTATCGCTAGGCGTCGTGAACGCGAAGCACGGTCGCGCCGCGCAGTCCCTTCCCTTCGGCCAAGCGATGGAGAGCGACGTTTGCCTCTTTCAGCGGACGCGCATCGATCGTCGCTTCGAGATGCGTCGTCGCGGCGAACTCCAGTAACTCGTGGACGTCGGCGCGGGTGACGTTGGCGACGGATTTGATCTCGCGCTCCATCCACAAGCTCGTGGCATAGTCGATCCGCGTCAGCTCATCGCGATCGGCGTTTGACTTCCGAATCGCGTTGATCACAAGGCGACCGCCAGGCATCAGCCGCGGAAGCGCCTCGACGACGGGCTTCCACGCGGGGGTCGTGTCGATGATCGCCGCGAGGCCGAACGGTGGCGTGTCGCTGGTATCGCCGACCCACGCCGCACCGAGCTCTTTGGCGAACCCGCGCTCCTCGATACTTCGTGCGAAAACACAAATATCAGAATTGGCATAGCGTTTCCGCGCCATTTGCAGCACCAGGTGCGCCGACGCGCCAAAGCCGGCCAGGCCGAGTGGGTCGCCGTCGCGGAGGTTGGCAAGGCGAAGAGATCGCCAGCCGATCGCGCCGGCACAGAGTAGCGGTGCCGCATGCAGATCATCAATCGCCTGAGGAAGCGGGAACGTGTACGCCGACGGAACCGCGACGTACTCCGCGTAGCCGCCGTTCGCGTCGCATCCATTCGCCTGAAAGTCCGGGCACAAGTTCTCGAGGCCCGCGCGGCACCAGCGACACTCACCGCACGCCCAGCGAATCCACGCCGCACCGACGCGGTCTCCCTCCCGCCGATCGCGCACGCGCGCACCAACCGCGCTGACGACGCCGACGATTTGATGCCCCGGCACGAGTGGGAAATGCGGCGGAACGAGTCGGCCCTGCGCGAGATCCAGATCGGTGCGACACACGCCGCAGGCGCTCACGCGAATGACGACGCCGTCCGGCTCGGGCTCGGGCACCGGAAGATCCACCATCTCGAGCGGCCCGCGATCGGAGACATCGCCGGGGCCGCGAAGCACCAGTGCGCGCATGATCTGAATGTGAGCGAATTGGCCGGCGCAACAAAGCACGACGGTACGCCAGCGTTGACCTCGCTTGGCATTCACCTCGAGTGGCCAAACCTTCCAAGGACATAGACTGTCTATCCCCTAGACCATCTACGGCCTCATGCCCACACCGCCGAAACAACTCCTCCCCGGGACGCTCGACATGTTGGTCCTGCGCACCATCGCCACGCAGGCGATGCACGGCTACGGCATCGCGCAACAGATCCAGCGCATCTCGCAGGACGTGCTCAAGGTCGAAGAGGGCTCGCTCTACCCCGCGCTCCAGCGCATGCGGCAGAAGGGCTGGCTCACCGCCGAGTGGCGCCAGACGCCGAACAACCAGCGGGCGCGGTACTACGCGATTACCACCAAAGGCCGCCGACAATTGGGCGTCGAGCAGCAGGACTTCGAGCAAATCATCGCAGCGATTCGCCGAGTGATGAATCCTGGTTGATGCAGTAGGCGCTATACAATT
>DASYDJ010000037.1:0-37173 GCA_036499625.1 Gemmatimonadaceae bacterium
TCGCCGTGTGTGCTTCCGCTCATCCCGAGCTACATCACGTTCATCACGGGAATGACGCTCGACGACGTGCAGCGGTCGCGGCGGGTGGCGCTCGTGCACGCCCTGCTCTTCGTGCTCGGCTTCTCGCTCATTTTCCTCGCGCTCGGCGCATCGGCCACGCTGCTCGGCCGACTGCTCGTGACGTACCGGGTCTGGATCAGCCGGATCGGCGGATTGCTCGTACTCGCGTTCGGACTTTACCTGCTTGGCCTCTTCAACCTAGGCGCTTTCTCGCGAGAGCGCAGAGTACACATTACGGATAAGCCGTTGGGCTACCTCGGGACTATCGTCGTCGGCGTTGCGTTCGGGGCGGGCTGGACTCCATGCATCGGCCCGATTCTCGGTGGCATTCTCACGTACGCAGCCTCGCAAGGCGACGTGTCGCGCGGCGTGCTGCTTTTGGCAGCCTACTCCCTGGGACTCGCGATCCCGTTCGTACTCGCCGCCGTCGCGATGGAACGGTTTCTCTCGGCGTTTCAGATATTGAAACGACGAATGGTGTGGGTGAATCGCGTGTCAGGTGCGGTCCTCGTTGTCGTGGCGCTGCTCATGATCACGAATACTTTGGTGGCGATTACGAACGCCATGCAGGGGTGGACGCCGTCCGTGTTGCGGAATCTTCTCTAATTGGTGCGCCTTATCCGTGACCGTCCCGCCAATCCGTTCACATCTGTGTCAAAATGCAGTCGTCTTTTCGCCGTTCCGGCTTCAACGGCCTGTTCAGAGTCAGCTCAGTACAACCGTATCCAACTGTTATTGCTTTGATCGCGCGCGACGCTACTCATCAAGCCACTTAGCACATTTCGCCAGCAGCTCGCGCGCCGGCACCGGCTTCACCAGCACGTCCGCGCATCCCGCAGCGAGACATTGAGCCCGCACCTCAGGCTCCTCGTGTCCTGTGAGCGCCACGACAGTCTCGCAGCCCGCCGCAAGCAACGGCGCAACGAGCGTCAGCCCGTTGCCGTCGGGCAGCGTGAGATCGAGTAGCACCAACTTCGCCGGATCCCGCTGCGCCACGCCGAGCGTCTCGGCGATCGAGCCGGCCGTCGACACGCGATGATCCGCGCTCTCGAGCAGAACGCGCAACGCGCTCGAGACGAGCGCGTTGTCTTCGACTATTAGCACATGCGCATGCTCGCTCACGGAGCGTCCGCTAATCCGGTTGGTCGATCGGCACCGTGAAGAAGAAGCGACTGCCGTCGCCGAGACTGCTCGCGACCCAAATCCGGCCGCCGTGCAGCTCCACCAACTTGCGCGCAATCGTGAGGCCCAAGCCGGTGCCGTGATGCGACCGCGACGGCGTGGAGTCGACCTGTGCAAACTCGCGGAAAATCAGATCGTGATGTTCCGGCGAAATGCCCACGCCCGAATCCCCAACTTCCACGACGATGCAACCCTCGTCCACGCCGCCACCGAGCGCCGCACGCAGCCACACGCGACCGTTGGCCGGCGTGAACTCGATCGCATTGCCGAACAGGTTGCCGATCACGTGCGTGATCTTCTCCCGGTCCGCCACGATCGGCGGCACGTTGCCGTCGACGTCGACGTTGAGGCTGATCTGCTTCTTGTTGAGCAGCGATTCGTTCAAGCCGCTCACCTGCTCGAGCACGTCGCGAATGGCAAAGCGCGTCGTAATGAGCGTGAGCTGATTCGCCGCGCCGCGCGCGTACGTCAGAATCTCGCCGACTTGATCGAGCAGTTGGCGCCCGCCGCTGATGATGCCGTGCACACTTTCCATCTGCCGCGGAGCAAGATCGCCGAGAATGCCGTCGCGCAAAATCTCAGCGTACGTGATGACCGCCGTGAGCGGCGTCCGCAGATCGTGCGAGATGTTCGCGAGAAATTGCGTCTTGAGCGCGTCGCGCGCCCGAAGCTCGGCGATCTCCACGACCGCTTCTCTGAGCTGTTCTTCCAACGCCGCCGTGCGCGCGTCGGTCGTATGGGGATCTAATGGCTTTTGTTCGACGGCACTGTCGAGACGGGTCATGCGGGTATTGTATCCTCGGTTCCAGACTCTGCCAACTCATCGCCGTCCCCCTCGAGGGAATCCTCGAGAGACTCTTCGAGTTGCTGGCGATTGAGGAGCGCCCAATAGCGGCCGCCTTTCGCCAACAATTCCTTGTGTCGACCCTGTTCGACGATCTGTCCTTCGTCGAGCACGATGATCCACGTCGCGTCGCGAATCGCGCTCACGCGATGCGACGCAATGAGTGCGGTGCGTCCAGCGAGCGCTGTCCGCAGCGAGCGAAGAATTTCTGCTTCGGTGTGCGTGTCGACCGCCGACAACGCATCGTCCAACAGCACGACACTCGGGCGCCGAGCCAACGCGCGCGCCAACGAAGCGCGCTGTTTTTGCCCACCGGAGAGATTGATACCGCGCTCGCCGAGAACAGTTTCAAAACCGCCGGGAAAATCTCGAATGGTTTCGCCGAGCTGCGCGATGTCCGCGGCCCATGCGCCGGCGGCCTCGTCGCCAGCTCCGTATACGAGATTGCTACCGATCGTATCGCTGAACAGAAAACTCTCCTGCGGCACATACCCGATCTCGCGGCGCAACGTCGCGAGGCTCAGCTCGCGAATCGGCACGCCGTCCAGGAGGATCTCGCCCTCCTGCGGATCGAACATGCGCGGCACCAGATCCATCAACGCACTCTTACCGCTCGCCGTTGCGCCCACGACACCGATCGTTGAGCCCGCCGGCGCGGTGAAGTCAATGTGTCGCAACACCCAGCGCACGTCGTCGCCATGCTCGATCGGATAGTGGAATCCGACATCTCTAAACTCGAGCGATCGTCCGGCCGCTGCCGGCGGTAGCGAGCGCGGGTGCGCCGGTTCACCGAGCCGCGACTGCGCGTCGAGGATGTCGAGCAGCCGCGTCATCGACGCGGCGCCGCGCTGGAACAGGTTGATCACCCAGCCAAGCGCGATCATCGGCCAAGTGAGCATTCCGAGATACATGCCGAACGCCACGAAGCTGCCGACGGTGATCGTTCCGCGCAGCACGAGTGAGCCGCCAAGCCACAGCACCACCACCATGCCGAGTCCGCCAAAGATCGAGAAGCCCGGCTGCATGATGCCGTACAGCGTCGCGAGCTTCATGTTCTTCACGAGGTAGCCCTCGTTCAACGCCTCGAACCGTTCGATCTCGGCGTGCTCCTGCCGAAACGCGCGGACGATGCGCACCCCGGCCAGGTTTTCCTGCGCCAGCGTTGTGAGATCGCTGAAGTGCGATTGAACCGCCTCGAAGCGCGCGTGAATGTGTCGGCCGAGAATGATGCCGAGCGCCGGCAAGAGCGCGAGCGGTATCGCGGCGATGAGCGTGAGGCGCACCGAGATGCCGATCATGAACGCCAGCGCAAACGCGCCACCGGCGATCGTGTTGGTGAGGTACATGATCGCCGGACCGGCAGCCATCCGTACGGCGCTCAGATCGTTGGTCATGCGCGCCATGAGGTCGCCGGTGCGCATGCTGGCGTAGTAGGTTGGATCAGCGATCTCGAGGCGCGCGAACAGATCGCGCCGCAGATCGTACTCGATGTACCGACTCACGCTGTTCAGGAGGCTCCGCATCCAGAACCGTCCGATTCCACCCACGAGCGCAACGCCGATCATCGCGGCGGCGAGCTCCCACACGATTCGCAACGGCGCGCCGGCGCGAATATCATCTAGTGCGTGACGCAGGAACCACGGCGCCACACTCGAGAACGCCGACGACGCGATCACGAGCAGCAGACCGTATGCAACATCCCGCCTATAAGGGCGGTAATAAGGTAGCAGACGTCGAAGGGAGCTCATCGTTGGCATATGGCTTGCGACTGCTCTGCACACTCCAGGAGGATTCCCATGTCGAAATATACCCGCCGTCTTGGAGCGCCCGCGTTCATCGTACTGGTCAGCTTGCTCGGCGCATGCAGCAGCGGCGAGAAGAAGGGGCCTGATAGTCTGGCGCTCGGAGCGGACACCACGTTGAATCGCGATCTTGCCATGGCGAACCGCGATTCCACGTCACAGCCGGAGCTCAAAGACGTACCGGCGACAACGCCGACCACACCGGCTGCGAAATCGGAGCCGACTCGCACGACGCCGTCGCGGCCCGCGCGCAAACCCACGCGCACGCCGCCGCGTGAGACGGCGCCTGCACCGGCACCTGCTCCGGTGACGACGCCGAGCGGCAACACGCGCACGACGAATCCCGGCGGCGCGGCAAACGCCGGCGCCAATGGCGGCGGTTCGGTCGGCATGATTGCGGCCGGTACCACGCTGAACACCACCGCGGGCTCGAAGATCTGCACGAACACGAACGCCGTTGGCGATCACGTCACGGCGACGGTCGAAAACTCGGTGCAGGGCTCGAACGGTGCGGTGATTCCGGCGGGCGCCACGGTGAACATGACCGTGACACAGCTCAAGCGCAGCGAAAACGCGAATGATAAAATCATCATGGAGTTCGCGGTGAACTCCGTGTCGTTTGGCGGCCGCACATATCCGCTCGACGCGAGCGTTCAGTCGGCGTCAGTGAACCGCATTCGGGACGAGCCGAAGAGCAAGGATGTTCAGAAGGTCGCGACGGGCGCCGTGATCGGTGCGATCGCGGGACGTATCCTCGGGCACAGCACCAAGGGAACTGTCATCGGCGGCGCGGTCGGCGCGGCCGGCGGCGCAGCGGCCGCATCTGCGACCGCGAATTATTCAGGTTGCATCGACCAAGGGTCGAGCATCGTGGTGCGGCTGAATTCTGCGGCTACGGTAAAAGCGTAAAGGCGTAACGTCGTCAGACCCCGATCGCCGCGAACCCCTCGGCTGTTGCCGCGAGGGCGAGCGCGCGATCGTGGGTCGCGACTGTCAGTGCTGAACCGTACGCCTCTCGCCACAACTGCGCCGACGCTAGGTGGATGGCGTCGAGCGTCCCCAGCGCCGTCGCCATAGGCTGCGCCGCGCGCCTGAGCACGGCCGGCGACAGATCCACCGTCTGCAGCGATTCAATAACTCGAAAGATCGCTGCCCTGCGCGGAACGAGCGCTTCCGCACCGGGCTCTCCAGTCGTCACGCGAAGCCGATCCAACGTCCGAAGGCACTCGACTTGGGTGAGGGCACTGGTCACGCCCGCATCGATCGATCGCCATTCCGCGAGTTGATTGGGTTGGCCGAGTACGACTCGCAGAATGACAGACGAATCGATGTAGACGGTCATTGCCGTTGGCGACGGTCTTCGAGAAGCAGGTCGACGATGTCGCCGTCTTGCCCGAGCGGCGGCGGAAGCGGGATGTCGCCGAGCGTGTCGTACCGCGCCAAAGGTTCGCGAACCGCGAGCGGCGTCGTCTTGTCGATTGGCACGACGCGAGCGATGGGTTGGTCGCGGTCGTAGATGGTCAATTCGTTTCCGCGGCGAACCGAGCGCAGGTAGGCGCTCATCTTGGCTTTGAATTCGGCGACCCGCAGCGGCTTCGTCATGACCACATGATAGTCATGTGCGGTCACAAAAGCAAATCGGCCGCAATCGCCGACGCTCGCGCGGCAACTAGACATGCCAAACTCGCGGTCCCATCTTCCCAATCGCGCGAAGTGAACGATCCCGTCGGGAGCCCACATGCGCCGTTTTGAGATCATCCTGATCAGGCCCTCCCACTACGATGACGACGGCTATGTCATCCAGTGGTTCCGTTCGATCATGCCATCGAACAGCCTGGCCGTGGTCAATGGGCTGGCGATGGACGCCGCCGAGCGCCACGTACTTGGCCCCGACGTCGACATCCATGTCACGTCGATGGACGAGGCGAACACGCGCATCAAGCCGGACGATCTGATCCGCCGCATCAAGTCCGCCGGCGCTGGCGGATTCGTTGGGCTCACCGGGGTGCAGTCCAACCAATTCCCGCGCGCGCTGGACATCGCCCGTCCGTTGCGCGAAGCCGGAATCCCCGTCGTGATCGGCGGCTTTCATGTGTCGGGAAGTCTGGCCATGCACCCGGGCGAGGACGCCAGTCTGCAACGGGCGCTCGCCATGGGCATCACGCTCTATGCGGGCGAATCCGAAGGGCGGCTTGATGAAATCATCATTGGCGCCGCGAACGGAACGCTGAAGCCGATTTACAATTATCTAAACGATCTGCCGGGCATCAACGATTGTCCGCTTCCGCAACTCCCCGCCGGCACCGCAAAGCGAACGTTCGGTGCGACGATGAGCTTCGACGCCGGCCGCGGCTGTCCGTTCGCGTGCTCGTTCTGCACGATCATCAACGTGCAGGGCAGAAAATCACGACGGCGCACATGCGGCGACGTCGACAAGATCGTACGGCGGAATTTCGCCGAGGGAATCGATCGGTTCTTCATCACGGACGACAACTTCGCGCGCAACAAGGATTGGGAGCCGATTCTCGATACGCTGATCAAGATCCGCAGTGAGCCGGGCAAGCGGGAGATCACGTATTGGATTCAGGTCGATACCCAGAGCCACCGGATTCCCAGGTTCCTTTCCAAGGCGGGGCAAGCGCACGTCCTCAACGCGTTCATCGGCCTCGAGAACATCAATCCTGACAACCTGAAGCTCGCGAACAAGCGGCACAACAAAATCGCCGAGTACCGCGAGATGCTGCTCGAGTGCAAGCGAAACGGACTGATGACGTGGGCGGGCTACATCATTGGTTTCCCGGGCGACACGAAAGAATCCGTGCTGCGCGACGTCGAGACGATCAAACGCGAGCTGCCGCTCGACCTCGTCGAATTCGTCGTCCTCACGCCATTGCCCGGCTCGGTCGATCATCAACGGATGGTGAAGGCCGGCGTCGCGATGGACGAGGACCTGAATAAGTACGACGTCACGCACGTGACCACGGACCATCCGCGCATGTCGAAGGCGGAGTGGGAAGAGACGTACCTCGAGGCGTGGAAAACCTTCTACACGAAGGAGCACTGCGAGACGATCATGCGGCGTGCGGCGGCCAAGGGCATTCATCCCAACCGGATGTTCGTGCCGCTCGCCTACTTCCCGCACGCGGTCGCCATGGAGGGCGTGCACCCAATCGAGGGCGGCATTTTCCGGCGCAAAGTGCGGCGCGATCGACGGCCGGGTTTGCCCATCGAGAACCCTCTTCTGTTTCATCTGCGCCACTGGCCCAAACAGATCGTCGCGAATGTGCGCCTCACATTCAGCCTGTTGCGCCTCATGTGGGTCGGGCGGAGCATCATGCGCCATCCGAGGCTGTTCGACTACATGGATGAGGCGTTGGCGCCGATCGACGAAACGCCGAACGCGGATCGCGAAACGGCGGCCCAGGTCGAAACGAGCCCGGTTGAGGTGACCGACGATAGCGGACACGAGGAAGTCGTCGTGTCAGCCGTGTGACCAGGTAGATCAAGGGCGCCGCATCGCCGGCTCGCGTGACTCTCCTCACGCGGCGCACTAAGTTATCCCGCGCCATGACGTTCATCGACCAACGGCTGACTGAGCGCCGGAACCCGCGCACCGCCGAGATCGATCTCGCGTCGCCGCTCGAGATTGTCGATCTCATCAACACCGAGGATCGCGCGGTCCCGCTCGCCGTCGCGTCGCAGCGCGAGCCGATCGCCCGAGCAATCGAGAAAGCCGAGCAGACGTTTCGTGCCGGCGGACGACTGTTCTACGTCGGAGCCGGCACCTCCGGCCGGCTCGGTGTGCTCGACGCATCCGAATGTCCGCCCACGTTCGGTACCGATCCCGAGATGGTCCAAGGCGTCATCGCGGGTGGTGAGAAAGCCCTGACGCGTTCGCAAGAAGGCGCCGAAGATCGCATCGAAGGAGCGGTTGAAGATCTGACGGCGCGCGGCGTGCGCGCCGGTGATTTCGTCGTCGGCATCGCTGCTTCGGGTACCACACCGTATGTGCGCCGCGCCCTGACGTACGCGCGCAGCATTGGCGCCGCGACGGCACTCGTGGCGTGCTCGCCGCCGCCGCAGGACGCGCTCGACGTTGCGGACATCGTCATTCTGCCGATCACCGGACCGGAAGTCGTCACCGGTTCGACGCGCATGAAGGCCGGCACCGCGACCAAACTCGTCCTCAACATGATCACGACGGGCGCCATGATCCGACTCGGCAAGACATTCGGAAATCTCATGGTCGACCTGCGCGCGACGAACGCCAAGCTCGAAGATCGCAGTGAGAGAATTCTCATGGAGGTGTGCGACGTCGACCGTGCGGCGGCGCGCGAGCTGCTGCACGCGAGCGGCGGTCTCGTGAAGACCGCGATCGTCATGCACTTCCTCGGCGTCTCGAAAGCCGATGCCGAGCGCGCGTTGGCCGACGCGGGCGGTGTGATCCGTCGCGTGATCGACCGGCCGCCACCGCCCGTGCCAACGTGAGTGTGTACGTCGGGCTCATGTCGGGCACGTCGCTCGACGGCATCTCGGCGGCGGCGGTGCGCTTTCGCGAGGACGAGGCGGATGGCGATTCGCGCGGCGTGATCGAATCCGAGCTCCTCGCGTTCACCTCGACACCGTACTCCGCCGCGCAGCGCGATCGCATTCACGCCGCCCTGAGCGCCGGCTCGGCGCGCGACTACTGTCGCCTGGGCTTCGACCTGGGAGAATGGTTCGCGACCGCCGCCGTTGGCGTGTTGGCCGAAGCAGGCGTGCCGCGCGTCGAAGTGCGCGCGATCGGCTCGCACGGCCAGACGATCTGGCACGAAGCGCCGCATTCCACCTGGCAGCTCGGCGAAGCGGCCGTGATCGCCGAGCGGACGGGGATCGATGTGGTGAGCGACTTTCGCGTGCGCGACGTGGCGGCGGGCGGGCAGGGCGCGCCGTTGGTTCCAATTGCCGATGCGATGCTGTTTTCGGGCGGCGACTGGCGTGCGCTGCAGAACATTGGCGGCATCGGGAACGTGACGGTGGTGCCGCCGCAGGGACAACTAGCCGGCGTGCGGGCGTTCGACACCGGGCCCGGCGTGATGGTGATCGACGCGGTTACTAGAATACTATTTCCGAAACTAGCATACGACGAAAACGGCGCCGTCGCGGCGGCCGGCAAGCCGGTCGCCGGGGTTGTCGAGGAACTACTGAAAAATAAGTATTTCTCGATCGAGCCGCCAAAGTCCACCGGCCGCGAGCTGTTCGACGCCGAATACGTGCGTGCACTAGTGGCTCGCTGTCGCGCGGCGAATGAGAAGTGCACGAACGAGGACATCGTTGCGACCGCGACCGAGCTGACCGCGCGAAGCATCGCCGACGCGTATCGCCGCTTCTTGCCGGAACCAGTCGCCGAGGTTCTGCTCTCGGGCGGCGGTGCCAAGAACCCGACGCTGGTCGCGTCGATCACGCGCGCGATCGCGCCGATTCCCGTGCGTGCATTCGCGGACGAATTCTTCGACGGCGAAGCCAAAGAGGCCGTGGCATTCGCGCTGCTCGCGCACCTGCATGTGACGCGTACCCCGGCCAATGTTCCGCGGGCGACGGGGGCATCGGGGCCGAGACTGTTGGGGAAGCTGACGCCGGCGTGAGGGCGCGAGGCGCTGTCATTCCGAAGGAGCAAGCGACTGAGGAATCTCGTGTCGTCCGGCGAGATCCCTCGCTCCGCTCGGGATAACAGCGCTTGACCCGAAACCCGAAACCCGATACCCGAAACTCGAAACCCAAAAACCCTAAACCCGCCGGTAAGGCACCTCTCCCTTCAGCACGCCCATCACATCTATCCCCGCCCAATACCGTCGCCTGTACCACTCGAGCAGCGCGACGCCAACCGCGAGCAAGACCGGCGCCACCCACCACTGGCTGCGCAACGACTCGAGCGTCATCTGCTCCTCCGCCGCTTTCGGCTGCAACACGCTCGACAACGTGCCGACCGACACGATGGCATTGTTTAGCGCGTGCGTCGCGATCGGCACCCAGAGGCTTCGCGTTCTCAGATACAGCGCGCACATCACGAGCCCAAATACGAAATGTCCGAGAAGCTCGACGTGCCCCACCGCGAAGAGCGCCGACGTCGCCAACACCGCGCGCCACGTTCCCCACTTCTCGGCCCACCGCTGCAAGAGCAATCCGCGGAATAACGTTTCTTCCGCGATCGGGGCGAGAATCACGGCCACGATGACCTGCATGATCCAGGCTGACAGCGTGACCACCGGCTTCATGTTCGCATTCGCGAGGCCCCATGTGCGCACGAAACCGGGCAGCAGATAGGACAGCGGCAGAAAGAGCAGCCAGAATCCGGCGATCGAGAACGCCATCATCGGCAGCGCGACTAGCGTCAACCGCAGCGTCGGCCGCGAGGGAATCGCGCCGAACAGCTTGCGTACATCGAGCCGCGACGAGCGGATCCGAAGCGCGAGGACGGCGCCGCCGCCGATATAGAAAAGTGCGAACAGCACCCACTCGTTCTGCTCGGGCGGAGCGGCGCGTGTGAACACCGCGCCGATGACGGCGAGCACGATGCCGCCGAGCAGGCATTGCGGAAGGAGGCTTCGCGCGTGGGGGAAGCTCGTCAAGCTTTCCTTCGCGAGAGCTGCTTCGCCATCACCGCGCGAACCTCGACACGGGGCGTCGCCGTCTTGGAGAATGGCACCTTCGCCGACGCCAGCGCCGCTGTAATCAGCTTACTGACTGGGCGCGACGAGAGCTCAGATGCGCTCTTCAGTTTGATGTGCCGAACTTGGTTGCCGGCGCCGCGGAGAACGTCGTCGGGATCGTCCAACGTCGCGCCGTGAAGGAAGCAGAGGCTCACGTGATCGGGCAGCACGAACATCGACAGCGGCGCGTCCAACGGCCGATCGTTCGGCGAGAATCCGATTACGACCCCGCGATAGTTGTCGTAAACCATTTGGACGGCGGTTGGCATGCGCTTCGCGAGGCGCGCTCGCACCGCTCGTGCCTCAGCCGCCATCTCCGGCGTGTACTTCGCGAGAAACGCGCTGAGCTGAGCTTCTGGTGTCTTCGTGGATTTCGAGGGCATAGGCTCTCTCGGAGGATCGACGGATTGAACATCGACTCTCGAGGCGTCGGCCGCGAGGGCTAGGATCCCGCTGCAACGAGCTGCGCCACCTTCGCCCCCGGCACGGCGTACACAATTCGACCTGCGGCGCCGGGTGGCCCGCCCCACACGACGCCCACCACGTGCCCATGTCCATCGAACACCGGGCTGCCGCTCGAGCCATGGGCGGCAAACGCGTCGATCTGCAGCACGTCGGGCACGCTCTTGCTCACGGTGCCAATGGTAAGCGACGTCTTGGCGATGAGGTCCGCGCCAGCGCCCTCCATCGTGAGATCGGTGCCGAGTGGAAAGCCGATCGTCGCGATCGTGCCGCCGACGGGCGTGTCGGCCGACGTCGCGATTTCCTTCACAGCCGGATACGTGCCCGCGTCGTCCACCTGGATGAGCGCGAGATCGACGCTCGCGTCGTCGTCGGTTTTCACGAGGTGTGCGCGATGCCAGCGCGATGTGTTGGCGAACTTCACCTGCAGCGTCGACGTCGCACCGGTGCTGTCACGCACCACGTGACGATTGGTGACGATGAGCCCGTGCGAGTTCACGGAGAATCCCGTTGCCTCGAACGGTTTGCCGTGCATGTCGAACATGATGAGGACCACCGCGGAATCGTTCGCGTCGCGCACCGCGGGCAGGTCCATCTCGTTGAACATGCGTTGGAGCGCGTGACTCCGTTCGAGCTCCTGTTGCGCGCTCTCCGTTTGCTCGCTGCTGTGCGCGTTGCGCGCGGCGGTGGTGAGACTTTCAGTACTGCGGGCGAGATCGGTTGCCAACGCCGTCTCGTGCATGGCGTTCAGTCGCGCTTGAAACTCCTTGGACGCCTGCTCGTTCGCCTCGATGAGCTCCTCCACACGGACGTCGCGTGCGGCGACTTCGCGATGAGCAATCCAATAACCACCGGCGCCCAACGCACCCACCGCGACCACGCCGGCAAACGCCGCGATCCTAAGACGACGCGTCTCACCCTTCACGGCCACCGCCACACGCTCGGCCGTCGCTAGGCGCGCGCCCAGGTGGACAGCGACCGTGGGCCCATGCGCGCCGAACGCGATGACGTCGCCCTGACGCAGCGTTTGCGAACCACCACCTGGAATGCGCTCGCCGTTCACGAACGTGCCGTTCGTACTGGCGAGATCGTGAACCGAGTAGCCGCGGTCAGTGGCGCGGATCTCGGCGTGCAGCGCCGACACGTCGATGTCGGCCGTTGGGTCGAAGCGCAGGTCGCTCGACGGATTGCGGCCGACGGAGATCGTCGGCTTGTCGAACGTCTCGCTCCGGCCGGCGCGCGCTCCGCTCAGGATGCGCAGCTCGATCGGCATCAGTGATTCGGCGAGGTCGTGTTCGTGGTCGCCGTGGAATCGGCGAGCGGAACGAGGCGCTCGCCCACGAACCAGATCGCTGCGACCACGAGCAGCACGAGGAGGCCGATGGCGATCAGACGGCCGGCGTTGCGTCGCGCTGGCGATACGCCGAGCGCCGCTGCTGCGGGTGCAGGCTGGCTTCCGTCATTCGTGTTCGTGGATGCGCGCGCCGATGGTTGCGCCGATTCGTCTTCGGCCGGCAATGGCCGCGTCGTCCGCTGCCGCGCCACAACGGGCATCGGTTCGGTCGGCGAATTCGGGTCGATCGCGCGATCCAATCCAATCGCCGGCGTCTGGCCAGTTTCCGGAAGCGGAAAGACGCGATGTCCAACGCTGTCTTCGCTCGCCGCCGGCTGGAGTCCCGGTCCTTCGAATCGCGCGACGATCACCGTGATGTTGTCGGGGCCACCCGCGGCATTCGCCCGGTCGATCAGCGCCTTGCATGCGACGGTGAGATCTGTGTCGCGACTCACGATCGACGCGATTTCGTCCTTGCTCACTTGGCCCGAGAGCCCGTCGCTGCAGAGCACCAGCGTGTCGCCGAAGCGAATCGCCTGATGGGTGAGATCGACCTTGATCGTTGGCTCCGGACCAAGCGCCTGCAAAATGATGTTGCGTCGCTCGCTCTGCTCGGCTTCCTCTTCGGTGAGCTCGCCGGCCTCGATGAGTTTTTGCATGAGCGATTGATCTTTCGTGATCTGTTGCGCCACACCATCGCGCACCAGATACGCTCGGCTGTCGCCCACCTGCGCAAGATACAGCGTGTCGCCAAACAGGCCGGCGATGGTAGCGGTGGTACCCATCCCGCGATACTCGGGATGTTGTGCCGCGTAGCTATTGATCTGCTGATTCGCCGTCTTGGTTGCGTGCTTGATGGCGCGTACGAATTCCTCCGAGCTCGCGGCATTCGTGGGCATCCAGCCGGTGCGCAGATCGCCGACGACGATGTCGACCGCCATCGCACTCGCGATCTCGCCCGCGGCCGCGCCGCCCATGCCGTCAGCCACCATGAAGAGCGTGCCCTTCTGGCCAATGGTGTGCGTGCGCACTTCGGGCTGGAGCGTCGCATTGTCGTTGGACAGATCCACGACGATGAACGCGTCCTCGTTGTGCTCGCGCGTGCGGCCCACGTCGGTGCGTCCAAAGACATGGACGACGACGTCGCCTGTTTCACCCGTGGGCGCGTTGGAGTTCGAGGGAACGCTCAATCGGTGCACGTCTCGGAAAGATTTCTGGCGATCACGGATGCCTTCGTGGTGTTCTGTGCGATGGTGCGAACGGCCTTCAACTCGGTGCACGCGTCGACTTGACCGAGACTCAACTTCGCGAGGAAGCGCACATAGGCGACGCGAACTTTCGTCTCGTCGTTCGATGCATGAACTCCGGCCACGCCTTCCAACGCTTTTGCCGCGTTCACGGAATCTTTGGCCAACGATTCGAGTCGATCGAAATCAGGCGCCGCTGATGCCGGTGGTGCCGCTGCCGTTGTTGGCGGAGTCGACACCGCTGGTACGGTCGGACCCGGTTTGGACATTTGCTGCGCCGGCGCATGGGTCGTGTCGGCAATCGTCGGCGCTTTCGATGCACCGCCCATCAACTTGAACGCCGCCAACCCCACCACGAGCACCGCCGCGATGCCCGCGCCGATCGGAACCATACTGCGCTTTTTGGGTGCCGCTGTGTGCTGCGCTACAACTCCGGCGGCGTCCAACGCGGCGATCGAGCTCACTCTCGTCGCGGGCGACGGCACGCTCGACACACGCGTCGGCGGCACAGTCGTCGTTTCTGGGGACGACATGACCACCGTGCTCGCTACAGCCGCGGCGGTTTGCGGCATGCGATCCACCGCTTGGTGCAGCGCGCGCCCGAAATCCGTTGCCGTCTGATAGCGCAGCGTCACGTCGCGCTCGAGCGCCTTGTCCATCACGGCCTGCACGTCGTCCGGCCACGAGACGTCCGGGCGCATCGCCACGAGCGGCTGCGGACGATCCGTGAGGCGCATGATCATCGATTCCTGTGCGGACTCCGACGGGAAGGGCAGCTTGCCCGTGAGCATGTTGTACGCGACGAGCCCCAGCGAATAGATGTCGCTGCGCCCGTCCAACTTGTCGCCAGACAACTGTTCGGGACTCATGTAGTCGGGCGTGCCGACGACGAGTCCTGTCTTCGTCACCTTCTGCGCGTCGTTGTTCGCCGCCTTTGCGATGCCGAAGTCGACGACCTTCACGAGATCCGCGCCGTCGCGCGTGCGGGCGATCATGATGTTGTCGGGCTTGAGATCGCGATGCACGATCCCCATGTCGCACGCCACCGCGAGCGCTTCACCCGTCTGACGCACGATTTCCGCGGCGCGCTGTGGCGGCAGCGTGCCCTGCTGCTCGATGATCTGCGTCAGCGGCGGGCCGTCGACGAATTCCATCGCCAGATAGATGATGCCGTCGGGCGTCTCGCCGAAGTCGTACACGGCCGCGACGTTCGGATGACTGATCCGGCTCGCATTGGCGGCTTCGCGATTGAATCGGCTGATCGCGTCGAGGTCCTTCACCATGCCGGGGTGCATGACCTTGAGCGCGCTCTTGCGACCCATCTTCACGTGCTCGACGAGATACACCTGCCCCATGCCGCCTTCGCCGAGTTTTTTCAGGACGTGATAGCGTTCGGCGATGATGGAGCCGACGAGATTGCCCGTCTCCTGCGAGCCGCGCAGCGCGCTGCCGTCCACTTCGCAGAAGCGCGCATTCGCCGGATACTCGGTGCCGCACTGCGGACACACTTTCAGAGCGCTGCTCATATCTGCTCGACGCGCAGGATCTGATCGCCCACGAGCACGCGTTGACCGGGCTTGAGCAGGCGGTCGCCGCGTACGGCCATGGCGACGCCATTGCGGCTCTTCGCGTCGTGGACGAAGAACTCGCTGTCCTCGGTGCGAAGCTCGGCGTGGCTTGCGCTCATGGTTGAATCGTACGGGAAGATCCAATCACCCGTTTCGCGTCCAATGGATATCGTGCGCCCGGGCGATAAATGAAAGACGTCGCGCACGCTGCCGTCCGCACGGAGCTGCTCGAGGATCGCCACGTCCACCATTGGGACGGACGACCCCATGCGACGGGTCGAGTCGGCCTCTTGCTGGTGTGGTCCCGGATAGCCGAGCCGACGGAAGCGGAGCAGTTGTGATCCGACGAGAACGAGGTCGCCATCCGTGAGCTTCGTGGGCTCGTCGATGAATACCCAGGTGCCGTTTCGCGATCCAAGATCGCGAAGGGTGAGCTGGCCATTGCGCCGCTCGACGCGCGCATGCACCGGCGACATGAAATGATCCGAGTCGAATTTCATGTCGGCGTCGGAGCGCCCGATGACCGCTTCGCCGCGCTCGAGGGTGTAGGTCTGCAGCACTTCGCCGCTGTCGCCGACAAGTGCGAGCCGACACAACGGCGCGCTGTCGCGGGCGTTGGTTGACGCAAGGCGAGCTTCCCCCAAGCCGCCGGCGCCGATTTCGACCGAGACCCGCTGGCCGACGCGATAGCCGCAGCGCGAGCAGAACAGGTCGACGCCCTTGATGAACGATCCGGCGCACTGCGGGCACGTGCCACGCGCGGCGGACGGGGACATCGGCTTGCCGCAGTCGATGCAGAAACGCGACTCGGTGTCATTTTCCCGTCCGCAGAAGCCGCATGTCGTCACGCGAGGGCCTTCGGCGGGTACAGAGGCATGGGCGGCGAATATAGGGCGGACGTGAGGGGGCGGAAAGGCGTCGGCCGAAGGCCGACGACCGGTGGAACGGTGGAAGGGTGGAACGGTGGAAGGAAACCTGCTTGTCATTCCGAAGGAGCCCGTTCGCTTCGCTCAGGGTGAACTTCGCGACTGAGGAATCTCGTGTCGTCCGGCTAGATCCCTCGCGTTCGCTCGGGATGACAGCTTCGCGACTGCTCCGCCGTTCCACCGTTCCACCGTTCCACCGTTCCACCCTTTCCAATACCTTCTGTCATGCGGATCCCTGTCATCGCGCTCGTGCTCGTCGCGCTTGTATCAGGCTGTCAGTCCGGGGCGCCGGCGCCGCAGTCGTCGCCGGCACCCTCTCCAGCGTCTCGGCCGGCCCTGCCGCCTGTATCGCCGCCGACCATTGGGTCGTTCGAGCGCGGTATCACGCCGCGGGCGGCGCCGCCATTGCCGGCGGTGCCACTGGTGGTCGGAGCACTCGCGCCACGAGTGGTCTATCCGGGAGCGAATCAGGCCATCGGCGCCCGTGATTCGAATTTCATTTTCGGCTCGGTCGGCAACGGCCAGGCCGCGGTGACGATCAACGGCGCGCCGGTGACGGTGGCGCCGAACGGGACATTCATGGCGTTCCTGCCGGTCCCGCCACCGACTGCACCGCGATACGAGCTGGTTGCGCGAGCGGGTACTGACAGCGTGCGCCTCGTGGTTCCGGTGCGTGTGCCGGCAGCGCGCATCGAGTTGCCCACGACAGGGCGATTGGTGATCGATTCCGGCAGCGTCTCGCCGCGCGGCGCTTCGCTCACGCTGCGCGACGATGAACCGGTGCGCGTGAGCGTTCGTGCGCCGGAGAATGCCGTCGCCTGGGTCATGGCGAACGGCCAGCGATACGCACTCGTCAACACCGGCGGAACCAGCTTCGCCACCGACGTGCCCGCCGCCGATTTGCGCGCGACCGCTACGCTGTACGTCGCACGCGGCGCGGACACGGTTCACATGACGCTGTCGCGCATCGCTGCGCCCGCGCAAAGTCCGCTCTGGGTCTCGCTCGGCGAAGCATCGCAGCAGAGCGACACCGACGCGGCGATCATCGGCCGCTCGACGCCGAACGGCACCTATAAGTGGATGCTCATACCCGGCACCATTGCGCAGGAGACAGGACGCAACGGCGACAACGTACGCGTGCGGCTCGACTCGCAGCTCGAGGTTTGGGTCGACGCGCCCTTCGTGCACGCGTTGCCGGCGGGCTATCCGTCGCCGCATCGCGTTGTCGGTGCGATGGCGCTCGTCCCGTCCGCGGATTGGGTCGACGTCATCATGCCAGTGTCGTCGCCGCCGCCGTTCTTGATCGAACAGGATCTGAACCACATCACGCTCACGCTCTACGGCACGGAAGCGACGCCGGACATCATCAAATTCTTACAGAACGACTCGCTCGTTCGCGTGTTGAATTGGGTGCCAGAGGCATCGGATCGCGTGCGCATCTCGCTCGAGTTGTCGCAACCGGTCTACGGCTATCTCGTGCTGTTCGATTCGCGCGGGCTCGTGCTGCGGCTCCGCCGTCCGCCGCACGTCTCACTCGCGCGGCCGCTCGAGGGCCTCACCATTACCGTTGATCCGGGCCATCCGCCAGGCGGCGCGATCGGCCCGACGGGGTACACCGAGGCCGAAGGTGTCCTCCCCATTGCGATGAAGCTACGCGACATTCTCGAGCAGCGCGGTGCGCACGTCGTCATGACGCGCACCGACATGAATGCCGTCGACCTCCATCTCCGCAGCGTCATTGCCCGCCGCGCCAACTCGGCGGCGCTGATCTCGATCCATCTCAACGCGTTCGGCGACGGCGTCAATCCGTACCCCAACGTCGGCACGAGCACGCTGTTCTTCAATCAACAAACGGAACCCATGGCACGGCTGGTCCAAGCGGGAATGATGCGCGAGCTCGGACGCCGAGACTTGGGCATCCACTATCAGAATATTGCAATAGGCCGCACGACGTGGATGCCCGCGCTCATTTGCGAAGGTGCGTTCATGATGGTGCCCGAAGTCGAGTATGCGTTGAAGCAGCCGGAGTACCAGGAGCGATACGCGATCGGCGTGGCCGACGGCGTAGAGGCGTACTTCCGGACGTTCGCTAAATGATCTCTGTCATTCCGAGCGTAGCGAGGAATCTTCTTGAACGTGTTCGTGGCTGGCTTCGCGGGAGGGACGGAAGATCCCTCGTCGCTCCGCTCCTCGGGATGACAATGCTGTGTGCGCCCGCACTCCACGCACAGATCGACCCGAGCCACCACTGGCTCACGCTGCAGACAGCGCACTTTCGCGTCAATTTCACCCAAAGCACCGAGCCGCTCGCCCGCCGCATCGCCGCGGACGCCGAGCGTGCGTATGGCCAACTCTCCGAGCAGCTACATCCGCCGCGCGGCATGATCGACATCGTCCTCACCGACGACATCGACGAATCGAACGGGTCGGCCACGCCGTATCCCACGAACCGCATCGTGATCTACGCGAATCCGCCGGTTGAAGAGACCGCGCTTCGCTACACGAACGACTGGGGCCAGCTCGTCATCACGCACGAGCTCACGCACATCTTTCATCTCGATCGCACGCGCGGCATCTGGTTGATTGGCCAGCATGTGTTCGGTCGCGCGGCGGCGCTCTTTCCGAATCTGTACGATCCATCGTGGCTCACCGAAGGCCTCGCCGTCTACGAAGAATCCAAGCTCGCCGGCGCAGGACGTATCGAAGGCTCCGAGCATCGCATGATTGCGCGCGCGGCCGCCATCGACGGCGACTTTCCAGCCATCGGCGCACTCAGTCTGGCGCAGGGACGCTTTCCGTTCGGTGAATCCGCGTATTCGTATGGCTCGCTGTTCATCGACTACGTCGCTAGAACGCGCGGCGAATCGCAGATACGCACATTCGTCGACAAGTCGTCGGCGAACCTGATTCCGTATCTCGTCGACATCCCGGCGCGCGAAGCATTCGGCATTTCGTTCAGTCGCGCGTGGCACCAGTTCGCCGATTCAATCGCTGAGACCATTCATGTCGAACCGCCGCCACCGTTACCCGCTTGGCGCGAGCTCACGCATGACGGGGTCGACGTCTTCGCGCCGCGCTGGCTCTCCGACTCGAGCATCATCTACAGCGGCACTGGCGGCAAGCAGTCGTTCGGCGCGTATCGCGTAGACCTCAACGGCAAACGGGTGCGCGTCGGCCGACGCAACAGCCGCTCGGCCAACGTGCCCGTTGCTGGGAACGGCCTGCTGTATTCGCAATTAGACTTTACTAATCCGTATCAAGCGCGCAACGACCTCTGGGTGCAGCAGGGCGGCCACGAGCATCAGCTCACGTTCGGCCAGCGGTTGTCGAGTCCCGACGTTCGCGCCGACGGCTTGATCGTGGCCGAGCAGATCATTCCTGGCGCGACGCGTCTCGTGCTGGTGTCGAAGGACGGCAAGACGATCAAGCCGCTCACGCACGGCAGCTACGATGAAATGTGGACCGAGCCGCGCTGGTCGCACGACGGCGAATTCATCGCCGCGTCGCGCTGGGTGCGCGGCAACATCTCGCAGATCGTCGTCATCGATACGGCGGGCGAGTTGATGCACATCGTCTCGAGCGGTACATCCATTGAAGCGACGCCAAGCTGGCTGCGCGACGACATGGGCGTCGTTTACAGCTCCGATCGCACCGGCGTCACGCAACTGTACGCCGAGCAGTTCGAGTCGCGTGGAGGGTTCGATCGCGGACATACTGTGCGATTGAGCGACGCCTCCACCGGCATCTTCGAGCCGACGATGTCCGCGCCGGGCACCACGCTCGCGGCCGTCCTGTTTCGATCGGACGGCTATCACCTCGGCGTCGCGCCGTCTGCGTCGCCGGTGTCGGTGCCGGGTTACCGCGATACGGTGGCGAGCCGCTCAGTGGCACCCGTCATCGTCGATACGGGCCGCGTGCGAGCGTACAGCGCGTGGCACACGGTGTTGCCGCGGTACTGGCTGCCCACGATCGACGCGGGACTCGACAACGGCTACCGCGTGGGGGGCACCACGAGCGGCTCGGACGTGATTGGACGACACATCATGTCCGCGTCGCTCGAGGCACCGCTCAACAACCGCGGCGGCGTGGTCGGCAGCTTCGACTACGACTATAAGGGATTTGGTTTACCAATTCTCTCATTCGACGCCTCGCAAGACTGGGAGAGCCTCGGCTCGGCATTCTCGCGGGACGCCGGCCAGCCGGTCATCGGCGAGATTTTTCGTCGCACGCGGACGGCGGATTTCCTCGCCACATGGGTCCGTCAGCGCATTCGCTCGGCGCTCACGTTCTCGGCCGGCGCCGGCGTGGAATACCGCTCGCATGCGTCGTCGCCGAGCGACGTGCTCGCGCTCGTGGACAGCGGTGGTGAGCTCGACAGCCACACGTACCCCACGCTCACCGCGGCGGCGAGCTATTCCAACGTACAGTATCCGGCGTTCGCGATCTCGCCCGAGGACGGCATCGAGCTCAACGTCACCGCTCGCGATCGCACGCGCACCGGACTCACCGGCAGTGGCAGCCAGAGCCTGAGCACCGTCGGCTCGGCGGCGCTTTTCAAATCGCTCAATTGGCCGGGCTTCTCGCATCACGTGATCGCGCTGCGCGGCGCGGCCGGCGTCACCGACGAGCGCGCGAACACGTACTACAGCGTCGGCGGCATCAGCGGGAGCACCTTCCAGCTCGTTCCGGGCTACACCATCGGCGAAGGTCGAAAGACGTTCCCCGTGCGCGGCTTCGCTTCGGGCACACTGATCGGTACGCGCGCCGTGGTCGGGTCTGCCGAGTATCGCGTGCCGCTGTTTCTGATTGGGAATTCGCCGGGTGCGTTGCCGTTTTTCCTCGACCGCAGCTCGCTCACGTTCTTTGGCGACTACGGCAGCGCGTGGTGTCCCAAGGCCGTGACCGGCGCCGAGGTCTGCAATCGCGAAAGCCAGCTCGGCCGCTACTCGATGGGCTCGGTGGGCGGGGAACTCAACGTCAATCTTGGCGTACTGTCGTGGGATAGTCCGTATCGCTTCCGCCTCGGCGTCGCACACCCGACGCAGAACGGCGCGTTCTTCGGTGAGAAGCCGTGGCAGGTGTATCTCGTTGCCGGCGTTTCGTTCTGAGAAATGAGAGAAGTAGCATGATCTATCGCAGCCTACTCGTGGCAGTTGCACTGAGCGCACTGAGCGCGCTCACCGTGTCCGCCGGCGCGCAGACGTCGCCGAAGTGGAAAGTCGACAGTGTTGCCGACAAAAGTGGTGCACACGCGGTAGTGCTGAGCCTTCGGTCGCCCCTTCCGGTTGACGGATGGCCCGGCGGATTCGTGCCGGTCCTCGCGGTAAAGTGCACCGGCGGCGAGCCGTCGGTGTTCATCGTCACGGGACTGCCGGCCAAGCCCGAGGAAGGGAAGGAAGGCCACTTTAGCGTGCTCTATCATTTCGACAATGGGCCCCGCATCGACGCGGCATGGGCCGAGTCGCCGTCGAGCGACACGCTGGTGGCGCCGAACGCGCGCGAGTTCATTCACGAGTTGCTCCAGGCGAAACGATTCCGCTTCGGCTACACGCGCGACCACAGTACGCTTTCAATTCAGGAATTTCTCGTCACTGGATTCGCCGCCGCTCTGGCGAAGGTCTCGAGCGCGTGCGGGTCGCCGAGCTGATACGGGGCTATTGACAATATGTTGTCAATATGACAATGTATTGGCATGACAACACGCCACACCGCGAAGGCAGCGCTCATCCCGGCGCTCATCGCCGACGTCTTCGAGCTGGCCGGAGCACTCCAAACGAGCAGTGACGCACTTGCTGCCGTCGCCGGACAAACCGGTGCGCGCTGGCAAGTGCTTTGGGTGGCCGATGAAGCCCCGCGAACGGTGCCCGACATCGCTCGGCGTCTCGGCCGCACCAGGCAGGCAGTGCAGCGTTTGGCTGACCTCCTCGTGGCAGACGGTCTCGCCGCGTGGCAGGACAATCCGGCACACCGCAGGTCTCCGTACGTTGGTCTCACCAATGACGGCCGACATGCGCTCGCTGCCATCATGCGCGTTTCTGACGAGTGGCGATCCGAGGTCGGCACCGGGTTCACCGTCGCCGAGTTGACGACGATGCGCGACGCCATTCAGCGGTTGTCGGCGCGCATCACTTCCGTTTCGATCTAATGTCCATGCAAATCGCAGATGTCGTAATTCCCGCTGGCGCCGAGGGTGAGGTTGTGATGATGCTCGGCACGCTCGTACAGGTCAAAGTGCCGTCGACTCGCACAGAGGGGGTGTTCTCTGTCGTCGAACACACAGTCCCGCCGCTCGCTGGCCCGCCACTCCACACGCATCCGGAAACAGAAATCTTGTACGTATTGAGCGGCGAGTTCGACGTGGGCATTGGAGCCGAGATCGCTCGCGCGAAGGAAGGCGCGGTGATTCACGTTCCTCCCGAGACGCCGCACAGCACGAAGAACGTCGGCGAGCGTGCGGGACGGTTGCTGAGTATCTACCTTCCCGGTTCAGCTGATCGCTTCTTTGTCGAGGCGGGAACGCCGGTGAGCACAGGCGCTCCGCTTCCCGATTTGGATCGAGCTGCAGACCTGAGCGGCGTCGACGTGCCGGCCGTGCTGGCGATCGCCGAGCGGCACGGTATGCGGATCGTTGGCACGGGCCGCTGATCGGCTTGGCTGAGGCCCACTTCGTGCAACCCTGACGGCCAAATGCTCCGCTCGCCACGAACGCCCCGAATGGCCAGAACGACTCTACTGCTCGTCGCCGCCGCCATCGGACTCACGACTGCTTGCTCGCGAAAGAAATCAGCCGCCGTCTCGGCGTCCGGCGGATGCGACGAGTCGATCAAACTCCCCGAAGGATTCTGCGCGACGGTATTCTCGGACAGCGCCGGTCCGGCGCGCGACATCGTGGTGCGCAAGAACGGCGACGTCATCGCCGCGGTGCTCGACCAACGACGCGAGCAGGGCGGTGTGCTCGCGTTGCGCGACACGAATCACGACGGCCACGCGGATTTGGCCGAGCAGTTTGGCGAGAGCGGCTCGCACGGCGTGGTGCTCGACGGCGACTCGACGCTGTACGTGTCGACGGCAACGGCGATCCTTCGCTACCATTTCGCCGACTCGCTCACGCCGAAGAAGCGCGTCGACACGATCGTCGTCGGGTTGGCGACGAGACCGATTCCGTCGCACACGATCGCGATCGATTCGCGCGGCAATCTCATCGTCGACATTGGCGCGGCGTCGAACGGCTGCGCCGCCAAGGAAGTGGCGCATGCACCCGGACAGAATCCATGTCCGCTGCTCGAGACGAGCGGCGGCATCTGGAGTTTTCGCACCGACAAGACGAACCAGCAGTTGAAGGACGGCACGCGCATCGCGACGGGCCTGCACAACGCGATGGCGCTCACGGTGAGTCCACACGACAGTCTCGTGTACGCCGTCTCGCACGGGCGCGACGGGCTGCACGATCTGTGGCCCGAGCTCTACAGCGATCAAGAAAGTGCGACGGCCGCTGCGGAGGAGATGATTCGCATTGCGTCGACGCGGCCGGATTTTGGTTGGCCGTACTGCTACTACGACTACAACGCGGGCGAGCGACGCACTGCGCCGGAGTATGGCGGCGACAAGGTCAAAACAGACAAGTGCGACCGGCTCATCCAACCGCTCATCGCGTATCCCGCGCATTGGGCGCCGATGTCGATGCTCTTCTATACGGGAAAGATGTTTCCGGCGAGCTATCAGGGCGGCGCATTCGTCGCGTTCCACGGGTCGGCGTTCCGCGCGCCGGAGCCGCAGGAGGGATATCAGGTCATCTTCCAAACCTTCAAGGAAGGTTTGGCGGCGGACTACTCGGTGTTCGCGAGTGGATTTGCGGGCAGCATGTCGAGTCCAGAGGGCGCAGCGCATCGCCCAGTGGGACTGGCGCAGGGACCGGATGGTGCGCTCTACCTGAGCGACGACAAGGGCGGGCGCATCTGGCGGATAACGTACGGCAAGAAATAATGTCGGGAGGTGAGACGAATGTCAGGCCGAGACGATGCCGGCAGGCAAGACGTTTTGAGGTCCGACAATTATAGTTCTCTTATTGACTCGCGAGATTCCTCGTTTCGCTCGGAATGACGACGGATTCGCTCGAACTGACAACTATTCCGTCTGTAACGCTAGCGCTGGATCTGCACGCGACGCGCCCCACTACGCGATGAGCGTGATCCTGAACGGGTCACTGCTCATCGCGCTTGCGGTGGCGCCGGCGCTCGTACTGTTGTCGTTCGTGCTCGGCGGCGCGGTGCTGACGCTGGTGATGCCGCCCCTGTTCAACGCCGCGGCGTTCTGCTGGGGGTGAGGTGGGGATTGATCGAAGGGCGCCGAGTGGGCGACGGACTGAATTCACAGACCGGGGCAGAAGAGTCTTCGGTCACTGTGATCTGGGCGAGCCCCGGAGCACCATGCGAGTCGGTCGCTGAGACCTGCAAGTCGAACGTGGCGCCGAGTCCGGGTTCCTTCGCGCCAGTGTAATACTCGTCGTAACCCACGACTCCTTGGCCTTGGCTCTGCCATTCGTACGCGTACGGCGACGTCCCGTTCGATATGACGGCGTTCCAAGAACAGGTCGCGCCTGGCTGGATCAGCGTTGGGCCGTCGATCGATACGTCGAGTGCCGGTCCAACCGTGACCGTGCGCGTGACGGTGTCGCTCGAGTTGTCGGCTCGCGTGGCCACGTTGGAAAGGCTGTACGTGCCGGACGTCCCAAAGATGTTCTGGTACTGAGCACCCTGCGCGCTGGCGATCGTTGTGCCATCGAGCAGCCAGCGGTACGTGTACCCGGTCGTGTCCCAATCGGGAATGCTACGCCACGTTGCCGAGGATCCGGTTACGACGTATGCCGGACCTGTCACGCTCTGCGAAACGTTCGTGATCGCGCCAGGCAGAATTTTCCACGCTTCGCTGAATCCGCCGCCGTTCATGGCTCCGGCGGCGACGTTGAGACTATCAACCATTCGAGTTGGGTCATCCGGAGCTTTGTAGTTTCCGGGGTATCCGCTGAGCATTGGCGAAGCAAAATAGGTCATCGTATCGCCGGCTTCTTTCATGAACGTGACGAATGGCGCGCTCGAAATCGTGCTGGCGGAATAATCATCCATCGCTTCGGCATCGACGTAGCTGTTCACGTCGCCGAAGGCACCGAACGATATGGCACTACGAGGAGACGTAACGTTGGCCGCATATTGAACTGGCGAGCTCCCGAATTGGATGGTGAACGGACACGGCGGCTGGCTGACTTCTACGTCGAGCCCGTTACTCGTCCACGCAGATGTCTGGTTATCTGAGCATGTCTTGGGGCCGATGGTGTGTACTCCGCCTCCGCTTGCAACCGTGATGTCGCCGTCGCAGGTGCCAGCTTCAACGACGACTGCTGCTAGCACGATTCCCGTGAGGCGCAGGATAGAAGTCGCGGCTCTCATGGCCGCACCACGGTGGCGCTCTCGAATCCCACCGGATAGCCGGCAAGGACGGGAAGTGAAACCGTTACACCGCCTGCTTCCAGATCGCTGAAGTCGCGTCTTGCAACGGATGTGTCGCCGAATTGTATCTCTACTGAATTCCAGGTTGCGCCGAAGCCGACGTAGACTTCGCTCGTGGCACGAGCGTGGCCCGTTTCGATCCCGCGGACCGAGACAGGCGACTCGAGCGTAATGCGCCATTTTGCTAACTGAGGCACGTAGCTTGATGGCGGGAGAACGAGTTCCGGAACGCGAGTCACGGATACGCCGGCCGCCTGCGCCGCGATCTTTACGGCGCTTTCTGGGGTAATGGGTACCGAAGACAAGGATGCCGGAATTCCAATGGCTTTGAATTGTCCGCCACCCGGGCCCACCAGCTGACCGTTGATGACATGCAGGTCCGTCGCTAGTGCGGAGATCGCGATACTCAACATCGGTGCGCCTCCACGTGCACACATGGTGACGATCCACTGTCCGCCGAGCCTTTCGCGAAGAGTCTTGCTGCCGCCCTTCGACAAATCGAACACCGAGCTGGCATAGTACGCGCGCGGACAAACCGTCAACTTGTCGAAATCGATCGAGCCGTGGCGATCGTGCTCCCAAGCCGCACCGAGCCATGGCGCCACGCCGCGAGTGTACGCCGCCGCTAAGGCTTTCGCTTGCGCCTCCGTCAACTCTCCGGGCGGCGATTCCCGCAAGACGAACTGGCCGGTCGACGACAAGTTTGCCGCAGCGTCGCCCGACACAAACGGACGAGCGTTGACCACGGCAGGCATCGTCGGAGGCTCTCCCTTGCAAGCAACGAGAGCCACCCCTGCGATCAACAATAGTCGCGTACTATTCATAGTGATTCCCTCATGCGCGTGTCCTCGAGTGGGCGAATCGTACGCGACGGCATCGTCTCGGCCCTCTCCGAAGCCGATCATACGATTCTATTTTGATGTTGTCAATCGACAACAAGCATCGTGATCACGCAGACGGAGACGTTGTTGCGCGATTAGTCGCCAAGCGACAAGTCATGAGTAAATCCTAAATAGCGTTACGGCATCGACATAGCAACATCGGCCTCATCAGTTGCCAGCAACGCGTGTTCGGGACGTCAATCTGCTGTGGCATCGTTTGTCGCATTTGGCGTCTCCAACTATCGTTGCCTGACGCCAATCCGGCGCCTCTCGCATGAGAATATTGTTATTACTCAGTCACCTGTTTCTGATCTACCGCGTTGCCGATGCCCACCATCTCGAGTCCAGAAGGCGCAGCGCATCGCCCAGTGGGACTGGCGCAGGGACCGGATGGTGCGCTCTACCTGAGCGACGACAGGGGTGGACGCATCTGGCGAATTACGTATCTCGCGAGCGGCGGCGCCAAGCAATAGATTGGCGGGTCCTCTTCCCGCTCACCGATGTCCCGTGATAAGCGACGGCGCGCAACGACGTGCGCCTCCCTGGTGCTGTTCCTCCTGCTCGCTCATGGCTGCGGCTCCGACCGGACCGCCTTGGCGCCTAGTCAAGCCGCACTGATCGCCGATTCCGGCGATCATCAGGCCGGCGTCATGAACGAGCCCCTCCACAAGCCAATCGCGGTTCGCCTTCTCGACGACGCCGGCAATCCTGTCGGCGGCGCGACGGTGCACTGGTCGGCGAGCGACGGCGGAGTCGTCGCACCCGAAGAGACCACAACCGATTCAAACGGAAATGCGCACTCGGTGTGGACGCTCGGTCCCGTTGCCGGCGTGCAGCACGTTGCGGCCGCGACGGAGGGTTATGCGGCCGCCACCTTCACCGCGGTGGCATCCGCCAAGAAGGATGCGGATGATGGCCCCATCGTCGTGCTCCATCTGACGACGCCAGAAGGATCGGGACAGAGCGTGCATCCCGACTTCGCTGCGACGCCGACAGCATGGGTCGGCGCGTCGCGCCATCTCACCGTCACTCCATATCCGTACGGCGACACGAAGTACGAAAATCCGTCGATCTTCGCGGGCAGCGCCCCCGATGCATGGGCTCCGCGGGCCGGCGTGAAGAATCCGATTGCTCTTCCGAAAACCGGCGGGTACCTCTCTGACCCGGACATCGTCTATCTGCCGGCGCGCAACGCACTCCGCGTCTATTATCGCGCGGTCAATGCGGGCGACATCATCCGTATGATCGAATCCGCGGACGGCGTGCATTTCAGCGCGCCGGTCGACGTACTGACGGGCGCCGAGAACACGATCGTGTCGCCAGCCGTGGTGCGCCGCAGCGCCACCGATTGGCTCATGTGGTCGGTGAACTCCAACATCGGGTGCGCGGCGCCGACCACCACGGTGGAGGTGCGCCGCTCAACGGACGGCATCAATTGGGGCGCGCCCACGACCGTCGATCTCGCGCAGCCGGGCTACTCCGTCTGGCACATCGACGTGCAGTGGATTCCAAGCCAGAACGCGTACTGGGCGGTGTTCAACGTGAAGACGGCCGGCTCGTGCACCACGCCCGCACTCTACTTTGCGAGTAGCACCGACGGCATGACGTGGGCCACCTATCCGTCGCCCGTGCTCGCGCGCGGCGCGATTCACGAGTTCAGCGACATCGTCTACCGCTCGACGTTCGCCTACGATTCCACCGCGGGCGTCATGGACTTCTGGTACTCGGGCGCGCACTACAACGGCCAGGCGTACGTCTGGCACTCGGCATATCAGCGGCGGTTTCGCGCCAACGTGTTCAGCGCCATCTCGCAAGTTCCGAGCACGAATCTGGCGCACCGTGCGTTGCGACCCGGCGTGCCGCCGCTGCTCGTCGCGCCGTAAGCATTATTAGAGAGTAATTATTAGTAGTTAGTGATCGCGTCGCGCGCTACTCGGCCCGCAGCGCGATCGTTGGATCGGCGCGCGACGCCCGCAGCGCCGGGACGAGACTCGCGAGCACGGCGCAGAGCAGGAGCGTTCCGCTCGCGGTCGCCAGCACCACTGGATCGTGCGCCGAGACGTTGAAGAGCAGCGACTCGACAAAACGGCCCGCAAGCAGCGCGAGGATCACGCCCGTCACGATCCCAACGATCACCGGCGCCAACCCGCGCGTCACCGTCAGTCGCAGGAGATCGCTGGGCTCCGCACCCAGCGCCGTGCGAATGCCAAATTCGTGGCGGCGTTGGCGAACGGTGAACGCGACGACGCTGAACAAGCCGATCGCCGCCAGCACCAGCGCGAGCGCACCGAACGCCGAAAACACCCGCGCGCCAAGCGACCAACTGCGCGTCTGACTGCCGAGTGCCTCGCGCAATGTGCGCACGTTGGGGTAGGGCACGGACGCACCCACGCTCTGCATCGTGTGCCGCAACGGTTCCACCAACGCATCCGCGTCGCCACGGGCGCCGACGATCAAGTCGTAGCCGAAGAAGCTCACCGTATGGTCGGTGTACGACGCCGGCAACTGATCGAGCGGCCGGTAGATCTGCGTGATCGCGTCCTCTACGAGGTCCTGACGATGCGTGTCGTTGACGACTCCGACCACCGTCGTTGCGCATCCCTTCGTCTTGTCTTCGATCACCAGACACTGACCGATCGCTGGCCTGTCCGGCCAAGCGCGTCGCGCCAACGTCTCGTTGACGATGACCACCGGCGCCGAATTCGCGCGATCGGCATCGGTGAAGGCGCGCCCGGCGATGAGATGCATGCCCGCGGCAGCGAAGTAGTCAGGCGTTACCGCATACTGATACGTCTGTCGCTCCACGCTCGGCAGCGTTCGGTCCGGCACCGACACCGTCACGCCCCAACTCAAGCCGAACGGTACGGCGATCGACACCGCCACTGCCTTCACGCCCGGCAGTGCACGCGCGCGAGTCTCGAATTCGTCGTACAGCCGGCGCGCCTCGGCGTTGCTCAGCCCCGTGCTGCTCTGATTGATCTGCCCCACGATGGTGTGATCGACATCCACGCCCATGTCGAGCGAGTCGGCGTTGCGCAGACTCTGCGTGAATAGCCCCGCGCCGGCGAGCAGCACGATCGCGAGCGCTGCCTGCACCACGAGCAGCGTCGTTCGCGTGCGCGACCGTTGCGCCACGCCTTCGCGCGCGCCCGTCTTGAGCGACCCTGTGAGATTGGGTTGACTCGCCTGGAGCGCCGGGACCACGGACGTGATGATCCCGGTGAACAGTGCCGCGACCGCCGTGAACCCGAGCACGTGCATGTCGACACCACTTCCGCTCCACGCCTGATCGGCCAGCAGCCACCGCCGCACCACTCCGGACGCCAGCGTCGCGATACCCAACGCACCGACGGCGCCCGCCGCGCTCAATACCAATCCTTCAATGAGCAATTGCATAATCAACCGCCGGCGACTCACGCCGAGCGCCAGGCGGACGGCGATTTCGCGCCGGCGCTGTAGCGCGCGGAGCAAGAGCAAGTTGGCGACGTTTGCGCAGGCGAGCAGCAACACGATCAGCGCGACGGCCGCCAGTAACGCGCTGATGCGGATCTCACTCGACTGCGGACCGCTATCTCCCAGAGATTTGGATGGCAGCACCGAGCCGAGCACCACAGTCTCGGAATCGAGACTCGCGAGATTCTCAGGCGTCGGCTTGCTCATGTGCGACGCCATCCACCCGCGCGCCGCGACGGTCGCCTGCGCCGCGGCTTGATCGACACTCGCGCCCGGCGCGAGCCGCGCAATGATGTTGATCCACTGCGCGTTGGCACTCGTTGCCCAGTCGGCACCGTGCGCGAAGCGGAGGCCGTCGGCTGCCTCAACCGGCACGAAGACGTCGATGTCGCTCAACTCCGTTCCCGAGAATCCGCGCGGCGCCACACCGACTACCGTGTATTTGTCCGTGCCGAGCTCGAGTACCTGACCGATCGCGTCGCGACGACCACCGAAGCGCGACTGCCAAAAGCCATAGCCGAGCACCGCGAGCTTCTCGGCCCGCTGCAACGTCTCTTCGTCGTTGAGAAAAAATCGTCCGACGGCGGGGTGCACTCCGAGCGTCGTGAAGTAATTCCCGCCGACGAGGAGACCACTGACGCGCGTTCCCGTGGGTCCGCGGCCGAGCGGAAAGTAGCGGCCGCGCGAGGTGCCCGAGGTCGCGACGGTGACGCTCGAGAAGTCGGGCACATGCTCGCGCAATCCGGTGACGAGACCGTACGGCTGCGACGTCTGAAGGCCGCTGCTCCCTTGATAGCGGAGGTTGAACACGTAGAGCTGGTCCGGATTAGTCACGTGTGCCGGCGGCCGAAGCATCAGCCGGTCGACGAGCCCGAACATCGTGGCATTCGCGCCGATACCCAACGCGAGCGTCACGACGACGGTGAGCGTGAACCCCGGCGTGCGTCGCATGCCGCGCAACGCGAAGCGCACGTCGCGCAGAAGCTCGTCGGCGACGCGACTGCGCAGTTGATCGCGCGCATCGTCGCTCGTCCGCTCTCGCCCGCCGAACGTCACCAGCGCTCTCCGCCGCGCCTCGGCGACGGTCATTCCGAGAGAAAGGTTGCGCCCCGTTTCCATCTCGATGTGGAACGCGATCTCCTCGCGGAGTCGTGCGTCGAGTGTCGGGCGGCGTGTGAGGCCGGTGACGCGACGGAACGCGGCGCGCAGGCGCGCGAATATCGATTGCATGACGTCTGCTCCTGTCGTCAGACTCGCGTGTTAGACGCGGCTGACGGCCATCACGAGGTTGACTGCCTCAGACATGCGGCGCCAACTCTTCCGCTCTTCGGCGAGTTGGCGGACGCCGGCCGCGGTGAGCGAGTAGTAGCGGGCGCGTCGGTTGTTCTCGGTGATGCGCCACTCGGACTTGATGAGACCCTGCTGCTCGAGGCGGTACAGGGCAGGGTAGAGCGAGCCCTGATTCACCTGCAGCACGTCCTTCGACCATTGGCGCAGCCGGTCGGCGATGCCCCAGCCATGCATGGTCTCGAGGCGCAGCGTCTTGAGCACCAGCATGTCGAGCGTGCCCTGGAGCACGTCGCCGCGGTCGTTTAGTCCTTTCGGCATTCCCATGTCCTTTCGACAGTCGAAAGGAGAATAGGGTTGCCTCTTTCGACCGTCAACAGGAGTGGGGGCCCTTCCTTCTTCTCAGCCCTTCTTCCTTTTTGCCGCGGAGTACGCGGACAAACGCTGAGTGACGCTGAAACTGCTTTGGCTTTTCAGTGTTGCACGGTGTATAACAATGTTTCTTGGAGCGGGTGCCGATTAGAGAGTCATCATGTCTCCGGTCGGCGCGTACAGCACCGTCTTCACGGGGTGCGGCGCGTTTTCGGCACCTGCGTCCACACAGCGATTGCCCCGCAGCTCGACAATCCCGACTGAAATTCGGGCGGTGTGTCGCCCGGCGACGTGTAGATCTCGATGCCGGCCACCGCGTTCGGGTGCACCAGCATGTCCAGATCCAGCGCCGCGTCGTTGTCGATCTTCGTGCCGTCGATATAGAAGTTGGGGCGGCAGTAGCCGCCCATGATCGACGGCATGACGAGCGTTCGCGTCGGGCCGCTCTCCAGGATGCGCACCGACGGCGCGCGTCGCAGCAAATCGGTCGTCTGGAACGGTTGAATCCGCGCGACCTGATCGGCGTCAAAAAAGTACCCCGTCGCCGACGTCTTCCGTTTGAGAAAGCCATTGTCGTCGGCGCTGTACACCTTGGTCGCGACCACTCGCACAGTATCCATGAGGTTCGCCATCGTGGGCAGGATCAACTCGACGTGCGCCGGCGCGCTGCCGAGCAGGTCGACCGCCATCTCGCCGGGGACGAATCCCACTTTGCGCGCCAACAGCATCTGCGTGCCGAGCGGAAGTTGGCTGAGCGAGAATTCGCCTTGGTCGTTGGACGTGGCCGTGAGTCCGGTGCCTTCGACTGTGAGCTCCACATCGGGAATGGGCGGACCATTCGTTGCCGCGCGGACCACGCCGTGCAGCTCGCCCGTGACCACCGTCGCCTTTGCTATATAGAAGGTGTGCAGCGTGACGTCCGTTGGCCGCACATCGACGCCGACCACGCCGGAGCTGTCGGCACCGTGTGTCACCTGCATGCTGATCGTCACCGTGGACGGCAAGCTGCAGAACGCGAACCATCCGCTCGAGCTGGTCGTCGCGCGCGCCGTGGGAATGGAGCTCGTCACGTGCCCCTTGGAGAAGCTGAACACGCTCCACTGCGCCGTGACGGTTGCGTCTTCCACGGCGTTTCCGGTGATCGCGTCGTTGACGTGGCCCACGAGCATGCCGGTCGAATCGGGCTTCGCTCCCGCTGCACTCTTGCAGACCGCCCCGCGAATCCGCTGCGCACTCGGCACCGCGACATCGGCGTCGGTACGAGCGCCGCCCACGACGTTCACGTGCGTCGCCGGCGCTTCGATGCCGAGCGAGTCGAGCGTGGGATGGAAGAAGCCGACGACGTAGGCGCCCGGCAGCACGTCGTCGATCTCGAAATGACCGAGTGAATCGCTCGTGGTGCTGGCCGCGGTGCCAGTGCCGGGAGTGGCTGGCACGAGATCTATGGTCGCGCCGCCGAGCGCATGATGCGCCAGGCTATCGTACGCCGTGCCGGCGACGGAGCCCGTTCGCGCTTGCGCGGCCGCGACCGCGGGTGCGGTGCACAGAAGTCCAATGCCGCCGAGCGCGGCGATGCAGCGCGAGAGACTCGTCATGATGGCGTGTGAGCGTTTCGTCATGACAACTTCATACAATACACTCGCCGAATCTCGCGCCCAATCTCTCCGTCGGCAAGCGCCGCGCGATACAGCGGGATATCGCGCGATATAGTTTCGCCGCGCGACCAAAGCTGTTGTCAACAGTTATCCCCCTCGGCGCACGGCTCTTTTTTTCTCGCCCCGAGTGATAGCGCGCCGCGCTGCGCGCACTACATTCAGCCCCTTCGCCGAGCGTTGCTCATTACTCTCTCGACCCTCGAGCCTCCACCATGCGCATCCATCCGACGGCAGTGATCATCGGCAACGTCGTGCTGGGCAACCGCGTCTCGGTGTGGCCGTTGGTCGTGATTCGCGGCGACAACGATCAGATCACGATCGGCGACGACAGCAACGTCCAGGACGGCACGGTGATTCATGCCGACCCCGGCCTTCCGACGACGATCGGCAAGCGCGTGGCGATCGGCCATCGTGCGATCGTTCACGGGTCGACGATCGAGGATGACTGTCTCATTGGAATGGGCGCGATCCTGTTGAACGGTGTGCGCGTGGGCACCGGCTCGATCGTGGGAGCGGGCGCCGTCTGTCGCGAAGGGATGCAGATCCCGCCCAACTCGCTGGTGCTCGGCATTCCGGGTCGAGTGACGCGCGAGACGACGGTGGCCGAGCGGGAGAGGATTGCGATGACGGTGAAGGCGTATTTGGAGCTGGGCGAGACGCTGATTCACTAGCTGAACCCCGTTGTCGTCCCGAGCGAACAGGATGTCATCCCGAGCGAACGCGAGGGATCTACCCTCCCGGTCGAGATCCGGCCACGAGCACGTTACAGAAGATTCCTCGGTCGCGAAGTTTACCCTGAGCGAAGCGAACGGGCTCCCTCGGAATGACAAACTGGGTACTAGAAATGCACGTGATTCCGAGCAACCGAGTGCGACGGCGTTGGTGATTTCGCGCACAGCGCACTCGAGCATTGTGATGCTACGGTCCGCGACGGCGTGGTCGTCCAAGCGCACCGAGAACCATACAAGTCGTTGTTTGTGAGGGATTTGCCATGCAAGGCGTACGTGCAGTTCGGTCAGCAGCGCTCGGTGATGTTCGCGTCCCGACAGCTCGCGACCGGTTTTCCGGGTTATCAACGCAAGCAATCGCACGCATTCAGCTCTGTGATCGCGATTTTGTAACTCCGTGTTGCGCCAGTGGTTATCTTACTACTGGCGTGGAAACACGAACCTCGGTACAATGCGCGCCCGCGTCAAATCGCCGCGCGCTCCGTTGGCCCCGATCGTTTTGCTCGCTTCGTACTGCTCGCACGACTCGCAGTCTCGTTTCCCGCCTGTCGTAACCTGCCACAACCGATTTACCGCTAGGAGTACTGTCCCCATGACCCTTCCCGTAAACCCGCCTGCGGGTCCTGTGACGCTCTCGGCCAACGCGCGCACTGTTTTGGAAAAGCGCTATTTGGTCAAGAACGACAAGGGCAAGCCGGTGGAGCAGCCCGAGGATTTATTCTGGCGTGTCGCGACGGTGGTAGCCGAAGCCGATCGACGATACGGGGCGAGCGACGGGGCGGTCGAGAAGACGGCGGAAGACTTCTATTTCCTGATGACCCAGCGCCGGTTCGAGCCGAACTCGCCGACGCTGATGAATGCCGGCCGTCCCCTGGGACAATTGAGCGCGTGCTTCGTGCTGCCCGTGGCCGACGCGTTGGCCAACGGCAAGAACGGCATCTATGACACGCTGAGCGCCATGGCGCTCATCCATCAGAGCGGCGGCGGAACGGGCTTCTCGTTCTCGCGCCTGCGCGGGAAGGGATCGATGGTCCGGTCGACCACCGGGGTCGCGAGCGGCCCGATCTCTTTCATGAAGCTCTATGACGCCTCCACCGACGCGGTAAAGCAGGGAGGCACTCGGCGCGGCGCGAACATGGGCATTCTCCGGGTCGATCACCCGGACATCATGGACTTCATCACCTGCAAGGAAGATTTGACGCAGGTGACGAACTTCAACATCAGCGTGGCGATCACGCGGAAGTTCATGGAAGCGGTGAAGTCGGGCTCGAGCTACGATCTCATTGACCCCAGTAGTGGCAAGTCCGTGGGGCAACAGGATGCCCGCGCGATCTGGGACAAGATGATCCTCGGCGCATGGCGCACCGGCGAGCCCGGCGTGTTCTTCGTCGACGAAGCCAACAAGTACAACCCCGTGCCGCACCTGGGCGCCTACGAGGCGACCAACCCGTGCGGCGAGCAGCCGTTGCTGCCATATGATGTCTGTAATTTAGGTTCTATTAACGTCGGCTACTATGTGAACGACGGCAAGATGGACTGGGATGCCTTCCGCAAGGACGTCTATCTCAGCACCCACTTCCTCGACAACATCATCGACGTCAACAAGTATCCGCTGCCGGAGATCAACGACCTCTCCAAGCGCATCCGCCGCATTGGACTCGGCGTGATGGGCTTTGCGGACGCACTCGTGCGTTTGGGTATCGCCTACGACACGCCCGAAGGCGTGGCGTTCGGCAAGCGCGTGATGGAATTCCTCGACGTCGAAGGCAAGAAGGAGTCGAGCCGTCTCGCGACCGAGCGCGGACCGTTCCCCGAATGGGCCAAGAGCATCTTTGGCCCCGACGAGACCTGCTCGCGCGACGAAAACGGCAAGCGCATTCGTCCCATGCAGCTCCTGCGCAACTGCAACGTGACGACGGTAGCTCCTACCGGCACGATCAGCATCATTGCGGGATGCTCATCGGGCCTCGAGCCGCTGTTCGCCGTTGCGTTCATGCGCAATCAGGCCGGCGTGATGATGCCAGACGTAAACGAAGACTTCCTGCGCATCGCCAAGGAAGAGGGTTGGTATACGCAGGAGCTGATCGAGCGCATCGCCAAGACCGGCAGCGTGCAGCATCCTGAGGTGCCGCTCCGTTGGCAGACAGTGTTCGTGACGGCGAATCAGATTGCGCCCGAGTGGCACATCAAGATGCAGGCAGCCTTCCAGGCCCACTGCGACTCGGCCATCTCCAAGACGACGAACTTCGCGCACACGGCCACTGTCGAAGACGTGCGCAAGATCTACGAGATGGCGTACGACATGGATTGCAAAGGCGTCACCGTGTATCGCGATGGTAGCCGAGACAACCAGGTGCTGTCCACCGGCGCGACGGACAAGGCGAAGGAGCTGCGCGAGAATCCCGGGCGTCGCGAGGAAGATGCTGTCGCGCGGCGTGAGCTCGGCGAACTGCATGGGCAGCTCGCGGAGAAGGAAGTGGAGATCGCGCAGCTCAGACGGCAGCTCTATGAAGTGGAAGCGGAGAATCTGCAGCGGCGGGCGAAGCGGTCGCGGCCTGACAAGCTCCGCGGAACCACGATTCGAAAGGAGACGCCGCTTGGTGTGATGTTCGTGAACATCACGGAAGACGAGAAGGGGCAGCCGTTTGAAGTGTTTTTGACTTTAGGAAAAGCTGGTGGATCAGCGATGGCCGACGCGGAGGCGATGGGGCGGATGATTTCGCTCGCGCTCAGGTCGGGGATTCCGATTATGCAGATTCATCGGCAACTGCGGGGGATCTCGTCGGATCGCGCTGTTGGTCTCGGACCGAACAAGGTTCTGTCTGTGCCCGATGCGATTGGTATTGCAATCGAGGAGTGGCATCGGGATCGCGTTGCCGGCGTGCAGCAGGAGTTGATGCCGGAGTCGCCGACTGGGTCGAGCGGATTGGGTGAGTCGGGGAGTGATGAGTTGTCGGTGTCGATGACGCATCAGGTGCCGGCTGCCTTGAGGCCGCAGGGAAATGCCGCGGCGGAGATGGAGCTGCAGTTTGGGCTGCACCACTCTGAGCAGGCGTTCATCGGGACGTGTCCGGATTGCAGTTCTCAGATGGAATACGCTGAGGGATGTGTGAAGTGTCATGTGTGTGGGTTTAGTGAGTGTGGGTGAAGCGCTAATCTCAGAATGAGCGAGGGGTGGTGG
>DASYDJ010000038.1:0-73790 GCA_036499625.1 Gemmatimonadaceae bacterium
AACGTCGTCAGCCCGTGGGGCAAGAAGGAGGGCGTGAAGACGCGCAACAAGAAGAAGTCGTCGCAGCGCCTGATCGTCCGTGGCCGCAAGCGCGGCAAAGCGACCCAATAAGAGACTTGATCCTATGGGAAGAAGCGTAAAGAAGGGGCCATTCGTGCAAGAGGCGCTGTCGAAGAAAGTCGACGCGCTGAACTCGAGGAGCGAGAAGCGCGTGATCAAGACCTGGTCGCGCGCCAGCACGGTGCTGCCCGAATTCGTCGGACATACCTTCGCGGTGCACAACGGGAACAAGTTCATCCCGGTGTACGTCACGGAAAACATGGTGGGACACAAGCTCGGCGAATTTGCGCCGACGCGACTGTTCCGCGGCCACACTGGCCAGAAGGCGGTCGACAAGAAGACGTCGGCACCGGCTCCTGCAGGCGCGCCGGCGCGGGGAGGCAAGTAAGTCATGGCCGCCCAAACAGCCGCTACCGCCAACGCGACGCAGCGCTCCGCGCGCCAGTCGCCCTACAAGATGCGGCTCGTCATCGACGAGATCCGCGGCAAGAGCGTGAACGACGCCCTCGCCTATTTAGCATTCTCTAAAAAGCACGCCGCGAAGCAGATCGAGAAGACGCTCCGCTCCGCCGTGGCGAACGCCGAACACGCCTCGCGCGAGAACAACACCGCGCTGGACGTGGACGCGCTCTACGTCACGCGTGCCGTGGTAAATGAAGGACCGAAGCTCAAGCGGTTCATGCCGGCGGCGATGGGACGCGCGACGCCCGTGCAGAAGCGTACGAGCCACATCGAGATCGAGATCGCCGAGAAGACGGCGAAGGCTGCACGCGCCTCGAGAGCTGCGAAGACCGGGAGAAAGCGCTAATGGGACAGAAGACACATCCGATCGGTTTCCGACTCGGCATCTCGAAGGATTGGAAGTCGCGCTACTACGCCGGTCGCGACCTCCCCGCGTTGCTTCGTGAAGACGAGCTGCTCCGCAAGTATCTCAAGGCGCGTCTCGGACACGCTGCGATCGCCGACATCATCATCGATCGGAAGCCGGGCAAGGTCGTCGTGACCCTGCACACCGGTCGTCCGGGCGTCGTGATCGGCAAGAAGGGCGCTGAAGTCGACAAGCTGCGTGACGAGCTCGCGCATCTCACGGGCAAGGAAGTCGGCATCAACGTCGAAGAGATCAAGCGTCCCGAGTTGAGCGGCCAGTTGGTTGCCGACAACATCGCGAGCCAGCTCGCGCAGCGTATCTCGTTCCGTCGCGCCATGAAGCGCGCGGTGCAGAGCGCCATGCGCATGGGCGCGCAGGGCATCAAGATCAAGTGCGGCGGCCGCCTCGGTGGCGCCGAAATCGCCCGCGTGGAAGGCTATCACGAGGGTCGTGTACCGCTTCATACGCTTCGTGCCGACATCGATTACGCGACGTCGACGGCGAAGACCACGTTTGGGACCATCGGTGTGAAGGTCTGGATCTTCAAGGGTGAGAAGGTCGAGGATCGCCGTGGGACCACTTATTCCTCCGGCATGTAAGGGGAGGAGAGAACAATGCTGAGTCCAAAGCGCGTCAAATTCCGCAAGATGTTCAAGGGCCGCACGACCGGTCTCGCCCATCGTGGCGCAGAGATCTCGTTCGGCACCTATGGCCTGCAGACGTTGGAGCCGGGGTGGATCACGGCTCGTCAGATCGAAGCCGCACGTGTGGCGCTCACGCGTCACATCAAGCGTGGCGGTAAGGTCTGGATCCGGATTTTCCCGGACAAGCCGATCACGAAGAAGCCCGCCGAAACCCGCATGGGGAAGGGAAAGGGCTCGCCGGAAATGTGGGTGGCGGTCGTGAAGCCGGGCCGAGTGATGTTCGAGCTCGAGGGTGTGACGCTCGAGATCGCCCAGAAGGCGATGGCGCTCGCCGCGGCCAAAATGCCGGTGCGCACCAAGTTCGTGTCGCGCGAGGAGGCGCACTCCAGTGAGAGCTGAAGAAATTCGCGAGATGTCGAATGAGGACATTTCGCATCGGGTGAAGGAGCTGGAGGAGGAGCGGTTTCGCCTCAAGTTCCGGAGCGCGACCGAGCCGCTCGAGGATCCGCTGCGACTGCGCGTGATTCGTCGGGAGTTGGCTCGCTTGAAGACGGTACTGCGGGAACAGACCAATGGCTGAGATGACCAATACGAATGCCGACACCCAAGAATCCCGGTCGATGCGAAAGTCGCGCGTCGGGAAAGTGGTGAGCGACAAGATGCAGAAGACGGTGGTCGTGGTGATCGAACGCCGCGTGCCGCACCCGGTGTACGGCAAGATGGTGACGCGCACCAAGAAGCTGAAAGCGCACGACGAGGAGAACACGGCCAAGACCGGCGACACGGTGCGCATCACGGAGACGCGCCCGTTGTCCAAGGACAAGCGGTGGCGCGTGGTCGAGATCGTCGAGCGGGCACGCTAAGGGAGACGACCGATGATCCAGCAAGAATCGATGGTCAAGGTCGCAGACAACTCGGGCGCGAAGACCGCACAGGTCATTCGCGTGCTGGGCGGTACCCGCCGGCGCTATGCCGGCCTTGGGGACGTCGTGATCGTGGCAGTGAAGAACGCGTTGCCGAACGGCACCGTGAAGAAGTCGGACGTGGCGCGCGCTGTCGTTGTGCGCACGGCCAAGGAAACGCGGCGGAAGGACGGGAGCTACATCCGGTTCGACGAGAACGCCGTGGTGATCATCAACGAGACCGGGGAGCCGCGTGCGACCCGTATCTTCGGACCGGTTGCGCGCGAGCTGCGCGAGAAGCGGTACATGAAGATCGTCTCGCTGGCGCCCGAGGTGATTTGATATGAGAGTTCTCAAGTATCGCAAGACCGACCGCCCGAAGCCGGTCAATCGCAAACGGCACAAAGACAATGCCGAGCGTGTCGTGCTGCACGTCACCAAGGGTGACACCGTGCGCGTGGTGCGTGGCGACGACAAGGGCAAGGAAGGCAAGATTCTGCGCGTCTACACCAAGACGGGCCGCGTGACGATCGAGGGCGTGAATCTCGTGAAGCGTCACCGCCGGGCGCAGAATCCGGACGAGCAAAGCGGGATCATGGAGTTTCCGGCTCCCGTGCATGCCTCGAACGTGATGTTGCTCGACCCCAAGAGCGGCGAGCCGACGCGCGCGCGCCGGCAAATCGACGATGACGGAACCAAGGAGCGGATCAGCGTGAAGAGCGGGGAAGCAATTCCCCGAGTCCGCTGAGCCGCGAGGAATAGATCATGGCCACGAAGGAAAAGGAAAAGACGAGCGGCTCTTCGAAGAAGAGCGGCGGCAAGAAAGGCGAAGGCAAGGTTCGCGGACCGCACGCCGGTGCCGCGTTGCCGGTGCCTGCGCCGCGGCTCAAGGGCTTCTACCACGACACGGTGCGCCCGAAACTGTCGACGCAGTTCGGCTTCACGAACCCGCACCAGGTTCCGACGCTCGAGAAGATCGTGATCAACGTCGGCGTCGGCGAAGCGATCAAGCAGCCGAAGGCGCTTGACTCGGTCGTCGAGGAGTTGGCGACGATCACCGGCCAGCAGCCGGTCCGCAAGAAGGCGAAGAAGTCGATCGCCAACTTCGGTCTGCGCCAGGGCCAGGAGATCGGCGCGGCGGTGACGTTGCGCGGCGCGCGGATGTGGGAGTTCCTCGACCGGTTCGTCACGGTCGCGATCCCGCGCATTCGCGATTTCCGCGGCCTCGGCACCAAGTCGTTCGACGGGCGCGGCAACTATTCGCTCGGCGTCAAAGAGCAGATGATTTTTCCGGAGATCAACTACGATGAAATCGAGTCGATCCACGGTATGGACATCACGTTCGTGACGAGCACCAACAAGGACGATCAGGCGTTCGCCCTGTTGAAGGAGCTCGGCCTGCCGTTCCGGTCGGATGACAAGAAGGGCGGACGGATTCTGTAGCTGTTCAACAATCTTTTGTAGAGAGCGTACCGATGGCTCGTAAGGCCATGATCGAGAAGAGCAAGCGGAAGCCGAAGTTCCAGGTTCGGGTGCACAATCGCTGCGGCCGTTGCGGCCGTTCGCGTGCATTCCTGCGCCGCTTTGGTCTCTGCCGCATCTGCTTCCGCCAGCTGTCGCTCGAGGGAATGATCCCGGGCGTGCGGAAGGCATCCTGGTAGGTCACAGGTCCCTGGTCTGAGGTCTCTGGGAAAACCCCGAGACCTCAGACCGGAGACCGGTGACCTCAGCATTCACATTCAATCCTCCACGTCCGCACGACACCGCGCGGATACGAGAGGACTTAGGAATCACTCATGAGCATGACTGACCCGATTGCCGACATGCTGACGCGGATCCGCAATGCCTGCGGATCGAAGCACCGCCGCGTCGATATGCCGGTGTCGAAGATGAAGATCGAAGTTGCGAGAATCCTGAAGGAGAACAACTACATTCAGGATTATTCGACGCTCGAGACCGACGAAGGGAAGAAAGTGCTGCGCGTGCGTCTCAAGTACGCCGGCGGCCAGGCCGTGATTCGCGAGATGCAGCGCGTGTCGACGCCGGGCCTGCGCAAGTACGTGGGCGTGGGCGACATCCCGCGTGTGCGCAACGGGCTGGGCATGGCGATCCTCAGCACGAACAAGGGCTTGATGTCCGACCGCGAGGCGCGACAGGCGCGCACCGGCGGCGAGCTCGTGGCCGTCGTTTGGTAGAGGAGTAGAGAGCCATGTCACGTATCGGAAAGCTTCCCATCACGGTGCCGTCTGGCGTCACCGTGTCGGTCGACGGCAATACAGTGAAAGTGAAGGGTCCGCGCGGCGAGTTGCAGCATCGGGTGCCGGGTGGCATCTCGGTCGCGCGCAACGACAACACGTTGAACGTGACGCGTGCGTCGGAAGAAGAAAATCACAAGGCGCTGCACGGCCTGACTCGTTCGCTGATCGCGAACATGGTCGAGGGCGTGACGGCTGGCTACAAGAAGAACCTCGAGATCACGGGCGTGGGCTTCAAGGCGGAAGTGAAGCCGTACGGGCTGCAGCTCTCGCTGGGCTTCTCGCACACGATCGAGTACAAGGCGCCGGCGGGCATCAAGCTCACTGCGCCGCAGCCGACCCAGGTCCAGATCGAAGGGTCGGACAAGGCATTGGTTGGACAGGTGGCGGCGGAGATCCGCGGCCTTCGTCCCCCCGAGCCGTACAAGGGCAAGGGCATCAAATACGCTGGCGAAGTCATTCGCCGTAAGGCCGGTAAGGCGGGGGGCAAGTAACCATGCCAGCAATTCCAAAGACACGTGAGCAGTACCGCAATCGCCGCCATCTTCGCGTTCGCAAGAAGGTGACGGGCACGCCGGAGCGTCCGCGCCTCGTGGTGTTCCGCTCGCTCAAGCACATCACCGCGCAGCTCGTCGACGACGTCGCCGGCCGTACGCTGATGACCGTGGGCAGCACCGACATCACCAGCGGCAAGAAGTCTGAAAAGTCGACCGAGGTGGGGAAGCGCATCGCTGCCCGCGCCAAGGACGCGGGGATCACGAAAGTCGTGTTCGACCGTGCCGGTTACCAGTACCACGGCCGCGTGAAGGCGGTGGCCGACGGAGCCCGCGAAGGCGGGTTGGAGTTCTAATTATGGAAGACTCACAGAATCCAGCAGGCGGCGCGGGCGCACCCGCAGGTGGTAGTTCTTCCGGCGGCAGTTCCTCCGGCGGCGGCTTTGCGCCGCGGACCGGCGGTAGCGCGCGCAGCGGCGGCGGTGGTGGCGGCCGTGGTGGTCGTGGTGGCGGCGGAGGTCGTGGCCGCGGCGGCCCGGGCGGCGGCGGTGGCGGTCGTGGCCGTGGTGGCCCAGGCGGCGGCCCCGGTGGCGGCGACAATCGTGGCGGCGGCGAAAGCCGTGGTCGCGGCGGTCGTGACGGCGGCCGTGGCGGCGACGATCGTGGTCGCGGCGGCGAAGGCAGCGAGTTGGTCGAGAACGTCATTGCGATCAACCGCGTCGCCAAAGTCGTGAAGGGCGGTCGCCGCTTCTCGTTCAACGCGCTCGTCGCGGTGGGCGATGGTCAGGGCAAAGTTGGTTATGCCTCGGGCAAGGCGAACGAAGTCTCGGAAGCGGTCCGCAAGGCCGTTGACGCGGCGCGTCGCAGCCTGGTGACGATTCCGCTCACCGGCGGAACGATTCCGCACGAGATCGTCGGCAAGCATGGCGCGGGCAAGGTGTTGATGAAGCCCGCTGCGCCGGGTGCCGGTGTGATCGCGGGCGGTGCGGTGCGCGCCATCATGGAGTGCGCCGGTATCTCCGACATTCTTACGAAGAGCCTCGGCTCGACGAATCCACATAACATGGTGCGCGCGGCCATGAACGGCTTGCAAGAGCTGACGACCCTCGAGCAGATCGCGCGCGAGCGCGGCATCGAGCCGTCCAGCTTGGGCTACCGCTCGCGGGCGAAGAGCCGTGATGCGGCGCATCACGCGGCGCACGCGCCGCATGCGAAGGAGGCCGTCTAATGCCTCGCACATTCGTCTGGCATCCCGGAAAGGGACCAGCCCAGACTGCCAAGCAGAACCTTCCCGAGACGGGAACCGTACGCATCAAGCAGGTCCGGAGCGGCATCGGCCACTCGTGGCGCATGCTGGCGACGCTCGAGGCGATCGGCCTCAAGCACCACCAGCACGTGATAGAGAAGGCGATCACGCCCGGCCTCAAGGGTCAACTCAAGCAGGTTCGTCACCTCGTTGAGGTGACGGTGGTGGAGGGAGGCAAATGAGCAAGGAAACAGCAGCGAGCGGGAAGTCCGAGAAGTTGGGACTGCACAACCTGCATGCCGCGCCGGGATCGACCAAGAATCGCAAGCGTCTTGGCCGTGGTCCGGGCTCGGGTACTGGCAAGACGTCGGGCAAGGGACACAAGGGCAGCAAGGCGCGCGCGGGCCATCACGGCCCGGGCGGCGGCAAGCCGCATTTCGAAGGCGGCCAGATGCCGATCACGCGCCGGCTGCCCAAGCGCGGCTTCACCAATCCGTTCCGGGAAGAATCGCAGATCGTGCGTCTCGACGATCTTGGGGCACTGACCGGCGAGATTACGCGGGACGCGCTCGTCGAGGCCGGCTTGATCAAGGCGGCCAAGGGTCCCGTCAAGGTGCTCGCGAATGGTCAGGTATCGCAGGCCATCACGGTGCGGGGGCTGAAGGTCAGCGCCGGCGCTCGCGAGAAGATTGTCGCGGCCGGAGGCCGCGTCGAGGAGTAACAGAACTCTCATGGCCCAATCCAACGCGGCAGCGGCGGCGGTCCAGAATCTTTTCAAGACCCCCGAGCTGAAGGACAAGATCCTCTTCACACTGCTGTGCCTTCTGGTCTACCGGATCGGCGCAGCGGTGACGTCGCCTGGAATCAATCCCAGCGCGATTGCTGATTTCATGAATCAGCAGAAGAACAGCGGTGGCCTCCTCGGCCTGTACAACCTGTTCACCGGCGGCCAGCTCGCGCGCGCCACGGTGTTCGCGTTGGGCATCATGCCGTACATCTCGGCGAGCATCTTCCAGCAGATCGCGCAGGCTGTGGTGCCGCAGATCGACAAGATGTCGAAGGACGAAGAAGGCCGGAAAAAGATCAATCAGTGGTCGCGCTACGCCACGCTCGGCCTCGCGGCCGTGCAGGGCTGGGGCTTCGCCATCTTCGCCGAGTCGATCCCGGGCGCCGTGACGACGCCGGGCTTCGCCTTCCGGATGTCGATGACGTTCTTCCTCACCACGGGCGCGATCTTCGTCATGTGGTTGGGCGAGCAGATCACCGAGCGCGGCATCGGCAACGGCGCCAGCCTCATGATCTTCTTCTCGATCGTCGAGCGCATCTGGCCGGGCATCATCGCGTCGTTCGGCTTCATGAGCACGGGCGTCGTTGGTCCGTTCTCGTTCGTCGTCCTCATCATCGTCATGGTCGCTGTCGTTGCGGCGGTCGTTGCGGTGACGATGGCCGCGCGCCGAGTGCTCATTCAGATACCGCAGCGAACGATGGCGCGCGGACGAATGCGCGAGGCCAGCCGGAGCTTCATTCCGCTGCGCATCAACTCGTCGGGCGTCATGCCGATCGTGTTCGCGCAATCGGTGATCGTGGTTCCCGGCGCGTTCGGCCAGTTCTCCAGCGCGCAGTGGGCGAAGGACTTGGCCGACATGATGGCGCCAGGCTCCAAGCTGTACTACGTCGCGATGGCGATTCTCATTCTGTTCTTCACGTACTTCTACACGTCGATCATCTTCAATCCGGTCGATCTGGCGGAGAACCTGAAGAAGCAGGGCGGTTTCATTCCGGGGGTGAAGCCTGGTGCCAAGACCGCCGAGTACATCGACGACGTGGTCTCCAAGATTACGTTGCCGGGCGCCATCTTCCTTACGCTCGTGGCGCTCCTGCCGATCTGGATCCTCACGGCGATCAACGTCCCGTTCAACTTCGGCGGAACGTCGCTGCTCATCGTGGTGGGCGTCGCGCTGGACACCATCCAGCAGATGAACCAGCACCTGCTGCTGCGGAAGTACGACGGTTTCATGAAGAAGGGACGCATTCGGTCACGCGGACGCATGGGGACACCCGGCGGCTTCTGATTCGATCCGGCCCGATCAGCAGTACTTTCAAGGGCCCGGCATTGCCGGGCCTTTTGATCGCCCACGATCTTCGCTTACGCTTCGCCCAGCTTCGCTCATGATCATCGTTCTATTCGGAAAGCCTGGCGCCGGAAAGGGCACGCAAGCTCCCTTGCTCGCCAAGTCGCTGGACGTGCCCACCCTCGCCACGGGCGACGTGCTGCGCGCCGCGCTCCGGGCGGGGACAACGCTGGGCCTCGAGGCCAAGAGCTTCATGGATCGCGGCGATCTCGTGCCTGACGCCGTGATTCTCGGCATTGTGGCCGAAGAGCTCGGACAGCCGCAGTACGCGAACGGGGCGATTTTGGATGGCGTCGTTCGCACCATCCCGCAGGCGGAAGGACTTCAGAGAATGCTCAAGGTCCTCGGCCGCAAGGTCGACGCGGTCCTGGCCTTCGACATCGACAACGACGAGATCGTGCGCCGGTTGAGCGGTCGCACCGTATGCGAGAAGTGTCAAACGCCCTACACCGGGCGCGCTGTCGGTGACGTCTGTGACAAGTGCGGCGGCACGCTCATGCGCCGGAAGGACGACGATCCCGACGCCGTGCGCACGCGCCTCCGCGTCTACGACGAACAGACGGCTCCGGTGCTGGACTGGTATCAGCGGTCGGGCACGCGCGTCGCGGTGATCGATGCCGTGGGCGCAGTGGAAGACGTCACCGCGCGCGCACTCCAAGGACTCGGCACGTGATTCAACTCAAGTCGGCTCGCGAAATCGATCTCATGGCGCAAGGCGGCAAGATCCTCGGCGCCACGATCGATGCGTTGCGCGCCGCCGTCCGTCCGGGGATCAGCACGGGCGAGCTCGATCACGTGGCCGAGGAATTCATTCGCAGCCATGACGGCGCGACGCCGGCGTTCAAGGGACTGTACGGATTTCCCGGCAGCATCTGCTCGTCGGTGAATCAGGAAATCGTGCACGGCATTCCGTCGCGGAAGCGCGTGGTCAAGGAAGGCGACATCGTGTCGCTCGACGTCGGCGTGGGCTACAAGGGCTACTTCACCGACAGCGCGTTCACCGTGGCCGTCGGCGAGATCAGCGCCGAGGCGCAGCGGCTGCTCGACGTGACACAGGCGTCGCTCAATGCGGGGATTGCCGCGGCGACGATCGGAAATCACATCGGTGACATCGGCGTCGCGGTGCAGCAGGTGGTGGAAGGCGCCGGCTTCAGTGTCGTGCGCGATCTCGTGGGCCATGGAATCGGCGTCGAATTCCACGAGGAGCCGCAGGTGCCGAACTACGGCAAACCGAAGCGGCGGGAAAAGCTCGTGCCCGGCCTCACCATCGCGATCGAACCGATGGTAAATGTCGGCGGGCCGGCGACGAAGACGCTGCCCGACCGCTGGACGATCGTGACGCTCGACGGGTCGTTGTCGGCGCACTTCGAGCACACGGTGGCGATCACCGAGAACGGGCCGCGCGTACTGACGCGTTCGTAGCTCGTCGCTAGCTCCTCGCTAGCGCTTTCGCTCGCTCGGCAGTGCGAGTCGTTCCCACGAGCGTTTTCCGTTCGAGGTCCGTTCAATCAGTTTTTGTCCGTCATTCAATCGTTATGGCTGGCCCGAGCGGAGGTTGCCGCAACTGCCGCTCGGGATGCCATAACGATTCGTGATACGGAAACAGGACCGATTCAACGGACACGAACGGACAAGACGAAAATCCTGGGACTCGGGGACAGACTTCGTTGTTTCACCTCTTAAAGGATATTTATGGGTTACTAAGAATGTTGCAGAAGGGTTTGACGCGGGGATAATCTGCGCACAGCTTAGGGACGAAACGGCTCATTATTGATTTGGAAATATGAGCCGCTACTTCCCGACCGCCGCCGGTCGATGTGATGGATCGCCAGGCAAGTGTCAGACGCGAGCGTTGTCTCCCCTCTCCCTGAGGTGCTTCCGTGCGTCGTCGAACATTGTTTCAGCTCACGCTCATCCTCGCAGCAACTCCGCTCACAGCGACGACGCTGATGGCGCAGACACGGGAAATCACCGGCAAGATCCTGCAATCCGGAACCGACGCGCCGATCACTGAGGCCACGATCGGCATTGTTGGCGCACAGGTCGGTGTGCGAACGAACGAACGAGGTGAGTATCACCTCAAGGTTCCGCTCGATCGAGTGACGTTGCTCGCGCGTGCGATTGGGTACAAGCGCGCCGAAGTCGTCGTTCCAGCGGGACAGAGCACCGCCGACTTCCATCTCGACAAAGACGTGCTCGAGCTCGAAGGCGTGACGGTCACCGGTCAAGCGACGACCGTCGACCGGCGCAACGCGACAACCGCGGTCGCGACGGTCAATGCCGACGAGCTGCTCAAAGTGCCGGCCAAGTCGATCGAGGGAAACCTCGCCGGCAAGGTGGTCGGCGCGAGCATCATGGAGAACAGCGGCGCGCCTGGCGGCGGTATGCAGATCCAGATTCGTGGCGCGACCTCCATTCTCGGCAACGGCGATCCGCTGTACGTCATCGACGGCATCATCATGTCGAACGCGTCGGTCTCGGGCGGCCTGACGTCGATCTCGCGGGCCAGCGGATCGAGCGGCGGCTCGAGTCAAGATCAGACGGTCAACCGCCTCGCCGATCTCAACCCGGACGACGTCGAGAACATCGAGGTCCTGAAGTCGGCGGCGGCGACTGCCATTTACGGATCGCGCGCCACGAACGGCGTCGTCGTCATTACGACCAAGAAGGGCAAACCGGGTGTGACCAAGTACACGGCCACGGAGCGCATGGGAACGCAGCGCGCCACACGTCTGCTCGGATCGCGCCACTTCACGAGCTACGACGAGGTCAAGCCGCTGCTCGGCGCTTCGCCGCATGCCGATTCGATTGCACACGCCAACTGTAATCCCGAGTGTGCGTGGTACGACTGGCAGGGCGAGTTGTATGACAACCACGCGCCGTCATTCGAGACGGTTCTCAACACATCCGGCGGAAGCGGCGGCACGCGGTTCTTTGGTTCCATGAGTGACGATCAGAGTCACGGTGTCGAGATGAACACGGGCACGCGTCGTACGTCGGGTCGCTTGAATCTCGATCAGACGGTCGGCGACAAGATCACCGTTAGCGGCGGCGTCAACATCTCGCGCGACTTCACGCAGGATGGTCTCGGCAACAACGACAACTCCGGGATCAGCCCGATGTATGCGCTGGGCTATGCGCCGGCCATCTACGATCTACAACAGATTGATCCGGCGACCGGCCGCCTCGTGTACATGTGGATGAATGGCGGCGGCAGTGGCACGGCGAATCCGTTCGACGTCCTCGCGCAGATCACGAACAACGAAGAGACCTGGCGCCAGATGGGGAACATCAACCTCTCCTATGCCGCCATTTCTTCCGTGCACAATACCGTCCAACTGTCGTACCTTGGCGGCGTCGACCGCTTTCAACTCGAGGGCACGTCGTACTCGCCGAACTACCTCCAGTTTGAGCCTGCCGACGGCTACCTCGGCACGTCGCAGGTGTTGAGCAACGACAGCCGGTTCATCAATCAGGGCATCAACACGATCTGGACGTTCAATCCCGGGTGGAGCTGGTTCAATTCCGCGCAGACGTCGGTGGGTGGAACGTACGAGACCCAGCGGACCAACCAGTACAACGTCGACATGCGCGGTCTGACGCCGACGCGAGAGGTGGCAACGAACGGCGCCAACATCGCCACCGGCAACTCCATTCAGGAGTTCCGCGACCAGTCGCACTACGTCAACGAGCAGATGATCCTGCTCGATGAAAAGCTGACGCTCGCTGCCGGCGTGCGCGCGGATCGAAGCAGCGCGAACGGCGACCGCGACAAGTTTTACACGTTCCCGAAATACTCGGCGAGCTACCGTCTCGTCGAGCCGTTGAGCAAACTCACATCGAAGATCGACGAGATCAAACTCCGCGCGTCGTACGGACGGTCGGGCAATCGTCCAAACTACGGCGTTCGGGATCAGACGATCCAAGCCGGAACACTGATCAGCGGTTTGAGCTCGCTCGTTGCCTCGGGCTCGGTGGGCAATCCGAACATCAAGCCCGAAGTGATGAACGAAGCGGAGTACGGCATCGACGGCACGCTCTTCAAAGGTCGTGTCTCGTTCGAGACGAGCCACTACGAGCGCGTGATCAAGGATCTGCTCGTGACGTATCCGCTCGCCGCCAGCACGGGATTCACGAGCGAGACGATCAACGGCGGCCAGATGTCGACACGCGGGTTCGAGGGCGGATTGGACATCGTTCCGATCAGCACGCGAAACGTGGAGTGGACATTCCGCACGACCTACCAGCACAATGTGCAGAACATCGACAAGTTGTCCGTCGCGGCGTTTACGCCGGGCGGCTCGTTCGGTCCCACGTTCGGCCACAACAAGATCCAGGTCGGAACGCGTCCAACAGAGATCTGGGGCAACATTCCATTCAGTTGCATCAATACGACGGATGCATCAGGCCACGTCGTCGTGGGCACGGGCACCGATGGATTGCCCTGTCATCGCATCTATCCGGGCGACGCGGCCGTGACTGGCAGTACGATTCGTGACTCGATCATCACCGATGCGAATCCAATCGGCGAGATGACGTTCCTGAACACGATCCGCTGGAAGGCCGTGACGATCAGTGGTCTGCTCGACTGGCGCATCGGCGGCGCAACCGCCGACATGACGCAGCAGATCTGGGACGAGGGCGGAAACTCGCGGGACTACGACGCCGCATCGCCGGATCCGACACAGACGCTCGGAAAGTTCCGCTACTCGAACTGGTCGGCCAACAACATCGCGACCTACATCGACAACGGTACGTTCGTGAAGCTGCGCGAAGTCAATCTCACAGTTCAGGCACCGAAGCGGTGGGCGCAGCTCGCGCACGCGAATGACCTTCGCTTCTCGGTGCAAGCGCGCAACCTCGGCATGTGGACGAATTATTGGAGCTTCGATCCCGAATTCAACAACTTCGGAAACTCGAACTTCAACCGCTTCATCGATCTGGGACCGTACCCAACGAGCAAGCAGTTCTACTTCAGCATCGACCTGGGGTACTGAGCCATGTCAATGACTTTTACTCACTCCAGTCACTTTGGTCACCGCAATGGCGCGCGTGCATTCCGGACCATCGCCGGTGCCGCGTCACTGCTCCTTGCGGTCGCGTCGTGCAGACAGAGCGATCTGAACATCGTCAACCCGAACAGCCCGAGCCCAACCGGCGCGGCGGCCGATCCGACTGCGTTCCAGTTGTTCGCGACCGGCTTGATGGGCGACCAACGCGGTACTCGGTCCGGTTTCATCACGAGCACCGGCGCGCTTGGACGAGAGAACTACAACTTCTCGCCGCAGGAAGGGCGATTCGCCACGCACCCAATCGTCGGCATCACGATCGGCGGCATCCAGCAGCTCGATCCGACCTCGACGTACTTCGGGAACATTTGGGGCGGCCAGTACGGCGCGCTGAGAGACATCTACAATTTCAAAAAGACGATCACGCTCAACCAGTCGCTGACCGCGGCGCAACAGGCATCGTCACTCGGCTTCGCACAGACCATCGAGTCGATGATGATCTTCGAGCTCCTCCAGGTGCACGACACCCTCGGTGTCGTGGTCCAGTTGACCGATGACCCGACGGCGCCGGCGCCGTTCGTGTCGCGTGACTCGGGGTACAAGTACGTCATGAATACGCTCGACGCCGCGGCAACCAACCTGGCGGCCGGCGGATCGACGTTCGCGTTCACGTTGGCGTCGGGCTTCACCGGATTCACGACGCCTACCACCTTCCTGCAGTTCAACCGCGCAATCAAGGCGAAGGCTGCGGCGCACTACGCGACGGCCGGCGGGGGAGCGTCAGCGTGGCAAACGTGTCTCACCGCGCTTCAGGCATCGTTCCTCAATGCCGGGGCCACCACGCGCGCGGCGCTGGATGTCGGCGCATACGATACCTATGCGGCGTCGCCCGATTCGCCGAATGGTTTGACCCAGGCGACGAACACCAATCTGTACGCGCACATGTCCTTCCAGACGGACGCACAGCTCAAAGCGAACGGCCAGCCCGACGACCGGTATACGGCGAAGATTCGAACCGGACTTCCGTCGCGCCAAGGCCCGCCGACGGGCAGCGGACCCACGACCGGTTCGTCCACACTCGGCTTCAGCATCTGGCCGACGGTCTCGTCCAGCATTCCCATCATTCGAAACGAGGAGCTCATTCTCATCCGAGCCGAAGCGAAGTTGGCGACGGGCGATCGCGCCGGCGCGATCGCCGATCTGAATGTGGTTCGCGTCAACTCCGGCGGACTCCCACCGTCGACGTTGACCGCGTCGTCATCGGCCGACGACATTCTCACGGGAATCCTGTATGAGAAACGGTATTCCCTGATGATGGAAGGCGACCGTTGGGTGGACATGCGGCGCTACGGCCGCCTCAACCAACTCCCACTCGACGTGGCCAGTGGGCCGAACAAGAACTTCGTAGCGACGGTAGAACCGATTCCGTCGAGCGAGTGTCAGGTGCGTAAAGGACTCGGGGCGGAATACCAAGGTCCCACGGGCCTGAACGATTGTCCGTGAGCTTCGACTCTGGAAACACGACGCCGAGGGCCGGGCTGCGACCCGGTCCTCGGTCTCATGTTTCTAGTTATAGAATTAGCATTATTTAATTTCATCAGTATCGGGTTCCCATGCTCAACGATCGGTTCGCGCGACGGCTGCTGCCACTGCTACCACTGCTGCTCGGCGTGCTCATCCAGCCGGTGGCGCGGGCCCAGACTCCGTCGGCGTTTCACTACGACCGGCCCGATACATCGAAGATCGGCCGGCGACGGGTGGGAACCATCGACGGATTCGTCGGCGATACGGCGCTGATGCCGGTCCACGCAGCCTTCGTCTCCATTCCCGGCACTGCCATTCGCATTGGCACCGGCCCGAACGGACGCTTTCGCATCGCGAACGTGCCGGCCGGCCAGTATCTCATCATCGTGAAGCGCGTCGGCTATCGGCCGATTTCAGGCATCATCGACGTGCCGCCGGCGGACACGCTGCGGCTCGCGTACACGATGGAGCAGGCGCCGGCCGCTGCGCTCGACCCTGTGGTGGTGACCGCGACCGCTCCGACGCTTCGGCTGCGCGAGTTCGAGCAACGTATGAAGAGCGGCGTCGGCCAGTTCATGGACCAGGCGGAGATCGACCAACGAAACTCGGTCTATGCCACCGAGCTGTTTCGTAAGTTCTTATCGGTGACCGTGTCACCCAGCCGGACGACGTCGATCACGGAGTACTACGCGCTCAGCAAGCGCGAGGGCGGTGATCCGAACGTCGGTGCCTGTCCGATGCAGGTGTATCTGGATCAGGTTCCGCTGCCGACGCCGTTCAATCTCGACCTACTGCCGTCGCCCAAACAGCTCGCCGGAATCGAGATCTACTCCGGGCCGGCGACGATCCCTCCGCAATTCGCCGGACCGAACACGTCGTGTGGAGTCGTTCTCGTGTGGACGAGAGACGGCGGTTGACCCGGCGCGTCTAGTGCGGCCGCGGCCGCACCCAGCGCTTCTCCATGAAATCCAGCATGGCAACCGCGCTCGGTGAAAACGGCGCGGCGCGGCCCTGCTTTTGTTCAGCGGCCGAGTAGAGCCGCATGAAGGCGAACGGGCTGTAGACGGTGGACACGAGCGAATCGCGGCCAAAGGTCTGGAGAATCTCGCGCGCCATGTAGGCGCCGTTCGGATGCGAGTCGTCGGTCAGCAGATCTTTCGCCTGCGCGCCGATCTCTTCGCGCTGTGTCGGATCGGCGTTCGCCGCGGCAAGGAGCGAGTCGAGCGAGCGGAGCACCGCGGGCGTGCGCGCGTACGCCACATTGTACCCGGCCGCATACGCCGTGAGGCGCGGCGACGACGGCTGGAACGGATACGGCTTGTCGATCAGATCGGCGATGCCTTGGTTTCTGAGATCTCTAATGGCGTAGTACAGCTCGGTGTCGGTCGCGTCCGATGGCGACGCATCGGGAGCGAGCGGCGCCGCATACGCATGCTCGAACTCGTGCGACAGAAACGGCGTGAGCCCCTCGTCGCGCGCCACGAGCAGGTCGACCACCACGGCCTGGTTCTGCGAGAAGCTTTCGTTGGCGAAGATTGCCAGGCCGACGAACGGCGGTGCGCGCCGCGCCAGCGCTTCCGGCGGCAAGTACTCGGACGCCCGCTTCACCGCGGCGGCGACGCTGTCCGGGAGCGTTTTCGCCAGCGTGGTCTGCATCGCGGCCAACTCGGAGCGGTGACTCGCGGCGTCCAAGAGGTGGGCGATGATCGTCGAATCGGGTCCGGACGTGCGCAGGGTACTGTCGCGTTCAGCGCGGCGAGACGGCCGGAAGGCGATGTCGATCTGACGCTGCAGCACATCGTTCGAGCGAAGTGCAAGGCGATAGCCCGGGCGCGCCATCAGCCCACGCCAGAGGTGCGACGACGGCTCCACGTCGTTCGACAGCGTATCGACGATTGCCCAGAACCGATCGAGGCCCGTCATGTCGATGCCGGTCACGGGAATGGGCGGCAGCGAGCCTTCCACGCGGAGTATGTCCAGCAAATTCGCATACTTCGGAGCGACGTCCGTCGCCAAGCACTGCATGTCGTACGTCTTGATCACGTCGCGGCCGGCGTCGAGCTGGCCCTCGCGAATGAGCGCGTAGATCGAGTTGAAAATCAGTCCGCAGCGGTCGTCCTCCGACGGCGTCACCCGCACACCCTTCACGGCGAACTCGGCCGCATCCGCAAACAGGCCGGCGCGGTTGAGCTTCATGGCGCTGTCCGCGAGCGGCGTTTGCTCGAGAGGCGTTTGGCCGAACAGGGAGGCCGCGACGGTGGACAGAAGCAGCGCAACGACAGCTGCACGACGAGCTGTGGACATGGTCATCCGAGGAAGTTGGGGCGCGATACGTCCACTCGGATTCTACCCTCTGTACAGCGGACCGTCGAGGCCGAGGCGGCGTCGAAGTAGCCGGGAACTTTCCGGATCGCGATGGGCCACGTATCCTCTACGTCACAGCGCCACCGCCCCGCGCCACCGCCCGGTGCGTCATCCCCGTTCCCACGATCGGAGCCCTCTCCATGTCCTACCTGCGCATTCTCACCGGCACCTGCGCGATTGCCGCTTTTGCGTCCGCGTGCCACCGGCCGATGCCAGCCGACGACGATCACATGGCGCACATGGCCGCCGGCGATCTCGCGCTGCCGGTGCCGTCCAACCCGAACAACCTGCAGGGACACGCCGGCATTCCGGCGAGCGCGAACACCGCGCCCGCGCGACTTGCGGCGAGCCCGCGCCACGCCGAGTGGGTGAAGATTGCCTGGGAGCCAGGCTCTTCTGATTCTCTAATGGCCTGGATCGTCTATCCGACCACGAGCAATCCGAAAACGCCCGTCGTCGTCGTCGTGCATGAAGTCTATGGTTTGCAGACCTGGGTCCGCGGCGTCGCCGATCAAGTCGCGGCAGATGGCTTCATCGCCATCGCGCCCGATCTCCTGTCGCGCGTGCGCGGCGGCCCGACCACTACTGAGCTGCCGGGCCCCGACGCGCAGAAGCTGATCTCAGGCGTCAACTCGGCGGAGCGCGTGAAGGGGATTGCCGCGGCGGCGCGATATGCGATGTCGCAGCCGTCGGCCGCGCAGAAGTACGGCGTGATCGGCTTTTGCTGGGGCGGCCAGACGATGTGGATGGAAGCCACGAACGGCGGCATCCTCGGCTATTCCGGCAGCGTCGCATTCTACGGGCTGCCGTACATGACTGGCCCGATACCGAACGCTGATTCCCTCGCCAAGATCAAGGTGCCGATGATGTTGTTGAGCGGCGCGAAAGACGCACGCATCGGCGCTGGCATGCCCGGCGTCGACTCGGCCATGAAGGCCGATGGCAAGAGCTACTACGGCCACAACTACGACGGCGCGGTGCATGGCTTCATGCGTGCGCAGGACGATCCGAAGGCGACGCCTGATCCCGCCGAGGAGAAGGCCAATCTCACGGCCGCTGAGGACGCGTGGCCGCGCACGATCGCGTTCTTGAAGAAGAATCTCGGGATGTAGCAGTAGGCTGTCATCCCGAGCGAGCGCAGCGAGAGAGGGATCTTTTGTCGGCCGTCTTATAATTGGCGCGACAAAAGATCCCTCTCTCGCTTCGCTCACTCGGGATGACAGTTCGTTACGACTCAGCCGATCGCTTTGTCGACCGCGGCACTGGCCTCGTCGGCGTGCACGCGTGTCTGCGCGAGAATCTTGTTCGCCTCGTCGAGCAGCTTTTGTCCGCGCGACTTGTCTTCGAGCGACGACACGTTGATGCGCACGTTGTAGACAGCGCCGCGGCACGCCGCATCAGCGAGCAATGCGGCCACGCCGGCATCCGACACCGCGTTCGTGTTTCCCTTCGTCGCGCACGTCACCGCGAGCTCGGCCACCTTCATACATGCACGCGCCGTCTCGAGCGGAACTTCGGCCGCGCCGAGCAGCGCGTCGGTGATCGCTGTCTGACGCGCCGCGAGCGCATCGGCTGGCTCCGACGGAAGCTTGTACGCCGTCGACACCGCTGAGAATGCGTCGGCATCCTTCGCGACGAGCGCCGACAGCGTATTCACGAGACCAGCCGCCGTCAGACTCAGCTCACGCATCTCGGCGTCGACAGCTGCGTACTTCTTCTTGCCGGCAGTGAGTCCGGCGACCATCTGCGCGAGCGCCGCACCGAGTGCACCGACGTGCGCCGCAACGCTGCCGCCGCCCGGAACGGGAGCGGGTGACGCGACCGAGCCGACGAATCCCGACAACGACTCGCCGCCCTGAATGGCAGAACGCACTTTGTTCTCGAGCACCATCTCAGGCTTGAATCCGCGAAGCTGAATGTGCCGCGCGGCGGTCTCGAACAACGCCTTCTCCGGCACGAGCCCGATGATTTCACTCCACGTCGGCGACACGCCCTGCGCTTCGGCTTCCATCTTCACCATGTCGTACGCGCGAAAGAGCGGCGTCTTGTCTGTGTCGACGAGGTTCATCGACACCTGCGCTTGCTCGTCGACCTCGAGGCCGAGTCCCTTCACGTAGCGAAGGCCGCCGGTCGAGCCGCGCACGGCTTTCGCCACCGCCTTCGCGACGGGAAGATTCGACGCCGGTCCGAGGTACACGTTGTACGCGACGAGAAACGGCCGCGCGCCAATTGCGACGGCGCCCGCTGTCGCGTGGATCTTGTCGGGTCCGAAGTCGGGCTTTCGTGTCACCGAGCCTGCTTTCATCTCGTCGCGGATGCCCTCGAACTCGCCGCGACGCACATCGGCGAGATTCTCGCGCGTCGGCGTCGAAGCCGCGCGCTCGTACAGAAACACTGGAATCTCGAGCTCGCGTCCCACGCGCTCGCCGAGCGTGCGCGCCAGCACGATGCAGTCTTCCATCGTGGTGCCTTCGAGCGGAATGAACGGCACGACGTCGGTGGCGCCCATCCGCGGATGCTCGCCGGTGTGGCTATTGAGATCGATGTGTTCGCGCGCCGTGCGAATGCCGGCGAACGCCGCGTCCACCGCGCGCTCGACTGGAGCGACGAGCGTGATCACCGTGCGGTTGTGCGAGGTGTCGGACGACACGTCGAGGACGACGACGCCCTCGACGGCAGCCATGGCGTCACGAATCTTCGCGACGATCTCGGGGCGACGGCCTTCGGAGAAATTGGGAACGCACTCGACGAGCTTCATAAGGGCGAGGATGCAGGATGATGGGGAGCGGGATGATAGTGTCATCCCGAGGAGCGTAGCGACGAGGGATCTTTCGTCCCTCATGAGGGACAGAAGATTCCTCGCTGCGCTCGGAATGACACCGGTAAAACTACTCGGCCACGACTTTCACGCGCTCCAGCAGCCACGGATGCATGGCCGGATTGCCGGCGACCACGCCGGTATGCGCCACCGGGCAGGGCGCGCCCGCAAGATTCGTCACGATCCCACCGGCTTCGCGTACCAGGAGGATGCCCGCCGCAATGTCCCACGGCGCGAGCATCATTTCCCAGAAGGCCTCGAACCGCCCACGGGCCACGTCCGCCAGGTCCAGCGCCGCGGCGCCCGGACGGCGGATGCCGGCCGTCTCGCGCATGATGCGCGGGAGCATGAGTAAATACTCATCGATGGCCGCTTCCTTCTTGAACGGCATTCCGGTGCCAATGAGCGCCCGCTGCGGCTCGGCAATCGTCGAAACGCTGATCGGCTGACCGTTGCATCGCGCGCCGCCGCCAGCCGTCGCCGTAAACAGCTCGCCGTTCGCCGCGTTCAAGACCACACCGGCAACTAGCTCATCGTCCACCAACGCGGCGATCGACACGGCGTACCACGGAAACCCGTGCAGAAAATTGGTCGTGCCGTCGAGCGGGTCGGCGACGAATACGAGCCCCGTACGATCGGCCATGGCCGGCGAGAATTCTTCGCCGAGCACGCGGGCGTCGGAGTGTCGCGAGGCGACGATTTCGTTGATCGCCTGCTCGGCGTTGCGATCGATTTCACTCACGAAATCGCTCGCGGATTTCGACTCCCAACGCAGCGAAGCGCGGTTGGCGGCGCCGGCGCGAATGATCTCGGCAGCGCGTGCCGCCGCGGCAACGCAGGTCGCGAGCAGTGAGCGACTGGTATTAACTTGACCGGATGTCACGGATCTTCAGTGGAATTCAGCCGACGGGCGAGTTGCACATCGGCAATTACCTGGGCGCCGTCAAGAATTGGGTGCGCCTGCAACACGAGTACGAGGCGATCTTTTGCATCGTCGACTACCACGCCATCACGCTCGCCTACGATCCTGACGTACTGCGTGCGCGCCGGCACGACATGGCCGTCGGGCTGCTGGCGGCGGGAATCGATCCCGCCGTATGCTCGCTCTACGCCCAGTCGCAGGTTCCGGAACATACAGAACTGGCGTGGTTCTTCAACACCATCACGCCGCTGGGTGAGCTCGAGCGACAGACGCAGTTCAAGGAAAAGTCCACGAAGCAGGAGAGCGTGCTCGCCGGGATTCTGAATTATCCGGTGCTGCAGGCCGCCGACATTCTGCTCTATCGCGCCGATCTCGTTCCGGTCGGCGAAGATCAGGTGCAGCACCTCGAGCTCTCGCGCGTCATCGCGCGCCGATGGAACGCGGCGTTCGGCAAGCTCACGGGAGCGACGTCAGAGGACGGAACGCCCGAGCGCGAAGATTTCTTCCCCGAGCCGAAAGCGCTCCTCACGCCCACGCGTCGCATTCTCGGACTCGACGGCCAGTCCAAGATGTCCAAGTCGATGGGCAACACGATCGGCATGCTCGAGGCGCCAGAATCGATTTGGTCGAAGCTCCGCCCGGCCGTCACAGACCCCAAGCGCATTCGGAAAACCGACCCTGGCACGCCCGAGGTCTGCAACATCTACCATTTGCACCAAGCGTTCAGCACACCCGACACAGTCGAGCATGTCGGGACGCAGTGTCGCTCGGCGGGCTGGGGTTGCATCGACTGCAAGAAGGTGCTCGCTGAATCGATGGAGACCGAGTTGGTGCCCATTCGCCGGCGTGCCGCCGAACTCGCGGAGCAACCGTCGATCGTCGAGGACGCGCTTGCGACCGGTGCCGAGCGGTGCCGGCGGCTGGCGCGCGAGACGATTGACGTGGTTCGCGACCGGATGGGTTTTTGATCGGAGTCGCGGTGCGCGGAGAAATTCGGCATGAGCCGTGCATTTTGAGCAACCGGTCTCGCCGCCGGTTTCGCCGCCGCGCGCTGCCGGCGAGGAAGGTCGTAGTGCGCGGCTCGTTCCCGGCTTGCCATGCAGTTTCTTTCGGGGCAGTACTTTCGCAATCTCTTCGCGCGTGTCAGAGCCTGGAGAACGAACCGGCGTGCCTCGTCGCCGTTGATGGCGGCATCGCTGATCAAGTTTGCGACGCTCGCGCCAGCCATCCATCGCGACGTCACGCCACACGGCGTCCGCGTGTACAGCCTGTGCGGCTGCTGCGGCGCGCGGATGAACGCCAGCGCCACACTCTGCGAGGGGTGCGCGCAGAAAAAGCGACCGGCGCAACCGCTCTGAAGGTTCGGACGACTCCGAACACTGGCGTGTGCTCGTGAAGCTCGTGGCGCTCGTGCTGCCATGGGCTTGGCTGATCGTGATCGACCGCCTCCTGCGCCGCACGCGCTGAATGCAGGCAGTGTCGTAAGTGTACGTCGGACACGCCGCGCTCGCCTTGGTCGCCAAAGCCAAGCGACGGAGCATTTCCATCGCGATCTTGGTCCCCGTCGCGTTCGCTCCAGATTGGATCAAGGTCCTGCTCCACTACGCTGGCAACAGCAACGTCGAGTTGTCGCATTCGCTGGTGTCGATCGGCATCGGCGCCACGCTGGTCGCGCTCGTGTACTACGCATTCACACGCGCCGCCGGCGACGCGTGTGTGCTTTGGCTCACGTATGCATCGCACTGGCCGGCGGATTTCATTACCGGGACAAAACCGACGTGGCCCGGCGGCCCGCAGGTCGGACTTCTGCTCTACGCGCGCCCGCTCGCTGACGTCATCGTCGAATCGACCCTCGTCATGATCTGCTATCTCATCTACCGGCGATCGCTGCCGGAGGCATCGCGAAAGCGCGCCATCGGCTGGCTCATTCCGCTCGGGCTCATCGGCATGCAGATCCTCTTCGCGGCAGTGCAGAGTCCTGATTTCTCATAACGGCTGGCGTCGTCGCACCTGGACTCACATCTTCCACGTTCAGCTCGCCAACGGTCCGCGACCCGCATGCCTCTTGCAACGCTGCGCTCGCGAACTCAACGCGAGCGAACCATGGCTGACGATAGAGGACCAACCGGTCTCGTGACGCTGGTCTGCCTGACCTGCGGCAACGAGAAGTTCTACGATACAGCGGTGCCCAACGCCGTGAAGTGCGACAAGTGCGGCGGAACTGTGTTTCGTACCTTTGCCACCCCTACCGAGCCCGACGACGCAACGGTTGCGACGCTCGAAGAACAGGCGCGAAGCATCAGCTACGGCGACTCCTCGCCGGATACTTCGGCCGGCGACGTTCGCGACCTCGACGCACGCTGAGCAGTGCTCTGAGCACCACTCGGCGTTCGCTGCATCGATGGGCGGGAGCACTCCATTCTCATCGACGCAGCAGTCGCCGGCAGTTCCGCTGAGCTGACCCAAACGGCCGCGGCCATCGCCGAAACGCTCCGACTGAGCGTGCTCGGCAAACTGCTTCTCGCCACGATCCTCGGCGGCGCGATCGGCATGGAGCGCGAGGTCGCGGGAAAGCCCGCCGGTCTTCGTACGAATATTCTCATCTGCGTGGGCGCCGCGTTGTTCACGCAATTGTCGATCGACATCGCGCAAGTCGGGTTCACGCCGGTCGGCGCGCCGTACGGCGACACCACGCGCATCGCGGCGCAGATCGTGTCCGGCATCGGCTTCCTTGGCGCCGGTGCGATTCTGCACGGCGGCGGCTCGGTTGTCGGACTCACGACGGCCGCGACGATCTGGGTCGTGGCCGCGATCGGCGCGGCTGTCGGCGCCGGCGCGTACGTGGACGCGTGCGGTGCCACGCTCTTGATCATGCTGATTCTCGTTGGCCTCCGGCCGTTTGAGGGTCGGCTCGCCGCGAAACGCCGGCGCGTCCACGTTACGCTGCGCGTGAAGCCCGGCGTGTCGTTTGGGGAATTCGAGAAGCTGATTCTCGAGCAAGGACTTCACATCTTCAGCCGTCGCACGTTCGAGCACGATACCGACCGCACGTTCGAGCTCGACTTGATCGGTGCCACGAAACAGTTCGACGTGATCGCCGACCTGCTGCGCACGCGCGACAACGTGGTCAGCCTGACGACAACTGATTGACGGACCGCCTGCTCGTTCTCGACCTGGCCGCCAAGGCCAGGAGCTCGGCACTCGACGCCGAGGCGGAGCAACGCATCACAGCGGCGACGCCTGCCGGCTGGCGCGTACAGGTGGTTCGCGCCGAGACCATCTCGGACGGCGACGGCGCATCTCGCCCGAGCGACGAAGCCATGGCGGCGATCCGAGACGCTGAAGTCTACTATGGTTATGGTATACCAAAACTGTTATTCCGCGAAGCGCGGAAGCTGCGCTGGGTGCACTCGGCATCGGCCGGCGTTGGTGCGGCGCTCTATTCCGAGATGATCGCCAGCGACGTGCAGCTCACCAACGCGTCGGGCGTCCATGCCGAGCCGGTGGCCGAGTACGTCGCGGCCGGCGTGCTGCACTTTCTGCGCGGGTTCGACTATGCGGTGAACCAGCAACGTCGCGCCGAGTGGAACAAGGCCGAATTCACTCGGCTCGATTCGGTGGTTCGTGAGATGGACACCGTTCGCGCTCTCGTCATCGGAGTCGGCGCGATCGGCGGTGCAATCGGCCGACGTCTCACAGCGCTCGGCGCACGGTGTACCGGCGTTCGCCGCCGCGTCGAGCTCGGGCCGCCGCCGGGCTTCGAACGCGTGGTTGGACTCGATCAGCTCGACGCCGTGCTGCCTGAACACGACGTGGTCGTGCTCGCGGCGCCGCTCACTGCCGCGACGGCGGGCATACTGACCGCCGAACGTCTCGACCGTCTGCCGCGCACGGCGATCGTCGTCAACGTGGCGCGCGGCGCAATGCTCGACGAGGGCGCGTTGACTCAATGTTTAGCCGGTGGACGCATTCGCGGGGCGGTGCTCGACGTGTTTCAGAGCGAGCCTCTGGCGCCTGAGAGCCCCCTATGGCAGCTTCCACAAGTACTCATTACGCCGCACGTCTCGCCCGCGTCGCCGGGACGCTACTGGCCACGCCAAGTCGACATCTTCCTCGACAACTGGGGCCGCTATGTCCGCGGTGAACCACTGAGAAACGCCGTCAACAAGCTCGCCGGATACTGAGCCATGGAAAAGATCATCAAGGCGGCAGTCGATCGCGGTGCGTCGGACCTGCACATGAAAGCGGGCGACGTGTTTCGCGCGCGCATCAACGGCGAGCTCGTCGCGCTCACCAAACAGGCGCTCACGCCGGAGCAAACGCGAGCGATCGCGCTGCACCTCATGTCGAACGACGACGACAAGGCGCGGCTCGACAAGATTCTCGACTACGATTGTTCGTGGGCAGCCGCCGGCATCGGACGCTTCCGCGTCAACATCATGAAGCAGCGCGGCTCGTTCTCGATCATCATGCGCGTGATCCCGTGGGAAGTGCCGACGTTCGAGAAGCTCGGACTTCCGTCGGTACTGGCGCAGGTCGCACAGGCCGAGCGCGGGATGATTCTCGTCACCGGCGTCACGGGATCGGGCAAGTCGAGCACGATGGCGGCGTTGATCAACTACATCAACGAACGCGAAAGCCGGCACATTCTCACACTCGAGAATCCGATCGAGTTCCTGCACAAGGATCGCGCGTCATCCGTGACGCAGCGCGAGATCGGCTCCGACACGCTCGATTTCAAGATGGGACTCCGCGCCGCGCTGCGGCAGGATCCCGATGTGATCATGATCGGCGAGATGCGCGACGCCGAAACGGTCGACACCGCGATCAAGGCCGCGGAGACGGGTCACCTGCTCATGTCGACACTGCACACGCCTGACGCGCAGAGCACCATCATGCGCATCATGGCGATGTTCGCGCCCGAAGAGCAGGACGTCATTCGCATCCGACTTGCCGAGTCGCTGCACGCCGTGATCTCGCAGCGCCTGCTGCCGAAACGCACGGGGAAGGGACGCGCTGTCGCTGCCGAGATCATGATCGTGACGCCCACGATCAAGGACGTGATTCTCGAGGGGACGCGCATCGGCGAGATCCGCGATTACATTGCCGAGGGCCGTGAGCAGTACGGTATGCAGACGTTCGATCAATGTCTCACCGACCTCGTGCAATCCGGCGAGGTCACGTTCGAAACGGCCAAAGCCGCGGCGAGCAATCCTTCGGACTTCGAGCTCAAGATGCGCATGTTCTCGCGGCTGTCGCAGAGCGTGAAGCTCGAGGACATTCCGCCCGAGGAGGAACCGGCGGTGTCGGAATCTGAATCGGCCGGCGCGACGCTCGACGGCATTCAAACAGGCGGACTGGACTTTCTCTGACCATGCAGAAAAAACTCAACGGAGTCATCGCGCCGGTCGTGACGAACTTTCTCGCCGATTCAGGCGAGTTGGACGTCGCCGGCTTTTCAGCGAATCTGCGCGCGCATCTCGCCGCGGGATTGAATGGCATTCTCGTGGGCGGATCCACCGGCGAAGCGGCATTGCTCGACGTCGCGGAGCGCGGCATGCTGGTCGATGCGGCGCGCGACGTCATCCCGGCCGACAAGTGGCTGCTCGTGGGGACGGGCGCTGAGTCGACGCGCACCTGTCTCCAGCTCACGCGCGACGCCGCTCAGCGCGGCGCCGATGCGGTGCTCGTCGTTGCGCCGCACTACTACGGATCGGCGATGACCGACGTCGCGCTGCGCGACCATTACCGTCGCGTCGCGGACGAAAGTCCGATTCCGGTCATGCTCTACACGATCCCCAAGTACATGCACTTCGCACTCTCGGCGCCGCTCGTGGCCGAGTTGGCGCAGCACGAGAACATCATCGGGATGAAGGACAGCTCGGGCAATCGCGAGTTATTCGCGGGGTACATGCCGTCGCACTCGCCCACGTTCAGTGTGCTCACGGGCAACGCGCAGATGTTCAACCATGCGCTGTCGTCTGGTTCGCCGGGCGGCATTTTGGCGGCGTCGCTCTTTGCTCCGGCGCTCGCGCTCGAGATCTACGAGTCGGCGGTCGCCGGCGACCGCGCCTCGGCCGAAGCCGCGCAGACGCGATTCAGTCCGCTCGGCGCGAAGATCGTGGGTGAGATGGGCATTCCGGGCGTCAAGGTCGCGATGGAACGCGTGGGACTAGTGGGCGGCGTGGTGCGTCCGCCGCTGCAGCCGATCGCGGCGGGCGTGGGCGCGTCGATCGACGAGCTGTTGCGGAGCGCCGAGCTGGCGACGGCGTAGCGCGCGTCGAGTACAGTGACCGCCGCGCCGGTCGCGCCGCCGGAGGTTGCATCGCCGCATCTCGCGATGCTCGGCGCGGCGGCGCGTCCGGCGGGGAGCGCGGCAGCGGCGCAGGCACGCGACTATTGTCGAACCGTGCTCGCGGCTGCCGGTTTTAGTATACTAGAAATAGAATTCAAGTACTCTAATGTCGCCGGCCGCTGGGCGACGCCGGCAGTTGGAGTTCTCGCCGCTATTGTCTCGGCTGGGCTCTACGCCGGCCGATCCAGTATCGCGGCTGCGGTGGCCTCCGTCGCGGCGATGGTCGCCGGCGGGGCCTTTCTCACCTACCTTGGCCGCGCCGGCGTGTTGGGCTTCCCGCTCGGCCGGAGGCGCGGGGTCAATCTCGAGGCGCGGCGTAGCGGTAGCGCGTCGAACGAGCCGCGTGTGTGGTTGGTGGCGCATCTCGACTCCAAGTGGCAGCCGGTATCGATGATCACGCGCGTGATCGGAGTGGTCACTACGGCGTTGGGCATCATCGGCTTGTTGGTCATGGCGGCGTTCCGGATTGCGAGCTACGATGGAATTGCCACGATCCTGCTGCTGATCGCCTTGCTCGGCTGCGTGCCGCTCGTGCTGTCGATCGTCGGCGACAAGAACCATGGAACGCTCGACAATGCCAGCGGCGTCGCCGCGGTGCTCGAAGCCGCCGAGCGGTTGCCGGCGTCGGTCAGTGTTGGCGTTCTCATCACCGACGCCGAGGAGCTGGCGCTCGCCGGCGCGCGCGCGTGGGCTCGCGGGCGAGCGCCGGGTGTCGCGCTCAACTGCGACAGCATCGACGACAGCGGCAGCATCACGGTGATGTACAGTCGAACGGCGCCAACGCCTCTCTTGCACGCAATTCAGCGCGCGGCTGCGAGTGAGCGCGAAGAACTACGCGTCATCCGGCTCATTCCGGGCGTCCTCACCGACCATGTGCCGCTCGCCGAGTCCGGTTGGAAGACCGTGACACTCAGCCGCGGTGATGCGCGTACGCTAGGGAGGATCCACACGTCGCGCGACACGCTCGACTCCATGCGCGGCGCGAGAATCGCGAGTATGGCCGCCGTTCTGGTCCGCACCGTCACCGAGCTCGGTTGAATGAACGTTCTGCTTCTCATTGCCGCGATTTTGCTTGGCCTGGTCATGATCCCGTTCGGGATGCCGGGCACGCTCGTGATTTTTGGCGGAGCGTTGTGCTATCACTTGCTCGTGCCGGCGGGCGGCATCGGGCTCACGACGGTCATCGCGATGGGCGCGCTGATGATTCTCGCCGAGGGGTTGGAGTGGGTGCTCACGGCGCGATTCACGAAGAAGTACGGCGGATCGCGCCGTGCCGGGTGGGGCGCGATCATCGGCGGCATGGTGGGCGCGTTCCTCGGCGTGCCGGTGCCGATCGTGGGATCGATCATCGGTGCGTTCGTGGGAGCGTTTGTTGGTGCGTTCGTGTTCGAGTGGAGCCGCGGCAGCGGGCATGGAACGGCGACGCGAGTGGCGTGGGGGGCGTTCATTGGGCGCGTGACGGCGGCGGCGCTCAAGGTGGCGATCGGGCTGGTGATGGCGGTGTGGATGATTGCGGCGGTGTTGTTGTAGCCGGCCATTCGCTCCCTCACTCCCCGCTCAACGCCCGCGCTGGATCGACGCGCGCTGCGCGCCGCGCCGGAATCCAACTCGCCGCGAGGGCGATCACCATCAATAGCAACGCGACGGCGCCGACCACCAACGCATCGGGTTGCTGCACGCCGTTGATCACCGCGCGCAAAAAGCGCGACGTCATGAAAAAGATCGCGATTCCCACGACGATGCCGACGCCGGCCAAGGTCGCGCCTTGCCCGGTGACGAGTCGCGCCACGCTCGACGGCAGCGCGCCCATGGCCATGCGCACGCTGATCTCGCGCGATCGCAAGCTCACCATGTAGGCGAGCACGCCGTACAACCCGATGGCCGCGAGCAGCAGCGCGACGCATGCCGTTACTCCGACGATCGTCATGACGAACGTCAGGCGCGCCACCGACTGCTCCACGGTGTCGCTCATTGGCGTCACGCCGAAAGGCGGCAATCCGCGATCGACGTCGGCGATGGCGCGTTCCACCGGCTTGATCAGCGCGCGCGGATCGCCCGCGGCGCGGACGACCACCGCCATCGTGCGCGCCACCTGCGATTGATTCGTGTCGGCGACGGCGACGTTGGGCATGTAGACGATGGCGCCCGGCGGCGACGCCAGCGAGGTGTCGTGCACCGCGCCCACGACGCCGATCACTGTGAGCCAGTCGTTCTGCGTGAAGCGCAGCCGGCGGCCAACTGATGCGGTGCCCGTCGAATCCTTCCAGTGGTCCATCGCCGTGCGACGATCGATGATCACCTCGTTGGCCGCCTGTCGGTCTTCGCGATCGAACGTGCGCCCAGCGATGAGCGGAATGCCCATGGCGTCGAAATAGCCACTGCTCGCCGTGACGGCGGTCGCGGACGGTGGCAGCTTGTTCGTCGCGTCGCGATCGGCGTCGGTGAACACCGGCGTGAAGTTGATGCCGATGTTGTTGAGCGGCACCTTCGATGAAATCCCCGCGGCGCGCACGCCCGGCACGGCGCTCACGTGCTGCAGCAGCTCGGTGCTGAATCGCACGACGTCCGCGTCAGTCTTGTAGGCGGCCGTTGGCAGCGAGAGCCAGAGTACGAGCGTGTGCTCGGCGTCGAATCCTGGCTGTATGGCACGCAGCCGCGCAAAGCTGCTGAAGAGCATGCCGGCTCCCGACACGAGCATCGTCGCGAAGGCGACCTGTGACACAACGAGTGTGCGGCGCGCTCGCTGGCGATCGCGTCCCGTCGTTCCACCGCGCGTTCCGTCGCGCAGGCGCGCCGCAAGGCGCCGCGTGTCATACCGCAGCGCGGGCACGAGGCTGCAAAGCAGCGCCATGAGTAAAGTGACAACGGCGGCGAACGCCAGCACGGTTCCGTCGAGTCCCATCTCGGAGAGCCGCGGAATGCCGGCGGGACCGGCTCGCACGAACGCTCGCACGCCCACCCACGCGAGGAACAACCCAAACACGCCGCCGATCGCGGCCAACACCAGCGACTCGGAGAGGAACTGGGTGACGACGTGCGAGGGTCCGGCGCCGAGTGCGACGCGGACAGCCAATTCGCGCTGTCGTCCTTCGGCGCGCGTGAGCAGCAGGCTCGCGACGTTGGCGAACGAGATGAGAAGCAGGAGCATTCCCGCCGCGCCTGCGATCCACACGATGCTCGCGAACCCGCCCACGATGTCGTTGCGCATCGGATGTATGACGACGCGCGCGTGCGAGCTGGCCAGGAACGCCGCCGTGGGAAATCCCGGCGCGACCTCCGGATATCGCTCGGCGATGCGCGGGAGGAGACTGTTCAGCTCGCGTTGCAGTGCGTCGATCGTCACGCCGGGCTTGAGCCGGACGAAGCCCTGATTGCCGAACGCGCCGCCGTACACTGTGGTGGAATCGACGCCGATCGGAAGCCAGAGCTGCGTGCGCGCGTCGGGAAAGCGGAAGTCGGGCGACGCGATGCCGATGACCGTGCGTTCCACCCCGTCGATCTTCAAATGCTTGCCGACGGCCGCCGCGTCGCCGCCGAACTGGCGCTGCCACAGGCCGTCGCTGATCACGACCACCGGATCGCCGCGCGGCGAGTCTTCCTGCGGCGTGAAGGCGCGGCCGCGCTCGAGCGGCACGCCGAGGAGCGGGAAGAGGCTCGCGGATGCGTAGGTGGCCGCGACGCGCTCAGGTGCCGCGTCGCCGACATCGGCGGCGAGATTGACCGACCCGCGTCCGATGATCGCCATGCCTTCGATCGAGCGCGAGAAGCGGCGAAAGGTGAGATAGCTCGACGCCGATTGCGGCCCGAGTGGCACGCCCATGCCTGGGAAGGTGAACCAGACGCCGGCGAGTCGTTCTGGCTCGCGGTAGGGCAGCGGTTTGAGGAGGACCGTCTCGAGCACGGTGAACACCGCGGTCGTCGAGCCGATGCCGATGGCGAGCGTCAGCGCCGCCGCGATCGCGAATGCGGGTGCGCGGCGCAGGGCGCGCCAGGCGAAAGTGAGCGTGGCCATGATTCCAGTATGTCTCGCCGTTTGGCGTGCGCCAGCGCGTGGGGATGGGTTTTACGAAACCCTTTCTGTGGGACCCCGATGCGTTGACTCTGCTGCGCGTGCGCGTAGATTCAAACAACGCCCCGGACAACCCGCCGGGGCGTATTTTTTTGCGCCGAACTTTCGATCCCACCCATGTTCACTCAGACGAATCGCACCGTCGTCGTCGTTGGCGCCCAATGGGGCGACGAAGGGAAGGGCAAGCTCGTGGATGTGCTTGCTGAACGCGCGGATTGGGTGGTGCGCTATCAGGGCGGCGCGAACGCCGGACACACGGTCGATCTGGGTGACCACTCGTTCGTGTTGCACCAGATCCCGAGCGGCATCCTCCATCCGGGCGTGCGCTGCGCGATCGGCAACGGCGTGGTGCTCGATCCCGAGACGCTGTTCACGGAGATCGACGAGCTCGTGGAAGACGGCATCGACGTGGAGGGTCGCCTCTACGTGAGCGACCGCGCGCACCTCGTGCTGCCCTACCACAAGCTCATCGACGGCGAGAGCGCGCACTCACTCTCACTCGGTACTACGGGTCGCGGCATTGGTCCGGCCTACGAGGACAAGATCGCGCGCCGCGGAATTCGCGTGCTCGACCTGCGGCATCGCGATCGGTTGGGCGAGCTCGTGAACCGCGGCGTGGAGCGCGCCAACGCGCAGCTCATGGGATTCGGCAGCGCCAAGCGCGCCGACGCGGACAAAACGCTCGACGTCTTGTGTCGCTTGGGCGAACGCCTGCTGCCACTCGCCGACGACGTAGGCTTGATGATTCACCGCGCGCAGAAAACTGGCGCGGCTGTCCTGCTCGAGGGCGCGCAGGGCTCACTGCTCGACGTCGATCACGGGACATATCCGTTCGTGACGTCGAGCAGCACGACGTCGGGCGGCGCGGCGATCGGTACCGGCATCGCGCCCACGTCGCTCGACGCCGTGCTCGGCGTCGTGAAGGCGTACACCACGCGCGTGGGCACGGGACCGTTGCCCACCGAGATGGATGAAGCGATGGGCGAACGGATTCGCACGCTCGGCAACGAATTCGGCGCAACGACTGGTCGCGCGCGTCGGTGCGGATGGTTCGATGCGGTGGTCGTGCGCTATGCGACGCGCATCAACGGGTTGACGGACGTCGCCGTCACCAAGCTCGACGTGCTCGACACGTTGGATCGCGTCGCCATTTGCACGGGGTACGAGTACGAAGGCGAGTTGCACACGGAGTTCCCGGGCGACATCACGGCGTTGGATCGCGTTGCGCCGAAGTACGAGTGGATGGAAGGGTGGCAGAAGTCGACGGCCGATGCGCGGGCGCTGAGTGATTTGCCGACCGCCGCGCGGAAGTATCTCGACAGGCTGCAGGAGTTGATCGAGACGCGGATTACGTACGTGAGCGTGGGAACGCGGCGGGATCAGATTATCGGGTTGTAGTTGTCATTCCGAGCGGAGCGAGGAATCTTGTTGAACGTGATTGTGACTGGCGACGCGATCGCGATAGCAGATTCCTCGTCGCTTCGCTCCTCGGAATGACAACGGTCGACCTCCTCATCGTCGGCGCCGGCCCATGCGGCCTCGCCGCCGCCATCTCCGCTCAGCGCGCCGGTCTGAGCACCCTGGTACTCGACGGCTCCTCGGTCGTCGGCACGATTGCCCACTATCCGACGTACGCGACTTTCTTCTCGACCGCCGAGAAGCTCTCGCTCGGCGGCGTGCCGTTCGTGATCGCCACTGAGAAGCCCACGCGCCGCGACGCGCTCGCGTACTATCGCGCGATCGTGCGCCACTTCGACATTCCGCTGCGCCAGTACGAGCGTGTCACGTCGATCGAGCCTGAGGGCACCGAGTTCGTGGTGCGATCCGATTCGCGTGCGTACGGCGAGCAGATCACGCGCGCAAAGGCGGTGGTCGTCGCCACAGGCTACTTCGGATCGCCGAATTACCTCCGCGTGCCGGGCGAAGATCTTCCGAACGTCACGCACGTCTATCGCGAGGGACACGAGGCGTTCGATCAGGACGTCGTTGTCGTCGGCGGCGGGAATTCGGCCGCCGAGGCGGCGCTGGATTTATGGAGGTGTGGAGCGCGGGTGACGTTGGTGCACTTCGGTCCCACCTTCGACAAGAAGATCAAGCCGTGGGTCCTTCCTGATTTTCTCAATCGTGTGACGGAAGGGAGCATCGCTGCGCGGTGGGACAGTCGGGTGAAACAGATTCAGCGCGATACCGTGGTGATCACGACGCCAAGTGGTGAAGACCGCCTGACGGCGGATCGCGTTTACGTCATGACCGGTTTTGCGCCGAACATGGAGCTATTGCGCCAGGTCGGCGTGCCGATTGATCCGGTCACGGGAGTCCCATCGCACGATCCAGATACGCTCGAGACGACCGTGCCTGGATTGTTCATAGCGGGTGTCGTCGTCGCCGGGTTCGATGCCAACAAGGTGTTCATCGAGAACGGGCGCTTTCACGGCGACAAGATCGTGGCGCGCATTCTGGGGCGCGGCGCGCCGCCGGAGCCGAGGCTCAGCGCGGAGCTGGATACATAACGGTCAACCTTCGGCGGGCAGCGTGTCTGCTGCCTCGGCGAAGAAACGCGCGACGTCGACTAATAGCGGCTCAGTGGCTCCTGTCGGATTCCAGATGAACGGTCCGTCGACGAGCGCGGGCCGTTCGTCGCCAGGATGCCAGATCTCGAATAGCTCGGCTTCGCCGTCGATGATCCAGTAGCTCTCCAAGCGGGCGCGCTGGAAGAAACGCCGTTTCGTGATGCGATCGTGCCGCGCCGAACTCGGAGAGAGCACTTCGACGGCCAACAGAATCCGGGTGGTCGGATCGACCGCCGGTGGTCGGCGGCCATTGACTGCTGGCACGACAAAAACATCGGGCTCGAGGTACGAGTCCGGAGTGAGGCGCACCTCGGCGGGCGAGACCACAGCTTCGCCGACATGGTGGCGATCCACGTATTCGTGCAGGAGCCGATAGACAGCGCCGATGAGCCGCTGATGGCGATAACTCGGAGCCGGAGTCAGGAGCAGCTCGCCGTCGACCAGCTCGTACCGCGGCGTGTAGGCCGGTCGCTCGTCGATGAGGCGTTTGACGTCGCGGATGGTCCAGCGGCGGCGGTGCAGAGCAGGCATGCACATAAGGTGCTCGGCAAAGAGGAAAAAATGCAACTCGGCATGCCGAGAAACTCGTCGCCGGCCTCAGTTCTCTGTCACCAATTCGTTGCGACCAGGGTCCGAGATGTGCCGAGCCGATCCGGAGGAGGCCCGATTATCTTCCTAGGTCATCGCTGAGAATCGCACCGCGCCGCCGGCGGCCGCTCCATCACCAACTCGCATGCCCAACCAACCCGACGTCCTCGAAAAACTCGTGTCGCTCTGCAAGCGGCGCGGCTTCATCTTCCAGTCGTCCGAGATCTACGGCGGCACTGGCTCCGTGTGGGACTACGGTCCACTCGGCGTCGAGCTGAAGAAGAACATCAAGGACAAATGGTGGAACGCCATGGTGCGGGCGCGCGACGACATCGAGGGCCTCGATGCGGCGATCCTGATGCACCCGCGTGTCTGGGAAGCCAGCGGCCACGTCGCGACGTTCACCGATCCGCTCGTCGACTGCACGAACTGCAAGAAGCGCTTTCGTGCCGACGATCCCAAGATCAAGGGCACGCCCGGCACGCCGGACGGTCAGTGTCCCGCCTGCGGGATGAAGGGCACGCTGTCCGCGGCGCGCATGTTCAACCTCATGTTCAAGACGCACATGGGTCCGGTCGAGGAGAGCGCGTCGATCGTCTATCTGCGTCCCGAGACCGCGCAGGGCATTTATGTGAATTTTCTAAATGTCCAGCAGTCCACGCGCCAGAAGGTGCCGTTCGGCATCGCGCAGATCGGCAAGGCGTTCCGCAACGAGATCACGCCGGGGAATTTCATTTTCCGCACGCGTGAGTTCGAGCAGATGGAGATGCAGTTTTTCGTCGAGCCGGGCACGGACATGCATTGGTTCGACTACTGGAAGGAACAGCGCATGGACTGGCACAAGTCGCTCGGCTTGGCGCCCGACCGGTTGCTCTTCCATCAGCACACGAAAGAAGAGTTGGCGCACTATGCGCGCGCCGCGTTCGACGTGCAGTTCGACTTCGGCGGAACGCTCGGCTTCCAGGAGATCGAGGGCGTCCACAATCGCGGCGACTTCGACCTCGGGCGTCATCAGGAATATTCGGGCAAGAAGCTCGAGTACTTCGATCAGCCGACCAACAAGCGCTTCGTGCCGTACGTGGTCGAGACGTCGGTCGGTGCCGATCGTACGGCGCTGGCGGTGCTCGTGAACGCGTACCGCGAAGAGAAGGTCGAAGGCGAAGACGAAGGACGCACGGTGCTGGCGCTGCATCCGACGCTCGCGCCGATCAAGGCCGGCATCTTCCCGCTCGTGAAGAAGGACGGCATGCCGGAGTTCGCCGAGAAGCTGACGAAGGATCTGCGGAAAGCGTTCCCGGTGTTCTATGACGAGTCTGGCGCGATCGGCCGCCGCTACCGCCGCCAGGACGAAGTCGGCACGCCGTACTGTCTCACGGTCGACGGACAGACGATCGCCGACGGCACGGTAACGATCCGCGATCGCGACACGCTGGAACAGGAGCGCGTCGCTGCGGATCACGTTGCGGATCTCATCAAGGCGCGGCTCGGGTTGTGAGCGATCTCTCATTAGATCGTCTTCGCCAAGGTGGCGAAACGTTCATGCAGGAGATTTCGCGCGAATACTATCTCGCGCACTCCGGACAGAAGCAAACGGCCGAGCTGCAACCGATCTATGCGCGGCACGCCAAGATTCTCGGACCCGATGCGCTCGAGCTGACGCTCGAAGCATTCAAGGGCAGCGCCGAGGGGACGGAGGAGCGTCGCTCGGCGCGGCTGCTGCTCGATTGGCAGGCGGAATCGCAGAGCGGCCGGCAACTCGCCGAGCTCGACGAACGCGCTATCGCGTGGGAAAGCTCTGCGGTCGTTCGCGTGGATCATGGCCGCGAGATTCCGTTCGAGTCGGTGTCGATCGAGCTGGCCAACAGCACCGATGCGGCCGAGCGGCACATGATCGAGACCGCGCGCGCGAAGGTCGTCGAGAGTGGCCTCACGCCGATTCGCCGCGAGCATTTCCAACGCGAGCGCGACATCACCGAAGAGCTCGGCCTGGCGCCGAACTACAACGCGACGTTCGAGCTGTTGAGCGACGTGTCGCTCGCAGATCTCAAAGCTGAGTGCGAGCAGTTTCTGCGCGATACGCAGGCGTTGTGGGACGAGGTGCTCCCCGAGTTTGCCAAGCGCGTGCTCGGCATGGGCACCGCGGAGCTGACTCGGGCCGATGCGTTGGCGCTGTTTCGGGCGCGTGAATTCGACGGCTATTTCCCCGCGCAGCACATGGAGTCGTCGATCCGGAAGCAGGTGCAGGAGATGGGCATGGATCCGCTCGCGTCGGGACGCATCACGCTCGACACGGGCGATCGGCCTGGCAAGCGCTCGCGGGCATTCTGTGCGCCGGTGCGGGTGCCTGAAGAGGTCTATCTGGTGCTCCGTCCGCACGGCGGCCAATCGGATTGGATGACGTTTCTACACGAGCTCGGGCACTCGCTGCACTTCGCGTACATGCGGCCGGACCTTCCGTTCGAGTACCGCTGGCTCGGCGACAATTCGATCACTGAAGGCTACGCGATGTTGTTCGACCATCTGTTGAAGAATTCGGGATGGTTGAAGCGGTACACGGAGCTTGGCGCTGCGCAACTGCCTGCGTTCACGCGCGCGGTGGGGTTCGAGGAGCTGCACTTCCTGCGTCGGTATACGGCGAAGTTGATCTACGAGATCGATCTCTATGGCGGCGCGGTGCGCTGGGATTCACTTCCCGATTTGTACGTGGACGTGATGACGAACGCGACGACCTTCAGGTACAATCGCGCCGACGCGTTCATCGACGTCGATCCGCGCTACTATGCCGTGCGGTATCTGCGTGCCTGGCAGTTGCAGGCGCTGCTGGCCGAGACGCTCGTGGAGCGGTACGACGAGGATTGGTGGCGCAATCCGCGCGCGGGGCCGTGGGTGTGTGCGGCGCTGTTTGGCGAAGGGCAGCGGGAGCTTGCGCACGAGCAGGCGGAGCGTGTGTCGGGTAAGAAGCTGTCGTTCGCGCCGCTGGTACGCGCGGTGGAGCGGATGCTCGGCTGAGATTGTTGGTGGTCGAAGGTTTTTGAGCCGCATCGGAGTTTTTCGATGCGGCTCTTTTTGTGTTTGTGTATTTCGTGTTGTGGCCAGTGTGGCGCTCAGGCCACGAGGCCTTTTTGCCGCTGAATACGCGGAAAAACACGGGGATACGCGGAATGGCGCCACGAGTGTTGTTGCATGGGCCAATAACGCAGATGGTCATCGAGACATTCTTTCAGGTTTACAATGAGCTTGGTTGGGGGTTTCTCGAATCGGTGTATTCGGCGTCGATGGCGTGCGCGTTAGTTCAAGCCGGCGCGTTTGTTGAGCGTGAAGTTCCAGTTGCGGTCCATTTTCGCGGAACGCGCGTTGGAAATTTCCGTGCGGATTTGATCGTTGAATCCGTCGTGCTCGTCGAGGTCAAGTGTTCGGAGCGGCTCGCGCCAACCTGGGAAGCACAATTGCTCAATTATCTTCGGTCGACTGAACTCGAAGTAGGGCTTCTCTTGCACTTCGGTCCCAAGCCCGATTTCAAGCGACTGGTCTATAGCAACGAACGAAAGTTGATTCGGTAAGCGCGTAGGGTTCGCTCCGCGCTAATCAGCGTTTTTCAGCGTTCATCCGCGGCAAAAACGAAGAGTGGCCTGCATCGCACACCGCGAAATCAGCGAAGGAGCGCAAACCTCTCTCGCCTGAACTAGCAAGTGCGCGGTAGATTGGTGACCATGCCCAAGCCTGTCGCGGTGATCACAGGTGCATCGAGAGGAATCGGCCGCGCCACGGCACTGCGCTTGGCCGCCCGGTACGACATCGTCGCACTGGCTCGATCTGACGACGAGCTCGAGTCCCTCGCCCAGGAAATTGAACGGGCGGGCGGTTCGTGCCGGCCGCGCGTCGTCGACCTCGCCAAGCCCGCCGCTATCTCGTCGGTGCTCGCGGGCATCCACGCCGACGTCCTCGTCAACAACGCCGGCGTCGGAATCATCAAGCCGTTCCTCCAGCTGTCGCGCGATGAGTGGACGCAGATGGTCGACGTCAACCTCAATGCGCTCTACGACGTCACGCGCGCCGTGTTGCCAGGAATGGTTGCGCGGAAGCGCGGTCACGTCGTGATCATCGGGTCCATCGCCGGCCGATCGGCGTTTCCCGGCGGATCCTGCTATGCCGCAACGAAACACGCGGTCGTTGGCTTCGCCGAGTGTCTCATGCTCGAGGTGCGTGACGCGGGCGTGAAAGTTTCCGTCGTCAATCCGGGCGCGGTGGCGACGGACTTTTCGGGGCGATCGGGAAACTCGGAGTCCTCCTGGAAGCTCGCCGCCGACGACGTAGCTTCTGCCGTCGAACACGTTCTCGCAACGCCGCCAAACGTTCTGATCCACAGCATCGAGGTTCGTACGCTCACCGTACCTCCAAAACACTAGCATGACCTCGATTCCCGATCGCATCAGCGCTGCACCTCTCCCGATCGATCCCACCGACTTTCGCTTGCGTGAGTTGATGGCGGTCCGCGAGATCGTCCACGCCTTCCTGACGGTCGATCGGCCAGAAGACGTCTTCCAGTTCGCCCTCGATCGCGTCAGCCCGCTCGTCGGCGCGACGCTCGCCTGCGTCTACCTGATCGACGACGGCGCAGACCTCATGCGTCTCGCCGCCGTTCACAACTGGCCGCAGCGCTATCACCGGTTCCTGGGCCAGATGCGCGTGCGATTGGGCTCCGGGCCGAGCGGCACTGCGGCGAGTGAACGGCGGATGGTCGAGATCCTCGACCTATCGTCCGACGCCGCGCTGGACGACTGGCGCGAGGTCGGCAAAGAGCTCGGGTTCCAGTCGTTTGTCGCCCTGCCGCTGCAGACCGCGCAGGTCGTTCTGGGGACGGTCGCCTTCTACTTCGCGACTCCGAACGTCGTCACCCCGGAGACCCGACACTTGATGCGAATGGTGGCGGACCAGATGGCTGCCACGGCCGAAAAAGCGAGGCTCATCGCCGAGCTGCGTCGAAGCAATTCGGCTCTGAGGGAATCGAACGGCGCGCTCGAACGTCAGTACACCGAGGTCGTCGAAGCCAGGCGCATCAAGGACGAGTTTCTGGCCAACGTCTCCCACGAGCTGCGCACCCCGCTGACAGCCGTGATTGGCTACATTTCGCTGATGCAGGAAGGGCTCGCCGGCCCCATCAATGCCGAGCAGCAGCAGACGCTTGGACAGGTGAAGGAGTCGAGCGACCATTTGTTGGCGTTGATCGGGGATCTGCTCGAGCTCACGGCGCTCAAACGCGGTCGCGTCACCGCCGAGGTGGCGGCGTTCGACCCGCGTGAGCCGTTGCGGGATGCGATTGCTGGCGCGAAGGGCCGCCGTGACGACGTGGCGTTCGAGGTTGCGCATCCGGAGATCGTTCCGCGCATGCGAAGCGATCGCCAAACGGTAACGAAAGTGCTGCGGGTACTGCTCGACAATGCGTTCAAGTTCACGCGGACCGGCAGCGTTCGCGCGAGTATGCAGATCGCCGGCGATCGCGTGACGTACTCGATCGAAGACACCGGCATTGGAATTCCGCCGGAAGCGCACGCGTTGGTGTTCGAGGAGTTTCGGCAGGTGGACGGCACGACGACGCGCGAGTTCGGCGGCTCGGGACTGGGATTGGCCCTGGCGCGCCGCCTCGCGCGATTGGTGAATGGAGACATCTCGCTGACATCGACTCCCGGAGTGGGATCGACGTTCAAGTTCGAACTACCGTTGGGGAATGATTCATGAGCGCGTCGCAACGCACGCTGCAAGAGATCACGACGAAACTGGCCGGCGATGAAGTCCTCGCGCGCGCCAAGAACTTTTTCGCCAACCGCCCGTCGCTCTACTCGACGTTCCTCGACATGGAGGGACCGAGCTACTGCAGCTTCCGCGGGCAGGGCGGTGAGGAGATCGTCATCGGCGTGGCACCAGCCGAAAACGGCGCCACGCGCGTGACCGGGTCGAGCTACCTGTTCGACATGCAGGTCTCTCGCTTCTTCACGACCTTCGAATCGGACACGATCGTATGAGCGCGCCATTCGTCACAACCCTGCGCTCGCGTACGGGGTCCATCCGTCTCGCACCAGAAGGCGCCGCGGCTATCACGATTCGCGTCGAGATGCCTGAGGTGTGGGACGTCGTCAAGGTGGTGGTCGCGTCGACCGAGCCCGTGCTGTCCGTCAAGCAGAAGGCGCTCGAGGCGCTCTTCCCCGAGGCGGAAATGCATCAGGATTTCGTCCTCAAGCTCCGCGGCTGGGAGATTCTCAACGAAGCGGAATCGCTGGCCGATGCCGGCGTGATCGACGGTTCGATTTTGCTGTTGACCCATCGCCGCCGACGCGCCGTCCGGTGACTCTGGCTCCGCCGGCGGAAGGCCGCGACGCGCTGCTCGCCGCCGCGTCGCGACTTCGCGCCGAGGTCCAACGGCGCATCGTGGGCCAGACGCAGGTCCTCGACGAAATCCTGATGTCGTTGATCGCCGGCGGACACGCACTCCTCGTCGGCGTTCCCGGACTTGCTAAAACACTCATGGTGCGCTCGCTCGCCGAAGCGGTGCATCTCGAGTTCCATCGCATTCAGTTCACGCCCGATCTCGTGCCGAGCGACATCACGGGCACCGAGATCCTCGAGGAAGATTCGGCGACAGGCGCGCGCAGCTTCCGGTTCGTGCGCGGACCGATCTTCGCCAACATCGTCCTGGCCGACGAGATCAACCGCGCGCCACCGCGTACGCAGGCGGCACTGCTCGAGGCGATGCAAGAGCACAGTGTCACCGCGAGCGGCGACACGATGCGCCTGCCCGAACCGTTCTTCGTGCTCGCCACGCAGAATCCGATCGAACAAGAAGGGACCTATCCGCTGCCGGAAGCGCAGCTCGATCGGTTCCTGTTCGACATTCGCGTCGGCTATCCGAAAGAGGATGAGGAAATTGCCATCCTCCGCGACACCACCGGCGCCAAGCACGCCCAACTCGGCGCCATCCTCGGCGCGGATGAACTGATCGCGTTACAGGGATTGGCGCGCGACATCACCGCGACCGATTCCGTTTTGCGCTACGCAGCGACGCTCGTGCGCGCCACGCGGCCCGACGACAGTCGCGCGCCCGATCTCGTGAAGCGGTACGTCCGCTGGGGCGCCGGACCGCGCGCCGGCCAGTCACTCATCTTGGGCGCCAAGGCGAACGCGCTGCTCGCCGGTCGTTTGACCGTGTCGCCGAATGACATCAAGCGCGTTGCCATGCCGGTGTTGCGCCATCGCGTGCTGCCGAATTTCGCTGCCGAGGCGGAAGGCGTGAACATCGAGCGGATCATCGCCGATCTGCTCGTGAAGATCGAGCCGCCGAGGAGCGAGATCCACGTGTGAGTGCGCTGCCGGGATACGGCGCGCTGCTCGACGCCGTGCGCGGGGTGCATTGGATCGCGCGTCGCGCGGTCGCGAGCCCGATTGCGGGCACGCATCAATCGCGAATGCGCGGCACGTCGGCGGAGTTCACTGAATATCGCGTCTATCGGCAGGGCGACGATCCGCGCCGCATCGACTGGCGACTCCTCGGCCGCAGCGATCGCGCCTACATCAAGCTCGCGACTGACCGCGCTGTGCTGCCGACGACGATCGTGCTCGATGCGTCGGCCTCAATGGCGTTTCCGCTCGTCACGAATGGAAAGTGGCTGCATGCACTGGAGATTGCGATCGGACTCGCGGCCGTCGCGCATGCCGACGGTGATCCTGTAGGCCTCTCTGTCCAGCAGGATGATGGCTCGGTACGCGTGCTTCCGCCGCGCACTCGGCGAGGTGTGGTCGCTGAGATCGCGCGCGTGCTCGATGAGACCGATCCCGATTCGTACGAGCCGCTCGCACCGGCGCTCGCAGCAGTTCGCTCCGCGCGCATTGCGATCATCACTGATCTCCTTGGCGATGCCGATGAGCTACTGCGCGCGGCCCGCGTGCACCTCGTCGCCGGTCGTGAGGTGCACCTCGTTCACATCGTGGCGCGCGAAGAGCTGGAACCGCCGCGCCGCACCATGCTCGCCGCCGATCCGGAGGAACCTGGAACGCAGCGTCTGCTTTCCGATGCCACGCGCCGCGAATACGACACCGCGTTCGCCGAGTGGCGGTCGGACGTCGCGCATCAATGGCGCGCGTCGGGAGCGTCCTACGTTGAAGTCGTGACGAGCGAGCCCGCGTCGCACGCCGTGCGTCGTATCGCCGAGGCCGCGGCGGCGCGCGTCGGTGCGACCACGGCGTCGGGATCGGCGCGGCGATGACGTGGCTCGTGCCGTCGGCGCTGGCGATCGCCGCCGTCGCCGCGGCGATCGCGGTGGCGCTGCACTTCATTGCGCGCAGCCGGCCGCTCGCCGAACCGCTGCCCACGGCGCGATTCATTCCGCGAACGCCGGTGCATGCGCGATCGCGCTCGATGGCGTTGACAGATGTCTTATTGCTCGCCGTGCGAATCGCCGCGCTATTGGCGATCGGGCTGGCTGTTGCGGCGCCGGCAGTCAGCGGTCGTGGCCGCGTGTCACGCATCGTGTTGCTCGATCGGTCGCGCGCCGTAGCGAACATCGCCGAAGCGCGCGACAGCGTGCGAACGTTGGGCAGCGCGGCGGCGGTCATTCCGTTCGACAGCACGGCGCTCGGCGGCGGTGCGCCGCGCTCCATTGATGGCATCACTGCGACGCAGGCCCGCGGCTCGCTTTCGGCGGCGCTCGCCCGCGCGATTCGATTCGCCGCGACGCTGCCCGCATCAGTCGACTCAGCGGAGCTCGACCTCGTGTCGCCGGTGGCACAGGAAGAGCTCGACGCGGCGACGCTGCGGATTCGCGCTGCATGGCCGGGCCGCATTCGCGTGATTCCCGTTCGCGCCGCGGCGTCGGTCGTCGGCGCGCCAAGCGTCACTATACGTGCCGATTCGAACGACGCCGTAGCGGCTGGCCTGGAGCTGATGGGCGTGACGGCTCCTAACGGAGCCGTGCGCGTGGTCCGCGACTCGGTCACGGCCGCTGATTCCACGTGGGCGACGACCGGCGGGCACGTCCTCGTGCACTGGCCCGCATCCGAGACGTTTGCCGATTGGCCTACGCGTTCGACGATCGACGCCGTCGGCGGTGTGGCGTCCAGCAGCGGTACACTCGTCGCTCGCTTTCCGCGGCTCTGGGTTCTTCAAGGGAACGCGGTTGCGCGTTGGTCCGATGGCAGCGAAGCGGCCGTCGAGGAGACGACAGGCGCGGGATGCATTCGTCATGTGGGAATTCTCATCGACGGCGCAAGTGACGTCACGCTGCACGAGCCCTTCCGGGCGTTCGTGTCGGCGTTGCTGGCTCCCTGCGGCGGCGCCCGTGCGACGACGCCTGCGTCCGCGACAACGTTCGCTGCATTGGCCGGCTCGGGTCCGCTCGCGGCGACTGCGGCGCTGCAGGACCGGTCTTCCGCAACTTCGCGCTGGACGCCGTGGCTATTCGCGCTCGGCGCGCTGCTCTTGATCGTCGAGCTCGCGCTTCGTCGCTCGGTGAGTCGCGCGCCATGAATCCGTTCGCGCAGTTGCGCACGGTGCGCGCGATTCTCGTCGTCGGCGTGATGCTGCGTGCACTAGCATGGGGCGCAGCGGTGGGATTCAGTCTCGTCGTCGGCGTGGCGCTGGCGGATCTCGCGACACCGTTGCCGGTGTCTGTTCGCGGCGCGTTACTCATCGTCGCTGCCGTCGCCGCCATCGCGGTCGCAGCGGCGTTCGCTTGGCGGGATCGAGCAGTGTTCTCGCTCCAACACGTTGCGCTCTGGCTCGAGGAACGCTTTCCCTCGCTCGACTACGTACTCGTGACCGCCGTCGAGACGGGGAAACCGTCACCGATGCCGGTCCCGCCGAGTCAGTGGACCGCCAAGGCTTCTCGGCGAAGCGTGCGTGCTGTGCGCGTGCCAGTTGCCGTCGTCGCGGCGGTGGTTGTTATCAGTTTACTCATGCCGACGGGCGCCGTGGCGCGCGCGACGGCACCGCATCGTGGCGATGTGCTCGATCGGCCGGGCATTGCGAGCCCCGCGGCGAGTCGCCTCAGCCCACTCGTCGCCACGGTCCAGCCGCCGCCATACAGCGGATTGCCGTCGCAGACGATCGATGAACCAACCGACGTGCGAGCGTTGGCGGGTGGCACCGTTACCCTGCGCGGTCGCGGCGACGGCGGCACGATCTCCGCGCGTCTCACCGGAGATTCGTCGGCGCACGCGCCACTCGTCGTGGCAACGCTGGGCGGTCGCTGGTCACTCTCGTTCCACATTCCGTCTCATGCCGTGGCGCTGGAGCTGCGTGATCGCTCGTTCACGCGCGTCGTCGTCGTGGAATCAGTGCCGGATGATCCGCCTGTCGTGACGCTCGTTGCGCCGGCGCGAGACAGCGTCCTCCGCGTACCCCGCGGCCACATTCCGCTCCGCGCCGACGCGACAGACGACTTCGGCATTGGCTCGGCCTCGTTCGAATACATCATCAGCTCAGGCGAAGGAGAAACGTTCACGTTCCGATCGGGCACGCTCGGCGCGGTGAAGCCAAACGCCAAGCGCGGTTCGCTGTCCGCCGATCTGTCTCTCGACGCGCTATCGCTCGAGCCCGGCGACATCGTGCACGTGCGCGCCGTCGCTCAGGACGAGAACACTGTGAACGGGCCGGGCATGGGAACGTCGGAGACGCGGTCGATTCGCATCGCGCGCGCCGATGAATACGACTCGGTGGCCGTCGACGCCGCTGCGCCGTCGGATGCGGACAAGAGCATGATCAGCGAACGCATGCTGATCATGCTCACGGAGGCGCTGGACAAGAAGCGTCGCACGTTGTCGCACGACACGCTGGTCAAGGAATCACACAACATCGCGGCGGATCAACAGTCGTTGCGGCGCACAGTCGGTGCGTTGGTATTCACGCGTCTTGGCGGCGACCCGTCTGGCGAAGAACACATCGGCGACGAGTCGACGCGCGCCAAGACGATGGACGAGCTACTCGCGCGCGCCGACGCCGCCACGAATCAGAGTACTGATCCGATCGACTTCGGCGGCGGCGAGAGTCCGGTGGTGGCAGTGAACAAGCCACTGCTCGAGGCATACAACGCGATGTGGGACGCCGCGACCGCGCTGGAGTTGGGCGAGACGAACACGGCACTCCCGCACATGCGCGTCGCGCTTGCCGCAATTCAGCGCGCGCGACAAGCGGAGCGCGTGTATCTGCGCGGCGCGCCGCCGCCGGTGATCGTGGACGTCGATAAAGTGCGGCTCGTCGGTAAAGACAAAGGCGCGTCGAGCGCTCGCACCGGTGTTGCGCCGCTGGACTCTGCGTCGCGCCAGCGCGCCGACCGATTCGCGCGCATCGTGGAGCTCGCGGCAAGCGCGCCGAGTGCGGCGATTGATTCGATTTTGCTATTGCGAATTCAGGTTCTTGGTGAGAACACCGCATTCGCCGCTGCGTTGCACGATGCCGCCGTTGCAATGCGAGCGGGGAAGAGCACTGATGCGACGTCCGCGTTGTCGCGCGCGCGTCGTGCATTGGCTGGCGCGCCAACGAGCCGCGACTCGCTGTCGCGGTGGGGGCTGCTCCCGTGAAATCGTTTCTCTCCGCGGAGTTCGTCTTCGCCACCGCGCAGTATGAGTCCGGCGACTGGGACAGCGCGCCGCTCGTGCCGCCGAACATCATCGACACGATTGCGCGCTACACCGAGATCGTCGTCGCGCCTACCGGTGTCGTTGTGCCGCTCAGCGACGATCGCGTGATGCGCTATCCCTTTCTGTTTCTCACCGGACACCTGCCGGTGCGGTTCAACGACGCCGAACGCCGCAACGTCAAGCAGTTCGTCGATCGCGGAGGGCTGCTGTTCGTCGACGATCACAACCACGACATCGACGGCGTGTTTCACAAAACCGCCACCGAAGAAATCGCGCGTACCGTCGGTCCGCTCGTGGATCTGCCGAACGACCACCCACTCTACAGCGCGTTCTTCAAGTTCGACGGTCCACCCACCACGAGCCACGAGCTCAATGGGTGGGGCGACAACCTCGTGCACAAGAATTTGCAGGCGGTGCTGCACAACGGCCGCATCGCGGTGCTGTACAGCAGCAAAGACTACAGCTCGGAGTGGGGCTATCATCCCGACAGTAAGCGCTTTCAGTCGGTGGACAACACGCGCTTCGCGGTGAACATCGTGGTGTATGCGCTCACCGCGTAGCCGTTTCGAGCAGGCCTGTCGCGTGGGCGCATTCGCCCTCCTCGGCTGGTTGATCGGCACGAGCGTGTTTCTGCCAACCGAGCATCGCATCGAGCTTGCGACAGCGGCCGACGTCGCGAGCCGCCTCGATGCGTGGACGCGCACGTCGTCGAACGTGCCGTTGCACACGCAACTCGCCGTAACGCCCGACTCGGGCGTCGTGGAGTGGTTGTCCGCGCTGCGACACAGCGGACATCTCGTCACGTGGAGCGGCACGCCGCCCGCCGTGGCAATGAGCGTCGAAGCGCTGCCCGATCCGCATGGCGGTGCTCGCATCGATCTGTCGGCTCCGTCCGACACACGCGTGGAAGTGCGCGACGAAGCCGGCGTCATTGACAGCGTCAGCGTCAAGCGACTCGGCGCGCGGATCACGAGTCCGAGCACCGTCGGCGCCGTCACGGCCAACGCCGGCGCGCAACGCTTTGGTGCCGCGGTCACGGATGCATCGCCAATCCGAAACGTGGTCGTCATCGGAGCCGCGAGCTGGGAAGGAAAATTCATCGCGTCGGCGCTCGAGGAACGCGGCTGGCCCGTGACCGTGCGCTTCTCTGTCGCACCGAATGTCGACGTGACGCAAGGAGGCGCGTCTCTCGTGCTCGACACGAGCCGCGTATCCGCCGTCATCGCCGTCGACACGAGCATCGCGCGGTATGCCGGCGCCATCGCGCGGTTCGTGCGCTCTGGCGGCGGACTGGTGCTCGCCGGACCCGCGAGCCTCGCGCCGTCAGTCTCGTCGCTCGCCCCGGGTTCGCTCGGCAACCGCGTGCGCCCCGCTGTCGAGCCCAAAGACACCATCTCACTCGGTGCGACTGGCTTCTATCCCGTGTCGTCGCTTCGGCAGGATGGCATCGCGATCGAGCGACGCGCCGACGGCATCGCGATCGCGGCGCGGCGCGTTGGCGCCGGCCGAGTCGTGCAAGTTGGCTATGACGACAGTTGGCGGTGGCGCATGGCGGGAGGTGCCGGTTCGGTGGCGGCACACCGAGAATGGTGGTCGCGCGTGGTTGGATCGGTCGCGTACCGGTCCGCCGCTCCGGAGCTCGCGACGTCCGACGTCGAGCGCAGTGCGCCGCTGGCTTGGATGGTGCAGCAGCTCGGATCGGCGCGGACTGGGCCGCCTTCGAATGGTCCGCGCGGTCCGTTAGATCGTCGTATTTTCATAACGCTCATTATGATACTGTTACTATCTGAATGGGCGTCGCGGCGCCTTCGCGGTTTGCGATGACCCTCGCCTACATCTCGAGCTCCGATTGCGGCCGCCACGACACCGGCTGGGGCCACCCCGAGCACGTTGGCCGTCTGCGCGCGATTCCGCACGCCTTGCGCGACAATCCGGAGCTCATGGGCCGCATCGAGCATGTCGAGTCGCGGCATGCCTCGGTCGACGAGCTGGCGCTCGCGCATGATCCGCGTTATGTCGATCAGGTTCGCGCGCTCGTCGCAGCCGGCGGCGGTCGTCTCGACGCTGACACGGTGACGAGCGAAGGCTCATGGGACGCCGCGACGGCCGCCGCTGGCGCTGTGCTCGACGGTATCGATTTCGCCTTCGGTACCGGACCGCGCCGCAGCTTCTGCGCGGTTCGCCCGCCCGGGCATCACGCGCTCCGCAGCTCCGCGATGGGCTTCTGCTTGTTCGGTAACGTCGCCATCGGCGCCCACTATGCGCGCACGCGTCATGCGGCCGAGCGAGTGTTGATCGTTGACTGGGACGTGCATCACGGAAATGGTACGCAGGCACTCGTCGAAGCGCAGCGCGACATTCACTTCGTGTCGATGCACCAGTGGCCCTGGTATCCCGGCACCGGCGCGGCGAGCGACCGCGGGCCGCACGACAACGTCTGGAATGTGCCGATGCGCGCGAATCTGCCGCCCGAGCAGTACGTCGATGCATTCCGCACGGCGGTCGATGCAGCGACCGCTGGATTCACGCCTGATCTCGTCCTCATCTCGGCGGGATTCGACTCGTTGGCCGGCGATCCACTCGGCGGATTCACGCTCGAATACGAGCACGTTCGACAGCTCACGCGATTCGTCGTCGACCGCGCCGAATCGTGGTGCGGCGGTCGCGTCGTCAGCGCGCTCGAGGGTGGGTATGATCCAGCGCGACTCGGCGCCGCATGTCTAGAGCACATGCTGGCGCTCGAGTAAACGTCAACGCGCGAACGCCGCTAGACGCGCGCCGTATCGCGCCGAAAGAGCGCCATTGCTCCAATGCCGAATGCGAGCGTCCAGCCGATTACGTTCACCACCGCGATCGCTGTGAATCCGCCCACGAGCGGCGCGCGCGCGATCTGGCCGACGCCGTACACGGGCGTGAATAGCGCCGCTGTTTGCAGCGCCGGCGGAAGAGCGGCGAGCGGAATGAACAATCCGCCGAACATCGCGAGAATCGCGAGCAGAGGACCCACGAACTGCATCACGTTCTCCGACGGCAGCAGGAAGCCCACGAACAACCCGAACGCCGCAAAGACGAGCGAGCCAAGCCAGGCGCCGAGTCCGGAGAGCAACCAAACCTGCGGGGCCATGTGAACGCCGCTGAATGCACCGACCGCGAAATCCACGGCGACCGCGAGCAGTCCGAGCATCATCGCCGTGAGCACTTTGATCGCGACGTACGCGGCGGGGCGCAACGGCGTCAAGCGAAGCTGTCTGCTCCATCCAAAGCTGCGCTCCACTGACACTGCAGCGCCGCCCGCGGTGGCGCCGACCATCGCGCCGTATACCGCCATGCTGATCATGATGTACGCGAGCGCCGATGGACCAGCGGAGCGCACGCCTTTGCTGCTCATTCCAAAAATGCGAAAAAACACGCTCGGAAATACGACGACGAACATGAGCGTGCGACGATTCCGCAGCATCCGCCGGATCTCGAGGCGGAGCGCCGTGAGATTGAATCCGCCGAGCGGCGGAACGTGGCGCTCCTCGACTTGCGTGGTCGCGGCGGTCATGGCGCGACTCCCGCCGGCTCGGCTGCGTCATTCGCGGTGAGTGCGACGAACGCGGCTTCGAGATTCTTCGACGACACGTCGAGATCCCACGCCGGCGTCTCGGTGAGCAGATGTCGCGCGACGACGTCCGAGTTGGTGCACTGAATGATCACTGTATCTCCACGAATTTCGACGGACATCACTCCCTGCAGCGCTTTGAGAGTGTCGGCGTCGGCGCCGGGCAGCGTTGCGCGCACGGTGCGGCCTGACGCGAGATTCTTGATTTCGGCAGTCGTTCCGTCGGCGACGATCGAGCCCTGGCGAATGAGCACGATGCGGTCGGCGTAGGCGTCTGCTTCGTCGAGATAGTGCGTCGCGAACATGACGGTTCGCCCGCACCCCGCGTCCTCACGAATCGCGCGCCAGAATTCGCGGCGGCCTTCGACGTCCATTCCGGTGGTCGGCTCGTCGAGCACGAGGAGTCGCGGATCGGACAAGAGCGCGATCGCGAAACGCAAACGCTGCTGCTCGCCACCCGAGCACTTGGCAACGCGACGGTCCGCGATGGCAGTGATTCCGGCGCGATCCAACACCTCGGCCACCGGCCGCGGGTTGGCGTGCAGCGACGCGGTGAACTCTACTGTCTCTTTGACGGTGAAGTCCTTGAGGAGCCCACCGTTCTGCATCACGGCGGAGACGTCGCCGCGCGCGATCGCGTCGGCCGGCGACCGGCCGTAGACGCGCACCGTTCCACTGTCGGGCCTCGCGAGGCCGAGCAGCATGTCGATGGTCGTGGTCTTTCCGGCGCCGTTCGGGCCGAGGAAGGCGACGATCTCGCCCGACTCCAGTTGGAGGGACAGATCGTTGACGGCGGTGACGGAGCCGTAGCGCTTCGTCAGATGTTGAAGGTCGACGGCGAGCACAGTGCACTCGGGGAGGGAAGTGCCCTTCGTACGCAGTGCGGCTCACGCGAGTTTCAGCGAGGCCTCCGTACGCGCCGGTGTCCTGGATTCACAATGGCGAGGATGAAGCCGTCGTATCCCTTGCTGCCGACCGTCTGAACCGCCGTCGAAGTCACGCGAGAATCGTCCGAAATCCCCGCAACGAACCGACGAACGGCTTGCACGTTGACGTCATCGCTGTTCGCGTCCGCGACTGCGCCGCCGCGCACGACATTGTCCACGACGATCACCGTGCCTGGATGGGACAGCGCCAGCGATGCCTCGAAATACTGATCCGTGGAGACCTTGTCCGCGTCGATGAAGACGAAGTCGAACGGTTCGTTTGCTTGGTTGGCAAACTCGTTGAGCGTGTCGGCGGCCGGCGCGACGCGAATCTCGACGCGATCCGTCACGCCAGCTCGCTCGAGATTTCGCTGTGCCACCGCCGCGTGGTGCGGGTTGATCTCGAGGGTGATCAACCGACCGTCGGTTGGAAGCGCCCGAGCGAGCCAAATCGTGCTATATCCGCCGAGCGTGCCTATTTCGAGAATGCGGCGCGCACCCGTCGTGCGCGCGAGCAACTGCAGAAACATGCCTTGGTTCGGCGTTACGCTGATTGCCGGGAGTCCCTCCGCCTCGCTGGTGACGAGTGCGTGGTCGAGGGCGGCGTCTTTCGGCAGGAGCTGGTCGGCGAAATAGTTGTCGACGGAAGTCCAGAGATCGTTCATGACGGATCTGGCAATTGCCGATTGCCCAGCGTGGCGACCAGGACTGCAATTAACACAGACGATGCGCCGAACATCGCGCAGGTAAATAGTGTCGTGCCGATCGCCGCAGGGCTTCGAAGCCCGCCACTCGCGGCTCCCCTCAGCAGAAGCGCGACTACAACGCTTGCGGAGCCGCTAGCCGCGCCGAGGATGGCAAAGCGGCCGATCGGTATCTGATCGATGCGTCTCTTGCCCAGAATCGATGGGAGCATCACGGCAGTCACGCCACCAGCGATGGCTCCCAATATGGTCCAATTGAGAACACCGTAGCCAAGATACGCCCACGGATGGGCGAGCCAGGGTCCTGGTTGATGGCGGAGACCACCTCGGATAAGGACTGAGATCAGGGACATGACTCCGCCCAAACCTCCCCACGTGACCGCCGAGAGCGCGGTCAGCATACCTGCCGCGCGAACTTTAATACCGAAATTTCGAAGCATCGTTGTTTAACCCGGGCGAAGGTCGATCGAACCAGTCCTACCCGATCGTGTCAAGGAATGTTTCCAGCGGAATGAATGTGCGAATGCCGCGGCGCCCGTCACCAGGCAATTCAGGCACCCTCTGCAGCCAATCAGCAGATGCTTACCTTGACATTCGACAACAACGACACCAGTCTTGTTGTCGAATGTCAAAACAAGACCCTCGCGACCTCCTTCAGGGCACGCTCGACCTGCTCGTCCTGAAAACGCTGGTCGCCGGCTCGCGACACGGCTGGTCCATCGGAAAGCGCATCCAGGAGATGTCACGCGACGTGCTGCGCGTGAACCAAGGTTCACTCTATCCCGCGCTCTATCGTCTCGAAGACCGCGGCTGGATCACGTCGGAGTGGGGCATCTCCGACGAAGGCCGCCGCGCCAAGTTCTACCAACTCTCTGCCGCTGGACGCAAACAGCTCGTGGCCGAGACGCGCGAGTGGCGCGCGTTCTCGGGCGCGGTGAATCTCATTCTCGACGAGGCGTGAGCGTGAACTTCCTCGAGCTCTTCGCAACTGTGAGGCGTCGGCTTCGCTATCTCGCCGGAAAAGCCGCCGCTGAACGCGACATGCATGACGAGATGCGCGCCCACCTCGAGTTCGAGATTGCGGATCGCATTCGCAATGGCATGTCGCCGGAAGAGGCGGGGCGTACGGCGCTCGTGGATTTCGGCGGCGTCGAGCGATTCAAGGAGGAGGGAAGAGCGGCGCGAGGCACGAGACTCATCGAAGATCTCGGACAAGACATTCACTATGCCGCGCGCGTGCTGCGACAGAGTCCGGCGTTCACCGTTGCCGGTGTGCTCACGGTGGCAATCGGAATCGCCGCGATGACGGCCGTATTCAGTGTCGTCGACGCGCTGCTGTTTCGGCCGCCGCCAATCGCCGCACCAAGCAAGGTGTTCATGGTCGGCGAGGTGTGGAAGGACGGTGAACGATCGTGGGAGACAAGTATGGGTCTGTACATGTACCCATATGAGCATTATCTCGCGCACCGCTCCGCCGACAGCGCGGTGTTCAGCGGATTGGCTGGTTTTCGCTACACTGGCGTCTCGATGCTCGCCGGCAACGAGGCCCGCGCGCTCAGCGCAATGATGGTCTCGGCCAACTACTTCCAAGTACTCGGCGTCCATTCCGCGCTCGGCCGGCTGTTCTCCGATACGACGGAGCGTGTTGGCGCGGAGTTGCCGGAAGTCGTGATCAGTTACGGAATGTGGCAGCGTGAGTTCGGCGGCGATTCAACGGCGATTGGCAAGCTCATGACCGTCGACGGACACTCGCGCGTGATCGTCGGAATTGCGCCGTCGGGATTCAACGGCACCGAAATCGGTCTCGTGACGGATCTGTGGGCGCCAGTCAACGACGGCACGTTTGCGATGGTCGGACGACTCCGCCCGCAGTTCACGCGCGACCGAGCGGCAATCGCGCTGTCGGCGATTGGTGCACACATCGATCCGGTTTCGCGGAAGCAACCGATTGCGCGTATCACGCTCGACCCAATCGTCGGACCACCAGCGATGGCGCGCGGTGCGGTGATTGGCTTCGTCGGTGTCTTGTTCATCACGGCGGCGCTCGTACTGCTCATCGTCGTCGCGAACATCGCCGGCATGTTCTCGGCGCGTGCAGCGCATCGGCGCCGTGAAATCGCGGTTCGACTAGCGCTGGGCGCAGGCCGAGGAAGACTCGTGCGCCAGCTCCTCACAGAGAGCGTCGGGTTGTGTCTCATCGGCGGTGCCGGCGGTGTATTGCTCGCGACGTGGCTCACGCATCTACTTCCGGCAATCAATCTGCCAATGAGCGCCCGCACCTCGCTCGAGCTGCACTCGAACCGCGTCGTACTCGGCGTGTCGTTCATCAGTACGCTGCTCGCCGGAATCGCCGTCGGCATTGCGCCGGCGTTGCAGTCGACACGCATGGATCTCCTGGCGGGACTGCGAGGCACGGATAGTTCGCAGCCGCGAGGCATCGGCCGGTCGAGATCGACGTTCGTGATCGCACAGCTCGCACTGTCGCTGGTACTGCTCATTACGGCAGGCTTGTTCACGCGGGCCGTGCAACGAGCGGTGCTGGTCGATCGCGGCCTCGATACGCGTAACGTGATCGTCGCGACGATGAACGTGGCGCGGCATGGCTACGACGACGCGCGCGCGAGAGAATTCTACGCCCAACTCATGCCCCGGCTCACCGCGCGTCCCGAGATTGCCGCTGCGTCGCGCGGTGAGTTTACGCCGCTCTCGATTTCGCATTCTGGCGGCAACGTTCCGTTGCCGGACGGTAGTCACGTGCAAACGTTGTGGGCGCTGGTCGACACCGGCTACCTCGCCACCATGCGCATTCCAATGCTCGCCGGTCGTGCGTTCAGCGGATCTGATACGCCGCTATCGACGCCGGTGGCCATCATCAACGAGACGCTCGCCAAGCGGCTGGGATTCGACAGAGCGGCCATTGGGCACCAGATCAAACTCGATCGCGAATTCCCGCGCGAAATCGTCGGCATCGTTCGCGATGGCAAGTATCGCTCGCTCGATGAAGCGCCCACTGCATTTGCGTTCATTCCAGTATCGCAGAGTCACTCGGACCTGATGACCGTCCACGTTCGCGCTCGCACCGACATGCCATCGGCCCTCGCCGCACTGCGTGCCGAGGTCGCCGCGCTCGATCGCAACATCGCGCTCGAAAATGTCGGGTCGTTGTCGTCGCAGCTCGACCTCTACGTCCTGCCGCAACGCGCCGCCGCGTGGTGCATTGGGCTCTTCGGTATTCTCGGCTTGGGTCTCGCCGCGCTTGGGATTTACGGCGTCGTGGCGTACGACGTCGCCCAACGCACTCGGGAGCTCGGAATCCGGTTGGCACTCGGCGCGACGTCTCGGGATATCGTGCAAGTCGTCGTCCGGTCGAGCGTCGTGGCCATTGGCGTGGCGCTGCTCATCGGTCTGCCGCTCGCCTTGGCCACGGGTCGCCTTGCTAGCCAATTCTTGTTTGGTGTAGGTATGGCAGATCCACTCACGTTCGCGGTCGTCCCGGCGCTCTTGGGCTCGGTTGCTCTCATCGCGAGCTACCTCCCGGCCCGGCGCGCCGCGCGAACTGATCCAATGGTGTCCCTCCGCACGGATTAGCCGACGAGCCCCTCGCGCGTTGGGCTCGTTGCCGCCTCAACCATTGGCACGGAGCTTCCCTATGTCCCGGGCGTGACCGATGCCACGCGCCCGCGAACCATCTTCCTCGACGACAAAGACCAGCCCCACACAGGGTTGGCCCTCAACGACGTCAACGCCGCGCTCGCCGAGAAGCGCGGCCGCCTGTGGGTCGATCTCGACACGAAAGATCCGAAGCAGGTCGAATTCCTCAAAGGCATAACGGGACTGCATCCGCTCGCCGTCGAAGACGCGCTGGCCGTCAACAGCCGGCCCAAGCTCGAGGAGTACGACGATTACCTGTTCATGATCATCATCGGCGTCCGCTTCTCCGAACGGACCGCCGATCCGTACGACCTCGAGACGTTCGACCTCTGCTTCTTTCTCGGTCAGAATTTTCTCATCACCGTCCACGACGGTGCCGCGACATCGATCGACGAAGTGGCGCAGAGAATCGAGAAGAATCCCGATCTGCTGAAGCACGGGATGGATCGTCTCACGCACGCGATCATGGACGGCGCGGTGGACCAATATTTTCCGCTGCTCGACAAGATCGACGACTTCGTCGATACGCTGGAACAGCGCGTCGTCGTCGACTTCGATCAAAGCGCGCTCAAAGACATCTTCGCCGTGAAACGCCTCGTCTTGTCGCTGCGCCGGCACGTCGCGCCGGAACGCGAGGTGTTCAACATCCTCACGAATCGCCCGAGCGCTCTGTTGTCGCCCGAGTCGCAGCTCTACTTTCGCGACATCTACGATCACATTCTGCGAATCAACGACTCGATCGACACCTACAGGGACTTGCTGAGCAGTGTCCTCGACAGCTATCTGACGCAGGTCTCCAATCGACTCGGCCGAATCACCAAAGGCCTCTCGGTGGTCGCGACACTCAGTATTCCGTTCGTCGTGATCAGCGGGATATGGGGAATGAACGTCCAGCACATTCCCCTTTCGGCCTACCCCAACGCATTTTGGTGGATGCTGGCGCTGCAACTCGGCGTGGGTATCCTCTTGCTGGTCATCCTTCGCTTCCGGAAGCTTCTCTGAATGGCGCTACGCCTGCACGCAATCACGCTCGCCGACGTCCATTCGGCCGAGCCAACAGAGGGAGCGACAGCCGAAATGGCCCTCACGGGGCCCACGTCGCTCATTCCGTTTCGGGATTTGTGCGCAATCGTCTCTGACCAGAAGGCTTTCGGGCTCGACGACGAGGTTACGCCGGCGCTGGTCGACCAGCATCGCGCGATCGTGGACCGGGCCTTCAGGCGGACGGCGGTGCTGCCGGCGCCGGTCGGCGTGGTGTTTCGCGCGCCGGACGTGCTGACCCGATGGATGGACCTCCATTACGTGTCGTTGACCGGGGCCCTGGATTTCGTGGAAGACCGCGCCGTGGCGCGCGTGCACGTCGTTCGCGCGGACGGCCGAGATGACGATCTCGAAGCTGGCTCCGACCTCGCCGCCGGCGCGGCCGAGTCGATTCGGGCCCTTCGCAGACGCGCGGTGGCCGTGGTGCCGCTCCGGCTCGAGAAGGTCACTGGCCTCGTGCTGAGCGCCGCCTTCCTCGTGGACCGCGAGTCCTGGAAGGACTTCCTCGCGGCCGTCGAAGAGCAGCACGACGCGCACCATCTCATGCGATTCGACGTCACGGGCCCCTGGGCTCCGTATGACTTCGTCCGCATGCAGTTCGAAGGCTAATCTCCAGTGTTCTGCCCACAATGCGGTACCTGGAACCGCGCCTCCGCGGCGGCGTGTGTTCGTTGCTTGGACACGCTTCCCGAGCTCTCGCGTCCGACGTTCGAGCGGCCCGACGAAGAGATCACGCGTCTCCGCCGCGCGACGGGAAACCGTTATCGCATCCTTCGCCGGCTCGGCGGCGGCGGCATGGCGGACGTCTACCTCGCCGAGCAGGTGCAGCTGACGCGGCACGTCGTGGTCAAAGTGCTGCATCCACATCTGGGCCGCGATCCGGAGGTGGCCGAGCGTTTTCGGCGCGAGGCTGAGGCGGCGGCGAAGCTGGTGCATCCACACGTCTGCGGCATTCTCGACTACGGCGCTGCCGATGACGTGGTGTACACGGTGATGCCGTTTCTCGAGGGCGGATCGCTCGCCGATCAGATCCAGCGCCAGCGGAACGTGAGTCCAACGCGCACCGCGGCGATCGGTGCACAGGTCGCGTGCGCGCTGGACTACGCGCACAGGCGCGGCGTGATCCATCGCGATGTGAAGCCCGACAACGTGCTGTTCGACGAGGACGGCAACGCCGTGCTCACCGACTTCGGTATCGCGACGGCGCGTTTTCACGGGCGACTCACGGCAAGCGGTCGCGCCATGGGCACGCCGCACTACATGTCGCCCGAGCAGGCGATGGGGAAGCTCGTCGACGGTCGCAGCGATATTTATGCAATTGGTATACTACTTTACGAATCATTGGTCGGCTTTCCGCCGTTCGACGGCGCGGACGCATTCGCCGTGAGCTACAAACAGGTGCACGAGCCGGCCATCTCGCCGTCCGAAGTGGCGCCGCGCATTCCCGCCGCGCTGTCGGAGATCGTCATGCGCTGCCTCGCCAAGGCGCCCGAGACGCGCTATGCTCGTGGATACGATCTGGCCGACGCGCTCATCGCGTTTCTCCGCGCCGCGCCGGACGCGGTGCCCAGCTACCGTAGCGCCGTAATGGCCCGTCGGACCCACCTGTCTCCGATTCCATGAAGCTCCAGCACGACATCGCCGTCGTTCACACAACGCATCCGTTCGTCATCGCGCGCGGCGGCGCGAGCGAGCATCGACTCATGCGTGTCCGCATCACGGACGACGACGGCGTTGAGGGCTGGGGTGAGGCCGCGCCAAATCGCTTCTACGGCGAGACGGCCGATACGGCGCTCGCGGCGCTCGAGCGTCTCACGCCGATCGTCGAAGCGTGCGACCCGTGGGCGCTCGAAGATGTCGAGAGCGAGATGAACAAGGCGATCCGCTTCAACGGATCGGTCAAGTCGGCGATCAGCGCGGCGCTGCACGATCTGGCCGGCAAGCGACTCGGCGTCCCGCTCTACAAGCTGTGGGGACTCGATCGCGCGAAAGCGCCGCTCACCAGCTTCACGATTGCCATCGCGGCCAACGACGCCGAGCTGCGCCAGCGCATCGATCAGGCGTCGAGCTACCCGGTGCTCAAGATCAAGCTCGGCACGGATCACGACGAGCAGATCATTCGCACAGTTCGCGAGGTGGTGCCGAATAAAATCTTGCGCGTCGACGCAAATGCCGCGTGGTCGGCCAAGCAGGCCCTGCGCATGATCGACGTGCTCGTGGAATGCGGCGTCGAGTACGTCGAGCAGCCGTTGCCGGCGCACGACATCGACGGTCTGCGTTTCGTCCACGAGCGCTCGGCGCTGCCCGTAATCGCGGATGAGTCGTGTATCGTCGCAACCGACGTCGCGCGTCTCGCCGGCTCGGTGGGCGGCATCAACATCAAGCTGTCCAAGTGCGGCGGCTTGCGCGAAGCGCTCAAGATGATCGCAACCGCGCGGTCGCATGGCATGCTCGTCATGGCCGGCTGCATGATCGAAACGAGCTTGGGCATCACCGCGGCCGCGCACTTCGCGCCGCTGCTCGACTACGCCGACTTCGACGGCGCCGCGCTCCTTGCCGACGATCCGTATTCTGGCGCCACGATCCACGGCGGCCGCATCGTCATACCTGACGCTCCAGGTCTCGGCGTCGTTCGGCGGTAACGGCCTGTCCCGCAGTCAGTTAGGGCCCACCCAGGTTCGCTCCGCCGGACGAGACAAAATTCCGCTGACCGGGCTGGCGCATCAGATGTTTGCGTGCGATGCTTCCCCAAATCGACTGTCGAAAATCGATCCCGCGTGAGGCAATTCATGCCCGACATGCAATCCGCCGAGCAGACGCCGTCATCAGCACTGGACGGCGGGAAATACGTCTACTGCATCGTTCGCAGCGACCGCCAACGCGATTTCGGATCGATCGGCATCGGCGGCGGTCAACGCGTGTTCACCGTCGCGTTCAACGATCTGGCCGCCGTCGTCAGCGATACGCCCATCGTGATCTACGATCCGACGCGAGACAACGTCCTCGCGCACGAGTTCGTCAACGAGACGGTGATGAAGGAGTTCACCGTCATCCCGATGTCGTTCGGCACCGTCTTCCGCTCCGAGGACGACGTCACCGAACTGCTGCGCTCCACGTATCAAGCGTTCAGCGATGTCCTCGAGAAGATGCAGGACAAGATCGAATTCGGTCTCAAAGTGTTGTGGGACCGTGAGAAGGTCGTCGCCAACCTCGAGCGCGAGAACGACGAGATCCGTCGCCTCAAAGACGAGATCAGCCGCCACACCACGACGTCGACATATTTCGCGCGTATGCAACTCGGCCGCCTCATGGATTCGGCGCTCGAGGATTTGAGTTCCCGCTACGTCGCCGACATTCACGACGCGCTCAAGCCGGTGGCCGTGGCGAGCCGATCGAATAAACCGATCGGCGACCGCATGATTCTCAACGCCGCGTTCCTCGTGGACCGCGCCGCGGTGCAATCGTTCGACGACAGGGTCAAGGAAGCGAGTCGCCAGTACGAGGATGTGCTCTCTTTCAAGTATTCCGGACCGTGGCCTCCGTACAATTTCGTGAACATCAAACTGAAATTGGAAAAGGCGGATTGATCCCCGAGCGTGGCCGGCTGGCGCTGCTCTCGGCACTCGCCGAGGCGCCGGATCTCGCCGCGGCTGCGACGTTTCTGCTAGGCGATCTCCTTGCCGAGACGGGCGCGACGCGCGCCTGTCTGTTGCGGTTTGATCCCGGTGACGAGCACCTCGCACTCGAGGCGCACATCGGCTTCGAGACGCCGCCACCCTACGAGTACACGATCGGCGAACGCAGCCACCCGTGGATGGTGTCGACGCTCGCGCTGTCGCCCGTAACGAGCGACGGCCCAAGCCGACCGGGTGCGCGAATTCCGTTCGATGCGTGGACCGCGTTCCCGATGCCGCGGCCGCACTATCGTGGCGCACCGGCGATCTGGCGCGACGCCTACGCGCAGGAAGTACTCCTGCCAACGGGTGCGCGGCTCGTTCCACTCGAAGATCGCGCCTTCAGCGCCGCGCCTGCCGGAATCGTGGTCGTGGATGTGTCCGTGCCGTATCCACTCATGCAAGACATCGCGACGATGGTGATGTTCGCCGGACCGGTGCTCTTTCGCGTCGCCGCGCACATCGAGGTGCAGAACGGCTTCGAGCGGATCAGTCAGGACCGCAATCGCTTCCAGCAGATGGTGGACTCGCTGCCGGATCCGGTGGTGATCACCGACGCATCGAACGACATCGTGGTGCAGAACAAGCGCGCCGAGCATTTGTTGTTCACCGGCGACGATGATTCTCCTGGGCGTCGCCGCGCGGTTGAAGTGAACAACCTGCTCTTCAGCTCCTTCCTGTCGCGCGCAATGATTGCCGGCGTGTCATCGGGCGGACCGCGTGAGCTGAATCTCGTCGATCCCGATGAGGGCCACGACCTCTTGTTCGAGGTACTTACACATCCGCTCGGTGAGCGCGTCGGGCCGGATGATTCGGTGTTGTCCGTGCTGCGCGACGTCACGGATCTCCGCCGCGCGAGCCGCGAGCTCGAGCGTCAAGTACAGCGCGTACGCCAAGCGGAAATCGAGGCGACCGAAGAACGCGATCGGCTCAATCTCATTCTCGAAAACGTCGCCGATCCGATTCTCGTCACCGACAGCTCGGCGAACATCATCCTGATGAACGACGAAGCCGATCGGCTGTTCCACAGGCCGGCCGGTCCCACGGCGAGCTATCGCGTGACGCAAGCCGTGCGACAGAACGACACGAAGTTCACGTCGTTCGTCTCCGACTTTGCGCTCACCGACGAACGCAAACGGCGCGAGCGCATGACGCTCATGCATCCGTCGTCAGGAGTGCGCCTGCCGATCGAAGTGGTGTCGGGCAAGATCGAGAATAGTCGCGGTGAACCGATGGCGATCGTCTCGGTGTTGCACGATCTCACGCAGCAAGCCGACAACGAGCGTCTGTACGAGGCGCTCAAGCAACTCAACGGCGAGCTCGAAGGTCGTATTCGCGCGGCGACAGCGGATTTGGCGCAGCAGAATGAGCGACTGCTCTGGCAGTCGGAGGAATTAGCGAAGGCGAATAAGCTCAAGTCCGATTTCCTCGCGAGCATGTCGCACGAGTTGCGCACTCCGCTGAATGCCGTGATCGGATACTCCGCGTTGCTGCTCGACGGAATTCCGTCGCCGCTCAGCGAGGGTCAATCGGACTACGTGACCCGCAGTCAAGCGGCAGCGCAGCACCTGCTGTCGTTGATCAACGACATTCTGGATCTCGCCAAGATCGAGTCGGGCAAGATGCCGCTGTACGTGGAGCGCGTGTCGCTGCCCGAGCTCGTGAACGAGGTGTCGCAGCAGGTCGAGCCGATGGTCGAGTCGCGGCATCTCGAGTATGTCGCGGAGGTTGGCGTCAATTGCCCGGAGATCGAGACGGACAAGACGAAGGTCAAGCAGATTCTGCTCAACCTCCTTTCGAACGCCGTGAAATTCACGAATCAGGGATCGGTACGTCTGCGTGTCGACTGCGCGGACGGCGCCGTTGTCCTCGAGGTCAGCGACACGGGCGTTGGTATCAAGCCCGACGAGATGGAGGCGATCTGGGAAGACTTCCGGCAGCTCGACCAATCGCGCACCCGTTCCTTTGGCGGCACCGGCCTCGGTTTGAGCATCACTCGGCGCTTGACCCACCAACTCGGCGGCGAGATCTCGCTGCGGAGCGTGTTCGGACAGGGAACAACGTTCTCGGTACGCCTGCCGCTCGAGATTCAGAGCGTTTCGAGCCTCACCTAGCGCGGCGCTAACTTTCGGGCGTGCTAGTCTCCGTCGCCCTCCCGCTACCGCTCTTCCGCAACTTCACGTACGAGGTCGACGACGCCGATGCCCATCGTGCGCGGCCTGGGATGCGTGTGGTGGTGCCGTTTCGCAACCGGCGCGAGATCGGCGTCATCGTTGCGATCGATGAGCCGACGTCGTCGGTGTCGCCCAAACGCGTGCACTCGCTGCCCGACGACGAGCCGGTACTCGCCGAGGATATGCTCGCGCTCTGTGCGTGGATCTCGGAGTACTACATCGTTCCGCTGGGCATTGCGATTCGCACCGCGCTCCCGGCTGCGCTGACGTCCGAGGAGCGGCCCGAGCCCGCGCGGCGTCAGCGGCGCGTCGCAACCGTCATCTACGATCTTGAATCGCTGGCCGAGCGCGATCGTGTGTTCAAACGGTCGCCGAAGCAGCGCGCGTTGTTCGAACTCCTGCTGTCGCTGGGCGGGCGTGCGCCGGTCGAACACCTCACGGAGCAGCTCAAGGTCTCGTCGTCGGTGCTCACGGCGCTCGTCACGCGCGGTCTAGTCGAAGTCGAGCAGGAAGTCGTTGCGCGCGATCCGTTCTCGTGGCGGGCGGTGCACGCGCCGTCGACGCACACGCCGTCGGCGGCACAACGCACGGCGATCGATCGGCTTGCAAACTCGTCGCCCGGCGAAACGTTTCTTCTGCACGGCGTCACGGGTAGCGGGAAGACGCTGGTTTACATCGAGCTTCTGCGACGTGTCGTGCTCGAGCAACACAAGTCTGCGATCGTGCTCGTGCCGGAGATTGCGCTCACTCCGCAGACTGTCGACCGGTTCCGCGCCGTGTTTGGCGACGACATCGCCGTGCTCCACAGCGCGCTGAGCGACGGCGAGCGGTACGACGAGTGGCTCGCGTTGCGCGACGGCCGCAAACGCATCGCCGTCGGCGCGCGATCGGCGATCTTCGCGCCGCTCGCGAACCTCGGCGCCATCGTCGTGGATGAAGAGCACGAGTCGAGCTACAAGCAGGGCGAGACGCCGCGCTATCATGCGCGCGAGGTTGCCATCGTCCGCGCGCGACGCGAGGGCGCAATCGTCGTCCTCGGCAGCGCGACGCCGAGTCTCGAGAGTTGGGTGAATGCTCAATCCGGCAAATACAGTTTGCTCACGCTCCCTGAGCGGGTCGGTCAGGCGCGGCTGCCGAAGATCGACGTCGTCGATCGTCGCGAACCACGCGATGCCGCCGCGGCTCGCAAAGCAATGCTCGGCGGCGAGCGAAGTGCGGAGGATTGGTTGCGCTTGGTGGTGAGCGAGGAGCTCGAGTCCGCGCTCGCCGATCGATTGGCGAAGAAAGAGCAGAGCATTCTGCTACTCAATCGTCGCGGCTATGCGGCGTTCGTGCAGTGCGCGGAGTGTGGCGACGTTGCGACGTGTCCGAACTGCTCGATCAGCCTCACCTACCATCGCACCACCGAGCAGTTGGTCTGCCACTATTGCCAGCACGCCGAGCATTTGCACACGCGCTGCGAACGGTGCGGCGGGATCGTGTTGCGGCAGCGCGGGCTCGGGACGCAGCAAGTCGAACGGCTGCTGGCCGACCGCTTTCCGGCGGCGCGTATCGCGCGCATGGATGTCGACACGACGAGCGGCAAATGGGCGCACGCCGAGATTCTCGATCGCGTCGGCGCCGGCGAAGTCGACATCCTCCTCGGCACGCAGATGATCGCGAAGGGTTTAGACTTTCCGAATGTCACACTGGTCGGCGTGATCGACGCCGACGTGGGCATCAACTTGCCGGACTTCCGGGCTTCGGAGCGATGCTTCCAGCTCCTGAGTCAAGTGGCGGGCCGGGCGGGACGTGGGCCGAAGGGTGGGCGAGTCGTGATTCAAACCAAAGTCCCCGATCATCACGCCGTGCGCTGCGCTGTCGCGCACGACTACGACGCGTTCGTTCGACAGGAGCTGGCGGGGCGCGACATGCCGGCGTATCCGCCCACTGTGCGCATTGCGAACATCGTGTTCAGCGGCATCACAGAAGATGCCACCGCGCAATTGGCGATGTCAGCAACCGACTGGCTGCATGATTTGTTGCGTAAGCGCCCGACGCCTGGCATCACGGTGATCGGCCCGGCGCCTTGTCCGGTGGAGCGTATCAAGAATCGCTGGCGGTGGCACGTGCTGGTGAAGGCGGAGCATGCGGCATCGCTCACGCGTTTGGGTCGGTACTTTCTCGAGCGTTTCCCGGTACCGAAGAGTTTTGGCTTGCGGGTGACGCTGGATCGCGATCCGGTGGCGCTGCTGTAGCGGCTGGAATCCGCGATGACGACGCCCCTCGTCCTTTTTGCCGCGGGAAACGCTGAACCACGCTGATCAACGCGGGAAAACCTTCAAGGCTGTTCCCGCGTTAATCCGCGTTTTTCCCGCGTATTCCGCGGCAAGAAGGAAGATGGCTCAAAGGGCCGAGACCAAAAAGGAAGAGAGGCCTGCCGAGCGGCGACGAGACACGCTGCTGGAAATGCAAAGCACCAATTCACTATTGACAGTCCAGAGTTGTTCCCCTAGATAGTTATGCATAGCCAGCTAACGAACTATGCCGAAATCCAGAAACGACATCCTTCAAGGCACGCTGTCTTTGCTCGTCCTCAAGACCCTCGCCGCCCGCGGGTCTCTGCACGGCTACGCCATCACGTCGCACATCCAGACCGTCTCGGCCGACATGCTGCGCGTCGAGGAAGGGTCGCTCTATCCGGCCATGCACCGCATGGAGCAAGACGGCCTGCTACGCGCCGAGTGGGGAACGACGGAAAAGAATCGTCAGGCGCGCTTCTATTCGCTCACCGCCAAAGGGCGCAAGCAGCTCGCGCAAGAAGAGGAGAGCTGGGCACGGCTCACCGAAGGCGTTCGCCGCGTACTCCGCTACGCGTAACCAACGATACCGTTCGAGGCGATCATGTCGTGGCTTCGTCGACTCCGCAATCTCGCCGGCTCCAACCGCCACTCCGCGGACATCGGTCGTGAGCTCGCGTTTCATCTCTCCGAGCGCACCGACGATTTGATTGCGCGCGGCATGACGCCGGAAGCAGCGGCGCAGGAAGCGCGTCGACAGTTTGGGAATTACGGCGGTCAGAAAGAGCGCACGCGCGATGCGGGTGTGCTGACATCGCTCGATACATTCGTCGCCGATCTGCGCTACGCCATTCGTGCGTTGCGGCACAGCCGCGCGTTCGCGTTGATCGCGATTCTATCGCTCGCGCTTGGCATCGGCGCCAACACCGCGATCTTCACGCTGATCGACGCCGTGATGCTTCGCTCGCTCCCGGTGAGTCATCCCGAGGAGCTCGTGCAGGTGCAGACGTCAGACGGCGGCAGCGATGTCACGAATCCCATTTGGGAAGCGATGCGCGACCGGCAATCGGTGTTCAGCGGCGTGTTCGCCTACGCCTCGAACGATCGATTCAATCTCACGACAGGCGGCGAGCCGCGATACGCCAACGGTGATGCGGTGAGCGGCGACTTCTTCCGTACTCTCGGCGTGCAACCGGAGCTCGGGCGCTTGTTGTCGATGACAGACGACCGCAGCGGCTGCGAGCCCACCGCAGTGCTCAGCGACGCGTTCTGGCGCTCCGTGTATGGCGCCGATCAGAATGTCGTCGGCAAAACGATCTCGCTCGATTCGCATCTCGTGCGGATCGTCGGTGTGTCGCAAGCGGGGTTCAATGGGCTCGATGTCGGGAAGTCCGCGCAGGTATTCGTCCCGCTGTGCGCGGATCCCGTGCTGACTGCCCGGGCTGACCTACTGACCAATCGCAGCGAGTGGTTCCTCACCATGATCGGTCGGCGGAAGGACGGACTCAGCTCGGAGCGTGTGCAGGCCGGACTGAGGTTGATCGCACCAGCCGTCTTCGCTGCGACAGTGCCGGACGGGGCGTCAGCCGATCGGCAGACGACGTACATGGCGCAAGGCTTTGCCACCGCGCCGGTTGGAACGGGTATGTCGGCGCTCCGGCAACAGTACAGCGGCGCGTTGCTCGCGCTGATGGGCATCGTCGCGCTCGTGCTGCTCATCGCCTGCGCGAACGTCGCAAACCTCTTGCTGGCGCGCGCCGCGTCGCGCCAGCGCGAGCTTGCGATTCGAGTCGCGCTCGGCTCCGCGCGCGGACGATTGATTCGCCAACTACTCACTGAGAGCGTACTGATCTCGGCGATTGGCGCGGCGATCGGATTGCTGTTCGCGCGGTGGGGATGCCGATTGTTGGTGGCGTTCCTTTCGACGGCCGACAAGCCGATCTATCTCGATCTCTCGGTAGATCGCCGCGTGCTCGGATTCAATATCGCCGTGGCCGTCTTGACCGGGCTGGGATTCGGCCTCGGCCCCGCGCTACGCGCCGCACGCGTGGATCCGAACGCCGCGCTCAAGTCGAACGGTCGCGGAACCATTCACGGACAACGACGGTGGACCGTCGGCAAAGCGCTCGTCGTCGCGCAGATCGCGATCTCACTCACACTGGTCGTCGGTGCGGGGCTCTTGGTTGGAACGTTCCGGCGACTCGCGACAGTCGATCCTGGATTCGCACCGGACGGCGTCATGCTCGTGCGCGCCGAGCTACCGCCGGGATCGCCTGACGGCGCCTCGAAACTTGCCGCGCAGACTGACGTGCTCCGTCGGCTTCGCGCCGTGCCCGGCGTGACGTCGGCAAGCCTGTCGGTGTTGACGCCGCTCACACGTGCCGGTTGGAACGGCGAGCTGGATGTGGACGGCTACGTTCCGCGTTCTCGCAAAGATGCGATCGCGTTTTTCAACGAGACCACAAGCGGATACTTTCAGACACTCGGTACGCCGTTGCTCGCCGGCCGCGACTTCGAATCAGGCGATCGCATCGGTTCGCCCAAAGTCGCGATCGTGAACGTAGCTCTGGGACTGCGTTTCTTCAGCACGCCAAATCCGGTCGGCAGAGTGCTACGAGTCAAACAGGGCAAGCGGACGGGCGATCCGGTGACGATCGTCGGCGTCGTGAAGGATGCAAAATACAACTCACTGCGTGCGCCGGCTCCTCCCACCGTTTACCTCGCGACCTCGCAAGACACAGCGGTTGGTACGTCGCTCAACGCGGAGTTGCGAGTCACCGGCGGCGTCTCGAGCATCGTGCCTGACGTAAAGGCAGTGCTCGCCGACGTGAGTCCGCGCGTCACCGTCACCTTCATGCCGTTCGCCACGCAATTGAATGACTCGATCAAACGCGAGCGTCTGCTGGCAACGTTGTCGGGATTCTTCGGTGCGCTGGCGCTGCTCCTTGCGATGCTGGGCTTGTACGGCGTCATGGCGTACAACGTCGCGCGCCGCCGAAACGAGATCGGCATTCGGATGGCACTCGGCGCGGCACAACAACGCGTGGCCGGCATGGTACTTGGCGAAGTCGCGACGATGCTTGTCGTAGGACTACTGTTGGGCGGTGCGCTGACGGTGGGCGCGACACGACTGATCAAGGCCTTCCTGTTCGGCATGGGCGCCACGGACCCGGCGACGTTTGGCGGCGCGATCGCGCTGCTTGCGGCGGTCGGCCTGATCGCCGCGTACTTACCGGCTCGGCGCGCGGCAGGCGTCGATCCCATGCAAGCGCTGCGCGACGAGTAGCATCTGCCGGGGCAACCGACGAGATTCTCTCGTCATGATGCCCAAGCTTCAATCGAACGCCGCGCGCCGGCCGGTGGCGCGCTGATGTCCGGCCCCATTCTCACCGAGACGCGTGAGCGTTTTCTCATTGCGATTCTCGCGCAGGTGCCGGCCGAGCGCGTGGCCGAGATCCACTTTTTCTCGCCGATCAAGCAAAGTGGCGTCGAGAGCGGGGTGGCCGTCGTCGTGGAGCGCGGCGCCGAGCCTGAGGCTCCGGTAGACGTCCAAGAGGAGCTGCTGCCGGCCGCCGACACCGACCGTTACGTGGTGCACACGGCCCGCTACCGTCTGACCCTCAAGGGGCTCGATCGCGGAAAGTGGGAGACGAGCATCGCCGCCGAAGCGGACGCACCGCTCGCGACGGTGGACGCGGTGGTTCGCGGCGTTCAGCGACGCTCTGGCGACGTCGACGATGCGACGCGCATGGATGCCGCCGAAGTGCAGGCGTTCGTCGAGCAGCGCGCAGCCGCGGCCGGAACACCGGCGGCGTAGCGCCTCCACGCGCCGAAGGTCAGGGCGTTTTCACGAAGACCGCGGTCCCACCGTGAACCGAGTACCGCCCGCTCAGCGTGTCGCCCGACAAAAGACCGTCGAAGAACTCGAGCGTGTCGCCGGCGAGCTGACCGCCGAGGAATACGAGCGTGATGTTGTCGCCAGACCGCTGACCGACGATACCGTCGGATCGTGAGTTGGGATTCGGCGTCGTGTAGCGGCCGCTCAACGCGTCCGGCAGATTCTCGCGCGCCGCTTTGGATTCGACGTACAACGTGACTTGCGACGCGAAGGCGCTGGTCGTTCCGCTGCCGTTCGAGAGACGAAACCGCCCCTCGATGGGTTCGGTCTGGTCCGCCGTGATCGTGAGCGTTCCGGTATTGAGCTCGACGAGTGAGCCGAACAACCCCAGTCCGCCGTTGACGCGACTGATGATTCCGCTCCCGGTGAACGGATCGTTCCCGGTGCGATAGTAGTCGTAGAAGTTCGAGTCGACCGCGCCGACGACGATGTCCTGCTGGAACCCCGGTATGAGCACGTGCTCGAGGTCGCTCGAGAACGGATTGCGTAATCCGCCGGTGACGCGAAAGTGGGTGCTATCGGTGAAGAAGAAAAACGGTCCATAGGGCGACTCGATGCGTACCGCGTAGGCGCGTGCGCCTGGGGTCGTGGCCCAGCGAACGTCGAGCGTGTCGTGATCGCGATTCACGACCTTGGTCAGACCGCCTGCCGAGCGCGTCGTGGGCTGCGGAATCTGCGTCGTTGCCGTGACGTCGTCGCCGTCAGCCGTCTCGATGCTCAGTCGGTACCGTCCGCCCAAGACGAGATTGGAGCCGAGCAGCGGCACGCGGTACACACCGGCGCCTTTGCCGTTGCTGCCCGGCACAGACACAGACTCGACGCCGTTGTACGTGTGTCCGCTCGGGTCGGTGATCGTGACGTGCGCACCGCTGATGGGCAGGCCTCCGCCAGTCACGATCGGGTCAAAGGGATTGAACCCGGTGTCGGGAACAGTGATCGTGCCCGTGAGCGTGTGCTCCACGAGTACGACCTGGTCGACTGTATTGGGATTCAGCGTCGCGTGCACTACCACCTGCGGTATGGTCGGCGGCAGCGTCACCTTGCCCAAGTCGCATGCGGCGACCGCGACGATCGCGGCCAGTCCGAGCGGCAACCGCCAGCGGTCAGAAATGGATCGTGACACCGGCTGACGGGAGAAGAGGAAACTGTGAAATGGCCTGGCGTGTCGGCGGATTCTTCGAGTAGTCGAAGATGTACAGAAACACGTTCTTCGCGTCGTAGGCGTTGACGAGACTGAGATACGGCGCGACGGTGGCGTTCCCCACTCGATAGGTGCGCGACACGTCGAGGTCGAGGCGCTGCGTCGCGGGCAGGCGCGCGCCATCCCGCGGGCCACCCACGAACTCGACTTGGTTCCCGCTGCCCCGAGTGCCGTACGCATTCGCACCCGGGTCGTAGAAGCGTCGCACGATCTCCCCGACGATGTCGGTGTACGGAGTGCCGGTCGCGTATCCGAACCGCGCGCCGAAGAGATACTTCTTGAACCGCCAGTTCCCCACGAGGTTCACGTCGTGTCGCCGGTCGTGGCCGGGAAAGTAGTGCAGTCCGTCGAGCACACGCGTCGCGACGGCATACGTGTACGAGATCCAGCCGCTGAACGGACCACTCTCGAATTGGCGAATCATCAAGTCCGCACCGTACGAGTCGCCGTCCACCGGCAGGAATTCGTCGCCGGAAACGGTGGGATCTTCCTGCGGGTTGGACTCGAGCAGATGACTATATCGCTTGTAGAATCCCTCGATGCGCACGTACCGCGTGGGACTGAACCAGCGCTCGGTCCCAAGTATGTAGTGCCAGGCGCTCGACACAGGACTGTCGGCGTCGCTCGCCAGCCAGAAGTCGAACAAGCGAACTGGAATGTCTTCGCGATTCAGCGAATGCGTCCACTGCGAGAAGCGGCCGACGGCGGCGGTGAATGCGAAATCGTTCGTCACGAAATACTTGGCCGAGAAGCGCGGCGACACCGCGCTCCACTTGCGACCGGTGAGTCCCTCGCCGCGCAGGCCGCTCTCGAGGAGCAGGGCGGGGGAGACGCGCCACAAATCATCGAAGTAGATGGCGCCCGATGTCGGATGTTGGCGCAGGTTGTAGAGGTCCGTGCCAGTTTGTGTCGACGTCGCCTCGTAGTCGATACCGTACGACGCCACGTCGTAGCCGAACGATCGATCGTGCGTCGGCGTATGCGCCGACAGACTTCCGCTCACGCGCCGCTCGCCCACGCCATTGTGGAGATTGAGCGTCCCGTCGCCCAGATCGAGCCGCGTCGAGAAGTCGGACATCGACGCACGCTGCTCGAGCGTGGTGCTATCGCCAAGAAAAAAATGAGCCCACGGGCCTCGGGTGGCCGACATGAGCGTTTTGGTAAGTGTCGCCCCAGCCACGGTGTTGCCCCAGCCGAACTTGAAGCCGCCGGCGCTGGCATTCGCGTCCGTGGAATCGCCGAAGTCCGCGATGTCGGCGTCGAGCTGGTCGCGGCCGTCGTACACGGTCACGGCGAGTTTCGTGGTCGGCGTAAACGCGTACGTCAGGTGGCCCTGCTCATCACGAAAGTGGTATGGCAGCTCTTGCGTGCTGATCAGCTTCACGAATTCGTCGGCGTAGGTGCGGCGCCCGGCCAACATCCACGTCCCTTTACCGCCGGCGAACGCGCTGCCCAACTGGCCCGTCGACGACAGCAGCGACAATTCGGCGCTGCCGTGTATGCCGTTTCGTGGTTCGTCGGCCGACTGCACGTCCAGCACCGACGAGAGCCGGCCACCGTAACGCGCCGGAAACCCGCCGGTCATCAGCGTCAGGCCTTGGACCATTGGGTCGATGAACGTGCTGAACAACCCACCGAGGTGAAACGGGTTGTAGATCGGATAGCCGTCCAGGAGAATGAGATTCTGATCGGACTCGCCGCCGCGCACGTTCAAGCCTGTCGAGAAATCGTTGCGCGCCTCGACGCCCGGCAGCAGCTGCACGACGCGAATGATGTCGGGCTCGCCGAATTTCGGAACGCCTTCGGCCGCGCGAGCGGTGATCTGCACGGTGCCCACGTTCGGCTTCGACTCGTACACCTCGCGCTCCGTGAGGCGCGCCTCCGACTTCACCGCATCGAGCAGCGCCGCCTCGACCTGGAGTTGCAGCTCGACGCGCGTCGTATCCCCGGCGCGAACTGTGACATGCGTCTCCAACGTCTTGTACCCCAAGAGACGCGCGCGCAGCAGCGCGTCGCCCACCGGCACGCCGGGGATCACGAACCGTCCATCTGGATCGGCGATCGCACCACGCGCGCTGCCAACCACGGCGACACCGGTGCCGGTGCGCGGCTCGAGACTCGTGGCATCGACGACTCGTCCGGCGATGACGCCAACGGAATCACGCGCCGGAGATCGCACCGGCTGCTGTGCCGCGAGATCGCTGTTGAACGCACCGCCGAATGCGATGAGCAATGCCGTGGCGACGCCGGCATAGCGTTTCAACACGGCGGTGTGCACGTCGCGAGCGTCGTCCAGACGCGCCGTCTCGAGCTCGAGATGCGCGGGTCCGATTATGAAGGGATGGAGCTGATTTCCGCCGGCCGCCCCGTGTGCGCCGATCTGGTCGTCGAACGAGACGATCTCATAGCCGTCGTACGCTCCAAAAATGGTGACGTCGCCCGAATTGGCCTGCGAGACGAGATGCTCGAGTGCGCGGATCACCGACTCGCTCGATCCGTACGGCTCGAGTGGATTGTCGCCCGCGAGCACCTCGAGCTGACCGTCCGCGATGATCGCGCGCCCTCGTCTACTCTCTAGATGTACCGAAGGTCCGTTCCGAGTTCCGAGCAGCCCCACGCCGGGGTGCCCGAGCAACTCGAGATAGAGGTTCGCGCGCCGCGGATCGCGGGCGATGTCGGTGAGCTCGAGCGGCTTCTCGTCGTCGGCAAAGTAGAGCAGGGCCAGATCGGAGCTGTACGTCACGACGACCTGCTGATCCTCGTCCACGCGATACTTCTCGGGCAAGATCAGCTCGCGGATACCGTATCGGCGGCGCATCCAGTCGCGCACACGCCTCAAGCCCCGCCGAAACGTCCGCTGTGACTTGGGCGTTACCTGCACCACGGCCTCGACGACCTGCGGGCCCATGTCGGCGTACTCGGAGGTGTGCGAGTAGCTCTCGTGCGCCGAGAGCGGTTGCTGGCCGCGACGCGCGGCGTCGCCCTGGAGAATCCGTTTGACAGTTTTGCCGAGCGTTTCGCCATACAGCACGCGATAGCTGGCGGACGGCGTCATCCCGTGATCGGATAGCAGCACTAGATCGTATTCACGAGCGCTGGCGGTCATCATCCGGCGAATCTCGCGAATGCGCGCGTCGGTTCGCCGCAGATCGCGTAACGCTTGAAAGCTCGACGGACCGAAATGATGTCCGAGTTCGTCGTACTGCATGTACGTGCTGTAAATGATCGGCACGCCGAGGTAGACGTCGAGCACGATCGCCATCGTTTGCAATTCGCGAACAATCACGTTGCTCAACACGCGCACGAACGGAAACAGCCCTTCGCTGTGCGTGCGCTTGCGTGCGAGCTCCCCGGCGGCGCGTTCCCATTCTTCGCGCAGCCACTCGATCGCCGACTGTACGATCATGCGCGCGACGCGCACCGGATGGATCGCGATGAGCAATGCCATGCGCCAGCCGCCCAATCGCTGGAAGACGGACATCCGCTCGCGCGTTGCGACGGTGAGTGCCACCGTCTGCGCGTCGCCGTCGAGCAAATTCACATAACTCGAGCCGCCTGCCAGCGCGCCCGGCGCGCTGATGCGGTCGCGAATGTACTGCACGCCCGACGGCGTGTTGCACGTGACGACTCGGCGTTCCGCCTTGTCGTAGAAGCGAAACGCCGGAATGCCTTCGTTCTCGCCGTGAAAGATTCCGGCCTGACAGTACGGCGTGGCCGACGGCAAGCCGCAAAACCATCGGCGTAGGGTATATCCTTCTTCCCGCACCATCCGCGAGATGGTAGGACAGTATCCAAGTTCGATCGCCCGTCGCAGCTCGACGTACGACAGCGCATCGAGCTGCAGCATCACGAGCCCGCGCCGGCCGTCGTCCGGTCGACGCTCGCGGCGAAAGACGCGATATTTCAGAGCGAAATACCACCGCAGCACACGTTTTGTACCGCTCGCCGGCGTTCCTTCTCCGGCGGACGATTTCCCACCGTTTCCGGAGAGCTCATTGGCGGGCAACGTTGCCGTCCCCATCGCGTTCGGTGCTGGCTTGGCCAGCTTCCTGTCGCCGTGTGTGCTTCCGCTCATCCCGAGCTACATCACGTTCATCACGGGAATGACGCTCGACGACGTGCAGCGGTCGCGGCGGGTGGCGCTCGTGCACGCCCTGCTCTTCGTGCTCGGCTTCTCGCTCATTTTCCTCGCG
>DASYDJ010000039.1:0-2710 GCA_036499625.1 Gemmatimonadaceae bacterium
CACCGAAACTCGTCATCAGCAACGCGCCGAGGCGTGGTTGCGAGAGTGGTCCGGCAAGCACGTCGTCCATCGTACGCACGCTATACAGCTTCACGTCGGGAGCGACGTCGTCGAGTGCGGCGCGAACTTGCGTCGCGAGGACAGTCGGTGTGAGATTCGCCCGAATTGCAAAATATCCCTGCCAATAGCCTTGGCTCACGGGGAAATACACCATCGGCGTCGATTCGCGAAGAACGCGAAGGTGAGTGTCCTTCGCAACGCCGACCACGGTGCGCCAGCCGTCTGCGCCGTGCATCGTCGCTTCAGTTATGAGCGGTATGCGCACTTTCTTGCCAAGCGGATTGTCGCCCGGCCAGTAGCGCTTGGCGAACGACTCGCTCACGACAAGCACGAGCGGCGACGTCGCGCGATCCCGATCGTCGATCGCTCGCCCGCGCAAAATCGGAATACCGAATGTCTTAAAAAACTCAGGGCCCGCAATTTCTGCAGAGAGGGTTGGATTCGACTTCGCGTCGGCTGCGGACTGTCCTTCCTTGTCGAGGCGAATCTGCCAGATCCCGGTGCCCATCATCGGCGGCACGACGGTCGGTGTTGTGGCGATAACACCCGGAATCTGCGCGAAGCGCCGCTGCAATCGGTCCGCGACGGCGTTGAGCAGCGACGCCGTGGTATCGCGCGTGTAGTTCGGATTGAACGCCAGCGTCATCACGTGTTCGCTCGTGAAACCGACGTCCTGGGTCTCGAGCCGAGCTAAGCTGCGGGCGAGGAGACCAGCGCCCGCAACCATGATCAACGCGAGTGCAACTTGTATCGCGACGAGCGATTGTCTAACCATCCGCCGCCGATGCGTCTCGAGGCCGGAGCGCGAGTCGAGGCGGAGTGGTGACGCGAGACTGCTGCGCGCGGCAAACGCGGCGGGGAGGAGACCAAACAACACGACAGCCCCGCCAGTAATAGCGCTCGCTATCAAAATTGGTGCGCGCGTGAGTCGGATTTCATCGAGACGCGGCAAATCGTGTGGAACGAGTGACGGAACGATTCGCAGCAGCACCTCGGCGACCACAAGGCCCAGCATTCCGCCGACTATCGCGAGCATCAACGCTTCTACCGCGAGTTGTCGAACGATGTCGCCGTAGGCGGCACCGAGCGCCCGTCTCACGGCGAACTCGCGCGCGCGACTCGTTGCTCGGAGGAGTAGCAAGTTGCCCACGTTGAGGCATGCAATCAGGAGCAGCAGTCCCACGGCCGCGGTCAGCACGAGGATCACTGGCTGCACATTTCCGAGAACCGTATCCGTGAACGTCGCCGCGCGCGCGCCATGCGCGAGGAGGCCAGTGTCGGCCCGATTGGACAGCGCGAGGTACTCGTCGCGTGCGCTCGTCACTGTCGCGCTAGGCGCCAACCTGCCGATGATAAAAACCGACGTGCCGGCGCGCGTACCGCCACGCAGCGGAATCCAGTAATCGACGCCGGACGGATAATCGAGACCGGCCGGTGCTACGCCGACAAACTTGTACGTCCAGGAATACGCGCCCTGCTTCACGACTCGACCGATGACCGACGAATCGCCGCCGAAGTCCGACCGCCATGCGTGGTAGCTCAGCACGATCTTGCGGCCGCCTTCGCGGGTCTTGAACGCCGTTGGGTCATCGTCAATCGTGTGGAACACGTCGCCGAGAATCGCACGCGTGCCAATCACGTCGAAGAAGTTTGCGCTGACCATTCCTTCGCGCAGGGCAAAGGAGTGATCGCCGTCGTAGATCGGCGATTCCACCGCGCCCCAATGCGCCGCTGATGCGAAGCTCGAGAGGGTGCGAGTCGCGCGGAGCACCGGGTATAACTCCTCGGGCCACAGCGCGAAATCCGACTCCGGCGTCCGATACGTCCACATCACCACGATCCGATCTTGCTCGTGGACTGGCAGCTTCCGCACGAGCACCGTGCGAAACACCGTGAACATCGCGACGGACGCGCCAATGCCCAGTCCGAGGATCAACACCGCCGCGACAAAGAACCCAGGCGTGCGCCGAAACCCGCGCAGCGCGAGGCGTCCATCGCGCACGAGATCGTTCAGCCATTGGCGGCGTTCGGTGCGCCGCGACAGCGACGCGTCGTGGTGCGTCAACTGAGCCTCCACGCCATCGACGTTCCCAAATCGTTCGCGCGCCGCGCGCTCGGCCTCAGCGCGCGACATCCCCTGCGATTCGTAATCTCGAATGCGCATTTCCATATGGAACCGCACTTCGTCCTGCACGTCGGCCTGAATGTCTCGGCCGAAGAACCGCAGGTAGCGTTGCCAGCGCGAGAGTTCAGCCATGGCTACGCGACCGAGGGCGACGTGCGAAGCACTTGGGTGACGGCGCCGGCGTAGCGCATCCACAATGCGGCTTCGCTGCGGAGGTGTGCGCGCCCTGCCGTGGAGATTGTATAGAAGCGCGCGCGGCGGTTGTTCTCCGAGATGCCCCATTCGGAGGAAACCAGGCCGCGGTCTTCGAGGCGCCGGAGGGCGGGGTAGAGCGATCCCTCCTCAATCCGCAGCACGTCGTCGGTCGCCGTCTCCACCCAGCGTGCCACGCCGTAGCCATGCGTCGGCCCGGCGAGCAGCGCCTTCAAGATCAGAATGCCGAGCGTGCCTTGCAGCAGCTCACCGGAGTCGGAACGCACGAGCTCTCTCCCTGGGCAAGTCTATGGGTGATACTACGCCGCGCCG
>DASYDJ010000040.1:0-153778 GCA_036499625.1 Gemmatimonadaceae bacterium
CTTCGATCAGCTCGGAGAGCTCGAAGACGGACATGTTGCCGATCGCGTCGAGGATCTCGTCCTTGCTCATGGTCGTAGGCATCTGGTGATTCTCCTGGTGTTTTTAAAAGTCGGTCAATCGATGGATCGGTCAGTTACTGCCCATTACTGCACTGTCGGTCGCTGACCGACTTTCACGCGCTCGGTGCGCCTTCTTCACGCTGCACGCGCAGCGCTTCCACGACTCCCGCAAACATCGACATCAGCCCGTTCATGGAGCCCAAGAAGGCCGCCATCGGGTACTGCATGCTGGCTCCGAGCTCGCTGAGCATCTGCTCGCGCGACGGCATCGAGGCCAACTTCGTGATCTGCGCCTTGTCGATCGCCTTGCCCTCGAACATGCCGCCCTTCACTTCGGGCTTCTGATCGTTGGCCTTGGCGAAATCGGTGATCAGCTTCGCCGCGACGACCGGGTCCTTGGTGACGACCAGGCCGGTGGGTCCACGCAACCGCTCGCCCACCAAACCGCTTTCGTTCACGGCGCGGAGCGCGAGGGTGTTCTTGATGACCACGTACTCCACGCCGGCCTTGCGCAGGTTGCGACGCAACTGCGTCATGCGCTTCACGTTCAGCCCCGTGAAATCCGTGTAATAGAGCGCCGTAGCGCCCTCGATTTTCTCTTTGAGCTCGGAGACGAGCTGCTCTTTATCGGATCGTTTCATGTCTAGCCCCGATACGGGTTGGTGTCGATCATGACGCCCGGGCCCATGGTGCTCGACACGGAAACGTTCTTCACGTACACGCCCTTGGCCGCTGCCGGCTTGGCGCGAACGATCTGGTCCATGAATGCGGTGAAGTTCGTCTCCAGCGCTTCGACGCCGAAGGACACCTTGCCGATCGGCGCATGGACGTTGCCTGCCTTGTCCACGCGGAACTCGATCTTACCCGCCTTCGTCTCACGCACGGCGTTCCCGACGTTGAACGTCACCGTACCCGCCTTGGGGTTCGGCATCAATCCACGGGGACCGAGCACGCGGCCGAGCGCACCCAACTGACCCATCTGATCCGGGGTCGCGATGAGCACGTCGAAATCGAGCCAGCCATCCTTGATCTTCTGGATGAATTCCGCGCCGACGTAATCGGCGCCTGCTTCCGTCGCTTCACGCGCCTTGTCGCCAACGGCGATCACGAGCACGCGAACGGCCTTACCGGTACCCGCCGGCAGCACGACTGTGCCGCGCACGACTTGGTCGGCATGTCGCGGATCGACGCCCAACCGCACGGCGATCTCGACGGTCTCGTCGAACTTGGCGAACGCCGACTTCTTGACGATCTCGAGCGCTTGACGCGCCTGATAGTTCGCCTCGATGTCGCGGTTCTTCGCCGCAGCGACGTACTTCTTTCCGTGATCGGCCATTAGTCGACCACCTCCAGGCCCATCGAACGCGCCGCACCGGCAACCATGTGCATGGCGGATTCAATGCTGTCGCAATTCAGATCCGGCATCTTCAATTCGGCAATCTTGCGAACCTGCGCCGACGTGACTTTGCCCACCTTGTTGCGATTGGGTTGACCCGATCCCTTCTCGATGCCCGCTTCCTTCTTCAGCAACACGGCCGCAGGCGGCGTCTTGAGAATGAAGGTGAAGGACTTGTCCGAGAAAATCGTGATCTCGACCGGGAGAATCGTATCCTGACCCTGCGTCCGAGCGTTGAACTCTTTGCAGAAGGCCATGATGTTGATGCCCTGCGGACCAAGCGCCGTACCCACTGGAGGAGCTGGGTTGGCCTTGCCCGCGGGGATTTGCAGCTTCACGAATCCCGTTGCTTTCTTTGCCATAGAACTCCATAGGAACTGCCGCCGTGCGTACCGGCGGTTGATCTCCCACTGGACTAATTAGAGTCGGAGTGGTGGCCGACTGAGGCGGCGAAGCCGCCGGTGGAACGGTGGAACGGTGGAACGGTGGAACGGTGGAACGACTGCAACAGCGACTGCTCAGTAGGCGCGGAGCTGGAGATAATCCAATTCAACCGAAGTGGGCCGTCCAAACAGGGATACAGAAACTCTCACTTTCCCCTTGTCCGGCATCACCTCTTCCACCGTTCCATTGAAATCCGTGAACGGGCCTTCGGTGATCGCCACAGCCTGGCCGACCATGAAAGGGATCTCCTCGCGCGGTGCTTCGTCTTCCCGCTCGTCGGCGATGCCTAAGAGCCGGTTCACTTCATCGGGGCGCAGCGGTTGCGGGAAACGCGAGTCGTGTCCCACGAACTTGATGACGCCCTGAATGCCGTTCACGACGTGCGCGGTCTCCTGGTTCAGGTCCATCTCGACCAATACGTAGCCGGGATAGAGCTTCCGTTCGACCGTCACCTTCTTGCCGTTCTTGATCTCGACGACTTCCTGCGTCGGCACGAGCGCCTGACGAATCGTGCGCTCCTCGGCCGGACGCGCGTCCGCCTCGATCTTCCGTTGGATCAGCGAGCGCACCTTGTTCTCGTGACCCGCCGTCGTCTGGATCGCGTACCAACGGTGTTCCATGAGATTGGTCACTTCGCGAAGAGGGACGGAATGCCCTTGATGAAGATGCCCTGCAGCGCGAAATCCATGATCGTGATGGCGAGGCCCAAGAGCAGCACGAAGATGATGATCGCAATGGTCGCCGAGCGCACCTGCGGCAGATCGGGCCACGTCACCTTGCGCATCTCGGCCATGACGCCGTGATAGAACTCGATGAGCCGGGTCAACATGCCCGGCTGTTTGCCGGTCCCGCTGCCACCCGAGCCCGCAGTGGTGCTGCCAGACGAGCCGGAACGTGCGACGGCGTCCGCCATTACTTGGTTTCCTTGTGGACTTTATGCGTGTTGCAGCGCGGACAGTACTTCTTCCACTCCACGCGCTCGGGGTGCAAGCGCTTGTTCTTGGTGGTGAAGTAGTTGCGGTTTTTGCAGTCGCTACAAGCGAGGATGATTTTATCGCGCGGCATGATCTGAACTCGGTCGAGGGTTTCGGGACGAGGCTCGAGACGGAAAAGGACCGATCGCGCGTGCGGCGCGACTTTGATGAAGACACGACGAAGTGACACGCGGTTGGCGCGTCACTATGAGCATATCCTCAACCCTTCACCTTCGCCCCTCGACCCTGCACTACAGAGCTGACGATCGGGATTGAACCGATGACCTCATCCTTACCAAGGATGTGCTCTACCAACTGAGCTACGTCAGCAAACTCTAATTTCACTCACACAACGCAGCCCTGCTTCCGTTCTACACCAGAGCGGGAGACGGGGCTCGAACCCGCGACATCAAGCTTGGAAGGCTTGCGCTCTACCAGCTGAGCTACTCCCGCGTTTCCTGCTCCCTACTCCACACCGGCGAACGCATACGCCACACATATTCCGTCGGCGGTTCCACCTAAATGGTGGGGGAAGGATTCGAACCTTCGTAGGGCGTTAACCCGGCAGATTTACAGTCTGCTGCCATTAGCCACTCGGCCACCCCACCGGATGTTCGCGCGTTGACGACCACGAAAACCACTACTCCAACTCCGATCGCGGCAACGAGTCACGACGTGTCACTCTCGTTCACAGACAGAGCTGACGGCCAGAATCGAACTGGCAACCGCCTGATTACAAATCAGGTGCTCTGCCAATTGAGCTACGTCAGCAGACGGCCAATTTTGCGCGAGAATCGTAGGATAGTCGGGGCTGGAAACGGTGTCAAGCCGCGCTGCTATCGCAGCTTAGCCGATTCGATCTCTTAACGCGTCCGCTTCCATTTCGTACCGGCCGCCGAGTCCTCGATTGTGATTCCGCGTTCGGCCAGCTCGGCGCGAACTCGGTCCGCCTCGGCGAAGTCGCGCCGCTCACGCGCAGCGCGGCGAGCAGCGAGTCGCTCCTCGACCCACGCGACGAGCTTGGCATCGTCGACGTGACGATCGGGCACAATGTCCAATACACCGTTGATCCGCGAAAATGCCGCCCGAGCCCGCTCGAGCGCATCCGCATCACTGCCCCGGCGATCCAACTCCGCATTCGCTCGGTTGATGAACGTGAATAACGCAGCCAAAGCGTTCGGCGCATTGAGATCATCGAACAGCGCCGCCTCAACCTCCGCGACTGCCGCGTCCGCCGCGGCACCGAGCTCGGACGTTCCCCCAGTCGCGCTGGCCAGCCGCTCGGCGAAATCTCCCACCCGACGGACGGCGTTCATCGACCCCTCCAACGCCTCCTCAGAGAGGTTCAACTCCTTCCGATAGTGCGTGTTGAACACAAAGTGGCGCACCGCCGCCGCTGAGATCTTCGCCTCCCGCATCCCTTTCACGGTCGTCACGTTGCCGAGACGCTTGGCCATCTTGGCGCCGTCGGTCAGCAAGAACGCACCATGGCACCAGAATCGTGAGAATGTGGCGCCAGTCGCGGCCTCGGACTGCGCAATCTCGTCCTCGTGGTGCGGAAAGATCAAATCAATGCCGCCGCAATGGATGTCGAGCGTCTCGCCCAACAAATCGATCGCCATTGCCGAGCACTCGAGGTGCCACCCAGGGCGGCCGCGACCCCACGGTGAGTCCCAAGCCGCACCCGCCGCCTCGTCCTCCGGCTTCGCCGACTTCCATAAAGCGAAATCCTGCGCGTTCTCCTTCGAGTAGTCGTCCTGGACGACCCGCGCACCCGCCCTCACCTCCCGGGTGTCGAGCCGCGACAACCGCCCGTACCCCGGGAACCTGTCGATGGCGAAGTAGACCGAGTTGTCCTCGGCCTGATACGCAACGCCCCGCGCAATCAAGCGCTCCACCAGCGCGATCATCTGCGGGATGTAGTCCGTCGCCTTCGGGTACACCTCGGCGGGCTCGATCCGCAGGTATTCGCGATCCTCGTGAAAAATCTTGGTGACCGGCTCGGTCACCTCGCGAATCGTCTTCCCCTGTTCGGACGCGCGGCGAATGATCTTGTCGTCGACGTCGGTCAGGTTCATCACCTGCTGCACGTTCCAGCCGTGCAGCCGCATGGCCCGCCGCAGGAGATCGACGAACAGAAATGTCCGGAAATTTCCGAGATGCGCCGGGTTGTACACGGTCGGCCCGCAGCTATAGATGCGGACGGTCTGGCCGTCGGCCGGCGCAAACGGCTCGACCGTGCGGGTCATCGTGTTGAACAGACGGAGCTCGGCCGGCGGCATCGACTCGCGGTTGTGAGGCTGGTAAGAAGGTTTGTGAATGCTAGACACGTCCCTGAGGGCGGTCAACAAACCTCGATACGAGTTCGCGCGAGTTCGCTAGCCCAATGCCGCCTCAGCCACGCGCGCCGTGAGCGGAGCGGTGACGACGGACTGCAGTCGTCCGCCGCGCAGCGTCGAGATTCGTGCGCCAATACGCGTCGCGATCGCATCGTCCCGGCTGGCGATCAGCACCGCATCGCCGCAATCCTGACGCTCGGCGATCCATGCGTCGATCACGTCGGTTGCCACACCCGCCGACTCGACGTCGAGCAGATGCACATGCGACTCGTGTATCGCACCAGTGCGCAGTAAATCGACCCCAGCGTGATGATAGAGCGCCCGGCGCGCGCCCGACGCACGCGATACATCTCCGAACCAACGCACCTCGCCGCCGTCCGACGTGAGCAGGCCGGCGGCGCACAGCATCAACGTCGACTTTCCGGAGCCCGCAGGTCCAACGATGACGTGTACGTCACCTTCGCGAAGCACGATGTCGATACCGCGAAGCACATTGGCTGCGGCGAGGCATCCGTGGACACCCGCCACGTAGCGCTTGCACAATCCGCGAATCTCGAGAGCGATGGACATGCGCTCTTGATACAGCCAAGAGCTCGAGGATCCGTGATCGATCGATTGCGGGTGCAATCGTTGTCGTGCCTGGGGAGTGAAACTGTTGTCATCCCGAAGGAGCGCAGCGACTGAGGGATCTTCTGTCCTCGTCGCGATAATTGGCGCGCGAGAAGATCCCTCGCTGCGCTCGGGATGACAGTGTCGCCCTCGCGCTGACGACGTTACGCGCTTCGTTCGATTCCAGCCCGCTCAGCGGCACTCACCACGTCGTACTGCCGTCCGGGACGCGCGGCCACGCCGCCGCCCGGCGCTGGAAGCCTGAGCAGCAGCGGCCGCTCGCGCGTCGTCTTGCGGAAACCTTGGCCCTCGTAGATCCGCGTGATCAAGATGCGGCGCACGATCACCATGATCGCCGCGAGCGTCGGCAGCGCGATGATGAGTCCGAGTCCGCCAAGCAATTGCCCGATCACCAACACCGACATGATCGTGAGCACCGGCGGGAGATCCACCTTCTTCGACATCACCAGCGGCGAAACGATGTTGCCCTCGATCAGGTGCACCACCACGCCAAGTCCGACGACGAGCAACGCGTGTCCAAGCGGGCTGAAATGGTGGTAGCCCTTGCCGGTGAGAACGAACAGCGCCGGCAGTGTCGTCGAGAGCAACGTTCCGAAAAACGGAACGATCGCGACGAGTCCAGTGAAGATGCCGAACACGCCCCAGAACGGAACGGCGAGGAGATACAATCCCAGCGCCGTAATCGCACCGAGGAAGGTCATCGTCATCAACTGACCGACGATGTACGCGCGCAGCGAATCGGCGAGATCGGCCAACACGTCGCGCACGAGATCGCGATGGCGCGGCGGAAAGAGCGCGATCAACCACTCGCGATAGAGCGCCGGATGCAGCGCGAGATAAATGCCCATCACGCCGACGGCGAAAATGCTGATCGCCGCCTGAACGATTTCGAGGACTTTTGTCGGGAGCGAGCTGAAAACGCCGCTGATCTCGCCGTAGATCGCTTGGACGGTTCGATGCTCGCCAGGATCTCCGATCACCGCGCGCAACGCCGGATACGTATCCGCCAGCTTGTCGATGCCCGATTCCCACGAATTGATATAGTTGGGCATCTGCTGCACGAGCTGTCGCGACTGATCGATCACCGGCGGCACGAGGATGTAGGCCAGGAGCGCCAGTGCGCCGACCGATCCGAAAATCGCGAGCGCGAGCGCCACGCCCTCCGGCGCGTGCAAATGTCGCTTGATCCAGCCGGCCACCGCGCCCAGATACAGCGAGGCCAGAATGCCAAGCATGAGCAGCACAAAAACCTGAGCGACGGTCTTGAACAGCCATATACCAAGGACTGTCAGGACCGTCGCCGTCAGGATGGGACCAAACTTGAAATTCCGCTGAAATTCAGCTTTCAACTGGATTTTTTATCGCTGGATTCCTCGATTTCGGCGTGCACGGTCTCCTCATCGTTCCGACCGGCGCCGAGCGCCTTCTTGTCGGGAGACCCAGCAGATAGCATGCCCATCTTTTGTTTGAGCGCCATGAGCTGCACGTCCACGCTCCCGGCGGCGGCGCCCTTTTCGAGCTGCTTGAAGTCCCGCGCCAGCGCGTCGCCGGTGAATTCCTCTTCGATTTCGATCGACGCCTTGAGCTGACGCTCGTTCGTCTCGATGCGCTCTTCCATCCGAGCAAACGCCTCGAACGCCGACTTCTCGGACATCGACGACATCGTCTCGGCAATGCGCTTCTGCGCCTGCGCACGACGCTGACGGGCGACGAGCAAATTCTTCTTGCGCTTGGCCTCTTCGATCTTGTCGTTGAGCTCGCGCAACTGATTCTTGAGCTTTTCAGTTTCGGCGCGGTGCAGCTCCCACGTCTGCTCGAGCTGCGTCGCATGCGATGTGTGCTCGCCCTGACGCATGAGCGCCTGCTTGGCAAGATCGTCGCGACTTTCCTTGATCGCGAGCATCGCCTTCTGCTCCCAATCCTGCGCCTGGCGATACTCGGCGTCCGTTTGATCGCGGAGCCGCTTTTCGTCAGCGATGGCGGTGGCGACTTGCTGCTTGGCTTTAGCGAGCTGCCCGCGCATGTCGACCAAGATCTGATTCAACATCTTCTCGGGATCTTCAGCCCGAGAAATCAGATCGTTGATGTTCGACCGCATCAGGGACGACAGTCTATCGATGATACCCATGGATTAATGTGCCTCGCGGTACGAGCCGAGTTCGCGCAGATGCGACGCGAGCGCGACGGTGATGCTCTCGTAAGCGGCAAGGAACTCCTCGTAATCCAGATGCGAGAGCTCCAGCGCCTCGGTCATCACAATCGATTCCTCTTCGATCCCGTACGCTCCGTGCACGAGATCCGTCGCATTGAGCTCCAGGAGCCGGCGGCTCAGTGTCGCCAGCGCGTCCGCATTGGTTGGGAGCGTCATGACTTTCACGCGGAGCACGACGACGGGCGGCGAAAAATGCACGACGACGCCGAAATCGAGCTCGCCACTGGGTCGAACGACCCAGAGCCCCGGTTCGACTTCCGTGTGACTCGCCCCTTCGGAGCTCAGCCGATTGAGAAAGCCCTCGATGTCTTCCTTGGTCACCATCTCGCGAATCCTTGCGTGAATGCTGTAGGAACTACGGATCATCGGTGCAGACGTTTCAGCGCTCGGCTAAGGTAGATGTCATCCCGAGCGAACGCGAGGGATCTTACGGACCGCACCTATTGCCGGCCGTAGCCCCGGCCACAATTACGGTACAAAAGATCCCTCGATCGCGCTCGGGATGACACTCTACCCCTTCTTTATCTGAACGAGCCGCTCCTTCGCTAGCCGGCGTCCGGTTGGCGTGGCGGCGAGGCCGCCGCCCGCCGTTTCTCGGTAGCGAACGTCCATGTCGCGGCCGATGTCGCCCATCGTGTCGATCACCTCGTCGGCGGGAATCGCGAACCCGATGCCGGCGAGCGCCATCTCGATCGCTGCGAGCGCGATCGCCGCGCCGGTCGCATTGCGAAACACGCAGGGCAACTCGACCAAGCCGCCGAGCGGATCGCAGACGAGACCAAGTGTGCCTTGTTGTGCGAGCGCGACGGCGTTCGACACCTGCGTTGGCGTTCCACCGAGCATCTCCGTGCCGGCGCCGGCGGCCATCCCCGCGGCCGCACCAGTTTCCGCCTGGCATCCCCCCTCTGCACCGGACAACGATGCGCGCTCTGCCACGACGGCGCCGATCAGGCCCGCGGTGGCGAGCGCGTCGATGACTTTCTCGTCCGGAATTCGGCGAGCTGCCGCGAGTCCCGTGAGAACAGCCGGGAGAACGCCGGCGCCGCCAGCGGTCGGTGCGGCGACGATCACACCCATCGCCGCATTCACTTCTTGAACGGCGAGCGCACGCGCAAGCACATCGCGAAACGGCGTGCCAGCGAGCGGTCCCGGCGGCCCGTTGACCAGCTTGGCCGCATCGCCGCCAACGAGTCCCGACGCCGAGTACAGATCGCCGACGAGCCCGCGGTCGATCGCGTTCCGCATGACGGCCAGCGCGCGGCCGAGCGCGGCGCGAATGTCGTCGACCGACCGGCCCTGGTCCTCCGACTCGGCGTCCAGCGCCACCTGCGACAGCGGAACGCCGCGGGCTTCGGCGTCGCGAACGGCGGCGGCAAGCGAGCGATACATTAGTATTTATATATTACAATTTAGTCATGCAGACACTTTATCGAGCCGGAAGGCCCAGCGAACCCACGGGAGCGCCCGGATCGCGTCGCGCACCTCGGTGTTCGGGCACTCGTCGGTCTCGATCACCATGAACGCATCGCCGCCGCGCTTTTGCCGCGTGACGCGCAGCGTGGCAATGTTGACGCCGTTGTCCGATAGCAGCGTGGCAATGCGCGCGATCGATCCGCACATGTCCTCGGCCACCAGTACGATCGTGTGATAGTTGCCGGACACTTCGACGGGAAAGCCGTCGATCTGCGTCACGAGCACGCGACCCGCGCCGAGCGACGAGCCGATCATCACGGCTTTGCGGTCGCCGCGCTCGAGCGAGAGACGCACTGTATTCGGATGCGCCTCTTCGTCGAGTGTCGTTTTCTCGAACGAGTAATCCAGGCCTTCGCGCTCCGCGATCTCGAGCGCCGAGCGGATGCGGTCGTCGTCGGGGCGAAAACCCATCAGGCCAGCTACGAGCGCTTTGTCGGTGCCGTGTCCTTCGCCGGTTCGCGCAAACGAGCCGTGCAGCTCGAGCTTCGCGCGCTCGGGCGTGCCGCCAACTAACCCCCGGGCCAACAGACCTAAGCGACACGCACCGGCAGTGTGCGAGCTGGACGGACCGACCATCACGGGTCCGATGATGTCGAGGAGCGAGACCATGTTGGAAAGCTAATGCGCGCTCGCACAGAGGCGCGCATCAGTCGGGCGGCCAAGCCCCTCCGTGCCCATTCTGGCTTCTTGCGCAAGCAAATTTGAACGCGGTTTTGAACGCGAAGAACTGCACAAACGCGCGAATTGCTCCTCGCGGCGCACGCTGGCGCGAACCATTGCTGATTGAAACAACGCACAATTTGGAACTACGGCGGGACAATTCGCGCGTTTGTGCAGGTCTTCGCGTTGAATTGTTTAAATCGTCCCGGCCGCCTGCGCTTACGCTGGCGACTAGAAAGTCGCGTCCCTCAGCCGGCCTTTCGCCGCGCCTTCGGCTTCAACATCGCTTTCAAGTATTTCCCGGTATAGGACGCCGGCACCGCCGCGACGTCTTCCGGGGTGCCGGCCGCGACGATGGTGCCACCGCGATTGCCGCCCTCCGGCCCAAGATCGACGATCCAATCGGCAGTCTTGATCACGTCGAGATTGTGCTCGATGACGAGCACGGTGTTGCCACGATCGACGAGACGATGAAGCACCTCGAGCAGCACGCGGACGTCCTCGAAGTGCAGGCCGGTCGTCGGCTCATCGAGGATGTAGAACGTTCTGCCAGTGTCACGCTTCGACAACTCGCTCGCGAGCTTGACGCGCTGCGCTTCGCCGCCGGACAGTGTCGTGGCACTCTGGCCGAGGTGGAGATAGCCAAGCCCGACGTCGGCGAGTGTTTGGAGTTTTTGAAAGATGCGCGGCTGATTCTGGAACACTTGCACCGCATCGTCGACCGTGAGCTCGAGCACGTCAGAGATCGTCAAGCCGCGGAAGCGAACCTCGAGCGTCTCGCGATTGTACCGCTTGCCTTTGCACACTTCGCACGGCACGTACACGTCGGGCAGAAAGTGCATCTCGATTTTCACGAGCCCGTCGCCCTGACATGCCTCGCACCGGCCGCCTTTCACGTTGAACGAGAAGCGTCCCGGCCCGTAACCACGAATCTTTGCCTCGGGCAACTCGGCGAACAGCTCGCGCATCGGCGTGAAGAGTCCCGTATACGTCGCCGGATTGGAGCGCGGCGTACGGCCAATCGGACTCTGATCGATGTCGATCACCTTGTCGATGTGCTCGAAGCCGGTGATGCGATCGTGCGCGCCGGGAATGACGCGGGCACGATAGAAGTGCCGCGCCAGCGATCGATGCAGAATGTCTTCGATCAACGTCGACTTGCCGGAGCCGGACACGCCGGTGATCGCGACGAAGAGTCCGAGCGGGATCTCGACGTCGACGTCGCGAAGGTTGTGCTCGCGCGCACCGGTGATGCGAATCGCTTTGCGTTCGTCCGGTTCGCGACGAATCGTCGGCGTCGCGATTTTCAGCTCGCCGCTCAAGAACTTTCCGGTGATCGACGCCGGATTGTCGATGATCTCGTCGACGGTGCCCGCAGCAATGACTTCGCCGCCATGCTTACCGGCCCCGGGGCCCATGTCGATGACGTGATTCGCGGCGCGCATCGTCTCTTCGTCGTGCTCGACGACAATGACGGTGTTGCCGAGGTCGCGAAGTTGCTCGAGCGTGGCGAGCAATCGCGCGTTGTCGCGCTGATGCAAACCGATCGACGGTTCGTCGAGGATGTACAGCACGCCAACGAGTCGCGATCCAATCTGCGTCGCGAGACGAATGCGCTGTGCTTCTCCACCCGACAGCGACTCAGCCGCACGCCCAAGCGTGAGATAGTCGAGGCCGACGTCGACGAGAAAGCGTAGACGTTCGCGTACTTCCTTGAGAATGGGACCAGCAATCTCCGGATCGAGTCCCGGCTTGCCGTCGCCGCGAACGGGAACGCTCTCGAAGAAGGTCAGCGCTTCCGTGATTGCGAGCGCAACGACGTCGCCAACGCTGCGATCGTGCACGGTCACTGCAAGCGACTCAGGCTTGAGCCGCTGACCGTTGCAGTCGCTGCACGGCACTTCGATCATGAACTCCTGCAGCTCGAGCCGCACCTGATCGGAGTCGGACTCGTCGTAACGGCGCTCGATGTTAGTGAGCACGCCTTCCCACGGCGCGTCGGATTTTTTCGTTCCCTTCCCTGCCTTCTCACCGTGCAGCAACGTGTCGCGCACAGTCTTTGGCAGCTCGCCCCACGGCGTGTTGAGATCGAACTTCAACTGACGCGCCAACGCCGGCAGCACAATTTTGCGCAGATACCCGCTCGGCTCGCCCCACGGCAGAATCACGCCTTCGAGAATCGAGATCTGCGGCGCACCGAGAATCAATTGTTCGCTCACGCGGCGACGCGTGCCGAGTCCGCCGCAGGTAGTGCAGGCGCCGAATGGCGAGTTGAACGAGAAGTGGCGTGGCTCGAGCTCTGGCAGTGAGATGCCGCAATTCGGGCAGCCGTAGCGCTCGGAAAACAGCTCGACGGAACCAGTTTCTGCATTGCTCACTTCAACGACACCATCGGCCAACTTCAGCGCCGTCTCGATCGAATCGGCGAGACGTCCGCGATCTTCCGTGCGAACGGACAAGCGGTCGACGATGACGGAGACAGTATGATTTTGCCGCCGATTCAGCTTCGGCGGCGATGCGAGCTCGATTGCTTCGCCGTCGACGTAGGCGCGAATGAAGCCTTGGCGGCGAACCGATTCGAACAGATCACGGAATTCGCCTTTGCGTCCCTGCACGAGCGGCGCGCGCACCTCGATTCGTGTATCGCGCGGCCACGTGAGTACGATCTCGGCGATCTGAACTGGGCTTTGACGCTGAACGGCGCGCCCACAGTTCGGGCAGTGCGGCGTACCCGCACGCGCCCAGAGCAAGCGGAGATAGTCGTAGATCTCCGTGACGGTGCCCACGGTCGAGCGCGGATTGTGGCCGGCCGTCTTCTGCTCGATCGAGATCGCCGGCGACAGGCCTTCTATGGAGTCGACGTCGGGCTTTTCCATGAGCCCGAGGAATTGGCGGGCATAAGCCGAGAGCGATTCGACATATCGGCGCTGGCCTTCCGCGTAGATCGTGTCGAACGCCAGGGACGATTTGCCCGATCCGGACAACCCGGTAATGACCGTCAACTGATCTCGCGGGATCGTGACGTCGATATTCCGAAGGTTGTGCTCCCGAGCACCGCGAACGATCAGTGTGTCTTCAGCCATAGCCCGCGAAAGCTGCGGACGGGACCGATTTCAGACAAGCCGCTATATTCCCGCCATGCCCCATACCGACGCCGTCGTCGTTCTCACCACAGTTGCGTCCGATGAAGAAGCGGTGACGTTAGTCCGAGCCTTATTGGATCGGCGACTCGTCGCCTGCGGCACGTTGTTTCCGGGCGCACGGTCGTTGTATCGCTGGCAAGGAAAAGTGGCCGATGAACGCGAAGTCGTCGTGATGCTCAAGACGAGGTCGGCGCGGCTCGATCTGCTCCGCGCCGCGTTCTCGGAGCTTCATCCGTATAAAGTTCCGGAGCTGTTGGCCCTCCCGGTTGAAGCCGGGTTGGACAAGTACCTCGAGTGGATCAACGACGAGACCACGCTCGCGTTGACGTAACTCCCGACGTTGGATGTAGCATCATGACGGTGAAGGCAGAAAAAGGCGACGACGCGAGCGCGGAAGCGCAGCTCGAGATTGGTATTTCGCTATCGCGTCGCGCTCGTTGGCGCGAGGCAATTGAGCCGTTGCAGCGTGCGGCGACTCTCGATCCGTCGATGGTCGCGGCGCACTATCAGCTCGGCGAAGCGTACAACGCGACCGACCAGTTGCCGGAAGCGCTCGAGGCGTACGAGGCCGCGGCGCGGCTGCAGCCGGATCATTGGCGCGCGCTGAAGGGCATTGGCGTCGTGCTCGACCGGTTGCACAAGCCGGTGGAAGCCACCGCGGCGTACCAACGAGCGCGCGACATCCAGCGACGGTGAAAAACCGGCGCGCGATGGTCGGGGGGGCGATCATTGCCGCCTGGCTCATCGGGCTCGCGGTACTCATTCAGCGGGAGTATTACCGCCCGCAACTCGAACGACTTGCCGACGCCGGAATTCGCGTCGGCCCCAGCGCGGTGTTTTACGCCGTGATGCAGGGCGACAAGCAAGTCGGCTTCGCGTCGTCCACGATCGATACGTCGCGTGCCGACATCACGGTCGCGGATTATCTCGCGGCCGATCTTCCGTTCGGCGGCAAGACTCGGCGCGCCACCGCGCGTAGCGACGCAACGCTTTCGCGTGCGTTGCGCGTGACGAAGTTCAGTCTGGCATTCGAAGGCGAAGGCGCGCCGATGAAAGCAGTCGGCGACGTTCGCGGCGACAGCGCACTCGAGCTGTCCATCACCTCTGCGGCAGCGAAGCCGGACACGCAGCAGATTCGGATCTCCGGTCCGTTCCTATTGCCGACGCAGATTCCGATCGCCGTCGCACTGGGAGAAAAGCTGAAAGTCGGGAAGCACTACATCCTCCCGATCTTCGATCCGTCGAGCATGACGCCGAAGGACATCAGCGTCGACATTCGCGCCGAGTCGGTGTTCGTAGTGAACGACAGCTCGGCACTCGACTCGACGACGGGGCGCTGGCACGGCATCCAACCCGATACGCTGCACGCATGGCAAGTCGTCACCTCGACCGGCGGCGGATTTTCCGGTTGGATCGACGAGCAGGGCCACATCGTCGCGACCAACGTGTTGGGCTTCACGCTCGTGCGAATGCCGTACGAAGTGGCATTCCACAATTGGCGCACCGATGTTGCCAATGCCGAAGTATCGTCGAATCGCGACATCCTCGAGACGACGGCGATCGCGGCGAACAAACACTTGGGACCGCGGCTCAACGCACTCAGCGTCCGATTGACGAACGTCGACCTCGCGGGCTTCGATCTCGCGGGTCAGCGCCAGCAATTGACTGGCGACACGCTGCAGATCTCGCCCGAACCCGATAGCGCGCTGATCGCGCACTACTCCGGGCTGCGAGGCGGAATGTTGGCGCCGAAGTACGTGCGACCGGAGCCGCTCGTTCAGAGTGGATCGCCGCAGATCCGGACGCTGGCGCGGCAAATCGCCGGCGACGAGCGCAACCCAGCTGTGGTAGCTCGGCGCATCAACCAATGGGTCTACGACTCGATCAGGCCGCGCGTCACCCTCGGCGTGCCAAGTGCGTTACAAGTTCTCGCAACTCGCACCGGCGACTGTAACGAACACACGCAGTTATTCGTCGCTTTAGCACGGGCCGTGGGCATTCCCGCGCGTATCGCGTCGGGGTTGGCGTACGTGGACGGCAAGTTCTACTACCACGCGTGGGCCGAGGTGTTGTTGGGCGATTGGGTGCCGGTGGATCCGACATTTGGACAATTCCCCGCCGACGCGAGCCATTTGCGTTTCGTGATCGGCGGCTTGACGCGACAAACGGAGCTCCTGCGGCTGATGGGCAACTTGCAGATCGATGTGCTAGCCGTGAACGGAGCAAGCGCCGCTGGCGCAGTGAAGCGCGCGACGGGAGCCGTAGGCCGCAAATGATCACGCTGTCAAAATTGACGAAACGCTACGGCGGCTTCACCGCCGTGAATGCGATCGATCTCGAGGTGCCTCGCGGGCAGTTGTTCGGCTTTCTCGGGCCGAACGGGGCCGGGAAGACGACGACGCTTCGCATGATCGCCGGCATTCTTCGTCCAACCGCCGGCTCGGTGCGCATTGGCGGAATCGACATCTCGACCGATCCCATGGCGGCCAAGTCGAAGCTCGGGTTCATCCCCGATCGGCCGTTCATTTACGAAAAGCTCACGGGCGCCGAATTTCTGCGCTTCGTCGCCGGATTGTACAATCAGGAAGGTCCGCAGATCGAGCATCGCGCGCGCGAGCTGTTGGCGTTGTTCGACCTCGAGGAGTGGCGCGACGAGCTGGTCGAGAGCTACAGCCACGGCATGCGCCAGAAGCTCATCATCTCGAGCGCGTTCGTGCACCGGCCGGAAGTCATCGTCGTCGACGAACCCATGGTGGGACTCGACCCCAAAGCGGCGCGCATTCTCAAGGATCTATTTCGAGAATACACGAATCGCGGCCACACGATCATGATGTCGACGCACACGCTGGAAGTCGCCCAGGCGATGTGCGATCGCATTGCGATCATTCAGGCCGGCGTGATTCGCGCGTCGGGCACGATGGCTGAGCTGCGCGCCAACTCCGAGGCTGGCGCCGCGGGACTCGAAGACATTTTCCTGAAGCTCACCGGCGAGAACGCGGCGCGCGCGCTCGTCGACGTGCTCGATGCGTAAGCTCGATGCGTAAGCCGGAAGTCGTCGTCGTTGGTGCCGGCGAGGTGGCTGCCGTCACGACGGCGCCGCATCCCGACCCATCGACACTCCACATCCTCACGCCCAAGTGGCTCACCGCGCGCGCGCGAACCACGTCGGCCGAGCGTGGCCACGGAATGCGCATGGCGTTCCTGGCGCTGTTCGGGTTCGGCTTCTGGGCGTTCATCTATCTCATGCTCTATCGCCTCCTCGCGTATTTCCGAGGAGTGCCGGAAATCGGACCGCTGCTCGCCGGCAAGCTGCTCGGCCTGATTCTCGTTGGGTTCTTTTCAATCTTGTTGTTGTCGAACATCATCACGGCGCTATCGAGTTTTTTCCTCGCGCGCGATCTCGACTTGCTCGTGTCGGCGCCGGTCGACTGGCTCAAGCTCTATCTCGCGAAGCTGCTCGAGACGTTGGTGCACTCGAGCTGGATGGTGGTGCTGATGGCAGTACCGATGTTCGCCGCGTACGGCGTTGCGTACTCCGGCGGGCCGTTCTTCCCGCTCATCGTCATCGCGACGTTCCTGCCCTTTCTCATCGTCCCCGCGGTCATCGGCAGCGCGATCACGCTGCTGCTCGTGAACATTTTTCCCGCACGCCGCACGCGAGACATCCTGAGCGTCATCGCGGTGCTCGCCGCCGGCGGCGTCGTAGTGTTGTTCCGCATCGTGCGGCCCGAGCGTTTGGCGCGGCCTGAAGGATTCCGGTCGCTCGTCGATTTCATCGCGATCCTCCGCGGACCGACGTCGCCAATGCTGCCGAGCGAGTGGGTGCAGCGCGCGATCATGTCGTGGCTCACGTTCAAGACAGATCTCCTGCCATACTATCTCCTCTGGTCGACGGCAGCGGCCGCGTGCGTCGTCGGTGCGCTGCTCCATCGCTGGCTCTACGCCAAGGGATTCAGCAAGGCACAGGAGAGCGGCGAGAAGTGGGTGAAGTCCGGGGCCATGGCGAAATTTGGCCGGCGCATTCTCACGCCGTTCGGCATCGTCAAGCGCGAGCTGGTTCTCAAAGAGGTGCGCCTGTTCTTTCGCGACACCACACAGTGGTCGCAGCTCATCCTCCTCGGCGTACTCGTACTCGTTTACATCTTCAACATCAAATTCCTGCCGCTGCACGGCGACGGGATGACGTTCTTCCTGCAGAACGTCGTGCCGTTCCTGAATCTCGTGCTGGCTGGGTTTGTACTCGCCTCGATTGCCGCGCGATTCATCTTCCCCGGCGTGAGCCTGGAAGGCCGGACCTTCTGGCTGCTGCGCTCGAGTCCAATGTCGATGCGCGAGCTGCTCTGGTCGAAGTTCTGGGTTGGGACGCTGCCGCTGCTGTTGCTCGCCCTCGCGATCGTCGGATTGACGGACGTGCTGCTCGAGGTGACCGGATTCATGATGGCCGTTTCTGTGTTCTCGATCACACTTCTCACGCTGGCCATCGCAGGCTTGGCCACCGGGTTCGGGACCATGTTCCCGCAATTCGAGACCGAGAACGCCGCGCAGATTCCCACGTCGTTCGGCGGCCTAGTGTTCATGATGTCCTCGATCGCGCTGATCGGCGTCGTGGTCATTGTCGAGGCACGGCCGGTGTACTCGTATCTCCAAGCCCAAGTGAACGGCGGTGATGCCGATTCCATGCAGATGATTCTTGGATTCGGCTTCGCCGCGGCATTGTGTACAGCGGCGACGCTCGTCCCGATCGAGCTGGCGCTCAAGAAGCTCGAGAGAGGGGAGAACTAGAGTCGAGCCGCAGGCCCGTTGTCATTCCGAGCCGCAGGCGAGGAATCTTGCATCCAGATCGCGTGGCCGGCTTCACGACCGGGATGCTAGATCCCTCGTCGCTCCGCTCCTCGGGATGACAGCGCTCACGCCCTTCTTAGTGTGACGCCCCGCTCGCTCCGAGGGTGTATTCGTCGGTCACCCGCTACATCAGGGTACCATACGCCTCAAAAAATGGGTTTGCTCGATCTTGGTCGACCGAGGCGAGCTGAAATACCCCTACCCCTCCCGGAGGAAAGTCTCATGAAGAAGATCTCTCTCGTCGCGATCGCCGCGCTGTTCGTCGCCGGCGCCTCGCTCCACGCCCAGACGGCCGCCAAGCAGGACACCGCGAAGAAGGCTGCTGCCACCGCGAACAAGGCCGCCGCCAAGGCGAACACCGCCGCGAAGACGGCCGGCAAGGCCAGCACCGCTGCCAAGGCTGATGCCAAGGTCGCGACCAAGGCCGCCGCGAAGGCCGACAGCGCCGCCAAGCCGGCTGCGAAGACCAGAAAGCGCGCCGCGAAGCCGGCTGCGAAGAAGGACACGACGGCCAAGAAGGGCTGAGCTGAACTCGAGCCTACTCGGCGGCGCAGCTCCGGCTACGCCGCCAGTTGGTTCCCGCAGCTCACGCAGTACCGCGCGTCAAGCGCGTCAACAGGTGCGCCGCAATCGGCGCACCTGTTGTGCAAATACCGGCCGCAGTTCGAGCAGAACTCGGCGTCGGACTCCGGCCGAGGACCACACGCGGGGCACGCCGCGTGGGCGTCGCGGTACGCCTGCACCGCCGCTTCGATCGCATCGGCCGGCGGAGCGATGGCGACAGTCGGCGCCTCGGACTCCAAGCGCATCGCCACGACGGCGGCCTCAGTGTACCGCGCCTTGAGCTCCGCGTAATCGGTGTCCGACAGCTTGCCCGTCGCGCGATCGAACTCGATCTCGCGCAACGCGAATACGGCGGCGTCCTTGTCGGACTGACGCGCACGAATCGGCACTGGTATACGCCGCACCTGCGACACGAAGAACACGGGATACAACACGAACGCCAGCGCGCCAACCGCGATGATCGTTCCGATCACGAGCGCGCCGATCATTGCTCATCCTCGGCCTTTACCGCGGCCTCGAGTCGAGCGAGCTCATCGCTCGTTGCGCCGACGCCACTCCCGTACGCGCCGCCGGCGGCCGACGGCTGCGCGGGGCCATGTGCGCCCCACCGGCGTACGAGAACCGTAACGGCCGCGCCGGCGACGATGAGCGCCAGTCCCGGCGTGAGCCACGCAACAAGATTGAAGCCCGACTTCGTCGGCGACATCAAGACCTTTTCGCCATAGGTCTTGGTGAACGCGTCGAGAATCTCCTGTGCACCATAGCCACCCTCGACCAACGCCAGGACGTCTTTGTGCATCGCCGGCGAGACCTGACAGGAAAAATCAGTTGTCCGGCACGTGTAGACGTCGAGCGTGCACCCGCACTGGCAATGAATATGATGCTCGAGCTCATCGCGCTCGGCATCGGTCATCGACGGCTTGGCGCCAGGCTTGGCCGGCAGCCGAACCGACTGCGCCGCGCCCTGATCCATGGCGAACAGGTTCGTCGAGTCCATGACCATGACGGAGTCGTGGACCACACCCTTTTGCTGCGCGGCCGAACGACGCGAGTCCATTGCCAACGCCGCCGCGCCGGTCGCGAGACCGGTAAAGAAATCGCGCCGGGTCGTCATACCGTAACCGGAACGTCCGTGGCGAGCGCCGACGGCATTACCGCCGCGTAGCCTGCTTGTGCCCTACGGCGCTCGGCTTGCGGCCACATGACGATCAGGCCGCCGATCATCATGACGAATCCGCCGATCCACACCCACATCACGAGCGGATTGTACGTCAGCGTCAACTCGGCCGTGTCTTTGTCCCGCACGCCAGCCAGCACGAGATACGTATCGAGCGCCGGCGTGGAGTGAATCCCCACATCGGTGATCGGCTGGAAGAGCTGATTGTGCTGGGAGTCGAAGTATGTGTCCTTCGCGCTCGCGATGATGCCAACGCGCTTGCCGTCGCGGTAGGTGTCGAGGCCCACGCCGACGATCATCTTGTCGCGCGGCTCCGACGTGGACACGCCCTGGCTCACGAAGCGCCAGTGATGGCCGTAGGGATCATTCGTCTCGAACGACTGTCCCGTCTTGAGCGTGATGTCGTACTGCGACTTGAACGCCAGGCCGGCGAACGCCGCGAACAACATGACGATGCCGGCGTGGATGATGTAGCCGCCGTACCGCCGGCGATTGCGCACGACGAGGTGATAGAGTCCTGTAACAATAGATTCGTTATGAATCGACTGCCGAGCCCGCACGCCCTTGTAGAACTCCTGGAGGATCGTGCCGGTGACGAAGCCGCACAGCGCGTACGTCATGATGGGATAGACGGACCGCATGCCGGCGGCGAACACCGCCACGCCGGCAACGACGCCGCAGAGCGCCGGCGTCGCGAACTGTCGCTTGAGGTTCGACACCGACGCGCGCCGCCATGCGATGAGCGGACCGACACCGGTCAACAACAACAGCAACAGGCCGAGTGGCACGTTCACAGTATTGAAGAACGGAGCGCCGACCGTGACTTTGGTGCCCTTTGCCCATTCCGAGATGATCGGGAACACCGTGCCCCAGAGCACGGCGAACGCGATGCCGCAGAGCACGAGATTGTTGTACAGGAACGCCGCCTCGCGGCTCACCATGCTCTCCAGCTCGGCCTTCGCCTGCAAATCGTTCAAGCGCGTGCCCACGAGGTAGATGCTCGTGACGACCGATATGACGAAGAAGGTGCCGAACCACGGCCCCACCGGCGACTGCGCGAACGAGTGCACGCTCTCGATCACGCCGCTGCGCGTGATGAAGGTGCCGAAAATCGCGAGCAGGAAGCTCATGACGACGAGCACCACGTTCCATTTGCGCAGCATGCCGCGCTTTTCCTGAATCATGATCGAATGCAGGAACGCGGTTGTCGTCAGCCACGGCAGAAACGACGAGTTCTCAACGGGATCCCACGCCCAGTAGCCGCTCCATCCGAGCTCGACGTACGCCCACCACATGCCGAGGATGATGCCGATCGTCAGGAAGAACCACGACACGAGCGCCCAGCGGCGCACCACCGCGAGCCATTCCGCGTCGAGCTTGCGGGAAAACAACGCGGCAATGGCGAACGCGAACGGAATGGCCGTCGCGACGTAGCCGAGATACAGACACGGCGGATGAATCGCCATGCCAGGATTCTGAAGTTGCGGATTCATTCCCTTGCCGTCGGCGGGAATGAAATTGAGGCGCTCGAAGGGATTCGCCTTGAAGCACATCGTGAGCACGAAGAACACGAGGATCGCGGCCAGCGTCCCCGTCGCCCACGGTATCAGCTCTGGATTGCGCTTGCGGCTCGTGGAAATGGCGACCGTGCCGTACATCGACAGGATCAATGCCCAGAAGAGCATCGAGCCCGCCTGACCGCTCCAGAACGACGTGAAGATGTACGCGTTCGGCATCGTGGAGCTGATGTGGCTCGCCACGTAGTCGAGCGAAAAATCTTTCGTCAGCAGCGAATACCACAGGCCAATCGATGCGACCAGCACCATACCAAACGTGGCGTACAAACCGCGCACGCCACTGTTCACGAGATCATTTCGTCTGAGTGCGCCACCGGCAAAGGACACCGTGGTCGACCAGGCCGCCATCAAGAGTGCGACCCACAGACACAGCTCGCCGACGAGACTCATGCTTTCCCCATCGCGGCCTTATAGCCCGGCGTCTGTTTGTATTTGTCGGCAGGGTTAGTCGGCGCGTTCTCGTAGCGCGACGCGCATTTCGCGAGCAACTCAGTCGCCTGGAACGTGCCGTCAGTGCCCATTCGACCACTCACGACGACGTCCACGCTGTCGGTGAACGTGTCCGGCGCGATTCCCCGATACACCACCGGGATCGTGTGCGCGCCGTCCGTCACCTTGAACTCGTACTGCTTGCCGCCGGGATCCCGTTCGATCGTGCCGGGCACGACGCGCGCGCCGACCTTCACGCCGGCGTTCACGAAAGACGGGTCTTGCTGAACCCGTGTCGCGAGCTCGGTCGGCGTCAAATAGTAGACGCCCGTTCGTTCGATCGAGCTCGTCGCCAGATATGCGGCGACGCCGAGCACCAGCGCGCCGCCAATGAGAAATTTCGTGCGTGGCTTCATTTCAAGGGCCTCGAGACGCCAGAAACCGGATGCGTTCGTCACGCATCGTCCTGCGGGTAATGCAAGCAGTGCAGGTCAGGAATATAACAAATGTACGCCGACGGACGACCTAAGGTTGCGTGTGTCGGAGCACCAATGTCATCGCGGCAATACCCGCCCCGTCCCACGTGAGATCCTTCCAGCTCGGGTCGCCGCCGAAACGCATGTCAGCTAATTCCTTACCCACAGCGACTGCAGACGACACAGCGGTCGCCCCGAGGAGCGAATTGTGTCGCCCAATGCCGGCCGTTCGGAGCAGGCTGAACGACGCGCTTTGCACGAACGCCGACGCGAAAAAATGCTTCGTTTTGTCAGCGCCAAACCACGGATCCGGAGCGCGGCTGGCAGAGAAATGAAGCGTGAACAAGAGCAGTACGCCGCGCATCAGGCGACGCTCCGTTCCACGAAGCCCGCACCGATTCCAAAGTGCTTCAGCTCGCCGCCGATCAGCTCGAGCGCGCGCTCGAGGAGTTGCGGATGATTGCCTTGGTGAATCCAACTACTCGCGCCGGACGGATGCGGTAGTGGAATCACTGACACGCGCCGGCGGCCGAGCGCGACGGCGTGCATTTGGCCGATCAGCTCATCGAGCGGCGCGTTCGGCAAAAAACGCGAAATCGCCAGCTTCCCGACTGGAATTACCAGTCTCGGGCGAATGATCTCCAGCTCGTCGTCCAGCCACACTGAACACGCATCTTGCTCCGCCGGCGATGGAACGCGATCGCCGCGACCACTGGGACTCGGGCCCGGATAGCACCGCGTGATCGCTGCGATATAGATGCGATCGCGCGCCGTGCTCTCATCAACACCGGCGCGCGCAAACCAACGGAAGAGTGTTTTCCCGGCGCGTCCCGCAAACGGTTTTCCACCACTCGCTTCGACTTGACCGGGCGCCTGGCCCACGAGCATCACTTTTGGCGCGCGGGCATTCGAGACGATGGGGATGACTCCGTTGTCGTGGCCGCACAAGCGACAACTCGCTAACGCGCGGCAATGTTGCTCGAGTGGGCCGTCTCGCTTGGCATCCGTCATCGTTCGCGCTACTCCGTGCCGCGGTCGCGTGCCCACGACAACGCTGCGCGCACCGCGCGATGCCAACCCTGTTTCATGCGCGCGACACTGTCGGCGTCGACATGCGGCTCGAACGACGTGAAGCACCGCGTGCCGATGAACTCATCGGCATTCGCCCACACGCCAGCCGCCAATCCCGCGAGACCAGCCGCGCCCAGCGCGGTCGTCTCCACCATGTCGGCGCGCCCGACGGGCACGCCGAGGATGTCGGCTTGGAATTGCATCAGCCAATCGTTCGCCGATGCGCCGCCGTCGACGCGCAGGCGATCGAACGGAACGCCACTCGCTTCGCGCATCGTCGACAGAACGTCAGCCGTTCCAAATGCCATCGCCTCGAGCGCAGCGCGCACCAAATGCGCTCGACCCGTGCCTCTCGTGAGCCCCACGATCGTGCCGCGCGCTTCGGCTTCCCAATGCGGCGCGCCGATTCCAGTGAGTGCGGGAACGAAATACACGCCGTCCACTGACTGAATCGAGCGTGCCAAGGCATCGGTCTCCGCGGCGCTTGCAATGATGCCGAGTCCGTCGCGAAGCCACTGGACCGCTGCGCCGGCGATGAAGATCGCGGCCTCGAGCGCGTACGCCGGTCCGCCGGTTTGATCGCATGCAACGGTGGTGAGCAGACCACTACCGCCGTGTGGACGTTCATCACCCGTATTCAAGAGAAGAAAAGCGCCGGTGCCATACGTGTTCTTTCCGGTGCCGCGCGTCCAACATCCCTGACCGAACAATGCGGCCTGTTGATCGCCGGCGATTCCAAGAATTGGAATGTCCGCGCCGAACATGCTTCCGTCGGCCACGCCGAAATCGCCGCTGGAGCGACGAACCTCGGGCAGCATTTCCATCGGAACGCCGAACAGATCGCAGAGCTCCGCGCTCCACGCCATCCGATTGATGTCATACAACAGCGTGCGCGACGCGTTCGTGGGATCCGTCGCGTGGACGGCACCACGCGTCAGCTGCCACACGAGCCAACTGTCGATGGTGCCGACCGCGAGCTCACCGGGCCCGTACCGCTCGAGCAACCGCTCTTCGCGGAGCAACCATTCGATCTTGCTGGCCGAGAAGTACGGGTCGGGCAAGAGTCCTGTGCGCTGCGCGAGCCATTCGGTGCGCGGCGCGAGCTCCTGGCAACGCGCAGTGGTGCGGCGATCCTGCCAGACGATGGCGCGATGTACTGGTTTTCCAGTAGTTCGCTCCCAGATCACCACGGTTTCGCGCTGGTTGGTGATGCCAATGGCGACGGGATTCGCGCCCGTCGCGGCAATTGCTTCGCGCGCCGCCTGCTGAACGGCCGCGAGGATTTCCATGGCGTCGTGCTCGACCCAACCGGGATTCGGAAAGTATTGCGGAATTTCCCGGTAGCCGCGACCGGCGATGCGGCCATCTTGATCGAGCATCAAGCAGGTGACGCCGGTCGTGCCTTCATCGATCGCCAGAACGTGCGTCATCTGCGCGCTCCGGCAAAGTCGAATGGCGGCTGATGTACGCCGCGATCGCTGACGATGGCCGTGACGAGCGCCGCAGGCGTCACGTCGAACGCGGGATTGTAGACCGATGCGTCGGCCGGCGCGGTGAGTCGGCCAAAGCCGCACCGAATCTCGTCGGCGCCGCGCTGCTCGATGAGAATTTCCTCACCGCTTGCGATGTTCGGATCGAAGGTACTGGACGGCGCGGCGATGTAGAACGGAATGCCGTGATGTTTCGCCGCGATGGCCAGACCGTACGTTCCGATTTTGTTGGCCGCGTCGCCGTTGCGCGCGACACGGTCAGCGCCGACGATGCACAGATCGACCTCGCCACGTTGCATGAGCGACGCAGCCGCGCCGTCGACGAGCACTGTCGTGGGAATACCGGCGCGCGTCAGCTCCCACGCCGTGAGACGGCTTCCCTGCAGCAACGGCCGCGTTTCGTCGGCGAATACTTGAACGCGCTTGCCCTGCTCGACCGCGACGTAAATCGCCGCGAGCGCAGTGCCGATGCCACCGGTTGCGAGCGCACCTGCGTTGCAATGCGTGAGAATACGAGCACGATCGGGAATCAACGCGGCGCCGTGCTCGCCAATCGCACGACACATCGCACGATCCTCGTCGAGGATCCGTGTCGCCTCGGCGCGCATGGCCTCGCGGAACGTCTGCGTCGAGCCGCTCCACAATTGCGCCGCCCGTTTCATCCGCTCGAGCGCCCAATGCAGATTCACCGCAGTAGGCCGCGACGCGTTCAAGCGATCGCAGGCATCGACGAGTTGCTGGCGCGCGGTTGCAAGATCGGCAGCGGTATCGGCAGTATCGATCGCGAGCGTCGCGCCCATCGCGGCCGCGATGCCGATCGCGGGCGCGCCGCGAACGGCCAGCGAGCGAATCGCCTCGAACACCTGTTCGATCGTCCGCAGATCACAATACACTTCGCGCGCGGGCAACTCGCGCTGATCGAGAATGCGCACACCCGCGCCGTCGTCCAACCATCGTACTGGCTCAATCACGTCCATGGCGAAACGTAGGAATGCGCCGTGCGCGCCGTAAGACGCGGCACAGGCGCGGCATAGGGCGCGGCGTCAGTCGTCTGTCCGCGGTGCGCTTCGACGCTCGGGAAAGTGCTTGTCGAGAAACTCGATCAGCGCGCGCTCTTCGGGCGAGTGGCTCTGCCCGCGATCGGGCGCGCGCCGTCGCGAGCGCGGCAGCGCGATGGTCTCGCCCTCGTCGAGGTAGCGCGCGACGACCATCGGATGGACGTACGACTTGCGACAGATCGTCGGCGTGTTGCCGAGCTCCGTCGAGACGAGCCGCATCGCGAGCGCAACGTTCCGCTTCGCTTCGGTCGCGCTCTTCGCCGGCCCTAGCTCGGCCAGCACCGTCGCGGCGCGAAGCGTTCCACCCCACGTACGGAAATCCTTGGCGCTGTATCCGCCGACACGATCCTGCAGATATGCGTTGACGTCGCGCGCCGTGATGACCTGCCAACGCCCGTTGCGGCGGTATCGAAACAACTTCGCTCCGGGCGTGCGAAGTTGACGGCGCACGAGTTTGACCAGCTCGGGATCGGTCACGACCTGACGCTGCGTAATGCTCCCTTTGCCGCGGTACACGAAGCAGGCGGTTCCATCACAGAGCTCGACGTGCGACTTGCGTAGCGTCGTAACGCCGAACGTTCCGTTCTCCTTCTCGTATCGCTCGCCGCCAATCCGGCAGAACGTTTCGCTGATCAAACGCAGGACCGTCGCCGCGACGGCGGATGCGTCGAGCGAATCGGCGCGCGCTGACGGTCGAGTGTCGGCGTGCAGCGCGCGTCGCACACGCGGAAGTTCCTTGGCGAGCTGCCGTACGCGATGGTACTTCCGCAGTTCTCGCCGCTCGACCGCGCGGTCGTTGTATCGGTACTGCTTCCTGCCGCGCGCGTCGAAGCCCCACGCCTGAATTGCCGACCGCGGTGCAGCCGCGACGTGCACGTCGCGCCACGCCGGAGGCACTCGCAGCGCATCGATGCGCGCGAGCGTGCGTGCGTCGCGGATGGCGCGTTCGTTGGCGTCGACGTAGCGAAAGCCCGATTTCTTGGTGCCGAGGCGGCGAATCCAGGACATGGCTGGGGGAATGGCAAAAGGTGGTCCTGTCTTCGAGGGTCGGCGGGCGGCCCCGTCGGGCCGTCATCCCGAGCGAAGCGAGGGATCTAGCCGGACGACACGAGATTCCTCAGTCGCTCCGCTCCTTCGGAATGACAGCACTCACCGGTCCGCCCTCGTCCCAACACCCGCCACCCTACACCCAAGACCCTCAACCCTTACTTTTTAGTATGCCCTACGAAACCATCACTCTCGGCGTCGCCGATCGCGTCGCGACGATCACCGTCAATCGCCCCGACAAGCTCAATGCGCTGAACGACCAGGTGATCGCCGAGTTGGGCGAGGCGATCGATTCGGCGCGCACGAATCCCGATGTCGGGGGCGTGATTCTCACCGGTGCGGGACGCGCGTTCGTCGCTGGTGCTGACATCGCGGAGCTCGAGCAGCACACCGGCATGTCGGCGAAAATGCTTTCGCAGCGCGGATCGGACGTGTTCCGTCGCTTCGAGACATCGCCCAAGCCAACCATCGCCGCGGTCAACGGGTTCGCGCTCGGCGGCGGATGTGAGTTGGCGATGGCGTGTCACATGCGCATCGCATCGGAGTTCGCCAAGTTCGGCCAACCGGAAGTGAAGCTCGGGCTCGTGCCGGGATACGGCGGAACGCAGCGGCTGCCGCGACTCGTCGGCAAAGGTCGCGCGCTACAGTTGCTGCTCACCGGCGAAATGATCGACGCGCAGGAAGCGTATCGCATCGGTCTCGTGAACCGTGTGTTGCCGGCGGCCGAATTGATTCCCACAGTGACGGCGATGTTGCAGACGATCATGGGCAACAGCCCGCTCGCGGTGAGCCACTGCATCGAGGCAGTGAACAGCGGCTACGATCTGCCGCTCCTCGACGCGATGACGCTCGAAGCGACGGCGTTCGGTCTGCTGGCGTCGACGCAGGACAAGCAGGAAGGCACTCGAGCTTTTCTCGAGAAGCGCGCGCCGAAGTTTTCTGGCACGTGAGCGCGCCGGCGGCGCGCCTCGTCGCGCTCGACGTTCGTGATTTTAGAAATCTCGCACACGTCGAGCTCGCGCCGCCGACCGAAGGTCTCGTCGTGATCGGCGAGAATGGTCAGGGCAAAACCAATCTGCTGGAAGCGATTTACTATCTGCAGATTCTGCGGTCGGCGCGCGGTGCGCGCGATCAGGATCTCGTCCGCTTCGGCGCGGATGGCTTCCACTTGGGCGCCGACGTCGAGACCGACACGCATCACACGGTTGGCATCGGCTTCGAGCGCGCCGGCAAGCGAAAGCGTGTGCGGGTCGACGGCGTGATTCGCGATCGACTGAGTGAGGCGCTGTCGACGCTGCCATCGGTGATGTTTTCGCCGGCTGACGTCGACTTGATCGCCGGGTCGCCGAGCATGCGGCGGCGGTTTCTCGACATCATGCTTGCGTTGACGGTGCCGGGGTATCTCACCGCTCTGCAGCGCTACCGTGCGGCGTTGGCGCGACGGAATGCGGCGTTGCGTGAGGCCGCGCATGCTGGTCGCGGTTCTGCGGCGAGTGTTGCGGTGTGGGAGCCAGCGCTAGCGCAGCAGGGCGCCATTCTGTGGACGGAGCGTCGCGCGTGGGTCGCATCGATGGACGCGCGATTCGAGACACTGTGTCGCGACATCGGCGAGACCGCGACGGTGAAGATGCGCTATGCGAGCACGATCGGCCCGAGCGACGATCCGACCGCTGCACTCGCCGACGCGCTGGAAGAAAAGCGCGGCCTGGATCTGCGTCGCGGAATCACGCACTCGGGCCCGCATCGCGACGATCTCGCGATCACACTCGCTGGCGCAGACGGAACGCCGCGCGACTTGCGGCTCTTTGCGTCGGCCGGGCAGCAGCGCACGGCCGCGATCGCCCTCCGAATGTTGGAAGCCGCTACGTTCAGTGAGCGGACGGGTCGGGCGCCGGTTTTTCTGCTTGATGATCCATTCGCCGAGTTGGATACGCGACGCGCGTCGAGGATTCTAGAACTGTTAACGCGCGACGGACTCGGGCAGACAGTGCTCGCCGTCCCGCGTGAGAGTGACATCCCGCGGCAGTTCACGCGACTCGAGCGGTTCGGCATTCACGGCGGCGAAATTGTGAGCGGTGGTGTGCGATGACCGATCGAAAAAAGAAGCCCGAAGCGATCGGTGATCTCGTCGCGAGCTGGTTGGGACAAAGCGGACTCGCGGCGCGCATCGATCAGGCGAGCATCATTCCGGAGTGGGCGGATCTCGTGGGTCCGCAGATCGCGATCGTGACGACGCCCAAGTCGATCACGGCGAATGCGACGCTGTTCGTGGAGGTGACGACGAACGCATGGATGAACGAATTGTCGCTGCTGGAACCCGAGCTGTTGCGGTCGCTAAATGCCAAGGCCGGGCGAGCGCCCGTGCGTCGAATTCGCTGGGTTTTGAAGGGCTGAGCAGGACGGTTCGATCGGCGGGTTTCCTGGGCGCCGCTGGGCACCTCTAAACCCTTTCTTTTCAACTGGTTGCCGCCTCATTCCGCTGTTGCAATCGCCGCGTTCCCGATGTATTTTTATAAGGATATTCTCACCCCTCGATTCGGGGTGTATTCGGGCAGCAAATTCCGGGTGAAAAATGGCGAATAAGAACGGTGGCGACGAGGGGAAGTACGACGCGGGACAGATCCAAGTCCTGAAGGGACTCGAAGCGGTTCGCAAGCGTCCCGGCATGTACATCGGCTCGACATCCGAGCGCGGATTGCACCACCTCGTCTACGAGGTCGTCGACAATTCGATCGACGAAGCGCTCGCGGGGTATGCCGACAACGTTCGCGTCACGATTCATCAGGACAACTCGATCACCGTTGAAGACAACGGGCGTGGCATTCCCGTCGACATGCATCCGACGGAGAAGATGCCCGGCCTCGAGCTCGCGCTCACCGTGCTGCATGCCGGCGGCAAGTTCGACAAGGACAGCTACAAGGTGTCCGGCGGATTGCACGGCGTAGGCGTGTCGGTGGTGAACGCGTTGTCCGAACTGCTCAAGGTGTGGGTCAAGCGCGGCGGCCAGGAGCACTACATGGACTTCGCGCGCGGCGACACCACGACCAAGATCAAAGTTCTGCGCGACGTCCCGAAGAATCAGACCGGCACCAAGACGTGGTTCAAGCCGGACCATCTGATCTTCACGGATCTCATCTATCGGTACGACACCATCGCGCTGCGTTTGCGCGAGCTGTCGTTCCTGAACAAGGGCGTGATGATCACGCTCACCGATGAGCGCGTGGGGCAAGAGAAGTCGGAGACGTTCCACGCCAAGGGCGGTCTCAAAGAGTTCGTCCAATTTCTCAACTTGAACCGCAAGCCGCTGCACCCCGAGGTCATCTACCTCGAGGCAACGCGCGACGACGTGGGCATTGAGCTGGCGATGCAGTACAACGACGGCTACACCGAAAACGTGTTCTCGTTCGTCAACAACATCAACACGCACGAAGGCGGCACGCATCTCACCGGCTTCAAGTCGGCGCTCACGCGTGTCATCAACGCGCACGCACAGAAGGGCAACTTCCTCAAGAAGGCCGACTTCACGCTCAGCGGCGACGACGCGCGCGAAGGCCTCACCGCCGTGTTGTCGGTCAAAGTGCGCGAGCCGCAGTTCGAAGGACAGACCAAGACCAAACTCGGTAACTCCGAGGTCGAGTCCGCGGTCAAGACGCTCGTCAACGAATTCCTCGCGGCGTATCTCGAAGAGCATCCGCGCACGGCGAACATCGTCCTCGAAAAGGCGGTGTCGGCAGCTCGCGCGCGGGAAGCAGCGCGTAAGGCGCGCGATCTCACGCGACGCAAGTCGGCGCTCGACGTCGGCAACCTGCCGGGCAAGCTCGCCGACTGCTCGCTCACCGACCCCGCGCTCTGCGAGATCTACCTCGTCGAGGGCGACTCGGCAGGCGGTTCAGCTAAGCAAGGACGCCGGCGCGACTTCCAGGCGATTCTGCCGCTCCGCGGCAAAATCATCAACGTCGAAAAGGCGCGCATCGACAAGGTGCTGTCGAACGAAGAAATCCGCACGATCATCACCGCGATCGGCAGCGGCATCAAGGAAGAGTTCGAGATCGGCAAGGCGCGCTATCACAAAATCATCATCATGACGGATGCCGACGTCGACGGCGCGCACATCCGCACGCTCCTGTTGACGTTCTTCTACCGTCAGATGCCCGAGCTCATCGACGCCGGGTACGTCTACATCGCACAGCCGCCGCTCTTCCGGCTCGCCAAAGGCAAGGAAGAGTACTACGTGTACGACATGCCGGAGCGCGACGAAGTCATGAAGCGCTTGCAGGGCGCCGACGGTCGCGGTACGGTGAACGTGCAGCGCTACAAGGGCCTCGGCGAGATGAACCCAGAGCAGCTCTGGCATACGACAATGGACCCCGAGCGCCGTACGCTGCTCAAGGTGAACATCGAGGACGCAATCTCGGCCAACGACATGTTCACGAAGCTCATGGGCGATGAAGTCGAGCCGCGGCGTCTGTTCATCGAGCAGAATGCGCAGTTCGTGAAGAACCTCGACATCTGAGATCTTTATGACGATCCGAGTCTGTCTCGCTGGTGCAACTGGTTGGGCAGGCTCGGAGCTCGCACGCGCGATGGTCAGCGCATCCGACGTATCGCTCGTCGCCGCGGTGTCACGTCGCTACGCCGGCAAAACGCTCGGCGACGCGCTCAACGATCCAACGCTCAGCTGTCCGGTATTCGCATCGGCAACCGAAGCACTCGCCACTCCGTGCGATGTGTTCGTCGAATACACCAAGCCTGACATCGCGAAGAGCAACGTCCTCACCGCGCTGGAACGTGGCGCGCACGTCGTGATCGGCACGTCGGGACTCACCGACACCGACTACGCCGAGATCGACGCCGCCGCTCGCGCGAATCAACGAGGCGTGCTCGCGTGCGGCAACTTCGCACTCACGGTCGTTCTCCTACAGCGTTTCGCCGAGATGGCCGCGAAGCTCATTCCACAGTGGGAGATCATCGACTACGCGTACGACGGCAAGGTCGATGCGCCCAGCGGAACGGTGCGCGAGCTCGCTGCGCGGTTAGCGAAAATTCGCGCGCCAGAGCCGACAGTTCCGATCGATCAAACTGTCGGCGTGCGCGAGACGCGCGGCGCCACGATGTCGGGCTCGCAGGTGCACTCCCTGCGCTTGCCGGGCTTCGTGATCAGCGCCGAGATCATCTTCGGTATGCCGGATCAGAAGCTGACCATTCGCCACGATTCAGGCAGCAGCGCACGCCCGTACGTCGACGGCGCGCTGCTCGCGGTCCGGAAAGTGTCTGGCTTAGTCGGAGTGCATCGCGGCCTCGACACGGTCCTCGACGCCTGAGCGTCGGCGCTCACTCTCTGGCGAGCAGCGCGATGCCGGACATACGACGCATCGCCTCACGCTTGTCAGCCGGTGCGACGCGAGCGACCGTGCGCCAGAACCATCCCTTCGGCATGTCGCGGCCGAGTCGCCGTCCTTCCTCCATCATCGATCGAAACTGTGTTTCGCGCCAACCGAATGGCGTGAAAAAGCCCGTGCCCTCGGCGGGCGCAAAGCGGAACGGCGCATTGGCACGCTCGAGCCGTTCACCCCAGGATTTCTCAACCATCCGAGCGACCTGCGAGCTGATGAGATCGAACACCCACCAGCGAAATGCTGCGTGTGCGTGAAGATCGGCTGCGAGCTCAGCGACGGTATTCGGCTCGAGGTATACGAGCAAGCCTTCGCTCATCACGAGGACTCGTTCCGCGTCGCGTGCGACAGTTGAAAACACCGCGTGACGGATCGCCGCGTCTCTCAAATCCGCTTCGATTGCCTCGTACGCGACGCGAGGCCGCTCGGTGCGCAGCTCGTGCGTCTTGTGCTGGAGAATCGCTGGCAGGTCGACATCGAACCACCGGAGCGTTTTCGGCAGATCCAGCCGCCACGGCCGCGCGTCGAGTCCCGCCGCGAGGTTCATGACGGCGTCGACCTTTCCACCGCGCGTGAGGTCGAGAACGATCTCATCGATTACGGCCGTTCGCACCGCCATCGACCACGCCGCGTCGCTCGAGCGCGGCATCTCGGCGGCCATCTGTCGTCCGCGGTCGCCGGCGAGTCGCGCCGCGTACGGATCGCGAATGATTCCGCGCGCGCGCTCCGTTTCCATCGCGCGATACGCGGCGACCCACCGCGCGGTGTCAGATACGCTCTCGATTGGCATTCTTGAAAATACAACGCGCTCTCGGTGTTGCGTTTGACGCTGAACCACGCTCAGCGGTTAGACGTCATTCGCAACTGCGTTCCCCACGGGTCGAGCGCGACGAGATCACCGCCGTCGCGCTGAACGGAATAACCCGCGGCGCTGAGACTGTCCGCCGCACCGGCAACGGCGACGGCGTCCGGCAGCACGATCTCCCACTCGAGCAGCCTCGCATCGTCTTCAGTGGCGAGCGGCGCGCCGGCAGCCCAGGTATTGGTGCCGAGGTGGTGGTGATAGCCGCCGGCGGACATGAACAGTGCGCCGGGATAACTCCACACGATTTTGTCGAACCCAAGCCCGGCGTGATAGAACTGCGCGGCCTGATCGACGTCCCGCACGTACAGATGCACGTGTCCGAGCTTCGTGCCCGCCGGAGCGCCGGTCCACGGTTCGCCCTGGGCGGAGGCCACGAGGCTTGGCACGTCGAGCGGGAGCGTCGTCATCGCGATCTGGTTGTCGTTGACGCGCCATTCTGATCGTGGGCGGTCGGCGTAGACCTCGATGCCGAGTCCGTCGGGATCCTGGAGGTAGACCGCTTCGCTCACCGCATGATCGGACATGCCCGCATGCGCGCCAATGTCGGAGAGATGGCGGACGAAACGACCCAACGATGCGCGGTCGGGCAGCAGCACAGCGAAGTGGTACAAACCGATAGCCCCGCGCCGTGCAACGGGTCGGATGCCGGATTTCTCATGCAGTTCGACAATGACAGTTTCATCATTGTGCGCGCCAAGCTGAGCTACGGCATCCTTGCGATCGAGCACGCGGAGCCCGAGCACGGTCTCGTAGTACGCAATCGAACGCGCAAGATCGGACACTTGCAGTCGCACGCGCCCAAGTCGCATGTCGTGCGGCAAGCGATAGCCTGGCGGTGCAATTCCATACTGCGCCGGCAACACGTCAGGGAGCATTGCTCGCGCCTGTTCGGCGGCCGGCAATCATTGCGTCGATGGAATATTCGCCGGGGCCAGCCAACGTCAGCGCGATGGCAATGAACAACAGTGCCATCGGATACTCGAACCCCGTCGGTAGAAAGAATCCATTCTTGAAATGCACGAACGTGATCGCGCCGAGCATGTCGATCGCCAAGCCGAGGGACGCGAGACGCGTCAAGAGTCCGATGAGCACGGCGCAACCACCAAGCAGCTCGACGAACGCGATGATGGGCGCCGTCATCGCCGGCATCGGGACACCCATTTGGGTAAAGCCGCCGGTGACGGCGCCGAGACCCATGGTGAACACTTTCTGATAGCCGTGCGCGATCATGATGATGCCCAGCGCAATGCGGATCACGAGCAACGCTGCGTCGATGTGCCGGGAAGGAACCGAACGATCGGAAGGCATTGGTGCTCCGGTTGCGCGTCGGACTACGTGTGACCGAGGAATGCGAGAACTAGCGAATCGGCAACGGGCGCGCGTTCCAGAATCGGCAAATGCGCGGCGCCGTCGATGGCGTGGAACTCCGCGTCAGGAATCGCTTCACGGACGCTCGAGTTCCGGACGAATGGTACGGTCTTGTCCGCGGTGCCCCACAGCAGCAGAACCGGAACGCCCGTGTGGGCCACGCGTGCGTAGAGCGTATCGGTGTTCATACCTGCGGTCGCGCGGCGCGTGGACAGCAGCGCACGCCCGAAGCCGCGAAAGCGCATCTGCGGCCGGTAACGATCGGCCCAAGCAGGAAAGCGCGACGGCTGCACGAGATCGCCGAATTGTCCTTCGGCCATGGCGGGCACCGCCGTGGTCTGCCAAAGGAACGAGCCGATGACCGGCCAATAGAATTTTCCCGACGCCGGCGCAGAGGTGCCGGCGACTGGATCGGACAGAATCAACGAGCGAACGCGTTCTGGATGCCGGTTCACGAATGTCGCCGTGACCCATCCGCCCATCGACACGCCGGCGAGATCGATCTTGTCGCGCACATGGAGCGAGTCGAGTAGCTGCACGAGTTGTCGGTCGTAGAGGTCGGCGTCGTATGCGACATCCGGTCGGTCCGACCACCCGCGGCCATATTCGTCGTATCGAAGCACGCGAAAGCCGGCGGCCGCGAGTGCGGTCGCGGTAGAATCCCAGATGTATGCCGGCACGGAGAAGCCGTGCACCAGGACGACGGTACGCGCCGAGTCGGGACCGGCCACGTCGTAGTGTGTAACGCCGTCAGCGAGTCGAACGAACTTGCCCGGCGCATGCGCACGCGCTGCATCGTCGAGCGTTTCGCGTTCCGGATTGCGCGAAAAGTAGAAGCCACCCGTCACGATGATGATGAGCGCGATCAGCCCGACGACGATTGCTGCGTGTCGGCCTGTGCGCTTCATCGTTCGCCTGGGCTCGGCGCAAGTCCACGTTTGATGAGCAGCGGCTCGACACTCGGATCTCGTCCACGAAACGCGCGATAGAGCGTCGCGGCATCTTCGGTGCCGCCGCGCGACAATATCATGTCGCGATACCGCTGGCCGTTGGCGCGCGTCAAACCGCCCTGTTCCGTGAACCACGCGTACGCATCGTGATCGAGCACTTCAGCCCAGAGATATGCGTAGTAGCCGGCACCATAGCCGCCGCTCCAAATGTGAGCGAAGTACGTCGACATGTAGCGCGACGGCACCGATCGCACGTCCATGTGATACCGATCGAGCGCTGCAGTCTGTAGCGCGTCGACATTCTGCACCGGTGCGCCGGGTGGCAACGTATGCCACGCCATGTCGATCAACGCGGCCGAGATGTACTCGGTGAGCGCGAAGCCTTGGTTGAACGTCTGCGACTTCTTGATCTTGTCGACGAGCGCCGGCGGCATTGGTGCGCCGGTCTGGTAGTGCCGAGCGTAATTCGCGAACACTGTGGGATCGAGCGCCCAGTGTTCGTTGAACTGCGACGGGAACTCCACGAAATCGCGCGGCACGTTGGTGCCGGTGAGCATTGGGTATTCGACGTTCGACAACATGCCGTGCAGCGCATGGCCGAACTCGTGGAACATCGTATTGACGTCGTCGAAGCTGAGCAACGCCGGCTGGCCCACAGGAGGCTTCGTGAAGTTCGCGGTATTGCAGATGATCGGCTTCGTACCAAGCAGACGCGATTGGTCGACGAAGCTGTCCATCCACGCGCCGCCATTCTTGTTGTCGCGCTTGAAGAAATCGCCATAAAACAGCGCGAGCTCTTCGCCGCCGGCGTCGAACACCTCGAACACACGCACATCCGGCTGATAGACCGGAATGTCTGTCCGCTCCTTGAACGTGATGCCGAAAAGCTGCGTCGCGGCGTAGAACACGCCGTCGTGCAACACTCGATCGAGCTCGAAGTACGGCTTCGTCTGCGACTCGTCGATGTCGTACTCGGCCTTGCGCACCTGCTCGGCGTAGAATTGCCAATCCCAGGGCGCAAGCGTGAAGCCGCCTTGCTGGGCGTCGATGAGCGTTTGTATACGCGCGGCCTCGCTGTGCGCTTTGGCAATCGCCGCCGTCCCGATGTCCGTCAACAGCTTGATGGCCGCCGCCGGCGTTTTGGCCATCTGATCGTCGAGCACGAACGCCGCCGCGCTCGAATAGCCGAGGAGCTTGGCACGTTCAGCGCGAATCTGCGCGAGGCGCTGAACGATGGCGCGCGTGTCGTTCGCGCCGTCACGGTCAGCGCGATGAATCGACGCCTCGAAGAGACGTTGGCGCGTGTCGCGCCGGTCGAGCGTGACTTGCACCGGCTGTTGCGTCGTGTTTTGCAGCGGCAAGACCCAATGGCCGGCGAGCTTTCGTTCGCCTGCGGCATCGGCGGCGGCCGTGAGATCGGCGTCGCTAAAGCCTTGGAGCTCGGCCTCGTCGGCGACGACGAGCGCACCGTCTCTGTTGGCTGCGAGCAGATGATTCTGGAACTCGGTCGCGAGTGTTGACTCTTCCTGATTCAGCGAGCGCAGGCGCGTCTTGTCGGCCTCGCCGAGCTGCGCGCCGGCGCGCACGAAGTCGAGATGGTATCGGTATATGAGGAAACTCTGCTCGGGTGTGAGGCCGAGTTTCTCACGCGTATCGTAGAGCTGTTTGACACGCTTGAAGAGCGTGTCATTGAGGTAGATGGCGTCGCTGTGCGCCGCGAGCTTTGGCGCCTCTTCGCTCTGGACTGCCTGCAGCGTGTCGTTCGTGTTCGCCGACGTGAGTCCGCCGAACACTTTGAGCACGCGCGTGAGCAGCTCGCCGGAGCGCTCCAACGCAGCGATCGTGTTCTCGAACGTCGGGGGCGCCGCCTCGTCGGCAATGGCCGAAACCTCGACGAGCTGCTGGCGCATGCCTTCCTCGATCGCCGGCTGATAGTCGCCGTCCTGAATGCGATCGAAGTGCGGCGCACCGAAGGGCAGCGTACTCGGTCCGTAGAACGGATTGTCGCGAGTGAACGTGGTTGTCTGAGTCGCTGGCACTGCCTCTACTCGTCACCGGGTTCGGAGGGACGAAAGCTCAAATCCCACGCAAGCCACAGGGTGCGCGACATCGGAAAGAACGCAAACGGCAATCCAATGCACAGGATGATCGCCGTCACCTCGATCAACGTCCACGGTTGATGCGGCGCCGACAAAATCATCCAGACGATGGGAACGCCAATGGCGATCACCTCGCCGATCACGAGGTTGAAGACGTACGCTCCAATCCAGAAGTCCGACGCTTCGCCGCGCTCGAGCGCGAGCCCACACGTGGGACAGTGATCCTTCATCTTCAACCACGACCGAAGGATTCCGGAGCCGCCGCAGCGCGGGCAGCGAAGCCGCAGCGCGCGGCCGAACTTCGCGGCCACGGACGACTCGGGCACCGGCGAGCGCATACCGGCTCTCTGCCCTGCCGTCGGGGTCATGATGGACTACACCGGCCGGGGACGGCCGTCGGCCATCGCCTGCAGCTGCTTCGCGAGAACGACGTGTAGCCCCAGGAGGGCGATGAGCACGAGTGCCCCCGAGATCCAGCTCACCACTGAGAGCGCCATCATCATGCCGCCGGTCTTCGACGGCGCTGCCAAGTAGCAGATGTACGCAAAGAGAGCGATGAAGCCAGCGCATGCGGCATACGCACCGAGCGCGGCGAGACGGGCGATCTTGGGCGGCATTTCGACCTCGTGACAACGTTGTGAAACTGAAAGTTCTCCGGGCAGGCGACCCGACGCAACCTGGGCAACTATGCGTGATACGCTTCGACGCCGGCCGGAGACACGCGGTGCGAAATCAACGCCAGCGGCGGCTCGGCTTCATCGGCGATGAGGATTGCGTTCCGCACCGCCTGCCGGCCGCTAGTGACGCCCGCGCGATCGCGCGCGAACACTGTGGCCACCGGTTCGCCTGCTTCGACCCAATCGCCCGGGCGCGCGGTAATGACGAAGCCAACAGACGGATCGACGACGTCCGAGATCTGCGTGCGGCCACCGCCCATCTCGATGATCGCGCGGCCAATGGTCTTGGGCTCGACGTGCGCGACGAACCCGCGGCGCGGCGCCGTGCAGATCTCGCAATGCGCTGCTTGCGGCAACACAGCGGGATCCTCAACGACGCTAGGATTGCCGCCCTGGGCCTCGATGATCTTCTGAAACTGCTCGGCCGCACGACCGGTGGCGATCGCCTGTTCCAGCGTGGTGCGCGCCGCACCGATGTTCGGTGCAACCCCCGCGAGCACCAGCATCTCGGCGCCGAGGGCGTAAGTGACGTCCATCAAGTCCGACGGACCTTCGCCTTTCAGCGCGGCGATGGCCTCCTCGACTTCGAGTGCGTTGCCGCACGCCCGGCCGAGCGGACGGTCCATCGCGGTCACCAACGCGACGGTTGGACAGCCATGATCCGTACCGAGCGCGATCATCACTTCGGCGAGCTCGAGGACGGAATCCAGGTGCGGCAGAAACGCGCCGGTGCCCCGCTTCATGTCGAGCACGAGACCCGTGAGTCCCTCGGCGAGTTTCTTACTCATGATGCTCGACGCGATGAGCGGAATAGCCTCGACCGTCGCCGTTGCATCGCGCAACGCATACATCTTCTTGTCGGCCGGCGCGATCTCGGGCGTCTGACCGATCATCGTGCAACCGACCGTCTCGAGCAACGTGCGCGCTTCGGCGAGCGACAGATCCGTACGAAAGCCGGGGATCGACTCGAGCTTGTCGAGTGTACCTCCTGTATGGCCCAGCGATCGACCCGACATCATCGGCACCGCAACACCGAGGCACGAGACGAGCGGCGCAAGCACGAGCGATACTTTGTCGCCGACGCCGCCCGTGGAATGCTTGTCGATGCGCGGCACACCGAGATAGTCGAGCTCCAGGCGGTCGCCGCTGGCGAGCATTGCCTCGGTGAGCGCCGCGGTCTCGCCGCGATCGAGACCGCGAAGAAAACACGCCATCAAGAGGGCCGCCATCTGGTAGTCGGGCACGTGGCCCTTGGCGTACGCCAACGCGAGTGCGCGCCAGTCGCCGGATTCTATTCGGCCACCGTCGCGCTTTCGCTCGATCAAACGATGTGCGAGCATTTACCGACCTGGAATGGCGCCGCCGTAGCGAGAATCATCGACCTGACTGTACCTGATTGTTGAGGAGTCCTTCATGCGATCATGCATCGTTCTGGCCACGGCCATCCTGTCGCTTGGGCGCGTCGCCACCGCTCAGACAGTCGACGAGCAAATCGCGCTCGGCAACCGTGATCACGCGGCCAACAATCTGGTGAGCGCGCTGCAGCACTACGACGCAGCCATCAAGCTCGATCCGTCGAACTACACCGCGCTCACCAAGGCCGCGCACGACGCCGTTGATCTGGGCGAATTCGACGACAATCACAACGAGCGAGATTCACTCTATCAGAGCGCAGAACAGTACGCGCGACGCGCGGTAGCGGCAAACCCCACCGATGCCGAGGGACACTTCGAGTTGGCGCGCGCCGTGGGCCGGCGCGCGCTGACGATGGGCACGCGCGACAAGATCAAATATGCGAACGAGGTGCGCGACCAAGCACTCGCCGTGCTCAAGATCGATCCCAAACACGCCGGTGCGCTACACATCATGGGCGTGTGGAACGAGCAAGTGATGAGTCTCAACGGACTCTCGCGAATGATTGCCAAGAATTTTCTCGGCGGAAAAGTTTTCGGCGAGGCGAGTTGGGACAGCGCGCAGACCTATCTCGAGCAAGCGGTGGCACAGGAGCCGAATCGGATCACGCATCGGCTCGACCTCGCGAGCGTCTATGCCGAGCGCGATCAGAAAGCGAAAGCGGTCGAGCAATATGAATGGATCGCGCGGGCTCCCGTGACCGATTACAACGACGCGAAATACAAAACGCTCGCGGCCGCTCGGCTCAAGGCGCTTCAGTAGCGGCGTGAGCAGCATGCTGGCGGCGCCGACGCACGACGGCACGCCGGAGCTCGTCCCTGAGATCGTCCCAGGCGTCCTGTCCGCGGTGAGCGGCGCGACGGCCCTTTCGGCGGAGCAGGCGGCGGGCATCGGCACCGGTTTGTGGAGCGAGCATGAGCGCGACACCGCCTCCCACCGCCAAGCCCAAAACGATACCGGCCGCAAATACCAACATGGGCCGGTGGTCGTTGGAGTAGCTGGCTTTACGCCGGCGGGGAGGTGTACTGGAGGTCCCCGGTTTGCGAGTCTGCGAGGGGTAGGCAGGCGCGGCGGCGGAGGCGCGTTTGGCGCGCGACACTGGACCGGCGTAGGACATTGGTAGGGCTCTCCGTGTTCTGTGGTAAGAAAATTGCGGCGTACGGTCTCGAATTCAGTGGTTTCCTCGATGGTTCGGCACGGTCGGGCGGGTCGCCCTGGTCGTTCCGGTCATCTTCTGCTATCCGGCAGTCCATTACCACCTGGCCCAACGCCCCGGTGTGGACGTCCATTCGTTCACGGCCGACGGTGCGAGGACGCGAATGACCACGAACGGCAAAACAGTCCTGCTCGTCGAAGACAACGAGGACAACCGCATCGTCTATTCCACGATTTTGCGGCATTTCGGCTATGCCGTCACGGAAGCGTTGAACGGCGAGGAAGGAATTGCGAAAGCCCGCAGCGAGAAGCCGGATCTCATCCTGATGGACATCTCCATTCCGGTCATCGACGGCTGGGAAGCCACTCAGGTGCTCAAGCACGATCCGCAGACGCGCGAGATTCCGATCATCGCGCTCACCGCGCACGCGCTGGCGTCGGATCGTGAGAAAGCGATGGAGGTTGGCTGCGACGGCTATCTCGCCAAACCCTGTGAGCCGAGGGCGGTAGTGGCGGAAGTGCAACGCTTCCTCGGAAAGGGCGATGGCCGGGCTTCCTGACGTCCAGACGGCCCGTGTCCTCATTGTCGACGACCATGAGGACAACGTCGAGCTGTTGCGAGCACGCCTCGAGTCGTGGGGCTTCACCACCGAGGCAGCCACCGACGGCCAGAAGGCCCTCGACAAAGTCGAGTCCTCGCCGCCCGACCTGATCCTGCTCGACGTCATGATGCCCGTGATGGACGGCATCGAGGTCGCCCGCCGCGTGAAGGGCAACCCGAACCTGCCGTTCATTCCCATCATCATGCAGACGGCGCTCGACGCGACCGAGAACAAGGTCGAGGGTCTCGAGGCCGGCGCCGACGATTACATCACGAAGCCGATCGACTTCGCCGAGCTCAAAGCGCGCCTCAATTCCATGCTGCGCATCAAGCGCCTGCAGGAAGAGCTCGAGGAGCGCGAGCGCCAGTTGCTCGAGGCCAACGAACGTCTGCGACACATGTCACAGACCGACGTGCTCACGGGGCTCGATAATAGACGGCATCTCGAGGAGCGGCTCGACGAGATGTTCGAGCATGCGAAGCGGCTGAACGAGCCTTTCTCGTGTGTGATGTGCGATCTCGATCGCTTCAAGAACGTGAACGACACGCACGGGCATCAGGCAGGCGACGCGGTCCTCAAGCAACTCGCGCGTATCCTGCGCAGTGAGGTTCGCGAAGTCGATCGCGCCGGCCGGTATGGCGGCGAGGAATTCATGCTGCTGCTTGCGGGTACGGTCCTCGACGCCGCCGTGACGTTCGCCGAGAGGGTGCGAAAAGAGATCGAGGCACATACATTCACGTTCGATGGCGGTTCCTTGAGAAGCACCGCCAGCTTTGGTGTCTCCGCGTGGCCGCATCCGCGTATCGAGCATTGTGACGGATTGGTCCGCGCCGCGGACGAGGCGCTGTACGTCGCGAAGGAGACGGGCCGGAATCGGGTCGTGCGTTTCGACAGCGACGAATTCAACGAACACGTTGCGGCAACCGATGGATCAGACAAACCCGGACATCATGTTGGAGTCGCCGCCGACGACGGAGAAACCCACTCCGACGCCGGAGCAGGACGAGAAAAATGACGAAATCGCTCGCCTGCGCGCCCGCGTCGGCGAGCTGCAGCGCGAGCGCGATCATCTCGTCGCCATCGTCGACATTCTGCAGGAGATTTCGTCCTCCCTGCACTTCGTCGACATCCTCCAGGCCATCGCCCGCAAACTCGGCGACGCATTCGGCCTCGATCGCTGCGCCATCTTCCTCTCGGGCGAGCAGAATGAAGTCCGCCTCGTCGCGAGCTACGAAGATCCGACCATTCGCAATCTCGTGGTCGATCTCAATCGCTATCCTGAGCTCAAGCGGGCGTTCGACTCGGGCGAAACTGTCTTCATCCCCGACGCGGCCACCGATCCGACACTTCGCAGCATCAAAGCGACGCTCGACACGCGCAACGTTCGCTCGATCATCGTGGTGCCGATTCAATGGCAGGGCAACGTCATCGGGGCAATCTTCCTGCGCACCGACCGCGACGCCGAGCCGTTCTCCGATGCCGACGTTCGGTTCTGCCAAGTGGTGGCGTCGCTCACCGCTAAGGCATTAAGAAATGCTCATCGATTCGAGGCGCTGTTGCGCGACCAGAAGGACGCGTCGAGCGGCCAGCGCCGCGCCGACTTGCAGCGCATCGCGTTGATCGCGTTCGTGCGGCGACTCCTCGACCGCTACACAAAGAGCGACGACCACGTCTGGGCGGAAACACTATTGCCGAAAGCGTCCGACGATGAGCTCGAGCGCCTCGTGACCGTGGCGATGCAAGTCATCGATGAAGAAGCCAAAGGATGAGCTGAGCGCCCGCGCCGCCACGCTGCGGGCCGAGCTCGAGCAGGCGTCGTACGAGTACTACGTGCTCGATCGTCCGGTGATGTCGGACCTCGACTACGACAAACGGTACCGCGAGCTGCTGACGCTGGAGACCGAGAACCCCGAGCTCCGAACGGCAGATTCGCCCACGCAACGTGTTGGCGCCGAGCCGGCGAGCAATCTCGCCAAGCATACGCATCTCGTGCCAATGCTGTCCCTCGCCAACGCCTTCAACGAGGAAGAGCTCGCGGCGTGGGAAGAGCGCATCATTCGCATGGCCGGCGAAGACGTGCGCCGCGCGGGTTACAACTGCGAGCTCAAGATCGACGGTGCGGCCATCAGCCTCACGTACCGCGAAGGTGTGCTCGTCGAGGGTACGACACGCGGCAACGGCACGATCGGCGAAAGCGTCACCGCCAACTTGCGTACGCTGCGCGACATTCCACTGCGGCTGCGCGGCGAGGATCATCCATTCATGATGGAGATTCGCGGCGAAGTGTACATGCCGTTCAGTGGCTTCGAACGCATGAACGAGGAGCGTGTCGCGCGAGGCGAGCCGGTCTTCGCCAACCCGCGCAACGCCTCAGCAGGCGCACTTCGCCAACTGGATCCGCGAATCACCGCGTCGCGTCCGCTGCGCTTCTTCGGCTACACCGTCGCACTGCCGGACGGAGACTCGCTTCCGGTCGCGACGCAGGACGAGCTGCTCGACCTGTTGTCGTCGTGGGGAATTCCGGTGGCGCCGAATCGACTGCGCTGCGCCACGATGGCCGACGTGCACGCATGGGCCACAGACGTCGAGCACAAGATTCGCGGCGCGATCGACTTCGCGATCGACGGCGGCGTCGTCAAAGTCAACGCGCTGGCACTCTGGCCAGACCTCGGCGTCGTTGGCGGACGCGAGCCGCGCTACGCGATCGCGCGAAAATTCGCGCCGGATATCGCCGAGACGACGCTGAAGGCGATCGAGGTGAACGTCGGGCGTACGGGGACGATCAATCCCTATGCGGTGCTGGAGCCGGTAGAGATCGGCGGCACGACGGTGAAGTTGGCGACGCTGCACAACTTCGATCTCGTGGCGCGCAAGGATCTGCGAGTCGGCGACGTCGTGCAGGTGAAGCGCGCCGGCGAGGTGATTCCGCAGATCATCGGACCTGTTCCCGACAAGCGCGATCCAAAGCATCCGCCCGAACCGTACGAGCCGCCGGAACGCTGCCCGTCGTGCGATACGACGCTGGTCAAAGGCACCGACCTCGGCATGCTCTACTGCCCGAACTTCGAGTGTCCGGGGCGCCAGCTCGAGAGTCTCGTCCACTTCGCGTCGCGCGGCGCAATGGACATTAGAGGACTCTCATACGCGCGCATCAGCCAACTGGTGAGCGAAGGCATCATTCGCGACGCCGCCGGCTTGTACGACATCGAGGCCGACACGCTGGTTCAACTCGATCGATTGGCCGAGAAGAGCGCCGAACAGCTCGTGGCGGCGATCGCGGAGTCGAAGGCGCAGCCACTTTCGCGGCTGTTGTTCGCCCTCGGCATCGAGCACGTCGGCGAAACGGTCGCGAAACAGATCTCGAAGCACTTCGGCACGATGGACGCAATCGCAAACGCCACCGTGGCGGATGTCCTCGCCGTGCACGGTATCGGAGAAACCATCGCCGAATCGCTCGTATCATGGTTCTCTGATCCCAAGGCACAGGATCTCATCGAGCGACTGCGCGCCGCCGGTCTGACATTGGACGAGCCGCAGACGCAGACAGGTGACTCACTCAAGGGCATGACAGTCGTCATCACGGGCACGTTGCCGACATTGTCTCGCGAGCAGGCAGGTGCGCTCGTCGAGGGAAACGGCGGTCGCCTGGCCAGCAGCGTCTCGAAGAAGACAACATTTGTAGTCGTCGGTGCAGACGCCGGCAGCAAACTCGAAAAAGCGCGCACGCTCGGCGTCGAGACGATCGACGAAGCCGAGTTTCTCGAGCGAATTCGCGGATAAACTAGGAGATTTCAATGGCATCGATCGACTTGCCGGCCAATGCACTCGTGGCCATGACGCGCGACTCGCTGCTTGCACTCCGTGCCGCGATGTTTCGCGACCTGGGGCCGAACGCCGCGACTCTGCTGCAAGAAGCAGGATTCGCCGGCGGCCAAGCGCTGTTCGACACATTCGCCGCTTGGCTCGCCGCGCGCGGCGCACCGCATCCCGACGTGCTCACGGCAGCGGAGTTCGCCGTGCGAGCCAACGAATTCTTTCGCGAAGCCGGCTGGGGCTCGATCGAGCTCGGCGCACTCGAAACAGTGGCGACGCTCGACTCAGCCGATTGGGCCGAGAGCGACCCCGCCTTCCCGCTCGAGTTTCCAGGATGCTACTACTCGGCCGGAGTACTCGCGGACTTCTTCGGACGTTTGGCGGGCGAGCCCTTGGCCGTCATGGAAGTGGAATGCCGCTCGATGGGCGCCGATCGCTGCCGGTTCCTCGTGGGAAGTGGCGAGACGATGCAGGCAGTGTACGACGCGATGGGCCAAGGGTCGTCGTACGAGGAAGCAGTGCGAAGCTGAGGTTGTACTCGCGCGACCCGCGCGACCCGCGCTATCTCGCCGTCTTGAGCGCGTCTGCGTAAAGCGGATTCGCGAGCAGCTCGCCGTCCACTAGCACTTCCCTGTCCCAGGGCAACACGATCGTGCTTTCCGTCGCCAGCGCGTGGAAATCGGCGTTGAAGCTCCCGGTCTGAAAGGCCACGGCGGTCCGTACTTCCGCCGCACCGGCATTGACCATGGCCGCGACCGCCAGGCGAATCGTGTCGCCTGTGTCGCACGTCTCGTCGACCACCAGCACGCGCCGGCCGCGCACGGCCGCGGGGGCCTGACTCAGGACGGCCGGTGTCTCGCGAACAGTGTCGGCGCCAAATCGGCGGCTCACGACCATCGAATGGAATTCGCGGCCGAGGATTGCGGCGATGACCGCGCCGGGTACGACGCCGGCGGTGGCGATCCCGACTACGAGCTCCGGGTCGTAGGCACGCGCCACTTTCAGCGCGAGTCCGCGCGAGAGCTCGCCGAACAGGGGCCACTCGACCTCGAAAACGCCCTTGGAATGCTCAACCGTCGTGCGTCGCGGAGACATTCTGTAAGCTACCTGTGGCCCGCTGACCGGCAAAGCATCGCGGTTGCATCGCGGCTGCACCGCGCCGCATCGCGGTTGCTCCCTCCCGTTCGATCGGATAGCTTTGCCGACGAGCCCAGTCGTTCCTCCGGCTAGCCCCGACGGGCGGAATTCGTCGTCCTCAACACCTCTCGAGTCGCATGTCCTGGTGGAGTCGCCTGACCGGCGGGAAGTCTGAAGGCGGCCCCAAGCCCCAGCGCCTGGATTATTTGAGCGAGGCGATGGCCTTGGAGCGGCAGGGCGACTACGACGCGGCGTTGACGTCGTATCGCTTGGCGCTGCGCGACCGGCCCAACGACACGAAGATTCTCCAGAACATGGCGATCGCCTTCACGAAGACGAATCGCCCCGAAGAGGCCATCCGCGCGTACAAAAGCGCGCTCGACGTCGAGTCGGACCTGTCGGGCGCCCACTACGGCTTGGCGTTTCTGCTCCTGAAGCGCGGCGATCGACCCGGCGCCGAGGAGCACCTGGAGAAATTCATCGCGAAGCCGCCGTCCGGCGCTGAATCCGAGCGCTGGGTACGCCACGCCGAAGACACCCTGGGCAAGCTGCGCAGCGGACACACGCTCTCCGACGAGCCCGGAAAGTAGCGTGGGACAGGTCCTGGCGGTCGTTAGCCAAAAAGGCGGCGTCGGGAAGACTACGACCGCCATCAACCTCGCCGCCGCACTCGCGCGCCGCGGCAGCAAGGTGCTGCTCATCGACGCGGACCCGCAGGGCTCGGTGCGCTTTGGTCTCGGACTCAACGCCGCTGCTACTCGCGTCGGTCTGTCCGATTTCCTGGCCGGCACGCACGAGATGAACGAGGTCGTGCGCACGACGAACTTGCCGTGGCTGCGCGTGGTGTCGGCCGGAAGCGTGAGCGAGAGCCCGATGCACGACCAGTATCAACAGGATCTCGCGTCGTCGCCGCGAACCGCCGAGCTGTTTCAGCGCGCGCGCGATCGCGGGTACACGGTGATCGTCGATACGCCGCCGGGACTGGGCACGGTGGTGCATCGCGTGCTCGCGTGCAGCCAGCACGTACTCGTGCCGCTGCAGTGCGAGCCGCTCGCCTTGCAGACCACAACGCAGATTCTGCGCGGCATTCGCGCCGCGCTGGCGAGCAATCCCAGTCTCGTGCTCGACGGCATTTTGTTGACGATGGTCGAGCCGAACAATCCGGCGTCGGAACGCGTGGCCAAATACGTGCGGGAACAGCTGCCCAACGGCTTGGTATTGGATATGGCCGTGCCGCGAACCGCTGCGTCGGTCGACGCGTTCGCCGCGGGTCAGCCCGTGGTGCTGCGCGCGCCGGATGACGCGGCCTCAGAGGCATATCGCGCGTTGGCTGACTATCTCGCTGGACGGATTGGGTGAATCACCGGTTGACGAAGGGTTTGGTCGCGGCCGCAGCGATCATTGGTGTTGCGTGCATCGACATGTCGGCGCCCAAAGGGCCGGCGTCGATTTCGGTGTTGCTGCTGCCGTCGCCGGCCGTGGTCGCCGGCGATGTGATGCGCGACAGCAACGGTGTACCCGCACCGATTACGATGGCGGCGTACGATGCAGGCGGATCGCCGATCGCCGGGCTGGCGACCGAGTTCTTCCTCACCGATTCGATCAAGTACGCCCATTTGAATTCCAGCAACATTCTCGTGGGCGACAGCGTGGGCGCGGTCCACGTAGTTGGACAAATCGGATCGCTGCAGACGGCCGTCACCACGATTCCGGTGACGTCTGCGCCAGATACGTTGTTCATTCCGTTCAAGCCGGACACACTCGTTGCGCCGGTCGGTGTCGACTCCTCGTCGTCGATCGGCACGGCACAACTTGGCGTCACGTTGCAGAGTGCGACGCGGCAGCCGGTCGCTGGCTTTGTGGTGAAGTACGAGTTGACCTACGCCCCGATCTCGCTGCCCGGGGCGAAGTCACCTGCCGTCTATATCGCCGGCGATGACGGCAAATTGTCGGCGGTCGATACGACTGACGGATCCGGCGGCGCCATTCGGCGACTCGTCGTATATACCAAAGCGCTTGGCGACGAGCAGTTGCTCGAAAGCAAGAAGATCGACAGTGCGATCGTAACGGCAACGACACTGTACAAGGGCGTTCCGGTGAAAGGCGCGCCAGTCACATTTATTGTGTTCATCAAAGTAGAATAGAGGTCGACCTCCTCCGCGAGACCGTCGATGATCACCACGGGTGGCCCCCGGAACTCGAAGCCGGGCACGCTGAACCAGCTGTTCTTCGACGCGGTCGCGGCGTATCACAAGCCCGACGCTCTGCAGGTCAAGCGCAACGGGCGGTACGAGCCGATCTCACACGACACGATCGTCGAGCGCGTACGGCGCATCGCGCTGGGCCTCGAGGAGCTCGGCGTTCGCAGCGGTGACCGCATCGCGATTCTCTCGGAGAATCGACCCGAGTGGGCGCTCGCGGATTTTGCCTGTCTGCAGATCGGCGCGACGGACGTTCCGATCTATCCGAATCTCCCGAGCGATCAGGTCGCGTACATTCTGCGCGACTCCGGCGCGGCTGCGATCTTCGTGTCCAACGCCGATCAAGCCGCAAAGGTCTCTGCAGTGCGCGGCGATTTGCCCAGCTTGCGGCACGTCATCAGCTTCGACGATGCGTCTGGCGGCGCCGATCTGACGTTGTCGTCGCTCGAGACATCCGGCGCGGGAGCTGATTCGCCGGCGCGACGCGATGCGCTCAAAGCGCGCGCAACGGCGGTGCGTCCCGATGACGTCGCGACGCTGATCTACACATCGGGCACGACGGGCGATCCGAAAGGCGTGATGCTGACGCACGACAACATCTACTCGAACGTCAAAGCATCGGTCACCGCCGTGCCGTTCGAGGGCGTCGACACGTGCCTGAGCTTTCTGCCGCTATCGCACATCTTCGAGCGGATGGCCGGCCACTACCTCATGTTCGCGACGGGCACGAGCATCGCCTACGCCGAGTCGGTGGACACGGTGCCGGCCAATCTCGTGGAAGTGCGACCCACGCTCGTGCTCTCGGTGCCGCGACTCTACGAGAAGATGTACGCCCGGGTGCTCGACAGCGCCGTGTCGGGGGGCGGCCTGAAGAAGCAGATCTTTTTCTGGGCGCGCGGTGTCGCCGACCGATGGGCCGACGTCACGCTCACCGGCGGCACGCCGCACGGGCTACTGGCTTTACAGTATCAAATCGCCCAGAAATTAGTATTCTCTAAACTGAAGGCGCGCACAGGCGGGCGGCTCCGCTACTTCGTGTCCGGCGGCGCTCCGCTTGCGGCCGAAATCAACAAATTCTTCTACGCCGCCGGCCTCGTCATTCTCGAGGGATACGGCCTGACGGAAACGTCGCCGGTCATTTCGGTGAACACGCCAGCGAACTTTCGCCTCGGCACGGTCGGAAAACCCATCGCCGGCGTCGAGATTCAGATCGCCGCGGACGGCGAGATTCTCACGCGCGGCCCGCACGTCATGAAAGGCTATTTCAACAAGCCGACCGCGACGGCCGAGGCGATCGACACCGAGGGGTGGTTCCACACCGGCGACATCGGCGAAGTTCGCGACGGATTCCTCGCGATCACCGATCGCAAGAAGGACATCATCGTCACCGCCGGCGGCAAGAACATTTCGCCGCAGCCGATCGAGAATCAGATCAAGACGAACAAGTTCGTGAGCCAGGCCGTGATGATCGGCGACAAGCGGAAGTTCCCGATCATTCTCATCGTCCCGAACTGGGACTCCCTCGACAAGTGGACTCGCCAGCAGAATCTGTCGGCGCCCACGCGGGCGGAGTTGCTCGTCTTGCCTGCCGTGCGGCAGAAGATGGAACAGGAAGTCGAGAAGGAGATTGCCAGCCTGGCGCGCTACGAGCGCCCGAAGAAGATCGGTCTCCTCGAGCACGACTTCTCGATCGAGCACGGCGAGCTCACTCCGACGCTCAAGGTCAAACGCCGCGTCGTCGACAAGACGTATAAATCTGTGATCGACGAGCTGTACGCCAGCGGTGATGAAACGGACCTGGAGCGCAACACCCGCTAATGTCATCCCGAGGAGCGCAGCGACGAGGGATCTTCCGTCCCTAACTAGTGAAAGAAGATTCCTCGCCTGCGGCTCGGAATGACAGCGGTTACTCTTCCCGCCGTTTGAGCTGAACCGGCGCACTGACGGTAACCTTCACGTCCAGCCGCGCCACCCAGCCGTCATCGTCGCGCGCGATTTCGACGAGTCCATCCGGCACGGCAAGCGACGGCGGTCCAAGCATCCGCCCTTCTCGGCGCAGACTGCGCACCAGCGACGCGACCATCGTCTCGGTTGCCGACGCATCGACCGCAACGGCGTCCACCGAACCTTGCGCGAGCGGCGCAGTGTCGGCAACGAGCAGCGAGATGCCGTCGCCACTCGTCATGCTCGCCGGGCCGTTGAGCAGCAATAGCTGTGCGGGCGACAAACCGCGCACGAGCTGCGCGTGCGCGCCCCACGCACCGTGCAGCACGGCAACCATTCTCGCTTCAGTCAGATTGAGCGCCGCGGCGACACGAACCGCGTCCTCTTCACTCGCTCGAATTTCGACGACGCCCGCTGGACGCTCCTCCGCGAAGTACACCACACCGTCGCGAATCGAGTACTCCGTCAGGCAGATCGGGCAGCCGAGGGTCCCCTCGACGATGTAGCGATCGTCGGCGCGATCGATCGACGCCACGAGCCAGGTCTCTTCGTGCGGCCGAACGCAGCGCAGGATGTCGACGAGCGGAACGAACATCGGTGTCGATCAGCTCCGCGACAGCCGAAGCTCGTCGACGTTCACGGCCGCGGGCTGCGACAGCGCGTACCACACAGCCTCCGCAACTGCGGACGCCGGCAGCATCGCGCGCCGCGGCGTGAAGCCGGGTCGCGTGTCAGGATCGATCTCGTCCCACAGCGGCGTGTCGACAGGTCCGGGTGATACCAATGTGGCGCGCACGCCGCTGCCGCGCAGCTCGCCACGCAGCACATCGTGCAGCGCACGAAGTCCAAACTTGCTCGCCGCGTACGCGCCATTCTCGGGGAACGTCATGCGATCGGCGATCGAGCCGATCGTCACCACATGTCCCGATTTTCGCTCCTGCATCGCGCCTAAGAAAGCGCGTACGATCAAAAAAGGCGCAACGAGATTCACGTCGAGTGCCGCGCGAAAGTCCTCCGTGCTGGTTCGCGCCACAGTCGCCAGCTTGAAGAGTCCCGCGTTGTTCACGATCGCGTCTGGCGGTCCGCCAAATTCGCGCAGCACGCGCGCTGCCATCGCGTCTACCGCCGCCGGGTCGGCGACGTCGCACTGCACCGGAAGTGCGAGCGCGCCGAGCTCTTTCGCGCGTGCCTTGAGCGCTTCGCTCGAACGGGCCAGCATCGCGACTCGCATCCCGTGCGACGTAAGCAGCCGCGCGACCTCGAGCCCAATGCCACGCGACGCGCCACTGACCAACGCCGTACCGCTGGCTGCGTTGGTCACTTGCCGTCGTATTCGACGTAGTTGTTCGGCGTCTCCCACAGCACGAGTCGCGTGAGCTGAGCCGGGCGAATCGCCGGCTCGAGCACGCCCCACATCGCAACGACGATGTTCTCGGTCGTGGGAATGAGGCCGGTCATGAAATCGACCTCGACGTTGAAATTGCGGTGATCGACTTTGCTGATCACCTCGCGCTCCACGATCGCTTTGAGCGCGCCCAAGTCGATCACGTAGCCTGTGCGCGAATCGATCGAGCCGGTCACCGAGACATCGAGCGTGTAGTTGTGCCCGTGCCAGTTCGGATTGTTGCACTTTCCGAACAGACGCGCGTTTTCTTCATCCGACAGCGCCGGATTGTGCACGCGGTGCGCGGCATTGAATTGCATCCGCCGAGTGATGGTGACCTGCGGGGAGGAGCTGTTCGGCATGGCGCTCACCGGCTTGGGTCAAACTTGCGTCGATCAAAAAAAAACGAGCCCCGCGGCTGAGACCACGGGGCCCGGAGGCTCGGTACGGAGAAGGTTTGCTGAAGCCCGGTCGAATTTTTGAGGTCCTCACCATCAACCGTTCGTCTTCCCCCGCACTGAGGGCCTGGCGTTGGTGATAGATTGTCGAACCGGCTCGAAGGACTTATCGGCTCAGAAACGTGTTTCTCCGCCCGACTGTTGCTTCCGACTCGTGGAAAAGCAAGTTAGGGACCATCGCAACACAGGTCAACAAATGGATCTCGGCATCATCGTCGGCATCGCGCTGATCATCATCTGGGGCATCGGAGCACTCATGTTCGATACGGGCGGCTGGATACATCTGCTGCTCACCGTCGGCATGTTCGTCATCATCTGGCGCATCGTCGTCACCGGCGATCGGCGGCATCCCGAGCCAAAGAAAAAATGACGCCGCGCGTCGCGGTCAGGACCAGACGCGCGTGACGAGCACCATGGTCGCGATTCCCCACGCCAGCGTGAGCAGCGTGACGGGAACGCCGACTTTCAAGTATTCCAGAAATGACATGTGTTCGCCGCGCACCTCCGCACGCTCGGCGACAATGAGATTCGCCATCGACCCGAGCAGCGTGAGATTGCCCGCGAACGTCGAGCTCATCGCCATCACGAGCCAGATGAACTGCGGATTCGGCGTCCGCGGTACGACGGGCAACCAGAGAATCACCGCCGGCACGTTCGAGATGAGATTCGACAGCGCCGTCATCGCGCCGGACGTCACGACTGCATCGTGCAGCGCCGCGCCATGAAGCTGCGCGCCGGCGGCGGACGTGAGCGCCGCCACTAGCGGCAGATCGCGAGCGCCGCGCATCACGACGAACAACGCCGCGAAGAACACGAGCAACGGCCACTCGACCCGCTCGAACGCCGCACTCGGATCGCGGTACGCAATGAGGAGCAACACCGCCGCCGCGCCGATCGCCACGAGTGGGAGCGAAAGCCCCGCAAGCCACGCGCACAACGCCCCGCCGAAGACGATCAGCGTTCGCGTCACGAGCGGCGCGTCGAACGGCGTCGCTGGCACCTCGCCCTGTTCGATGAATGGCGCAGCCAAGTCGCGACGATAGACGAGCGCCACAATCGCAAACACGATGCACAATCCGCCGAGGGACGGGAGCGCGAGCGCGGCGATGAAGTGCCCGAAGTGAATTCCGCTCGAGACGCCAATGAGCATGTTCTGTGGATTACCCGTCGGCGTCATCGCGCTACCGACGTTCGCAGCGAGCGCCAGTGCGAGCAAGAATGGCATCGCTTTCAATCGCAGCGGCTTCAACGCGGCGATCAGCAGCGGCGTGAGCATCAAACACACGGTGTCGTTCACGAAGAACGCCGACAGCAGCCCGCTGGCGGCGACCACCGCGGCGAGCAACGCTCGCGGCGACGAGGCTCGCTCCACGACGTGGCGCGCCGCCCACTCGAAGAAGCCTCCGTACTCGAGATAGCCGGTGATCACGAGTACGCCGATCAGAAACACCAGCACATCGAGATCGATCGCAGCGTACGCGTCGTGCAGCGGCAGCCCGCCGATGGTCACCATCGCGACCGCGCCGACCAGCGCCGCGCCCGGTCGGCTCAACCGGACGAACGGAACTCGAGGTACGGCAAGCAGCAGATACGTGACGACGAGAATGACGAGCCGGACTGTCGTCACGCCGAGCCGTTCGGGGTCTTAGGGATCGTGAACGGTGGCATACGTCTGCCGCAGGATCGACATGACTTTGAAGTCGATCACCTGGCCGGGATTCACGGACAAGCTCACCGAGCGTCCACTGCCCGAGCCGCCGATCGTCGTGGCAACCATCACCACGCCGGTGGCTAATCCGTTGTTCCACGGGTAAGTGAACGTCGCCTTGCTGTTGCCGATGACCATGCCCAGTCGCTGCGTCACGCCGCCGGCGACGATGGATACCGTGGCATCCAGAAAATTCTCGCTCACGACATGGATCGTGATCGGATCAGGATGGATATACGGTGGCGGCTGCTTGTAGTGCTGACAGCCGGCCAACAACACGCATGCGAATACGGAGGCAACTGCAATCGACAGCGAACGCAACCTGCGGCGGTGTCGCGGCGATCCAGTCGTTGGGGTCTGCGAGACGTTCATGGAACTGCTCCGGGGTGGGGGCTGTCCGATCGCGCCGGTGAACTGGAGTGCGCGGCAGTGGGACTCTCAAGTTAGCCCACACACGGACCGCGCGTTCCCGAGAACCAAAATATTACGGATCCCACACAGTTCCCGTTTGTAACCCACGCCGCTCTCAGATCTCCCAATTCGACAACACGATGCCGCTTTGCGGCGACCGCTCACCGTAACCCGTCAACGACATACGGAGATCGGTCCAGCGCACGTGTCCTCCAACGGCGATCATGCCTTGGTACGCCTCGAGATACTCGCCTTGCACGCGGATTGAGACCCGTCGAGTGCCGTTGCGACGTGCGAAATCACTGATCCCACGGAGCAGATCGGGAAGACGCGCTTCGTCCGCCACAACCAATTTGAGCACGCGCAGCTCTTCACGCGGGCGTCCCTCGACGAGTGGCGTCGTATGCGCGAGTGCGAATCCTACGATGCGATCGCGATTCCGCAGCAGGATCGTATCGCCAAGTCCGAGCTCGTGCGTCAGCATGATCTCGCGCGTGTAGTCGTAGCCAGGCTGCATCGCGTTCACGAGCGTGCGACACTCGCCAACTGCGTCCTCGCGCGCCTGTGCTGACAACTTCCCGAGTGTTTGTGCAGGCTCGGCGCCGTACGCCCCTTCGATGGTCGTGGTGATGGTGAGACGACCGGGCAGGAAACCAAGCCGCGAATAGAAGCCGATGTTGTCCATCGTGCGCGGCATCGTTTCCAACCCGATCACGCGTGCGCCACTCTGCTTCAGCCACTCGACGCCGCGAGTCACCAACTCTTTCCCCGTGCCGCTGGCCTGGAACTCGGTGCGAACGGCGAGTGGCCCCATCCAGCCTTCGGTCCCCGATCGATGCACCATGTTGAACGCGATGATCCGCCCGCGGTCGTCGCGCCACAGCATGGCACCGTCGTCCGCATCCTCGATCGCGTAGCGCCAGATGCTTGGGTTCAAGAACGGAACGCGCACTCCGACCATGCCGTCGCGGCGATAGCGTTCGGTGAACGCGTCGCTGAAGATCTGATTCAACTCGCCGATGTCGTCGAGCTGTGCCCGTTGCGGACCTTCGATCGAATGCGCACGCCACGATTTGGACGTCGTCATCAGTCGGCCGCTCCCTCTTGGAGATCGAGCAGCATCTTGTCCCCGGGCAATTCGTTGTGCACGCGCGAAATGCCCGACTCCTCGTCGTAGCGCACCGTGACGACTCGATCGAGCCCCTCACGTACGGATTCGATGTGCGTGATGAGAATCACCTGTTCGAACCGATCCTGGAGCCGCCGCAGCAGATCGACGACGTTGTGCCGTCGCGCTTCGTCGAGCGACCCGAAGACCTCATCGAGAATGAGGAGCGAAAACGACTGTCCGGCACGTTCGGCGATCATCTCGGAGATTGCAAGACGCAAAACGAGATTGGCGAGGTCTTCTTCGCCGCCCGAAATCACCGGTTTCGGGATCGCGTCCTCGAGCACGATGATGTTGTACTGCTCGTCGAGCTCGATCTCGGAGTAGCGGCCGTCCGTCAGCTCGCGGATGTAGCGGCTCGCAAGCTCCGAAATCTCAGGACGCAGTGCCTGGTTCAGATCCGTGCGCAAATCCGTGAATGCGCGATCGAGCTCGTCGTGCAGACGACGATCGCTCACCAGCACATTGAGCTTTTTCTCACTTTCAGCAAGATCGACGCGGGCGCGGTCCGCGGCCTCGATCGCCACTCGCGCCGCAGCGAGCTCGGAATTCGCCGCGACCGCCGACAGTTCGGCCGCACGCAACTCCGCCGCCGAGAGCTCGTAACGCTCGCGCATGTCGCTGAAACTCTCCTCCGAGAAACGAAGGCCTTCCCACTTCGCCGTCAACTGCGCCAGCCGGCCGTCGATCTCGGCCATCCGCGCCACGACTCGCGCACGCTCGGCGACGAGCTCCGCGTCGCGCTCGAGCTGCGTCGTCAGACGCGCCGCACGAACGGAAAGCTCCGCGAGCTTTGCTACCAAGCGACGAACTTCCCCGTGCCGCACAGCATCGTAACTCACGGCAATCGTCGCGAGCTCGGCGGCCACCGTGGTTCTGCGATCCTCTTTGCTTTCCACATCTCGTACGAGGCCCGCAAGCTCGGTCACCGCGGCCTGCACCCTCGCGAGTCGCCGCTCCAGTTTGCCGACATTCTCGAACAATGTTCGACGGCGCTCGTCGAGCTCGGCGACCTCGGGCGGCGTGGTCGCGAGCTGCTCGATGCGCGCGCGAAAATACTTGCCGTCGACGGTAATCGATTCGAGCTGTGCATCGAGGACTTCCAATACGGTGCGAAAGTGCGTCTCGAGCGGCCGAGCACAGATGGGACAAATACCGCTCTCGCCGAGCTCGACGATCTGCTCGCGCTGCTGCTCCACGTCGCGCAGCTGATCGAGCAGCGCCTGCCGCTTCGTCTCCGCCTCCTGGCGGTCGCGAACCCAATCGGTCTGCACGTCTTCGAATTGCTGCTGCACCTGGAGGAGCTCGGCGCGCGCTTGCGTGAGTGCCTCGGTGGCCTCGGCCTCCAACGCCGGCGCCGATTCGATCTTCGCGCGACGTTCGTGCAGCCGCGCGAGCTCGTCGTCGAGCGACTGTACCGTCTGCGCGAGCGTACGCCGGCGCGACTCTTCGTTGCACGCCCGATCCAACGCGGACAGCTCGACTTGTAGTGCCGCAAACGATGCGAGTTCGACTTGCAGTCCCGTGAGAGCCTCGCGGGCTGCCGCAATCTCCGCGAGCTCGCGATCGACGCGACCCAACTCACGCTCAGCCGAAGCACGCTCGCCCTCGGCCACGCGAATCTCCGCGGTGAGCGCCTGCAGCGCGTCACGCTCGCGCTGCATCGTTTCCCAGCGTGGCGTGACGCCATCCATCGCGGCACGCGCTGCAACTCGCCGCGCTTCAGTGTCCGCGGCGCGACGCTCCGCTTCGCGCAACTGCAACTCCGCGTCGAGGACCGCGCGATTGACCGACTCCGGATCAGGCATGCCCGTGCGCAGACCCGTTGCCTCGGCAACAATCGCGCTGCGCCGCTCGCGAATGAGCTTCTGCGCCATGCGCAAACGATCATACCCCAACACGCGCGAGAGAAATTGAGCGCGCTCCGCCGGACCCATGGCGGCCATCACGCTCAACTCTTTCTGGCCGGTGAAGTACGTGTTGAAGAACTCGTCGTGACTCATGCCGAGCCGGCGACGGAGCAAATCGGTGACGCCGGTAATTGTGGTCGCGATCGGCGCCGTAGCGCCGTCCAGGAACAATTCCGCGTTCGTCAGTCCGCGTGAGACGAGATAGCGATGCCCGCCCAGCTCGAAGTCGAGCTCGACTTTCACCGAGGCGCGCGGCGCGGCGCGATACGATCGAATGGAATCGCGCGTTCCACGGGCGGCAGGATTTCCGTACAGCGCCCACGCGATCGCTTCGAGAAGCGTCGATTTGCCCGAGCCGTTCGGGCCAATGATGCCCGTGATGCCCGAATCGAAATCGATTCGCGTATCGATGTGCTGCCGGAAGTTGCAGAGATGCAGGCTGTTGAGCCGCATCAAACCTCTTCGACTGCGGAGGGTGCGACGTTCATCGCTTGCGCCTGATCGAGATATGCAATCGCGCGCGCCATGAGCGCCTCGCGATCGACGTCGGCGTCGAGCGGGCGCGTGCGCAGTCGCTCCTTCACAATATCATTGAGCGACGGACGCCGGCCGGGCGCTCCCGTCGCGTGCAGCCGCGGAATTTCCGGCGCGCGAAAATCGAGCTGGAAGTTGAGCGCGCGCCGCTTGTAGTCGCGAATCGCCTTGTGATCGAGCTCGCGCGGAAGATGCCGCGGCACGTCGCGCACGAGCAGCCGCACGACCTTGTCGTCAATCCCGCCCGCACACGACTCGACCGCCGCACTGATCTTGGCGTCGACCTCGGCGATCGTCAGCCCGCGCACGGACACCGGCTCGAGGTCGATCAGCGGCCGCGACGGACGAAGCGGGTGAAAGATGTGTTCGCCGGTGATCAGATTCCGCTCGATGAAGCCCTTGCCGGAGAGTCCTGCAGCGCGCTGCTCGTGCAGCTCGCCCCACGTGTTCGCACTCGTGTAGTCGATGGAGCCGGAGTAGAACGCGTTCGGTGCCACTTCCCGGTAGACGTGATAGTGCCCGAGCGCGACGTAATCCCACCGCGCCGCGCCCAGCTCCTCATGAGAAATCTCTAGTGCGGCACGCTCGGCGGATGCAAGATGCACTGGCAGTACACCCTGCACCTCGCCGTGGATGACCATGACGTTGAACCGCGCGCCAGGCGCTGGGCGCAGCTCTGGCCGCGTCTGACCTGGGACGTCGGGAACACCGAGCACCGAGAGATCGAGCTTTGGAAAATTCCAGAGCTGCGGCTTCGTATCGGCGATGTTGATGCCGAGTTGCGCGAACAGTTGCAGAATGCCGCCCGACTCGCTCGACCGCGGCGTGTCGTGGTTGCCGGCAATCAGAACGATCTCGGATTCCGGGAGCGCCGCCTTGAGCCGGGACAACTGCAGAAACCCATGCAGAATCGCCTGGTTGGTGGGCCTGACTGTATGAAAAATATCGCCGGCCACGACGACCAAATCCGGTCGCAACGCAATGACGCTGTCGATAGACGCGCGAAAGGTCGCGGCGACGTCTGCCTCCCGCTGGTTGATTCCCCCGGGAGTGAGCCGCTGATACTGCCGGTAGCCGAGATGAAGATCGGAGAGGTGGACCAGGCGCATGCGGCGGATTTTAGCTCCGCCGTAATCTAACGCCGGGGAAGGGTCACCATGTGCTGCGTGACTCGCATCTGGACGTGCATCGACAGCACACCACTCGACGGCGGTGGCGTGGTGACCGAGCTCACGACGATGCTGAACCACGACTCCGTGAGCCATCCACGTTTCTGGTCCACGAGCATCGTGCCGTCCACCATTCCCTTCTCCAGCACCATGCCAGACGCCGCGCCGGGACCGCTCGCCGGCTGCATCTCGCCGCGCATCGATACAAACGCCCAATTCCCTGCGTGTGTGACCGAATCGAGTCGAAACGTCACGTGCAGTTTGCCCGATAGCTGCGCGCCAAATTGCTCACCTGTGGGCATCGGCATGTCGCGACTCCAACTCTCGCCAACCTTGATGCGCTCTTTCGGAAACGCCGCCGGCATCAACGACACCACTTCGGCGACTTCGCGCGGCGCACCGCCGGCAGTCTCATTCATGCCGACGGTCCCGTCCGGCGACACGCGAAAGCGCACACTCTGCCCGCGCATGCGCTGCTCGGCCGTCGTGGCCGCCATGCGTTCGCGCTCGTCGGACGAGGCGATGAGGACCGAATCGGTGACGGCGAGCAGCGTCGTTGCATGATCGGCATACCCTTCGACGATCGCGCGAGAGAACATCTGCATGTTGTTCACGACCATCGCGCTCGACTCGCCGAACTTGGTGTGCCGCACGCCAGTCATCTCGCTTTCCTGATCGAGACGCATGCGCAGCGTATCGCCGGGATGCGGCTTGATCTGCAGTGTCACGGCTTGGGCCGACGCATGCCCGGCTGCGAGCAGCAGCAATCCAACCGTCCGCCGTGCCAGCGACCAACCCATGTCGATCAGAATCCGTACGGGTCGTCGGCGGGAGCCGCGCGCACCGGCGTCGTGGCCGGACGCGACACCGTCTGCGCTGCGACGCCAGGTCGAAGCTGCGCCAGGAAGAACTTCTTCACGTCGGACGGACGCTCGCGCAGCGTGGCATTTCGTGCACGCAAGATGTCCTCTTCGTCGCGGAGTCCAACGGCGTCCTGAACCCAACCAAGTGTGATACTCGAATCGAGCGTACGGAGGCTGCGCACCACCGCCGCGTCGAGATCCACATCCGCCGCTTGCGGATACCGCTCCGCGCCGTCGCGCCCACGCATGATGGCCGGACGCGGAAAGCGCACGAAGATGGGCTGCGTGAAATGCGGATGCCGGACCATGAGCTGACCTTTTTCCAGCGTGGCAAGCTTCGTCTTCACGGCCGGGCTCAACACCGCGTAGCCTGGCGTCGCCAACTCGTCGGCGTCCATGCGACCATACATCGCGGTGCCAGAGTTCCCGACCACGCGCCGGTGAACCTGTGACCGGAATTGCTGCGCGCTGAACAGCACGAGACCGAGATACCGGCCGCGTTCCGCGAGGTCGAGCAGCATTTTCCGAACGTAGGTGTCCTGTCCATCGCTTGGCGCGTACTTGTTCAGCTCGTCGACGAAAACCACAACGTGGTTGACGCCCAGATCGCGTTTTTCGAGGTGTTCGCGGAGCTTGGTGACGACCCGCGCAAAGATCAGATCCTGCGCATCCTCTTCCAGCGACGCGACGTCGATTACGTACACTGTCCGATCCTGAAAGCTCCCGAACGGGAGATCGCTCACGGCGCCATCGTCCGTCACCAAGCCGGCGCACCGCGTGGAGATGTTCGACAGCCGGTTTCGAACCTTTCGGATCGTGGCCACGTGGTGGGTGCGCCAGCCGTCGTTGTTCTTCCCTTCCATGGCCGACAGCACGTCGCGAAACCAGGTCTCCAGGTCGGCGAACGAGCGAACGTGATAGTGCTTGTTGCCGAGCAACTGCGGGTCGTTGAAGTCCCGGTCGACAACGCGTTCGCGGATGAAGTCGATGAGTGCGTCCGCTTTGGCGTCGACGTCGTCCTTGTTCAGCAAGACTTCCGCGTACTGAAGCACCTCGCGGAGTCCCCACGTGAGCGACGACACGTTGTCGAGCAACTGCTCGTTGGACCGGAGCGTGTTGAGTGAAAATCCATCCGACTTGTATGGCGCAAAGTACTGCACGTTCTCGAATGGCGTCGTCGGCACTCCGCACTTCTCGTAGAGGGCCCGATCGGCCGCATCGATCTCACCGGGCTGGTCGAGAAAGCAGAGGTCCGGACCCTTGACGTTGAAACACAGGGCTGCAACCGATCCCTTCTGCGCCGGGAAGTGTGTGAAGATCGACGAGAGAATCCACTCGATCGCACTCGTCTTCGTCGCCAAACCGGACACGCCGCTGATGTTGAGGTGCGCCGCTTCGGGTCCGATGAGAAAATCGGCATCGAGATAGATCGCCGCGTCCGTGCCGCCGGCGCGATACACACCGATGGGAATTCCGGTATGCGCTTCGGGCTTGAGATAGCCGTCCATGCGCAACGCAACGGCGACGTCGTTGTCCGACGCGAGGAACACGGCGCCCATCGGCACTGGCTGGAGCGGTTCTTCGGGCACGTGACGCAACACCGCCGCGGTGTACAGACGGATCTCGGCGCGCCTCGTCGATCCGAGCGATGCACTCTCCGGCGTGCCGTCGTGCCCGAGCATCGCGTGGAGCGGCGTTTGAAGATCGGTGTAGCTGAACCCTTCGACGACGATGCCGTAGACCTCCGGCAAGTGGCCGTTCACGGCCTCGGATCCTTCGACGCGAACGATCGTCCCAATGCCGACCGGCGAGTCGAGCGCCGTCCAGAAATGAAACTCGTGCGGCGTATTGGGCTTCCGCTCAGTCGCCACCACGCGACCAAGGAGCCGAACCGGCGCGGACAGCTCTTCGTCCCGTTCTTGATCCTTCGCCATCACATCACCGCTCGTAAGAATTCTTCGCAGTCCCGAACACCGTACACCATCTTGTCCCACCGCGCATCAGGCAGCGCCACCGGCGCTGATTCGGCAAGTATCCATTTGGATACTATGTCCGCGCGCTGCGTAATCTCGTCGCCTGCGCCGTTGGGCACGGCAACCTCGACGCGCACCAACCCCCACATTGGCTCATGCCCGCGCGGATCGCGAATGCGCAGGTACCAGCTCGCCACACTCGCCCGTTTCGGCGACGTCACGAGAAATACACTCGAGCGCTCGGCCCGATCGAGCCCGAGGACCGTCGTAAGTGCGTCGCCGCTCACATACAGTGTGCGATGACTCTTGATCACGCCAATCGCACACGGCGCATGCGCGAGCTGCTCGGCGTTGCTGATCCCGCCGTCTATCAGCAGCGGACGATTTTCGCGCTTGCACCACGCGAGTCCGAGCGCCTGCTCTGCCGCCTCACGATCCTTCTGCACGCGATGATATGCCGACTCGCGCAGCGCGAGCGGATGCTCGTCCACCGTGTCGGCGCCGCCGTCGTCCGTGTTGCGTAGCTCGATCGGTAGTCCGGAGAGACGCTGCCATACGTCTTCCGAGACACGCGAACGCGACAGATACAGCCTGCGTTCGACCACGTGCATCCACGTATGCAAACGCTCATTGCGACGGTCCCGAATCGCGGCGGCAACAGTACCGATCACGACCGGTGCGCCGCTCGGCAGGTATCGCTCAACGTGGCTCTTTTGCGTGCCGTCCAGGAACGCTGCAAAACCGACAACGGGCGGCTCGAAAATACGCTTCGCGCGAATTGAATGGCCTTCAACGATCGTCGCGCTGATCAGGCGCGCGGGCTGCGACGGTGCAGGAGTGAGCTCCAGCTGCGGCTCGCCAGCCAGCGTCGGACAATCCGGTAGCGCGTCGGCCAACAATCGTGAAATGCTGTCGAACGTAGCCACCCGTTAGCGCACGACGGCGACTGCCACGCCGTCGTGCGTCGGAACGATGATGCCGAGTACGCGTGGGTCTGACGCCATGCGGCGGTTGAATCCGCGTACGGCGCGCGTCTTCTCGTCCGACATCTCGCCATACACCTTGCCGCCCCACAGCGCATTGTCGCCGATGATCAATCCGCCCGGCCGCACCAGTCGGAGCGCCCAATCGAAATACGTTGGCAGCGGCTCCTTGTCGGCGTCGAGAAACATCGCGTCGAACTTCTCGCCGTCGAGTGAGGGCAGTACGTCGAGCGCGCGCCCGACGCGAACCTCGATACGATCGGACAAACCGGCCCGGTCGACATACCGCCGCGCAAATGTCGCGTGCGCGTCCTCGATCTCGATCGAGAGAAGCTTTCCACCGGGCGGAAGCGCGCGCGCCATGCAGATCGCCGAATATCCGCCAAGCGTTCCGACTTCGAGCACGCGGCGCGCGTTGATCGCCGTGAGCAATACCTGGAGCAGGCGTCCCTCGTCGGCCGAGATGGCGATCGGCGGCAGGCCGCTGCGATCGGCTTCCTCGCGCAGCGACGAGAGGAGCGCATCTTCGGCGCCGAACAACCCTACGATGTAGTCGCCCGCGCGGTCGGACATCTTACTCGACGCCGATGTCCCAGGCCTGCTGCAGATCCTTCTTCGAGTAGGCGCGGAACGCCGTGAGCGTTTGCGTCCGCTGAATTCCCGGCACGGTGGGAAAGATCTGCGTGATGACGTGCGCGATCTGGTCGTACTCAGATACGCGCACGATGGCGACGAGATCCCAGTCGCCGGATACCGAATAGACCTCGGTCACCCCGTCGACGCCCGCCAGCATGTTGGCCGCCGACTGGATGAGCGTCGGTTCGACGCGAATGAGCACGATGGTTGTGATCACGACTCGACGGAGCTAGGAGGAACGTTCAGCAGCCAGAGGCCTGTAATGTGGCTCTGTTCGTCGACGTCGAGAAGAAGGTCGCGGGCAATTCGCACCGTCCGTCCGTTTCTCGTTCTCCCCAGCCGGAAGTGAAAATTCTGCTCGGACGGGTCCGCTTCAGCGGTCACCCGAGCTCCGGTGTCGAGTGACCTGACCCGCCTGCAGAGCGCCGGGACGAGTGCCCGTGCGTCATCAACGCGTTCCGGCGCGGTGACCTCGGGTAGTCGGCGAAGCTTGGGCCACACTGCCACCTCGATGCCGGCGATTTGCCCGGCGGCCACCTCCAGGATGAGCCACGATCCGTCGCGCCCCTCGAGACCGACAGACGCGGATGTGGCGATGGTGGGCTCGCCCAGCGCGTCTCCAGCCAGCTGCGCGGACAATATCTCGGTTCCGTGCGACCAGGTATATCGAACATCCGGAGGCGTTCGCGTAGCCGTTTCGAGCTGGACGGAGATTTTCATTGGCTTCTCCCGGGTGAAGGGTGGCGCAACGAATCTCACCACACTCGCCAACGCGAACGGTGCCGATTCCGCTCGATCATGATCGAAACACTGCGCCAAAACCACGTCCCGAGCTCCAGAATGGAGGCGGCCACCATTGGCGGCTATACTTCCACGCCCGTAGTTGAAATTTTCTTTGGAGGCGGTGCAGTGGAACAGGACGGACCTGAAGTCGGATCGGTATCGCGCGGGCAGAACGTGGCGTACGTCATGCCGCACGATTGGACGTCCATTGCACAGTTCCTCGGCCCAGCGATCGAGCGGATTGACGCGAGCGCCCGCGAGCTCCAGCTCCTCGTGATCGCATCGGACGCCGAGGTGGCTGCGGTCGTCGCCGCGTCCGCGGTGAAGCTGGCGGAGAAGCGCGACATCGAGATCGTCGCTGCCACCTCTGCCCGGCGAGCGTCGGCGTTGTTGCGTGTACGGCCGGCGCAGATAGTGACGGGCACGCCCGAGACCATCGTCGAGATGCTGACGTCCGCGGCGATCAAGCTCGACACGGTTCGCACGGTGTGCATCGCGTGGGCCGACGAGATCCTGACGCGCGGCGCATCCGGCGCGCTCGAGACGGTGATGGCCGAGCTGCCGAAGGATGGCGCGCGCGTCGTCGTGGCGTCGGAGCTGTCGCCCGCGATCGAGGAGCTCCTCGAGCGGTATGCGCGGCGGGCCCGCCGCGTGGTGATGCAGACGGCGGAGTCCGATCAGCCCGTCAATCTCGAGTACGTGACGGTGGCGCCGCACGCGCGACTCACGGCGCTGCGACGCGTGCTCGACGACGTCGAGCTCAGCTCCGCCGTGGTGTTCGTCCGCGACGACGAAAGCACCGTCGACGTCCGGGACTTGCTCCGATCCCTCGGCTACGGCAATGAGCAAACTGTAAAAATCGGACTCGTTGCCGCCCCTGGAACGGACGTCGTCGTTCTGTTCGACCTGCCGGCATCGCGCGAGGAACTGCGCGAGAGCGTCGCCGGCGCGAAGCGAACGATTGCGCTGGTCCAGCCGCGACAGTTGACCAGCCTTCGCGTGCTCGCCGCGGGTGGATCGGTCAAGCCATTCACGTTGCCGGAAGCGGCCGGCCGGGCACGCGACCGCGACGAGCTACTGCGAGCCGACGTTCGGCGCATGTTAGCCGAGGAGCATTTTGGGCGCGAGCTATTGGCGCTCGAGCCGCTGCTCGATGAGTACGACGGCATCGAGATCGCCGCAGCCGTCGTTCAACTACTCGATCGGGAACGCACCGCGCGAGCGGCGGCCGTTGCCGCAGCGTCGGCTCCGCGCGAACGGTCGTCAGGAAGCATGACGCGTTTGTTCATCACGGCCGGCACGCGCGACAACGTGCGGCCGAGTGACCTCGTGGGCGCCATCGCGAATCAGGCCGGCGTGAGCAGCTCCGACATCGGCAAGGTCGACATCCGTGAATCGCACTCGCTGGTCGAGGTGTCGCCCGACATCGTGGGCGCGGTGATCGAGAAGGTGACCGGCACCGAGATTCGCGGTCGCCGCGTTATCGTGCGTCGCGATGAAGAACGTTCAGCGCGCGGTGAACGTCCCGGGCGCGATCGCGCTGTCGGTGGCGGACGAGATCGTGGCGACCGTCCGCCGCGCGCAGGTGGTGCCGGTGGTGCGGGTGGCGATCGCAAACCGCGGCCCGACCGCGGTCCGCGTCCGTGATTTCGGACGGCTACTTCTCGACTGGCGCTGCTGGCTGGATCGAGGTCATCTGCGGCGTGATGTTCAGCGGCAAGAGCGAGGAGCTCATTCGTCGCGTGCGTCGCGCGATCATCGCGAAGAAGAACGTCCAGGTATTCAAATCACATCTGGACGAGCGCTACGAAGGGATCTACCGCATCTCGAGTCACGACGGGCGCAGCGTAGATGCCGTGCCGATCGACACGCCTGAGCAGATCGGGCGCCTGGTGTTGCCTGAGACACAGGTGGTGGCGATCGACGAGGCGCAGTTTCTCGATGCGTCGATCGTCGAGCTGGTGACGATGCTGGCGAACCGCGGCGTGCGCGTGATCTGCGCCGGCACCGACAACGATTTTCGCGGCGAGCCGTTCGGCCCAATGCCGCAATTGCTCGCCGTCGCGGAGGTCGTGGACAAGCTTCACGCGATCTGCGTGATCTGCGGAAATCCGGCGAGCCGAAACCAGCGTCTGATCGGCGGCAAGCCGGCGCGCTACGACTCGCCGACGATCATGGTGGGCAGCACCGAGTCGTATGAGGCTCGGTGCCGCGCCTGCCATTCGGTGCCGCGTCGCGACGAGGATCAAGTTCGTCTGCTGTAGCGTCTTTTAGTATTTTCTAACGACGCGGCACCCCGACATCACGACCCGGGCGACAGCCCCTTGAACAACGTTCCGACGTTGAACCGCACGGGGTCCAACTCGTAGTAGCGGTTATCCTGGAAGCGACCGGTCGTGGGAAAGTACGGTGGCGGATTGGCGACGGCGCAGGCGTCGTAGCTGTATCGCTTGTTGAAGCCCGTACCGTTGGTTTGCGCAACGGCACCGCGCGTCTGCTGAATGATTCCGCCAGTGAGGTACAGACAGCCGCGACCCCACGCTTTCGTTTCGCACGGTGCGGCGTTGGTTGGACCGCCGTCGAAGTTCTCGACGCCGAAGGAGCTGCCGAGCGCCATGATGACGGACTGCAGATAGAGATTCGGCGTGTCGTCGAGGCTCCGCACGACGTCGGTGCCGCTCGTTCGCACGGTCTCTGGCGTGTTGAGTGCGTTGTCGGCGACAACGGTGTTGGCGCCTGAGATGAGTCCGAGGATGTCCAAACAGACGTCCTTTGCCGGATCGTTGGCGTAGCGCAGGTCGTCGAGGATGACGATGGTTTTCGGCGTGTAGAGAGTGATGTCACCGCGCAGCACGCCGCTCACGCCGACGGTGCCGCTGAAGTACATCACGCCTTTGGTGTTCGTGTTGTAGCCGCGATAGAGCGGGAAGAGGTACTTGGCTTCGCCGGAATGGAGCGTGGTGAGGGCGGCCATCGGCGTGGCGCTTGCGACGACCCAGGCACCGCGGCTGTCAGTCGGCGTGAACGTGTCGGTATCGCCGCCAATGTGCATTTGCGCCGCGCTGTATCCGTGCGCGGCGTCGCGTTCGACCGCTGCGAGATGCGGGTCGCCGCCCAAATAGCATCGCGCTCCGGCATGCATCATGATCGCGGACAGGCCGGAATTTCCCTCGGTATGTGCTGCCGCAACGTTTGCGGAGATGGACCCCGCCGACAACCCGCCGGGCAAGCCAGCCGCCGTGACCGTATCGAACCAAGTCTTTGTCGAGCCAGGCGTGTGGACGGAGACCGGAAAGAATTTGAGTCTGCCCGTTCCGTCCACCGGGTGCCAATCGCCGCAATTGATGGTACTGGCGGCCGTTGGGAGGCTTCCATACGCTGCGCCCCAGTCGCCGCGGAGCCACTTCTGATTTCCCGTCGTCGCCGTGTAGACCTTGAAAAATCCGTCATTCACCGCCGTCGAATCGTTGCCGGCGCCGTTCATGTTGTATGCAACGAACTCCACGCGCGTCAGCACGGTGCTCTCGTCGCCGGTCGTCGGCGTCGTGAAGCTCATGCCGCCCGCCGACGCGAGACCGCTCAGCGACGACAAGGTCGTGAGCGTGGGAAGATTGATCTTCTTCTGCTTCGTCAGATATCCCTTCGCGAAGGTCCCGTAACTCGCGCCAACGATGTTGCCGGAGGTCCCGACGTCGTCGTGAAAGCCAGCACCAGTCGCGTCGATCTGGATGTCGTCATTCGACCAGACCGGACCCCACAACTGGTCGCCGCCGCCGAACACGATGTTGTCGCCTTCGCTGTTCGTCCAATACGCGAACTTGGCAAAGCTCTCCTGCGTGAGCTCGAGCCGGCGCACGAATCCGGTGCCGTTGGCATCGCGCGCCTCCGACACGACACTCGCAAAGCGGCCGAACTGTCCGCTCTTCGATCCGGTCTGCCCGACGTACAGATTCACTGTCACGCCGGGAACCGGCTGCCCGTCGGCGGACTGCAGCGTCTTGTTCTTCATCAGCGCGACGTAGCTGGTGTTCGGCAGCGCCGCGGGGTTGAAGTTCAGTTCCGCCTTGCCAACGGCCAGCGCCGCCTCGGACGCGTACTTCAAGTCGTCTTCCTTCTCATACGACTTTCCTAATAGCGAGGCATTGGCCGTCAAATAAATGGCGGAGAGAGCGAGCGCTCCCACCCCGGCGACAAAGAACATCGCGACGAACAGCGCGATGCCTCGGCGCGAGCGGCGAACGGACGGTTTCCGTCTCTGACGTGTTCTCATCATGGAGTTCCTCACGGAATCGTAACGGCCAGCGTACTGCCCATCGGTGAGCTCGACGGCGTGCAATCCTGCGCCGTCACGCCGTACACCCACTTGTCGCCACTCTGGACGTCGCTGTCCACGAACGTGTACGACGAAGTGCCGCCGGGAAGACTGGCAAAGGGCATGTCGAACGTGGCTGACGTGGAGAGTCGCTTGTAGACGGCGTATCGCTCGACGTCCTTCTCGCCCCCGCCGTCGTCGACCGATTTCGCCCACGTGATCGTCACGTACGGTTGAAGCACGGTGACGCCATCAGCCGCAGTGGCCACGGCGGTCGGCGTGACAGGCAACGGTGGGTTGCCGCAGGTTGTGTGATGGATCAAGCCGGCGTTCATCAGATGAATCGTCAACTGCTGGCGCCGTTGCGTATCGGTATTCGTTCTCGCGTCGTGATAGAGGCTGGTCAACCGCACCTTCACTTCGGTGATGCTGTCAGTCAGCGCCGATTTCGCCGTATCCGCTTGCGATCCGTGCACGGCCGCCGAGTGCACCAACGGCAGGATGGCGGGCGAGATCGCCGTGAGATTCCCGAGCGTATCGGCTTTGAAATACTGGAATACCGTATCGCTCGAGGTGTACCGGAGGTCGCGCGCCACCACCCGCGGCGTTTCCGCGTTCACTCGACGAAACAGGATGTAGGCGTTCGCCGTCTTGACGCTCGAGTCTGCGGAGAGCCAATACGACACCGTTTCGGCGTTGCTCGGAACTCCGACGCCCTGCATATACGTTGAGTCGGGATACTGCTTCGTCGTTCCCGGCAGCGTGATCTTCTCGCTGTTCCGCAGGACGTCGACGCCCGCCGAGTCGGCATCAGGATTGATGTACACGGCGGTCAAATCACCGGTGTCGAGCGCGGTGAGATCGGCGTTGAACGTGATCGACAGCGGACCCGCCGCGACCAGCAACGGCTGCGCGTCGACGACGCCGGCGCCGGCCATGCGCAGCTCGCGATCGAGCATCGACACGGCGTACCGCGTGTTGGATTGCGCGTCGAGCCGACCGGTCTGCGTTGACACCATGGTCGACTGGCGCCGAAATAGTTCGGTGCTCAGGCCAATGAGCGTCAACATCAACGTCATTGCCACGACCATTTCAGCGATCGTGAAGCCAGGCCGCGCGCGGAGTGATGAAGAATGCACGAGGGCTCCGTTAATAGGGGGCAATCACGGTCGTTTTACGGACGTTCGAAGACATCTGAGCGTTCGTCACCTGGACCGTCACGATCTTGTAGTCAATCGTATCCGACGCAGCGCCACCGACGCGCGTGACCCACGTGCGCCGCGCGTAGCCGGGATAGCCGGTAATGGTCGCCTCGGTCGCGACGAACAGACTCTCGATCGCCGTGTACCGCGCCGCGCCCTTCGCTGCCTCGAGGCGATCCGCCGCGAGCTGCGCGGCCGTGACTCGGAGTCGCGCCGCCGACGTAGCCTGCGACAGGCGCACCGAGAACATGCCAAGCCCGAGCATCACGCCGCCGAGGATGGACAGCGCCACGATCACTTCAACGAGCGTGAGGCCGCGACGGGAGTTCATTGGCTCGCGAGTATCCATTTGTTGGTCGTCGAATTGAGGCGATACCACTCGACGCGGCCTGTGGACTGCGTCAGCGTGACTGCGCGATACCAGGGCGGTCCATGTGCGGCCACCGAGACATAGATCTCCGCGTCGGTGCTCACCGAGCCGTCGCGGTGAAACGTGACCGTCGGCCAACCGGCGAGCGTCGAGATGGCCGAGCCGGTGACCGGCTTTGCGATCGCGGTACCGGAGACGCCGTTGACGCTCGGATCGGTGAACAACACGCCCACATCGAGTCCACGCCATGTCGTCCGTTCACCGGTGCCAAGCTGCCCGTTGTTGTTGATGTCCCAAAACGTGCGAATGCGCTCTCCGGACGTATCGAAGCTCACCACCATGTCGTGCTGCTGCGTGATCGCTTGCCGCTGCGCGTACTGCAGCGTCGTGCGCACGATCTGCGCAATCGCATCGGCGCGGAACTTCGTCGTGTCGATGCGCGGTATCGCCAGCGCGATCATGATCCCCGCGATTACAACGACCATCATGACTTCAATCAGCGTGAAGCCAAGTCGGACGTGGCGGGTGCGGGCAGATGATGGTGCGCGATTCGAGCGCGAGTGCATCGGTCTCTCGTTGACGGGACTGTTCTATGGACGACATACTGCATCCCGACGCCAACGCTTCGCGTGATGTTCATCGTCACTATATAGGCAGAAATCGTCATATTATATGGATTCTCGCCTTTCGCATGACGGTCCAGCTTCGCTAACGTCCGGGACGTTCGAAATACCGGTGGTTCCGAGGAGACCATCCCGATGGGAGTCATTGCCACGCTGTTGCCGACCACCGCGCATTTACAGCGCCTGCGCACGGCGATTCGCGATCGTCATCAGGTAGTCGCTTGCGACGATTGGCGCGAGCTGCTCACGGTCTGCGAGCGCCAGCCGGTCCGCCTCGCGGTGGTCGATTTGTTCGCGGGCGACAAAGCGAACTTCGAGCGCGTACGACATCTCAAACAACGCCTCCCTCGGCTGACGCTCATTGCCTACGTGACGTTCAGCGCCGAGCGCGCCCACGATTTCTTCGACGCGGGTCGCCAGGGCATGGACGGTCTCGTGATCGCCGATCAGGACGACTCACCGCGTGCGCTACTCGCGCTCGTGGAGCACGCCGAATCGAAAAGCCTCGGCGCGGTGGTGCGGCGCTCGCTGGACGACATTCAGCCCACGATTCGCGACGCCGTTCTACTCTCGGTAACGCGTGCGCACGAGCGTCTCTCCCCGGAAGGACTCGCCCGATTGCTGGCGCTTCCCCGGCGCACAGTCTCACAGCATCTCGCCGATGCAGGGTTTCCGGCGCCACAACGACTGTTGACGTGGGGACGGTTGATCGTCGCGGCGCATCTGCTCGAAGACAAGCACCGCAGCGCCGATCGCATTGCCGCGGCGTTGGATTTTCCTTCGGGATCGGCGTTCCGCAACACCTGCCAGCGATATCTGCATGCGACGCCGAACGAGATCCGCGCTCGCGGCGGCGCCGCCTACGCAATCCAAGCGATGCTGAATCAAACGTCCACCGGACAGCATGCCACGCCGGCTCGCCGGCCGGGACGCCGCGCACTTTCGCTCGCGGTCTAGCCATGCGACCCCGATGGCGATGAGCGAACGAGATGCAATCACCGTTGGCGAAGCGGCGGAGCAGGCGGGAAACTATCTCGACGCATCGGCCGCTTACTCTGCGGCGTTGACCGACGACGACGAATCGGTGGTCGCCGACGCACAATTCCACCTGGGTCGCGTGTCGTGGCGCCAAGGGCGGTATGACGACGCTGTGTCGCACTATGAAGCGGCGCGGCAAATCGCCATGCGCAGAGACGATGACGAGTTGCGCGCGCGCGTCGAGAACGGCATTGGGGCTGTTCACCACGGTCGCGGCGCGTATGCGCAATCACGCGCTTCGTATGGCGTAGCGCTCGACCTCGCGAAAGACGAAACGCAGCGCGGTCGCATTCTATTGAACTTGGGCGCCGTAGCGAACATCGAAGGCGATTTCGAGTCTGCGCGCGCGCACTACACCAAGAGCCGCGCCGTCTTTCAACGCACCGGCCACAAACGCGGCGAAGCCTCGGCCCTCAACAACCTCGGCATGCTCAACGCCGACGAAGGCCGCTGGGTCGACGCCGACGACGCGTACCGTCGATGTCTCGAGCTGCTGGAATCACTGAAAGACCGACACGGTGTCGCGTCCGTGCTGCTCAATCGATCGGAGCTCGACTGTGCGCGTGGCGAATCGACCGCGGCAATCGCAAGCTGCGACCTCGCGCTCTCGATCTATACGGACGTTGGCGATGACGCAGGTCGCGCCGAAGCGCTTCGATGGCGTGGTCACGCGCTGCAGCAGCTCGCCCGTTTCGCCGAAGCCGAGCGAGCGCTGACGGACGCGTTACGCATCGCCAAGCGGCTGCAAATCGACCCACTCGAGGCTGAGATCACGCAGGATCTGGCGGAGGCCGCGGCGCAACGGGCACAGGCCGATCACGGAGAGTGATCGGCCTGCGATCGAGCATTGGAGCTCGAGTACTACAAATGTTTTCCGAGCGTCTATACCCGCGGCGCGTACGCCAGCGTCAAGAACTCGTCGCGCGTCCGCTGGTCCGACCGAAACAGCCCGCGGACTGCACTCGTGATCGTCTTGGAATTCTGCTTTTCGACGCCGCGCATCATCATGCACAGGTGGTAGGCCTCGATCACAACGCCTACCCCCAGCGGATGGAGCACGTCGTCGAGCGCGCCGGCGATCTGCTCGGTCAGCCGCTCCTGGACCTGCAGGCGGCGAGCAAATACCTCGACGATGCGCGGCAGCTTGCTCAACCCCGCGATCTTGCCGTCCGGAATGTAGGCGATGTGCGCCTTGCCGAAGAACGGAAGCATATGATGCTCGCACAAGCTGTAGAGCTCGATGTCGCGCACCATGACCATGTTGCTCGCGCCTTCGGCGTCGAACAGCGCGCCGTTGACGACCTGCTTGACGTCCATCTCATAGCCGCGGGTGAGCCACGCGAGCGACGTTGCAACGCGATGCGGCGTTTGCAGGAGCCCTTCGCGATCGGGATCCTCGCCGAGGAGCTCGAGCTGCCGATGGATGAGCCGGCGAAACTCCGCGCTCGACTGTTCACGATCTACTGATTCATCTGTAGTGCTCACGCCCGTCTCCAGTGATTGGCGTTGACGCCCTATTCGTCACTCCCTACCTTGGGCTTCGCCGGGTGTACGCCCACGTGTCATCCCGAGGAATCCGTCATGCTCCTGGTTGGACTCACCGGCAACATCGGCAGCGGCAAATCGACGGTCGCCCAGCTCCTGTCGGAGCGCGGCGCAACGATCATCGATGCGGACGTGCTCGCCCGCCGCGCCGTCGAGACCGGTACCACCGCGTTCGAAAAGATAGTGGCTCGCTGGGGCGATGAAATTCTCGCGCCGTCGGGCAATCTCGACCGAGCCGCACTTCGCCAGCTCGTCTTTTCGGACCAGGAACAGCTCGAAGAACTTAATCAGATCGTCCATCCCGAGGTCGAGCGACTCCGGGCGCGACTCGTCGATCAGGCCCGCAAACGCGGCGACCGTTTGGTCGTGTGCGACATTCCGCTGCTCTTCGAGCGGCACATGACTGATCGCTTCGACCGCATCGTGCTCGTCGACTCGCATCGCGGCGTGCGACTCGAGCGGCTCGTGAAAGACCGCGGGCTCACCGACGCGGACGCGATGGACATGATCGCCGCGCAGATGCCCGCCGAGCTCAAACGTGCGCGCGCTGATTTTCTCATCGAAAACGACGGCACGCTGACGCAGTTGGAGCGTCGCGTACAAGATGTGTGGCTCGCGCTCGATCGCGAGGCATCGGGACCTCGGAGCGCCGCCGCCATTCCTTGACACGCATTTTCAGCTCGGATAGACTCCGCGCGCATCAGTACCTGCGGTACTGCCGCAGTGCTCTACCCCGTCACCGACCAGGGAGCGCGTCGTGTCCGAGATTCCGAAGGACCTGCTGTACACCGAGGATCACGAATTCGTGAAGCCGACGGACGATCCGAACGTCGTCGTCATCGGCGTCACCGACTACGCGCAGGGTGAGCTGGGCGACATCGTGTTCATCGAGCTGCCGAAAGTCGGCTCGTCGTTCAGCCGCCACGACGTGTTCGGCACGGTCGAGGCGGTCAAGGCCGTTTCCGAGCTTTATTCGCCCGTCGCCGGTGAAGTCGTCGCCGTGAACGACCGGCTCGACAAGGAGCCGGCGCTCGTCAACTCGTCGCCGTATGGCGACGGCTGGATGGTGAAGATGCGGCTTGCCAGCAGCGCCGAGAAAGACGCGCTCATGAATGCCGATGCGTACGAGGCGCACCTCGGGTAGCGGCGTGCGCGGTCATTCCGAGCGAACGCGAGGGATCTTCTCGCCGCCCACGCGATAATTGGCGGGTGAGAAGATCCCTCGTCGCTTCACTCCTCGGGATGACAATCTTTACTGCTCCGCCTCCGTCACCGCCTCGGCGTAGGCATCCGTCGGGAGACACGAGCACACCAGATTCCGGTCGCCGTAGGCGCTTTCGACGCGACCCACTGCCGGCCAGAACTTGTGGGCGCGCGTCCACGGCGCCGGAAACGCTGCCTTCTCTCGCCCGTACGCATGCTTCCACGAGTCGCTCACCACGCGCGCCATGGGGTGCGGTGCGTTCTTGAGCGGGTTGTCCGACCGATCAGCGATTCCTAATTCTATTTCTCTCACCTCTTCGCGGATCGCGATCAACGCGTCGCAGAAGCGGTCGATCTCGGCTTTCGACTCGCTCTCCGTGGGCTCGATCATCAGCGTGCCGGCCACCGGGAACGAGACTGTTGGTGCGTGAAAGCCGTAGTCCATCAACCGCTTGGCGATGTCCTCGACCTCCACGCCGGCCGATCCCTTGAGCGCGCGCGGATCCACGATGCACTCGTGCGCCACAGTTCCGTGCGAACCCTTGTACATCACGGGATAGAACCCGTCGAGCCGTTTCGCGATGTAGTTCGCGTTGAGGATCGCCGTTTTCGTCGCCTGCGTGAGGCCCGCGCCGCCCATCATGTCGATGTACATCATCGAAATCGGCAGAATGCTCGCGCTGCCCCACGGAGCCGCCGAGACAGCACCAACGGCCTTCGCGCCGCCGGTTTGAACCACCGGATTTCCCGGCAGGAAATCGACGAGATGCTTGGCCACGCCAATCGGCCCCATGCCGGGACCGCCGCCGCCGTGCGGAATGCAGAACGTTTTATGAAGATTCAAATGGCACACGTCGCCGCCGATGTCGCCCGGCCGGGCCAATCCGACCATGGCGTTCATGTTGGCGCCGTCGAGATAGACCTGGCCGCCGTTCTCGTGCACGATGCGGCACACGTCCGTGATCGTCTCCTCGAACACGCCGTGCGTCGACGGGTATGTCACCATCAACGCCGATAGGTTCGCGGCGTTGGCCTTCGCCTTGGCCTCGAGATCGGCCATGTCGATGTCGCCGTCATCCGACGTCTTCACGACCACGACCTTCATGCCGGCCATCACCGCGCTCGCCGGATTGGTGCCGTGCGCCGACTGCGGAATGAGGCACACGTTCCGATGCGTGTCGCCGCGCGATTCGTGATAGCCACGAATCACGAGCAAGCCCGCATACTCGCCCTGCGATCCCGCGTTCGGCTGCAACGAGACCGCCGCAAAACCCGTGATCTCGGCCAGCGCCTTCTCCAATCGGTCGAACAACTCGCGATAGCCCTTCGTCTGATCGGCCGGCGCGAACGGATGAATCTTCCCGAACTCCGGCCACGTCACCGGATACATCTCGGCGGTCGCATTCAACTTCATCGTGCACGATCCGAGCGGGATCATGGACGTGGTGAGCGACAGGTCCATGTTCTCGAGACGCTTGAGGTAGCGCAGCATCTCAGTTTCGGAATGATAACTATTGAATACCGGATGGGTCAGGAACGGCGTGGTGCGCGCAAACCGTTCGTCGTAGCGTGCGTCGACTCCGGATGCGACAGTGTCATACGTCAGCGCATTCGCATCGGGCACGCCTGACGCGCCGGCAAAAACCGCGAGCAAGTCGTCGATGTCGTCTTCGGTCGCGGTTTCGTCGAGCGCGACGATCACGCGATTGTCGTCCGCCGCGCGCAGATTGATTTTCTTCGTGCGCGCCGCTTCAACGAATGACGACACCGGGCGATCGCCCAAGGCCACGCTGATGGTGTCGAAGAAATCGGCGTGATCGAGCGCCAGTCCGAGTCGCTCGAGGCCCGCGGCGAGCGTTGCGGTGAGCGTGTGAATCTGCCGCGCGATTGCCGTGAGGCGCTCGGGACCGTGCCACACCGCGTACATGCCGGCGATCACCGCCAGCAGTACCTGCGCCGTACAGACGTTGCTCGTCGCTTTCTCACGTCGGATGTGCTGCTCGCGCGTTTGCAGCGCCATGCGCAGCGCCGGCTTGCCGTCGGCATCGCGCGACACGCCGATGATGCGGCCAGGAAGCTGCCGCTTGAATTCATCCTTGGTCGCGAAAAACGCGGCGTGCGGACCGCCGAATCCAAGCGGCACACCAAAGCGCTGGGAGTTGCCGACGGCGACGTCGGCGCCCCACTCGCCAGGCGGCGAGAGAAGCACGAGGCTCATGAGATCGGTCGCCACAGTGACCATCGCGTTCACAGCGTGCGCGCGCTCGCAGAACTGCCGGTAGTCGAAGACGCCGCCGTTCGTCGCTGGATACTGGAGCAGTGCGCCGAAGATGTCGTCGCCGAGCGCCGCTTTGCGCCAATCGCCGACGATGATTTCGATGCCGCGGGCGTGCGCGCGCGTCTTCACGACTTCGATCGTCTGCGGATGGCACTCATCGGAGACGAAGAACGAGTCCTTCCCGGGCTTGCCGCGCACGGCGTGCGACATCGCCATCGCTTCTGCCGCGGCGGTGCCTTCATCGAGCAGCGATGCGTTCGCGATCTCCAGGCCGGTCAAATCCATGACCATCGTCTGGAACGTCAACAGAGCCTCGAGGCGTCCTTGGGCGATTTCGGCTTGATACGGGGTGTACGCCGTGTACCAGCCGGGATTCTCGAGCACGTTGCGCTGAATGACCGGCGGTGTGACGCAGTCGTAGTAGCCGAGACCGATATATGACCGGAAGATCTGATTCTTCTGGGCGATCGTGCGGAGGTTTCGGAGCGCTTCGTACTCCGACATGGGCGCGTGGATCGCCAGCGGCTGCCGCAGGCGGATGCCGGCCGGCACGGTGACGTCGATCAACCCGTCGAGCGACTCGTAGCCGAGCAGGTCGAGCATGGCGCGGACGTCGGCGTCGGATGGACCAATGTGCCGCGGAACGAAGCTCGTGGCGCTCGAGGCCGACGTCTCGTGGCTGTGAAGGACGGTCGACATGCAATCCTTGTTGAAAGGCCTACAGCGCGCCGTCTCGCAAACCGGCGCGCGGAAGAAGCGGGAGAAGTGACCGGAATTTATCTTGCGGGGCAAGCTCGCAGGCTCATCTCTCGTCCATTATTTCCATGGCTCGTCCACGCTGGCGACTTCTAGTTTCTCCGCCGGCCGGCGGCGCCGAAAATATGGCGCTGGATGAGGCGCTCATGGAGCGAGCTCGTACAGTGGATGAGTGGGTGCTGCGCGTCTATTCGTGGTCGTCGCCGACGATTTCGCTCGGGCGTAACCAGACCGCCCGCGGCCGCTACGACTTGGATCGCATCGCCGCACTCGGCGCGGGCATCGTGCGACGTCCCACCGGCGGACGCGCGATTCTCCACGACCGCGAGATCACGTACAGCGTGACTGCGCCGGCAGCGAATGCCGGCGATCTGCGCGAGTCGTACGAGCGTATCAACCGGCTACTGCTCGCCGGGTTGGACGCGCTCGGAGTGCACGCAATGGCGGCCGATGCGCCGGCGCGATCGATGGCACCGGGAATGGCGCCCTGCTTCGACCAGCCGGCTCTCGGCGAGCTGACTGTCGGCGGCCGAAAGCTGGCCGGCAGTGCGCAGTGGCGCTCCGAGGGAGCGCTGCTGCAGCATGGGTCGATCCTCGTGGAGGACGATCAGAGCCTGCTCATTGGCCTGGCGCGGGACGAGCGACCGTCGATTCCGCGGCCGGCGACGCTGGCCGAGTCGCTCGGGCGGCGCCCGACTGTCGACGAAATGGCTGGGGCGCTTGCCGCCGCGGTGCGTAGCATCGAGGATCCTGATGCAGTGCCCTTGGAGGTCGACGACTCGGTCCGTGCCCGAGCATCGGCCCTCGTCGTCCGATACTTAGATGATGCATGGACCTGGCGCCTTTGATCCGGCACCAGCGTTGCCCTCGATCGTCCCGCCGTCCCACCCGCCCTCTTCCGTGTGAAATGCGCAAATCGACATTGGTGATCATCGCGGCCGCCGTCGCGCTGGCCGGCTGTACATCGAAGGAGAGCGCGACGTCCGCCGGCGGTGGACAGGCCGGAGGCACAGTCATCATGGTGACGCCCGGCGACGCCGTGGAGGTGTTTCCGCCGTTCGTGAACGACCAGGTCGGCCGGTGGGTGCAGGATCTCGTCTTCGAGCGACTTGCCGACTTGAAGCCGGGCCTCGTGACGAAGGGCGATCAGGGCTTTGCGCCGCGTCTCGCACAGAAGTGGACGTGGGCACCGGACTCGTTGTCGATTGCCTTTTCGCTCGATCCGCGCGCGCGCTGGCACGATGGAACACCGGTGACGGCGCAGGACGTGAAGTACAGCCTCGACATATTCAAGAATCCTAAAGTCGGCTCGCCCGTTACGCCGAACATCACCAACATCGATTCGATCTCGGTTCGCGATTCGCTCACCGCGGTGGCGTGGTTTCACAAGCGCAAGCCCGAGCAGTTCTACGACCTGGCGTACCAGCTCATGGTGATGCCGAAGCACGTGTACGACAGCATTCCGCCGGAGCAGCTTCACACGTCGCCGACAACGCGCAAGCTCGTGGGCAGCGGGCCGTTCCGGTTCGTGAGCTGGCAGCCCGGCTCGCGGATCGAGTTCATCGCCGACACGGCCAACTATCGTGGCCGGCCGAGTCTCGATCGCGTCATCATGACGCCGGGTGATCCGGCGACCGGTGCCGCGCAACTGCTCGCCGGCCAGGTTGATCTCGTCATCGCCTTTCCGGTGGATCAGGTGCCGAAGCTCGACAGCAGCACTGTCGCTCGCTCGATGATCGATCCGCAACTCGCGTACGTCTTCATGGCGATGAATCCTCACGTCGCCAAATCGAAGACCGAGCCGAATCCGGTGTTCGCCGACATCCGCGTGCGACGTGCGCTCTCGATGGCGGTCGATCGCGTCGGGATGTTGCACAACGTCTTCGGCAACGATGGCATTCTGTCCCACGGTCCGTTCCCGATGGCCGCGGGCTACGCGGACAGCACGCTGCGACTTCCGCCGTTTGACACGACTGCGGCCAAGGCTCTGCTCGACTCGGCCGGTTGGCGCGCCGGAGCTGACGGTATGCGCTCAAAGAACGGAAAGCCTCTGCGCTTTTCGCTCATGCTGCCCTCTTCCAGTCTCTTTCGCCGCCGGTATGGCGTGCTGATGCAGGAGCAGTTCCGGAAAGTCGGCGCGCAGGTGGATCTCGACGTCGTGGACAACCCGACGATGATTCGTCGCCTGCTCGACCACGATTGGGATGCGGAATTACATGCCCCCGGGGTCGATCCGAGTCTCACGGGAGAAGAGCAGTTCTGGGCCACGCGAGCCATTGGGGCGAACGGTCAGAACTTCATTCCGTACTCGAATCCGAAAGTCGACGCCTTGCTCGACTCCGCCATCGCGACGTTCGATCCGGCGAAATCGAAAGGCCAGTCGAGCCGCGCATTCCAGATGATGATCGACGACGCTCCGGGCATCTGGCTCTACGACGTCACGGTGTACGACGGCATCAACCGCCGCATCACCGTTCCGACGCCGACGATCAGCGACTGGTGGATGAATCTCCAGAACTGGTCGATTCCCGCCGACAAGCGAATTCCGCGCGACCGGATCGGACTCGCCCCGGCGAAGCCCTAGTCGATGCGGCGACGGCTCGCCGCGCGACTGCTGCAATCGCTGATCGTCGTCATCATCGTGACGACGATCAGCTTCTTCGTCATTCGCGCCGCACCGGGCGATCCGTTCTCGTACGATTCGCCGACGATCACACCCGCCATTCGCGCGCATTGGCGCGCGCAGTTCGGCTATGACAAGCCGCTACCCACGCAGTTTGCGCGCTATGCGGTGAGCGTCGCACACGGGCAGCTCGGCTACTCCTTCCCGATGCACGAGCCGGTCACGGAGGCACTCGCCGCCGCCGTGCCACGCACACTGTTGCTTGCTGGACTCTCGCTCGCGCTGAGTTTCGTATTCGGCGTCATCATCGGCGTGATCCAGGCAACGCGACGCGACGGCTGGTTCGATCGCGTGAGCTCGGCGATCCTGCTCTTCTTCTATTCGCTCCCCGATTTCTGGGGCGCGCTGATGATTCTGCTGCTCTTCGCGTATTGGTGGCCGATTTTACCCGCAGGAAACATCGTCGATCCCGTATTGCACGACTACATGGGCACATGGGACGCGTTCGCCGATCGTGCGCGACATCTCGTGCTGCCGGTGCTGTCGTTCACGCTGCTGACCATGGCGGGCATCACGCGCTATCAGCGCGCCGCGATGCTCGACACGCTGCCGGCGGATTACATCCGCACCGCGCGAGCGAAGGGCCTCTCGGAGCGGCGGATCATCTGGCATCACGCGCTGCGCACCGCGCTCACACCGATGGTCGCGCTGCTCGGCTTGATGCTCCCCGCACTGCTCGGCGGCGCATTGTTCGTCGAAAAAGTGTTCGATTGGCCCGGCATGGGTCTGCTCGCAGCGAACGCCATCTCGGCGCGCGACTACGATCTCGTGACCGCGACCGTGATCGTTGGATCGATCATGGTGGTGATCGGCAATCTCGCGGCAGACTTGCTGCACATGGCGCTCGATCCCCGCGTTCGTGAGTGACGTGAATACCGCGCGCGGTGTGCAGCGTTCGTTGATTGGAAGACTCTGGCGACACAAGTCGGCACGCTGGGCCGCAGCGATCATTCTGTTGCTGGTCGTCGCCGCGATCTTCGGGCCGATGCTGACGTCGTACACCGGCAGCGAGCAGCTCGACATCGTGAAGCTCAAGAACATGCCGCCGTCGTGGCATCATCCACTCGGCACCGACCAGTACAGCCGCGACCTGCTCACGCGCGTGCTACTCGGCGCGCGAATCTCGCTGGCCGTCGCGACGCTTGCGGTGCTGATGTCGATGACCGTTGGCACGGCGTACGGGTTGATCTCGGGCTACGCCGGCGGCGTCGTGGATTCCATCATGATGCGCGTGCTCGACGGCTTTCTCTCGATTCCACGCGTGCTGCTGTTGATCGCCGTGCTCACGCTGTGGAATCCCGTGCCGCTCAGCGGATTGATCGTGCTTCTCGGCGCAACGGGATGGTTCGGTGTCTCGCGAATCGTGCGCACCCAAACGATGACGACACGCCATGTCGAATTCGTGGACGCCGCGCGCGCATTGGGTGCGAGCGACACGCGAATCGTGTGGAGACATCTGCTCCCGAACATCATCACGCCGGTGATCGTCACGGCCACGCTCGCCGTTGGCAACGTGATCGCGCTCGAGGCGGGGCTCTCGTATCTCGGCGTAGGCGCGCGGGAACCGACGCCGAGTTGGGGATCGATCTTCCTGGACGGCGTGGAGTTCTTTGCGGGCAACTGGTGGGTGGTGCTTTTTCCGGGCATCGCGATCGTCGCCACCGTGCTGGCCTTCAATGTGCTCGGCGATGCCTTGCGCGACGTCCTCGACCCGCGGCAGCTTCACGGCGGCCCGGCTCTGCCGGCGGGCAAGCCGGCTCCTTCGAGCAACGCGAACGCACCACTCACACTCGGAACCGATCCGATTCAGAATGGCTGAACCGCTGCTCCGCGTGCACGACCTTCGCACCTATTTCTACACCGAGAATGGCGTAGCCAAATCGGTCGACGGTGTGAGCTTCGAGATCGCTGCCGGCGAAACTGTCGGGCTCGTTGGCGAATCCGGCTGCGGTAAGTCCGTGACTGCGTTGTCACTGCTCCGATTGGTGCGGCCGCCGGGACGCATCGAGCCGGGCAGCCAGATTCTATTCGACGGGCGCGACATCGTGACGATCGACGAAAAGTCGATGCGCGAGATTCGCGGCGCGCGCATGGCGATGGTGTTTCAAGAACCGATGACCGCGCTCAATCCGGTGTTCACCGTCGGCAACCAGATCGCCGAAGTGGTGCGCGTGCATCACGGTGGCTCGAAGAAAGAAGCGTGGACGCGCGCGGTGCAGATGCTCGAGATGGTCGGCATCCCGTCGCCCGAACAGCGCGCGCATGAATATCCGCACCAGTTGTCTGGCGGCATGCGCCAGCGCGTCGTCATCGCGATGGCGCTGGTCATGAATCCGGCTCTCGTCATCGCCGACGAGCCGACCACGGCGCTCGACGTCACGATTCAAGCGCAAATCCTCGAGCTGCTGCGCGATCTTCAGCAGCGACTCGGCACGTCGATTTTGCTCATCACGCACGACCTGGGCGTCGTCGCCGAAACTGTGTCGCGCGTCATCGTGATGTACGGCGGCGAGATCGTGGAGGAAGCGCCGGTCGAAGAGCTGTTCAAGCAAGCGCATCATCCGTATACCGAAGGCCTGCTCAACGCGATGCCGCAGGTGGGACACGAGCGCGAACGACTGGCAACGATTCCCGGCTCCGTTCCGCCGCCCACTGATTGGCCCAAGGCGTGTCGATTCCACGATCGCTGTCCGTATGCGTGGGATCGCTGCAGCGCCGAGCATCCGCCACTCTATCAGATCGGTGCGGGACATGTGTCGCGCTGTCATTTGGCCGACGAGCCGCAGCGTCGCGCCGATAAGCACGAGCCGTTCGTCACCAAGGTGATGGCATGACGGACGCCGCCACGACGCAACCGCTGCTCTCCGTTCGCAACCTCACCAAGCACTTCCCGATCCAGAAGGGAGTATTTGGCAAATCGGGCGGCGCCGTTCGCGCAGTGGACGGCGTGTCGTTCGACGTGATGCCAGGCGAGACGCTCGGCTTGGTCGGCGAATCCGGCTGCGGCAAGTCGACCACCGGCCGAATGATTCTGCGCTTGATCGAGCCCACGGCGGGAACTGTGGAATTCGACGGTGTGAATCTCACGACGCTCGACGCGCGCGCCATGCGGAAACTGCGCCGCAAGATCCAAGTCATCTTTCAAGATCCCTTCTCGTCGCTCAATCCGCGCATGACGGTTGGCGCGATCATCCGCGAAGGGCTGACGATTCACAAGCTCGCCGAGGGCGCCGCGGCTGACGCGCGCGTGCGACAGCTCCTCGACGAAGTTGGATTGCGCGCCGAGTATAGCTCGCGATATCCGCACGAGTTTTCGGGGGGACAGCGGCAGCGCATCGGCATCGCGCGCGCGTTGGCCGTGGAACCGAGCTTCATCGTGTGCGACGAGCCGGTGTCCGCGCTCGACGTGTCGGTGCAGGCGCAGGTCATCAACTTGATGCAGGATTTGCAGCGCGATCGCGGCCTCGCGTATCTGTTCATCGCGCACGATCTGTCGGTCGTCGAGCACATCGCCGATCGCGTGGCGGTGATGTATTTGGGCAAGATCGTGGAGCTCGCGTCGTCGGCCGATCTGTATCGCGAGCCGTTGATGCCGTACACGCAGGCGTTGCTCTCTGCAGTTCCTGTGGCAGATCCAACGGCGAAAAAGTCGCGCATCATGCTCGAGGGCGACGTGCCGTCGCCGGCGAATCCGCCGTCGGGTTGTGTATTTCATCCGCGATGCCAGCATCCGGCAAAGGACGCGGCGTGCGCGGCGATCGTTCCGCCACTCGAGGAGAAGGCCGCGGGTCATTGGGTGGCGTGCATCAAACAGCCGCCCACAGGGGTAGACTGGAAAGTGCAGCAGGCAGCAGGCGGAACGAACCCACCTAGTCGGTATTTGCCGGTCATCGCCGTCTAACCCAACGACATGCCAGAGCCCCTTACCGATCTCGCCGCGGTCGCCACCGATCGCCCAGGAGTGTTCGACGACCGGGTGCTGCTCGGTCACCCGCGCGGGCTCGGCCTGCTGTTCGTCACCGAAATGTGGGAGCGCTTTTCCTACTACGGTATGCGGGCGATTCTCGTGCTGTATCTCGTCAATGCGCTCAAGTGGGACACGGCACACGCGGCGAATCTGTACGGCACGTACACCATGCTCGCGTATCTCACGCCGGTCATCGGTGGATATCTGGCGGATCGCATCATCGGGACGCGGCGATCGCTGGTCATCGGCGCGATCATCATCTCGTGCGGGCATTTCGTACTCGCGTTTCCGGGCATGAACACGTTCTACATCGGCCTCGCGCTGATCATCATCGGCACCGGCTTCTTCAAATCGAACGTGTCGACGATGGTCGGTCAGATCTATCGCGAAGGCGACGCACGGCGTGATTCGGGATTCACGATTTACTACATGGGCATCAACCTCGGCGCATTCCTCGGTCCGCTCGTGTGCGGCGGCCTGGCACAGAGCTCGAGGTTCGGCTGGCACTCGGGATTCGCCGCGGCGGGTGTTGGGATGGTGCTGGGATTGATCGTGTACCTGTGGGGACGCGATAGGTATTTGCCCGGAATCGGCGTCTCGGCCGAACGCACCAAGACCACACAGGACCGCGCCGCCGTCGGGCCTGCCGATAGCTTCGCCAACACTGCGCTCCATGCGGTCATGGGTGGCGTGTTCGGAGCAGTGATCGGTTGGTTTCTCGGCAGCGGAAACTGGACCGGCTGGATGATGGGCCTGGTCATCGGCGCCGCTCTCGGCGTGTCGGTGCTCGGAACGCGCGGCGAGGAACGCAAGCGCGTGATCGCGCTGTTCATCGTCGTGTTCTTCGTGATCTTCTTCTGGGCGGCCTACGAGCAGGCTGGCAGCTCGATGAATCTCTTCGCCGACAAGAACACCAACCTGCACGTTGGATCGTTCCTGATGCCGTCGAGCTGGTTCCAGTCGGTGAATCCCGCGGTGATTCTCATTTTCGCGCCGGTATTCGCGGGTCTGTGGACGTCGCTCGGCCGCGCAAACAAGGAACCGTCAACGGCGCTCAAGATGGTGCTCGGTCTCGCGCTGCTGGGTACCGGATTCCTGTTCATGGTGATCGGCGGTACCAAGGCAGACACCGGGGTGCTCGTGAGTCCGATCTGGCTCGTGATGGCGTACACGTTTCACACGTTCGGCGAGCTGTGTCTTTCGCCGGTCGGTCTCTCATACGTGACGAAAGTGGCGCCCGTTCGCTTTGCGTCGCTGCTGATGGGTGTGTGGTTCCTCGCCAACGCCGTGGCGAACAAGATCGCCGGCGCACTCGCAGCGTTCACGCCTACTCCGGGCGAGGCGCCTGCGGCGCCATCTGGAGGCCTCGGTGGCTTCATTCAGTCGGTGAGCGCCACCAATCACGGTTTTTATATGATCTTCGTCGTCGCCGGACTCGGCGCGGCCGCCGTGATGTTGTTGTTCGTACCGCTACTCAAGCGGCTGACGGCAAGCGTGAAGGCGTAGCGCCGTCATTCCGAGGAGCCCGTTCGCTTCGCTCAGGGTAAACTTCGCGACGAGGAATCTTGCCTCGGCCGTCTTCTAATTGGCGCGAAAGAAGATCCCTCTCTCGCTTTGCTCGCTCGGGATGACAGCGAATCTACTGCGGCCACCTGAAGATGCTCGACGGCACCGTTCTCTCGCGCGTTGCCTCGATGTCGTTCGGCTCCGGGAGAAAGAACGTCGTCTTGTCCTGACTGCTCATGCGCAGCTCGAAGCGATGCCCCGGAATGTCGGGGTTGGCCGCGATCGCGAAGTCGATGCGCCACAGGCGCGCCGATCCTACCGGCGCCGTGGCGAGCAAGCTCACGCCGACCGATTCCCGAATCGGCGTGGTCACGCCATACGGAATGTCACCGGCCCACAGACGGCCGGCGTCGGTAAACAACGCCACGCCCATGTCGCCCAGGTTGAATGGTTGGCCGGTGAACAGCCGGTCTTCCAGCCGGCCAACCAATCGCTGTCCGCCCGGGATGTTCGACGAGGCAAAACCGCGCACGCCGCCGTCGCGGTCGCTCAACGTCAGCGCGAAGGGCAACCGCTGGCGCCACCCGCCGCTGAACTCCAGCGACGCTGTAATAGTATTATAATTAGAAGTTTTATAATATTCCACCGCGCGTGCCGTGGTGAGCAGGCCGTCCCATGCGCCGTCGTCGTTGCTGTACCGCCCCTCGCCCTCGACCTGGACGCGCAGCGCATTGTCGTACCCGACCGCGCCCACGTACAGGTCGCCGGCAGTGAACACGTCGTGGTCGCGTGAGCCGAGCACGCTCAAGCTTCGCCCGACCATGGTGCCGAGTTGGAGGCCCACTGGCATGTCCTGCGTCGCCGTGAGGGCATCGAAGCCGCGCACGCGCTTGAACCCGATGTCGCGAATGCCCCACAGCGCGTTGATGCGCGCAATGCGATGCTCGTCATAACGCCCCATGAGTTGCGAGCTCGTGTCCGCCGCGAAGCCTCGATTCGTGACGAGCACCTGCTGCGTACCGGGTGTTTCGTCGTCGCCGGAGAGCGACAGGCCAAACAAGTTCAGCCGGCCCGGCGGACCGACACGCACGATGCCGCCCGCATCGAAGTACTTCCTCGCGACGTACAGCGCGTGGCTCGAGTTGGCGTCGTTGCGAAAGAGCACGTAGTTGCGCGTCTCCCCCGTGCGTCCGCTCCACGCCAGTCGCTGGATATCCGTGTAGTACGGGTAGGCAACATCGGTCTGCCAATCGGCGCCAAGCGGGTTTCGATGCGCCTCGGCCGTGAGCGTATACGGTTGTCCGAACAACTGGCTGTCCTCGAAGCGTCCGCCATATCCGGTGCGATACGGTCCGCCTGTGCGCCAGTCGCCCGCGAGATAGACGCCTTCACCAGCAAGGTTCGCATCGCCCAAGCGCAGGAAGCGCACGGTTGGACTGCCGGCGCTCACCGAGCCGGTGAACACCAGCGACACTTCGTCCGTGGTACGCACGTCGATCGTCACGCCGCCGGTAGAGTCTGGAATCGCGACGATGTTCGCTTCCGCGATGAACGGTTGCGCGCGCAGAATGCGTTCGGATTCCGCGCGCCGCAACTCGTCGCATCGATCGCCTTCGCCGAGCAGCACGAACCGGCGAATGATGTTTGGATCGGTCGTGACGTGGACCGCGCTCACGATCTGCGTGAGGTACGGCACCTTTCGGAACGCGGCGGCGGTGGGTGCTGACGATCGCACGATGACGCCGTCGATCCGCTGGCCGGCGCACGCGACACCGGTGTCCTGTGCGCGCATGCCACGGGCAGTGGCGAGCAGCATCGCTGCGCCAGCGAGGGTCCGTCGCATTCGAGCGGCTATTTCCCCATTCGGCGCTTCAGCTCATCCAGCCGTCGGGCGGCGTCGGCTTCGCGCTCAGCGTTGGCGCGCGCACGGCTCATGGAATCGATCTCGCTGCGAAGTGCGGAGCCGTCGTCATCGACCGCTGAGTTGTCCTCGGCATTCAATGCCGCCGATCCGGCGTCACGAGGTGGGAGATTCGTCCCCGCCATCACCGCTTTGAGCTCCGCCGACATCGACTCCACCTCCTGCTCGGCCAGCGCCAGCTCGGCTTCCTGCACAGCAACTTTCTGCTTCACCACATCCACGCGCTGGCCGTGCATGTCTTCGTACTTCGTCGCGATGTCGACGGTCTCCTTGTCGCCAATGCCCTCGGCGAGTTGGCGGCGGCGGCGTACCGTCTCCAATTCCTTTTCTTCAGCGGCCAGACGCAGACGCGCCTTCTCGAGCGCATCGCGCATTTCGCCGAGGCCGACTTTGGCCTGCACGAGTGTGTCGCGCATGCGCGACGCGACCACGCGCCGTTCCTCCGGCTTGGTGGCGCGACTCAAGAGCTCGTCGAACGATCGGCGGAAGCCGTCGAACACCATTGTGCTTGGGCCCCGGTCAATGTTGGGGTGTACGATATAGATTGAACGCGCCGCCCCGCAACCACGCGCGTCCCAATGAGTCAGCGGGAAAGAGTCACGCGCGCCACCGAACCTACCCATGACGTTCGCGCCGTTCGTCGTTGTGACGTCGACCACCGAGACAATTCGCGGCAGGTCACGCGTGCGCGTGAATGCGGCGTACACTGACGCGCTTGCCGCCGCCGGGTTGCTGCCAATGGTGCTTCCTCCCATGGACGCACAGCATGCCGTGGCATCGCTGTCCGACATCGCTGGCCTCGTACTCACCGGCGGCGAGGACATCGACCCGGCGCGGTTCGGACAGGCAGCGCATCCGAAAACGAGCGCCGCGAACGCCGCGCGGGACGAATACGAGCTCGCCCTCGCCAAGACTGCATCCGAACAGCGAATTCCCACCCTCGCGATTTGTCGCGGACTTCAGGTCATGAACGTGGCGCTCGGTGGAACGCTCGTTCAAGATGTTCCGTCGCAGCGGCCGAGTGCTATCGAGCACGATCTGTCCGACGCGCGCACCGAACGCGTGCACGACGTGACCATCGAGCGGGAATCCATGCTCGCGCGGATCGTTCACAGCACGTGCATCCGCACGAACTCGTCGCACCACCAGGCCATCGACGCGCTGGGCACAGATCTCAGGATCGTGGCGCGCAGCGACGACGGCGTGATCGAAGCCGTCGAGTCATCAGACGCCTTGTGGTGGATGGTCGCCGTGCAGTGGCATCCGGAGGAGCTCACGCGCACGGCGGAGGACTGGGACCGCCGGCTGTTCGACGAATTCGCCGAAGCCGTGAGGCGCGCCGGCCGAGATTGACCGGCGCGCGATCGCCGGCAGCCGTTAGCTCGCCAACCGCCAGTGGGCTTCGTCCCGCACTTGTCGCATGAGACGCTCCGGCGTGTGCACCGACGGAAAGAACAGCGTGTCGCTCACGGTGTTGAGCGCGGTGCGCAGCACTCCGAATCGGACGGCGGCGGTAGCGTACAGCGAGACCAATCCATGTTCGCCGGCGAGACGATGGTCTGCCGCGAGCTGGAAGCCGCGGCGGCCCATTTCCTCATAGTACTCGAGATCCGGTCCGCCGCGCCGCCAATGGCGCTGCTCGATGTAATCCGGAAAAATGCCGCTCAGCCAGAGTGCATAGTTTCCTAAATGCGTCCGCACGAGAAAGCTGCGGCGCGCATCGGGATCGTCGACGTCTCCGAAGAGCTGCGCGAGGGCATCGTACATCTGGTCGTCGGACGGCCCAATGCGATGCGCGCGATCGCGGATGCCGAATTCAATGACGATCGCGCTCACGTAGTCCGCGAGTGCGCGGTCGTGCTCTCCGGCCTGACGCAATGCGTGGCGGACCATGACGTAGGCAAAGAGCGCGAACGATGCGTGCGCCCCGCGCGGGTGCCTCAGCAGCGCGGCAGGCAAACGCGGATCGTCGACGACTGCATCGATCCCTTCGTCCGCAATGCGGCTCTCCAACTGCGAGAGCTCATCGCCAGAATCCCGGGCCAGAATGCGTGCCGCGAGCTGCGCGTCGTCGCGCGTCAACCGGTGACGTGTGTCGGCGAGAATCATTCTCTCCTCCTGTCACGTACTCGTACACCTGATGCGTCCGTCTGATGCGAGTAGATGCAAGTATCGGCATCTGCACGGAAAATCAGTGGTCCGCAGCTCGCCTCAGGAAGCCGTCCTGGGTGGCTCGGACGGCGCACCGTCCCTAACTTTCGTGGCGGGCGGCTCCGGCCGTTCGCGGCCGCCGGAACTCCCCCCGAGGAATCGTGCTGTACATCTGCATTCCGTCGTACAACGAAGCTGAAACCGTCGGCGTCTTGCTCTGGCGCATCCGCAAGGTGTTCCAGGAGTATTCCCGCGAGTACGAGATCCTCGTCTACGACGACGGCAGCACCGATGCGACCGCGGAAACGCTCGAGCCGTACCGGGACGTCCTCCCGCTCAGCGTTCTCGGCGGCAAGAAGCATCTCGGCTACGCGGGTGCGCTCGATGCGCTGTGTCGCGCCGTAGCTCAGCGGACACGCTACCCGCGTCGCGACGCGATGATCACGCTCCAAGCGGACTTCACGGATCAGCCCGAGCACCTGCCGGAGCTGATCAAGCGCTTCGAAGGCGGCGCGGATCTCGTCGTGGCCGAACGAAATTTTTCGCCCGCTACGCCGGCGCCTGTGCGCCGTCTCAAATGGATCGCCTCGTGGGCCATGCGAGCCTCGAAGTCCGTGCCGGGCGTGAGCGATCCTTTCGGCGCGCTCCGGCTCTATCGCATTTCGCTCATTCGCGATCTCATCAAGGAGTCGGGCGACACACCGATTGTGTCCGGAGCTGGCTGGGCCGCGAACCTCGATCTGCTGCGCCGCGCTGCACCGCTAGCTCGCCGCGTCGAGACCGTGCCGCTCGATCCGCGGTACGACGTACGCGCTCGCGCGACTCGCATTCGTCCATGGTCTGACGGCCTTGCGCTCTTTCGCCCGGCGAAAACGGCGCGTACGCCGAGCCCTGCTCCATGACGCGCATGCTCGGCCGAATATTCACGTTTGTATTACTCGTCAGCGCGCCGTTGGCGTCAGCGCCCGTCGTGGCGATGGCGCAGGAATCCGTCCACGAGCCGCTCGAGGCGACTCCGGCGGCGCGCGTGCCCTTCGGGGTCGGCGAGCGCATGGACTACGACATTCGCTTCGGCAAGCTTCACGTCGGCAGTGGCAGCATGGAGATCCTGCCGATGGATACCGTGCGCGGCTTCGACGCGTGGCACACGTTGTTTCGGTTGAGCGGCGGAATTCCGTTCTACCATGTGAACGACACGTACGAGGCGTGGTTCGACGCGCACACGCTGTCGTCGCTCCGCTACTGGCAGAACATCGACGAGGGCAGCTACGAGCCCAAGCGGCACTACGAGATCTATCCCGATCGCCGCGAGTACGTGCTCAACGACAAGCCGCCCAATCAGAGCGTCGCACACCCGCTGGACGAAGCGTCGCTCCTCTACTATCTCCGCACAGTGCCGCTGCGCGTGGGACTCGACACGACGATCAACGATTACTTCCAGGCGGATCGCAATCCGATTCACCTCAAGGTGATTCGCAAGGACACGATCGAAGTGCCGGCCGGTAAATTCAGCGCGATCGTAGTGCAGCCGAGGTTCGAATCGAAGTTGTTCTCCGAAGGCGGGCATGCCGAAGTCTGGCTTTCCGACGACGAGAATCACATCATGCTGCAGATGAAGTCGAAGGTGAGCTTCGGGTCCCTCAACCTGTACCTCAAATCGTACCGCCCATCTCCGACGACGCACACGCCCCTCAATCGCCTGACGCCGCCGCCTCGCTGACGCGGCGGATTCGCGAAGCGGATCTCGCCGCGATTCGTACCGTGCCGGTGGCCCGGCGCCCGAACAAGGTCGCCGCCGCGGAGTTTGCGCATCCACCGGCGGGCGACCATTCGTTCGGCGCATTCGTCGACTCGCTGCCCGACGTCCTCGTGGCGCGCGACTTCCGCGCCGTGGTCAACGCGATCGTCGCCGCGGCGCGCGCCAAGCGCGGAGTCGTCGTCATGCTTGGCGGCCATGTCGTGAAGACGGGCCTCGCACCGCTGCTCATCGATCTCATGCGCCGCGGCATCGTTACGCACGTCGCAATGAACGGCTCGGCGGCCATTCACGATTACGAGATCGGGCGCTTCGGCGCGACGTCGGAAGATGTCGCCGCCGGATTACGTGATGGCACATTCGGCATGGCCGAAGAGACCGGCCGCGAAATGAACACGGCGTTCGTTCAGGGTATGCAAGCCGGTCAGGGCATGGGCGAATCACTTGGCCGCGCGCTCGATGCGCGCTCAGACCTCGCCAATCCCGAGTTGTCGGTGCTGCTCGCAGCATTTCGGTTGGGCGTCACCGCCACGGTGCACGCGGCGCTCGGCGCCGAGATCATCCATCAACATCCGGCGGCGAATGGCGCGGCGATTGGCGACACGAGTCACAGAGACTTCCGCCGGCTCGCCGCGGCGCTGAGCGACATCGACAACGGCGGCGTGGTGTTGAACCTCGGCAGCGCGGTGATCATGCCGGAGGTGTTTCTCAAAGCGTTGACGATCGCCCGGAATTTGAACGACGGTCGGCCACAAAACTTCGTGACAGTTGATCTCGACATGCAGCGCCACTATCGGCCGCGCATGAACGTCGTCCAGCGCCCCACGCTGCAGAGCGGAAAGGGCTACGAGATCACGGGGCACCACGAGATCATGGTGCCGTTGCTGGCGTGGGCCGTGGTGGATCAGCTCACGCGTGCGTAGTGCGCACGACCAACACTACATCGACGAGCCCGACCACTTCTCGCGCAGACGCTGCGCGGTTTGCGGACTCACGATCCGAATGACGAAGTAGATCAGCAGGCCGACAAACGCGACCTTGAGCGCGGCGAACAACAGCCACACGAACAGGCCGACGGCGACTCCGAAGATCCCGAAGATGAACTTGAGTGCGATGAGACCGAGCACTGCGAACAGCCCGATCGAAAAAATGGTGCGAAACATACGGGGAGTCTCCCGAAGGTCGAAGGTCCTTTTCGTCCATCCGTACGACGGCTCTGGGCATCCAGTTTCAGCGTCCCAAGGCTTTCTTGAAGCGCCCCGTTCAGCAGCGCCCACATGGCTTTGAACGGACTACCGGGCCGAACCGCTGACCGCACGGCCGACGTAGTAATAATCGGCGACGGGGTGATCGGCCTGTCAACGGCCCTCGAGCTCGCCAGAGCAGGAGCACGCTGTTCCGTGATCGGAGCCCGTAGGCCGGGCATCGCGTCGCTCGCCGCGGCTGGGTTACTCGCGCCGTCGATCGGTCATCTGTCCGACCGCGTGCGGCCCTTTTTCTTTGGCAGCCTCGAGCTCTATCCGGCGTTCGTCGAGCGATTGCGGGCGTTCGATCCGTCGCTGGCAATCGTGCCTGGCCTGCTCGACGTCAGCGCGCCCGATCCCGACCGCCCGCGCGACATTCCGCCTCGTCTCACAGGCCCGGAAGTTGGTGCGCTCGAGCCGTGGGTCGTCGCACCGCACGGAGCTGCCTATCACCCGAGCAACGGCGCGATCGACAATGTCGCGCTCGTGCGCGCCCTGCGCGCCGCGCTTGCCGCCGAGCGTGAGATCGAGCTGGTCGATGACGACCCGGCGGTCTCGGTCAGCTTCACCGAGGCTGATCCCAGAGTGGCCCTCGAGAGCGGCGCGCGTCTCTCCGGGAAGATCATCGTGCTGGCTGCCGGCGCCTGGTCAACGCAATTGGCCGGCTTGCCACGTCCCGTCCCTGTCTCTCCGCTCAAAGGGCAAATGCTCGCGCTGCGGTCCACCGCACTGGCCCACTCGGTGATGGGGCCCGACGTGTACCTCGTGCCGCGCTCGACCGAGCTCGTGGTCGGCGCCACGGAGGAGCCATCCAGGTTTGATGTCGACACCGACCACGAGACGCTCGAGACTCTGCGCGCGGCGGCAATCGACATCGCACCAACGCTTGCGGAAGCGCCGGTGGTGAGGTCTTGGGCGGGAATTCGTCCTGCGACGCCCGACAAGCTGCCGATAATCGGCTTCGAGCCCACAGAGCCGAGGCTGGTGTATGCGTGCGGTCACTCGAAGAACGGAATTTTGCTGGCGCCAGCCACCGCGGTTGCCGCGGCGGCGTTGGCGCAAAACCGACGGTCCGAGCTCGACGTGACGCCATTTTCGATCAGCCGTTTTTCGACCCGCTGAGTGGCTAACCGTCGTTCTATATTTCGTAGGTTATACACTCCTACCACCGGAAAAACGGCTGGCGTAGATTACCCCGCCGTACCCCGAGGAAAATGGGCGACACACTATATCAGATAACCGGCCGCCATCGCGTAGAGCCCCTTCCGGATCGGAAGCCGGGCTGGCTCAAAGTCAAAGCGCCAGGCGGCCCGCGGTATTTGCAGCTCAAGCAGATGATGCGCGATCTCGATCTGCACACCGTCTGCGAGGAAGCGCATTGCCCGAACGTGGGCGAGTGCTGGGAGCATGGCACCGCCACATTCATGATTCTGGGCGACGTGTGCACGCGCAACTGCGCGTACTGCGCGGTGGCGCATGGGCGTCCACCCAAGTACGACATCGAGGAACCGTCGCGCGTAGCCGACGCCATTGGCGAGATGCGGCTGCAGCACGCCGTGATCACCTCGGTCGATCGCGACGACCTTCCGGATTTCGGCGCGTACATCTTCGCCGAGACGATCCGTCAGATCAAACAGCGGCTGCCGGACTGTTCGGTCGAAGTACTCGTCCCCGATTTTCAGGGCAACGAAGATTCGATCCGTACGGTGCTCGAAGCCGGCCCGGACATTTACAACCACAACACCGAGACGGTGCCACGGCTGTACAAGCGCTGCCGTCCCGGCGGCCGGTACGAGCGCGTGATGCAGATTTTTCGCACCGCCAAGCGCATTGCGCCTCACATCCCGACCAAGACCGGCATCATCCTCGGCATGGGTGAAACGCTCGAGGAAGTGGAGCTCGTGATGCGCGATCTGCGCGCTGTCGACGTCGACATTCTCACGCTCGGCCAATACCTGCGTCCATCCGACTCGCACATCCCCATCGATCGCTACGTGACGCCCGAGGAATTCAAGCAGCTTCGCGACGTCGGCATGGCGATGGGATTCAAGCACGTCGAATCCGGACCGCTCGTGCGCTCGAGCTATCACGCGTGGGAGCAGGTGCAAGCAGCGGAACTCAATGCATAGGGCCTAGGAGATGGGGTCCGGGGTTTAGAAAACCCTAATAGACCCTGAACCTTAGACCCTAGACCCTACCACACCATGGCCAAAAAGAAACCAGACGCCGCCCCAGCGGCCGCCAAGCAGTCCGACGCTGACTTGAACCGCGAGCTGCTCCACTCGATGCTCTTGCAGCGTCGATTCGAGGAGCGCTGCGCGGAAGCCTATGCGCTCGGCAAAATCGGTGGGTTCTGTCACCTGTACATCGGACAGGAAGCCGTGAGCACGGGCTCGTTGTCGCTCCTGCGAGCCGACGATTACATCATCACCACCTACCGCGATCACGGGCAGGCGTTGGCGCGCGGGATCACGCCGCGTGCGGTGATGTCAGAGCTGTTCGGTCGCGTCGACGGTTGCGCGCACGGCAAGGGCGGCTCGATGCACATGTTCGACAAGAGCCTTGGCTTTTTGGGCGGACACGGCATCGTCGGCGCGCACGTGCCGCTCGGCACGGGGGTCGGCTTCGCGATCAAGTACCGCGGCGGCGACCAAGTGTGCCTCTGCTTCATGGGAGAGTCAGTCGTCAACACCGGCGCGTTCCACGAGGCGCTGAACATGGCCGGCCTGTGGAAGCTGCCGGTTGTCTACGTCATCGAGAACAACCGTTACGGCATGGGCACGTCGCTCGAGCGTGCATCGGCGATTCACGACATCTACGAGCGCGGCGCCGCGTACAACATGCCGCGTGCCCAGTGCGACGGGCAGGACGTGTTCGCCGTGCGCGCCGCGATGCAGGAAGCGATCGACCGCGCTCGCACCGAGTCAACGCCCACGCTACTCGAGGTGCGCACCTACCGCTTCATGGGCCACTCGATGTCCGACGCGGTGAGCGGCACGTATCGCAGCAAGGCGGAGCTCGACGAGAACATGAAGCGCGATCCGATCGCGCTCCTTCGCATGCACATGCACGAGCAGAAGCAGCTCACCGACGAAGAGATCCAGAAGATGGACGAAGAGATCAAGGCGGTGTGTCAGGACGCCTGGGACTTCGCGGATGCGAGCCCGGAGCCGCCACTGGAAGCGTTGTTCGAGAATGTGTTGGTGGATACGACTTCTGAAGGGCTAGGGTCGAGCGTTTAGGGCCGAGGGTCTAGAAGAAACCGTTCGCCCTCAATCACTCTCTCGTCCCTCGACCCCCGCCCCTCGACCCTACTATGGCCATCATCACGTACCGCGACGCATTGAACCGCGCCCTCAGAGAGGAAATGCTCCGCGACGACCGCGTCTTCCTCATGGGAGAAGAGGTCGCGGTGTATCAGGGCGCATATAAAGTCTCTAAAGGTCTGTTGCAGGAATTCGGCGAGATGCGCGTCGTCGACACGCCGATCACCGAGCTCGGCTTTGCCGGCGTCGGCGTCGGCGCAGCGATGGTGGGCCTCCGGCCGATCATCGAGTTCATGACCTGGAACTTTGCCGTGCTCGCGTTGGATCAAGTGCTCAACGCGTCGGCCAAGTTGCTCTACATGTCCGGCGGCCAGTTCAACATTCCGATCGTCTTTCGCGGACCGAACGGCGCCGCGCTCCAACTCTCGGCGCAGCACTCGCAGTCGTTCGAGTCGTGGCTCGCGCACATCCCGGGCATCAAGGTCGTGACGCCGGGTACACCGTACGACGCGCTCGGCCTGCTCAAGTCGGCCATCCGCGACGACAACCCGGTGTGCTTCCTCGAGGGCGAGATGCTCTACAACACCAAGGGCGAAGTGCCCGACGAGGAGTTCATCGTGCCGATCGGCAAAGCCGATCTCAAGCGCGAAGGCAGCGACTGCTCGATCATCACGAGCGGCAAGATGGCGTTGCTGGCGATGCAAGTCGCCGATCAGTTGGCGAAGGAGAACATCCACATCGACGTGGTCGATCTGCGCACCGTGCGTCCGATGGACATCGACGCGATCAAGACGTCGGTGGACAAGACGAATCGCGCGGTCGTGCTCGAAGAAGGCTGGGAGCTCGCCGGCATTGGCGCGCAGGTGGTGGATTACATCCAGCGCGAGTGTTTCGACTCGCTCGACGCGCCGGTGGTTCGCGTCCACCAAGCCGACGTCCCAATGCCGTATGCCAAGAATCTCGAGCGCGCAGCAAAGCCCGACGTGGCGAAGACCATCGCCGCGGTGAAGAAGGTCATGTACTTGTAGATCCCTCAACTTTAGAAAATAGTCATGGCCACGAAAGTATTCATGGAAGCGCTCTCTCCGACCATGGAAGAGGGACGCCTCGTCAAATGGATCAAGAACGAAGGCGACGCCGTGAAGTCGGGCGAGCCGATCGCCGAAGTCGAGACGGACAAGGCGATCATGGAGCTGGTTGCGCGCGGCGACGGCGTGCTCCGCAAGCGGTTGATCGGCGAGGGTGATTCCAGGCCTGTCGGCACTTTGGTCGGCGTGATTGCCACTGCCGACGAGAACATCGACGCGCTCGTTGCGAGTGCCGGCGCGCCGGCAGAGTCGACGCCACCAGCGGCAGCACCTGCGAAGGCACCCGAAAGCGCGCCTGCCGCACCAGCACCGCAGACCCAACCGCAATCCGTTCAGCCGACACTGGCACCGACGCCGGCGCCGAGCGGCGACAGTGGCTCCGTGGTCCGCTCCTCTCCGCTCGCGCGACGTCTCGCGTCGGACAAGGGACTCGACCTCGCGCACGTGCGCGGTTCGGGACCGGGTGGTCGAATCATCAAGCGCGACATCGAGTCGGCTTCGGCCGCTCCGTCAGCAGGTGCGGCGCCGATGCGCGCTCCGGCATCGGGCAACGACTTTGATGACATCCCGCTGACGCAAATCCGGAAGACGATCGCCAAGCGACTCTCCGAGTCGATTGGTCCGATTCCGACGTTCTACCTCACCGCCGAATTCGACCTCACGCGTGCGACCGAAATGCGCGCGGCGATGGTGGAGATGGGCGACGAGTTCAAGGTGTCGATCAACGACATCCTGATGAAGGCCGTGGCCACCGCGCTCGCCCAGCACCCCGAAGTCAACTCGCATTGGCTCGGCGACAGGATTCGCCAGCACAACCGCGTGCACCTCGGCATGGCGGTCGCGACGCCGGACGGTCTCATCGTGCCGGTCATCTTCGACGCCGACCGCAAGCGGATGAGCGAGATCTCGCGCGAAGCGAAGGAGCTGGCCAAGCGCGCTCGCGAACGGAAGCTCAAGCCGGAGGAGTACACCGGCTCGACGTTCTCGATCTCGAACTTGGGCATGTTTGGGATCGATCAGTTCACGGCGATCATCAATCCGCCTGAGGTCGCGATCCTGGCGATCGGCGCGTCGACGGATGTGGTGGTGCCGGACGCGGACGGCGAGGACATCTCGATTCAGAAGCGGATTCGCGTCACGATGAGCTGCGACCACCGGGCGGTCGACGGCGCGGTGGGCGCCGCGTTCCTGCAGACGCTCAGGCGGCTGATTGAGAATCCGCTCATGCTGGTTTTCTAATTTTGGTGTTTGGCGAGACAGCGGTTGCGGGTGATCGAGATATGGGCTCAGGCCCGAGTTCTCTTGACTAGGCACTCTTGACTGGACTGACATCTCGAGACCGAAAGCCAGTCCAGTTTAGAGTATCTAGTTTAGAGTTCTGAGGCCTGAGCACTCATCGGGGCGCGAAGCAACCCGTCTGCGGCTCGGGCGGCATCACTCCGGCTCTATCGAGGCGGAAACACCAGCTACGGTGCCTTCTTCGGGTCCCTGGTCCACACGACCACCGCCCCGCAGTACCCCCGCCCGTCCTTGTCCAGTTCTTCCGGAACCTCGGAGGGGCCGAGGTAGAGCTCCACCGCCTCGATGTCGTCGGCCGGGATGTCCTCGAGTGTTCCGCTGAACGGCGTGTTGTGGATGTAGACCTGCGGCGTGCACATCTTGCCGCCGCGCGTTCCTCCCCGCGCGATGTACACCACCGGCAACCCGAAGCGGCCCGGCTCCACGCGAATGCCCGCGACGCGGCGCACAATGTCGGTACCGGTGCGCGCCTGCATCTTCACGATCTCGTCGCGCGTGATGAACGTTCCGGCGTGCGTGGCTTTGCGCTTATCGAACTGATCGAGCCAGTGCGAGGTAACCGCCGTGTCCGACACCGCGACGAGCGGCAGCGGCTGCGCGGCGGTGGAGAGCTGGAACGTGGCACGTTGCGTCTTGCCGGGTTTGAGAACCGCGGTAAACGACGCGGCCGCGAAGCCCATGCGGCGCACCTCGAACACGTTGCTTCCGGGGTGCAAGCCGGTGATGCGGAACGAACCACTGTCACCGGTGATGAGGTGCATCCGCTCCGGGTGGCCCAGCGTGATCTCGGCGCCGATGAGACCAGCGCCGGCGCTATCGACGACGCGGCCGAGGAGTGTGGCCGGAGTCGAGTCAGTCAGCACCGGACCGGCGGAGAGTACCGCAGGCGAGGAGGCAGGCGGCTGCTGCGCAAGCGCGTGTTGCGCGAGCGGTGTAGCCGGCGCCAGGAGAACTGCCACTACCAACCACGCTGAGACGCCTGGGTGGGTCGTCATGGCTCTACCTTATGGGTCGACGCAGAAATCAGCAAGCATTCATCTACGCAGCTCCGTAGCGCCCCGGTTCCGATCCCCGGTATCTTTCGCGCGTGCGGCCTCCACGCAGCTCTATGAGAGCTCCGCGTTGGGACTGCGCATTCTTCTCCGGCATACAGCATTCCGCACTTCCTGCCCTCATACGTTTATGGCTTCCTTTGACGTGATTTTCATCGGCGGCGGCCCCGCCGGCTATGTCGGCGCCATCCGCTGCGCCCAGCTTGGACTGTCCACCGCCGTTGTCGAACGCGAAGCCCTGGGCGGAACCTGCGTTCTGTGGGGCTGCATCCCGGCCAAAGCGCTGCTCGAGGCGGCGGCCATCGCCAATCGTCTCAAGCACGCCGCCGAATTCGGCGTGAACGTGGGCGACGTCAAGACCGACTACGGCGTCGCCATGAAGCGGTCGCGGGGCGTCAGTCAACAGAACTCCAAAGGCGTCGAGTTCCTGTTCAAGAAGAACAAGGTCACCTACATCAAAGGCTCGGCGAAGATAGTCCCTCCGGGCGCAGGCAAGACCGCGACGAGCGTCGCGGTCCACACATCGGACGGGAAAGAAGAGAAGCACGACGCAAAGAAAGCCATCGTGATTTCGACCGGTTCCCGCGTGCGCGGTCTGCCGCAGGTCGGGCTCGAGCTCAACAAGACGACGATCATCTCGTCTGACGAGGCGCTCATTCTGGAGAAGGCGCCCAAGGCGATCGTGATCGTCGGCGCCGGCGCGGTGGGCTGCGAGTTCGCTGACGTCTTCAACGCGTTCGGCTCGCAGGTAACGCTCGTGGACGTCGCGCCGAACATTCTCCCCCTCGAGGATGTCGACGCCTCCAAGGAAGTCGAGCGCTCGTTCAAGAAGCGCGGCATCAACGTCGTCACCGGCGCCAAGATCTCGAACGTCAAAGCCGCGAAGGATTCCGTATCGATGACCATCGACGCCGGCGGCGAGAAGAAGGACATCAAGGCCGACGTCGTGCTCGTCGCCGCCGGTCGCGCGGCGAACACCGAAGAGATCGGTCTCAAGGAAGCCGGCATTCAGCTCACCGATCGCGGCTTCGTGAAGATCAACGACAAGATGGAAACGACGGCCAAGGGCATCTATTGCATTGGCGACGTCGCCGGCCCACCGATGCTCGCGCACAAAGGCGAGCGCGAGGGCGTCGTGTTGGCCGAGCTGCTCGCGGGCAAGAGCACGCACGGCATGGATTACAACAACATTCCGAACGCGACGTACTGCCATCCGGAAGTTGCGTCCGTCGGCATGACCGAGCAGCAGTGCAAGGACAAGAAGCTCGACTACAAAGTCGGCCGCTTCAACTTCTCGGCGAACGGCCGCGCGCGCACGTCGGGCGAGACGGAAGGCTTCGTCAAGATCATTCGCGATGCGAAGTACGGCGAGATCCTCGGCGCGCACATCGTGGGCGCGCACGCCACGGAGATGATCCACGAGATCGTGGTGGCGCGCACGAACGAGTTCACGGTGGAAGAGGTCGATCTGGCCATCCACGCGCATCCGACGCTGTCGGAGGCGGTGGCCGAGGCATGCCTCGACTCTCTAGGTAAGGTCATCCACGCGTAAAGCGGGAGTCGTTGGCTGTGAGTCGTGAGCTGAATACGAAGCGGGAGTTGTGGGTCGAGCGCCTGGGCGTGATGCCATACGCCCAGGCGCTCGATTTTCAGCGCCAGGTGGCCAAGGCGCGCATCAGCGGCGAGATCCCCGAGGATGTGCTGCTCCACGTCGAGCACCCTCCTGTGGTCACGATGGGCCGATCGGCGAAGGAGAAGCATCTGCTGGCGACGCCGGCGTTGCTCGCGTCGCGCGGCGTGGAGCTGTTCGAGGTCGAGCGCGGCGGCGACGTCACGTTTCATGGGCCGGGACAGCTCGTCGGCTACCCGATCTTCGACCTCAAGCAGCATCGCCAAGACCTGCACTGGTATTTGCGGCAGGTTGAGGAAGCGCTCATTCAGGGACTGGCGCGGCTTGGCATCGAGGCGGGCCGTGAGGAGGGTCTCACGGGCGTTTGGACGTCGGGGCGGAAGATTGCATCGATCGGCGTCCACGCGCGGGACTGGGTCACCTGGCACGGCTTCGCGCTCAACGTATCGACCGACCTCAGCTACTTCGGTCTCATGGTGCCCTGCGGAATCCAGGAGGTGACGATGACCTCCGTGAATGCTGAGCTGGCGCGGGCCGGCGTCCTGCCGGCGGACGTGCCATCGCTTGAGGACGTGTCGACGCTGATCGCCGAGTCGTTCGGCGACGTCTTCGGTCTGCGGGTCACGGAGCACGAGCCCATCGCCGTCTGAGATCTGCTATTTTCCATGCTGGCCGCGCATGCTGCTGGACGCGTGGCCAACCACACTCATGGAGATCCACAGATGAACGATTTTTCTGTCAGACGCAGGACGTTGGCGCTGGTGGCTGTTGGTGCGGCAGTGGTCCTCACGGCATGTCAGGACAAGCGCGTGAAGGCGCTGAATGTCGGGATCAGCCGCGACTCGGCCATCACGGTCATGGCGCAGCAGACGAAGGCGGGCGTTCGTGACTCGATGCCCAACGTCTACACGACCGAGCGGTATCTGATTAACGGGAAGAACTACCAGGTTCTGTTCTTTGCGCCGAACAACGAAAAATCCGGCAAGGACAGCGTTGCGCGAAAGGACTTGGTCCCGATCGTATTCGTGGACAACATCATGGTCGGCAAGGGCTGGGACGTGTACGACAGCGTGGCCAAGGCGAACAAGATTCAAGTCAAGCCGCGGTAACTCGACGGCGGGAAAGAAAAAAACAAAACGCGGGGCCGAGCAACGATGCTCGGCCCCGCGCTTTTTTTGTGCGTCTTCGTGCCTGAGATGCTGCAAATGCTAAAGGGCTCCGTCTTTCGACGGAGCCCTTTAGGTCTGCAGCTACCAGTCAGCCAACCTAACCCAGGATTACGGGTTGGTGAACGTGACCGGGATCGCCGTCGTCGCAACCGCGTCGCCAGCCGCATTCATACCGACGGCGATGATCGCAACGTTGAGGCTGTTGCCAGCGGCCGGAGCGAGCGAATTGCCATACTCACCCTTGGCCGGCGGATCGTAGTTCAGGACGTACGACCAGACACGGCCGTTGCCAGCGCCAGTATCCGTAACAGTCGCCGCCGAGGTCGAGCCGATCTGGACCCAATCGCCGGAGGGCAACTGGCGCCAGAAGGTGACGGAGCTGAACGGGTTGGCGAAGGTGCCGGTGGTGCCGGCGGCCGACGCCTTGAAGTTCGTCGAAGTCGGGTGGACGGCGGTCGTCTTGCCATCCGCGCCGCAACCAGTCGTCTGACCGGTCGTTGCCGTCGGGCAGTTCGTGATCGTGTTGCTGTCGACCGTGACCGCGAACCCGCCAGCGAAGGCGGCATCCCACGTGTTCTTCGTCTCGGTACCGAGGGACACGACGCCGAGGTTCGCGTTCAACACACCAGTGTTGTTCGCTTCGTCGATGCCACCGACATCAACGCTCTGGGCGTTGTTACCGGCAGTCAGAGTCGTAGCCGGCGCACCGCCAGCCGGGACCGAGAGATTGCGAATGAAGCTGCTGATGGTCGGCGCAACAGAAGCCGAACGGGTCAGCGTGTTGTCAAAAGCGACACCAGCGGCAGCCGAACGCGCGTAGCGGAGGTTGTAACCAGCGGCGTAGTGCACCGTGGCGAACGTTCCGACGACGTCAACGCTGTCGTTTGCAGTGGCCGGGATCGAGACCGAGTTCCCCGGCGTGATGGAGCCCGGAAGATCGATGCCCGAAACCGTCGGACCAGTCGCATCAGCGGCGACGGTCGCGGTGTAAGCAGCCGCACGGTTGCCAGCTTCGTCGACCGCAATGATCGTGGTCTGGAAGTAGCCTTCCGTGGTGTTCGCGCCACCGTAGACCTGCGCCTCGTCCGGGGCAACCGTGTTGCCGAGGAACGCGACCGGCGTGCAGTAGCCGAGCGTGGATCCAGACTGCGTGTAGACCGTCAGCGCACCCGCGCCAGCGTCAGACTGCGCAGCGTTGAAGCGACCGACGACGCACGGGCTCTTATCGGTAACGGCCTGGCTAACCTGGACCGTGCCGGTGGCCGCGGTGTTCGTGTAGGTCTTGCCCTCGTACGTCGAAGCCTTGAGCGTGCCAGTCGCCGTGGTGTTACGGACCTGCGCGACGAGCATCGGGCCTGGGCCGGAGAGGTTGTCCGTGATGCCGGACGTTACGAACTGCTGACCGCCCTGGTTCGGGCCGCCTGCGTTGTTGCCGGTGGCCTGGTAGACCGTCTGGTCCGGGCCGCCGGAAACCTTCGTCGAAAGGAACGAGCTCGGAGCGGTCAGGTCGACGCCGAACGTACCGACAGCCGTCGTGTCCGCGTTGCCCAGCGCATCCGCCGTGATCATGTCGAGCGTGTACGTGGCTGCCGTCTGCGACTCGGCAAGAGCCGCCGGGGTCGTCGCCGTCACGCCGTTCGTCTTCTTGGCCGTCGAGAGGTAGGTCTGGAAGACGACCGTCACGTTGTCGACGCCAGCGTTGTCGGTGTTCGCCGTGGTGTGACCGGTGCAAACCGGCGTTCCATTGCTGACACCGCCCGGGGCGTTGGCCTTGGTGAAGTTGTCCGAGCTCGGACCGCAATAGCCCGCTGCAGAATCAGTTGCGAATCTGAACGCGCCGCTGATGTAGCCGTTGCCGCTCGTGTTCTGACCGGCGTTGTTGGCGATGACGAACCAACCAGCCAGCGGCTTCTGCGTGTCGAGACGGAAGTTCGGCACGTTGGTCGGAGCGAGCGGGTTCGACGACGCCAACACGACCGTGTTGCCACCGTTGGCGAACGGCTGGCCGTTCGAATCGATCGTCGTGACCGTGATGCCAGCGTTCGCATCGGTGATCTGATCGATGTTCAGGCTGTCGCTCTTGCCATCGTTGTTGTCGGAGAACGTCACCGTGTGCGTACCGGCACCCGTAACAGTCTGGGTGTGGGCGCCGCCCGCGTTGAGCGTGATCGACGTGCTGGCAGCAGTGCGGTTCGGGGTGTAGAACACCGGGGTAACCGCAACGGCGACCGACTTGCCGGACCAAGCAAGACCACCCGCATCCGTCTTGGTCGCGCCGTAGGTCACGGAGCCGACGATGACGTCAGCGTTGTTCAAGGTCAGCTGAGTGCTGTTCACGGCGCTCTGCGTGCCCGCGGCCGTGGTGGCCTGCGCGCTGATCGAGCAGGTGCCGTTGTGCACGGCAGCCTTGCCCGAGGAATCGAACTGCGCGGTGTTGAAGCTCAGCGTCACCGGCGCAGCAGCCGCTTCAGCGGCGGCCGGGGCCAAGTTCGACACGGTCTGCGAGTTGATGATCGAATCCGTGCCGCACTTGAGCGTGGCCGTGACCGACTTCAACACACCACCGTTCGTGTCGACGTTCAGGATGACGTCGATCTGACCGTTGACGTTGCCGATGTTGACCGGGCCGGAGATACCGGTGCCGGGGTTCGTCTGGTTGATCGAGGAGATCGTGACGGTCGGGATCGCGCCACTGCCATTGGCAGTCACCGTCACGCTGGCGGCGCCAGTGACGGCCGGCGTAACCGTGGACGCGGCGATGATCGTCGCGGAACCGACGGCAACGGCAGTGACTGCACCGTTGGCGTCAACCTTCGCAATCGCAGCGTTGCTGGACGTCCAGGTAACTGTACGTGCCAGCGACCCGTCGGCATCGACCGATGCCGCGAGCGTGCTCGTGCCGCCGACGGCGAGGCTCAAGCTAGACGGCGATACGGTCACGGTGTGAATGACGTCCGTGGTACCACCGCTCACCGGACCTACAGTGTCGCTGTCGCCGCAGGCCGCAACGGCCGCGAGCGTCAGCAATCCTACAAGAGTAGAACGAACTACGCGTTGCATCTTACCTCCAGGTAAGTGATGCGAGTGAAAACAGGAACTGCGCACTGCATTGTGCTTGGTACTGCCACGTCATCCAACCCAACGACTGCTCGCCTTCTGCAGCACGCTCGAAGAGTCGTGACCACTCTCCGTTACGCTTCGCCAATGAATACAACCGACACAACACGGCCAATAACGCAACGACCCAAGATAGACCTCGCGGTCCATAGGGTCAAGCGTGGTTTCCCATGCTCGAAATGCGATGTAATTGGCTGCGTCTGTTCGTTCACGTCCGACAGCGGGTCGGCAACCAGCACCGGTCGCCCGTCACCCAATCGACTGCATAAGAATCTCTTCGATCTTCACATGCGGTCCTGCACCAGCACGGAGCTGTCAGCGGACTCTCAATGTAGCTCCGGTCCCCCACTCGGCCAGTGCGCCGGGTCACGCGCAAATCACGTGCTGCGTGCCCGAGTTGCCCACGAATGATCCTCGTGAGCTCGCTCGCGAGCGGGAGGTGCAACGGTGACTAGACGCGGGATATGACCGGAGGTAACACGCTGGATGACGTCGATGGTACAAGTGGATGAAATACGGCAGGTTGAGGGTTGTTGGGTTTCGGGTTGCGAGTGGCGGGTCAACTGCGACGAGCCAGAAACAGCGCTCGAGAGCCCATCCTGCCCCGAAGGCGCACCGAACCTATATTGTCTGCCATGTCGGACCTTCCCCGTCTGTACCCAGCGCGCGAGCGAACCGTCACCGGAGCGGCGCGCGACTTCGCGGCGGAGCTGAACGCCGAGCAGGCGGCGGCCGCGACACACGGGGAAGGGCCGCTGCTCATCATTGCCGGCGCTGGGACGGGCAAGACGCGGACGCTCGTCTACCGCGTCGCACACCTGATCGAGCAGGGGGTCCCGGCCGAACGCATCCTGCTGCTGACTTTCACCCGCCGCGCCGCGCACGAGATGTTGAGCCGCGCCGAGAAACTGGTGGGATCGGCGTCGCGACGGGTGCAGGGTGGGACGTTTCACGCCACCGGGCACCGGCTCCTGCGCCAGTTCGGCGGCGACGCCGGCCTGCCGCGCGACTTCTCCATCATGGATCAGGGCGACGCCGAAGATCTGATGCAGTTGGCGCGCGCCAGCCTGGGATATGGAAAGCAGGAAAAGCGATTCCCCAAGAAGGAAACGCTGCACTACATCTATTCGAGACATCTGAACACCGAACAGGCGGTGGAGCAGATCCTCGAGCGCGAGTATCCGCAGTTTTCCGAGTTCGCGCGCGACATCGTGCGGATTTTTGCCGAGTACACGAGTCGAAAGAGCGAGCGGAATCTCGTCGACTACGACGACTTGCTGCTTTTCTGGGCGCTGATGGTCGAGCAATCGCCGGCGCTCGCCGAAAAGATCTGCGGCATGTACGACCACGTGCTCGTCGACGAATACCAGGACACGAATCTCTTACAGGCGCGCATTCTCCGCGGCCTGTGCCGGAGCCACGCGAACATCACGGTCGTGGGCGACGACGCGCAGAGCATCTATTCGTTCCGCGGCGCGCACTTCCGGAACATTCTCGACTTTCCCAAGCACTTCCCCAACGCGCAGGTCGTGGCGCTCGAGCAAAATTACCGCTCGACGCAGCCGATTCTCGACGTCACGAACACGATCATCTCGCGCGCGCTCGAGCGGTTCACGAAAACGCTCTGGACGCAGCGCGGCGGCAGCGACGCACCGTGGCTCGTGACCGCGCGCGACGAACAGCAGCAGACGCGCTTCGTGGTCGATCGCATTCTCGAGCTGCACGAGTCGGGCACGCCACTCAAGGAGATGGCGGTGCTGGTCCGTGCCGGCTACATGTCGGCGGATCTCGAGATCGAACTCACAAACCGCAACATTCCATTCGAGAAGTGGGGTGGGATCAAGTTCCTCGAGGCGGCGCACGTCAAAGACGTGCTCGCCTTTTTGCGGGTATTAGAGAATCCTCGTGACGAGGTGAGCTGGTACCGCATCTTGATGATGATGCCGGGCATTGGCGACGTCACGGCGCGGGCGATGATGGAATCGATGGCCGACAGGTCGTGGGACCCGGATGCCTTCTCGCACTTCGTGCCGCCGTCGCGGGCCCGCGACGCGCACAAGGCGCTGGCCGATCTGATTCGCCGGCTGCGCGGCGTCCGTCAGGAAGATGCGAGCGTGGCCGAGGACATCGATGAGATTCGCGCGTTGTACGATGGCGTGTTGGCCGAGCGGTACGATCGGGCCGAACCGCGGCTGGCCGATCTCGATCAGTTGCGCGCGATCGCGTCGGGGTACCCGAATCGCTCAACCTTCCTCGCGGCGCTGGCGTTGGAGCCGCCGTCGAGTACGCAGGATCTGGCGACGGGTAGCGAGACGAGTGAGGATGACGCGCTGGTGATCAGCACGGTGCACAGCGCGAAGGGAAAGGAGTGGGACGCAGTGTTCGTCATCTGGGCGGTGGATGGCTGGTTCCCGAGCTCGCGCTCATTGGGCGACGAGGATCAGCTCGAGGAGGAGCGGCGGCTCATGTACGTCGCGACGACGCGGGCGCGGAATCATCTCGCGGTGACGTACCCGTTGAATGTCTACGCCACTCGGCGCGGACAGGACTACTCGATCGATCAGTTATCGCGGTTCATCGATCGCGGCGTGCGCGACAAGATGCAGCGGGTGGTGCCGCAGGAGCCGGTGGCTCCGCCGGTCGCGGGAGTTGATGCGAGTGCGACCGCGCCGAATGCGGAGCCGGTTCTCGATTTGCGCGCGTTGCTGCGGGGCCGGTTCAGCGGCTGATTCTTGCCGCCCAGTACGCATGCGTGTCCTTTTTGCCGCGGAATACGCGGAATGGCGCGGATCAACGCGGAACAACCAAAACAGCTTTGCTTAATAAAACACTAATAACGCCTCTGATCCGTCTGAAACGCGGTCCGCGTCAATCAGCGTTTTTTTCAGCATATTCCGCGGCCAAGGTTTTGGCCTCCGACCTGAGCGACTTGCTCTCGATTCCGGTCCCCAGCTACGCGCCGGAGGCGACCCAATCACGGAGCGCCCCGAACGGATCGTCCTTCCGGCTCTTGGCCAGCTCGATGATCCGCACCACCGTGGCGCGCAGATCGCCGTGCATCTTCACCCACACCTGATCGAAGACGTCGAGATCGGTCGCGTACAACCTGTGCGCCAGCAATGCGGCATTGTCGAGGCGCGCATGCTCGAGCGCCGTCGGTCCGATCGTGCGCAACTGCGGACCTAGGCTATCCACGAGCATTCGCCGCGCGCGCGCGTAGAGCGTGTCGCGCGCCGCCAACCGCTCGAGCGAGTCAGCCGGATGCGCGCGAAACGCCGAGTCGACGCTTCGATACAGGCCGTCCCAGAAGCGTGCCAGCAGCTTGTCGTCCGACCAGCGCGCGTCCGCTTCGCTCGCTACCGCTGCGTCGCCGCGGCTCCGAAAGAGCCACGCCGACCCGCGCGCGCCGACGAAACTCGCAAAAGACTCATTAAAGACTGCTGATCCCGGCGCGTAATACGTGTTGTGGGTCAATTCGTGGATCACGGTGTTCGCCAGGTCGAGCGTGTCCACGGTCAGCGACGTCGACAGCAGCGGATCGTTGAACCAGCCCAACGTGCTGAACGCCGGCGACGGGCGCAGATACACGTCGAAGCCGGCCGCATCGAGCGTGCGCGCCGCGTCCTTGGCGGCGGCGAAGTCGAAATAGCCTTTGTATGGCACGCGCCCCACGATCGGAAACCACCACGTGTACGACTCGAGCTTGTCGCGATAGGCGCCGGACAGCACGAGCACCAGCGTATCGCGATCGAGCTTGCTGTACGTGGTGAAGCTTTGCTTGGCGCGGAGACCAACCGAGTCTTGGGCAAACTCTCGCGCGTCGAGGACGAGCTTCAGCCGGGTCGCGACTGCGGGCTTGGTCGTCGGATCGGCGACCATCGCCGCGATCGACTTGCGATGCGCGAGAATTCGCCCTTCGGCAATCGCCGCGCGCACGAGATATCGCCCCGTGGCGCTCAGGCCGAGATAGGCGACGATCGCGATGACGAGCGCCGCAAGTCCGCCGCGCACCCAGGCCCAGTTAATACGTTGGAATAGCGACACTTACAGGACTGTAACCGAGCCTCGATCGTTTTGACACTCCCTGACCGGCCGCTATCTTCATCAAGATGTCCTTCGTTCATCTGCACTGTCACTCGGAATACTCGCTTCTCGACGGCGCCAACCGGATCGACGACCTGATCCGCCGAGCCCAGGAGCTGGAGCAACCGGGGTTGGCGATTACCGATCACGGTAACCTGCACGCGGCCTGGGAGTTCCAGGAAAAGGCGCGGAAAGCGAAGGTCAAACCGATCATCGGGATGGAGGCGTACGTCGCGCCAGGCGACCGCCGGCAGCGTGGCCGGCCCGCACCAGGCACCAAGCCGTACTACCACTTGGTGCTCCTCGCGCGCGACATGACGGGCTACAAGAATCTCGTCAAGCTCTCGTCGCTCGCGTACACCGAAGGGTTCTACTCCAAGCCGCGCGTCGATCGCGAGCTGCTCGCCCAATACAGCGAAGGCATCATCGTCTCGTCGGCGTGCTTAGCCGGCGAAGTGGCGCAGCATCTGATGGACGACCGCATGGACGCCGCTCGCGAAGCGGCGTCGTGGTACGCGGAGCTATTCAAGGATCGGTATTACCTCGAGGTGCAGGCGCACGATTCCGAGGGGCAGTCTGTGCTCAATCAGCGCATTTTTGCGCTGGGCAAGGAGCTTGGCCTCCCGGTCATCGCGACCAACGACGCGCACTTTCTCCAGAGTAGCGATCACGACGCACACGACATTCTGCTTTGCATCGGTCTTGGGAAAGACCGAAGCGATGCGGACCGGATGCGCTACGATCGCGGGCTGTACTTCAAGAGCGGCCCGGAGATGGCGGCGCGGTTCAAGGACCGTCCCGACGTTCTCGAAAACACGCTCAAGATCGCCGATGAGATCAACGTCGAGTTTGGAAAGAAGTATCACGTTCCGGCGTTTCCGCTGCCGGCTGGCGTCGCAAGCGAAAACGACCTGCTCACAACACTCGCGACAGCGGGTGCAAAAACGCGGTACAGCGATCCGCTGCCCGCGCACGTGCAGGAGCGGCTCGACTACGAGCTGGGCGTCATCACCAAGACGGGCTATGCGGGCTACTTCCTCATCGTCGCCGACTTCATCAAAGCAGCGCGCGATCGCGGAATCCCCGTCGGACCCGGCCGCGGCTCGGCAGCGGGTTCGCTCGTCGCCTACAGCCTGCGCATCACGGACGTCTGCCCGCTCGAGTACGATCTGCTCTTTGAGCGTTTTCTAAACCCTGAGCGCGTGTCGATGCCGGACGTCGACGTGGACTTCTGCTTCGAGCGGCGCGGCGAAGTCATCGAGTACGTCCGACAGAAGTACGGCAAGGAGTCGGTCTGTCAGATCGTCACGTTCGGGACGATGAAGTCGCGCGCGGCCGTGAAGGACGTCGGCCGCACGCTCGGCTTCACGCCGGCCGAGACGGACGCGCTGGCGAAGCTGATTCCAAATGCGCCGAACTTTTCGCTCACGGTCAAGGAAGCAGTCGAGCAGATCGGCGACGTCGGCAAGCTCTATCGCACCGACGAGCGGTACAAGCAGCTCCTCGACTATGCGATGGCGCTCGAAGGATTGTCGCGCCATACGGGCGTACACGCCGCCGGCGTTGTCATCGCGCCGGGTCCGGTGGACGAATACGTGCCAGTCTGCACGCAGTCGTCCAAGGGCGCTGGAGCGAACGGCGAGGAGCATGTCATCGTCAGTCAGTACGACATGAACTGTCTCGAGCATGCAGGAATGCTCAAGATGGATTTCCTCGGACTGACGACGCTCACGGTGATCCACGACGCGCTCGTCTCCATCGAGGAGCGCACCGGAAAGCCGCTCGACATCGACCACATAGCGCTCGACGACGACAAGACGTATCAAATGCTCCGCGCCGGCCGCACGACCGGTGTGTTCCAGTTCGAGTCGGCGCTCGCCACCGACCTCCTTCGCGGCATGCGCTGCGATCGGTTCGACGACATCGTGGCGGCGAATGCACTGATGCGCCCGGGCCCACTCGACGCGGGCATGCACAAGGTGTACATGCGCCGCAAGCGCGGCGAAGAGCCGGTCGTCTACGCGCTGCCCGAGCTCGAGCCGATTCTGAAGAACACCTACGGCGTCATCACGTATCAAGAACAGGTGATGCGTATCGCGCAGGTGTTGGCCGGTCTGTCGCTCGCCGAAGCAGACGTTCTTCGTAAGGCAGTCGGCAAGAAAGACGCGGAGCTCATCAAGAAAGAGCTCGGCAAATTTGTCGAGAAAGCAGTCGCGCGCGGCTTCGCGCCGAAGATCATCGAGGACCTGTCGGGCCAGATCGAGACGTTCGGCCGGTACGGCTTCAACAAGTCGCACGCTGTCGCGTACTCGGTGCTCACGTACCAGACGGCGTGGCTCAAGGCGCATCATGCGGCCGAGTTCATGGCGGCGATCCTGTCGTCGTCGATCGGCGATACGGACAGCGTCGTCAAGTTCATCAACGAAGCGCGCGAGATCGGCATCGAAGTCTTGGCGCCGGACGTCAACGAGTCGGGATACAAATTCACTGTCGTCGGCGACAAGAAGCTCCGCTTCGGCCTGGGCGCCATCCGCAACGTCGGACGCTCGGCCATCGATTCCATTCTCGCCGCGCGGAAGGATGGACCATTCAAGAGTTTCTTCGATTTCTGCGATCGCGTCGATCTGCGCGCCTGCAACAAGCGCGTATTCGAAGCGTTGATCGCGTCCGGCGCGCTCGACAACCTCGGCGGACATCGCGCGCAGTACTGGGCGGTGCTCGACGCGGCGTTACAGGATGCGTCGCTCAAGCAGCAGGATCGCGATTCGGGGCAGGTCTCGTTGTTCGGCGGCCCGGCGGACGTGGGAACGCAAAACTCCGCGGCGCCGGTGATGCCGAATCTCGCGCCGATGCCCGAGTCCGAGCGCCTCACCCGCGAGAAAGAGATCCTCGGCTTCTACATCTCGGGGCATCCGTTGGAGCCCTTCCGCCTCGAGTGCGAACTATTCGCCAACGAGACAGTGTCTCAACTTGGGAAGTGGACCGATCAGTCGATCTCGCTCGGCGTGGTGGTCACGGCGATCAAAAAGCAGATCAGCAAGCGGTCCGGAGCGGAGTTCGCAAGGTTGACAGTCGAGGATTTCTCGGGATCTTCCGAGGTGTTGGTCTTTCCGGAAGCCTGGACGATGTTGGGCGACCGGGTGAAGACGGATATCCCTGTCTTGTTGAAGGGCAGCTACTCGAAGCGGGACCAGGACGTCGACAATCCGACGTTCATCGTCGAGTCGCTGACGCCGTTCGTCGAGATGCGATTGACCGGACAGGTTGCGGTATCGATCGATCTTTCGGCGGCGAGCACGTTGACGCCGGAAGTCATGGACGATGTACGAGCGGTCGTCGAGACGCACGCGACGGCGCACGAGTCGTCGCCGCCGCTCGAAGTACAATGGAATGATGGAAATGGATCGCGCGCCCGATTCCGGTCGCGCTCGTTGAAGATCGCGGCGTCGCAAGCCGCGTTGACGGATCTGCGCGCACTGCTTGGCACAGATCGCGTTCGTCTCGTTCGCGGGAGCTGATGTGGGAACTTCCGTAACGTTGGAATTCGAGAAGCCGATCGCCGAGCTGGAACGGCAGATCGACGAGCTGAAACGTCTTGCCGGCGATCAGCAACTCGATGTTGAGCAGGAAATTGCACCGCTACAAAAAAAGCTCGCAGACCTGCGAGAAGAGATCTATAAAAACTTGACGCCGTGGCAGCGCGTGCAGGTCGCGCGCAATTCCAAGCGTCCGTTCACGCTCGACTACATCCAGCTCGCGTTCACCGACTTCATTGAACTGCACGGCGATCGTGCGTTCCGTGAAGATGCGGCGATCGTGGGCGGCTGGGCGCGGCTCGACGGCGAGACGGTGATGGTCATCGGCCAGCAGCGCGGCCGCGACACGAAAGAGATTCTCAAGCGCAACTTCGGCATGCCGCATCCGGAGGGGTACCGTAAGGCGCTCCGCTTGATGAAGCTGGCCGAGAAATTCCACGTGCCGGTGATCACGTTCATCGACACGATGGGCGCGTGGGCCGGACTGGGCGCCGAAGAGCGCGGGCAGTCCGAAGCGATCGCGCGCAATCTGTTCGAGATGAGCCGCCTCGAGGTGCCCATCATCGCCACGGTCATTGGCGAAGGCGGCTCGGGCGGCGCGTTAGCGCTCGGCGTCGCCGACCGCACGAACATGCTCGAGAACGCTGTCTATTCGGTGATCACCGTCGAAGGCTGCGCGGCGATTCTCTGGAAGGACGGCAAGAGCCAAGAGATGCGCGAGAAGGCAGCGAGTGCGCTGCGCATCACGGCCGCCGATTTGCTCGAGCTGCACGTGATCGACCAGATCATCCCCGAGCCGGTGGGTGGTGCGCATTCGAATCACGAAGCGACGGCCCAGGCCGTACACGACACGCTCGTGAGTCAGCTCGAAGATCTGCGTCGCTACAAGCCGGACAAACTCGTCCGCCGCCGGCGCGACAAGTTCCTCCGCATGGGACAGTTCCTCGAGTAGTATGACGGCACCTTCTACCGATATCGTCGACGCCGCCGTCTCTCATCTGATCGAAGTCGCGTTCAAAGGCAACCGAAAGGATTTCTTCCTCTGGGAGGAAACTGATCTGCCGCCGCTCAATGCGGCGGTGATCGTCGACGCCGATCGCGGCGAAGACCTCGGCCACGTGCACGCGGTCAGCGAACTGGCTGAGAAGCGCAACGCCGGAACGCCGCACGGGTACGGCGCAGCCGGCACGTCGAAGAAAGCGCGACGTTTGGCGACGCCCGCGGAGATCGACCGCGCGAAGACGTTGCGCGACGAAGACGAGGATGCGCGCCGGCGCGCGATGGAGCGCGTCAAGGCGAACGACCTCGTCATGAAGTTGACCGACGCCGAATGGCAGTGGGATCGCAAGAAGCTCACGCTCTATTTCACGGCGGAACGTCGCGTTGATTTTCGCACGCTCGTGCGCGAGTTGGCGTCGATGTTTCGTACGCGCATCGAGCTGAAGCAGATTGGCGTTCGCGACGAGGCCAAGCGGCTCGACGGCATCGGTCGATGCGGACGCCAATACTGCTCGGCCTCCTGGCTCCCCGAGCTACGCCCCGTGAATCTTGGCGTCGCGAAGGATCAGCGGCTCTCGCTCAATCCGTCGCAGATCTCCGGAGCGTGCGGACGCCTGATGTGTTGCTTGCGCTACGAGCACGAATTCTACGTGCAGAGTCGGAAGCGTTTCCCCAAAGAGGGGCGACTCGTTCGCACGAAGAAGGGCGAAGAGAAAATCATCTCGAACGACATCTTTCGCGAACGTGTCACGCTGCGTGGCGAAGACGGTGAGTTCCGCACGATCCTGCTCACCGAGTTCCGCGACGAAACAGGCACTGGCGCTGGCGGCGTGGCGATCGTCGAGCCGATCGCGCCTGAAGACGAGCCCGATCGCACGCTCGACGGCGTCGACGAAGTGATCACGGAGCCGGATGCCGACGTGCGTCGTCGCCCACGCAGGCCGCGCGGGCCGGGCCGTGCGCCGGTCGCGGACACCGCGCCGGCACCGACACCGACGCAGATCGCACCAGCGCGTAGCGCGCCAAAGCCTGCAACTACTCCTCCGCCGACGACAGAGGCCAGCAGCGAAGCCAAACCAGGTGACGCGGACAACGCGGCCGATGTCTCAGGCAACGCAGCCAACGCCAGCGACGCCGAGAATCGCCGGCCGCATCGGCGTCGCGGGCGTCGCGGCGGACGTCGCAATCGTCCCGCTCGCGGCGCGGATGGCGATGCGACGAACACCGATTCGACGAACGCGGGACCAGACGAAGGAGATTTCTAGGTGGGAAAGTTCTACCTGACCACGGCGATCGACTACGCCAACGGCGAGCCGCACATCGGCCACGCGTATGAGAAAATTGGCGCGGACGTGATTGCCCGGTACATGCGCATGCGCGGCGACGACGTGCGCTTTCTCACCGGTCTCGACGAACACGGACAGAAGGTAGCGCAGGCGGCCGCCGAACGTGGTGTGACGCCGCAGGAATTCGTCGACTCGATCGCCGAGCGTTTTCGCGCGATGTGGTCGCGACTGTCGATCTCGTACGATCGCTTCATGCGGACCACGGATGCCGACCACAAAGCCGGCGTGCGCGCGTTGATCGAGCGAATCCACGAACTAGCCCCCGACGACTTCTATGAGAAGAGCTACGAAGGCTGGTACTGCGTCGGCTGCGAGTTGTTCAAGCGCGACGACGAGATCGTGGACGGCAAGTGCGTGTTGCATCCAACGCGCACGCTGGAGTGGACGACCGAACGCAATTGGTTTTTCCGCCTCACGCGCTATTCTGATTTTCTAAAGGCGCTGTTTGCCGAGCGTCCGGAGTTCTTGGAGCCGGAGACGCGGCGAAACGAAATCCTGTCGTTGCTCGAGCAGGGACTCGAGGACATCTCAGTGACGCGCTCGCGACTGTCGTGGGCGATTCCCTTCCCGATTCCGCTGTCGACCGGCGAGATCCAGGGCACGTGGGTGTGGTTCGACGCGCTGCCGAACTACCTGACGGCCACCGGCTTTCCCAACGCAGGCTACGACCAGCACTGGCCGGCACAATTGCACGTCGTCGGCAAAGACATCACGCGTCTGCACTCGGTGATCTGGCCGGCGATGTTGAAGGCGGCCAACCTCGCGCTGCCCGAGCGCGTGTGGGCGCACGGCTTCGTGCTGTTTTCCGGCGAGCGGTTCAGCAAATCGGCGGGCGCGAAGCTCGACATGAACGAGGCGATCGAGCGCTTCGGCGCCGATGCGCTCCGTTACTTCTTGCTGCGCGAAGTTCCGTTCGACGCCGACGGCACGTTCTCGTACGAGCGATTCGACGACCGCTACAACGCGGATCTCGCCAACTCACTCGGCAATTTGGCCAGCCGAACGATCGCGATGGTCGAGAAGTATTTCGACGGGGTGGTGCCGGCTGCCGGTCCGATCGAGCTCGATCGCGCGGATGCGGAGGATGTCGCCGAGTATCATGCGACGATGGATGGGCGGCGTGGGTTTCTGCTGCACGAGGGACTCAAGCGCGTGATGGCGAGTGTAGCGCGCGGCAACGAGTTCGTGCAATCGAGTCAGCCGTGGGCCTTGGCCAAAGATCCGGCGAAGCGCGACGAGTTGGCGTCAGTCTTGGCGGCGATCATTCGACAGTTGGCGCGGCATGCGATTCAACTGGCGCCGTTCATGCCGGCGAAGACGCAAGAGTTGTGGGTGCAGATTGGAGGGAGTGGTTCAGTGGAAGCGCAGCGATTTGACGACGTAGCGGCTCTCGACGTTACCGGATGGCGAGTGGCAAAGGGCGCATCGCTGTTTCCGAAGCCGCAGGCTCCGGCCGCGTCGTGAGACTCCAGACCAACGAGACGTCAGAACACGGCAGGTAGAGGGTTGTTGGGTGACGGGTGTCGAGTAACTCGCAACCCTACACTCGATACCCAAATACCCTCTACCTGCCGTTTTCTTTCACGGTGTGGTCGCTCGCGGCGAATCCAACAACCTCTGCGCGAAGTACGTGTACTCGAGCGCCGTCGTGTGCGCTCTCTCTTTCAGGTTCGCGCCCGACCCGTGGCCGCCCTCGATCACTTCATAGAACAGATACGGCACGCCCATCGCTGACAGCTTGGCGGCGAACTTGCGCGCATGCTGCGGACCGACGCGATCGTCCTTCGTCGTCGACCAGATGAACGGCTCCGGGTACGACACGCCGGATTTCAAATTGTTGTACGGCGAAATCTTCGCGAGAAACGCGCGCTCGACGGGCACGGATACGCTGCCGTACTCACCCACCCACGACGCACCCGCCGCGATCTGCTCGTAGCGCAGCATGTCGAGCAGCGGGACTTGGATGTCGACGGCGCCCCATAGCTCGGGATGCTGCGTGAATTCCACGCCCATCAGCAGGCCGCCGTTCGATCCGCCCTGAATGCCGAGCTTTTTCGGACTCGTGATTTTGCGGGCGATGAGGTCTTTGGCGACCGACGCGAAATCATCATAGATGATCTGCCGGTGCGTCTTGAGCCCCGCTTCATGCCATGCCGGACCGAACTCGCCGCCGCCGCGAATGTTCGCCAGTACGTAGACTCCGCCGCGCTCGAGCCAGAGTTTGCCCATCGTCGGCGAATACGACGGCGTCATCGAGACCTCGAAGCCGCCGTAGGCATACAGAATCGTCGGGTTGGCGCCGTCGAGCTTCATCCCCTTGGGATGCACCACGAAGTACGGGATCTTGGTGCCATCCGTCGACGTCGCCTCGAGCTGTTCGACCACGTCATTCGACGCATCGAATTTGGCGGGGAGCGTCTTCACCGCCGCGATCGCACCTGTCTTCGCATCGGCGAGCCAGACGCTGCTGGGCGTCAGAAACCCGGCGACCGTGACGAATGCCTGGTCGCCGTGCAGATCCGCGCTGGCGACGTCGGTCGCGAGATTGTCGGGAATCGACAGCGACTGCCGGGTCCACGTGCCGTTCGGCGCGTGCGTGAAGGCGACGATGCGTCCCTTCACGTTTTGGTAAATACTCATGAGTAAACGGTCATGCGTGGCACCGGCGCTGTTCACCGATTCGCGCGGACCGGGCTCGAAGACGGCCGTCGCCACGAGATGCGCCGGATCGGTCGCGGCCGCCGACGCATCGAACGACACGACCGAGCCCGTATGAAAATGCGACGATCCCGGCGCCCAATCCTGCGCCAGCCGCAGAACGATCTGGTTGTCGACGAGTGCCAGCGGCGACGACTTGAGCGGGATGTTGAGCTTCACCACGCCTGACGGCCGGACGAGCCGCCACTCCGACTCGAAGAACGTCACTCCACGCGAGATCATCACCACGCGATGACCGGCGCCGTCGACGAGCGTCGCTGGGCCGACCGACACGTCGGTTGGCGTTCCGCGATAGATCTCGACGGCGCTCGACAGGGGTTTCCCGCGCACCAAGCGCTTCACGACGTACGGGTACCCAGACTTGGTGAGCTCGCCCTTGGCCCATTCGCGAGCGACCAGCAGCGTGTCCTCGCCCATCCAGGTCGAATTCTGCTTGCCGTGCGGCAGCACGAAGCCGCTTGCTACGAACGAATGCGTGCCGAGATCGAATTCGCGCTCCGTCACCGCGTCTTCGCCGCCGTCCGACAACGACAACATGCACCGACGCTCGGCCGGCCACGCGCAATCGGCACCCTCCCACACCCAATTGGCATGCTCCGCTTTCGCGAGGGAATCGAGATCGAGTACTGTCGTCCACGCGGGCGATGCCGTGCGGTAGCTCGCCAGCGACGTGCGGCGCCAGATGCCGCGCACGTGCGCGCTGTCCTGCCAGAAGTTGTAGAGCTGCCCGCCAATGAATTCCGCATTCGGAATGCGGTCACTCGCTTCGGCGAGCGCAAGCGCTTCGCGATCGAGTTGGGGATAGCGTCGATCCTTCTCGAGCACACCCGTGGTCTTGGCATTTTCGGCTTTGACCCAGGTCATTGACCGAGCGCCGTTGACGTCCTCGAGCCATTGGAACGGATCGGGCGCGCCGTCACGAGTCGCGGTCTGAGCACCGGCGACGGACCCGACGAGGATCGCGCTCGCGGCAAACACCCGGGCAAGAAGCCGAAAACCGTTTCTGACGCCGGCGGAATGGGATGTCATCGACGCTGTTGGGAAGGGTTCGGAAATCGGGAGACGTTCCGTCCACGATCATCTGTCGAATCGATCCGGGGCGGCCATCCCAGGTGCGCGTTCTGAGGGTCGGGCTAGCGAGCTGGCAATGCTTTGGGAATATTTGTGCGAGCCCGGCTATAGTCAAACGTCCCATTTGCCGGTACGTTCTCCGCTGGACCCCGGGCCCTCGCCCGCCTGATGTGACCTGCAACGCAGGCGGGACGGTTGAGGGTGCGAACTCTATGCGTGTCCTAAGGGACCGCGACACCTAGCAACACTCCCCTCCTCCTCCCCCCACAAGGATTACCGACAATGCGATTTGCTTTCCCCGCCTGGCAGGCAACTGTGGTGCGTTCGGCATGCATCGTCGCCGTAGCCGTAGCGATGGTCGGCTGCGATTCATCGACCTCGACGAATTTTGCGAATCAGCTCAGCATCGTCGGCGGCGACGGTCAGACGGTGTCCGTGAATGCCGCGGCTGCGACGCCCCTGACAGTGCTCGTGGTTGACTCCTTCGGCAATCCGGTTCCGAATGCCACGGTGACCTGGTTGGTCACGTCGGGCAGTGGCACGATCAAGCCGGCGACGACCGTTACGGGGGCGACCGGACAGGAGTCCGCCACGTTCACCGGCGGCGCAACGGCGGGTGACGCCGTCGTCAACGCGAACGTGGGTGGCATCTACATCGTGAACTTCACGGAACACGTGCACTAACGCGATCGGCATTTCGGCGGTCCGAAGTGAGAAAAAGAATCCCCCGTTCAGGCATGCCGAACGGGGGGTTCTCTTTTTTTGACAACATCGAACGCGCTTGACGATTCCTACGGCGTTTTGGTCGCCGGCGGGGCCGGCGGTGTCGGTGTTGGCGTCTTCGAGAAATCCACCGTCGGCGGTCCGGATTCAGCCGCGCCAGTGGCCGTGAAATACTTCCGCGGCTTGGCGCCGGTCACCTTCGCCGTCATCACGGCGGGGAACTGCCGGATGTAGGCGTTGTACGCGTTCACCGCCTCGTTGTAATCGCCGCGCGCCACGGAAATGCGATTCTCGGTTCCCGTCAGCTCGTCCTGTAGCCTGAGAAAACTCTGATCGGCTTTGAGCTGCGGATACGCTTCGACGGACACCATCAGCCGGCCGAGGGTGCTCGAGAGTTGCGCGTTGGCGTTGGCCATCTGCTCCGCATCGTGCGTCTGAATGGCGCCGAGCAATCCTGAACGGGCCTGCGTCACCTGGACGAACACATCCTCCTCGTGCTGCGCGTAGCCCTTCACCGTGCTTACGAGATTTGGAATCAGATCCGCGCGGCGCTGCAACTGCACCTCGATCTGACTCTGCGCGGCTCCCGCCTGCTCGTCGAGCGTCTGGATGCGGTTGTACCCGCACGCGCCCATGGGAAGCAGAAGCAGTAATGCGAGCCAGCGTTTCATGTTCGTGCTCCGGAAATCGGTTGGACTGACAGACACGGAAGCATGCGTTCCGTGTGAACCCATGCGAAGCCGCCTGGTCCCTCTGACACGTCTGACACTACGGAAAACTCACCGCGAAGTGACAGCTCAGCTATCCGCTTGATAGCTGTCGAGATACGACACCAACCGCTCCATTCCGCTGAGATATCCCGCGAGCACTCCCGGCGCGTCGGACGCCTGAAGCGTGGACTCGTTGCGTACGTGCCGTACGACGCGCTGGAACGGTGCAGGATCGAAGCCGGCGAGCGCACCCACCGCGGCTCCGAGCGCTGCGTTGTCCGCTTGCGGCTGATCGCCGTGCAAGCGCAGCACCGCGCGGAAGATGATCATGATGGCACTCGCGCTCGCGGCGAGCAGCTCGAGTTGGCGTTTCGGATCGTTCCCCGACGCGAGAACACCCTGGCGCAGCTTAAGGAGCTTGCCCATCGCTTCCTGCTCGACCTGAAGCCGGAGGTCCTTGCGATCGACCTGCACGCCGTCGAGCGGCAAGGTGCCGAACAGCACCTTGTTTCGATCGAGAATGTCAGCGTACTCCATCGGAAAGATGTCCGACGACCCACGCCACTCAGCGGTGGTCAGCGTCAACGGCGCCGGATTGCCCGCGTCGCTCCACGCGCGCGACGTCGCCGACGCCGCAATGAGATGCTGCGGGTCGAGTCCATCGACGATCACGAGCACGTTGTAGTCGGATCGCTTGGCGATGTGCTGGCCGGCCGCGGCCGATCCATAGAGCACCACCGCGCGCAGCTCGCTGCCGTACGCGGCGCGCAATTGTGTGGTCAGCTCGTCGAGTGTCATTTGTGCCATTGAAAAACCTCGGTCACCAAGATCCGCTGGAGCCACCACCGCCGAAACCACCGCCGCCACCAAAGCCTCCGAACCCGCCTCCTCCGCCTCCGAATCCACCGCCACCGCCGAAACCACCGCCGCCCCAGCCACCACGTCCGCCACCGCCCCATCCGCCGAACGGCAGGATGATCGGAATGCAGCCGCCGCGACCGCGTCGGCTGAAGAGCGACAGAAGGAAGAACAGCAGAAAGAGCCAGACCACGGGCGGAATTCCGCCGCCAGACGGACGACGCCGCTGCTGCGGCTCGGGCGGCATGACGACACCACTCGTATCGATCTGAAAATGAAATTCGTCCGCAAACCGCTGCGCGACGCCGAGGGTCATTTCTTCGATGCCACCGCCGTAGTCTTGCTGGCGGAAGAACGGGATGGCCGCGTCGCGGAGCTCGCCGGTGGTCGCGTCGGTGATGAAGCCTTCGGCGCCTAAGCCGGTCTCGATACGAACCTGCCCGCGCCCGTCGCTCGCCGTCTCCTTCGGCACGACGAGAATGACGACGCCGGTATTCCGCGCGGGATCGCCGGGCTTTCCTTGCTGCCCGACCTTCCACTGCCGACCGATGTCGAGTCCCGTCTCTTCAATCGGCCGTCCCTTCAGATCCGGCAGCGTAACGACGACGATCTCGCCGCCGGACTTGGCGCGCACGTCGTCGATGATGTGCTCCATCGCCGTGGCGCTCGACGGCGACAGGACGTGCGCAAAATCGTTGACGTATCCGACCGGCTGCGGAAGCTGGAGCGGCCCGCTCTGTTGAGCGGATAGCGGAACGACAATGCCGACGACCAGGGCGAACAGAGGCGCGGCGAGCGCGCGGAGGCGGGAGGTCACATTAGAACGCTACCGAGGCCAGGGGCTAGGGTCTAGGTCTGGAGCGTATGTCATCCTGAGGAGCATCGCGACGAAGGATCTTCCTTCCGCACATGCGATAATTGGCGGCAGAGAAGATCCCTCCTCACTTCGTTCGTCGGGATGCCGATCGTTCAGCGATGCCCCAACCTCACATCCGGGCGATCGATCAACGCATTGATCAACCGCGCCGAGAATTCCCGAATGTGCTCGGTGATCGCATCGGCCTGGCTCACGAGGTAGCTGCGACCCACGATCAGCACGATTGCGATGACGAGTCCGACAATCGTGGGAGCGAGCGCGCCCGCGAGACCCATGGAAAGCTGCTGCGCGCGATCCGCGCCGGCGGAGGCGGTGGCGAGCAAGGCGTCGCGCACACCGAGCACGGTCCCGAGCACGCCGAGGAGAGCGCCGACGAGCGCCAACATCGGCAAATACTGAAGGCGCCGTGTGAGGCGGGGGACCAAGGACAGCGCAGCAGCGTCGGCGACGTTTTGCAAATCACTTTCGTCGCGGCTGCGACTCCGCAGGATCACCAGGCCCATGTCGGGCAGCGCCGCGTTGGACGATGCGCATTCCTTGATCGCTTCGTCGACCTTGCCGCCGCGCACGAGTTGAATCACGCGTTCGATGAACTGCCGTCCGTTGTTCTTGGACCGCAGCACGATCACGTACGTGCGCTCGAGGAGGATCAGGATGCCGACAACGCCGACCAGGACGATGAGCCACATGACCGGTCCGACTACCACCACAAACGCGTCCGTCGTCGTGCCCATGTCGCTGTCGTCTCCGTACGTGATCGATTACCTCTCGCGGCCGAGAGTATAGCGAACTGAGGGGTGCAAGAGACATGCCCTCTCCTGCCAGGTTTGTGAGGGGCGCTGCCGTCGCGTAGCTTTCAAATCGTCCCGGCTACGTTCGTGCCCGCCAGCCGACAATTTCCCGCCCTCCCATGCCTCGAACCCTCCTCCGCATTCTTTCGGCGACTGCGCTCGCCATGGCACTCGGCCCACTCACCAGCGCTGCGAGTGCGTACGGCGGTGCCCTGAGCGCCCAGGTCCCGCACGACAGCATCAACGCTCGCGCGGACGCCGGACGGATTCTCGGTAACCCCAAAGCGCAGATCTGGGTCGTGATGGCGAGCGACTTTCAGTGTCCGTTCTGCAAAGCCTGGCACGATTCGCAATTTCAGAGTTTGGTCAAGAACTACGTGAACACCGGGCGCGTGCGACTCGCGTTCCTCAACATGCCGCTGAACATCCACCCGAACGCGCTCCCTGCGGCGGAAGCGGCGATGTGTGCGAGCGTCCAGAACAAGTTCTGGCCCATGCAGGAAGCGCTGTTTGCCACGCAAGCGAAGTGGGAGATCCTGCCCGACCCCATGCCCAAGCTCGACTCGCTCGCCTTCGCCAACAAAGTGACGATGGCGCCGTGGCGGCAGTGCATGAGAGATCACTCAACGCTGTCGCTCATCGAGGCCGATCACGAACGCGCATCGCAGAGCGGCGCCGGATCGACCCCGACGTTCTTCGTCGACGGGCAGCGCCTCGAAGGCTCCGACGCCAAACTCGGACCGGTGATCGACGCCGCCCTCGCGAAGGCTGCCAAGAAGCCGACGTCCTGAGCTCGCGTGCGCTTCCCGGTACGGCTTGGCTATGGCGCGTTAGCGCAGCTGGCGCGTGGAGCAGCCGTCGTCGCACCAAACAGCGAGTCCAAGTTTCTCCGCGCGTTACGAGCGCGACGCGGCATCCGTGCGCGGTATCGCGCGTGGGGTGAGAGTGGGCGTGATGCATCGCGGCCGTTGCTCTGGATGCACGCACCGTCCGTAGGCGAGGGACTCCAGGCTCGGCCGGTGCTGGAGCTCGCACGCACGCGGCGCCCCGACATCCAGCTCGCATACACGCACTATTCGCCGAGTGCACTGTCGCTTGCGCGAAATCTGGACGTCGACTTCCGCGACTATCTGCCGTTCGACACGCCGGGCGATGCGAACATCGTCCTCGACTCCCTGCGTCCCACGGCGCTCGTATTTGCAAAGCTCGACGTGTGGCCGGTGATCACGCGCCAAGCCGCGGCGCGCGGCGTACGCCTGGGCATGATCAGCGCGACGCTCGCTCGCGGGTCGTCGCGTCGGTCTGGCGCGGCGTCCGCCCTTCTGCGCGACGCATACGCGGCGCTCGAGCTGGTGGGTGCCGTCGACGCCGCCGACGCCGATCGGTTAGTGGAGCTCGGCGTTCGCCCGGGCGCAATCGTCGTTACGGGCGACACGCGGTACGATCAGGTATGGATGCGCGCGCAACGCGTGGACCGTGCAGCGCCGATGCTCGAACGGCTTCGCTCATCGCGCCCAACGATCGTGGCCGGTTCGACGTGGCCAACCGATGAAGCGGTGCTCCTGCCTGCATTTGACGCCCTGCGCCGAGGCAGCGTCGATGCGAGAATACTCATTGCGCCGCACGAGCCGACGCTCGAGCACGTCACGCAGATCACGAGCTGGGCCAAGCGTTCCGGCTATTCCACGGCACGGCTCGACGAACCACATCAGGACACGGCCGACGTCGTGGTGATCGATCGAATGGGTGTACTCGGCGAGCTCTATTCGCTTGCGGACATCGCCTTTGTGGGCGGCGCCTTTCACGCCGCTGGCCTGCATTCAGTGCTGGAACCGGCAGCGTTCGGCGCGCCGGTGTTGTTTGGTCCACAGCACGAGGCCAGTCGCGATGCGACGCTGCTCGAGCAGCGCGGCGGCGGCGTCTCGGTCGCGTCCGATGCCGATCTCGCTCGGCGACTGCGCATGTGGATTACCGACCCACTCGCACGCCGCGAATCCGGCGACTATGCTCGCGCGCTCGTGCGCAGCGGCATCGGTGCGGCGGAGCGATCGTTCGATTTGGTGAATCAGCTGCTCGGGTGAGGCCCTCAAAAAACTTTGCCGCTGAATACGCGGAAGAAACGCTGATTGACGCGGAGCCGTTTCAGAGTTGTTCAGAGTTGATCGGCGTTTTTTCAGCGTTGATCCGCGGCAAAAAAGAGACGCCACTCAGACTGGCCGCGCAGATCGCGCGTCTCAGACTGCCGACTCTTCCTTCCGCGGCGTCAGCGTCATCTGCGACGGCCGGTGCAGGAAAAATCCCTGTACGAGATGCACTCCGAGCGACTTGACCATCTCGAATTCTTCGGCGCGCTCGACGCCTTCGGCGATCACCTTCGCACCGTGGTCGTTGCAGAACTTCACCATCGTCTCGACGAGATTCTGCTTGATGAAGTTCGTCTCGATGCCGTTGATCAGCGAGATGTCGAGCTTGATGAAATCCGGCTCGAGGTTGGCGATCGAGCCTAGGCCGGCGTAGCCACTGCCGGCATCGTCCACCGCGAAGCGGAAACCGCGGTCGCGGAAAATCTTGAGACGCTCGCGGAACTTGGGATAATCCTTGATTGCCGTGCGCTCGGTGATTTCGATGACGACGCGTTCCGGATGCACCACTTCATTCTCGTCGAATGCCGGATCGCTGAAGTCGTGCGGGTCGACGTTGAGAAAAAGCAGCTCGTTCGGTCGCAGTCGTGTTTCGATGCCCTCGATGGCACGACTACGACACAGCCGGCTCAACTCCCAGATCAAGTCCGCCTCGGCCGCCACGTCGAACATCACCTCGGGACTGCGAAGACTGCGCAACACGCCGCGCGCCAGCGCTTCGTAGCCGAAGATCTCCTTCGTCTCCGTCACGACGATCGGATGGTAGTCGACGTACACGCCGCGATCGCGCAGGCTGGAGCGCAGATCGGCCACGCGTCGGCCGCGCTCGCGCTCCTCGATCGATCGTGACGCGTTGGCGGCTTCGCGAATGCCGCGATAGATCAACCGCTCGAGACGAATCTTGGGATTGTAGTAGACGTGCGAGCGGCCAACGTAGATGTCGAACAACGCCGCGATGTCCTCGCCGTGCTGCGCCTCGATGCGACCACCCACGTGACGCTGCAGCCGCGACACCATGTCGGTGATGTCGTTTTCGGACGCCGGCGCGACACCGGCGGCAGGCACATGGAAGAAAATGAAATCGTCGTCGTTGGTGAAGCTCACCATGAGGCGCGACGTGCTGAGTGCGGTGTCGTCGAGAAATTCGCGCACCGCCGCGGCCGTGGTCTCGAGCACCGCGTCGAGAATCTCCCAGCCGTAGATCTCTTCGATCTTGGAGTAGCGCACGAAGTTGAGATAGAGCACCACGAGCTCGCCGCGCTCCTTGAATAGCGCGCGCGATCGCTCGATCATCACCGGCAGCGTCGGTAAGCCGGTGAGCGAGTCGTGTAACATCTGCTCGTACTCGACCTTCTCCACATGCTCGGCCGAGGCTTGCGCGTGCGGCACGACGCGCATGACGGCGGAGCGCACGCGTTGCGCGATCTCGTCGGCGTCTGCCGGGCAGCGATACCACTCTTCAGCCTTGAGCTCGAGCGCGCGACGGCGAGCCGTGTCATCGGCGCACGCGACCACGACGGGGACTCCACAGCCGTGCGCGCGCTCGACCACGGCGCGGAGTACGCCGGGATCGTTCGAGCTGACGACGACCGCGCGCACGTCGGCGCGCGACGCGACGGCGTTCGCCAACTGCGCGGCGGCGACGCGTTCGAGACTCCACCCTTCGAGCCGTGCGACTGCGTCGTCCAGTGCCGAGTCAGCCGAATCGGTGAGCAGCAGGAACTCGCTCACGCGCTCCTCGTGGGCAAGATCACGACGCCATTGCGCGCTGCATAGCGAGATTGCGTTCGACCGTGGCGGCCAAGGTTGGTAGATCGAAAGGTTTTTCTACGTAATCGTCTGCCCCAATCTGCAACGCTTCGCGCTTGTCCTGCCACTCGTCGAGCGCGGTCACCATGATCACGCGGACCGATTTGCCCAACGTCGCATGCTGTTTCATGATGCGGCACACTTCCCATCCGTCGCGACCGGGCATCATCACGTCGAGCAGCACGAGCGCTGGGCGAACCGTCTCGAACAGCGCCAACGCCTCGTCGCCGTCGTGCGCCACGGTGATCGGATAGCCCCGGATCTCGAGGTACTGCCGAATGATTTCCGCGTTGTCGTGGTTGTCGTCGACCACCATGATTGGCGGCAGCGGGGCGCGCGCTTTATCCATCGAACCGCCATTTCTCCGTGAAGCGTGCTTGACCCTGGCGTGCCCAAACGCACGCCATTGTGCGCTAGTGGGGCAAGTCACACGCCATTTAGCGCCGGCTAGCGTTAGCTAGCGATGTCCGAGGGCATAAGACAGTCCGATTCCGTACAGCGCGCCGCTCGGCCCGCCAAACCCGCGCGGGCGATTTCCGCCGAACTCAGCGCCTAGTGTGGCGCCGATCGCCTTCGTGATGCCCACGTCGGCACCGACTCCCACGCGCACCAGCCCGTCAGTCTTGGTGCCACCCGTGAAAAAGACGTATGACGGCGTGGCGTAGACGGAAATTCCGTGGTTGCCGCCGATGGCGTGTCGCCAACCGACGGCTGCACCGACTGGAATCTCGGCGGTACTCGCGACTGAATCGACGAAAATGATCTTCGGCTTCGCGGCGCTTCCACCGCCAATGCCGGCGAACGCACCTACGCCAAAGCTGCTGGACTCGCCGAAGAGCGGAACCGCGGCTCGAATACCATATACTCCGCCCGATCCGCCGCCGGTGCGCGTGCGGAATCCGCCGCCGCCGCTCAGCTCAAAGTGACCCGAACCCGGCGTCCACGACGCTGCGGCGGCATACACGGTACCGTCCGAGCCGCCGGCGATATCGACGGCGCCCACGATCCCGGCCGTCGCCCAGGCGTTCTGGAGCACCGGCGCTCCGGGAATTTGCGCGACCGCCGTCGACAGGTCCGAAACCACGGCGAGCAGCGCGAAACATGCGTACCAACGAGCTCTGCACAGCATCGAGCAATCCTTGAAGGGTCGCTTCGCACCGAGCAAACATCGCGCCCATCGACTTGCGCGAGTGTGCTTCGAGTCGCACGTTATCGCCGAGTCCATCCACGCTGTGACAGTTCCCTAGTTCAAAAAAAATAATGGAGGCATCGCCGTGCACTCTTCTCGTGGAATCGCACTGTCAGTCGGCGTGACACTGGCGCTCGTCGCCTCCGGGTGCGCGTCGGCCTCGCAGACCAACAGCAGCCCCGCTCCGGCATCGCTCGCTGGAATGGGACCGGCCACGCTGCAGTGGACCGGAAAATTTCAGGCGACGCAACAGGCGAGCGGCGATGCGCTGGCGATGCGCGGCCGAAACAGCACGACGGGCGACGTCTTGCTGCGGGCCGACAACGCGAACGCGATCACGGCGACGCTCGACCTGACCGACGTGCCGTCGTCGATGACCGACATGCACTGGGCACTCATTTCCGGCCGGTGCGGCTCGAGCGCGATTCCGGTGCTCGTCGTCAGCGAGTTTCCAATGCTCTCCGTGTCGAACGGCCGGGCACACGTGCACGGCGACGTGTCATTTCCGATGCCGACGAGCGGCATCTATCACGTGAACGCGTATCGAACGAACGGCGCGGACGAGTCGGATGTACTGGCATGCGCCAATTTGAAGATGGAAGCGCGGACTCCTTGAATCGATCGACTGACGGCTCACCAGACAAAAAACGGCGGGCGATACCTCAGTGGTATCGCCCGGCGTTTTTTTTCAGCATACCAACGGAATTCTACCAGTGAAGCACGCCGGGGACCCGTTCCGCATGCACACCGTCGTGCAGCTGCAGTAGCCGGCCATTCGGCAACGCGATGGTCTTCACCGCACTGCGCTCGAGTACCGCCGCCAACGACGGTGTACCAAGCGGTGACACGTTCATGTCCGGAGTGCCGACGCCGCCGAACGTATAGTACGGCACGACATCCGTCTCCAACTCGGCACCGGGAACCGGCATGTGGCGGAGCGTTCCCGCCTGGACGGCGTCGTCATGCCGGACGTAGAACAGATTCATTCCGCTCGTTCCGGTGAGCTCGACCTGGCGTTCATACGTGATGTCAGCGAGCAGTGCCGCGGCGCCGTCAGTCGGTGCCGCCGCCGTCAACTTGCCGCGAGTCACGCGCGTCTTGTTGATCAAGGAACACGCGAGCGTGAGATCGCCACCCGTACGAACGAGCGCCTCGGCCTTGATCAGGTCGTTTTCCGCCGCGAGGATGTATGGCGACGGTCCAACGCGATTGGTCGGCGAGGCTTGAGAGATCGCGAAATATCGGTTCTGCGAATAGGGGCTTTGCATCCAGATACCGCGCGTCACGTCGCCGATGACAGTTGCCTCGTACTTGTAATCGGTGCCTAACCGCGCATCGCCGTTTCCGGACGGTGGATTGAGCGCCCCGGTAAAGTGATCCGGCACCGCCGAGTCCATCTGGTGAACGAGGTGCTGGTCGATGCGCATCCACGTCGGATCGTCGAAGTAGAATGCGATGTACGAATACCAGGTGTTCTTGTCGGCCTGAATCGTCATGTCGAACGGCGCACCGGCCGATCCAGTACCGATCCCCTTGTCGGCGTACTGAAGCACCTTGGCCCAATCGACCTTCGCCGCGTCCGCGGCGTTCCGCGGCAGATACGCCAACAACATCGCGTTCATCGTGTTGGCCATCCGATTCAACGTCGTCGCATTGAACGTCGCGCCAACGAGCGGAATGATCGTCGATGCGTCGGTATACGTGAACGTTTTCCCGGACGTCGCGGCGATGAGCGCGTCGAACTTGGTCTGCGCGGCCTTGGCGACATCCGTATACGCCGAGAACTGAGGCGCACCTTGAGTCGCATCGAACGTCTCATCCACGATGAACGCCTTGTCGTACAACAGGGCGAGCTGCATCAGTGAGCCGGCCTGCGCAAACCGCGCGATGTCGACGTACTGATCGCCGCCCGGCAGCACGACGCCGGCCGCGACTGCGCGCAGCACGTCGTTCGCCGCACCCAGCGCCTTGTACTGCCGGTTCCACGGCTGCAACGCCATTTCGGCGTCGGCGCCGGACGCCGTGTTGTTGTACGGAATGCGCGGTTCAACGTTTTGAAAGCGCATGCCGAAGTTGCCGAAATTGGCCGTCATGTTATCGGCGGTCACCGACAACGCGGTCCACGGGTCGTAGTACGTGCTGGCCATGTACCACGAGTTCATCGACGACACCGCCAACGACTGCACGTCGGCGGGCGACGCCAACGCGCGACTCACGTCGGGGTTGTTCGGGTTGGTGACCGCAAGATCCTGGGAACAGGCCGCGCTCAACACGAGCACCGCCACTCCCAACGCGGATCCAAGCCTCATCTTGGTTCCTGTCATTCTATTTAGCTCCGATTTGGGCGATGGTCAGAACGTGATTTCGAGCTGCGCGGAGATCGTGCGGAACGGCGGGTACTTGAACCCATCGATCTTGTAGTTGAAATCGCCGCCTGACGTCACGTCCGGATCGAACCCAGTGTAGTTCGTCCAGGTGAACAGGTTGCGCCCGATGAACGCGACCTTCAGCCCACTCGCGCGACCGAGCCCGAGCTTCGGCAGATATTTCGCGGCGACGTTGTAGGCCACCGACAGTTCGCGAAGCTTGACGTACGCTCCGCTCTGCACGTAGAACTCGTCCGCGCTCAGGTTGTTGTAGATGCCGCCGCTGAAGAACCCTTCGGCGATCTTCTGGTCGGCCGCCTTGTTGGTCATGTCCATATCGGCGGACCGCAGATCCTGCATCATCCACTGATTGCTGAAATTGTAGATCTTGCCGCCCCGCTGGCCATCGAACAACGCGTGGAAGTTGAAGTTCCCCCACCGAATGTCGTTCGCGATGCCGTAATTCAAATCGGGGTTCACGTCGCCGAGCACGAAGTTGTTATTGCCCGTAGCGTCGACGTAGACGATCGGCGCTTCGGTCGACTTCCCACGACTCGCGGCAGTGACGAGATAGCCAAGCGGATTGACGACGTAGTCGCTCGCATTGGCGTTTGCGTACGCCGGATTCTGCTTCAGCTGGTCGAACGTATGGACGAACTTCTGACCATACATGATGCCAAGCGATTGCCCGGCCTGATACCAGAACACGTTCTGACCCTGCGCGCCGTCGGCCGACACGCGATAGGGCGCGCGGTTGAGCGTCAGGATCTTTTGCGTTGTGTGATCGGCCGTCAGCGACATGTCATACGAGAAATTGCGACGGCTGATGATCTGCGTTTGCAGCGTGCCCTCGAGCGTCTTGGATCCGATCGTCGCGGCATTCTGCCACTGGCTCGTGAAGCCGCCTGACGCTGCCGAGGAGAGCGGGACCTGGAGGAATGCATCTCTCGTCGTTCGATCGGCGTAGTTCAGCTGACCGCTGAACCGATCGAGGAACTCGGCATCGATGCCGTACTCGTTCTCCGTGAGGATCGCCGGCTTCAGACCCTTGTTGCCGAGCGTGTTCTTCTGGAACTGACCGCCGGAGAGCGTATACGTCTCGTACTGATAGTTGTAATCAGGACGCAGACCTGCCGTGCCGCGCGCCACGTGCAGCTTGAGCTCCTGAACGTCCGGAATGTGGAAGTCCTGCGTCACTCGGTACGCGCCGGCGATGCGATAGAAGTTCGACCAACGGGCGTCGGATCCGAACAGCGACGAGCCGTCGCGCCGGATCAAACCGTCGAAGATGTACCGATCGCGGTAGGTGAAGGACTGCGAACCCATGTAGTCCGTCGTGCGCAACGCCTGGCTCCCCTGTCCCACAGAAAGCTGCGTGGGATCGAGCGCGGCGAGGTCCGGCACTTGATTGACGTTGAACTTCGAGCCACTCGCGCTGAAGTTGTTGTCCAGCTCATTCTCCATCTGGTACGACCCACTCGTGGTGGAGAGCAGATCGTGCCAAACCTTCGTGGCGGTGGCGCGGACCTGCGAGTTCCACGACACGTTGTTCGTGGTCCCCTCATTGAGCGAGCCGTTGCCCGGCAGGCCGCTCGTCGTGCTGAGGTACCCGCGCGGCTGATATGTCTGCGTCTGCTGATTCAACCGATCGGTGCCGTAGTTGCCATCGATGCGGAGCCAATCGGTGACACGGTAATGCGCGGCGCCCGCGCCGATGATCCGTTCGCGACGGATGGCGTTCTGCTGATTCTTGAGGTCGTACAGCGGATTGGGCCGCGCATTCGCATCGGCGTACTTCGGCAGCACCGGATAGTACGACGTGGTATCCGTCGTGCCTGGCGGATGCAGGAGATCGATCATCGGCGGGGCCTGCAACAGGTTGAACCAACCCTGTGTGGACGACCCGGAAAGATCTTCGTGCTGCAGTCCGTACGTGAAGCTGCCCGACACGTCGAGCTTGTCGGTCACGCCTTGATCGACGTTGAAGCGCGCGTTCTGCTTGAACTGGCCGTTCTTGAACGGCAGAATGCCGCCATTGTGATCGGCGCTGAACGACGAGCTGAAATTCGTGTTACCGCGGCGAAGTCCAACCTGAAAATCGTTGTTGTAGTAGCCGTTGTTGCCGAGGTACGTCTGGAGCTGATTGCGATACATGTTCACGCCGGCCGACGGAAATGCGGTGTCGTCGAAGCCCGACGTGTTCACGACCGGGTTGCCGTTCGCCAGCAACTGAATGCTGCCGTCGGAATTGAACTGGTCGCGCGTGCCGTGATTCAGCGGCAGCCAATGCTCGATATCCGACTGACCGTACTCGGTGCGTGCCGAGATGGTCAGATGGTTCTCGGCGAGATTGCGGCCGCGCTTCGTCGAGATCGCGATGACGCCGTTCGCGGCATTGGAGCCGTAGAACGCGGCGCCCGCGGCGCCCTTCACAACTTCGATCGACTCGATGTCCTGCGCGTCGATATCAGAGATGTTGTTGGTGGTGATGACGCCATCGACGATGATGAGCGGCGTGCTCGCGCCCACCTGAAGACTCGTCGAGCCGCGGAGTCGAATCGCCGGCGTGCCGCCGGGATTGCCGACGCCTGCGTCGACTTTGAGACCAGAGACCTTACCTGCCAACGCCTCCAGTGGATTGGCGGCCGGGACGTCCTGTGTCTGATCTCCGCTAACATGCGCAACGGTGAACGCGAGATTCTTTGCCGACGTGGAATCCGCCACGCCCGTCACAACGACTTGATCGAGACGGAACGGATCGCTCTTGAGCGCGAAATCGACAGTGTGAATGCCGCCGCTCAACGTCAGCGCCTTGTCCTGCGGCTCGTAGCCGATGTACCGCGCCGTGACCGTGACCGCTTGCGACGTCACTCGCGCTGCAGGAACCGTGATCGAATACGTTCCGTTCTGGTTCGTCGTCGCGCCGAGGCTCAGCTGACGAATGAAAATGTTCGCGCCCAGCACGGGCGCGCCCTGTTCGTTCGTGATCTTGCCACTGACCACGGCCGCCTGCGCGTGCGCAGTCGCGGCGACACCGGCAACCACCAACACCGACATGAAGAGCGGGGCAAGTACGCCTCGCACTCGGTTGACCTGCGGCATGTGAATCCTCAGTGAAGGTTCATCTGGGATGAGCGGTGGTGCTGCGTCCTGCGACGTCGCAAGACGTAAAGCGGCCATTCTCGGGGACGAATGGGGACGTCTCCTCTTTGGTTCCAGCGGGGTTTTCAAGAATGCTGGTGGGCCGCCTGCCTCGCAGTAACCAATCGGTCCGGCAGCTAGCCGAGCGTGAGTCGCGTAGCGCTCGACAGTTCTCCGGTCACGGCATCGTGAAGCGACTTAGGCATTTAACACTTCGCACCGGCCGCTTGGTCACATCGAAGCGCCGTATTATGTACGGCGAGGCGGCAATATGGGAAGGTATGCGAATTCTCGCTAGCTAATTCTTACAACTTAGCGTTTGTATCCAACGGCTCGAATTCGACTGGCAAGAGCACGAGCTGCCGCACGTGCTGGCCGTGAAAGACCGCTGGGGTGAACCGGGCGTGCAGCGCAGCGGCCACTGCGGAGACGGAGAAGCCATCGTTCGTCGTCGTCACGACGCTCACGGTCCCCGGTTCGACGACGCCCTCCGCGTCGACGACGAGCTGCACGACCACACGGCCGCGCATATGAGATTGCGTAAGCAGTTCTGGATACAGTGCGGTCGCGGATCCATCTTCATACGCAGCGCGTGTATCCACTTGCTCCGCCGTGTACACCGCGCCACTCGCCAACAACTGCGCAACGTCCACCGCATTTTGCTCGGCGGCGCTCACCCGCGGGCGCGCCGGCACAGTCCACAGCGCAATCACGCCGCATCCCTCGAAGCGAGCCGAGGCCATGAGCTCCGGCGGCACGCGCATGTCGCCGGTGTAGATCTCGATACCTTCGAGACTTCCGAGCTCGATGCCATCGAGATCGAACGGGCCAGCGGTCGCGGGAAATCCGTCGAGAAAGACGAGCGGCGCGCAGCTCGCTCCGCCGAGGTGAACGACGCGTCCGAGGCCGCGCGTGGAAACAACGCGAACGCCGGCGATGCCACGGAGTGCATCGATGACGTCCGCGCTCGCGGTGCGCTCGATTTGCTCGCGTGTTATAAAATATCCGTTGCCCCGCGCACGACGTGCGTTGAAGCCGGATAACCGGTTCTCGTACGGCTCGCGACGCGCACGCACCGCCACCGTCGCCAACACGTCGGGGAGCGTAGACATCGTGATCGCCATCGGTGGCGCCGGCGCAATCGCGACCTCGGCCGCGATTGTCGTCGGACGAAAGCCGAGACGGCGCACCAAGAGTTGGATCTTGCCAAGCGGAACACTCGGCAGCGAAAACGCGCCATCGTCGCCGGTGAGCGCCGTGCGTGTCGTTCCCGCCGTCGACACCTGAGCGCCGACGATCGCCGCGCCGGCGGAATCGCGCACCGTGCCGCGGACAATTCCCGTCGGCTGCTGCGCGCTTACACGCACGCCAATGGCAAGCGCGAGTCCAACGGCGAACGACGCCGTGCGCTGTAAGCCCAACCGAGCGATAACGAGGGGTGGCATCAAGCTCTGGTCGAAACGGGCGGTGAGTCTCTGACGAACTCTTGTGCGCGGGACATGGTTCCGTCAAGCTCGACGGCGGCGATCCGGAATCTGGCAGCTCAACGGCACATGGCCACGCTGCGCCGCGGTCTGGCATCCCGAGGCTGAGAGCCAGTCCAGTTTAGAGAATCCCAGTTAGTACTGAGCACACCTCCGAACGCGAAACAACCCGGCTGCGTCGCAACCGGCCTCGCTACGACTCCCGAGTGGGGACAACAAAAAAACACAGACTCCGCCACGAGGAGCTCGAGCTCGCGTGGAGTCGATTCGTGTTCATGTGCAGTTCTTCGCGTTCAATTTCGTGCCAACTCTCTGATGCGAAGGACCGTCGCACGGTTCGAGATGCGCGCACCGCCGTTGTCAGGGCCTAACTCCTAACGTCTGCAGCCAGCCCGCAAGTCCCGGAAACGACGGATCCACTCGCGCAAGTTGCATGGCCGTTGCTTGCGCGCGTTGTGCATCGTGAGTCAGGCCGTACGCGAGCGAAAGCTCATACAGCGCTTCAGGATGAGCACTCCCCAACCGAACCGCCATTTCCAATAGCGGGATCGCGCTCGCCGGATCCTTGTGGCGCATCGCCAGATCGCCAGCCGCAAACGCCGTGTTCGCCGACGGTCGAATCGCGAGCGCACGCTGAAGCACCGTCGCCGCCTCGCTATCGGCCTTCGCCTGCAGAAGCACCGACGCCAACAGCTCGAGTGGCTCCGCAAATCCCGGCGAGTCGCGCACCAATCCGCGCAGCTCCGCGGCCGCCGAGTCGGCGTGACCAGCGGCAGCATAGCTCTGCGCCAACCGCAGCTTGAGCGGAGCCCACGCCAATCCGCGCGACGCGAGAAACGCGAGACTGTCCACTGTGCCGATTGGTTGATACGTCGCGCGGTAGTCGCGCTGCTGCGCCACCGAAACGAACGGCCACCGCTCGAGCAACGTCTCGCGCGTGTGGTACACGATGCGATTGTCGAACGGCGTGAGATCCATGCCGCGCTCGTAGTCGTCCCAGCTCTTCAACCGATCGAGGCGCGCCGAGTGACCGAGAAAGTTCGCGGCGCGCAGTGCGTCGAAGTACGCGCGCGCAATCAGCACCGTCCCGTTTTGCGTGGGATGCACATGCTCGAGAAAGAGCGCGGCGCCGGGCATCCCGTTGCTCGCCGCGTCGAATGACTCAGCGACGGGCACATACACCGCGCCCGTCGCCTGCGCCGCCCGCTTGACGATGACGTTGAACTCACTCGGCGCACGAAACCGCACGACGTCGAGATCGCGCGCGCGAATGAAGAGCTGCGTCGCCGTTGCACTGTCGCCGCGTGTAAGGGCCGCTTGCGCAGCCGCGTATGTCGAGTCGGCGCCTCCAGCGACGTCGTTCGCCGGCGACACGAGCGGCGGCCGATCTTTCACGTTGCTGGCCAGACTGCCGATGAACGCCGGCACGCGCGCGTCGCGAAATTTGGCGAGCAGCAGCGTGATGTTGTCTTCGAATTGCTTCGTCCCTTGGCGATAGACCGGACCATCGAGTGCGATGTTCTGATCGCGAGCCAACGACTCCATGAAGCTTGCGCCTTGATCTGTTGCATCGTTCTTTGCGAATCGATGCCGCATCCATGTCGCCCCGGCGCGCACCGCGGCAACGAGTCTAATGCGCTGCAACCGCAAATAGAGTCGCACGAACGCTGGCGACGCGTGCAGCGCCTGGTTCGACGCGCCACCCAACGCGCCGTAGTACTCGTTGTGCCCGGCGTAGACGATCACCGCATCCGGATGCTGCGCGATGATTTCGTCCGCCATGTCGAGCATCGAGAAGCTGTTCGTCGCCGGAATGCCGAGGTTCACGACCTCGACTGAATCGCCGGGCAGCACATCGCGTAGGACGTCGCGCAACAATCGTGGAAACGCGCCGTTGTGCGGAAACGGAAAACCGGCCGTCGACGATTCACCGAGTGCGAACACGCGAAACGCGTGCGCCGGTTTGACACGAGCGAATGCATCCGGGATCGCGGCGGGTGGTTGATCCTCGGTCAGGAACCACCGCTTGGCCACGTCATGATTCGGCACCAGCTCGTCGCCGATTTCCACGGTCGCTGGAACGAACAACGGCGCCGAGGCTGCGCCGCCGCTCCACGCGAGGCGGAGTACGCCTTCGAGCACGAGTAGCAGGAGAAATGGCGCGAGCAGCGCCGCCGTATAGAAGAACGCGACGCGAGCACGCGACGGCGCCGTGGATTCTTTCACCGCGCCGTTATCTACTGAGAATTGAGTAGTTGCGCGCTGCTTCCGCCGGCTCAAAAGATCGAATAGATGAAAGGTCCGAGCGCCGATCCCTGGACCGCCACGAGCAGCAGCCCGACCGTTACGAGGATCGCGGCGAGCGGCAACAGCCAGAGCTTCTTGTGCACGCGCATGAAGCTCCAGAGCTCACGAGCGAGCCCGATTTGTTCCATGCCTGCGTTCTCCGATCAGAAGAGGTGTTCGAGTGACCGCCGCGCGTCCTCGCGAGAGACGACGGCCCGTCGAACCCAGAATGTCTGCGCAGAACGTGTACGCGCGAGTGGGCTTCGCGCCAGGGTCCGCCGCAACATCCCCATGGGCGTGAGGACAATTACATACAAAATTGCGAAGAAGATCGGTGACGTGATCCGCGACAGCGCCTCACCAAATCGCCGCCACGCACGCTTGAGCGGTCCCAATTGGGTCGGAATGATCGCGCCGGCGAATAGCATGACCGCAGCCACGACAGCGAACACTTCAGCGGAATGCACGCGTCCGCGCCAATAGCCGATCGCCGCCAACGCAGCGAACGCGCACGCAAGCGTCCACGCGAATCGCCGGCCGGCCGCCTTCGCACTGGTCGTCAATCGAGTACCAGCGGTTGCTGCCATTGTTCGCGCGTCGTTGGCTGCTCGGTCTTGTCGAGGAAAAACGGCGGCATCGCGAGGAAGTCGATATCGGTTCGCATGAAGGTCGCGTACGCGTCGCGCGGCGAACACACGAGTGGTTCTCCCCGCACGTTGAACGACGTGTTGACCAGCACAGGGCAACCCGTTCGACGATCGAACGCTTCGAGCACGTCGTTGAGGCCAGGCGCACGCTCGGCACTCACGGTCTGCACGCGTGCAGTTCCATCGCGATGCGTGACAGCCGGCAACGCGACGCCCGCGCGCACCGGCGCGACGAGCAACATATACGGCGACTCCTCACCCGGTTCGAGCTCGAAATACTCCGACGCGCGCGACGCCAACACGCTCGGCGCAAATGGCCGAAAGCCTTCGCGAAATTTGATCTTGTGATTCAACGTCGATTGCATGCCGGCATTGCGCGGATCGGCGAGAATGCTTCGCGCGCCAAGCGCGCGGGGACCGAACTCCATGCGGCCGTCGAACCAGCCGACAACGGCGCCCCTCGCGAGCGCCTCTGCCGCGCGATCGACAACAACGGGGCGACCGATGTTGTGGCTCACGGCGCCCATGCCCGCGAGTGACTCGCCAATCTCGCGGGCAGAATATTCCGGGCCGAGCAGTGCGCCCTGCATTGTGTCGGCGGCACTCGACGCATCGAGCGAACGCGGCGCCTCGAAGTAGCGATGCCACGCCAACAGCGCTGCGCCGAGCGCGCCGCCGGCATCGCCCGCTGCGGGTTGAATCCACAGCCGCTTCGCAATGCCCTCGCGTAGAAGCTTGCCATTCGCCACTGCATTGAGCGCGACACCGCCAGCCATGCACAGCGCATCGCAGCCTGTCTCACGCACAGCCGTGCGCGCCATGCGCCGCACAATTTCCTCGCACACCTGCTGCATCGACGCGGCGAGATCCATCTCGCGCTGGCCGAGCGGTCCTTCGGGCGCCCGCGGCGGTCCGCCAAACAGCTCGGCGAACGCCGCGTTGGTCATCCTGAAGCCGCCGAGATAGTCGAAGTACCGCTGGTCTACGGAGAACGAACCGTCGTCGCGTAGATCGATCAACTTCTCGTAGATCGTATCGACATACTTCGGCTGCCCATAGGGCGCGAGCCCCATGAGCTTATACTCACCAGAGTTTACTCGAAAGCCCGCCTGGTAGGTGAACGCCGAGTAGAGCAACCCGAGCGAGTCAGGCCAGCGGAGCTCGTGAGTGAGCGTGAGGTCGGCGCCGTGGCCAAGGCCAATCGACGCGGTCGCCCACTCCCCTACCCCGTCAATGGTCAGTACGGCCGCGCGCTCGAATGGCGACGGATAGTACGCGCTGGCGGCGTGCGACTCGTGATGCTCGCAGAAGAGCACGCGGCCCTTGTAGTCGTCCAACGCGTGGCGAACGGTCCGCTCGACGCGCAGGCGATCCGACGCCCACAACGGCCCGGCCTTGAGGAATGATCGCAACCCGCGCGGCGCGATCCACAGATACGTCTCGAGCAGCCGGTCCAGCTTGAGAACCGGCTTGTCGTAGAAGACGACGGCGTCGAGCGCCGCGACAGTGATGCCTGCCGCCGAGAGACAGTACGCGGCCGCGGCGGCCGGAAAGCGCTCGTCACCCTTGATGCGAGTGAACCGCTCTTCCTGCGCCGCCGCGACGATGACTCCGTCGCGCAGCAAGCAGGCCGCGCTGTCATGATAGAATGCTGATACGCCGAGGACGTATCGGCTGGCGGGCAACGTTCGGCGGCGGGGCGGCGATCAGGCCGCCGACGCCTTCTCCGTGACGACGCGAACGTTGTTGTCCACTACCTGCAAGAAACCGCCTTCGACATTGAACTTCTGCGCGCCGCCGGTCCCCAAGCGCAGCACGCCCTTCCCGAGCAGCGCCATCATTGGCGCGTGCCCGGTGAGAATGCCGACGTCGCCGTCGAACGCCGGGGCGACGACGGAATCCGTCGTGCCCTCGTATAACACAGCTTCCGGCGAGATCACACTGACGTTGAGCATTTGCTAATGTCCGCTCAGCCCTGGAGCTTCTTGGCGTTGGCCACGACGTCGTCGATGCCGCCGGCCATGAAGAACGCCTGCTCGGGCAGGCTGTCGAACTCGCCGGCCACCAAGCGCTCGAAGCTCGAGACAGTCTCCTCGATCTTCACGTACTTGCCCGGGATACCCGTGAACTGCTCGGCCACCGCGAACGGCTGCGACATGAAGCGCTGGATGCGGCGCGCGCGTCCCACGACCTTCTTGTCGTCTTCCGAAAGCTCGTCCATACCAAGGATCGCGATGATGTCCTGCAATTCCTTGTAGCGCTGCAGCACGCGCTGCACGCTCGTGGCCGCGGCGTAGTGCCGCTCGCCGATGAACTGCGGATCGAGAATTCGCGACGACGATGCGAGCGGATCCACGGCCGGATAGATGCCGAGCTCCGTGATCGCGCGTGAGAGCACGACAGTGGCGTCCAAGTGCGCGAACGCAGTGGCCGGCGCCGGATCGGTGATGTCGTCGGCCGGAACGTAAATCGCCTGCACCGACGTGATCGAGCCGTTGCGCGTCGAGGTGATGCGCTCCTGCAGATCGCCCATCTCCGTCGCCAACGTCGGCTGGTAACCCACGGCGCTCGGCATACGACCGAGCAGCGCGGACACTTCAGAGCCAGCCTGCGTGAAACGGAAGATGTTGTCGATGAACACCAGCACGTCCGCATGCTCTTCGTCGCGGAAGTACTCGGCCACGGTCAGACCCGAGAGGCCGACGCGCAGACGCGCACCTGGCGGCTCGTTCATCTGGCCGTAAATCAGCGCGACCTGATTGAGAATTCCAGCTTCTTTGAATTCGAGATAGAGATCGTTGCCTTCGCGTGTACGCTCGCCCACGCCGCAGAACACCGAGCGACCACCGTGACCCTTGGCCACGTTGTTGATCAGCTCCTGAATGACGACCGTCTTGCCCACGCCGGCGCCGCCGAAGAGACCGATCTTACCGCCCTTCACGAACGGGGCGATGAGATCGACGACCTTGATGCCCGTCTCGAAGACTTCCGTCTTCGGCTCGAGGTTCACGAAGTCGGGACGCTTGCGATGAATCGGCCAACGCGGCGCATCCTTCGGAATCGGCTCACCGTTGTCCACCGGCTCGCCGAGCACGTTCAAGATGCGGCCGAGCGCATGCGCGCCTACCGGCACCGAGATCGGCGCGCCCGTGTCGATGACGTCCATGCCGCGCACGACAGCGTCAGTCGACGACATCGCGACGGCGCGCACCTGGTTGCGGCCGATGTGCTGCTGCACCTCGACCACGACGCGGATCGCCGAACCGTCCGGCGCCGTGCCATTGATCTCGAGCGCGTTATAGAGCTCCGGCAAATGGCCCGCCTCGAACTCGACGTCGAGAACCGGGCCGATGACCTGAACGATCTTGCCGATGTTATGGATTGCAGTCGCGGTAGCCATGAGAACTGAAAGGGTAGTGGGTCACGTGTCATCCCGAGCGGAGCGAGGGATCTTGCGTCGACCGTCTTATAATTGGCGTTACGAAAGATCCCTCAGTCGCGGTACTCCTTCGGGATGACACTCGATTGTCAGATCATTAGCCTTGCAGTGCTGCTGCGCCGCCCACGATCTCGGCGATTTCCTGCGTGATCGTCGCTTGACGAGCGCGGTTGTACGTGCGGCCGAGGATCTTGAGCATGTCGCTCGCGTTGTCGGTCGCGTTCTTCATTGCCGTGCGCTGCGCCGCGTAGAAGGCAGCGGTCATCTCGACCAGCGCCCGATAGACGGCGTTTCTCACATACAGCGGCAATAGTTCGCCGAGAATCGTCGATGCATCAGGCGACAGGATGTAGTCGCGCTGCTTGCTGCCTGCTTTCGGCGGCGTGACGGGCAGGATCTGCACGGCGGTGGGCGGTGCCGAAAGCACCGACTGAAACGCCGGGTAGATCACGTACACCGCGTCGATCTCGCCGCGCGAAAATGCTTCGGTGAGATCGTTCACCAGCTCCGCGGCATTCTCAGCGGTCGGACGATCGCCGATGTCCGTGCGGCTCGAAACGATCTGGCGTCCAACGTAGCGGAAGTAGCCGAGGCCTTTCTTGCCGACAGCGTGCACGTCGACAGCAATGCCCTGGCCTTCGAGGCGCGCAATCGTCGCACGTGCTTCCTTGATCAAATTGGCATTGAACGCGCCCGCCAGGCCGCGGTTCGCCGTCAACGCGATCACCGCAGCGCGCTTGATCTGCACCGGCTGCCGCAGCAGCGGAAAGCTCTCCGCCAACTCCGGCGAATACAGACTCGAGATGACGTCCGTCAGCGCCTGCGCGTACGGACGCGCGGCGCTCACGCGATCCTGCGCGCGCTTCATCTTCGACGTCGCCACCATCTCCATCGTGCGCGTGATCTTGCGCGTGTTCTCGACGGATTTGATGCGACCCTTGAGCTCGCGGCCCTTCGCCATTGTTACAGATCCGCCTTCGTGATGCCGGCGGGCTTCGCGGGCGCGAAGGTCTTCTTGAACTCTTCGATGCCGCGCTTCATGTCGGCTTCGATTTCTTTCGTCAGGACCTTACCGGTGCGCAGTCCTTCGCCCACCTGCGGGTACTTCGTGCCCATGAACTCGTGGAAGCCCTTTTCGAAGGCGCGCACCTGGTTCACCGGGATGTCATCGATGAAGCCGTTCGTGACCATGTAGATGGTCATGATCTGCTGCTCGACGGGCATCGGCTGATACTGACCCTGCTTGAGCACTTCCACAGTGCGCGCACCACGATCGAGCTGGCGGCGCGTGGCGGCATCGAGATCCGACGCGAATGCGGAGAACGCTTCGAGCTCGCGGAACTGCGCGAGGTCGAGACGGAGACGGCCTGCGACCGATTTCATCGCTTTGATCTGCGCCGATCCACCGACGCGCGACACCGAGATACCGGCGTTGATCGCGGGACGCACACCGGCGAAGAACAGATCGGACTCGAGGAAGATCTGACCGTCGGTGATCGAGATGACGTTCGTCGGGATGTACGCCGACACGTCACCGGCCTGCGTTTCGATGATCGGCAGCGCCGTGAGTGAACCGCCCGCCTTGAGGATGTTCTTACCATCCACGATCGACGGATCTTCGCTCATCTTGGCCGCGCGCTCGAGGAGACGCGAGTGGAGATAGAACACGTCGCCCGGGAACGCTTCACGACCCGGCGGACGACGCAGCACGAGGGAAAGCTGACGATACGCCGCGGCCTGCTTCGACAGATCGTCGTACACGCACAGCGTCGGCTTGCCCTCGTTATACATGAAGAACTCGGCCATCGCGCAGCCCGAGTACGGTGCGATGTATTGCATCGGCGCTGGATCGGACGCGGAGGCAACGACGACGATGGTGAAGTCCATCGCGCCCGCTTCCTTGAGCTTCGCCACGACCGAGGCAACCGTCGACGCCTTCTGGCCGATGGCGACGTAGACGCAGATGACGCCAGTGCCCTTCTGATTGATGATCGTGTCGATCGCGACGGCCGTCTTGCCGATACCGCGATCGCCGATGATCAGCTCGCGCTGACCGCGGCCGATCGGAATCATGGAGTCGATGGCCTTGATGCCCGTCTGCAGCGGCTCTTTCACCGGCTGACGAACGATGATGCCCGGCGCGTCCGATTCGACTTTGCGCGTGTGCTTGGCGTTCAACTCGCCATTGCCGTCGATGGGACGGCCCAGCGCATCCACCACGCGGCCGATCAGCTCCGGACCCACCGGCACTTCGAGCACGCGTGCGGTGCGGCGAACTTCGTCGCCTTCCTTGAGCTGCAAATAGTCGCCGAGTACGACGGCGCCGATGTTGTCTTCTTCGAGGTTGAGCGCCAACGCGGTGATGACGTTCCCCGTCTCGGACGACGTGCACTCGAGCATCTCGCCGGCCATGGCTTTCTGCAGGCCGTAGATGCGAGCGATTCCGTCTTTGACCTCGAGAACGGTTCCAACCTCTTCGACGTCGAGCTCGTGAAGGTCAGCGGCTTCGATCTCTCGAAGGAGAATGTCCTTGATCTCGCCGGGGCGGAGTATGGTGTCGGTAGCCATGCGTTGGGAGGGGTCGGCTTCTCTGAAAAGCGAACGGCGTGAAGGATCTTAATGTGTTCGGGGTACAGCTTGTGAAAAATATCACAAGGTGGTCACGACCTGCAAGGAGACGATTCCCAGCAATGATCTAACCGCCGAAATTGTATGGGCATAGATGCAATAGAATGATGCTGGTCCGCGCATCAACTGCCCCCATGTTGGCTGCCATGGCTGGCAGCATGCGTGACCTCAAAGTCTGGCAGGAAGCCGTGTCCCTCGCTTCCGAAATCGTCCGCGCCTCACGCCAAGGTGCTCGGCGCGAGACCAAAGTCGTTACCGACCAGCTCATGGTCACCGCCGTGAGCGCCGCCAGCATGATCGCCGACGGCTATGGACGATACACGGCTCCGGAGCAACGGCAACTGTATCGGTCGGCGAGGCGCGAATTATTGCGTTTGGAGACGCAACTCGCCATCGCGCGGCAGGCCGAGCTCATCTCGGCACAAAGCTTCGCCGATTTGAGCGCACGAGCCCAAACGGTCACGCGATTGCTGGGCGGGTATCTCGTCTACCTCGAGCGCCAATTGACGCCCGAGGTGAATGGAGATCGAGCGGCGGCGCCGCGCTAATCACTTCCGCACGCCGAAAGAGCTTCAACACGCTCGGGCGCGAGTACGACATCGGAATGCTGACCGGAGCAATTCGCGCGTTTTGCAGTTGATTCGCGTTCAAATCGGTTTCATGCCGGACGCGAACACTGCCCTCAAACCGTGCGATGGTCCGGCCCGGCAGAAAGTGGGCACGACTTTCAACGCGAAGAACTGCACATGAACGCGAATTGGCTCCGCGCGAGTTCGAGCTCCTCGCACCGGAGTGAATTTCTTTTGTTCGTGTTGATCAGGACTTCGGATTCGCTGTCGGCACCACGACCTGAACTTTCATCCCGTCCGTCAGATCAGCGCTCGGATTCGAGACGATGTTCGCGCCTTCGCTCAGCCCCGACTGAATCTCGAGTGTGCCGCCGAAGTCGCGGCCGACGACGACAGGCACAAAGTGAATCGTGGCCGAGTTGCCCGAATTCGCGTTGTCGACCACCACCACCTGCGTCCCATTCGACCGAACGAGCAACGCCGACGCCGGCACGATCAACGCCGGCGTTCGCCGCGTGAGATGCAACCGCGCCTGCGCATACATCCCGGGCACCAGCACGAAGCCGGGATTCGCGACATCGATTTCGGTGAGCATCGTGCGCGACGCCGCATCCAACGCGCCCGCCGTGCGCACCACTCGGCCGACGAATGTGCGGTTCGGAACCTCCTGAACCGTCACGTCGGCAACCAAGCCGGCGGCGATCGACGGCGCGTCGGCCTCGGACACCGACACGTACGTGCGCACCGTGTCCGTCTGCGCGAGACGGAACAGACTCCCTGCCGACTGCGCCGCGGTGCCGCCCGCCGCGATCGTCGAACCCGTGCTGCCGTTCGCGCCGATGAGCGAACCGATATCGATGTTGCGTGCGGTGACGACGCCCGCAAAGGGCGCGGTAACACGGGTAAAGCGCTGCATCTCGGTGAGGCGCCGAACGTTCGCGTCGGCGGCGCCGTTGTTCGCGACCGCCGCGTTGTACGCCGCCGTCTTTTGATCGAGCTCTTCGCGGCTCACCGCACTGTCCGCGGCGAGCGACGTCCAGCGCGCGAGATCGGCCTTCGCCAATCCGAGCGCCGCCTGCGTTTGCGCCACCTGCTGTTGCGCCTGTTGTACTTCCTGCTCGAGCTCCGGCGCATCGATCTCGGCCAGCACGTCACCGGCGCGAACGATCGTGCCGATGTCGGCGTGCCACTGCTTCACATAGCCGCCAACGCGCGCGTAGATCGCGCCTTCATGCAAAGCTTGAATCGTTCCGGGCAGCATCAAGTCGCCGCCCGCCGAGGCGCGCACGACAGGAACGATTTGGACCGATGGCGGTCCGTCTACCGCGCTGGCGGTCGCCGTCAGTTCACGCGACACCGCGCGGCGCGGCAGAAATGCGGTGACGAACAACGCCGCGAGCACCACGACGATACTCGTACCGATCATCAGCATGCGCCGACTGGACGCAGGCTTCACCGGCGGCGCAGAGCCGACGTCCACGTGATGTTCGTGCGCGTCGATGTGGCCGTGCTCGTGAGGCGGCTCGTAGTGCGGTGTCTGCGTCTGGCCGTTGCTCGCCGACGACGTCGGCCGTTCAGGGGTGCTCATATATCAATTGGTCGAAGACGCGCTGCGGATGGGCATCGCGGGCTGAAAGACTGGAGAATTCGGCGAAGGCGGCACGCCAACCGTGCTGCGCTCGTCCGCGGTTTCGCGGCGAAGCACACTATAGATGAGCGGCACCACCACGAGCGTGAAGAACGTGGCCATGAGCAATCCGCCGATCACGGCGCGGCCGAGCGGCGCATTCTGCTCGCCGCCTTCGCCAAGGCCCAGCGCCATTGGCAACATACCGATGATCATCGCAAGAGCGGTCATGCACACCGGGCGTAGTCGTGCGAAGCCCGCATCCACCGCGGCTTGAGTGGCATTGCGACCGGCTTGGCGTTGATCGTCGGCGAACGTGATCAACAAAACGCTGTTCGCCGTCGCCACACCCATGGCCATGATCGCGCCCATGAGTGACGGCACGGTGAACGTGGTGTGCGTGACGTACAGCATCCACACGATGCCGGCGAGCGCACCCGGCAACGCCATGATGATGATGAGCGGATCGAGCCAGCTCTGAAAGTTCACCACCAAAATGATGTACACGAGCGCGATGGCGAACAGAATGCCGAGCCCGAGTCCGGTAAACGACTCGCGCATGCTCTGCACTTGACCGCGAATCACGATCTGCGAACCACGCGGCAGGGATCCCTGCATGTTCGCTACGATCTTGTCGACGTCGCCCGCGACGCCGCCCAAGTCGCGGCGGTCAGCGCTGGCGTACACGTCGAACACCGGTTGCACATTGTAGTGGTTCACCACCGCCGCCGAGGTGCCGCGACTCGCCGTGGTGAGATTGCCGAAGAGCTGCGGCTGCGCCTGGCCGGGCGCGGTAATGGGCGTATCCTCGAGTTGATCGATCGAGCCCATCTTGTACTGCGGTGTCATGACGTTCACAGAATACTGAACGCCGTTGCGCGGATCGACCCAGAAGTTCGGCGCCGTCTGTCCGCTTGAGCTGAGCGAGACGAGCAGATCACTGGCGACGTCGCGTTGCGTCAGGCCCATCTGTTCGGCCTTGATGCGGTCCACGTCGAAACGCAGCTCGGGTGCATCCATCACTTGCTGCACACGGACGTCCACCGCGCCAGGCACGTGCGACATCTGCTGTGCGAGCTTCTTCGCGACTGCGTAATTGCCCAAGCGGTTTTGACCGACGACCTGCACGTCGATCGGTGCAGGCAGGCCCTGATTGAGGACCTGGTTTACCATGTCCGCGGGCTGGAAGAAGAACGTTACGCCCGGATACGCTTTCGGCAGCTCGCGGCGCAGCGTCCGCACATAGTCCGCAGTCGCGCCCTTGTGATCGGCCGTGAGCTGCACGAGCATGTCGCCGTCAGACGGACCGACGGTCGCGTTCGAGCCGATCGCGAGCGACACGCCGTACGTCGTCAGGCCGATGTTGTCGAGCACGAGCTGGAGATCGCTCGCCGGAATGACTTGATGCACCGACTGCTCGATCTGCGCGAAGAGACGTTCAGTCTCCTCGAGCCGCGTGCCCGACGGCGCACGGACGTGAAGCTGGAACTGTCCGCCATCTACAGTCGGGAAAAAATCCTCGCCGATGGACGGCACCATGACGAGCGTGCCGAGCACGAACACGGCTGCGATCGAGAGTACGAGGCCGCGATTCAGCATCGCCCAGGCGAGCATCGCGTGATAGCTGGTTCGAAATGCCTCGAACGCGCGATCGAACGCCGCCACAACACGACGAAACAAGCTCGGCGGGCCCACGTTCTCGCCGCGCATTGCGGCGTGATGAGCGTTTGCTTCTTTTGGAAGCATGTACGCCGCCATCGTCGGCACGAGCGTTCGCGACAGAAAGTACGACGCCGCCATCGCGAAGATCACCGACAGCGCGAGCGGGCGGAACAACGCCGCTGCTGGGCCGGACAGCGCGAAGATCGGCAGGAACACGATACAGATCGACAGCGTCGACACGAACGCCGGAATCGCAATCTGCTCGGCGCCGTCGACGATGGCGTTGTACAGCGGTTTTCCGTGCTCGACGTTGCGGTGAATGTTTTCGATCGCCACCGTGGCGTCGTCGACCAAGATGCCCACGGCGAGTGCCAAACCACCCAACGTCATCACGTTGAGCGTCTGGCCCATGCCCCACAGGCAGATGATGGAGACGAGCACGCTGAGCGGAATCGACACCGCAACGATGAGCGTCGAGCGCCAGCTGCCGAGGAATAAGAGAATCATCAATGCCGTGAGCAGCGCGGCAATCACGCCCTCGCGCACCACTCCGGCGATCGTCGCCCGCACGTAGACCGACTGGTCGCCAAGCACTTGCAGCGTGACGTCGGGCGGCATGCCGGCGCGGATCTTCGGCAGCATGGCCTTCACTTCGTCCACGATCGCGAGCGTCGACGCCTTGCCGCTCTTGAGCATCGTGAGATACGTGCCGCGATGGCCGTTCTGGCGCACGATGTTCGTCTGCACGCCGGCACCGTCGCGCACCTGCGCGACGTCGCGGAGATAGACCGTGGCGCCATTCACCTGCTTGATCGGAATGTTGCCGAGGTCTTGGACCGAGTCGGGACTCGAGTTGAGTCGCACGTAGTACTCGCGAGAGCCCATGCGCGCCGTACCGGCCGGCAAGATCACGTTCTGTTGATTGATCGCAGCGCTGACGTCTTGCGGCGACAGACCTTTGGCGTAGAGCGCGGTCGGATCGATGTCGACGTTCACCACGCGTGGCACACCGCCATACGCCGGCGGCACTGCCGCGCCGTGCACCGTCGCGAGCGGAACGCGAATGAAGTTCGTCGCCAGATCGTTGAGCTCCGACTCCGTGCGCTTGGGACTACCGAGTCCGAGCTGCAGCACCGGTACGTCGGTGGCGTTGAAGCGAACCATGAATGGCGGCGAGATGCCGGGCGGCATGCTGTGCGTAATGCCCTGCGACGCAGCTGTGATCTGGGCCATTCCCGCCTCGACGTTGGCGTCGGGCTGGAAATAGACCTTGATGATGCTCATACCGTTCAACGACTGCGACTCGATGTGCTCGATGTCGTTCGTGTAACTCGAATACACACGCTCGGCCAACGTCACCACGCGCGACTCCATCTCCGTGGGCGACAAGCCCGCGTAGCTCCAGAGCACCGAGATGACCGGCACGTTGATCGCCGGAAAGATGTCGATCGGCATGCGCAGAATGGCGACGATGCCGAAGATGAGCACGAGAATGGACGTGCAGACGAACGTGTACGGACGCCGAAGCGCGAGATGAACCAACCACACGGCGCTATCTCTCCTGACTCTTCATAGCGGGCGACCGATGAGCGCTTCGAGCTGCGCCCGCGTGATTTGATAGTTGAACCGCGCCGCGACGAGCGCGAGCTGGCTTTGCGTGAGCGCCAACTCCGACTGCAGTTGCTCCAACTCGGTGGAGATGCCAGCCCGGTACCGCTCCGATTGCACGCGCAGATCTTCTTGCGCGGACTGCACTGCATCCGAGGCGAGCGAAATATTTCGATCGGCATAGCGCAGACCCGCGAGCAATTGTGCCGCTTCGGCGCGCGCCTCACGCGTGACATCCAACGCCGTCACGTGCGACACGTCGGCCGCCGCTTGAGCGCGCGTGACTGCATCCTCACGCTGAAAACCGTTGAACAACGGGAACGTCGTTCCGAGTGCGAGCGCCCACCCAGGCCGTACGGCGCCAACGAGCGGCGTTTGATTCGCCCAGTTGTAGCCGCCGGTGACGCGCAGGTCCGGCACGTACTGCGTGCGCGCCGATTTCGTGGCGGCGAGATTCGCCTGCTCCGTTGCTCGCGCCGTCTTTACCGAAGGCGATGCCTCGACGGCGAGGCGCACGACGTCGCTATCGGAAAGTGTGAGTGCCTTCGGCTCGAGCGACGTGGGCGGCTTGGCGCCCACCGGTCCATTCGCACCGACCAATCGCCCGAGCGAATACGCCGACGATTGCAGCGTGTCGAGCGCGGCGATGAACTGCTGCTGACCCGTCGTGAGCTCGAGCTTTGCGCGCAACTCGTCGGAGCGCGTCGTGGTGCCAGCCTTCACGCGATCCTGCGCAAATCGATAACTGCGCGACGCCTCGGCAACGCGTGCCCGTGCAACATCCACGAGTTGTCCCGCGCGCAGCGTTTCGTAGTAGGCACTTTGCGCAGCGAGCGTCACTGAAAAGTGCTGCGATATGTTCGTCGCTTCCGCCGCCGTCAAATCAGCGCGAGCACGGTCGCGCTCGGCGGGACGCCGGCCGCCGGTGAATACATCGATTGAGGCGGCGAGCCCCGCTGACCGACTATCGGGTGTATCGATGCCGCCGACGGGCGATGTCGTGACATTCGAGCGAAGCACCGACGAATTCGCCGACAGCGTCGGAACGTATGCGCCGAGTGCGACGCGATCGGCCGAGCGAGCGGTGCGGACGGCAGCTTCGCCTTGCGACACGGCCGGGTTCACGTTCAGTGCGCGCTGAACGACTGTTTCCAGATCGAGCAGCGTGTCGATGTGTACAGCCAGCGCGGTGTCCGCGGCAGACACCGCCGGCATTGCAGCCGGCGTTTGCGCGATCACTCGAGTGGCGGGAACGAAAAGACTTGCGAGCCCGGCTGCCAGCAGCGCGCCAAATGGGCGCCGGGCGCGAGGACTGCGCGACAAATTGTACGATGACATGGTTGGTATGCTCATGTACGCCGACAGGTTGTCGCGCGTTTGTTCGAGCGTGCGGTCGACCATGCGATTCGACCGGTATTGAGAAAACTTAACCGCGACTCCGACCGTGGCCTTTGGCGAAGCGCTCGACGAGATCTACGGTGCGAAGGCGCGCGAGCGACGTCGGTTTCGTGCCGGCGACACGCATTGCCGTGCTCGACAGATGAGATGCGGACGCGAAATCGAGAATGGTCGCGACATCGCGCAGGTCGTAGCCGGGATTCTTCGCGAGCTCCGCCGCGGCGACGATGCGTACGAGATCGATGATGCGCTTGAGATTCGGCGAGCCGCCGGCGGCAAACGAGCGACTCAAATGTTCGCGCGTCACGTGCAGCACCGTCGCGAGCGTCGACGTGCGCACCGGGCGGCCCGCATGTGACACGATGAATCGCCACGCGGCTTGTTGCAGCGGAGTGTCGAGCCTGAGCGCCGGCGGTGACTGGTCGAGCGCTTTGGCGAACCGCGTCGAGAAGCTCAAACTTCCCACGATGTCGCGCGCCGCACCGTCGTCGACGCCGTCGACGAGCACGTCGGCAAACTCGTAGGCGGCGCATTGCGCGAGCGCGGGTCCTTCCGCTGCACGCAGCGCGGCGAACCCAAAGAACGGAACGCTTGGATATTCGCGTGCGCGCGACGCCACACGCCACGTGTCTTCCTGTGCACCGCCGACGTCGACCACTGCAGCGTCGACGAGGTTCGTCTTGAAGGCGGCGTCGAAATCCTCGACCGTGCGGGTGAGCACGACCCGAGCACGGCGGCGCGGGAACACCGTGCGGAGGAGCGTGCGCGTACGTTCGCGTTGGGCGAACACGACGATCGCGGGCGACCCACTTGCCGCAGAAGTCGCGGCGGCCGCAGCGTTGGCGGCGGTCGTCGTTCCGTTCGTCGCGGTCACGCCTGTGCCGACGAGTCGAGGACCATGGCGCGAGCTCGCCGCAATACCTCGCGCGCATTCGGATACGAAATCAGCAACTCGGCTTCATCGAACCGAGTCCACTTGCAGGCGGTGATGCCTTCGGCGTGCTGCGGCTGCGTCGACGACTCGGTGGTCTCCATCAAATAGAAGTGGCAGACCTTGTGAATCAGTTGGCCGCGAAAGCGAAAGAACCAATCGATCGTATCGATGGTGCCGCGAACGGAGAGCGCGAGTACACCCGTCTCTTCAGCGACTTCGCGCGTCGCGGCGACTTCAGGTGCTTCGCCGCTCTCCAGATGTCCTTTCGGAAATCCCCAATTCTGATAACTGTCGCGAATGAGCAGATACAGCGGCTGACCATCCTCGACACGAAATACCACGCCGCCCGCGGACGTTTCGTCGCGTGCTGCAGCGCGGTTGCGCGTCACCGAACCCCGAGCTCCGCGGGCGTGTCGTCGTCCTGCTCGAGCGTTGGTTTGCCCTCGACGAACTGGCGAACGATGGGATCAGTGGAATTCCGGATTTCGTCGACGCTGCCCACGGCTCTCACCCGTCCCTGATAGAGCATGGCGATGCGCGTTCCCACCGTGTAGGCGCTGCGCATGTCGTGGGTGATCACGATGCTGGTGACGCCAAGCCGGTCGCGCATGCGCACCATGAGCTGGTCGATGACGGCGCTGGTGACCGGGTCGAGGCCCGTGGTGGGCTCGTCGTAGAGGATGTATTTCGGCCGAAGCGCGATCGCCCGCGCAATGCCGACGCGCTTCCGCATGCCGCCTGACAGCTCGGCCGGAAAGCGATTCTCGACATTCGGGAGGTCGACCAGATCCAGCGCTTCGCGGACGCGGACGAGGATTTCGCTCTCGCTCAGTTCCTGCTGTTTGCGCAGGCCCATGGCGACGTTTTCGCCGATCGAGAACGAGTCGAAGAGCGCGGCGAACTGGAAGACGTAGCCGATTCGGGCGCGGAGCTGGTAGAGCTCGCGGCGCGAGAGTTTGGGGACCTCGAGGTCGTCGACGATGACTTGGCCGGAGTCGGGCTCGAGGAGGCCGACGATGTGCTTGATCGCTACGGATTTTCCGGTGCCGGAATATCCGATGATGACCATGGTTTCGCCTTCGACGACGTCGAGGGTGAATCCTTCGAGTACGCGCTTTGGGCCGAACGCTTTGTAGACGTCGATGAGTCGAATCATGAGTATCAGAAAAGTGATCCTCGTCCGGCGGTCGGCGCTAGGTGTGTCGTGGGTCGACTGCGGGGACTACGCGACTGCGGAACGGCGGGCGCGCTCCGGGGCAGTATCCTTCGCGCGACCTGGCAATACTGCCTTTGGCAGTATTGC
>DASYDJ010000041.1:0-154719 GCA_036499625.1 Gemmatimonadaceae bacterium
GATGTCGATGTTGAACTCCTTCTCGAACTCCATGACCAGCTCGACGATGTCGAGGCTGTCCGCGCCGAGGTCCTCGATGAAGCTGGCCTCGTCGGTGAGCTTCTCGCGCTCCACACCGAGCTCTTTCTCGATGATGTCGCGCACTTTTTGAGCGTTGTCGGCCATGGAAATGTTCCTCTGTGCAGTGGATGTGGTAGAGTGCGAATAATCTAGCGAGCCCCAGCGGGCGTTGTCATGGAGCGCAACGGGTGAAAGGCGCTCACATGACCATGCCGCCGTCGACGACGAACACCTGTCCCGTGATGTACGACGAGGCGTCGGACGACAGGAAGGCCACGATGTTCGCGATGTCTGACGGTGTGCCGAGACGTTCGAGTGGGATCTGGGTGAACAGCGTTTTCTTGGCTTCCTCGGTCATCGCCGCCGTCATGTCCGTCTCGATGAAGCCCGGCGCCACGACGTTGGCGAGGATGTTTCGCGAGGCCAGCTCTTTGGCGACCGATTTGGTGAGCCCAATGAGGCCCGCCTTGCTGGCCGCGTAGTTCGCCTGGCCCTTGTTGCCTACGAGTCCAACCACGCTCGCGATGTTGATGATGCGCCCCCAACGACGCTTCATCATGCCCCGCGACGCCGCGCGGATGGCCACAAACGCCCCGCGAAGGTTGGCGTCGAGCACGGCGTCCCAGTCGTCGTCCTTGATGCGGAACAGGATGTTGTCGCGCGTGAGGCCGGCGTTATTGACCAGAATGTCCACGCCGCCGAATGCCTCCTCGACGCTCGCGATCATTGCGGCCACGGACCCCGTATCGGCGACGTCGCACGAAAAGCCGCGCGCCTCGGGCGAAACCGCGGCCGCAACGTCTTGCGCACGCGCCTGGTCGCGTCCCACGATCGCTACGCGCGCCCCAGCGCCAGCAAGCGTCTCGGCAATGGCGCGCCCGATTCCACGGGTGCTCCCCGTTACGACGGCGGTCCGACCGGAAAGATCGATCTTCACAGGCCTCTCACAGGCTTCTCACAGGCTCCTCAGTTCCTCAGGCGGCTGCCAGGTTGCGAAGCTGCTGGACTTCCGCTGCTGTGCCACACGTCGCCGTCCTGAGCGCCGGCGCGATCTTCTTCACCAGGCCCGTCAGCACGCTGCCGGGGCCCATTTCGACGTAGAGCGCGTTCGGAAAACGTGCAGCCAGCGCGAGCACTTCGTCGATCCACCGCACCGGCTTCGCAAGCTGCTCGAGCAACAGCGTCTTCGCCGTGGCCGCGTTCAAAATCGGCTCGGCGTTGACATTCGCGTAGACTGGGAAGTGAGGATCCGTAAATGTCTCACCTGAAAGCGCTTGTGCAAGGCCATCGGCAGCACTTTCCATGAGCGGCGAGTGAAACGCGCCGCTCACGTTGAGCCGAATCGCGCGCTTGGCGCCGGCCTCTTTGCACAGCTCCATCGCACGCTCGACACCAGCCACTTCACCGCTGATCACGAGCTGGCCCGGCGAGTTGTAGTTCGCGGGCACCACGAGGCCGGCGTCCTTCGTCGCTTGGGCGCAGATCTCGTCGATGGACCGGTTCGTGTCGCCAAGGATGGCAGCCATGGCGCCAGGGCGCTTGGTGCCGCTGTCGAGCATCAGCTCGCCGCGGCGCCGTACGATCCGCACTGCCGCCTCGAGCCCGAGCGATTCCGCGGCGTGATACGCCGTGAATTCGCCGAGCGAATGACCGGCCGCCGCTACCACGTTGGCGCCGATCGCTGCGCGCGTGGCTGCCCACACCGCAGCGCCGTGCGCGAGGAGCGCCGGCTGCGCGTTGTGCGTCAACGTCAGTTCGTCCGCTGGGCCTTCGAAGCAAAGACGGCTGAGCGGCGCGCCAAGTGCGGCGTCGGCACGCTCGAACACGTCCTTGGCCGCCGGAAACGCCTCGGCCAGATCCTTCCCCATTCCCGGCTTCTGCGATCCCTGACCGGGAAATAGTAGCACAACGTCCATAAATCAGAAGCGAACGATCATCGACGCCCAGGTGAAGCCGGCGCCGAACGCGACCAGCATCACCGTGGTGCCTTGCTTGATCAGGCCCTGCACGATCGCTTCGTGCATCGCGATGGCGACCGAGGCGGACGACGTGTTGCCATATCGATCGACGTTCACGAACACCTTGTCCATCGACACGTTGGCGTGCTTGGCCGTCGCTTCGATGATGCGGATGTTCGCCTGATGCGGGATGAGCAGATCGATGTCGTTCCCGGTGAGCTTGGCCAGGTCGAGCGCACGGTCGGTGGCGTCGGCCATGGAGCGCACGGCGTGCTTGAACACTTCTCGGCCGGCCATCTTCACGAGGAACGACCTGTCCTCGAGGACCTTTTGCGAGAACGGAATCGCGGCGCCGCCGGCGGGACGATACAGCAAGTCCGCGAGCGTTCCGTCGCTCCGCATGTACACGCTCAACACGCCGCGCGGCGCCGGCGAACGATCTGCCTTCACGCGCTTGAGGACCGCGGCGCCAGCGCCGTCGCCGAACAACACGCACGTTGAGCGATCCGTCCAGTCGATGATGGAGCTCATGCGCTCCGATCCGACGACGAGAACCGTCTCCGCCGTGCCGGTGGCGATCAGCCCTTCGGCGATGCTCGTGGCATAGATGAAACCGGCGCACGCGGCGCTGATGTCGAACGCTGCCGCACGCGATGCGCCGAGCTCCGCCTGAAGATCGACGGCAGTGGCTGGGAGGAGCCGATCGGGCGTCGCTGTACTGAAGACGATGACGTCGATCTCGCCCGCCGTAACGCCGGCGCGTTCCATGGCCTGGCGCGCAGCGGCTGCCGCCATCGAGCAGGTCGACTCACCGTCGGCCGTGATGTGTCGCTCGCGAATGCCGGTGCGATCGACGATCCATTCGTCGTTCGTCTCGAGGCCCAGCGCCGCGAAGTCGTGGTTGGTCATGATCTTGGCCGGAACGCCAATGCCTGTTCCGGCGATGTACGCCACGGGCTGCTTCATGCGGCACCTTCCTGACCGGCGTGACCTTCCTGCAAGCGGCGTCCGATGTGCTCGTCCATCTTCGTATCGATGGCCTGCACCGCGACTTTGATGGCGTTCATGATCGCGCGCGGCCCAGACTTGCCGTGCGAGATGATGCTCACGCCATTGACGCCGAGCAGCGGCGCGCCGCCGTGCTCGGAGTAGTCCAGTTGCTTCAATGCGCCCATCATAGTTTTCTCATCGATCCCCGAGCGCTTGAGCAGGCCGATGATGAACGGCGCGACGCCCTCGTAGAACTTGAGCACGACGTTCCCAACGAAGCCGTCGCAGACGACCACGTCGAAGTCGCCGCGATCGCAGCTTCCCGCGGGCAAATCACGCCCTTCCACGTTCCCGATGAAATTGAGGCCGGCCGACTGCAGAAGCTGATGCGCCTCTTTGACGACCGCATTTCCCTTCTCGGCTTCCTCCCCAATGCTCAACAGCCCGATCGCCGGATTCGCGCGCCCGAGCATGTCCTCGGCGTAGACGGCGCCCAGGCGCGCGAACTGGACGAGCTCGTCGGCCGAACAGTCGACGTTGGCGCCCGAGTCGAGCACGACGAGCGATTCCCGCGACGTGGGAAAGATGGTCGCAATCGCTGGACGCTTGAGGCCAGCGTGAAGCCGGAGCACGACCATGGACGCGGCCATCTGCGCGCCGGTGTTGCCGGCGGAGACGAACGCGTCCGATTGCCCGTCGGCCTGGAGCTTGAGGCCGACGATCATGGAGCTGTTGGGCTTTCCGCGAATCGCCGCGCCCGGTTTGTCCGTCATCTCGATGACGTCAGGGGCTTCGACGATCGTGATCCGTGCGCGGTGCGAGCGCAGTGCGGCGTACGCCGGGTCGGCGAGCAGCGATTCGAGCTGTTCGGTGACGACCTGGGTGCGACCGACGAGCTGAATCGTGTGTGCGGAATCAAGCTCGCCGAGGGCGAGCAACGCGCCGGCTACGGTTGCCTGAGGAGCGAAGTCGCCCCCCATGGCATCCAACGCGATGCGCGCCAAGGCTACGCTTCCCTGGCTTCGACCCGCTGCTTTCCTGCGTAGTACCCGCACTCTTCACAGACATGGTGCGGGCGCTTCATGGCCTGACACCGCGGGCACTTCTGGATGGCAATGGACGGCGCCGTCTTGTGCGTGTTGCGGGCGCGCTTCTTACGCTTGGAGGTCCTTCTTTTCGGGACGGCCATGGGACGATCGGGGCGTTGGGGTTCGGCGGCTACGCCGCTGGTGGAACGGTGATCAGGTGGAACGGTGGAACGCGAACGGCGTTACTTCGAGGACTCGTCGAGCTTTCGGAGCGCGTCCCACCGTGGATCGGACTCCTGGTGAGAACACTCGTGCGGCCCGGCGTTCAGATCAGCGCCACAGCGCGGACAGAACCCCTTACAATCCTCCCGGCACAACGCAAACGACGGAGCGGCCAGGACCCACTCTTCGCGAATCGCTTCACGAAGGTCGATCTCCTGAGCGTTCGCGTCGAGGCGATAGACGTCCGGATCGTCAGTCTCGTCGTCGCCGTCTTCAGCGAAGATGAGATGCGCTTCATCACTCACGTGCGCGCTGGTGTCGTTGAGACACCGGCTGCACTCGAGTGCGACGTCCCCGTCGATTCGGCCGTGCCAGTAGTACCGGCCCGGACCAGCGACCGAGAGGCGACCCGTGACGTGCACGGCGCCGATCGGCTTCGGATCGTTCTCTTCCCAGACTGGGTCGGTGGCGGAAAGCTCATCGTCAACGACAGCAGCGTGCGAGTCGAGCGACCGAATGTCAAAGGACAACATTCCGGAAAACTACTCGAGAATCGGTGGGCTTACAAGTCCGTGTGCCTAATAGAGTTGGACTTGGAGGCGGACACTCTTGGTCTCTGGTCTCAGGGAGCTGGAGACAGTAACTGCTCGAGTCGTCAGACTACAGACTGCAGACGACAGACGGCCAGACGGATCGCGCCGAGTTTCGCGCGATTACTGGGTTTGAGGCTGGCCTCTGAGAGGAATCAGATTCGCCCCTCACCGCCTCGTCCACAGCAGTAACACGCCGCACCCCCACCTCGTCGCATTGTATTGCGACGGGATGGACGACGACGAGGCGTAGTACTCGATTCCTGAATACTCTCGCGCCCACATCGCATTGAAGTCTGGCGGAGGATTCGTCGGACTCGGCGGCCCGAGCCAGTACGGTGCGCCGTTCAAGTAGATGTTCGCGTAGCAGCGCCCGGGCGGAAACGTCCCATCCGTCTTGTACTCGACCGGCGGCGCGCCCGGAACCGCGATGTAGATCCCCGATCCCATTTGGCTGAGCACCTGCTCGATGCGCGGGGCCATTGCGAGCATATAGGTGATCTTTCGTTCGTCATTCGCCCTGAGCATGCTGTCGGTGACGAAGAAGCCGCCCATGTGCAGCTTGCGGCGATCTTCCAATTCTTGAATACCGGACGGAAGGCGATGTTGGGTCTCGGTCGCCGTCGTGTGCGCGGCCGCGAGGTCCACGGGCAGCGCCGTCAGAATGATGTCACCGTCCACCGTCGCGCCGGCTTTCACGGTGATGGAGTCAGTCAACGGCTGGAATCCGACAGCTTTCACCGTCACGGCATAACGACCCGGCGGAATTTGGCCGAGCCGGAATTCACCCATGTAATTCGTCGTGGTCTTGAGATTCAACTGCGGCAGCGCGACTTCGGCGTTGCCGACCGCGTTGTCCATCGAATCGCGCGCCACGGTGCCGAGGAACGTGCCGGTTTGCGCATGCGCCGGGAGCGAGAAGATCGCGCAGAACGCGCAGAGCGCCGCGACGACGAGCGCGCGCATCGGAAGTCTGTCTGCGTGCATGAGCATACACTCACCGGGTCGTTAGGATTGGGACCTAACGAAATACACGAAAACGCGGAAAGAGCAAGGATACTGCTCGAGAGGGTCGGCGCGTATGGCTCCGCGAGCGTAATCGCGCATGGCCGCTCGGCGAGCACTCTTGCCGACTGCCGTCCGCTGTCTGCTATCTGAAAACTCGCGGTTTCAGACAGCAGATTGCAGGCAGCAGATTGCGAGAGTGCCGACGCCGGGGTTTACGGTATTAGCCGAGCGGAGTCCAGCTGCGAGTTCGCCCCGTGTTCGATATTCAATCCCTCATTCCGCCCGCAACGCTGTCATCGCATCGACCCGGGTGGCGCGGAGAGCCGGCAGAAATACCGCAAGCAGTGCGATGACGCCGAGTATCAGCGGCGCCGCGGCAAAAACGCGGAGGTCGTGCGGGCTTTCTTGATAGAGAATTGACGCGAGCGTTTTCGACAGCGCGTATGCGCCGGCGAGTCCGATCACGGCACCAGTCGCCGCGAGCAGGACGCCTTCACGAACGACGAGACGCACCACGTCGCCCCGCTGCGCACCGAGTGCGACGCGCACGCCAATCTCGCGCGTGCGTTGTGTGACGCCGTAGGACAGAACGCCGTACACACCGACGCCGGCCAATACCAGCGCGACGATGCCGAACGTCGTGAGCAAGAACGTGTTCGTGCGGCGCGAGCCGACGGATGTCGTGATCACCTCGTCCATCGTGCGAACCGCATAGAGTGGCTGATTCGGGTCGGTGGCGCGGACGGCGTCGCGAATGTGCGCCTCGAGGCTCGAGGCATTCGCGGAACCGCGCGCGACGATCGCCGCGTAGCTCTGTGGCTGTTCGGCGATCGGGAAATACATCTGCGGTGGTGCTGGTGCATCGAGCCTCGTCGTGCGCATGTCGTTCACGACGCCGATGACGGTGCGCGGGACGCCAAACACGAGTCGCCGTCCAACCGGATCCTGCCCGGGCCACAGCGTGTCCGCCAATGTTCGGTTGATCACCGCGACCCGATTTGCCGTGTCAGCTACCGACGGTAAGTCTGCGCCGCGAAGTGCGGCGCCCATGACTTTGAAATAGCCGGGCGTCGCCATGAGATATGCACCGAATGCTGACCGTGATTTGTCGTCTGGCGCGTCTTCGGGGGTGATGCGAAGACTGATCCCGCCGGCGCCCTCCATCGGCAATGCGGTTACAGCCGCCGCTGCATCGACACCGGGTGCGTGGGAAAGGCGATCGACTGCGGCGCTCAGGAATTGCGCCTTCGTCGTGCCCGGGTACTTCGCGTCGGCGAGCGTCAAGCGCGCCGTAACGATGTTCTGCGTTTGCATGCCCGTATCGACGTTCAGTAGTGTGCGAAGACTCTCGAGCATCAGGCCGGCGCCGACCAACAGCATGAGCGCGAGCGACATCTCGAAGATGACGAGCGCGCCGCGCGCGACACCACTCCGCCGCCGCGAAGCGCCGGCGCCGATCTTCATGGCGTCGCCGAGGTCGGGACGTGATGCTCCGGCGGCTGGCCATAGGCCGAAGATGACGCTCGTGACTGCAGCGAGAAGCAACGTGAAGCCGAGCACCCGCGCATCGATGCGCGGCGGTGCGACGCCGACGAGCGTGGGCGGCATCGCTGCGGTCAACGCGCGTAGGCTCGCGAGCGCAACGACGATCGCCACCGCCCCGCCTACCAACGCCAACAGCAAACTTTCCACGATCAATTGCCTGAGCACTCGGCCACGTGTGGCGCCGAGTACGACGCGGAGTGCGAGCTCGCGCTGGCGTGTGGACGCGCGCACGAGCAGCAGGTTGGTGACGTTCGCGCACGCGATGAGGAGCAGAAGCGTCGCGCTGCCCATGAGGACGAGCAGCGCGGTGCGTCGATCGCCCACGAGTGTTTGCTGAAGTGGCTCGGCGAGTGCTTTCGAGGGCGCGGGCCGCTTTCCTACCGGAAATCGGCTGCGAATCACGGCGAGATGCTGCACCGCTTGCGCGACCGTTGTGGCCGGCGTGAGCCGCGCGATGAACTTCGTCGGCACGAAGTTGCGGAACGCCGGCATGATGTCGAACCCGAACGGCAGCGCGAGCGGGATCCAGAGCTCGACGTCGGAGGGAAAGCGAAAATCCGGCGGCATCACGCCGGTGATGGCGTACGAAACGTCGTTGAGGCGAACGGTGCGGCCAATGACGTCGCGATCGCCGCCGAACTGACGCTGCCAGAGTCCGTAGGTGAGCACAACGGACTTTGGGCCACCAGGCTTGAATGCTTCCGTGGCTGGCGTTTGGCCGATGAACGGCGCTCGTCCCATGGTGGCAAAGAAGCCGGACGTGACGTACGCAATGTTCACTCGCGCCGGCTCGCCGCCGCCCGACAGGTTGAGTCCCCCGCTGGCATATGCGGCGGCGTTCGCAAATGCGCTCGTGTCGGCCGCCACGTCGCCAAGGTAGGGCGTGAACTGCGGATGTCCGGAGGAGAAGTCCGCCGGGATGTCGAGGTCTTCGCCATTGAGCGATACGAGCCGCGCAGGGTCGGCGAACGGCAACGGCCGCAGGAACGCGGCATCGATCGCACTGAACACCGCCGTGTTGGCACCGATGCCGAGTGCGAGGACGAGCACCGCGGTGATCGTGAAGCGCGGCGCATTGCGAAGCTGACGTACGCCGTAGCGAATGTCTTGGAGCAGGTCGTCGAGCATGTCGGCTCTCCTGTTCTGACGGAGCACACGGGTGTCGTGCTCGCGTAGGTCGGCGGCCACTCCGGCGGGATCGCCGAAGAGTTGTCGCGCTGCGTCGTTGGCTTGCGCGGGCGTCATGCCGCGCGCGATGAAATCCTGGACGCGCATTTCGAGGTGGTACTGCAGCTCGTCGCCGATGTCGGCGTCGACGTTCGGTCCCCAGAAGCGGAGGTAGCGTCGCCAGCGCGACGGCTCCACGCGGTCAGGCAAGTGCCGGTTCCTGGCGAAGCACGCGCGTCACGGCGCCGGCGAACTCGCTCCAGAGACGCGCTTCGGCGTGCAGGTGCGCGCGTCCTTCGCGAGTGAGTTTGTAGAGGCGGACACGGCGGCCGGTGTCGGAGAGCGCCCACGTCGACGAGACCCAGCGTTTGTCCTCGAGGCGGCGGAGCGCGGGATAGAGCGAGCCCTCCTCGATCGTCAGCGAGCCGCGGGTGACGTCCTCGATCCAGCGCGCGATGCCGTAGCCGTGCAGATCCTGGGCGATGAGCGCCTTGAGGATGAGCATGCCGAGGGTGCCTTGGAGGAGGTCGCCTTTTTCGCGGGCCACGGGTCACCTGGTGGTGTCGGTGGCGCTACGATAACTCTAAAGGCATAGCCTTGCAAGGGGTGTATGAGTCGTATCAGTCCGCCCGGAGCGCGATTGCTGGATCCGTGCGTGCGGCGCGGATGCCGGGGATGATCACGGCAACCGAAGTCGCGGCGAGCACGGTCATCACGCAGGCAAATAGCACGAGCGGATCGCGGTGAGCACCGGCGCGCGGACCAGTCCGCGCAGAGCGTATCTGATCGTGCGCGTGGTCATCGGGTCTGCTCCACGAGTGGGGATGTCGTGGGCGAAATGATCGGCGCGCGCCGGACGGCCGTCAAGTCCGGTGCGCGCCTTCCTTCATTCGCGTCTCAGCGAGCCGCGAGTATTTCCGTATTAGCGAAGAAGAATCCCGCCTCGCGCGTCGCGTTCTCGTCGCTGTCGCTCGCGTGAATCGCGTTCCGCTCCTTCGACTCGGCGAACAGCTTCCGCACCGTACCCGCCGCGGCTTCCGCCGGATCAGTCGCGCCGATTGCCGTACGCAACGCGGCGACGGCGTCCGCCTTCTCCAACACCATCGGCATGCACGGACCGGACGTCATGAACGTCACCAGCGAGTTGTAAAACGGACGCTCCTTGTGCACCGCGTAAAACTCGCCGGCCTGCGCCTGCGACAGATGCATCACGCGCGCAGCGAGGACCTTGAAGCCCTGCCCTTCGAGATGCGCGATGATCTTCCCCGCCTTGCCGCTGCCGAACGCGTCCGGCTTGACGATCGTGAGCGTGTAGTTCCCGGCCATGGTTTTAGTCCTGTGCTCCGCTATGAGCCTATGAGTTTGCGAACGATGTCGCCGCGCGTGAGAAATCCCACCAGCCGGCCTTCGCGAACGACCGGCACGCGCTCGACGTCCTTGTTGGTCATCAGTGCTGCAACTTCCGCCACCGGCTGCTCCGGCGCCACGCACATCACTTGCCGAGTCATAACGTCGCGCACGGTCTTGGTGCCCTGCAACGACGGCGACGCCGGCCGCGACGATCCGTCGGACAACACTTCCGTCGCCAGCAAGTGCCGCATCAGCTCGCGCTCGCTCAACATCCCGAGCAAACGCTGTTCCTCGTCCACCACGGGCAGCGCACCCAGCCCACTCTGCGTGAGCTCGCGGGCAGCGCGCCGAAGGAGTACGTCCGGCGTCGTCGTGCGCGGCCGCTCCGTCATCAAATCGCGCACGAGCAATTGTTCAGGAATCTCATACTCGGAAAACATCGGCAAGCTGACGACAGCCTCGGGACTCGGCGCGTCGAGCAACGCGGCGATCGCCTCCTCTTTCGGCAGTAAACGCCCGAAGGCGCGCACAACCTGTAAGAGGCGCGCCGCTGTCCGCGGCGGTCCGACCACGACGACGACCACCGGCGCGCGCTGTTCGGCGCCGTCATCCAATTCGCGCCGAATGCCGTCGCGACAGACACCGATCGCCACCTTGAGCGACGTGGCCGTATCAGTTCGGTAATGCAACAAGAACGCGCGGTCGGCGATCGCGACCATGTCCTCGCCGCGCTCCTCGGCCACGCGCACCTGCAGGCGTTCCAGATCCTCGATCGCCCCCGAGGCGGCAAGACGCTCGAGCAGCGCCGTGCGCGCGGCATCGAGCGTGTCACAGCCCATTGGGACGAGCACCCGGGAAGGTGCGAGGAAATCAACCAGCTTCACGATACCGTTAGGAAGTTGTCATTCCGAGCGTAGCGAGGAATCTTCTATCCCTCGTGAGGGACAAAAGATTCCTCGTCGCTTCGCTCCTCGGAATGACGGAGAATTACATCCGCGCTTTCAGCAGCTCGACGAAATCCATCGGCCGCTTGGCGACGCCCATGCCTGCGGCCGCGAAGGCCTCGAGCTTTTCCGCCGCCGTGCCCGACGAGCCGGAGATGATCGCGCCGGCGTGGCCCATGCGGCGGCCCGGCGGTGCGGTCTGGCCCGCGATGAAGCCGACGACCGGCTTCTTCATGTGCTTCTTCACGAACTCGGCAGCTTCCTGCTCGTCGGTACCGCCGATCTCGCCCATCATCGCCACGGCCTTGGTCTTCGGATCGGCCTCGAATGCCGCGAGGCAATCGATGAAGTTCGTGCCGTTGATCGGATCGCCGCCGATGCCGACGCACGTCGACTGGCCCAAGCCGGCGCGAGTAAGTTGGTATACTACTTCGTAGGTTAGAGTTCCAGAACGACTCACGACGCCGATGTTCCCCGGCGTGCAGATGCGGCCCGGAATGATGCCAACCTTCGATTCGCCCGGCGTGATGAGGCCCGGGCAGTTCGGTCCGAGAAGGCGCGCGCCCTTGTCCTTCACGTACGGGTAGACCCGGGTCATGTCGAGGACCGGCACGCCTTCGGTGATGGCGACGATGAACTTGACGCCAGCATCCGCTGCCTCGAACATCGCGTCAGCCGCGAAGTTGGGCGGCACGTAGATGACGCTCGTGTTGGCGTTGGTCGCCTCCATGGCTTCGGCAACCGTGTTGAAGATCGGCACCGTGCCTTCGAACTTCTGGCCGCCTTTGCCCGGCGTGACGCCGGCCACGACCTTCGTGCCGTACTCCATCATCTGCTTGGCGTGGAACGAACCATCGCGGCCCGTGATGCCCTGCACGATCACCGTCGTGTTCTTGTCGATGAAGACGCTCATGCGCCCCTCGCTACGCTCGGGGTGACAGCGGGTGATTTCGCCAACTCGACCGCCTTCTTCACCGCTTCGTCCATGTCGTTCGACGCGGAGAAGCCGTTCTCTCCCAAAATCTTCATCGCGATCTCTTCGTTGGTGCCCGTGAGCCGAATGACGATCGGCACCTTGAGCGGGTTCTGTTTGGTCGCCGTCACGATGCCGTTCGCGACGTCATCGGTGCGCGTGATGCCGCCGAAAATGTTGAACAGGATCGCCTTCACGCTCGGATCGGACGTGATGATCTTGAGCGCGTTCACGACCTTCTCCGGATTCGACGAACCGCCGATGTCGAGGAAGTTCGCGGGCTCGCCGCCGTAGTACTTCACGAGGTCCATCGTGGCCATCGCGAGACCGGCGCCGTTCACGACGCAACCCACGTTGCCGTCGAGCTTGATGAACGTGAGGTTCGCATTGCGCGCCATCACTTCACTCGGCTCCTCAGCGCTTTCGTCGCGGAGCGCGGAAAGCTCGGGGTGGCGATCGAGCTCGTTGTCGTCGATGACCATTTTGGCATCGAGCGCCACGACGTCGCCGGCGGGCGTCGTCACGAGCGGATTGATCTCGGCCAGCGAGCAACCGTTCTTCATGAACGCGGTGTACAGCGACTGCATGATCTTGGCGGCGGCGCGAACCTTCTTCACGTCGTCGAAGAGGAAGAAGCCAAGGCGCGACGCCTGGTACGGCTGAAGGCCGTAGCGCGTGTCGATCGGCAGCTTGAGGATTTTCTCAGGAGTCGTCGCGGCGACTTCTTCGATGTCGATGCCGCCGGCCGGGCTCACCATGAACACCGGCTTCTTGGAGGCGCGGTCGAGGATGATGCCGACGTAGGCTTCGTTCGCGATGTCCGCGGCCGGAGTGACGAGCACCTTGAGGACCGGCAGCCCCTTGATCTCGAGCTTCAAGATCTTGGCGGCGATCTCTTTCGCCTCGGCGGGCGATTTGGCGAGCTTGACGCCGCCGGCCTTTCCGCGGCCGCCCGCATGCACCTGCGCTTTGACGACGACAGTGCCGCCGTACTGCTTGGCAATTCTCTCAACTTCTTCAGGGGTGCTGGCGACTTCGCCCGGCGGAATCGGAACGCCTTCATTCCGAAGCAGCTCTTTTGCTTGATACTCGTGAATGTTCACGCGAACTCCGCGGTTGCAGTGGTGTTGGTCAGGCTTGGTGGTACTCGTGCTACGCTTTCGCGCGCGAGCGCGCGGGGTGAAACAACGTCTAATGATAGCCGATTTCGTTACGGCGGGGCCGACTCGCCGAGGACTCGACCCAGCGCCTCGAAGGCGCGGCCGAAGGCCGGCCAGTCGCCGCGCCGCAGGGCGTCGCGCATCGCGGCATAGAGTTGAGCCGCCGACGCCTTGAGCGCCGCCGCAGCCGGCGTCGACGCCGTGACGGGCCGAGGCAGCGCCATTGAGCCCGGTGCGACCGAACGCGTCGTGTCGCCGACGAGGAGGGCGACACGATTCAGCGACGGAACGGCCGGCGGATGCCAGTGGTAGGTGGGTTGGACGAACCCGATGCCCGATCGGACGGGCACGACTCGGATGCGGCCGTGAGCGAGCACGCCGTCGCGAATGGCGCCCCCTGCACTGTCCACCGACCGCAGCCGGTCGATAATCGGACCCCAGCGTGGACCCGCCGTTGCGAGCGGGTACCAGAACGTGGCGCGTTCCACGCCACCGGTGCCAATGAGCATTCCGCGCAGGCGGTCGGTATCGTCGACCAGCGGCAGGCCGAGCGCGGTGGACTTGGCGCCCGGCAGCAGAATGGGCGCGTCGACGTTCGTGAAGACGGTATCGGCGCCGTCGATCGTGGGAATGTGGCGCGGCGTCTCGGTATCGCTGCGGCTGCCGTATCGGCCAAACGCCGCGGCTTGCGCGTAGATGCCGTCGACAGCCGGCGGGAGTAGCAGACGGATTCCGGCCGGCAGCGCGCTCCACGTTCCAAAGATGGACGGGAGACGCTTGACCCAGCTCGCCGCGATCGGATCGAGCGACGAATCGGGGACGACGCTGACGTCGCCCGTGGAGCCCTTCACGATCGCCGTTGCCGCGTGATGGAAGTAGCTCCGATCGTCACCAGCAAGCTGGAGATGGCGACTCAGCGGGTACGTGTCCGACACCGAGTACAGATCCACGCTCCAGTAGAGCGAGTCGCCGACGAGCAACACATCCACTCGCCTGCCCTGCGCGAAGAACGGTACGAACCTGTCGATGCGATCGCGGATGTCGCGATGCGCGATGAGCGTGGGACTTGGTTGCGGCAAATCGGCCGACGCGACGCGAAAATTCTGCAGCGCCCACGCGTTCGCGAGGCGAGTCATGAACGTCTCGAGGGGCGTGCCGGCCGTATGGCTCAGCGAATCCGCGATGATGAGGAACGACGACGCGCCCGGAAAAACGAGCGGCGCGTCGAGCGGCGTGTCGTCCGTCGCCGAGCCGTGGTCGCCGTCGACGCGCATCGGACCGCCGCGGTCGTCAGCGTCGGCGCCGAGCACGGCGGAGACTGTCCACGGCGTGCGTGGAGACGCGCCCGGCGGCGGCGGTTCGACGACCTGTGCCGCGATGCCAACCGGTGTCGCGTACCACGCAACGCGGAACGCAGAGTCGTCGCCGGCTCGCGCACCGTCGACGGCGCGCGTGAGCGCCGCCGGATCCCAGATCGGCACCGACGGAAGCGATGCTGCCAGCGTCGGAAATGCGATCGACGAGTCGGCGAGCACTACGCCGTCGACGCCGAATGCTCGTCGTGAATAGCCGGCGCGTGTCGCTTCATACGGTCGCTCGCGCGCCAAGCGTTCGCTATCCGTGCCCGCATGCTCGGCGATCGCCGGAGCGACTTCGCGCACGATCAACGAGAGCGCCACGACGGTGAATACCGAGATGGCGGCCAGACGGATCTGTCCCGCGAAGCCGGCCCAGATGACGATGAGCGACGCGCCGAGCGTGGTGAGCGCAAGCACGAGATCGCCGGTGACGCCAATGCGGTGATCGACCCAACTGAAGCCGCCGTCCGGTCCGCTGCCGCTCATCAGCAGGCCGAACATGTCGAGTCGATATCCCCATGCGAGCATGAGGAGAATCACGCCGGCGAGCACGGTGAAGTGGCGCCGCACGTACGTCGACGCATACAGGCCGCCGCGCTGCCACTTGAGGCTCGGCGTCAGCGCATAGAGCAGCGTGGCGATCGCCGCGACGACGACCACGACGATGAAGGCCCACGTCCACAGAGCATTCTCGAATGGCAGCCAGTACACGAAGAAGCCGAGATCGGCGCCGAAATACGGATCGGCTTCGCCAAAGGGTCGGCCTGTGCGCGCGAGCACGTACGTCGTCCAGTCGGTCTGCGGCGCGGCGAGGATGAGACCGAGAAGCACCGACAGCACGACGACGGCGCCGAACAAATATCGGCTCGGTACTTCTTCGCCGATCTCCAGGTTGCCAAGTCGGCGCGGGAAGACGAGTGAGACGACGGATTGGCGAACGGCGTACAGATTCACGAACGCATATGCCGACGCGAAGACGGCCGCGCCGATGCGCAATGTCGCAATGGCTCCGAGCCGGGTGCGCCACAACGCGACGGCGCCCAGCGAATCGTACCAGAGGTAGTCCGAGTAAACGCCGGCGAGCGACCGCCCGACGATCAACAAGACCGCGGCGGCGGCCAAGGCCACCATGAGCCACCGGCGCCTGGTCATGTCACACGCCGACGCCCTGGTCGCGCAGCCAGCCTTCCATTTCGCCCTGGATCTCGGCGAGACGTTCTTCGCTCGACGCTTCGTAGCGGGCGACGAGAATTGGCTGCGTGTTCGAGGCGCGAATGAGTCCCCAGCCGTCGCCAAAGAGTACGCGGGCGCCGTCGACTTCGACGACGTCGTGAGTCTTTTTGAAATGGCGAACGGCGTCGTTCACGATCTCGAATTTGCGCGACTCGGGCACGTCGATGCGAAGCTCCGGCGTGGAGACGAAGTCCGGCACGTCAGAGAGCATCTGCTCCACGGTGCGACCTGCGTCGGCGAGAATCGCGAGCAGCCGCGCGGCGCCGTAGATCGCGTCATCGTGACCGTAGAAACCCTCGGCGAAGAACATGTGGCCGGACATCTCGCCAGCGACCGGCGCGTTCAATTCGCGCATCTTGTCCTTGATCAGCGAATGGCCGGTCTTCCACATCACTGGCGTGCCGCCCGCTTGCTCGATCGCCATGGGCAGCGCCTGCGAGCACTTTACGTCGAAGATGATCGACTGGTTCCGGCCGCTGCGCGCCAATACGTCGCGCGCGTAGAGGATCAGAATCCGGTCGCCCCAAATGATGCGGCCGCTGCCGTCGACGACGCCAATTCGATCGGCGTCGCCGTCGAACGCGACGCCAATCTCGGCGCCGTCGCGACGGACTGCCGCTATTAGATCCTGCAGATTCTCCGCGACGGTTGGATCGGGGTGATGGTTCGGAAAAGTCCCATCACTCTCGCAGAAGAGACCCGTCGCCTGCACGCCGAGCCGCGCGAAGAGCGCCGGCGCCACGAGTGCACCGGCGCCGTTGCCACAGTCGTAGATGATGCGCATGGGTCGCGCGAGCGGGCCAATGCGCGCGACGATGTCGTCGATGTAGGCGTCGATTACGGCTTCATGTCGCACCGAACCCGGTCGCTGAGCGGGCGGTCGCGGCGTTTGCGTCAGCGCATACAGCCGCTGGATCTCGGCGCCGTGCACCGACGCTTTGTCGAGTGAGATCTTGAAGCCGTTGTATTCCGACGGATTGTGCGATCCGGTGATTTGAATGCCGCCGATCACCGGCAGGTGATGCAGCGCCCAGTAGTTGAGCGGAGTCGGCACCACGCCGATGTCGATGACGTCCACGCCGGCAGCGGTCAGTCCATCGACCAATGCATCACGGAGGTCTGCCCCGCTCGGCCGATTGTCGCGACTGACAACGACGGCGCCCGACAAGCCGCGCTCCACGATGAACGCCGCGAAGGCCGATCCCAGCGCGCGTCCAACATCGGCGGTCAGATCGTCACCGACGATGCCGCGAATGTCGTACTGCCTGAAGATGCCTGCCGCGATGGCCATGTCGTCGATGGGAGAAATGCAACGGGGCCGCGTCGCGGCCCCGGCGTGCTACCGAATTGGCTGGGGCGCTCGAGCGTCCGCGACTCGCCGATTCGAGTCGGGTGCCGTGATCGCAGCGGTTGGACTCACCAGTGCAGCCGGCAACGGCTCCATCTGCGGGCGGCCGGCGCGAGCGAAACGAACGACCGACTCCGGCGCCACGCCCAGCAGCAGGATGAGCGCGACACTGACGGCGAGCACCATCTGTGTGAGACCGCCAGTCCGTTCGGGGACGAGCGCGCCTTCAGGCCGCGGACGCATGAACATCAGCATCACGACGTACAGGTAGTAGCCCGCGGATACCACGGTGGTGAGAACGAGCGTGACGACGAGCAGCGTCTGTGGCACCGGCGCCTGCAAACCTGCCTGCAGCAAATACCACTTTGCGAAGAACCCGGCGCCGCCAAAGATCGGGAAGCCGAGCAGCGACAGCATTACGATGCCCATCGACAACGCCAACCACGGCCGCACGCTCCACAAACCCGCGAGCTCCTCGAGCATCACGGTATCCTGACCATCGCGCGACAAAGCCACGACGACGGCGAAACCGCCAAACGTCGCAAGCGTGTAGACGAAGAGATAGAACAGCATGGCCGACGAGCCCTGGAACGTGCCGGCCGCGATGCCCACGAGCAGGTAGCCTGCGTGGCCGATGCTCGAATACGCGAGGAGTCGCTTGAGATTCTTTTGCGCGAGTCCGATCGCGTTGCCGAAGATCATCGACGCGATCGCGAGCGCGCTGAGCGCCGGATGCCAGAGGCTCGACATGTACGGAAATGCCTCGAGCCACACGCGAATGAACGCGGCGAATGCGGCGGCCTTGACCGTTGCGGCCATGTACGCCGTGATCGGCGACGGCGCGCCGTCGTACACGTCCGGCGCCCACATGTGGAACGGAACGCTGGCGACCTTGAAGCCGAAGCCGATCAACATGAGCGCAATACCCGCGATGACGAGCGGGCTGCTGCCAAGACTGAAGATCGTTAACCGACCGGAAATGATGGCGAGATTCGTCGCACCGGTCGCGCCATAGATCAACGCGATACCGTAGAGCAGGAACGCCGTCGAGAACGCGCCGAGCAGGAAGTACTTGAGCGCGCCCTCAGCGGAGCGTTCGCTGCGGCGATTCATACCGGCCAGCGCGTAGACGGCAATCGACATCAGCTCGATGCCGAGGAAGACGACGATCAAATCGCGCGCGGAGGCGAGCAGCATCATGCCCGATGACGCGAGCAACACCAGCACGTGCGATTCCGGAGCGGTGATCCGCGTGCGCATGTTGTCGTCCATGCTCAGCGCGATCGTAAAAATCGTTCCGAGCAGAATGACGACGTCCATCAGCCAGCGGAAATTGTCGACGGCAATGGGTCCGGCCCCGGACGTGAATCGGCCGGCCCAGTTCAGACAAAGCAGCATCGCCACACCGGCGAGGATGATGCTGGCGAAGCCGACACGGCGCTGATGTTCGTGGCTATCCGGCTGCCATGCTGCCCACACGAGCAACAGCATTGCCCCGCCGATGAGCACGAGGTCGGGCACGAGCGCGAGTGACAACTGCGCCGGCACAGCGAGGTCGAGCGACGTGGCAATCATGGCTGACCCTCCGCCTGTGCGAGCGGATCGGTCGGCACGTCCTTCCGTGCATCGACGGTCTGCACGAACTTCTCGGCGGCCACCTGCATGCGATCGAGCACCGGCTTCGGATAGACGCCGAGCCAGATGATACAGGCGACGAGCGGCGTCAGAATGGCGAGCTCGCGGAAATTGAGATCGGCGATGTGCTCGTTCACCGGCTTATCGAGCGAGTTGAACAGAATGCGCTGGATGGCCCAGAGCAGATACGCCGCGGCGATGATCACGACGGTGGTCGCAATGACGGCGAGAATGGGCTCGGTGCGGAACGACCCGATGAGCACGAGGAACTCACCAACGAAGCCGTTCGTGCCCGGCACGCCAATGCTGCTCAGCGTGACGATCGTGAGAATGGCGGCGAACATCGGGACGACGCGGGCAATGCCGCCGTAGTCCTCGATGAGGCGCGTGTGGCGGCGCTCGTAGATCATACCGATGAGGAGGAACAGCGCGCCGGTGGAGATACCGTGGTTCACCATGACGAGCAACGCGCCCTGCACACTCTGCACAGTGAGCGCGAAGATGCCGAGCATCACAAAGCCCAGGTGGCTCACCGACGAGTAGGCGACGAGCTTCTTGAAGTCCGGTTGTACGAGCGACACGAGCGCGCCGTACACGATGCCGATCACCGCGAGCACGAGAATGATGCTGCGAATCGTCGGATTCATTGCGGCCGACGGAAAGAGCGGTACGGCCAAGCGAATGAACCCGAACGTCCCGAGCTTGAGCATGATGCTGGCGAGCACCACCGAGCCGGCGGTTGGCGCTTCGACGTGCGCATCGGGCAGCCACGTGTGGAACGGGAACATCGGCACTTTCACGGCGAACGCCAGGAAGAAGGCGCCGAAGAGCCACATTGCCGCGTGCGGTGTGATGGCCGCGTTCGAGAGAACGTAGTCGTAATTGAAGTTCGGGATGTTCGTGACCGGACTGCGGCTCGCCAACCCGAGATATACGATAGCGGCGAGCATCAGCATCGAGCCGACCATCGTATAGATGAAGAACTTGAGACTGGCGTAAATGCGCCGCTCGCCGCCCCAAATACCGATGATGAAATACATCGGAATCAGCATCACTTCCCACATCACGTAGAACAGGAAGAGATCGAGCGCGAGGAAGACACCGAGCATGCCGGTCGTGAGCACGAGCAGCAGCGCGTAATAGCTGTGCGCGCGGGCGCGGATGCTCGTCCAGCTTCCGATCGACGCCAGGAGCATGATGAGCGTCGTGAGCAGCACCATGATCACGGCGATGCCGTCGACGCCGATCGTGAAGCGAATGCCCCACGACGGAATCCACGAGAAGTCGACGACGGCCTGCCAGGCGGAATTGGTGCTGTCGAAGCTGAACCACAGCCCGAGCGAGACGACGAACTCGACCGCGAAGGTGAGCAGCGCGAGCAGGCGCGGCCAGGCCGCCGTTCCCGACGCGACCTCGTCTTCCCTCGCCTGTCCCGGCGCGAGCGCCACGACGTGGTCGCGGGCCGCGCCGTGAATCCAGATCAGCGCCGCGCCAAGGAGCGGGATGATCAGGAGCGCCGGGAGCACCCAGCTCGAATAACCGATGGACGTCAGGAAACCGTTCATGTATTCCGAATGAGTAATTTCAGTTCATCGAATGCTTACGGCGCCCAACACGGCGAGCACGCCGACGACGAGCACCCACGCGTACGTGCCGAGCTGGCCGGATTGGAACTGCGAGCCGATCCAGCCGACGAAGCGCGCCAGATAACCGCTGCCGTTCACCAACAGGCCGTCGATCAAGCCCGCATCGATGCCGCGCCAGAGCAATCCACGCGAAACCCCAACGACCGGCTGCACCACGACTTCGTCGTAGATCTCGTCGACGTAGTACTTGTCGAGAAGCACGCGCGAAAAGCCTTCTTCCGGCTTGGCCTCGCGCTTGGGTACGAGGCGATCCGGCTTGAGCCGCGCCCAGGCGAGTCCGATACCGGCAATCGCGATCAACACCGCAAACCCAACGAGACCATACTCGAGACTCGGCGACGTTTCAGGCGCGGCGCCAATCACGCGCGTCGTTGCATCACCAACCACCGGGGCGAGCCAGTGATCGAGACCGCCAACCGGGCCGAGGAAGCTCGCGAACTCCGGCAGGTTCAACCAACCGCCAGCGAGCGTCAGAATGCCGAGTACCACGATCGGCCCCGTCATGATCCACGGCGCTTCGTGCAGATGCTCGCGCTCCTTGTCGCCCGAACGGTTCGGGCCGTGAAACGTGTAGAGCATCATGCGGGTCATGTACGTCGCCGTCATGAATGCGGCTGCGACGCCGAGGACGTATGCGATGTAGAGCCACGCGCTGCCGGGAATGCCGAACAGGTGTGCGCTGGCGATCGTCGATCCCTGTGCACGCGTGAAGACCGCGCCAAGGATTTCGTCCTTCGAGAAAAATCCGGCGAATGGCGGAATGCCGGAGATCGCGAGCGTCGCGATCCACATCATCGTGAACGTGATCGGCATGTAGCGGCGCAGGCCGCCCATGTTCCGCATGTCCTGCGCGTCGTCGTGATTGTTCGTGTGATGATACGCCGCGTGCATGGCGTAGATCACCGAGCCCGATCCGAGGAACAACAGCGCCTTGAAGAACGCGTGTGTCACGAGGTGGAACACGCCGGCCACGTAGGCGCCCGAACCCACGCCGACGAACATGTAGCCGAGCTGCGATACCGTGGAGTACGCGAGGACCTTCTTGATGTCCCACTGCTTGAGACCGATCGATGCCGCGAAGATCGCCGTCAGTGCACCGATCATCACCACGACGATCTCAGCCACCGGAGCGATCGAGAACAGCATGCTGCTGCGCGCGATCATATAGACGCCGGCCGTCACCATCGTGGCGGCGTGGATGAGCGCCGACACAGGCGTCGGGCCGGCCATGGCGTCGGGCAGCCAGACGTAGAGCGGGATTTGCGCGCTCTTGCCGGCACAGCCGAGGAACATGAAGAGGCAGATCGCCGTGACCACGGCGCCGCCAACCGGCAAGCCACCAGCGGCCACGCGAACGCCAACGAAATCGAGCGCGCCCATGTTCGCGAACATCAGGAACATGGCGACGAGAAATCCGAAATCGCCGATACGATTGACGATGAACGCCTTTTTGCCCGCGTCCGCGTTCGCCTTGTCGCTGAACCAGAAGCCGATGAGCAAATACGAACATGTGCCGACGCCTTCCCAGCCGACGAACGAAACTGGATAGTTGGCGCCCAACACCAGCAGCAGCATGAAGAAGACGAACAGGTTCAGGTACGCGAAGTAGCGCGGGTACCCGGGATCGTCCTGCATGTAGCCGACGCTGAACAGATGGATGAGCATGCCGACGCCGGTGATGACCAGGGTCATCATCATCGAGAGCTGATCCAACTGGAACGCGGCGTCGATGTGCAGATCGCCGACCGGCATCCACGAGAAATACCGCTGGACGAACGGCGCTGCGATATCACCACCGCCGGCTGCCCGCATCGCGAAGAAGATCGCCGCAGTCAGCAAGAACGACAGCACGAGCACGCCTGGGCCGACGATGCTGGTCAGCGTCGCATAGCGGTGCCGCTTGACGGCGTGATGATCGTCGTCGTGCGAATCGTGGGCAGCATGCGCGTCGTGACCTGCGTGCGCGTCATGATCACCGTGCGATGCCGACGGATCAGCCGGACCGCCGTGGTACGCACTCGTCAACGACAGTGCGCCGTTGATCACGAAACCCAACAGCGGCAGCAGCGGAACGGCCCACAACCACTCGGCGACGGTGCCGCTGAGTGGGTGCGGAGGAACTGGAGCCGCCGCGGCGGCCTGCAAGAGCGGAAGGAAATGCACCATCAGCCTTTGAGCAGGTTGATGTTCTGAAGGTCGACCGTCTGTCGATGACGGAAGAGTGCGATGATGATCGCCAACCCGACCGCTGCTTCAGCGGCCGCGACCGTCATGACGAAGAACACAAAGACTTGGCCGGCCGCGCCATATGCTTGCGCGAACGCAATGAACGTCAGGTTCACGGCGTTGAGCATTAGCTCAACCGACATGAACACGATGATAACGTTCCGGCGAATCAGCACGCCGAACACGCCGATCACGAAGAGGACGGCCGAGAAGAAGAGGGCTTCAGCGAGCATTGGCGCCTCCCCGATCCGTCCGTTCCTTGCCGAGCATCACGGCGCCGATGACCGCGGCCAGCAGCAACACGCTCGTAACCTCGAACGCCAGCAGATATTCGTGGAACAGCGGACCAGCAATCGGTGCGATGGCGCCGGTCTGATCGACCTGTTGCGCGGTGAATCCCGCGGGCAGCGTCAATACCGCTGCCGTCTTGGCCTTGGTCAGCGCGAAGATCTCGGCCAGAATCGCCAGCGAGACCAAGCCCGCTGTGAGCTTCCATCCCAGATTGCGCATGTCGTTCGCGACGCCCTGCCCCAGGTTGAGCAGCATGATCACGAACAGGAACACGACCATGATCGCGCCGGCGTAGACGAGTACCTGAATGGCGCCGATGAATTGAGCGTCCAGCAGCACGTAGAGCGCGGCAAGGCAGAACATCGTGTTGACGAGCCACAGCGCCGCAGCCACGGGACTCTTGCGAGTCACGAACAGCAACGCGGACACGACGGCGATGAGTCCGAACAGGTAGAAATGGAAGATGTAGAGTATCGAGAGCGTGCCGTGCGGCATCGACATGGTTTGTTGCATCACTCGCCCTTTGGATCGGCGGGATCCCACATCTCGCACACCGGGTGCGTCTGCGCCATCAGCCGCTCGAGGTCGTAGACGAAACCCTCGCGGCTGTATTCAGAGTTCTCATAATGCCGCCCGACGTGAATCGCCTCTTCCGGGCAGACTTCCTGGCAGTAGCCGCAGAAGATGCATCGGAATTCGTCGATCTCGAACACGAGCGGATAGCGGTTGCCGTTCTCGTCCTCGCCCGGCACGAGCTTGATGCAGTTGGCCGGGCAGACGGTGGGACACAAGCCGCACGCCACGCATTTGGCTTTTCCATCTTCCGTGGTCAGCATGCGGTGCGTTCCGCGCCAACGCGGCGAAACCGCCCACTTCTGCTCGGGATACTGAATGGTGACAAAGTCGCGATTCAGCAGATGCTTGAGCGTCAGCGCCATGCCCTGCATGGTCGCACGCACATAGCTCGTCTGCTCGATCGGACGCTCCAGCACTTTCACGCCGATAGCCATCAGTCGGCTCCCCCTTCATTGGTTGCAGGCGCCAGACGGACGCGATATCGCGCGCTCCGCAGCCGAGCAATGTTGCGCTTGTCGAGGCGCGAATACGCAGGACTGATGAGTCGGCCGCGATCGATGACGCCGAAGATGATTCCGACGCACACGATGTTCAGTCCGAGCATCGCGACGGAGAAGATCCACGACGCCGGATGCACGCCGGCGTACTCGAGTATCCAGGTCGCCGAGGCAACGATCACTACATATACCAGCGACGTCGGCAGCATGAACTTCCAGCCAAGCGCCATGAGCTGGTCATAGCGGAAGCGCGGCAGCGTCCAGCGCACCCAGATGAACACGAAGACGAAGAACAGGATCTTCACCCAGAAGAAGGCGAAGGTCACGAGCGTCTTGAGCAGCGTATGCGGCGCGACGTTGTCCCACATCGTGAACGGAATGTCCCAGCCGCCGAAGAACAGCGTCGCCATCAGCGCGCTGACCGTCATGATGTTCGCGTACTCGGCGATGAAGAACATCGAGAACTTCATCGCCGAATACTCGGAGTGATAGCCGGCTACGAGCTCGGCTTCTGCTTCCGGGAGATCGAACGGCGTGCGGTTCGTTTCGGCGAACGCGGCGATGAGGAACACGAACCACGCGACCGTCACGTTGATCACGTTCCAGTGCAGTCCCCAGCCCGCCTGCTGATTGATGATCGTGTTGAGCGAGACGTTGCCGGCAAGGAGCAGCACCGGAATCGTCGCCATGCCCATCGCGATTTCATACGAGATCATCTGCGCGCTCGAGCGAAGTCCGCCGAGTAGCGAGTATTTGTTGTTCGAGGCCCAGCCGGCGAGCACGATGCCGTAGACGCCGAGCGATCCGATCGAAAGCATAAAGAGGAAGCCGATCGGCATTGGCGCGAGCGCCGTGTCGATGAGGCCCCACTTGGATGCCCACGGTGCACCGTACGGAATCACCGACCAGGTGAGCAGCGCGGGAATGAAGGACATCACCGGAGCGAGAATGAACAACGGCAGGTACGCCTCACCCGGGTACGTCTCTTCTTTCATGATGTTCTTCACACCGTCGGCCACGGATTGCAGCAGGCCGTGCGGTCCGACGCGATTCGGACCGCGACGATCTTGAATGAACGCGCAGATTCGTCGCTCGGCCCAGATGACCATCATGACGCCGACCATGTAGATCGTGAACGTCAGCAGCATCTTGACGAGCGTCGCGATGAACCACGCCCAGCCGCTATCTGGCGGCGTCAAATGCGTTATGCCGTTCGGCGTCGTCGTGTACTGCGCGGCCGCCTGAAGCAGTGCGAACCCTGTCATGAGGCGGCTCCCGCTTCAGCAGCAACACCAGCAGTAGCACCGGCGACTGCGCGACCCCTGAGGCCGAGTGTGTCGTAGCTCATTCCAGCGAATTCGGGATTTGCCGCAGCCAGTGCCTTGAAGACATCGGCCGCGAGCATGTAGTTGGCCGGCGCGCCGACTGCGGTCAGCAAATCGGACAACACGAACCAACTCGGCCGCGCGAACCCCGGCGCCGCCTTGGCCTGCATGAACCGCTGTACGCGGCCGCGCAGGTTGGTGAAGGTGCCTTCTTCTTCGACGAAGCTGGCGATTGGCAGGACGACCGCGGCGAGATGCCGTGCCCACGCCGGCAGCGTCGTGCCGATGACGATGATCGCGCCTGCCTTCGCAGCGTCGGCTGCGTCGGCGCCGGCCAGCTCTTCGTCGGCGACGATCAACACGTCACCGGCACCGAGCTTGGAAAGCGGCGCGTCGCTGCGAGCGAAGCCGAGCAACTCGGCGCCGTGCACGTTCGCGGCGCGATCGGCGCGCAATGAGAGATCTTCAACACCCGGCAACGGCGCTTCAGCTCCCTGCTCCACGCGGAACGCGCCCGAGCCGCCGGTCTTCTCGACCAGCTTCGACAACAGGAAGAGCGCTTCGTTGGAGAGCTTGGGCGACGCAAGCACGAACGCCTTCTTGCCGCTCAACGTCGTTGCCGCCTGCTTGATGGCGATCTGCCAATCCGTGCCGGCCAGCGTGCTGCCGGAGCGAACCATTGGCACGTCGACGCGGTCCTGGCGATTCATCCAGCGGTAGTTCAGTCGACCGTGGTCGCACATGAAGTACTTGTTGACGTCGTCGTTCGGTCGCGGACGGAGACGGACGACCATGTTGTCGCGCGTCTCGACGATCACGTTGCAGCCCTGCGAGCAGCTCGTGCACACCGATGCGGTGCGATCGAGCTCCCACGCGCGCGCTTTGTTGAGCGAATCCTTGGAGAGCAGCGCGCCGACCGGACAGAGATCGATGACGTTGCCCGCCCACGGATGGGTGAGGTCCTGTCCCTCGAACTTGCCGATCACCGCGCGATCGCCGCGCTCGCTGACGTTGAGCACCGGATCGTGCGCGACGTCGTCCATGAAGCGGACGCAGCGCGTGCAGAGAATGCAGCGGTTGGCCGTGTACATCACGTCGCCGCCGAAATCCTCGACGGGATTGAAGCGCTTGGGATCGCGGTAGCGTCCTTCGCTGCGGCCTTCCTGATACGTGTAGTCCTGCAATTCGCACTCGCCGGCCTGATCGCAGATCGGACAGTCGAGCGGATGATTGATCAACAACATCTCGAGCACGCCTTTGCGCGCTTCGAGGGCCTTGGGCGAATGGACGTGCACCACCTGCCCTTCGGCCACCGACGTCGCGCACGACGGCGCGAGCTTCGGTGCCTTCTCGACTTCGACGAGACACATGCGGCACACGCCAGCCACCGGAAGTCCCGGGTGGTAGCAGTAGTGCGGCACAAGCACGCCGGCGTGTTTCGCGGCTTCGAGGATCGACGTGCCGGCGGGAACGCTGATCTGCCGGCCTTCGACCGTGAGATTGACCATATCACTCATACTGTCATCCCGAGCGAAGCGAGGGATCTATTCGAACGTGATAGTAGCCGGCAAAAAGAACCGCACAGAAGATCCTTCGGTCGCTGCGCTCCCTCAGGATGACAACCGACGCGCGCTTCCGCGACGTGACACACGGTTCTCATTATGCCACCGCCGGCACGAGGTGATGCTTCTTCTTCTTGATCAGCGCTTCGAAGTCGCCGCGGAACTTCTTGAGTCCCGACACGACCGGCGTGGCGCAGGAATCACTGAGCACGCAGATCGTCTTGCCCGTCATGTTCTCGGCGATCTCCAACAGGGTGTCGAGGTCTTCTGGCGTGCCGTCGCCGGCCACGATGCGCTCGAGGATCTTTGTCGTCCACGCGGTGCCTTCGCGGCATTGCGTGCACTGCGCGCAGCTCTCGTGGGCGAAGAAACGCGCCGCGCGGGCGATTTGCTTCACCAGGTTCTGTTGGTCATCGATCAGAATGACGCCGCCGGAACCGAGCATCGTCCCCTGCGCGACGAAGCCTTCATAGTCCATGAGACTCGCCTCGGCTTCCTCCAGAGTCTGGATGGGGACCGAGATGCCGCCCGGAATGATCGCGCGAAACTTCCGACCCGGCAGCGGACCGCCGCAGAGGTCATATAAGAAATCTTTAAAGGGGAAACCCATCGGCACTTCGTAGTTACCCGGGTAGCGGACGTTGCCGCAGACCGAGTAGAGCTTGGTGCCAATGCTCTTCGGGTTGTCGGCGCGCATCCACTGCTTGTACCAATCGGCACCGTTGTTGAGAATGTGCGGCACCGCGACGAGCGTCTCGACGTTGTTGATCGTCGTCGGCTTGCCGAACACGCCAGACACCGCCGGGAACGGCGGCTTGATGCGTGGATTTCCACGACGGCCCTCGAGCGAATTCATGAGGCCCGTCTCTTCCCCGCAGATGTACGCGCCCGCACCGCGATGCACCCAGACGTTGACCGTCTTCCCGGTGCCCATGGCATTCTTGCCGAGGATGCCGGCGGCGTACGCTTCCTTGATCGCGTTCTCGACCTTGACGATCGGCTCGGTGAACTCGCCGCGGATGTAGATGTAGCACGTCTCCGCGCCGATCGCGTACGCGCCGATTGCGCAGCCCTCGACCAGGGCATGCGGCGTCCAGCGCATGATCTCGCGATCCTTGAACGTGCCCGGCTCGGATTCGTCTGCGTTGCAGCAGAGATAGTGATCTTTTCCGTCGCCCGGTTTCATGAACGACCACTTCACACCGGTCGGGAAACCGGCGCCGCCACGACCGCGCAGTCCGGAATCCTTGACGATGTTCACGATGTCGGCGGGCGCCATTTCGAGCGCCTTTTTCAGAGCGACGTAGCCGCCCCGTTTCTTCCATCCGTCGAGCGTCGCGGCTTCCTTGTCTCCAAAATACTTGGAGAGGACGACCGTCTCGCGCTCGTGCGGCTTATGCGGGTATCCCATGTCGCTTTTCTATTACTCTAGGCCAGCGAGAACATCGGGCACCGTTTCCGGCGTCACCGACTCGATGAAATCCTCATTGATCATGATCGGCGTCGCGAATCCGCACGCGCCGAGGCATTCGACTTCAATCACGGTGAACTTGCCGTCGGCCGATGTTTGACCGAGCTCCTGGCAACCCGTGTGGCGAAGGAAAGCATCCACCACCGCCTCGGCGCCGCAGACGTTGCACGGCGACGTGGTGCAAACCTGGATGAAGTGCCTGCCGACCGGATGCAGGTGGTACATGGTGTAGAACGTGACCACGCCCTTTACGTATGCCGGCGTCAGCTCGAGCACCTCGGCCGCCTCGGCCATGCCTGCATCGCTCACCCAACCGCGTTCGTGCTGAATCATCCAGAGCGCGGGTAAGAGCGCTGCCATCTTGTTCGGATAGCGCGTCAGCAGCTCGTCGAGCTCTTTGCGGCGCGCGCTTCCGGCGACGAGCACCGGCTCGTACGGCGTGTGGTCGTGATGATCGTGACCGTTATCTGTAACGAAGCCCTTACCGTCCGACGGACCCCAATCGGCGGGCGCGCGGAAGTAGGCCGGTGTGCTCTCCTGATTCTTGCTCATCGGTCGATCTCTCCCATCACGATGTCGATCGACGCGTTGATTGCAATGACGTCCGACAAGAGGTGGCCTTCGACCATGGCGGGAATCGCCGAGAGGTTCACGAACGACGGCGGCCGGATGCGCCAGCGCACTGGCTTGGACGAGCCGTCAGAGACCATGTAGTAGCCCTTCTCACCCTTGGGGCTTTCGACGGCGACGTATGCCTCGCCGATCGGCGGCCGCGGCCCTTCCATCACTTGCTTGAAGTGGTGGATCATGGATTCCATGTCGCTCGTCGCGCGGCTCTTGGGCGGCAGGATGACACGATGATCGTCGACGTTCACCGGCCCGTCGGGTAAGCGTTTGATCGTCTGGGCGAGAATGCGCGTTGACTGGCGCAGCTCTTCCATGCGAACCAGGAAGCGATCGTACACGTCGCCATTCGTACCGACCGGGACGTCGAAGTCGTAGGTCTCGTAGTCGAGATACGGGAAGTCCTTTCGAACGTCGAAGGCAACGCCCGACGCGCGGCCCATCGGGCCCGACAATCCGAAATTTGTCGCTTCTTCCGGAGACATCACGCCGAGTCCAACCGTGCGGCCGACCCAGATGCCGTTGCGCGTCACGACGCGATCGATCTCGTCGACCACCTTCGGGAACGTGTTGACGAACGCCGAGAGCTTCGAGACGAAGTCGTCCGGAATGTCGGCGCCCATGCCGCCCACGCGCGTGAGCGTCGTGGTGAGGCGCGCGCCGATCCACGACTCCAGCATCTCGTAGATCTTCTCGCGCTGCTGGAACGCCCAGAGGAACGGCGTGAACGCGCCGATGTCGATGCAGGTGGTGCCGAGCCATACAAGGTGCGAAATGATGCGCGACATCTCGCAGGCCATGACGCGGAGCACCTTGCACCGCTCCGTGATCTCGATGCCGAATAGCCGCTCGGCACCAAGCGCGAAAGCGACGTTGTTGCCCGGCGAGTTTAGATAATCCTCACGGTCGGTCCACGGGATGATCTGATTGTACTGGCGATACTCGCCGATCTTCTCGAAGCCGCAATGCAGGTAGCCGATGTGCGGAATGCAGCGCACCACCGTTTCGCCGTCCAGCTCCAACACCAGGCGGAGTACGCCGTGCGTGGCTGGGTGCTGCGGTCCGATGTTGATGAGCATGTGCTCACCGTTGAGATCGGGCTCCATCGATGGCGGCGCCTCGAGGGCGACCGTCTGGCCACTCTCGTCGACCACGAGCGGTACGCGCTGCGGCTTGCCGTGCGCGTCGAGTCCGGTTGTCGAGAGCGAGACTTCGACTGTGCGTTTCGTCGTTGCCATCGCTTACTCTCCCGTCCGTTCGCCGGTGTCGAGCCGACGACGCATGTCAACCGGGAGATCCTCGAACGCATCGGCGATCGAGAGCTCTTCCTTGGAGTAGCGCGCTTCCGGGTTCGCCGCGAGCGCTTGACGAAGCTGCTCGGAGCGGCTGAACCGGCCGCGAAGCGGGAAATCCTTACGGAGAGGATAGCCTTCTTTGTACTGCTCCCACATGAGCAGGCGGCGCAGATCCGGATGTCCGCTGAACGTGATGCCGAACATGTCGTAGCACTCGCGCTCGAGCCAATCAGCAGCCTTGTAAATGTCCCAGACGCTCGGGACGTCCATGCTGCTTCCCTTCTCGATCAACACTTTGACGCGAAGGAAGCGGCGATACGGCAGCGAGCGCAGATGCCACACGACTTCGAGCGGCTGCTCGAGATCGCGGAACTCCACGGCGGTGACGTCCGACAAATAGTTGTAGCTCTGCGACGGATCGTCGTGCAGCCACAGGATGATGTCATGTACGCGCGCGCGATCGACGACGATCGTCGTCTCGCCCCACACGACGTCGGCGCGCTGCACGGCGCCAGAAAAGCGCGCGCGGATCGCGTCGACCGTGGGATTCATGGCGCCGCCGCGATTCGGCACGTTGCGCGGCGTTGCCGGCGCAGGGGCGTTGGGGCCGAGCGCGCTACCCGCGATGACCGGAGAGAAACTGGCGCTCACAGGCCGGAACGTGTCTGATGGACGGAGTTGCCGAACGGCTCCGACACTTCGTCGATAACCGAGGGCGGGATGTAGAGCTGGCTTTTGGGATCGGGCTCCATCTCGTTACGCAGCGTCTTGTCGCTCATGCGCTCGTTCGAGACTTTCTTCTGCAGCATCATGATGCCGTAGAGCAATCCTTCGGGGCGCGGCGGACAGCCGGGCACGTAGACGTCGACCGGAATGATGCTGTCGATGCCCTGCACCACGGCGTAGTTGTCGAACATGCCGCCGCTCGAGGCGCAGGCGCCCATCGAGATGCACCATTTCGGTTGCGGCATCTGCTGCCAGATGCGACGTAGCACAGGCGCGAGCTTGAACGGCACTCGGCCGGCGCAGATCAACAGGTCGGCCTGACGCGGCGAGAAGGCCTGACGCTCCATGCCGAAGCGTGCGAGGTCGTACTTGCTCGCCGCGGACGCCATGAACTCGATGGCGCAGCACGCCGTGCCGAACGGCATTGGCCACAGTGAATTCTTACGGCCCCAGTTCACGAAGGCGTCGAGCTTCGTGGTCATCCACGGCTCGTCGCCGGTGAGCTCGGTGAAGCTCGGCTCTGGTCGCGGGCTCAATCCCATTGCAACGCTCCCTTCTTCCACACGTAGATGAATCCAACGAGCAGAATGATGATGAAGACGATCATTTCCGAGAGGCCGAACAGCGACATCTGGCCAGCAGGACAGATGTTGTCGACCATCGGTACGCCGCAGGAGAGCTGCCTGTAGTAGGCGCCCCACGGGATCATGAAGACCGTCTCGATATCGAAGATGATGAACAGCACGGCCACCATGTAGAACTTCACGGAGAAGCGCTCGTGCGCGTCACCGAGTGGCGGGATCCCCGATTCGTATGGAGTGTCTTTTACAGGGGACGGCCGTGGTCGTAGCGTGAGGTGGGAGAGCCCGAGCATCATCACCGCGTTCATGATGACGAAGCCGAGCAGGAGCAGGACTGGGAAGTACGTGTGAAGCATGAGTCTCCCAACTTCGTGAAATCTTTCACTAAGTCCAGCGCGGGAAAATTATCCACGCTGGAGGGGTGGGTCAACCGATCACAGGCGGGTTTAGGGTGTTCGGTTGAGAGTCGCGGGTTGCGGGTATCGTCGGTGATTCACTCGCGCACGCTCTCACGCGAGCGCTTGGCTGAATCGCTATTCCTTCGTAGCTTCACGCGCGCTGTTCTCGCGACCCGCGACCCGGGACTCGCGACCCTTAACCTCCGCCCTTGCTCTCGATGACCATTATGTCCGATCGCTGGATCTCCCGCATGGCTCGCGAACACGGCATGATCGAGCCGTATGAGGATCGGCAGGTGCGCAAAGGGGTGATTTCGTACGGTGTGAGCTCGTACGGCTACGACATGCGAGTGTCGCACGAGTTCAGGATCTTCACGAACGTACTCAGTTCGATCGTCGACCCGAAGCAATTCGATCCAAAATCATTCGTGGAATTCGAGGGCGACGTGTGCATCGTTCCGCCCAATTCGTTCGCGCTGTCGCGGTCGGTGGAGTATTTCCGCATTCCGCGCAACGTGCTCACCGTGACCGTAGGCAAGTCGACGTACGCGCGATGTGGAATCATCACGAACGTGACGCCCTTCGAGCCCGAGTGGGAAGGTTACGTCACCCTCGAGATCTCGAATACGACGCCGCTCCCCGCCAAGATCTACGCGAATGAAGGCATTGCGCAGGTGTTGTTCTTCCGCGGTGAGGAAGAGCCGGAAGTGTCGTACAAGGACAAGGCCGGCAAGTATCAGGGGCAGGTTGGGGTCACGTTGCCTAAGCTGTAGGGGTCGCGGCCTGCCTTTCGCCAAAACTGCATGACACGGATTATGCGGATTTCACGGACAGACACGGATAAGCGTCAAAGGCTGTGACTTGGTCAGAGCCAGCCGTTCGTGAGCGATCAAGTCCGGGCGCACAACGAGCCCGGACTTTTGTTTGAGAACAGCCTCGGGACGTTTCTAGGAATATCCTGAGCGGCGGTTCCCAAAGAAAAAAATCCGGGCAACCACGCCCGGATTTTCTTTTTTTCATTCACGCCGTGCAGCTACTCATCACGCTGCTCCGTGACCGTCCGTGTAATCCGCGGTTATCCGTGTTAAGCAGTTGCAGTTGCAGTTGCAGCTCCGACCCCAGCTCGCTCAACCAACCCCACCCAGCGCCTTCTCTTCCCGCGCCGAGATGGTCGCCACCGCAAAATCGCGGTTCATGCGTGCGATATTGTCGATGCTGATCTCCTTGGGACACGCCTCCTGGCACTCGCCAAACAGCGTGCAGTGCCCAAAACCCTCGGCGTCCATCTGCAATACCATGCGCGTCGCGCGCCGCTTGCGCTCCGGCTGACCCTGCGGCAGCACGCCGAGATGCGAGATCTTGGCCGAGGTGAAGAGCGAGGCCGAGCCGTTGGGGCACGCCGCCACGCACGCGCCGCAACCGATGCACGCAGCGGCGTCCATCGCATCGTCTGAATCATGCTTCGGAACCGGCAAGCTGTTCGCGTCCTGCGCGCCGCCGGTCGCCGCTGAGATGAAGCCACCCGCCGCAATGATTCGATCGAGCGCGCTGCGGTTCACCACCAGATCCTTGATCACCGGGAACGCGCGCGACCGCCACGGCTCGATGTACACCGATGCGCCATCCTCGAAGCTGCGCATGTGCAACTGGCACGTTGCCGTGCCCTTGGCCGGGCCGTGCGCTATCCCGTTGATCATCATGCCGCACGAGCCGCAGATACCTTCGCGGCAATCGTGGTCGAACGCGATCGGCATCTGGCCGCCTTCGACGAGACCTTCGTTCACCACATCGAGCATCTCGAGGAACGACATGTCGGGGCTGATGTCGGTCGCATCGTACCGTTCCATCTTCCCCGTCGCATTCGGCCCCGACTGCCGCCACACGTATAAAGTCAGTTTCATCGTAAATGTATGAAGAGGCGGCCGCGCACTATTTGTAACTGCGCTGCGACAGCGCCACGTTTTCGAACACCAACGGTTCCTTGTTCAGAATCGGCGCAGTGTTGTCGCCGGCGAACTGCCACGCGGCCACGTAGGCAAAGTGCTCGTCGTCGCGCAACGCTTCACCGTCCGGCGTCTGGTGCTCGACGCGGAAGTGTCCGCCACACGACTCCTCGCGATGCAGCGCGTCGATGCACATGAGCTCCGCGAGCTCGAAGAAATCCGCGACGCGGCCCGCATGCTCGAGCGATTGATTGAGCTCGACGCCCGTGCCCGGAATGCGGACGTCACGCCAGAACTCCTCGCGCAGCTTGGGAATGATCTCCAACGCCTTCTTGAGTCCTTCCGCACTGCGCGCCATGCCGCAGTACTCCCACATGGTGCGACCGAGCTCGCGATGGAACGACGCGACCGTGCGAGTGCCCTTGATCGACAACAATCGCTCGACGCGCGAACGCACCGCCGCTTCCGTCGCTAGCACTTCGGGATGATCGGCACCAACGGCTTCGAGCTTGTTCGCGCCGATGTAGTCGCCAATCGTCATCGGGACGATGAAGTATCCGTCCGCCAAGCCCTGCATCAGGGCACTGGCACCGAGCCGGTTGGCGCCGTGATCGCTGAAGTTTGCTTCGCCGGCGACGTGCAGGCCCGGAATGGTGCTCATCAAGTTGTAGTCAACCCAGAGCCCGCCCATGGTGTAGTGCGGCGCCGGGTAGATGCGCATCGGAACTTCGTACGGATTCTCATCCGTGATGCGTTCATACATCTCGAACAAATTGCCATACCGCTCGGCGATCTTCTCTTTGCCCACGCGCTTGATCGCGTCCGCAAAGTCGAGATAGACGCCGCGGCCGCCAGGGCCGACGCCGCGACCTTCGTCGCACACTTCTTTGGCGCCGCGCGACGCAATGTCACGTGGCGACAGATTGCCGAAACTCGGGTACTTGCGCTCGAGGTAGTAGTCGCGATCCGCTTCGGGAATCGTATTCGGCGGCTTCGGACAATCCTCTTTGCGCTTCGGGACCCACACGCGCCCGTCGTTGCGCAGCGACTCGCTCATCAGCGTGAGCTTGGACTGATGCTCGCCTGAGACCGGGATGCATGTCGGGTGAATCTGGGTGTAGCACGGATTCGCGAACGCCGCACCGCGCTTGTACGCGCGCCAGATGGCTGTTGTGTTCGAGCCCTTGGCGTTCGTCGACAGGTAGAAGACGTTGCTATAGCCACCGGTGCCGAGGATGACCGCGTCGGCGAGATGCGTCTCGATCTTGCCCGTCACCATGTCGCGCACCACGATGCCGCGCGCACGCCCGTTGACGATGACGAGATCGAGCATCTCGGTGCGCGGATACATCGTCACGCCACCCTTGGCGATTTCCTTCTCCAACGCCTGATAGGCGCCGAGCAACAACTGCTGGCCCGTCTGTCCACGCGCGTAGAACGTACGCGAGACCTGCGCGCCGCCGAACGAACGATTGGCGAGCAAGCCGCCATACTCGCGCGCGAACGGCACGCCTTGCGCCACACACTGGTCGATGATGTTGACGCTCACCTCGGCGAGACGATAGACGTTCGCCTCGCGCGAGCGGTAGTCGCCGCCCTTGACCGTGTCGTAGAAGAGACGGTAGACGCTGTCGCCGTCGTTCTGGTAGTTCTTCGCGGCGTTGATGCCGCCCTGCGCGGCGATGCTGTGCGCGCGGCGCGGCGAATCCTGGAAGCAGAAGCACTTCACCTGATAGCCAAGCTCGCTGAGCGTGGCTGCGGCTGCGCCGCCTGCCAAACCGGAACCCACCATGATGACCGTGTGTTTCCGCTTGTTGGCCGGGTTGACCAGCTTCATCTCGAAGCGGTGCTTGTTCCACTTCTTTTCTATCGGCCCCGAGGGGACTTTCGAGCGGAGCTCCATGATTTATCGAATGATGCCGGCGATGACGCCGACAGGAATCAGCGTGAATCCAAGCCACACGATTACCGCGACGGTGAGCGCGATGCGGCGATGGAGCGGGTTAGGCGACGACTTGGCGTAACCCAGGGTGCGGATCGAGCTCCAGGCGCCGTGATACAGATGCAGTCCGAGCGCGAGCATCGCTACGATGTAGAACGCCGCCACCCACCAGACGTGGAAGCTCGCGATGAGATTTCCATAAACATCGCGGTGGCCTTGCGAGTCCGTCATTCCGCGCCAGCCACCGGGATCGATCGTCTCGGTGGTGAAGTGCAGGATGTGGAAGACGATGAAGACGAGGAGCAGCACGCCGCCCCATTTCATCGTACGCGACGCGAGCGTCGACACCTGTGATTCGCGGCGCTGGTACCCAACGGGCCGCGCGGCGCGGGAGATCATCGTGAGTTGATATGCCATCAACACGTGCAGTAGGACGGCAACGATCAAGACAATGCGTACCAGCCAGGTCAGTTCGTTCAGCGGCCCGTGAAGCGCGGCGCCGTAACTATTGAGCTTGTCCTGACCGATGAACGCCTGAAGGTTGCCGGCCATGTGCACGATCACGAACCCGATGCCGATCAGGCCCGTGACGCCCATGATGATTTTCTTACCGATCGTTGACCGGTAGAATGCTACGGGAGAGGTCATTATTTGCGGCAGGGATTCGGGGCGTGGGGTTCCAACCCCTCGCCCCGAGTCCCTATTCCTAGAGCTTCACGGCCGCCATCGGCTCACGAACCGCCTCGGCGCTCTTCTCGAGTGCTGCGCGCTCGTCGGCCGTCAGCTCGACCTCGATGACCTTCTGCAGGCCACCCGTGCCGAGCTTGCATGGCACTCCCAAAAACAGGTCCTTCATACCGTACTCACCCTGCAGCCACGCCGCGCACGGCAGAATGCGGCGCTGATCGTTGACGATCGCTTCCGCCATCTGCACGGCGCCGGCCGACGGCGCGTAATACGCCGAGCCAGTCTTGAGATGCTTCACGATCTCGGCACCGCCGGAGCGCGTGCGATCGACGATCGCATCGAGCTTGGCTTTGTCGATGAGCTGCGTGATCGGGATGCCGCTCACGCTCGTGTAGCTGATCAACGGAACCATCGTGTCGCCATGGCCGCCGAGCACCATGGCTTGGATGTCGCGCACGGAGACGTCGAGCTCGGTGGCGAGGAACGCACGGTAGCGCGCCGTGTCGAGCACGCCGGCCATGCCGATCACGCGCTCGCGCGGGAAGCCGCTCGCCTTCATCGCGACGTAGCACATCACGTCGAGCGGGTTCGAGACGATGATGAGGATCGCCTTCGGCGACGTCTTGGCGATCTGCTCGGCAACCGACTTCACGATGCCGGCGTTGGTATTGAGCAAATCGTCGCGGGACATGCCCGGCTTGCGGGCGATGCCGGCCGTGATGATCACGATGTCGGAATTCGCGGTCTCTTCGTAGCCGTTCGTGCCGATGATACGCGAGTCAAAGCCTTCGATCGGCGCCGATTGCCACTGATCGAGTCCTTTGCCCTGCGGCGTTCCTTCGACGACGTCTACCATGACGACGGTGCGCGCGAGTTCCTTTTCCGCCACACGCTGCGCGGTCGTCGCACCGACGTTCCCGGCGCCGACGACCGTAATTTTGTTGACCATGATTGTTTCGTTTGGAGGGTGAAGTACGCGGAGAAAGGTAATGAAACAGGTGGAACGGTGGAACGGTGGAACGCAACCAACGTGTCATTCCGAAGGAGCAGAGCGACTGAGGAATCTCGTGTCGTCCGGCTAGATCCCTCATGTCGTCCGGGATGACAGCGTTACGATCGCTCCACTGTTCCGCCCCATCATCATTCCACCGGCGGCGAAGCCGCCTTCACCCCCCGCGCGTGTGCATCTCCAAATGCGGATCACGTCGCAGTCGCTCGATACCCACCAACGTCTGTCGCTCGGGCAGCATTGCGCGCTCCTCGGCACCACGATCGCGACGCGCGTTCCAGATCGACCGAACGATCTGCGCGAGCTCGGCGTCGCTCGCGCCAGCGCGCAGCGGGCCGCGCAGGTCGGTGCCGATGGGCGCGTAGAGGCAGAGGTACCAGAGTCCGTCTGCAGTGAGTCGGCTCCGATCGCATGTGCGGCAAAACGGCGTCGTCGTCGAGGCGATGATGCCAAACACCGTTCCGTCGGCGAGACGATATCGCTCCGCAGGCGCGCTCGAGTCGCCGCGAACGGGCGTGATCGCGCCGAACCGTTCGGTGAGCCGCGCGAGAATCTCATCGCGCGACACGACTTGATCGATCGACCAGTGCGTCGCACCGCCCACGTCCATGTACTCGATGAATCGCACCTCGGCGCCGATCGATCGTGCGAAATCGACGAGGTCGGCGAGCTCATCGTCGTTTTGACCGCGAATCACAACGGAGTCGAGCTTGGTGCCGGTGAACCCTGCCGCCGTCAGCGATGCGATGCCGCTCATCACGCGCGAGTGGAGGTCGCGCCGTGTCAGCGCTTCGAATCGATCCGCTCGCAATGTGTCCAGGCTGACCGTCACCCGATGCATGCCGGCGTGACGCAGCGCCACGGCTTGCTCAGCGAGCAACACGCCATTGGTCGTGATCGCGAGGTCCCGAATTCGCGCGTCAGCAGCCAGTTGCTCCACCAACGCGGGCAACTGTGCACGCAGCAACGGCTCGCCGCCGGTGAGTCGCACGCGGTCGACGCCGAGGGACGCGAATACGCCTGCGAGTCGCGCGATCTCCTCGAATGTCAGAAGATCGTCGCGAGGCAGCCACTCGTAGCTCTCCTCCGGCATGCAGTACCGGCAGCGCAGATTGCACCGATCGGTGACCGAGATTCGCAAGCTACGAAGCGGACGGCCAAGCGCATCGCTGGTCATCGCTATTCAGGATGGCTGCTCGGAAACCGACTGTCCCGCTGCGCCGACCCACTCGCGCGTTCCGTCGGCATAGTGCTCGAGCTTCCAGATCGGCACGCGTTGCTTGAGCTGCTCGATCACGTAGCGGCTCGCATCGTACGCGCGCCCGCGATGCGGGTGCGCGACGGCGATCACCACGCTCGCCTCGCCGAGGGCCAATGTGCCCACGCGATGCTCGACGACGATGTCGTCAGTGCCGAATTGGATCGCCGCCTCGCGAACGATGTCGGCGAGCTCACGTTCGGCCATGGCGCGATACGCTTTGTACTCCATGCCCTGCACCGGCCGACCTTCGTTCACGTCGCGCACGGTGCCGACGAACAGCACCGTCGCGCCGTTCGATTGGCGCGCGACTTCGTTGACGAGCGACGCGGCATCGAGCGCGCGATCGACGATGGCCGAACGCATCAGCCTCCGGCCACCGGCGGGATGAGAGCGACTTCGTCGTTATCGGTCAGCGGCTGGGTCGCCGGCGCATAGCGCTGATTGACAGCCACGAGTGGCGCCGGCGGCAAGCGATCGGCACCCGGAAGTGCGCGCACGTGCTGCACGACGTCGCCAGCGGTAGCACCTGCGGCAAGCTCGACCGTCAACGAGCTGGCGCCGAGCGCGTCGGCGTAGGAGGCGAATAGGAGGACGGTGACGGTCATGGTCGAAAGATGCACCGCTGAGGGGCGGAAGCGAGCGGAGTCGAGGTGGGGAGACAAGAACGGCCCGACGCTGGAAGGCGTCGAGCCGTTGTGAGCTAGAGCGACCGAAGTCGTTACGCCTCGGTCATTTCCTCTGCTTCATCGTCCTCGAGTTCCGAGATGTCGATGCCAGCGACCATGGCGCGGAGCTCTTTCGACGGCTTGAACACCGGCACCGGACGGGCGGAAACCTCGACGGGCGAGCCGGTTCGGGGATTCCTCGCCATGCGCGTCTTGCGGTGGCGAATCTTGAACGTGCCGAAGCCGCGCACTTCGATGTTCTTCTGCCCCTGAAGTGCTTCCTTGATCGACTCGAGGAAGGCGTCGACCACGCGAGCGCAGTCTTTTTTGGAGATCATCGGCCCAGCGGTGCGGGAAATCTGGGCCGTCACTCGTTCGACCAGGTCAGCTTTGGTCATTCGAAATGCCTCGTGTTCAGGCGCCCGGGGAACCGGGGACGCATACCGAACTTAGCGACGTTAACTCTTACGTGTCAAGAGTTTGGGCCACTTCGGGAAGCGTGCGAGCGGACGGTATTCAAGAAATCGTCGAACAGCGGTCTGGCGTCATGCGGACCCGGCGCGGCCTCCGGATGATACTGCACAGCGAAGATCGGTTTCTCGCGATGCCGCAGGCCTTCGATGCTGCCGTCGTTCAAATTCACGTGCGTGACTTCCAGCTCGGGCGCGCCGGGAATCGAGTTCCCTTCTCCTGCGACGGCGAATCCGTGATTCTGCGACGTGATGAGCACGCGACCCGATGCGAGATCCTTCACCGGATGATTTCCGCCGCGATGTCCGTACGCCATCTTCGTCGTGTGGCCGCCGAAGGTGAGCCCCAAGATCTGATGCCCCAGGCAGATACCAAAAATTGGAACACCTTGGTCGGCGATCGCGCGCACAGTATTCGGCGCGTACGTGACCGCTTCCGGATCGCCCGGTCCGTTCGAGAGGAACACACCATTCGGTGCGAGTGCCAGCGCTTCCTCAGCCGTCGTCGCGGCCGGCACCACCGTCACGCGACAATCGTGTTCGTCGAAGAGACGCAGGATGTTGCGCTTGATGCCAAAGTCATACGCCACGATGTGATACGGCGCATTCGCGTTGCCCCATTGATACGGCTCACGCGTCGTGACGAGCGATGCGAGGTCGAGGCCAGCCATGGGCGGACACGCATCGAGCGCGAGCAACGCTTCGCGCGTGGGCTCCGTCCCGAGCGCGATGACGCCACGCATCGAGCCGACGGTCCTCAGATGTCGCGTGAGACGGCGCGTATCAACTTCTTCGAGAGCGGGAACTTGCGCTTTCTCGAGCCAACTCAGGAGATCGCCGTCGGCGCGCCAGTTCGAGTACGTCCGCGAGATCTCGCGCGCGACGATTCCCGACACTTGCACGCCTGATGATTCGAGATCTTCGCTGTTGACGCCGTAGTTGCCGATCATCGGCGCGGTCATCACGACGATCTGCTCGCGATACGACGGATCGGTGAACACCTCTTCGTAGCCGCTCATGTTCGTGGTGAACACGACTTCGGCGACTGTCGGCGCTTCGCGCCCAAACAGACTTCCAAGAAACAGGGTTCCATCCTCGAGGAGAAGGAACCCTGGACGTCCGCGGCGAGAACTCACGTCTGTCTTACGGCTTCTTCGTCGCCGGTGGCGTGGTGCTCGGCGACGTAGTCGTCGGCGCGGTGGCGTTCGGCGTCGCGGTTGTCGGCGCAGGTTGCAGCGGAATCGTCGCGCCAGCCGCCGGTGCCGCGTTCGCCGGCACGCTCACGGGCGCCGGAGCCTGGAACGTCTGATCGAGCACCGACTTGGGCGCTCTGCTCCGCGTTGATGCGAGCGCGAGCAAGAACGAGAGCCCGAGAAACAGTCCGCCGCACCACCAGCTCGCCTTCGTCAGCAAATTCCCCGTCTGACGCGTGCCGAGGAAGGAACTAGCTGAACTGCTGACGCCACCGAAGGATGCGGCCATGCCGCCACCCTGCCCCGACTGGAGCAACACGGCGACCATCAGCACGATGCTATCGATGACGAGGAGAACGAGCAGGACGGTATACAGCATGAGGCGGGCTCAGTGTGGCAGGATGTAAGCCTCAAATATCACGACACTTAGCACACTTCGTCAAGTGTCGGACACGCGTAGTCACGTGCTGCAGATCGTCGCCCACCCCTCGATGTCGAGGCATGCGCCGCCGACGAGCAATCCGTCGACGCCGTCCTCGCTCAGCAGCGATTTCGCGTTGGCCGTGTTGACGCTCCCGCCGTACAGCACCGGGATCAACTCAGCGTGCGCCCCGACGCGCCCGTCGAGCGCTTCACGCACCACGGCGTGCACTTGGGCCGCATCCGACGCCGTGGCCGTCTTGCCGGTACCAATCGCCCATACCGGCTCATAGGCAATCGCCATCGAGCAGACCACTTCCGAGGTCACGTGCGCCAGTCCTGCCGCGAGCTGACGCAACACGACATCGTGCGTGATGCCCTTCTCTCGCTCCGCGAGCAATTCGCCGACGCAGAGAATCGGCGTCAGACCGCTCCGCGCCGCGGCGGCGCATTTGAGCCCCGTCTGCTCGTCGGTTTCGCCGAAGATGTGCCGTCGCTCGGAATGACCCACGAGCACGTAGCGCGCGCCCGCATCCTTCACCATCGGCGCCGATGTCTCGCCCGTGAACGCTCCCTTGTCCTCGGTCCAGATGTTCTGCGCACCCGCGGCGAGATCCTGCCGGGAGCCCAATGCGTGAACGACGGTCGTGAGGCAGATCGACGGCGGACAAAAGATGATCGTCCGATCATCTCTCGGCGTCCATCGCGCGGTGAAACCCGCGATAAACGCGCGGGCCGCTGTCGGCCCGTTGTTCATCTTCCAATTCGCGATGAAAACGGGCCGGCGCATGCCCGAGGTCATGCCCGAGCTGCTCACCGCGCCGCCGCGTCGTCGAGTGCCGCGACACCCGGAAGCACCTTGCCCTCGAGAAACTCGAGCGATGCGCCGCCGCCGGTCGAGACGTGGCTCATCTTGTCGTCCAAGCCCATCTCAGCCACAGCCGCCGCGGAATCGCCGCCGCCGACGATGGTCGTCGCCGCCGACTTCGTTGCCGCCGCCATCGCTTGCGCGACCGCGCGCGTGCCGGCGTCGAACGGCTTCGTCTCGAACACGCCCATTGGTCCGTTCCAGATCACCGTCTTCGCCCCGCCGATGATCTTCGCGAATTCAGCCGCCGACGCCGGACCCACGTCGAACATCGCTTCGTTCGCCGGAATGGCGTTGCGCGCCACGTCGTGCGCCCCCTGCGGCGCGTCGAGCGCGGTGCTCACGCTGGCATCCGTCGGCAGCACGAGCTTGTCGCCAGCGCGCGCGAGCAGGTCCTTGGCCATCGAGACGCGGTCGGCCTCGACCAACGACTTCCCCGTCTCCAGCCCCATCGCCTTGAAGAACGTACACGCCATCGCGCCGCCAATGATCAGCCGGTCGACCTTGGGCAACAACTGCTCGATGACGTCGATCTTCCCCGAGATCTTCGCGCCCCCGAGCACGGCGACGAACGGTCGTTTAGGATTCTCTAATGCACCGCCGAGGTAGTCGAGCTCCCGCTGCATGAGGAGGCCGGCCACGGCGGGCTTGAGATAGTGCGCCACACCCTCCGTCGACGCGTGGGCTCGGTGCGCCGAGCCAAATGCGTCGTTGACGTAGACGTCGCCGAGTTGCGAAAGGCCGCGCGCCAGGCGTTCGTCGTTCGTCTCTTCGCCGCCCAGAAAGCGCGTGTTTTCGAGCAGCACGACGTGCGCATCGGCATCATGCGTCACCTTCATCGCATCGTCGGTGTCGGTGGACTCGACGAACACGATGCGCTGCTCCGGCAACAACTCCGTCAGGCGATGCGCCACGGGCTCGAGCGAGTACTTCGACTCCGGCTTGCCCTTTGGCCGTCCGAGATGCGACAGCAAAATGACGCGCGCGCCGCGATCGAGCAGCGCGCGGATGGTCGGCAACGCGGCGCGAATGCGCGTGTCGTCGCCGACACGACCGGCGTCGATCGGGACGTTGAAATCCACGCGGACGAGGGCGCGCTTGCCGCGCACCGCCTCGTCCGGCAAATCGGCAATCGTCTTCTTGTTCATGCGCCGTCGCTCAGAGCCGCGCCGCGACGAAACGCGCCAAGTCCACGCAGCGCGACGCGTATCCCCATTCGTTGTCGTACCAGCCCGACACTTTCACGAGCAGTCCGTCGACCACGTTCGTGCATTTCGAATCGATAATACACGAATGCGCATTGCCGATGTAGTCGCTCGACACAAGCTCTTCTTCGGTATACTGGAGAATGCCGCTCATGGCCCCGTCCGCCGCCGCCTTGAATGCCGCGTTGATCTGCTCGGCCGTCACCGGCTTGTCGACGACGACGGCGAGATCCACGAGCGAGACGTCGGGCGTGGGTACGCGGATCGAGATGCCGTCGATCTTGCCCTTGAGCTCCGGGATCACGAGCGACGTGGCCTTCGCCGCGCCGGTCGTCGTCGGAATCATGGAGATCGCCGCCGCGCGTGCGCGACGCAGATCCTTGTGGGGGAGATCGAGCACGTGCTGGTCGTTGGTGTAGCTGTGCACCGTCACCATTGAGCCCCGCACGAACCCGAAGTTGTCGCGTACCACTTTGACCATTGGCACGAGACAGTTGGTGGTACACGAGGCGTTCGAGATGATGGTGTGCTTGGCCGAGTCGTACTTGTCCTCGTTCACGCCCATCACGATCGTGAGGTCTTCGCCCTTGGCGGGCGCCGAAATGATGACCTTTTTCGCGCCGGCATCGAGGTGCTTGCGCGCGTCGGCCGCATTCGTGAACCGGCCGGTGGACTCGATCACGATGTCGACGTCCAAGTCCTTCCACTTGAGGTTGGCCGGATCCTTTTCGGCGAACACGCGAATCTCGTCGCCGTCTACCATGATCACGCCGGCGCCCGCTTCGACATCGCCCTCGTACGTGCGATGCACCGAGTCGTATTTGAACAGATGCGCAAGCGTTTTTGTATCGGTCAGATCGTTGACGGCCACGATCTCGATGTCCGCAAGGTCCTGCAGCTTCGACGCGCGGAGAACCTGTCGCCCGATTCGTCCGAAGCCGTTGATGCCGACGCGAATAGCCATCCCTTCTCTCCTGTGTAGTTACCACCGGTCGCCGAGCGCGGGCGCTCGGCCGAAGGTTACAAAACTAACAATGCGTGCGCCGCCGTCGCAGAGCGCGGCCGCGCACGCGTTGAGGGTCGCGGCAGTCGTCACGACGTCGTCGACGACCACGACGTGCGTGCCGCGAAGCATCTTCCGCGCCGACGGCCGCGTGGAAAACGCGCCCGAAACGTTGCGGAGTCGCTCCCCTGGTGTCAACCGCGTTTGCGTCTCCGTGTGTCGTATGCGCACCAACACGTCATTCCACACTGCGACGTTCCAGCGCGGCGCGAGCGCGGCGCACAACACTTCGCTCTGATTGAAGCCGCGTTGCCGCTCACGCTTTGCCGACAGCGGCACCGGCACAATCGCGCAGCGTTCGTCGATCACGTCGACTGGCCAGTCGAGCCGCGACATGCGCAACGCCATCTCGCGCGCCACGCGATGCCATCCTTGGTACTTGAGCGCGTGTACGACGCCGAGTCCGATGTCGCCACTCGCCCAGCAGACGCTCCGCGCAGCGCGGACGTATGGCGGCAGCAGGTCGCACCACCGACACTTCTCGCCATAGGTGGAATGTCCGCAGCGCGCGCAGCGCGGAGCCGACAACATCGGCAAGCGGGCCCAGCATCGTCCGCACACCAACTCACGCTCGTCGCGACCCAATAGCGACTCGCACACCACGCAGCTTCGCGGTAGGAGGAGATCCGTCATCGCGCCTCGCCAGGCGCGAAACGACGTCAGCGCGTGCGCGTCTCGCCCGCCACTGTTGCCATCAGCGACCGGTCCGGATTCACTCCGAACCATCGTTCGAACGCGAGGGCGGCCTGCTCGACGAGCATCCCAAGACCATCGACGGCGCGATGGCCGCGCCGCCGAGCCTCGCGCACGAACGCGGTCTCGCCCGGTCGATAGACGAGATCGGCGACGACCGCGTCGGGCGACACGAGTGAGAGGTCGATCGGCAGTGAGTCATCGTGCAGTCCAATCGAGGTTGCATTGACGACAAGTTGCGCCCCGGCAATCACACCAACGTCATCAACTGCACGCGCGATGGACCCGAATCGCTCACAGAGGAGTTGCGCACGCTCCGGCGTGCGATTGTAGACGTGTGCGTCGCAGCCTGGCCACATCTCGATGGCGGCCAACACTGCAGCGGCCGCGCCACCGGCGCCGAGCACGCCGATGCTGATATCGTGCGGCGTTTGACCCAGCAACCGATGTACCGACGCTGCGAATCCGCCGACGTCGGTGTTGTCGCCAGTGAGACGTCCGTCCTCGTCGAACCAGAAGGTGTTCACCGCGCCGACATGCCGTGCGAGCGGCGACATCGCCTCGCACGCGGCGAACATGCGCTCCTTGTGCGGCACGGTGACGTTCCCAGCGGCGCGCTCGGCGCGAAGCAGCTCGATGGTCGTCTCGAACGCCGATGGCTCGACATCGAGCGCGTCGTAGTGGCAATCGATGCCGGCCGAGTGCAGTGCCGCATTCTGAATGCGCGGCGAGAGCGAGTGCGCGACCGGATGGCCGAGCAACACCAGGCGCGCAGGCCGCGGCGTCACTCTCTCGGCGAGCCCCGCTCGGCCGTCACTCGGTCGAGAACGCGTCGGATCTCCGTTTCCAGCTCGTCGGTCGTGCCGCGATACACCTCGAGCTCGGCGCCGATTGGATCGCTGATCGAACGCGTCGAGGCGCCGTGCGACGCATACTCCGCGAGCAGAAACGCTTTGCCGGCGCCGCCCAATGCTTCGATGCGCTCGAGGTGATGCGGGCCCATGGCGAGAATGAGATCGGCCTGTCGTACCAGCTCGCGCGTGAGCGTCTGGGCTTGATGTCCGCCGAGGTCCATGTTGCGCTCGAGGCTCACGAGCAGTGCGCCGTCGCTGGCCGGCGATCCGTCATGCGCGCTCGTGCCCGCGCTTATGGCTTCAACATCGGGTAAGCCACGCTCGATCGCGATCTTGCGCGCGATCGCTTCCGACAGCGGGCTCCGACACGTGTTGCCGGTACAGACGAACAAAATCTTCATGCGCTCAGGCGTCTCCGACGCTCACGCGTCACCGATCAAATTGGGCACGCTTTCTCGCAACGTCGCTGCTGCGATCGCGCCGGGTCGAATCACTCGTGGCAGACGACCGGTGCAGTCGAGCACGGTCGATGGCTTGGATGGTGCCAGCCGGCCACCGTCGAGCACGCGCAAGTCACCGCGCGCGATCGCGTCTCCCCATTGAGAAAGAATCTCAGCGGCGGATGTGGCTGGGGGAACCCCCGGCAGGTTCGCGCTCGTCGACGTGATCGCGTCGCCGTGTGCACGAATGAGTCGCGAGATCGACTCGTTGCTCGTCCATCGCACCGCGACACCGCCTTCTGGTCCGCGCAACCGATCGGGCACTCGACGCTCACCGCCCGAGAGCACGAGCGTCAATGGACCAGGCCAGTGCCGCGCCATGAGATTCGCGGCGTAGCTCGGCATCCAGAGGCCGAGTCGATCGATCATGTCCGGTCCAGCGATCAGCAACAGGAATGGCTTCGCCGGCGGACGGTGTTTGAGCTTGACGAGTGCGTCGACCGATTCGCGATCGATGCCGCCACCGAACCCGTAAATCGTTTCGGTGGGATACGCGAGCACTTTGCGTCGTTCGATTTGCTGCAGCGCCGGCCGCAGTGCCGCTTCGATCTCTTCGGTCGACCAAAACGGAACGGACAGCGCGTCATTCTTCATTCCAGAAGCGTAAAGAGTGCTTCGGCGCGCGCAAAGTCCGACTCTTCGGTGATTTTCGTCGCCCGCTCGCTGCCGCGGACGACGGCGACGGGAATTCCCAGTCGCTCACAGAGCGCCGCGTCGTCTGTGGCGGTGAGGTGCTGCGCACGCGCGTCGCGGTGCGCCTGCACGATGACGTGCCGCGGAAAACCCTGCGGCGTCTGTGCGCGCCAGAGTCGCTCGCGTTCCACGGTGCGCGAAATCTCGTTGGCATCGCTCACTTCTTTGAGCGTGTCGACGACTGGCAATGCCGCGATCGCGCACTGCCCTCCACGCACCGAACCGACGACGCGGTCGATCGTCGCGTTGGTGACGAATGGCCGCGCGGCGTCGTGCACGAGGACGACGCTGGCCTCGTCAGGCAGGTCTTCGAGTCCGTTCCGAACGGATTCCGTGCGCGTCTTGCCGCCCGTCGAAATCATCAAGCGGTCGATGTCGCACTGAAAGATCCACGGCGGTGGATCGGCCGCGTATTCGCGCGGTAGCACGCACACGACGGCGACGACATCAGGCCGCGCCATGAACGTCTGCAGACTGTGCAGCAACACCGGCTTGCCGGCGACCCAGCGGAATTGCTTGAGCTCCGTGCCTCCGGCGCGGCTGCCGCTGCCGCCGGCGACGATCACCACGCCGACGTCTCGCTGTTCAACGGGTGGCTCGGTCACGAAAACACGCGCTGTAAGAGATCTTGAATGGTGCGCACGCCGATCAACTGGACGTCGCGGTTGCCGCGCTTGGGAATACCGCGATCCGACAGGTACACGCGCTTCATGCCGAGGTTTGCCGCTTCGGCGACACGGCGCTCGATCTGCGAGACGGTCCGCACTTCGCCGCCGAGTCCGAGCTCGCCAACGAAGAGTGCGTCGATTGGAAGCGGCTTGTCGTAGACGCTCGACGCGAGCGCTGCGCCCACGGCGAGATCGCCAGCCGGCTCCTGGAGCTGCATTCCGCCCACGACATTCAGGAACACGTCGAGCTGCCCGAACGAAAGTCCGGCGCGCTTATCGAGCACCGCGAGAAGTAGTGCGAGACGACGTCCGTCAAAGCCAGTCGCGACGCGCTGCGGCGTGCCGTAGCCTGCCTTCGCGGCGAGCGCCTGAATCTCCACGAGCAGCGGCCGGGTGCCCTCGAGCAGCGCAGTGACAGCGCTCCCCGACGCATGGCTCGTCCGATCGCCCATGAACAGCTCGGACGGATTCTCAACCGGATCGAGTCCGTGCTCCGACATGCGAAACACGCCGATCTCGTCGACGCTACCGAACCGATTCTTCGTCGCGCGCAGCACGCGGTGGTCGAGCGTGCTCTCGCCCTCGAAGTACAGGACCGTATCGACGATGTGCTCGAGCGTCTTTGGCCCCGCGATGCCACCGCCCTTCGTGACGTGGCCGACGACAAACACCGTAGTGCCGGTCTCCTTGGCGTAGCGCATCAATCGCGCGGCGCATTCGCGGACCTGTCCCACGTTTCCCGGCGCGCCTTCGAGATCCGCGGTGTAAATCGTCTGAATCGAATCGACGATCAGCACCGACGGCGCCGCGGCCGCCGAGGTGGTGAGAATCGTCTCGAGATTCGTTTCGCTGAGCAGCGAGACTTCGTCGGCGCTCGATTCGAGTCGATCGGAGCGCAGCTTGATCTGGAGCGGCGATTCTTCGCCCGACGCATACAGCGTCGAATGTCCAGCTTTCTCGAGCAATGCGGCGACCTGCAGCAAGAGCGTCGACTTGCCGATCCCCGGCTCGCCTCCGATGAGAATCATCGAGCCCGGGACGATGCCGCCGCCGAGTACGAAGTCGAATTCGTTTAGACCGGTGTTCCAGCGGACTGTGCTCGACCCTTGGACCGTGCGCAGCTTGGGCGTCAGCGCGACATTGCCGCCTTCGGCGAGCGACCGCGCGCCGCCGATTCTGCGTGCCGCGCCACCGCCCGCAGCCACTTTGGGTGCGACGATCTCTTCGACGAGCGTGTTCCACTCGCCGCAGGTGTCGCAGCGGCCCTGCCACTTCGAGTAGTCCGCGCCGCACTCGGTGCAGCGATAGGCGGTCTTGGTTTTCGCCATCAGGGAAAAGCTAACGGGCGATTGGTGAGGTAGACTGGCTCGAGTGCGGCGGCGAGGATGCGCAAAACTGCAACGGCAAACACGGATTGTGCGGATCTCGCGGACAGGCACGAAGAAGCGTGGCTGACGTCGACTGCAACCGCGGCGATGAGACAATCAAGGCTACGGCCAGTCCCTGCCGCGATATCATCGAAAGAGCGCTCGCAGTATTTTTTCGCCGCCACCCACGCCGACATCACGCAGTTCCGAACGCTTCTCCGTGCCTGTCCGTGTGATCCGCCCAATCCGTGGCAAATTTTGCAGTTCCGGCCTCACCCACCCGGCCGCTGCGTAAAGCTCTCGAACCTCGTGTACTGCTTATGAAAATGCAGATTCACGATGCCAATCGGTCCGTTACGCTGCTTACCGACGATCACCTCGGCCTTGCCCTCGAGCGAGTTGCCGTCCTTGTCCACCGGCCCGTCGTAGAACTCCTGCCGGTAGAGGAACATGATGAGATCCGCGTCCTGCTCGATCGCGCCTGATTCACGCAAGTCAGAGAGCTGCGGCCGCTTGTTGTCGCCCGTTCGCTGCTCCGGCGCGCGCGACAACTGCGAGAGCGCCACAACCGGCACGCCGAGCTCTTTCGCAAGCGCCTTGAGGCCGCGCGAGATCTGACTGACTTCCTGCTGCCGATTCTCGGAGTTGGACGGGCCGGCCATGAGCTGCAGATAGTCGACGATGACCATGCCGAGGTCCGCATCGGCCTTCAATCGCCGAGCCTTCGAGCGCATCTCGAGGATCGTCATGCCCGGCGTGTCGTCGATCCACACGGGCGCCGAGGCGAGGATGCCGGCCGCGCGGGCGAGGCGGGGGAAGTCGTCGTCGCGAAGCATGCCTTTCCGCAGCCGCTGCGCGTCGATGCGCGCCTCGGACGTGAGCATTCGCTGAACGAGCGACTCCTTGCTCATTTCCAGGGAAAAGAACGCGACGCCGGTGCCCTTCTCGATCGCGGCATGTTGCGCGATGTTGAGCGTGAACGCGGTCTTTCCCATTGACGGACGCGCCGCGACGATGATGAGATCCGCCGGCTGAAAGCCCGAAGTCATCTCGTCGAGATCTTTGAATCCGGTCGGGACACCCGTCACAGCGCTTCCGGTGCCCTGCAGCGCCTCGATGCGCTCCATCGTCGGCCAGATCAGCTCCTTGACGCGCGTGAAGCCGTCCTTCGTCTGCTGCTGGCTGACCTGAAAGATCTTCGACTCGGCTTCATCCAACAGCTCGGTCGCTGTCGCCCGGCCCTCGAACGCTTCGGCGACAATCGTCGTCGACACTTCGATGAGGCGGCGAAGAATCGCCTTCTCGCGCACGATCTGCGCGTGATACTCGATATTCGCCGCCGTCGGCACGGCGTCGACGAGAAAGCCGATGAAGTCCTTGCCGCCTGCGGCCTCGAGCTCGCCGTTGCGTTTGAGTTCCTCCGACAGCGTCAGCGGATCGACAACGCCGCCGCGCTCGGTGATCGTGATCATCGCGCGGTAAATGCGACGATGACGCTCGGCGTAAAACATCGAATCATTGACGTGCTCCGCCGCGCGGAGCACCGCGTCCTGATCGATCAGCATCGCCGACAACACCGCTTGCTCGGCGTCCTCCGAATACGGAGGACGCCGATCGCGGTACGGATCACGCGCCGGGGCTGGCGCTATCGAGTATTCGACGGGCGAGCTGGACATCTTCCCACGTAGGACGCTTCCAATTCGGATTGCGGAGGAGTGCGGCTGGATGGTACGTGACAATCAGCGGCACGCCATGATACCGGTGAATTTGCCCACGGAGCTTCCCGAGCGACAGCTGAGTGTTCAACAACGTTTGTGCTGCGAACGTGCCGAGCGCCAGAATTACTTTGGGCTTGACAAGCTCGATCTGTCGAAGGAGGTACGGACTACACGCAGTGACCTCTTCCGGCAGCGGATTGCGGTTACCCGGCGGCCGGTGCTTGAGCACGTTGCAGATGTAGACCTGCTCGCGCGGCAGCTTGATCGCCTCGAGAATTTTTGTGAGCAGCTGACCCGCCGCGCCGATGAACGGCCGACCGGTCTCGTCCTCGTTCGCGCCCGGTGCTTCGCCCACGCACATCAAATCCGCGTTGGGGTTGCCCTCGCCCGGCACCGGATTGATCGCCGTCGACGACAGCGGACACCGCCGGCACGATGCGATATGCGCGGCGATCTCCTCGAGCGTGTTGAGCGAGGCCATCGCTCCACCGAGCATTTCGGCGACGTCGCCGCCAGTCGAGATGCCGGCGCGCACGTCGGCAATCGGCGACGGCTCGCGAACGGTCCGATCTACTGGTTTATCAGTAGCTGGCTCGCTCTGGTCGGACGGAAACTCGTAGCGACCAATCTTCTTTTTCGGCATCTCGCCCGGCGATGCGCCGCTCGCACGAAGGGTTTCGCGCCAATCGACACTGCCGCCGGAGGCATCGATAGACGGCTCTTCGCGCGCCGACTCTACGATGTCCCGCATCGTCGACGCAGATGGCTCGTGAGTCGCCGAGCTCGAAGCGCCGCTCCGCCGTCCGCCAATGAGCTTCAGCGCCTCGTCGACTGTCAGAGTGTCGAGCACGAGCTCCGACTCGCCCATCTCGCGCCGCTGCTCGAGATACCGCCGCAGTTGCTCTCTAGCGTCCGCCAAGGAGCTTCTCCACTCGATCGAGAATTGCGTCCGCCACGTCGCTCTTCGGCATGAGCGGCAACTGCTCGTCGTCGGCGCCGCGGCGCAGGAGCGTCACGCGATTCGTGTCGACGCCGAACCCGGCGCCTGCTTCAGTCGCGTCGTTCACGACGATCATGTCGAGATCCTTGGACGCGAGTTTCGTGCGGCCGTTCGCGACCGCGTCGTTGGTTTCCAGCGCGAACCCCACGACCACGGCGCCCGGCCGGCGTGCTGAGATCGTGGACTTCAGAATATCTGGCGTCGGCGTCAACGTCAGCTCGGGCGCCACATTCGTCTTCTTGATCTTGGAGGTCGCTACGTTCGCAGGACGAAAATCGGCCGGTGCCGCCGCCATCACGAGGACGTCGCTCTGCGGCAGCAATCGCGCGACAGACTCGGCCATGTCTTCGGTCGATTCCACGTTGTGGACGCGCACGCCGGCCGGCGTCGCCACGCTGAGCGGGCCGGCAACGAGATCCACCTCAGCGCCGCGCCGCCACGCCGCCGCCGCGAGTGCAACGCCCATTTTGCCGCTGCTGTGATTGGAGATGAATCGCACGGGATCAATCGCTTCGCGCGTTGGACCGGCCGTCACGAGCACACGCTTGCCAGCCAGGCCGCCTGCTGGTTCGAGCAGCCGGCCGATATGAGCAAATATTGATTCGGGTTCTGGCATGCGTCCCGGGCCGCTGCCCTCGCCGGCGGCGAGCATGCCATCGTCCGGATCGAGCACACCGTAGCCGAGCTCGCGGACGTGCGCCACGTTGCGCTGCGTTTGGGGGTGCGCCCACATGTGATCGTTCATCGCGGGCACGAGCAGCACTGGCGAGACGGCGGCCAAGAGGCACGCGGTGAGGAGGTCGTTGGCCTGCCCAGCCGCGGCGCGAGCGATGAAGTCCGCGGTCGCCGGGGCAACGACGATCGCCGCGGCGCCACGCGCCAGCTTGATGTGATCGAGCGCTCGACCGGCGTCGAACAGGCCCGTGTGAACCGGGCGGCCAGTGAGCGCTTCGAACGTGACGGCGCCAACGAACTCGGTGGCGGCCTGCGTCATGACCACGTCGACCGCGGCACCGGCCTTGGTCAGCAACCGCGCTAGCCACGCCGCCTTGTAGCTTGCGATTCCGCCCGTGACGCCAAGGAGGATTCGCGCACCGGAATACGGCCGCGCGGCGCTCAACTCAATCGACGCGGCGGCGGGGTACGACGTGATAGACGATCTCGCCCTTCGCCAGCTCTTCGAGCGAGCGCGTCGTCAGCTTCTTTTCGCGCGACGAGGAACGATCGCGCGGAAACTCGTTCAGCACGCGCGCGTACTTCGCGGCCACGAGGACCCCGAGGTACTTGTTCGCCGCATGCTGGGCGATCTCGACCGGTGTAAAGACTCGCATGTATCAACTCACGAAGAATGGTGATCGATCTCTGCTTGCAACCGCTGGATCAACGTCTCGACCTGATGCCGCAGCCCGGACACCCGCTCCCGGCTGAACACCTCGGCGTCGAGAATCGATCCGACGTTCGCGACCGCCCGGTCGAGGTCGTCGTTGACGACGACATATTCGTACTCCTCGACAGCGCGCAATTCCTGCAACGCGGAATCTAATCGTGCGGCAAGCTGTTGTGGGGACTCGGTTTTCCGATTCTTGAGCCGCTCCAGGAGGACCTCTCCGGACGGCGGCAGCACGAAGATCGTCACCGACTGCGGAAAGGCCTGCCGGAACTGGTTGGCGCCCTGGACGTCGATGTCCATGATGACGTGTTTCCCAGTCCCAAGCACCCGCGAGATCTCGCTGCGCAGGGTCCCATACATGTTGCCGTGGACCTTCGCGAACTCGGCAAAGTCCCCTTCCCGTTCGCGGCGCGCGAACTCCTCGACCGACAGGAAGTAGTAGTCGGTCCCGTTTGTCTCGCCCGGTCGCGGTAAGCGCGTGGTGCACGATACCGAATAACCGACATCGCCACGCAAGCCGAGCAAGACTTTGGCGATCGTGGTTTTGCCACCACCCGACGGCGCCGACAGAATGATCGGGAACGGATTCACTCGAGGTTCTCCACCTGCTCGCGGATCCGCTCCAACTCCTCTTTGATCAGGATGACGTCCTGCAGCATGGCCGCGTCGTTCGCTTTGCTGCCCGTGGTGTTCGCCTCGCGCAGCAACTCCTGCAGCAGGAAGCCAAGGCGCTTCCCCACTCCGTTCGCCGACGCCGACGCCATCGTCGCGCGGAACTCGGCGAAGTGCGAGTGGAATCGGCTGATCTCTTCGGCCACGTCGAGACGATCCGCGAGCACGGCGACTTCCTGCGCGAGCCGTTGATCGTCCAGCGCCACGCCGTCCGCGAGCTCGCGAATGGTGGTGCGCATGCGATCGCGCTGTTCGATCAATCGCTGCGGTGCCCGAGCGGCGATGCGGTTCACGGCTTGCTCGATGATGTCCAGCCGCTCGCCGAGGTAGTGGGCGAGGCGCGCGCCTTCGGAGGTGCGCATTGCGTCGAGCGACGCCAATGCACTCTCGACGATCGATACCAGCTCGTCCGCGGTGCCTGTCGCTTCTTCGTCGCTCGTGACGATGATGTTCGGCAGGCGCAGCACCGCCGCGACGTCGATGGCCGAGTTGAGCCCGTTGGCCTCCTGCAGGTGCCGAAGCTGCGCGACGTATGCGGCAAACCGCGCTTCGTCGATGCGGCCGCCCTCGGTCTGTGCGCGATCCATGCGCGCCATCAGCGTCACGTGTCCGCGCGTGATGCCTTTGCGCATCGCTTCGCGGACGTCCGGTTCCCACTTGTTCAATTCGGACGGGAGCTTGATCGACGGATTGAAGTATCGGTGGTTCACCGAGCGGACTTCCACCGACACGTGTGCGCCGCCCACTTCGCCGTCGGCCGATCCGAACCCGGTCATGCTCTTGATCATGTCGTGACTCCGATCAGTCGAAGAAATACCAGCGTACGCCGTAGAAATTCGTCTGCCGCGGCATGACGAACGATGGCACTTGCGAGTATTTCTCGCCGAGCAGATTCCGGAATTGCCACGTGATAGTGGCTCTCAGGATGCGGATTTCAATGAGCGTGGAGATGATGCGATAGCCCGGCACGGACAGCACGGCGCCGTTGGCGAGCGGATAGCGAACGCCCGAACGGTATTCGTGGACGACCGAGCCGAGCAAGCCAAAATCGTTCGTCGGGAACTTCGTGAGCAAATTCGTGCGGGCCGAGAGCTCGGAGCGCGTCTCGTAGCGCGGACGGTAGTAGCCGAGCGAGTCGTTCCAGCGCACGGCGGAAAGATCGGCGCGCAGCAGCCGATAAATCTGTCCATGCACGCCGGCAGTGACACCTGTGGCCGTTGGCTCGTACGCCGGAACGAACAACGTGTCGAATACGTGCGGTGGCGACAAGCGAACGCTGTCGCGGCGCATCATGCCGGCCACGAGCCACACGTTTCGAACACGCAGCCCAGCTTCGGCCCGAACGTAGCTCGCGCTGAAACTGCTGTCGGCAACACGCGAGTCCGACGAGCGGCCGACCGAGCCGAGAAAACTCACGAACGACAGCGGTGAGAATTGCGCGGTGACGTCGGAGTGCGAGGCGGAATCGACACCCTTCCCCTCGACGAACGCCGACACGGCGAGGCGACCCAACGCCAGGCTGGCTCGAGCGGATGGGCTCGAGACGTGCGAGCCGCGACTCGCGAACAGTCGCTCCGTCGCGCTCAGGCGGAGTGGTCCGCGCGTGGTGCCGCCGGTGAACACGTACTGTGACTGAAAGATGTTCGTGTCGAGCGAGCCGGCTGACTGCACGAACAGCTTGTTCACCGCGGGCTGAAAGAGCGTCTTGATGCCCGTGTACTTGAAGCTCGACGCCACCGCCATGACCTGGCCCCACACTCGGCTCGTATCAGGATCGTGGTAGCCCACGCGGACATACGAATCGCTGCGCGACGCCGGAACGGTGGAGATCGAATCGCCAACCGTTTCGCCGAAGATGGCGCCACGCTGTCCGCTGGTGCGCGTCACGTGCGCGTCCACGCTCCAGTCGCGGTTGGCCCAGCCGACCCGCCCAATGAGCCCGAGTTGGTCGTTGCTCGTGCCGTAGACGGACGGCGGCGTCGTGCCATATTGCTGCGCGCCGAATTGGAGGTCGGCGCCGTTGTTGAACCGTCGCCCGAAAAATCCGCGATAGAGATTCGTCTGCTGATCGCCGGTCGAGACGTCGGTGCGCGTATAGGGCGTGGTGTTGTTCACGCGCCAACTGCGCAAATAGACGCGCACTTCGTCGGCGGTCTGCTCGATCACCGCGTCTTCGACGCCCCACAGATTGACGCGCGACAGGTCGAGCACGCCCTGACCGCGCGGATCGAGACCGTCGAGTAACACGCCATCATAGAATACTCGAACGCGTCGCACGTCCCCCATGTACGCGGCATTCGTTGGAGACGCGATCCACCCCGCGCTCAGCGTCGTGACTCCAGGAACGCGGGCGAGCAAATCGGCGACCGTGAGCGCACCGGTCGACGCGATCGAGTCGCCACTCCAATGGAATCGTTGCGCGATGCCGAAGTCCATCGGCAACTCCGCGTGCGCGATCGGTGCTTTGATCGTATCGCGAGGCACCACCGGCTTCTTCTTCAGCGAATCGCGCTTCGCGAGACTGTCGACCAGCAGCGAGTCGGCGCCGCGTGGAATCGGAACCGCGAGTTTGACGCTGTCCTTCGTCACGGTCACGCTGTCGCGCTTCACGCGTGACGTATCGGTGACCTGAGCCTCGAGCGGCCGGTGCAAAACGGCCCCGGCCATCAGGCCGAGGCCGACGAGCAACGCCAAACGCACCGTCAACGACCTCAGCGTGTCCGCGCTCTCACGAACTCGACGAAAGTACCAACGGGTACGCCGGTCGGTCCGCGCGGGATCGTTCCGAGATCCGATTCCGTGTACGCCGTACCAGCGACGTCGAGATGCACCCATGGATATCCGTCAGCAAACTCCCGCAGGAACATAGCGGCCGTGATTGCTCCGCCGGGCCGGCCGCCGGAATTCTTGATGTCCGCGACGTCCGACTTGATCAGCTCTTTGTAGTCTTCCCACAGCGGCAACGGCCAGCCCGGCTCACCGGAGCGCTTGCCGGCATCCAGCACTTCCTGAATGACGGCATCGTCGGTGCCAAACACGCCTGTCGCCGTGTGGCCAAGCGCGATGACAGCGGCGCCAGTGAGCGTCGCCGCATCGATCACTGCGCTCGGATCGAAACGCTTCGCGTACACCAGCACGTCCGCTAGCACGAGACGCCCCTCGGCGTCCGTGTTGATGATCTCGATGTACTTCCCGTTCGACGCCTGCACCACGTCGCCCGGCTTCACGGCTTCGCCCGACGGCATGTTCGTCGTCGAGCCAATGAGACCCACGACATTCACCGGAAGTTCCAACCGGCCGATCGCTTCCATGGCGCCGAGTACACCGGCCGCGCCGCACATGTCGAACTTCATCCACTCCATGCCCTGTGCGGGCTTGATGGAGATGCCGCCCGAATCGAAGCACAGGCCTTTGCCGACGAGCGCAATGGGTTTCGCGCCTTTCGGGCCTTTCATGTGCTCGACGACGATGAGCTTCGGATCTTGCGTGGTGCCCTGCGCCACGCAGAGGAACGAGCCCATTTTCTCTTTTTGCATTTCGCTGCGGCCCAGCACCGTGACCTTCATGCCATGGCGCTTGCCGATCTCGCGCGCCGTATCGGCGAGGTAGTCGGGCGTGCAGATGTTCCCGGGCAGCATGCCCAAGCGACGCGCCAACGAGTGACCTTCGCCGATCGCGCGCGCTGCGCGTGCGCCGGTGTCGCGCGCTGTCGCGTCGGCGGCGAGAATGGTCGCCTCGCTCAGCGCCGGCCGCTGTTCGTCGGCCGGAACCGCCGATTTGAGTTCTTTAAACTCCCACGATCCGGCAATCAATCCGAGACCGACGGCTTCAACGTCGGCTGCGTTCATTGTTCCGCCGTAAAATGCCAGCTTCGCGACGCCCAGCTTGTTCGCCTGACGGCCAGCGAGCGTCGCGGCGCGACGAAGCGCTCCGACACGATCCGCTGCCGCGCCCATTCCCACGAGGAGTACGCGCTGCACGCCGCGGTCGCCGCCGGAAAAATGAAGCAACTCGTCGCGGCCGCCGCGAAAATCGCGACGGGTCAACGCGCGGCCCACTCCGCCGTGCGTCGCCGCATCGACAGGAGCCAGATCCGCGGACAGCGCCGGCGAGGTGCCGAGCGCCACGACGAGCAACGGCGTGTCGAGCGCGCCCAACTCCGGCGCGGCGACGTTCAAGGACAGCGTCATTGAATTCAATTGAGGTCGCCGGCGGCGACGTATCAGGCAGTCATGCCTTTAATGATCTGGTCCCCGAATGCCGACGTCGACACTTCGGTGGCTCCCGGCATTTGACGCGCCAGGTCGTAGGTGACGCGCTTGGACTTGATGGCGTTCTCGAGGCCGCGAACGATCAGCGCGCCGACCTCGGTCCAACCAAGGTATTCGAACATCATCACACCGGACAGAATGACGCTGCCCGGGTTGATCTTATCGAGATTCGCGTACTTGGGCGCCGTGCCGTGCGTCGCCTCGAAGACGGCCACGCCGTCGCCGACATTGCCACCCGGTGCGATGCCGAGTCCGCCCACTTGCGCTGCCGCGGCGTCGGAGACGTAGTCGCCGTTCAAGTTGGGCGTCGCAATTACAGAATACTCATCGGGGCGCAGCAGCAGTTGCTGGAACATTGAATCCGCGATGCGATCCTTGACGATCACCGCGTCGGCGCGCGCATTGGCGCCGCCCTTCGACAGATCGGCTTCCGACACGATCTCGTCGGCGAACTTCTCGCGCGCCAAGTCGTAGCCCCAGTCGCGGAAGGCGCCTTCGGTGAACTTCATGATGTTGCCCTTGTGCATCAGCGTCACGGAGGGCAGGCAGTGCTTGAGGGCGTAGCGATACGCCATCTCGATCAAGCGCTTGGAGCCGAATGCCGACATCGGCTTGATGCCGATCGCCGAATTCGGGCGCATCTTCTTGCCAAGCTCTTTCTCGATGAATTCGCGGAGCTTCTCGGCTTCGGGCGATCCAGCTTTCCACTCGATGCCCGCGTACACGTCCTCGGTGTTCTCGCGAAACACGACGATGTTCAGCTTCTCCGGATTCTTCATCGGGCTGCCGACGCCCTCGAAGTACCGCACCGGACGAATGCAGGCGTAGAGATCGAGCACCTGCCGCAGCGTCACGTTCAGCGAACGAATGCCGCCGCCAACCGGAGTGCTCAACGGCCCCTTGATCGACACGCGGAACTCCGCCATGGCGTCGACGGTTTCCTGCGGCAGCCAATCCTTGTGCTGGTTGAACGCCTCTTCGCCGGCGTAAACCTTCATCCACGCGACCTTCTTCTCGCCGCCAAAGACTTTTTCCACGGCGGCATCGAACACGCGCACCGACGCTCGCCAAATATCGGGACCGGTTCCGTCGCCTTCGACGTAGGGAATGATGGGCGCGTTCGGCACGCCGAGAACTCCGTTCTCGTACGTGATGCGCTCGCCCTGCGACGGAACGGTGGCGAACTTGTACGTGGTCATGACTCGCAAAGTGAAGGAGGCAGTACGAAACACGGGCGCCAAAATCCTGGCGCCCGGAACTGATCACTGAACGGACGAACAAACGTACGTTCGTGCCGCCTCAGGTGCGAGGCAGCACGCGGCAGCTACACCAATCTCACCAGATTTCTTACATGCCCGGGGCGAGACTCGAACTCGCAAGACCCGCAAGGGTCGGAGGATTTTGAGTCCTCTGCGTCTACCAATTCCACCACCCGGGCGAGCAGAGGAATGTAGCCTGTTGGTGACCAGGGCTCAACGCGTGTCTGAGCCCGATCGTGACGCAATCCGTTACGGCGTTGGCGGCTCGTTCGGAGACCCGTCCTGCCGGAATTGGGTGATCCGCTTGTTGAGCTGCTGTTGCAGCGCCTGATACTGCGCGCGCTGATATGGCGTCAAATAACCCGCCATCTCCTTCTGCTCCGCCTCGAGGATGTCGGCGCGCCGATGCTGCGCCTGGACCAATTGATCCATGTACTGATTGATCTTGGTCTGATCGCGCGTGCCTGATGAATCCTGCATCGCGGCCTTGAGGCCGAGTCGCGCCTGACGCTCGCTCTGCAGCACGACATTGCGCTGCTGATTGAATCGTTTCTCCGTAGCCGAGAGCTGCTGCGACTGCGTGTCGTTCAGGTTGAGTCGCTGACGCACCCGACCGGCAAAAGCTTGGCGAATCTGCCGAGCGAGCCTCTGTTGCTGAGCCGTATTGCCGGCAGCAGCAGCTGCTTTGGCTTGGCGGGGCGCCTTCTCTGGCCGCACCGCGGCGCCGCGTCCTTTCAGCGGGCGCGCCGTGCCAGCATCAGCGCCCTGCGCCAATGCAAGCGTGGAGGCGCTGATGATCAGCCCGGATGCAAGAGTCAACGCGCGCGAGATCATTGTCCGTCTGGCGAGGTGGTGTTCACCTGGATCGTGACCGGATCAGGCTCGGTCACCGGAACGTCCGGAAGCTGCCCGATGTCATCGAGGAGCGACTTGAGTTGCGTCTCGGAGAGACCGGAGAATCTGCCGCCCGGACTCACGTCGGCAGCGTCTTCGACGTCGGCGCCCGATGCGACCTCACTCGAGCCAGTGGAAGCACCCGACGCTGTCGGTGCGATGGAACTCGCGGCAGTCGCGGCAGTCGCGGCGGTCGCGCTCGCGGTGCTGGTCGAATCCGTCGCGGCAGAGCCAGGCGCCGCTATCGCCGCAACAACGTTCGAATCCGGGAACGACCGATTGCCACTCGGTGTGCGCTCGAGGAGCGCGACCGAGCTGCCACCCACCGCCAGGAACGTCACGGCCGCAGCGATGCGCCAATCCATGCGCACGAAGCGACGCGACGGTGCAGCATGCGCGGCCGGTTTCGGCAACGCCGCCACGATCTGCCCCACGTCTACACGCGGTGTACGGATGAGCAGCGCCCCACGGACATCACGCAACAACTCGAGCTCCTCGCGACAATCTGCGCAGTCGGCGACGTGTGCCACGACGACCTCGCGCACATCGACCGTCAGACGGTCGTGCAGCAAGTCCGGTAGCTGGTCGCGGATGTCCGCGTTCGTGCAGTCATTCATCGAGAAACTCCTTCACAGCGCGCATTGCGTTGTGGTAATGCACCCTCGCCGCTCCCTCGGTCGTGCCAACCGCTTCGGCGATCTCCTTGTACGACAATCCTTCCGCGACCCGAAGGCTGAATACCTCTCGCTGCGTCGGCGACAATCGCCCCACGGCGGCCGTCAGCTTCGCCTGCGTCTCGTTCGCGACGAGTGTGTCGAGCGCATCGTACTCTGTCGACGCATCGTCTTCCTTGACCTCGTCCTTGTCCCGCCGCCGCTTCTCCGCCCGCCGTCGATCGAGCTGCAATCGCCGCTGGATCGTGAACAGCCAAGTTCGAAACGAACTGTCGCCGCGAAACCCGTCAAGTGAGTTGAACGCGCGGACGAACGTATCTTGCACCAGCTCGTCCACGTCGTTTCGCTCACCCGAACTGGCGGCAAACCGCGCGAGCGCCGCCGCGTGCCGTTCGACCAATTCCGTCGCGGCGCGTTCGTCGCCACCCTTCCACCGTGCGATGAGTTCCAAGTCGCGCCGATCATCGCTGCCCCTCGCCGGATCAGTCATTCAGTCCAAGAGGTAGACGCCGCTGGCGCTCGGCCGTTAAGGTGCATCGCGAGACAGTGTACCGTCGCCGCACGCCCGGGTGTCCCCGAGCGGTGACAATATACAATTCCTCGGCGCGGTGAGGGCCTGTGGAACGCATTGCACATCGCGGGGCCAAGCGGGAATTCCCCGAGAACACGCTGGCCGCCTTCGCCAAAGCCTACGAGCGAGGCGCCGACGCCATCGAGCTGGACGTGCACTGCACCCGCGACGGCGTGGTCGTCGTTCACCACGACCCTACGATACCGATCCGCGTCTCGCGGTTGACGAACCGAGCCATTGCCGACCTCGACTGGTCCGTACTCAGCGCGATCGACCTCGGGGATGGTGCCACGATTCCGACGCTCGACGACGTACTCGACAGTACGCCTGCAGACGCGACCGTGTACGTCGAAGTCAAAGGGACAGGCATTGAAGAGCGAGTCGTCGAAGTGCTGCGGCGCCACGACACACGCTGTGCCGTTCATTCGTTCGACCACGCGGCCGTGGGACGGCTCGCCATGCTCGCGCCGGACGTTCCGCGCGGCATCTTGCTCGAGCACGCGGTGCGAGACGTCGTGACGGCAATGAAGGCCGTGTCCGCGCGCGACGTGTGGCCGGAATGGAAGCTGATCGATCGCGACCTCGTCGATCGCGTCCACGCCGCAGGCGGCCGAGTGATCGCGTGGACAGTGAACGAACGCTCGGCGGCGCAGCAGCTGATCGGCATGGGCGTAGACGGCCTGTGCACCGATGACGTACGTCTGCTCGACGGCCTCTGACGCCGCGTATCAGTCCGGTCCGGGCTCCGTTCCGGGCTCGGTTCCGGCTTCTTTCCGCGGCACGACCGTTTCCTTGCGCTGTTGATTCACTTCGGCGATGAGCGTCTCTATTCTGGCGACGTCCGCCTCGGCCGCGGTGAGGTTGTTCACGTGCGACGTGTATTCCTCGGGAGGCAGCTCGGTACCAGCCGTGCGGGCACGATACACCGCATAGCCAAAGCGCTGAGCGAATCGATCGACCGCCTGTTTGGCGCGATAGAGGTCCAGCCGGAGCTTCCCTTCGTCGAGGGCGCGCTGCGCTGACTTGCCAGCCAGATTCAGCTCCTGACGCAAACGATCGAGCAGGGCCACGGTTCCTCCAGCGATGGTGGATCGAGCAAGGTTATCAGAGAGGAGCGTCGTTGCACAGGTCGTTCCCGACGATGGCCGTGCTTCCAGAGATGTTCAGAAATACAAACGGCCTCCATTTCTGGAGGCCGTCGAGGCAAAGCAACCAACTCGTCGTTCCGCGTGCGTGTTACGCTGCGGACGTCGCTTCGGCTTGGGCGCGCTGCGAGGGATAGACGCTGACCTTGAAGCGGGTCTTGCTCTTGTGCTCGAACTTCACGACGCCGTCGATGAGGGCGTAGATGGTGTAGTCCGTGCCGAGGCCGACGTTGCTGCCCGGGTGCCAGCGCGTGCCGCACTGCCGAAGGATGATGTTGCCGGCCACGACCTGCTCGCCGCCGTACTTCTTGATGCCGCGGTATTTCGGATTCGAATCGCGGCCGTTGCGCGAAGAACCGACGCCCTTTTTATGTGCCATGGGTAGCCTCGCTCAACCGAGGGAGATGTCGTTGATACGGACTTCGGTGAAGCCCTGACGATGACCACGCTTGTTCGCGTAGTTCTTCCGGCGCTTCATCTTGAAGACGATGATCTTGTCGCCGCGACCGTGCCGGACGATCTCACCGGTGACCTTGGCGCCGCTCAGCGACGGAACGCCGGTCTTGATGTTGCTGCCGTCGTTGCCGAAGATGACGTCGTTGAATTCGATCTTGCCGCCTTCATCGCCAACGATGGAGGGGATTTTGTAGGTGCGGCCGGATTCGACACGGAACTGCTTGCCGCCGGTTTTGATGATTGCGTAGGGCATGATAAGTGCTCGGAATGCTGTGGGGCGATTAGCCGCTAAAGCTAGGTAATACCGTGGGTTGTGTCAACGGGCACTCCTGGTCTCTGCTCTCTGGTCTGAGGTCCCAGCAACGACGCCGGCCGCCCTCGAGGCGGATAGTTTCGTACTCAGGCCGTAGAGCATTCTGCCGACCTCGTCGGTCGCGGCGGACAGATCCCGCTGGGTCTCGGCCTTCGAGTAGCCGAGGCGGTCGGCGAGGATCAGGAGGGTCTCCAGCTCGCGGAGTGAGCCGCGCGCGACCGATAGGTGGTGTAAGAACAGCGCCGGGCCGTTCCGGCCGTGCCCCTCCGCGATATTCGCAGCGATCGATACCGCTGCTCGCTGAATCTGACTCGCGAGCCCGTACCGCTCAGTTGCTGGGAACCGCTTGGTCAACGCATAGCAGTTCGCTGACAGCTCCACGGCCTTCTGCCACACCAACAAGTCGCGATACGATCTGATCACAGTCATCTGATCTCCTGTTCGAGGTTACAGTATCCTCAGACCAGAGACCGGAGACCTCAGGATCTTTCCGCCGCACTCCTCGCCATTAATGCGCAAGGAGCCCGGAAGATCATGCAACAGCGTACTGTTGCGTCACATCTCTGCCAGCCGCTTTGACAACAAGCTTGAACTCGTCCGGCCTCAACAGCGGATCATCGCGCAGCTCGAGCGTGAATCCGACGGCCTTCTCGAGCTTCTTCACGAGATCTTTCTCATTCTCTAATACGTACATCGCAACGTCGGGATGCACGCGCACGACGATCGGGTCCTTCTTCCCCTCGAGTCCCGCCTTGCGCACCGAGCGCTCCACGCGACGCGCGATGGTTTCCGCCGTGAACACGCGGCCCGTGCCGTGACACGTCGGACATGCTTCGGTCATGTTCTGCAGGTGGCTCTGCCGAACGCGCTGGCGCGTCATCTCGATCAAACCCAGATCGCTCACGGCAAACGCTTTCGTCCGCGCGCGATCGCGACCCAAGTGCGTGCGTAGCTCTTGTAGCACCTTGTCGCGATTCGCCTTCGTCTCCATGTCGATGAAGTCGCAGACGATGATGCCGCCCAGATCGCGCAGTCGCGCCTGACGCGCCACTTCGCGAGCCGCTTCGACGTTCGTCTTGAAGATCGTTTTTTCGGGATCCTTCTTGCCGGTGTAGCGACCCGAGTTCACGTCGACTGAGACTAGCGCTTCGGTCGGCTCGATGATCAGGTAGCCGCCCGACGGCAGGTCGCAACGACGCTTGAACAGGTCGCGCAGCTCCTGCTCGATGCTCGCTTTGTCGAACAGTGGGATGTCGTCTTCGTACAGCTTGATGCGGTCCACGAGCTCCGGCGCGATGCCCTTCAGGTACTCGAGGATCTCGTTGTAGACCTGCTTCGAGTCGACGGTCACCTGCTCGACTTTCGTGCTGAAGACATCGCGGATCAGTCCGCGCGTGAGACTGGTCTCGCGATGCACGAGCGCCGGCGCGCGCACGAAGTGCGTCTTCCGCTTGATGCGCTTCCACTGGCCAATGAGCGTCGTGAGCTCGCGCTCGAGGATCTCCTTCGTGACGTCTTCGCCGACGGTACGCACGATGACGCCGCCCGAATCCTTGGGCAGCACCTCTTCGACCTGCGCGCGAAGCCGTTTGCGCGCGTCACGATCGCCGATCTTCCGGCTCACGCCAACGCGTTCCGCGAACGGCATGTAGACGAGAAAACGGCCGGCCATCGAAACCTGCGCGGTGACGCGCGGTCCCTTGGTCGAGATCGGCTCCTTGGAGACCTGAACGATCAGGTCCTGGCCGCGCTTGAGCACGTCCTGAATGGGCGGCGCCTTCGCGCGGCGATTCCGACCGCCGGAGCTGTGTTCGCTCTCGTCGTCGTCGTCATCGTCGTCCGCATCCGGATCGGGCTCGTCCTCGGGAAAAACCAGATCGGAGGCGTGCAAGAACGCGCTCTTCTCCGTTCCTATGTCGACGAACGCGGCCTGGATTCCCGGAAGCACCGCTTCGACCCGCCCGAGATAGATGTCGCCGACCATGCGGCGCGCCTCGGGACGGTCGACCAGAAGTTCAACGAGCTGGTCGTCCTCGATGATGGCGACCCGCGTCTCGCGCGGATTCGCATTGATCAAGATCTCTCGTTTCATCGTTGACCGGCACGACTCCCGGCGACTCGGCGGGACATGCGTGGCGGAATTCCAGAGGGTGAGTGGCGAGCCGCGAACAGTGCGTTGCAAGGCGCATTGGTTCGGCGGCAACCCGCAAAAGGAGTGTCCGAATTGCCCGTGAGATCGTCCACGTCAACCCCGGCTGAACGGCGCGTCGGCGCGCAACGGGAAGCCAGGCGGCCCCCGACGAATTCAGCGTGGTACGGAGCGACGTGCGATCGGCCGACAGGAGCAGGCCGTGCACGGGGAATAGGACAAGCGCGCGTAGCACGGCCAAGACAGCATTGACCGAGCTCGCGCGCCGTGCGCTCATGAACCGCCGCGAGTCGCGCAGCGGAAATGGAGCGGAAGAAAGCAAAATGGCAGTCACTGGCCAGTAATTAACTGGCGAACTAGCGTTTTGGCAATGACTTAGCGGATTGCCCGACGCGTGCTGCCAGGCGGAACTGGTGTTTTAGTCCGCCAATTCCTTCAGCAGTTGGCGTGCAATCACGATCCGCTGAATCTCCGACGTGCCTTCGCCAATCTCGCAAATCTTGGCGTCGCGCATGAAGCGCTCGACGGGATAGTCCTTCGTGTAGCCATATCCGCCGTGGAGCTGCACCGCGGCGATTGTCGCGCGCATGGCGAGCTCGGAGCAGAACAACTTCGCCATCGCGGCTTCCTTCGTAAACGGCTTGCCGTGCTGCGCGAGCCACGCCGCGTGGAACATGAGATGTCGGCCGGCTTCGATCTCAGTCGCCATGTCGGACAGCTTGAACTGCACGCCCTGAAAGTGCGCCACGGGCTGCCCAAACTGCTTGCGCGTGCTCGTGTACGTGAGTGCCTGCTCGAACGCACCCTCGGCAATTCCCAACGACAGTGCGGCAATGCCGACGCGCCCGTTGTCCAGCGTCTTCATGAAATTGACGAACCCCTTCCCCTCGGCGCCGAGGAGATTTTCTGCAGGCACTTCGACGTCTTCCATGATCAGCTCGCACGTATCCGACGCGCGCCAACCAAGCTTGTCTTCCTTCTTTCCGGCGCGGAAACCGGGCATCGCGACGAGCGACGGTTCGTGACCGACGCCGGCGGCTGCGGCAGCGTCAGGATCGTTCGTCGGCTTCGTCAGGATGAAGGAACTGATTCCTTTCGTGCCCTTCGACGGATCAGTCACCGCGGTGACGGTGAAGATCTCGCCCACGCCACCGTGCGTGATGAACCGTTTCGTCCCATTCAGGATGTAGCGATCGCCTTTGCGCACCGCAGTGGTGCGTGTACCGCCGGCGTCGCTGCCCGCCTCGGGCTCGGTGAGACCGAAGCCGCCCATCACGCGGCCGGACGCGAGGAACGGCACGTACTTCTTCTGCTGCTCGCGCGTGCCGAACTTCACGATCGGAGACGTACCGAGGGTCGTGTGCGCCGAGATGGTGAGGCCGTGCGAGGCGTCGACCTTGGCCAGCTCGTGGATGACGATCATGTAGCTCAACAGATCGAGTCCGGCGCCTCCGAGCTCCTCCTCCCAAGGCACACCGAGCAGCCCAAGCTCGCCCATTTTCCGGATGTTCTCCCACGGAAATTTTGCGTCGGCGTCGAGCTTCGCGGCGACTGGCGCGACTTCATCGCGGGCGAATTGGCGGACCATCTCGCGCGTCGCGAGATGCTGTTCGGAGAAATAGAGCGCGTCATCCATGGCTATCGATCTACCTATGCGGCTTCGGTTTCATCGGCGGAGCGCAGAACTTCGAGGAATCGCTCGCCATATTTTTCCAGTTTCATTGGTCCAACCCCGCGAATCTCACCCATCGCGTTGGCGTTCGTGGGACGTCGAACGGCCATTTCCGCGAGCGTGCGGTCGGGAAATACAACATACGCGGGAACTTGCTCTGCTTTCGAGATCGTGCGACGTAAATCGCGAAGCCTAGCCAGCAATGCTTCGTCGGCGCCGGACAACACCGGCGCCTCTTCCGCGGCAGTCAACCGATCGTTCTCAGTCGTCGCTCGGCGACGCGACTTGTTCTTTGTCGCCGCGCCGCGCGTCGACGGCGCCCCGCCCCGCTCGACCTCGACTCGCGTGCCCAAACAGTTATCGCACCCAGTACATGCGGTGCGCGCGGCGGCATCTCCAAAATAGCGCAAAACGAACCCTCGGCGGCAGGCCTTGGTGTAGGCGTACTGCTGCATCGCGTCGAGCTTCTGCAGGTCGTTCTTGCGACGCCGGTCGATCGCCGCCCAGTCGATGCGAAATGCAGTTAGCGGTTTTTTCGGCGATGCGAGCGACGCGCCTGCACCCGCGCGGCGCCACTCGAGGAATTGTCGCGACTGCAACGCGTCGAGCAACGGCATGCTGCCCGATCCGCCGCCGAAACCGGGCGGCAGACCATCGAGATCGATGGTGGCACCCTCGCTGAGCGATGCGCCCGCGACACGCCACATCGCGCGGAGAATCCCGAGCTCGAGCGAGTCGGTTGCATCGTTCAGTTCGCGCTTGATGCGCTCCGGCGTCGCCATCAGACGCACGATGACGCGAGCGCCGCCCTCCATCGCGACCGAGTAGGCGCCGGCCTGGGTGAGTACGCGGAGCGCCGATTCCACATCGCGCGAGCTGGTTTTGCTCTTCACGCGCGAGGCAACGTCATCGGGCGAAAGATCCAAGCCTCCCGCTTTGTCGGCGTTGCGCTGCAGCACGTCGTACACTTCCTCGACCAGGCCGCGCTCAGGATGCGCGCCCTTTATAAAAAACTCATGCGTGAATCGGTCGGGAAACGCATGCAGCAGGTAACACGCTGCGGGGTTGCCGTCGCGACCGGCGCGACCAGCTTCCTGATAGTACGCCTCGAGCGTTCCGGGCATCGCGTAGTGGATCACGAGGCGAACGTTTGCTTTGTCGATGCCCATGCCGAATGCGTTCGTCGCGACGATCGCGCGCACTTTTTCCGTCATGAACGCGTCCTGCACGCCGTGACGACGCTCATCGTCGAGGCCAGCGTGATACGCCGCGGCCGAGATGCGTGCGCGTTCGAGCAGCATCGCAATGCGTTCTACCGCCTTCCGCGTCGACGCATACACGACCGCGAGACCGTCGTCGGTGCTCCGCAATAGATGGACGAGCGCGTCGTCCTTGTCGGATTCGGTCTTCGTCGGCAGCACGTGATACGACAGATTCGTGCGGTCGAAGCCGGTGACGATGATCGTCGGCGACTCGAGCTTGAGCTGCGCAACGATGTCGGTACGAACGTGCGGTGTCGCGGTGGCGGTGAGCGCCACGGTCGGCGGCCAGCCGAGCTTCTCGCGAAGCTGCGCGATTCGCAGATAGCTCGGCCGAAAGTCGTGGCCCCACTCGCTGATGCAGTGTGCTTCGTCGATCGCCAGCAATGATACGCCGGCGTCGCGTAGACGCTCCGCCGTCGTACCGAAGTCGAATCGCTCCGGCGCGACGTAGAGCATTTTGACGTCGCCGCGAATGGCGCGAGCCAGCCGATCAGAGATCTGTGATGACGACAACGTGCTGTTCACGAACGTGGCCGGCAGTCCGCGCGCGTCGAGCGCGTCGACCTGATCTTTCATCAGCGAGATCAGCGGCGACACGACCACGGTGAGCTTGGGCAGCATGAGCGCCGGCACCTGATAGCACAGCGACTTACCTCCGCCCGTGGGCAAGACCACGAGCGTGTCGCGACCGGCCAGCACGGATTCGACGGCGGCTTCCTGGCCCGGACGGAAGGCTGGATAACCAAAATGCTCTTTCAGCGCGGCGCGCGCGTCGGCGATCGTCTGCGGTGTACTCATCGCGATTCAGCCTAGACGCTTCGCGGACAGGCGCGTCATCGATCTATCGCGTACTGGTGCGCTAGACCGCACGCGCGAAGTGTCCGCGCGTGAATTCACCGTTGAGTGCTTCGCGAATGCCTTGAACGTCGGGTCGCTCGCCGGCGACCAACGCGTCGAGCGCACCGCGGTAGCCGCGCACGATGGCCTGTATGTCGTCGCCCGGCACGTTGAATACAACTTGAAAACCGCGAATGCCCGATCGCCAGAGCTTAGGCAGAAACTCCGATCCTTCAACGGGTCGCGAGTGCAGCAACCGATTCCGGCACGCCGAATCCGTCGCGACAGGAAACGTGTAACCGGCCGGATCCGTGAGCTGCACGTTGGGATGCTTCTGCACGCACAGATCTCGACATGTTGTCGGCTCACGATCGAACGCCGCCGACAACACACAGTGCTCGATCGTCATGCCTTCCGGACGCCCGTACAGGAAAATGTCGAATCCGGCGCCATCCCACGGAGCAGCAACCTGCGCCAGCTCGTCGGTCGTCAGCTCGACTGAGGAGATAATGCGCCGAGCACCGAGCGCAAAAATCTCGGCGGCCGTGTGGGCGTTGAAGACGTTGAGCGCATAGTCGCCGACAACGTCGCGCCCGACGCGCGCCAACTCGGCGACGAGCCCGAGGTGTCCGCTCATGATCGGCAAGTCGAGATCGAGCCATTTCTCCAGGCTCGGTCGATCCTCTGGCCGGACGATGGTCGGCGTGCGAAGGCGCAAGCCAATTCCGCGCGCCGCGAGCCGCTCCTGCAACGCGCGCAGACGCGACACCGGCGGCGCCGGATGGCGAATGAATGGATCAAAGCAGATCTCAGTCGCGCCGGCATCAGCGGCCGCTTCAGCATCCTCGATCGTGAAGACCTGCGCGGTGAGACTGAATGTCGCGTTCTCTTTTGGTTGCGACGCAGACGGCTCATGTCGAACGGCACTCACCGCGGCCTCGACCTGCTCGCGACGCTCGCGCGTTTTGGCCTCGTGCGCCCAATCCCTGTGCAGCATCAGTTGCTCGACGGCGTTCTGTCGCAAATGATTCTGCTCGCTCTGCGGGAGAAACAAGGCGTCGCCGAGCGCCGTGACGTCGAGCGAGCCAAGCACGAACGGCGTGTCGCCGAGTCGGCCGAACTGTTCGCGCAACGATGCGGTGTCGAGCGCACGCTTTGTCGCAACCGATAGCGTGATCTCCGAGCGCACGGTTACCGACTCGCCGTTGGCCGAGAAGACGGCTTTGAGTGGCGTGCCGGCTGCGCCGAACAAGCGGACGTCGAGGCGAACTTTGCGTGCGCGAATACCGTCTGGCAGCGCGGCGTAGCTTGCCCGCGCGCGTTGCAGGAGTTTCGCCTCGGACGTGCGCACTACGATCCAACTCGCGTCGACCCGTTCACGCGTCGTGATTGCCTGACGGATGCGGCCTTCCGCGCCGCGCGCCGGCAGTGTGCGGATCGCTTCGACGCTGAATCCAGTCGTCGGACCACCGACACTCGCGGGCGCTTCGAATCCAAGGCCGTCACCAACTTCGATCTGCGTCGACACATCGACCAGCAGCTCGTTTCGCTCGTAGCCGACGACCGTGCCGATCGCCGTGCCACGGTTGTCCGGCTGCGTGCGCGTGACGTAGTCGCGTCCCGCGCGACCGCCGTACATGCCGCCGGTGAAGCCGCGACTGAAGATCTGTACGAGCGGCTGCACTTCTTCCACGGTGGGCGGCGTCGCATCGCCCTGCTCGACGCGATCAAGAAACTCTCGATAGGATTTCGTGACGGTCGCGACGTACTCGGGCTTCTTCTTCCGGCCCTCGACCTTGAGGCACCCGACACCCGCCTCGGCGATCGCCGCCAGGTGGTCATATGCGCCGAGGTCCTTTGCCGAGATGAGAAATCCGCGATCGAGCTCGCTCGAAGTCGCGATGTCGGTCAGCACGTAGTCCTTGCGGCATGACTGCGCGCAGGACCCGCGATTCGCGCTGCGCTCGGAGATCATGCCCGACATGTAGCACTGGCCCGAGTACGAGATGCACAGCGCGCCGTGCACGAAGGTCTCGAGGCCGAGGCTCGGAACCGCATCGTGAATGGCGCGAATGTCCTCGAGCGTGTTCTCACGCGCCAGCACGACGCGTTCGACACCGAGATCGCGGATCACCGCTGCGCCGCTGGCGTCGTGCACGGTCATTTGTGTCGAACCGTGAATCTCGAGCTCGGGATAGACTTGCTGAATCAGGCGAATCAGCCCGATGTCCTGCACGATCGCCGCATCGATGCCGACGTCGACCGCGTCGCCGAGAAAGACGAGTGCGTCAACGAGCTCCTGCGGCTTGATGAGGACGTTCAGCGTGAGGTAGATCCGGCGCCCGCGCTCGTGCGCGATCCGGCACGCCTCGCCGACTTCCTCGAGCGTGAGCTGGGCGCCTTCGTCGCGCGCGTTGAAGCGCGAGGCGCCCATGTAGACCGAGTCGGCGCCATTGGCGACGGCGGCGCGGACGGCCTCGAGCGAGCCGGCGGGAGCGAGAAGCTCGGGGATGCTGCGGTGTGGCATGGGCCTAAAGCTAACAGCCCGTTGTCATTCCGAGCGCCGTTGTCATTCCGAGCGCCGTTGTCATTCCGAGCGTAGCGAGGAATCTTCTCTCGGCCGTCTTATAATTGGCCCGACAGGAGATCCCTCTCTCGCTCTGCTCGCTCGGGATGACGCTACTCTGTCGTTTCCGGTTTCTTCTTCTTCCTGAAAAACCGGAAAAGAGCCGCGGCGGCGAGCACGACCATCCCTACAAAGGTCAGCCGCCTATCATGCGTGCGCTGACCATAGCCCCACACGATGAGGCCGATCGTGGCTAAGGCGAGCTGAATTTCAGTTCGCCGAGTCACGTTACTCCTTGGACGATCGCATGAGCGTGGCGGCGCGACGCTCCGGCGGCAGATGCGCGGCCTTCGCTTCGTCGTCGGGCACGTCGAGCTCCATGCGCAGCATCGCCGTCGAGAAGACCTTGCCTTGCGCGTCAGTCTTCAGCGAGAGCGTGCCGCCGCCGTCCAGCGCGCCATGCAACAGAAAGTTGAGCGCGTTGAGATTCGGCAGCTCGTAGCGCTGCACGTCGCCGGTGATCACGCCCTGAAAATGTTCGCGCGCGCGGTCGAGCGTGACGTACTTCTGGATCACCGGATACCACTCGGGCTTGAGCGCGATGAGACCGACGTTGGCGGTATCGCCCTTGTCGCCGGAGCGCGCGTGGGCAATGTCGAGCAGGCGGATTTTCATGCGAGCACCTCGACTTTCGTCTGCACTACGGTCTTGTCGATGAGCGCCGGCCAGTAGGCGACGATCTCTTCCACCTTCGGCCGCCCACCCGCGAACCCCGTCACACTCGGCGGCCCATTCAGCACGAGCGGCGCGATGTCGCGCGTGAAGCGCTCGACGGACGCCTTGTCGTTGCCGCGCACGCCGATGCGAAGCTGCACTTCGGGCGGATCATGTGGCTCGCCCGCGAGTGGCCCGTGCGTCGAATTCACGCCGACGAACTCGGTGAGAATGTGATCGAACTCGAGGCCAAGCCGATCGAGCCGCTCGCGAATGATGCGGTCGGCCGCCTGCGCTTTGTCGTACGCTTCCGGCCACGAATAGACGAGCGTGCCGACGGCCTTGAAGCCGGCGCGATACGCGATCGACACCTTGAGCTTGTCAGTCGGCGGACGCCCCTTGATGCCGAACAGCCGCACGCGATTCTCGCCGGCCGGCTCGAGATGAATCGTCGTGAAGTCGGCGATCACGTCCGGCGTGATGTACGAATTCGGATCGCCCATCTCGTAGACGAGCTGCTCGGTCACCGACGGGACCGAAATTCTACCGCCGGTGTTCGGATGCTTGTAAATGACGAAGCTGCCGTCGGCGTGGCCTTCGACGATCGGATAGCCGACGTTGGCCATGTCCGGAATCGTTGCCCAGTCGACGAGACAATTGCCACCCGAGCACTGCGCGCCGCACTCGATCGTGTGACCGGCGACGATGCCCGCGGCAAGACGATCCCAATCGTCCGACGCCCAGCCGAACTCGTGGCGCAGCGGCGCCATCGTGAGCGCGGTGTCCGTTGAGCGTCCTGTAATGACGACATTCGCATTCTGCTGCAGCGCCTCGATGATCGGCGTCGAACCGATGTAGGCGTTGGCCGACAGCACGCGATCGCGCACGGTGGACAGCGGCTCGCCGGTTTCCATGTGAGCGAGCGCATGACCGGCGGCCATGAGCTCGTCGAGACGCGGCAACAAGTCGTCGCCCGTTACGACGCCGACGCGAATCGCATCAGAGACGCCGTGTTTCTTTGCCACTTCGCGAATTGCCGCGGCACACGCGGGCGGATTCACGCCGCCAGCATTGGCGATCACGCGTACGCCACGCTTCGCGACCGCTGGTAGCACACTCTCGAACGCGCCGACGAAGTCGCGCGCGTACCCCATCTTGGGATCGCGCTCCTTCTGTTTTTGCAGAATGCTCATCGTCACTTCGGCGAGGTAGTCGAGCATCAAATAGTCGACGTCGCCTCCCTCAACCTGGCGGCGCGGTGCTTCGAGCCAATCGCCCCAGAAGCCCTGGCCGGAAGCGACGCGCACGATGCGCTCGCCGTTCTTGTCCTTGCTCATGCGTGGCTCATGCTTGGTTCAGTCGTCGAAGTGTGCGGGAAGAACGAACGGGCCGAGGTGCGGCCCTGAATTCTGTAAGGAGGCCCGGAGCGCTAACGCGAGCGTCTCGCGCGTGTCTTCCGGATAGACGATGGCGTCGATGAAGCCGCGCGCGCCTGCGTACCGTGCGTCGAGTTGGTGCTCGTAGTCGGCTCGCATTTCGGTGACCGAGGCTTCGACTTCCGGTGCGAGTGGCTGCTTCTTCGCTTTCGCGGCTTCCATGGTCGGGCCGTGCACAGCCTGCACGGCGGCTTCGCCTTCCATCACCGCCATGCGGCCGGTGGGCCAACTGAAGATGAAGTCCGGATCAAAGCCCTGGCCCGCCATTGCATAGTAGCCGGCGCCGGACGCGTGGTTGACCGTGAGCACGATCTTGGGCACGCGTGCCGTGGCCATCGCTTCAACGAAGCGCGCACCGGCGCGAATGATTCCTTCGTGCTCGGCTTCGGGGCCAACCATGAAGCCGGAGACGTCCTGGATGAACAGGATCGGAATCTTCTCGCGATCGCACCGATCGATGAAATACGCGACCTTCTCCGCGCTCTCGGCATAGAGAATCCCGCCAAAACGCGGCTTCTCGCCGGCGCGACCTTTGATCAAGCCGCGCTGATTCGCGATGATGCCGACCTGTAGTCCCATAATGCGCGCGTCGCCGCAGATCATCTCTTTCGCGAGCTCGCCCTGGAACTCGTCCAACGCGCCGTCATCGAGCATGACCTTGAGTAGATCATGCATGTTGTACGACATCCGGTGGTCGGCCGGCAACAAGTCGTATAGCTGTTCGCCGTTGTTGCCTTCCACCGTTCCACCGTTCCACCGTTCCACCCGCTGCGGCGCAAGCCGCGCGACCAAGTCTCTCAGCTTCACCAGGCACGCTTCGTCGTCGTCGACCGCATAGTGCGCGACGCCGCTCACCTGCGTGTGCGTGACCGCGCCGCCGAGTGTTTCGCCGTCGATCGTTTGGCCGGTGGCGCCCTTCACGAGGTTCGGACCGCCGAGGCCCATGAACGACGTGCCTTTGACCATGACGATCAAGTCGCTCAGCGCCGGTAAATACGCGCCGCCAGCAATGCACGGACCCATTACCGCCGCCAACTGCGGAATGCGTAAGTATTTACGCATTATAGAATTATAATAGAACAACCGGCTGGCGCCGTACTGGCCCGGGAACACCCCACCCTGGTACGGAAGGTTCACGCCCGACGAGTCGACGAGATAAATGATCGGAATGCGGCAGCGCATCGCGATCTCCTGCGCGCGCAGCATCTTCTTGATCGTCTCGGGCCACCAGGAACCGGCTTTCACCGTCGCGTCGTTGGCGACGATCACCACCTGCCGTCCACTGACTGTACCGACGCCAGTCACCACGCCGGCGCCCGGCGCCTGACCCTCGTACTCGTCGTAGGCGACGAGCAGGCCAATCTCGATGAACCGCGTATCGGGATCACACAAGCGCGTAATCCGCTCCCGCGCCGTCAGCTTTCCTTGCTTGTGCTGCCTTGCGATCTTGTCCGCCCCGCCGCCTTCCCTCAGTCGTGCCTCGAGCTCCCGGACCTCCGCACTCAGCTCGCGAAGTCTCGTCGTCACGCTTCCTGCCGTTCGCGTTCGGCGAACCATTCGCGGATGTAGTCGATCAACGCCGAGGTGGGCGTTCCGGGCCCGAAGAGCTTCCCGATTCCCTGCTCGTGCAGCGCTTCCATGTCCTCTTTCGGAATGATACCGCCGCCGGTGATCAGGATGTCGTCACGTCCCTGCTCGGCCATCAGCTCGCGCACGCGCGGAAAGAGCGTCATGTGTGCGCCGCTCAAGATCGACAGTCCGACGACGTCGACGTCCTCCTGGACGGCGGCGGTGGCGATCATCTCGGGCGTCTGATGCAGGCCGGTGTAGATCACTTCCATGCCGGCGTCGCGCAACGCCGCGGCCACGACTTTGGCGCCGCGGTCATGGCCGTCCAGGCCAGGTTTGGCGACCAGCACGCGAATGGGACGACTCGGTACCACAGGGTCTAGGGGCTAGGGTCCAGGATGTTGAACTGCTCTCGCAAGCTAGTGAGTCTTGCGAGGTCTCGGCAACGGACGGACAGCGCCGTCCTTCCGTGCGACGAGCAGCATTTCGCTCGACGATCGCGTGAGCTCGCGCGGATGGAAGCCGTCGTACGCTTCCTCGACGATCAAGCCCTCCGCCGCACACAATTCGGCGAGGCGCGTCGGATTATAAAGGCGGATCTTGTGCTCGCGGTCTCCCCGGCCCGAGGGTCCCGACCACGTCGACTCGACCTTCAATTGGCCCGAGAGCGGATCGAAGCTCCGTTCCTGCGCGACGAGAGTGCCGTCCTCGGTTTTCCACCAATCGCGGTCGAGAAAGCGCGCCATGACGCCGTCGCGATTCCCACCGTGCCAGATCAGAGTTCCGCCCGGCGCCAGCACGCGCGCGAATTCGGCGATCACCTGACGGTCTTCCGCCGGATCGGTGAAGAAGCCAAACGACGTGAACAAGTTGAAGACTGCATCGAAGCGCCCGGTCCACTTCGCTGGCATCGCGCGCATGTCGCCGCGCGTGTAGCGCAAGCGTGGTCCGGTGCCGCGACGCTTGGCGACGCGAAGCAAGTCCGCCGAATAATCGAGACCGTCGACGTCGAAGCCCGCCTCGGCGAGCAAATGGGCGTGTCGTCCCTGACCGCACGGGACGTCGAGCACGCGCGCGCCCGACGGAAGTCCCGTGATGTCCATGAGCCGCGCGACCTCGTGACGGTCGCGCTCGAGCGAGAAGATCGGCTCGTACTCGAGCAGGTACTGGCTATCGAAGTAGCTCTGCCACCACTCCGCGGATTGCTTTCGGCGAGTCATCCGCGGAAGATCGACGGTTGTCGTCCGCGCGTCTACCGCGGTCTCTCGCGAATCTACTGCCGGTGATGGGGCCGCGAACCGACGCCGTCGGGAAGCACGAGCCGAACCGGCGCCGCAAGACTGAGCGAGTCGACCTTGATCGTGACCGGGTTGCCGATGGTCGCGCCACGAGCCGCGAGGAAATCGATCGGCGTGCCGGGTGGCATTCCACACATCGCAAACGTGCCTTGTGCGTTGGTGACGCCACGGAAATCTGTTTTCTGGTCCGGTGCGCTTCCTTTGCGGTTCCATTCGGCGAGCACGGTGGCGCCCTCGACGGGCTTGCCGGTGGGTCCGAATACCGTGCCGACGATCAGCTTGTCGTCGCTAGGCGGAGTACCGCTCGGGAGGACCGCCTTCGAGCACCAAGCGCTCACTTCCCGTGCGCGCGACGGAAGAACGATCTTCACGCCGCTCACCGGCGCCTTGTTCTCGGCGACGACGACATCTGCCGATCCCGTCAACATCATTCCCAACTGCGCGAGCAGCCCGTCGTTTGCTTCGATGGAATAATGGCCAGACACGATGGACGGCAGCACGAACTCCCCCATCGAGTCGGCTTCCGCCGTGATGTGTGTGTCGCGGAAGCGCACGCGCGCATAGGCCATCGGTCGTTCGCTACCCGTCGCGACTACGCGCCCACTCACCGTGGGAAGCGAATCGCGCCATGTCGTGCCGTCTGCCCACGACGCGTTGGTCAGCTCACTGCCGATGTCGTTGTAGCCGGCAATCGCACCGGGACCCTCGGTCGGTATCGTAATGGTTTCCTGGCCGATTCGTGTCGTTTGGCGCAGCAGAACAGGCGTATGCAGCTTCCAGCTCGAGATCATCGAGATGCCATTCGGCATCTCGCTAAAGGTCACTGTACCGCCGGCGCGCGCCCGCATTTCCTGCGGTGTGAGATTCGTGAACTGGAAGTCCAACGTGCGAAGCGCCGGCGTGCCTTGGGCCAGCCACAAGACGCCCGCAATGTCGACGAGCGAATCCTGCCCGGCCACCGGTTTGAACGCGATTCCTATCTGATCTTTGTGATCGCCGTCGTGGTCCCGCAGCGAGATGCAATGCGCCCGCAAAAACGCTGAGTCCAGCAAGACGTCGCCGTCGGGCGCGTAATACGTGCGGCGGATGGAGTCGGGCGCGTCGCGATAGCCACGATCGGCGAACTCGCGTGCGGTGCGGGCCGACACGAACGCGCGCGACGCGACGAATTCGCTGTCGTCCACCGCTTGCTTCTGGACCATCGTGTTGCTCGGATCGAGCCGCCTGGCGTACGTCACGAACCGCACGGTGGCGGGATTTACTTCGCGCGACACGATTTCGGCGAGCAGCGCATTTCTCGCCTGATCCCAGAGCGCAAACGCCGCCGGTCCGTCGGCGGTAACGGGACACCGGGCCTGGTCGTGCACCGCGACCGCTTCGAGCACCATAGGCAGCATCGTCATCGCAACATCGACGACCTGCGCGCCATTGTCGGGCGTCGCGGCGAGCGGTTGCGTCGCCGGCCGGAATCCGATGCGAATGACGCTCAGAGATCGGCCCTGGCCGTTTCCAGCGAGATGATAGGCGCCGGCGGCATTGCTGACCGTCCGCGTGATTGTCTTTCCGGCAGCGTCGAGCAAGTTGACGACCGCGCCCGGCACCGGCTGCGCCGATGAGGATTCGTGAATGTGCCCGCTGACTTGCTGGGCGCTGAGCGCCTGGGTCGAGCACACCAAGGCGGCGACTACTGCGGCGTATACGAGAGTGCGCATGTTGAGAGCATATTTGTCGTTTCGTGAAGCCGCAAGATCGGGTGTCGGGTCAGTCCTTTCGCCACAGTAACAGAATGCCGCAGCCGCTATCTGTGCCCGCGTACTCAGCCGGGACTTCGGCGCCACTCGCATAGTATTCGGCGCCTCCGAAATCGATGCCCATCATCGAGCTGACGTCGGGCGGCGCCTGGCCCGGCATTGCGCGCGAGTACAGCAGCACGCCGTCGATGTAGATCGTTACCGGGCACGGCTGGCCGTGGCCGCCGAGGAGCATGGTACCCGTCGGACCAGATGGCGCCTGCTTGACGCCGAGTCCTTGCAACACGCTCGCAAGCCTCTCCGCGGGATGACGTTCGAAATCATTCGCACGGAGAAAGCGCCCCAGACCCGCCAGCGCGCGGTCTTCGAACCCCGATTTGTAGGCGAGCCGGCTAGTTGTTTTCGCGGTGACTTGCACCGCCGCCAAACGCTCGGCCGACATTAGTGGAACGGCCATCGGCAGACTATCGGCTGGTTGTACGTCGACCACCAACGTTCGCAGCTCGTAGCCAAGCTTGCGCAGATGCACGACCGTCCGTCCCGGCGACAACGCCGCGAGACTCACCGATCCATCCTTCGACGTGCGGCCGAACATCCGATCCGTAGCCGCGTCGCGTAGTTCGACACCGGCCAGCGGTGCGTGCGATGCATCGTCGGTGACCAGCATGCGTCGCCGGCGGTAGGCCGGCAGCGGCGCGAGTGACGGCGCCCAGAGCGTCAGGCTCACTTCGCCAATCGCGGCGCTCGAATCGATGGTCACTCGTTCGTCCTCGCTGACGAGCGAATCGCGCGTCGCGTTCACTGTCATTGCCACTGCCGGCGGCGCGCCGCACATCATGAACACTCCGGTAGAATCGGTGTGTCCGCTAAAACGACCGATCTGTCCCGTTGATTCGCCGGATGCATCGACGCCACGCCACGCTACGCTCACGAACGCATCGGTGCTCGAAGAGCCGTTGGCAAACCGCACTTGGCCGAGGAGCAAGGTCCGAGGAGAACCGCGCGCCGTCTTTTGCCCCGCATCGGAGCACAGCGAGGCGATCGCCTTGTTTCTCGCCGGCAGCTCGAGGCGAATGTTGTTGATCGGCGCTCGCTCGGCGACGACCTTCGTCGTTCCGATGAGCGAGACGCCGAGATCGGCCATCAGCTCGTCTCGAGCTTCGATGACGTACGGTCCGGGCACTGTGAGCGGAAACGTGAATGCACCGCTGGAGTCGGTCTGTGTTTCAATGTGAGATCCGACAAATCGGACGATCGCATCCGGCACCGGCGCGTGACTGTCCTTGCCGAGTACGTGTCCGCTAATCGTCGCAAGAGGTCCGATCCACGATGATCCGTCATGCCACGATGCCTCGGCGAGCTCGCCACCGACGTCGCTATAGCCGGCAAGGTGCGGCAAAAAGGGCGGCGTGAGACTCGGGCTCATGACTGGCAGATGCAGATTCCAGTGCGAGATCATGGCCACGCCGTTGGGCGGCACGGTGAACAACAAATCGCCGCCCGCCGCGGCATCCATCTCGGCAAAGGTCAGATTCGTGAATCGAAAGGTCAGCGTATGCAGCGCCGGCACTGTGCGATTGAGCCACAACACACCAGACACGTCGACGACCGAGTCCTGTCCCGGAACTGGCGCGAACGCAATGCCGATGTCGTCACGGTGATCGCCGTCTGCTTCTCGGAGCGAGATACAGTGGCTCTGCAAGAATGTCGAATCGAGCAACACGTCCGCGTCGGGGCCGTAAAACGTCACCATTGCCGATTTCGTGTTGTGGTCGCGAAAGCCCTTTGACGCGAATTCCGCAGCCGTACGCGACGCGACCACGGGCCGCGACGCGACATAGATGGTGTCGGAGATGGCCTGCGACTGAATGTGACTTCTCGCATCGAGCTCGCGCGAGTACGAGATGAGGCGCACGGTGGGTGCGTCGACGTCTCGCGCAACAACGCTGGCGAGGAGCGCGCTTCTCGCCTGTTCCCAGAGGGAAAATGCCGCGGGCGCGTTGGCGACTACCGGACAACGAGCCTGATCGTGCACCGCGACGGTCTCGAGCAACGTCGGTAGTGTGATCAACGAAAAATCGACGACGATATTCCCGTCGCCGCCGGTGCCGTGAACCGGTAGCGTCATCGGTCGGAAGCCGATGCGGATCACGTGAACGGACGTGCCGCGACCATCGCCGAGGAGATGGTATTGGCCGTCCGCCGCGCTCAACGTTCGCGCCAGCGTGTGGCCGGCCGAGTCGAGCAGAGAGACGACTGCGCCGGGCACGGGACCCGACGACGCCGATTCGCGCAGGTGGCCGCTCACTCGTTGCGCGTGGAGCAATTCGGTCACACAAAGCAAACCGACGACGGCCAGTTTGTATGCAAAAGGCTTCATGCCCAGACGCTACAGGCGGCCGAGCGACTGCGCAAGAGTTTTGCATCGGTGGGAAAGCAGGCGTTCCAATCCCACCGCTCCCACCGAGGAACGAGAGTTCCGGTATTATCGAGTTAGAAGAATACCGGCTCGCGGTACGCCCCGAACACGTCTTCGAGCGCCGCGCGAATCTCGTACAACGTGCAGTACCGTCGCGCGCAGTCGAGGATGTACGGGAAGACGTTGTTGGATCCGCGAGCCGCCTCGCGCAACCGATCGATCGCCTCGCTGCAGGCCGCGTTGTCGCGCTCCGCGCGCATCTTCGCCATGCGCTCGCGCTGTGAACGCTCTGCTTCCGCGCCGACTTTCAACAACGGAATAGAGAGCTCCGGTTCGTCCGTGACGAATTCGTTGACGCCGACAATCGCGCGACGATGCTGCTCGATCTCCCACTGCTGCCGCGACGCGGCTTCGGAGATCTTGCGTTGGAACCAGCCAGTCTCGAGACCCGCGACGACACCGCCCTGCGCGTCGATCTCCTCGAACAACGACTCCGCTTCGTGCTCGAGCTGGTCGGTGAGCGCCTCCACGTAGTACGAGCCGCCAAGTGGGTCGATGACGTTCGGCACGCCGGTCTCGAAGGCGAGAATCTGCTGCGTGCGCAGCGCAACCTGCACGGCTTCTTCCGTCGGCAGCGCGAGCGTCTCGTCCATCGAGTTGGTGTGCAGCGACTGCGTGCCGCCCAAGACCGCCGCCATCGCCTGATAGGCGACGCGCACGACGTTGTTCATCGGCTGCTGCGCCGTAAGCGTCACGCCCGCGGTCTGCGAGTGGAAGCGCATGATCCACGACCGCGGACTCTTCGCACCGTATCGCTCCTTCATGTGGCGCGCCCAGATGCGGCGCGCCGCACGGAGCTTGGCGATTTCCTCAAAGAAGTCGTTGTGGATGTCCCAGAAGAACGAGAGGCGCGGCGCAAAGTCGTCGACGTCGAGGCCGCGAGCGATGCCGCGCTCGATGTAGGTGAAGCCATCGGCCAGCGTGAACGCGAGCTCCTGCGCGGCCGTCGATCCCGCTTCGCGAATGTGGTAGCCGGAGATCGAGATCGTATTCCAGAGCGGCGCGTGTTTGGCGCCCCACTCGAAGCAATCGACAATGAGTCGCAGCGCCGGCTCGATCGGAAAGCACCAGGCGTGCTGCGCCATGTACTCTTTCAGAATGTCGTTCTGAATCGTGCCGCGCAGCTTCTCTGGCGGAATGCCATTCTTTTCCGCAGCCGCGATGTAAAACGCCCACAGAATGATCGCCGGACCGTTGATCGTCATCGACGTCGAGACCTGATCGAGCGGAATGCCGTCGAACAAGACTTCCATGTCGGCGAGGCTCGAGATCGCGACGCCCGTCTTGCCGACTTCGCCCAAGGACCGCGGATGATCCGAGTCGTAGCCCATCAGCGTCGGGAAATCGAACGCCGTGGAGAGACCGGTCTGCCCCTGTGCGAGCAAGAACTTGAATCGCTCGTTCGTGTCAGCTGCGCTGCCGAAGCCGGCGAACTGGCGCATCGTCCACAGCTTGCCGCGGTAACCCGTTGGATGCACGCCGCGCGTGAACGGATACGTACCAGGCACACCGAGACTTTCGGCCGACTCGGCATCGACGTCGAGCGCGGTGTACAGCGGTTCGACTTCCTTCGCGGAATTAGTGAAGGCGATGTCGCGCACTTCGCCTTTGGCGAAGCGTCGGCGCCAGTCGGCGACTTCGGCGCGAAGGCGCTCGAGCTCAGCGCGCTGATCGCTCTCGCCGCTGTCTTTGTCGGTGAATTCTCGCGTCGAAGTCATCGATCGTTCCGCGTGAGGAGGTTTCCGCTGCGCGCCAACAGCGCGTCGGCGACCTCGAATGGATTGGTGGCGCCCGTTTCGAGCGCGCCGATCTGTTCGGCCAGCCAGTCGTTCGTTCCTGCGTCCTGCCACAACCGCGAGCGGACCCGCGCTTCTACGACGTCCACCACGCGTTCCCGCAACCGTGCTCGGCGGCGCACCGCCAACGTGCCGCTTTTCTCAAGATAACCGAAGTGACGGTCGAGCGCGGCGGCGAGCTCCTCGACGCCCTCGTTCTTCGCTGCGACGGTGCGCAGCACGGGCGGCGTCCAGTCCTCGGTCTGCTCCGATTTTGCGGCGGCGCGAGCGGCGCGGCCGGGATTCATCGCCATCTGTTCGTCTTTCGTCATCGCGCGGCCGAGATCCACGCCGTGGTGCGCGGGAATATTTTTCATCGTGGCGCCGTTGCGAAGGCCGATCATCAGCTCGAGCTCGTTGCGCAATCGATCCGCGCCAGGACGGTCGGATTTGTTGACGACGAACAGATCGGCGATCTCCATCAGCCCTGCCTTCAGAGTCTGTATGGAGTCGCCCGATTCGGGCACGAGCACCACGACGCTCGTGTCGGCGGTGCGCGCGATGTCGAGCTCACTCTGTCCCACGCCCACAGTCTCGATGAGAATCCGATCCAGTCCAAAGGCGTCGAGCACGTCGGCCACCTCACGGGTCGCCGCGGCCAGTCCGCCGAGCGAGCCGCGCGTCGCCATGGAGCGAATGAACACGCCTGGGTCGAGCGCCACGGCCTCCATGCGAATTCGATCGCCGAGGAGTGCGCCGCCGGTGAATGGCGACGTTGGATCGACGGCGAGAACGCCGACGGTCAGTCCCTGCGCTCGATAGGCGCCCACCAGCTGCGTGGTGAGTGTGCTCTTCCCCGCTCCCGGCGGGCCCGTGATGCCGATGCGCCGCGCGCGCCCAAGGCGCGTCTGCAATCGTGCCAACAGCCGGTCGAAGCCGGACCGATGGTTTTCGACAATGCTCACAGCTCGAGCGAGCGACGCTTTGTGTCCGGCGTCGAAGTCGGCAAACAGTCGCGCGTCGCGGTCCAGCGCGGGAGAGGCAGTCATTTCTGAGAAGTATTCGTCAGCGCGCTCGAGATGTTTGTCGAAGCGCGCGGTGGCTCGGGTTCGTCGTGCTCATCACGGATGTCGCCCACCAACTCCTCGAGCAGATCCTCGAGAGTCACGAGTCCCATCGTGTGGCCGCTAGCATCGCGCACGATCGCCAAATGCAGGCGCTCGCGCAGCATGCGAAACAGTAGCTCGTTGCAGGGCGCGTCGGGAGTCGAGAACGCCACGGGTCGCAACGCGGACGGCGTTTCGCCGCGCGCCTTGATGACGTCGAACGCATGGATCATCCCGATGATATTGTCCAGCGTTCCTTCGTAGATGGGCACGCGGCTGTACCGCGAGTGCGAGATCTGCGTTGCGAGCGTGTGTGCTTCGATGCCGCGCGGCAGCGCGAAAATGTCCGAGCGCGGCGTCATGACCTGGCTCACGACTTTCTCGCTGAAGTCCACGACGCCACTGATGATCGCGATCTCTTCGTGCTCACCCACTCCCTCCAGCTCTCCTTCACGTAGTAGATCTTGAATCGCGTCGCGGTCGCTCGGCAGCGGTGCATCGGCTCGCGGATGCACGAACACGCCGGCAATCGCGCGTCCCGCACCGATGATTGGCACCGTGAGAATCTGCGTGAGACGGAGAACGGGCAGCGCCACCGTGGCCACGGCCGCGGGCCATCGTCGTGCGACAGCCCGCGGCACGAGTTGCCCGAACACGATCGTCACGCCAGCAAACGCCAACGCCTTCCACACCAGACTCGGTCCGCTCGCCGAAATCCCGAGCAACATGCCCGACACGAGCAGCGTCAGCGCGATGCCCACGCTCCCCGCGGTGACCATGCGATGCGGCCGCTCGAGATACGTCACCGCCGCGGCCGCACCGCGCAGTTGGCGCTCCGCCCAATGCCGAAGCCAGATGCGACTCACGGAGCGCACCGCCATTCCGCCGGCGGTGAGCCATGCCACGATCACGAGCGCCACGACCAGCGGCAAACTGAGGAGCGTCATTCGCTCTCCGCCGCAGGCTCGACGTCCAACCGCTCGAAGTACACGCGTTCGATTCTGCGACGACGCACGCGCTCTACCACGATTCGAAAGCCCGAGTGCACGATGGACTCGCCTGACTTCGGCACGCGGCCAAAGAGCACGTACACCATCCCGCCAACCGTCGTCACGTCCTCGACACCAAAGTCGATGCCGAGTCGCTCGGCCAGCTCGTCGATCGGCACGCGACCCGCGACCCACCACGAACCTGGCGTTCCGTGCTGCTCGATTTCCGGCTCCTCCACGTCGTACTCATCGCGAATCTCGCCGACGATCTCCTCGAGAATGTCTTCGATCGTCACGAGGCCGGCGGTTCCACCGTATTCGTCGCTGACGATGGCGATGTGCGAATGACTCGCCTGGAATTCGCGGAGCTGATCGTCGATCCGTTTCGAGATCGGAATGAACGTGGCTGGCCGCATCAGCGGCTGCCAGCCGCTCTCCGGTTCTTCATCGGCGATGATCGCCGGCAACACGTCCTTGGCGTACAGAATTCCGGTCACTTCGTCGAGCGTTTCGCGATACACGGGAAAACGCGCGTGCTCCGAGCTGCGAATGCGATCGAGCACTTCCGACCACGGCGTTTCGGCGTCGATGCCCACCATGTCGACGCGCGGCACCATGATCTCCTGCACCTCGGTTTCGCCGAGCGTGAACACGCCGTGAATGAGCTGTTCCTCCGCTTGCGAAACGTCCGCTTCGGCGGCAACGACTTCGCGGAACTGCTCGGCGGAAGTTTCGCGCTCGCCGGCATTCGATGGCGCGAGCGGAATGACCGCATGAATCGCCCGATCGATGGTCGCGCCGAGTCCAACGGCGGGTGAAAGCACGATCGCGACGCCTTTCACGATCGGCCGCAGTTTGGCGTGCATCACCGCCGGCGAGGAGTATCCTAGCGCGCGTCCGACTCCCTCGGCGAGAATGCAGACCACGACCGCGCCGACCGCCGTGATCACCATGCGCGACACGACCGGAAGCGACGATAGCTGCAACGCCTGCGCGAGAGCAGCGCCCGCCGCGACGTACGCCAATACCCGGCCCATCGAGAGCGCACGGTGCATCCGCTCGCGGTCGGCAAAGTACTGCTCCGAGGTAGTCGACGACTCCGAGGCGTGGAACGCCAACAGCGCGCTGTCCGCCGTGGCGAACACCGTCGCCAACAGTGCGGCGACGACTCCGATTGCCCACGCCCACGCGGTCATCATCGGCGCTTCACTCCGGGCATCATGCCGGGCATCATGAGTCTGCGAAGGAGCTGCTCCTGCCGCTTCCACATTGCCGACGACTCGCGTCGCTCGTCCACTGGATGATCGTGACCAAGCACGTGCAACACGCCATGAACGACGAGCCGGCCGATCTCTTCGCGAACGCCCGCACCGCGGGCCGCGGCGTTCTCGCGCGCGACGTCGGGACAGATGTAGATGTCGCCGATTACCGGATCGCTCGGCGTTGCGCGCGTGAAGCCGAACGAGATCACGTCTGTCGCGCCCGAGTGGCCGAGGTGAGTTGAGTTCGCCTTCGCCATCGCGCGCCGGCTCAGCATCGTGATCGACAACATCGCGTCGCGCACCTTTTCGGCGCGCAATGCACCCTGTGCGATTCGCGCGACGGCATCGCGGCCGAGCGGGCTCCGAACGCCTTCCGCGTCGACGAACACATCGATGCTCATGTGGACGCGAATCCCGCGTTCACGCCGCCGCTCGAGGACGGATATTCGATGCGATTGTGGTACATGCCTACGAGAACGCGCGCGAACTCTTCCTTCACGATCTCGATCTGGCGCAGCGTGAGCGGTGCCCGCGTGAGCTGTCCCTGCTCCATGCGCTGCCTGACGATGTAGTCGATGACGTCGCGAATCTTCTGCGGCGTTGGTTCGTGCAGTACGCGAGTCGACGCCTCGATGCCGTCCGCGAGCATGACCACGGCGGTCTCGCACGTTTGCGGCAGCGGTCCCGGATACGTGAACTCCGCTTCGTCGGGAGCGGACTCGCGTTGACGCGCTTTGTCCAGGAAGTAGCTGATCGTGCCCGTTCCGTGATGCTCCGTGATGAACGCGCGCAGCGCCTTGGGCAGCTTGTTCTGCTCGGCGAGCTCGAGGCCTTGTTGAACGTGATTGCGAATGATCGTCGCGCTCGCGGTCGGCTGCAGCATGTCGTGCGGATTTCGTCCCTTCGCCTGATTCTCCACGAAGTACTGCGGCTTGGCGATTTTGCCGATGTCGTGATAGTACGCGCCGACACGCGCGAGCAGCGGATTCGCCCCGATTGCCCGGCATGCGGCTTCGGCGAGATTCGCGATCGCGATCGTGTGTGCGTACGTGCCCGGCGCCTCGAGACTCAACCGCTGCATGAGGGGTCGATTCAAATCAGACCATTCGAGCAGCGTGAGATCCGTCTCGATGCCGGTGAACGCCTCCGCCATGGGCAGCACGAGCACGGCGAGCAACACACACACGAAGGCATTGAGGACGCCGAATCCCGCGGAGACAAAAATTTCTCTCCACGGCAGGTCGAGCGTGAGACCGATGGCGCCAGCCGTCACGAGATATGCGCCGCCGATCATCAGAATCCACTCATACGACTGGTTGCGGCGGCGAATCTCGCCGACGGAAACTGCCGCCGCCGTTCCCGCCACGAGATTGATGAACAACGCGTTCGTGCCGCGATACACGCTCTGCCCCGCGACGAGCGTGGCCAGCACCACGGTCACCACGACGCTGATGCGCCGGTCGAACAGCGCGCTCAAAAGCACGGCAGCCAGAGCGACCGGCACCAGCTCGGGGCGCACCGGACGCAGTTGCGCCAATGCGGCACCGCCAATCAGAACGAGCGCGGCGGCGATGGCCACCATCACAAGCCAGCGGAAGTTGTTGTACATCGCCGGCCGAATGCGAACGACGCTGATGCCGATCAGCGCAACGAGCAGGAAGTTGAACAGGATTGAGCCAAAGATCCGCCGCGTGCCTCGTTGCGAGCCGCGATAGGTGTCGACGGCATCGTGCAGCGCGCGGAGCTTGTCATTCTGCTCCCGGCCCACGACTTCATTCGCGCCAATGATCTTCTCGCCCGCCAGAACGCGATACTTCTCCACGGGAACGGAGGCACGAACCTCCTGACGTCGCAGCTCCGTCGTCGCGCGATCCGGAACGATCGTGGGATGGAAGAACGTCGCGAGCAGGCGCATGTACAACGAGTCGCCCACCGCGGAGCCGGGATCGGGATGAATGAGCCGCGCGCGGCTCACCAGCATGTTGAACGTTGCGACGCTGTCCGACGGAAGCCGCCGATCCTCACCCTGCGTTCGAACGACGATCGTACCACTCACGGAGTCGAGTGAGCCCGCTGTCGCCACGCCGGCGCTGAGCCAGCGGTCGAACACGCGCGAGAGCGATCGGTCGAGCGCCGTGCGACGCGGAGAGCTCGCGAGGTAAGCCGCCTGTCCGGCGCTCAGCGGCATCCCCCAACTTTCCGCCGCGCGCTGCACCGATGCGGTCGCCACGAGCGGATTGGTCTTCGCCGCCTGATCGATCGCCGCCATGAAGCCGGTCAGCGCCTGGCGTGACGAGTCGAGCGCAGCTTGCACGAAGTCGTAGACGGGCTCGACGCCGTCGGCGACCGCGTTGCGCTCTGTCGCGAGCTCTTTGTCGGATTTCGACACCGTGAACGCAACCGGCGCAATCACGTTGTCGCTTGCTACCGAACCGACTTCGTATACCGGGAAGTCTGTCGCCGGCGCCGCTGGAAACAGGATGAACGTGAGAATGGCGAGTGCGACCCCGAGCAGAATTCGAGCTCCATGATACGACAACGCCGGCTGTGCGGCAGGCGCACTGTCTGACGAGTCGCTCGGAGGTCGGTCGCCGTCGCTCACTGTACGTTACTCCCCCGCGTCCACGGCGTACGCGCGCACGATGTCTCGCACCAGTCGATGACGCACGACGTCGGTTTCGTTGAAGTAGTGGAAGCCGATCCCATCGATGCCCGGCAAGATGCGCTCGATCTGCGTCAGGCCGGAGTCGTCCTTCTTTGGCAGATCGATCTGCGTCTTGTCGCCCGTGATGACCATTCGGGAATTCACGCCGAGTCGCGTGAGCACCATCTTCATCTGCATCGCGGTCGCGTTCTGCGCCTCGTCAACGATGACGAACGCATCGCCGAGCGTTCGCCCGCGCATGAACGCGAGCGGCGCGACTTCGATCACGCGCTGCTCGAGCGCGCGCTGAATGCGCTCGAGCGGCATCATCTCGTCGAGCGCGTCGTAGAGCGGACGAAGATACGGATCGATCTTGGCCTGCATGTCGCCGGGCAGAAAGCCGAGGTTCTCCCCTGCTTCCACCGCCGGCCGCGTGAGCACGATGCGCCGCACGTGCTTGCGCGTGAGCGCATCCACCGCGGCGGCAACGGCGAGATACGTCTTGCCCGTTCCAGCCGGTCCAATGCCAACGACGATGTCGTTGTCCTTCATCTTCTGCATGTACTCGGCTTGGCCGGGCGTCTTCGCTTGAATGACTTTGCGAACGCCAGGCAGCGCGATGCGCTGCCCGCCGCCGTTGCCGTTGCCTTCGTGGCCGTCTTCGTCAGCGCCATCGCCGCGATCGACCACGTCGCCCATGCGCAGCACGTCGTCGGGCGTCAAATCGCGCCGTTGACGCGCCGCTTCGATCATCCGGCTCGCAATCCCCGTAGCTCGCTCGACGAAGTCGGACGGACCAGAGAGCGTCAGCGTGTCGCCGCGCAGCGCGACCTTCACGCCACCGAGCCGCGAGAGCTCAACGAGATTCGCGTCGTTGACACCGGCGAGCGTCAGCGGATCTGCGCCCTCCGTGGAAATTTTCTGCGTGACATTCTCGTCACTCACGCCTGATCACCGTTGATGCTGATGTGTAAGTCAGAAAGGTCCGCGGGTGGAACGTGCGACGGAGCGCCTTCGAACAGCGCGCGTGCCGCGGTCGTTTTCGGGAAGGCGATGACGTCGCGCAACGAGCCGGCGTTCGAGAGCTTCATCGCGATTCGATCGAAGCCGAACGCGATGCCGCCGTGCGGTGGCGCGCCGGCGCGAAGTCCCTCGAGCAGAAAACCAAATCGCGCCTGAGCCGTCGCCTCGTCGATGCCGAGGAATTCAAACATTCTCGATTGCACCGCAGGATCGCTGATACGAATGCTGCCGCCGCCGAGTTCCGTACCGTTGAACACGAGATCATAGGCCTGTGCACGTACGCGCTCCGGCGCGCTGTCGAGCAGCGGAATGTCCGCCGGCATGGGCGACGTGAACGGATGATGCACCGCTGCGAGCACGCCCGTGGCCGGATCGAGATCGAACAACGGGAAGTCGGTCACCCAGAGGAAGCGTGACTCGGCATCCGCCGTGAGATTCATCCGACGCGCGACATCCTGGCGAACGCGATCGAGCGACGGGCTCGAGACGCGATCGGGAGCGGCGACGAACAGCGCCAAATCTCCTTCCTGCAAACCGAGACGCTGCGCCGAGCCTTCGCCGAGGAACTTGGCGATTGGGCCTTCGAGCGCGCCGTTGACGAACTTGAGACGAAGCAGACCCATCGCGCCCGCCTTCTTCGCGTCCGCTTCGATCTCGTCTTGGTGCTTTCGCGACAACGCCGCGGCGCCGCCCGGAATGCGAATGCCTCGCACGCGACCGCCGGCGTCGAGCGCCGATTTGGTGATCGCGAAATCAGCGCCGCGAAACACATCGCTCGCGTCGAACAGCTCCAGGCCGTAGCGCGTGTCAGGACGGTCGCAGCCATACCGCTCCATGGAGTCGGCGTACGTCATCCGCGGGAACTCCGACGGCGTCGGCTGACCGCCTTCGCGCCAGAGCGCCGAGATGAGGCCTTCGCTCATGCGCATGATGTCGTCCTGCGCGATGAACGATGCCTCGATGTCGATCTGCGTGAACTCCGGCTGACGATCCTGCCGGAGATCCTCGTCGCGGAAGCAGCGCGCGATCTGAAAATACCGGTCGAAGCCCGAGATCATGAGCAATTGCTTATAGAGCTGCGGCGACTGCGGCAGCGCGTAGAACTCGCCCGGATGTACGCGGCTCGGCACCAGATAGTCGCGGGCGCCTTCCGGCGTTGGCTTCGTGAGAATCGGCGTCTCGATCTCGAAGTACCCGTGCTCGCTCAGGAACTGCCGTGTCACCTGCATGAGGCGATGGCGCAGCAGGATGTTCTCCTGCAGCTCGGGCCGGCGGAGATCGAGGAAACGATGACGAAGCCGGAGGTCTTCAGCCGGCAAATTCTCCGCGCGCGAGCGCGCGACGGGAATCGCCGGCGGTGTTGCCGGGCCGACGACGGTTAGAGCCGTCGCGCGCACTTCGATGTCGCCGGTGCTGAGATCGGGATTCCGCATGGCATCCGGTCGCGCGACGACCTCGCCCTCGATCAGCACCACCGATTCCTGTCCGAGACTCGCAGCGGCAGCGCTCACTTCCGGTGAGCAGTTCGCGGGATCGAACGAGACCTGAACGAGACCGGCGCGGTCGCGCAGATCGACGAAGGCCAGGCCTCCGAGATCGCGGCTGCGGTGGACCCACCCGCCGAGGCGGACGTGGCGGCCAACATCGCTGAGACGCAATGCGCCGCAGAGGTGGGTTCGATGGGTTGTCGCGAGATGTTCGGTCGTCATCAAGTGTCGTGAGAGTCGTAGGCGCTCAGCTCACCTTACAGCGCGAAGCGGACCAGCTTGCGTGTGGGGCTGAGTCTGCGGGGCGTCAACGGGTCGCGTCGGCCTGACGGAGGTTGTCCCCGGCGGCGTCCGGTCGAGGCCGGACGAGAAGCAAATCCTGCTTCACGAAGTGGTTCATGCAATCTCACAATGTACCGGGATCGAGGGATTGTCGGTAGTCGTTCGCTGGCAATAATATACTTGACACACCCAGCCAGCTGGGTGAATTATGAGTAATCCAGCGCCGTGGTTGCCCGTCGGTTTTTCGTTCCTGTCCGGGTATCCGACTGCGGTTCGAAAGCGGAGGGTGCTTATGCCGATGCAGGCGATTGCCGACGATAGTGGTTGTAAAGGACAGGGCCCAGTGATCGTAATTGCCGGGCTCATCGGCCGATCAGAATGGTGGGCGAATCTCTCTGATCAGTGGGCCGCGTGCCTGTGTGCCGCGCCATCGATCGACTATTTCAAAATGCATGAGGCGGCGCAATATAAAGGGCAATTCGCGGGCTTCACCGGAACGGCGAGAAATGACAAAGTCGCCGCGCTTACGCGGATCATGAATGCGCAGCCGTTTGTCGCACTTCACGTCACCGTGGACCTGGCGTCGCATCAAGCGGTATTCGGGCCGGCGCCCAAAAAAACGCCATCGAAGAAACATCACAGCAAGCGGTTCCGACGCGCGGAGGCCGTATCGTTCAATCCCTATTTCTACGCCTACAACTCGTTCATTTCATCGGCATGTTTTCACTTGTGGGACATGGGCGAGCGGGAACGATTCGACTTTATCGTCGATAAGCACCCGAGCCTTGGACCAGCAACAAAAAGCTGGTATCCCGCTGTCCGCACCGTGATGATGGAGCCGATGCGGTCTATCATGCCATAGACCCTATCACACAGGACGATCACGAGTTCATACCACTTCAGGCCGCGGACATGGTCGCGTGGCTTCAGCGCGCCGCGAACACTGACCAAGGGCATGATTTCGACTGGCTTGGGGATCATTTTACCGCCGTGAAACCGTCTCATCGGTGCGTGTACATGGGCGACCGGTGGTTCGCCAATCTGCGCTCCGAGATTGATGAGGCCAAACGGCGCAGCCTTCCAATCGAAACGCTCGTTGAACTGGCCAGGCTTCAAGGCGCTCGGCTACCTGGTGACGACCTGAGCGGAAAGACTGATCAATGACCGCGCTTCTTCTTCGCCTTAGTCCGTCGCCGCTTCTTCCCGATCTCGTCCTTCGGCACACTGACGAGCGCCCGCGTGAGCGCCGCCATCTTCTCCATCGGCGTGCGCTCCGGTCGGTCTGGCGGCGGTCGTTTGGTGTCGCTCGACTCACTCACGATTCCCCCTTTCGCTTGCGTCGTTTCCCGCGTCGAAGGTGCGGGTATGATCTGAAGTCACGTCGTAGCCAACTTCGCCCCGGTCAGCGCGGTGTAGGTCAGCCGCTTGCCCACGATCTGCTGCGCCACCCGCTTGAACCGCTCGGCATCAGTCAACGACCGGAGATTGAAGCGGAACGACTGCTCGGCCACGTAGCGGAACAGGTGGAACGGATCGACGCTGATGTAGGTCCCTTTGAGTCCGCGCTTCAACACGCTCCAGAAGTTCTCCAGCCCGTTGGTGTGAACCTTCCGGCCATCCGGCAGCACGCGGACCCACTCGTACTGATGGTCCACGGTGTGGTGGTCGTATTCGGTGTAGAGCTGATTGTAGGACGGCAGCGCATCGGTGTTGATGGTCGCACCGGGTACGACGTTCGCCCGCACCTTGGCGTCCAGCTCGTGCTTCTTGACGCTGTGGACGACCGACGCGCGAATCTGGCTCTGCCCGTCCGGTCCACGCTGCAAGAGGCCCATGACGGCGGTTTTGCCTTTGACGCTGGTGCCCTTCATCGGCGGCCGGTTGAGCTTCTTCTTGTGCATGTTCTTGGCTTTGCCGCCGATGAAGCTTTCGTCGACTTCGACTTCGCCATCGAACCGCTCGAAGGTCATGGTTTGCATGGCCAGCCGAATGCGACCGAGCATGAACCACGCGGTCTTTTGGGTCACGCCGAGCGAGCGGGCAATCTCGTACGAGCTGATGCCGTTCTTGGCGTTGGCCAACAGCCAGAGGGCCGGAAGCCACTTGTCTAAGCCCAACGGCGAGTCCTCGAATACGGTCCCGACTTTGACCGAGAACTGCTTGCGGCACTCGCGGCACTTCCAAATGCGGCGCGTCTTGAGGAACAGCGGCTCGCGGGCCTCGCAATGCGGGCACACGACGCCATCAGGCCAGCGCATCTCGACGAGAAACGCCAAGGCCAGGTCCGGGTCCGCGAAGTACGCGATGGCTTCGCGAAGATTGCTGGGGGCATTGAGTTGCTGTTCCATACCGGAGAATCTACATGAAATGTTGGGTGTGTCAAGTATATTATTGCCCGTTCGCTTGACCGTTACGCGGGCCTGCGATTAAGTTAAGTATATGTCCCGCTTGATCTTCGTCGCGCTGGCCTCGTTCGTTGTCACAGGTGCCGCCGCGGCGCAACAGGTACCCGGTCGCGACCTGTTGGATCTCCCGCTCGGACTCCTGGCCGAAGCACCGTCGCTCAGCACCGACATGCCGGCGGGCATCTGGAATCCGGCCGCTTCGTCGCTCACGGGCAACCGAAAATTCGAATTCGGTCTGGCGGGATTGACCACACCGCAAGAGCAAGGCGTGCAGCTCGAGATGGCCGGCGTGTCGTACCGGCTGCGGCCGCAGCTCACGGGATCGTTGTCATTCGCGCAGGCCTCGGTGGCCGACATTCTCCGCACCGACACCGATCCACAGTCGATGGGCGGCGAGATCCCGTACGGCACCTCGATCCTGTCCGCGGGTCTCTCGACCACGCGCGGGAATTCCAGTTTCGGCGCCGCGGCCCGATATCGGTGGGGCTCGCTCGACACGGATCATTCGGGCGTGATGTCGATGGACCTTGGCGCGATCGTCGACCGCGTTGCCGGCACGCCGGTGCGCGTCGCCGTTTCGAGTTTCCTCCTGAGCCCGTCGTCCCGGGAAGACCCCACGTACATGGGCGCGGCCGACATCCCCGTCCTGAAACGCGATTCCACGCTCCAACTTCGCGCCGGCTACTCTCGCAGCCAGACCAACGGCCGCGGCCACGAGGATTACGGCTTCGCGACATCGACGTACCGCGAGCTCGACCTGAGCGGGGGCATTGCGCAGTCGACGATGTTTGGACACACGAATCGGCGCATGCGGCTTGGATTTGGTCTGCGCTATGCCGGATACACCGTGGCGATCGGCCGCGATGACGGCGCGGCGGGCTTCCCCGCCAGCTACCAATTTCTTCTGACTCGAGTTTTCCCGTGAGCGCCGCCGCTTCAACCTCTGCACTCGCTGCAACCGCTGCAACCAAGATCGATCTCCTCAGTTTGACTCCGGCCGCCGCTCGCGAGCAGCTCTCGGCGTTCTTCAAGCGCGCCGGCCAGCCGGCTTATCGCGCAGGGCAAGTCGTGCGTCATCTGTGGCAGCAGCCCGCGGCGAGCTTTGAGACGATGTCCGATCTCCCGAAATCGCTGCGCGAGACGCTCGCCGGCGCTTTCGAGCTGCCGCGCCTCCAGATTGCGGCGCGACAGAAATCCAAGGACGGCACGGAGAAATTTCTCTTTCAGCTTCGCGACAACGAGGCGATCGAAACCGTCGCGATCCCGGACGGCGACCGAATGACGTTGTGCATTTCGTCGCAGGCCGGATGCGCGCTGCAATGCGCGTTCTGCGCGACCGGCGCGATGGGCTTCTCGCGCAATCTCACGGTGTCGGAAATCGCCGGCCAAGTGCGCGAGATGCGATTGCTCGATCCGCCGATCGACGTCACGAACGTCGTGTTCATGGGCATGGGCGAACCGCTCATGAACTGGAAAGCAGTAGACTCGGCGCTGACGATCCTGAACGATCCGGAGGGCCTGGGAATTGGCGCGCGACACATCACCATCTCGACGGTCGGTGTGCTGCCGGGCATCGTCGCGCTCGGTCAGCGCCCGGAGCAATTCCGATTGGCGTTGTCGATCCACGCGCCGAGCGACGGACTTCGCCGCGAGCTGATGCCGATCAATACCAAGTATCCGCTCGCCGACGTGATCGAAGCGGCAAAAGTCTTCGACCGCCGCGTCACCTTCGAATACGTCATGCTCGGCGGCGTGAACGACGGCGAGGAGCATGCGATCCAGCTCGCGAATCTCGCGTTGGAATGCCGAGCGTTCGTGAATTTGATTCCGCTACATCCGGGCGGTGCGCAGGGCTTCACACCATCGTCGTCGAATCGAATTCACGATTTCGCACGCCAACTGAAGGCGCGCAAAGTGGAAGTGGCGATTCGAAAGAGTCGCGGCATGGACATCGCCGCGGCCTGCGGGCAGCTACGGGTAGAACGGTTGGGCCGGCGGCCGCCAGGAGGCCCCAAGCACGACGGAGATGTCCAGGTAGCGTGAGCTGTCCGGTCGGGATTCGACCGTCGCATGGCCGATGATCTTGGCGATGCGCTGCGCCCACTCGGGGTGACCTGACAGGTCGAGCACCAGCGTGCTGTCGCGCGCATCGTTCACCGTGCCGTTCTCGACGACGTCGAATCCCCGGTCGCGTAGAAACATCGTCGCGCGCCGAGCGAGTCCGCGAGTCTTCGTGCCGTTCAAGACCTGAACGCGGATGCGAACGCTGTCGGGCGCGCGAAGCTCGGGCGGAATCGTTGCCGCGGCGCGCGCGGCGCGAACCCGCCGCGCGCTCACGGCCATCGCTCCGCCCATCAGCGCGCAACCGATCAACACGATGATGATAATTCGCGTGTTGGTCATGCGACGGAATTCCAGAGCGAGATGGTTTCGGGAAAGAGCGTGTGGCCTTCGTGCAACGACCACTCGAGTCGCGCACGCACGACCTGGCGAAACACTCCGTCGAAATCGTGCGGAACCTGCTCGGCGAGAAACGCACGATCGCGCTGTGAGAACCGACGCCCTGGCTCGAGAAAGTCGGCCATGTAGAGCGCGTGACCTGTGCGATCCCAATCGAGATAGCCCACGGTGTGGTATCGCACTGCATTCAATACGCTGAGGCGGCGTTCCCCGTCGCGCTCCATGCGCGCCGCCGCCGCGGGACCGTGCAGCATCTCCGTTTCATAGGCGACGTTACCGGCCAGTGCGCGCAACTCCGACTCGCTGGCATCCTTGAGCGCATCGTGATACAGGCCGGCGTCGATCCACGCGCGTCGTTCGTCGTCGCCAACACGCATGGCGGTCGCCCACTCGTCGAGCAACCGCGTCACACGCGCAATGTGGCCACGCCGTTTCTCCGACACCTGAGCCCACGCCGGAAGCTCGAACACGGCATCGCCGTCTCGCGCGATCACGGTCACGCGTGCGCTCCCAATTCGGCGAGCTCGCGCTGCCAGAAATCGCGATGTGCGATTTCTGGATGCGGCACGTGCAGGTCCGGCGCATTCACAGCTTGCTCATCATACCGGACGATGTCGAGATCGAGCGTGCGTGGTCCCCATCGCGCATCGCGCTGCCGTCCTTCGCGCGCTTCGATCGCCTGAAGCTGCACGAGCAGCTCGCGCGGCTCGAGCGATGTCTCCAAGGCGAGCATCTGATTGAGAAACGCTCCCTGCTTCACCGGACCGATTGGCGCCGTCTCCTCGATCGACGATGCGCGAATCACGCGGACGCCGGGAATCGCGGCGATCGCATCGCGCGCACGAGCGAGATACGCGTCGCGATCACCGAGGTTGGAGCCGAGTGCTACGTAGGCGACGTCGAGCACGGCGTCAGTCATCCGCGCTGCGGTCGGTCACGACCTGAGCGTAGGCCAGCGGTCCGCCGAGCGCGACGTGTGGTTTGCGAACCGCCACGCGAACGGCGCGAACGCGCTCGTCGTACGCGAGTACGCCAGTGGCGATTCGATCGCCGATCTCCTCGAGATAGTCGATCGGACCATGTTCGAAGGTGCGCGCGACAATGTCGTACAACGCGCGGTAATCGATGACCGACGGACCTTCGGAGACTCGAACGCGCAGATCGACGTCGATCGGTTGCGGCACCGTGCGCTCGTGCGGCACGATGCCGACCAGCGCGTGAAAGCGCATGGCCTGCAGAGTGATTTCGTGCATGGCGCGCCGGGGGCGTTAAGCCGCGTCGATCGCGGCGCGCAGCGATGCCGTCAGCTTCGCGGCCGCATCGATGCTGTCGCCCGCGGCGCGAACGATGGCGCTGCCGACGACGACGCCGTCGGCAATTCGCGCGACAGCGGCTGCCTGCTCGGGCGTGGAAACGCCGAACCCGACGCACACCGGCAACGTCGCCGCCTCACGCAGCCGTTTCACCGTGGCCGGTAAATCGGATGCGAGCTGGCTCTGCACGCCCGTCACGCCGAGTCGGCTGATGAGGTACACGAAGCCACTGCCGTGCGCGGCGATTTCTTTCATCCTGTCGAGCGGCGTGGTGGGTGCGACGAGGCGGATGAACGCGAGCGGACCTTCACCAATCCACGCTTCGCGCTCGGGATCCGATCCAACCGGAATGTCCGTGATCAGAATTCCGCTGAATCCGGCGTCGGCCGCACGAGTGAGCGCGTCGCGCCCTGCAACGATGATGGGATTGAGATAGCTGAACAGCACGAGCGGGACGCGTGGCTTTGCCTTCGCCACGAGCTCGAGCAGCAAATCGAAATTCATTCCCTCCTCGAGCGCGCGCTGCGAGCTGGCCTGGATGACGGGACCGTCGGCCATTGGATCGGAGAACGGCAGGCCTAACTCGATCACGTCGGCGCCCGCGCCTTCGAGCGCCTGAATCAGATCGACGGTGCGCGCGATATCCGGATGGCCGGCGGTGATGTACGGAACGAGTGCGCGCTTGCCTGCGGCCTTCAAGTCGGCGAACAGCCGCTCGATGCGATCAGGTGAAATAGTCACCGATGCGGATGCCATATCGATCAGGATTCTCAGTCTTGATGATGGTACGAAGGAACACGCCGTCCGCGTTGCGGTCCGCGAGGTCGACCAGCGTGCCCGGATAAACCACGTTGCCCAATGCGTCGCTGACGACGCGGACAACGGGGCGCGACAACATTTCCTGCAGCGGATTCACCGCGTGCACGATCCCCAACTCGAAGGTATCGAGAATGACGAGCGTGCCGACGGGATAGATCCCGGTCAGGTTGATGAACGCCTTCACGATCACGGGATCCATGCCGCGGCGCGGATTGTCGCGCATCTCGAGCATGACCTGTGCGGGCGTGAACGGCACCGTCTGGTACGCGCGGCGCGAGGTCGCGGCGTCGAAGCCGTCGGCGATCGCGACGATCTTGCTGAACATGCTCAACTGCCGCTCGCGAATGGGGCGCGGATAGCCGGTGAGGTCGCGCTTCATGTGGTGCTCGTGCGCCACGATCATCGAGCGATACGGCAGCTCCTGAGCGCCCCGCACCTGAAACAGCGCGAGCACGCCGAGCCACGGATGTGACGCGATCAAGCGCCACTCCTCGTCCGTGAGTCCGCCCGACTTGTTCAAGATGGACTGCGGCACGCGCGACTTTCCGATGTCATGGAAAAGCGCGGCCATGCCCAGGTCGTACAATTGGAGTTTGCTCAACCCCAGGCGCTTGCCCAATGCCACTGAGAAGATGCAGACGTTGACGCTGTGCGTGAACGTGTACTCGTCGTAGTCGCGAATGGTCGTCAGTCCGATGAGCGAGGTTTCCTCGTTCAGGATCTGATCGACGATACCCTGCACGACGCGCTTCATCTTCTTGATGTTCGGACTGCCGCCCATGCGCACGGACGACATGAGCTCGCGCGTCGCGGCGACCGACTGCGCGTAGGTGCGTTTGGCCCGCTCCTTCGCCTTCTCTCGCTTGCCTTCGCCCTGTTCGGCCGGCGGCGACAGCGTGAACGATGCGACACCGGCGGCCTGCAGCTTCTCGATCAGCGCGGCGAGCCGTTCGGCTGGATCATCCGACCCCGGCGACTGCAGCAGCGAGAGAAAGACGAGCCAGTCCTTGGGGCCAACCTCGTCGCCGATGCCGACGCTGCCGATACCGGCGGCGCGAAATAGTGACAAAAGGTGACTAAAGCTGGCGAAGTTATCGAGATCGAGCCGCAGCCGCGTTTGATTGACGAAAATGAATTCGCCCGACATCCGGAGCTCGAGCTCACCCTCGCTCGTGATGAGCTCATGGCTCTGGTTCGCCACTTCGGCCAGCGCCTTCTGCACTGCCGCATTCTCGACCGGATACAACTTCACAGCGCGCAGCGCGCCGTAGGCGTTGAAGATCAACTGCCGGCCGGCGCGACGAATCTGCGAGTCGGAGGACGAGTCCATGCTGCCGCCGGGCGCACCGACTGCGCGCAGCGAGCCGTGCGGGGTTCGGGATCCCGTCATGCGCTGCCTCCGCCGCCACGAAGCGCGCGCATCACCGCGTTGCGCACCACCACGTCCTTCTCGGCCGACGCTTTCCTCAAGGCCTCCTGCGCTTTCGGCGACCCGACGCGGCCGAGCGCCGTCGCGGCGCACGCACGAATCTCCGCGTCCTCGCGGCGGCCGAGGAATCCTTTGCCGTTGAGGACCGAGTCGAGGTGCGGTACGCCGCCGTCGCCACACAACGATCCGTATCCCTCGAAGAACGCCATCTTCTCAGTGAGGTCGGCGTCGCGCACCGTCTTCCCTTTGATCGCCGTTTCCAGGCGCGCGAGCACGGGGCGATACGCCTGCGCCGCCAACGCGCGAACGGCGGTGATCCGGACTTCGCGATTGTCGTCCTCGATCGCGCGCTCGAGCGCCTGCAGCGCACCGGGGGACGCAATCTCGGTCAGTGCCTGGACCGCCATCTGCCGCCGCGTCACCTCTGGTTCGCCGAGCATCTTGCCGAGGGCGAGCACCGCGGCCTGCGCCTTGAGCGCGCCGGCGCGGCGGATTGCTTCGGCCGACACCTCTTGTTCGGGCGACTGAATGAGCCGCACCAATTCTGCAGTGTTGGCCGCGGCGAGTCGTCCGGCGGCCGCTTCGAGCAAGGGACGCAGGCGCTCGTTGTGAATCCTGCCGAGCCAGAGGAACACGGTGGCCAATGCGGACGGCCGAAGTTGGTCGAAAAGCTCGACCAGCTCATCCTGCGGCGGCAACGACGGCGCTTCGTCGAGCGCTTGGAGCAATTGCGTCAGCGCATCTCCGCTACTCAGCCGGTCTGGCAGCGCATTGAGTCGCTCGCGCTGGTCCGCGGTGACGTCCGTGCCGCGACGATGTGCGACGTCGCCTTCGCGAAGCAGGTTCGCGACGCCGCGAAAATGACCCGTCGTCAGCAGATAGACCATCAGCGTGTGGACGTTGTCGAGCACCTCGGCGCGGATTTCCGGATCGGTTTGCGCCTCGAAGATGTCGAGCAGCACCGCGACGACGTTGGTGCGCAAATCCTGCTCGTATTCGCGCTTGATCTCGTCCTGCAAATACTCGATTTCGCGATCGTCGAGGAAGTACAGCGTGGAGTCGAAGTCGGCCATGTTCACGATGCCGCCGGCGCGCGATTCCTCGACCGCTTCCTGCGCGGCGCGACGCACGTCGCCCGGCTCGGCGGAGGCGACCTCGGTGCCGTCGGCCAAATCACTGCTTCCATCGCCCTCGGCCAGCAGATCCACGTACTTGTACTTCAAGAACGTGAAGTCCGCTTCCCAGAGCATGGTGACGAGATCGTCCTCGTCAGCGGAGGCTTTGCGCGCCCGCTGGATGATCTCGAGGAACTTCACGACTTCAGTGTCCTCGAATCCCCGATCCATCGTCAACTCGCGAACGCCGTCCTTGTGGAACAGCCACGCGAGGTTGTCGGTCGACTTGCCGGCGCCGCCGTCGCCTGCGACGACCGCGGTGTACCACCGAAGCTCGCTCTCCGTGACGGTCAGGCAGATCGAGTCCGTCTCGGCCCAGATCGGCGCGAACGCACCGCTGAGCGCGTCCATGGCGCCGCGGTAGACCGGGTTGTTCGGGAGGTACATCTGGTGCGCGCGGGCCGCTTTGACGACGAGCCGGAGTAACTCCTCGATTGGCGCCGGCGAAAACGGCGGCTCCTGAGGCTCCGGCTCCTTCATCGGCCCGGGCGCAAGGGGAGACGGGGAGGTCACGTCCCCAAGATATTCATTTCACTTACTTGCGCCACATCCTTGTCACCCCGGCCGCTGACGCAAATCAGCACGGGCTCGTTTTGTGACCAGCGGCCTCGCTGACTCGCGACCCAGCTTACAGCGTGCGCCGACTCGAGGGCCGGAATGATGCCTTCGAGGCGACTCAACAGCTTGAATCCCTCCACGGCATCGCGGTCGGTGCAGGAGACATATTCGGCCCGACCGCTGTCTTTGAGGTACGCCAGCTCGGGACCGACGCCGGGGTAGTCCAAGCCGGCCGATATCGAGTGCGCCGGGTGTACCTGCCCGTGCTCGTCCTGCAGGATGTAGCTCATGGAGCCGTGCAGCACGCCCGGCGATCCACGGGACAACGAGGCGGCGTGATGGCCACTATCGAGGCCTTCGCCGGCGGCTTCGACGCCGATCAACTCGACCGATTGGTCACCAACGAATGCGTGAAAGGTGCCCATCGCATTCGACCCGCCGCCGATGCACGCCACGACGCTCTTCGGTAAACATCCCGCTTGCTCGAGCATCTGCGCACGCGCTTCGCGCCCGATCACGGACTGGATGTCCCGCACCATGCGCGGATACGGCGCGGGTCCGGCCACCGTGCCGATCACGTAGTACGTCGTGTCGACGTTCGTGACCCAGTCGCGAATGGCTTCGGTGAGCGCGTCCTTGAGCGTGCGCGTTCCGCTCGACACGCCGACCACCTTCGCGCCCATGAGCTCCATGCGGAAGACGTTGAGCGACTGGCGCCGCATGTCCTCCTCGCCCATGTACACGATGCACTCGATGCCGAAGCGCGCGCAGACCGTCGCCGTGGCGACGCCGTGCTGCCCTGCCCCGGTTTCGGCGATGATCCGCTTCTTTCCCATACGCCGCGCCAGAAGCACCTGACCCAGCGCGTTGTTGATCTTGTGCGCGCCGGTGTGGTTCAAATCTTCGCGCTTGAGCCAAATTGGGGCGCCGACGTACTCCGAGAAGCGCGGCGCATCGCTCAGCGGCGACGGACGACCGACATACGTCTTGAGCATATGCTCAAATTCGGCCACGAATGCAGGATCGACGCGCGCCTCGTCGTACGCGCGCTCGAGCTCATCGATGGCCGGAATGAGCGTCTCGGGCACGTACCGGCCGCCGAAGGCGCCGAATCTATCCTGCTGAGCGGTTGTCGTAGTTGTCGCGGTTGTCACGGTGGTCATGTCGGTGTCGAAACGTGCGCCACAGCGTCGCGAAAGTCGCGCATGCGCTGATGATCTTTGATTCCCGGCGCGGACTCTACGCCAGATGAAACGTCGACGACGTCGGGGCTCATCGCCGCCGCTGCTTGTGCCACGTTCTCCGGACGCAAACCGCCCGCGAGTACGACGCGCGTATCGCCGCGAACACCGGCTAACGCGGCGGCAAGCGCTTCCCACGCCAGCGTTACGCCGGTGCCTCCTAAGACGCCGGGAACGAGCGCGTCGAGCAGCACGCCGTCGCCTTGCGCGACAAGCTCGGCGAAATTCGCCGGAAGCGAATCGTTCGCCACGCGAACGACGGGCCAGATCTCTCCCCCGAACCCGGCGCGAAGCTCAGCGATCCGAGATGCGTCGTGCGCGCCGTGCAGTTGGATGACGTCGAGACCGGCGATACGTGCAGCCGACAGGATTTCATCTGCCGACTGTTCACCGAAGACGCCGACCCGCTTCACGGTCTCCGGAACGTCGGCGAGCACGATCGCCGCACGCTCCGGCGACAACAGCCGCGGACCGCTCGCGAAAATGACGCCAACGTACGCCGCGCCGAGCGCGACCGCATGGTTGGCGTCTTCGGCGCGTGTCAGTCCGCAGAACTTGACGTCAACGCTCATTAGACATCCGTCGACATCCGTAATCGCCGCGGAACGCGCGTCACGTCCGAGAGATCGGCTACCGCGGCCGACGGATCGGCCGCAGCCGAGATCGATGAGCCGACGAGCACCGCGTCGGCGCCGGAAGCGGCCACACGCTCGACGTCCGCGCGACCGGACACACCGCTCTCCGCAATCGCGACGACCGATCCGGGCACGAGGCCAAGCAGTCGTTCCGACGTCGCCGGATCGATGACGAGTGTCTCGAGATTTCGGTTGTTGATTCCAATGATCAATGCGCCGGCGTCCAGCGCGCGCTGCAACTCGGATTCGTCGCGGATTTCGACGAGGACTTCGAGACGCAGCGCCGCGGCGGTGTCGATCATCTCCCGCAAGGAGTCAGGGGACAGCGCGCGCACGATGAGCAGCGCTGCCGACGCGCCGATGGCTTTCGCCTCGACGAGCTGGATCGGGTCGACGTGAAAATCCTTTTTGAGGATTGGAATCTTGACCGCGGCGCGCACCGCCTCGAGATCCTGGACCGAGCCGCCGAAGTGTTTCGGCTCAGTCAGGATCGAGAGCGCCGAGGCTCCGCCGCGCTCGTACGCGAGTGCCTGGTCGACGGCCGACAGATTCGGATTGATCCAACCCTTGGAAGGCGACCGTCTCTTCACCTCGGCGATCACGCCGACGGCGGTCGTCTGCAGCGCACTCGAAAATGGCGGCGCGGCCGGCGCCCCTTCGGCGCGGCGGACGAGCTCGACTTCTCCGGCGCGGAGGGTCTGAACGCGGTCGCGCGCTTCGGCGACGATGGCGCCGAGGGTACCTGTCGGAGGATTCCAGACAACTGACGCTTGCACTTCGGTCCTTCTTCGGATATCGTGTATTCGGGGCTTATTCGGGAAGTCCATCCCCGTCGCTACCACATATACGCTGAACAGGTGTCAGCCTATGCCGCTCACTAAGCGCCAGCGCGAAATACTAACCTACCTCACGTCGTACTCCGAACAAAACGGCTTCGCGCCGAGTTTCGAGGAGATCGCTGAGCACTTCGATTACAACTCGCTGGCCACGGTGCACGAGCACCTCACGAACCTCGAGCGGAAGGGCTACATCAAGCGGAGCTACAACGAGAGCCGCGCGATCGAAATCCTTCCGAGCGAAGCGACGCCGCGGTCGATCGAGCTGCCGCTATTGGGAAGTGTCGCGGCCGGTTTGCCCATCGAGGCGCTCGAGTCCAACGAGACGTTTTGCGTGCCCGAGACCATGATCGGCCGAGGCGGCAACCACTACGTGTTGCGCGTGCGCGGCAACTCGATGGTCGACGAGCAGATCAAGGACGGCGATTTCGTGGTGGTCAATCAGCGCGAGCGCGCTGACAACGGTGAGATGGTGATTGCGCTGGTGAACGGATCATCGGCGACGGTCAAGAAATACTATCGTGAGCGCGATGGCCGCATTCGCCTACAGCCGGCCAATGAGACGATGCAGCCTATCTACGTGCACGAGAACGACATCTCGATTCAGGGAATCGTCGTCGGGGTGATGCGCAGGTATTGATCGGCAGCAGAATCATCCGCGCGGTAGTATCGCCAATCGCTTCTCCGTTCAAATCAGTTCCATCCGTTCCATCCGTTTTGTCAATTTGTTATGGCGGGCCCGAGCGGCCGTTCAGTTGGGTGAACGCGCCATGCAGGCCGTAACGATTTAATGATACAGATTTGAACGGATGAGACGGAAATTGACGGATTACCGGCGTCAACTCCGCACTCAACGCGATTGGAACGCTGCCCTGAGTCGGTCGAGTGCCTGCAATCCCACGCCTGCCGCGATGGCTTCCTGAGCGGCCACAACGCCATCGTCAAATGTTGGCACTTGGCCGCCTACATAGAACGCGGCGGCGGCATTGAGCACGACGGCGGCAATCGAGGCGGCATTCGCCTCTCCTGACAGAGTGCGGAGAATCGCCGCAGCGTTTTCATCGGGGGGACCTCCGGCAAGGTCCGTCACGTCGCCCGCGCCAAAACCGTAGCGCTTTGGGTCGATCGTCCACGAGTGCGTCGTGCCGTGCCGAATCTCCACGACGTCGGTCTCGCCGAACGGCGAAATCTCGTCCATTCCAGCACCGTGCACGACGAGTGCGTGCACGCTACCGAGCTCGCGGAGCGCGCCGGCGATAAGCGACAGGCGCCGCGCATCCGACACGCCAACGACCTGACGGCCAGCGCGCGCAGGATTCGCCAACGGGCCAACGATGTTCATGATTGTCTGAACGCCGAGCTCACCACGCACCGGCGCGACGTGGCGCATGGCCGGATGCATGAGCGGCGCGAACATGAACACGATGCCGGCGTCGCGCAGCGCTGCGGCCATCACGTGCACCGGCGCGTTGATCGCGACACCGAGCGCCTCGAGCACATCGGCGCTACCGCACTTGGTCGTGAAGGATCGATTGCCGTGTTTCGCGACGCGAACGCCGGCGCCGGCGACGAGCAACGCGGCCGCCGTCGAGATATTGAAGGTGCTGATCGTGCCGCCACCGGTACCGCACGTGTCGACGAGCTCCTCGGGACGTTCGGCCGGCAGCACGACCATGGCGTGGAGCAACGCGCGAATCACTGCGGCGAGCTCGGTGGGCGTTTCGCCGCGCACTCGCAACCCAATGAGCAATCCCGCGATCTGCGCCGGCGTCGCGTCACCGGCGAGGACGACGCCAAATGCGGCGGTCAGCTCATCCGGATCGGGAGCGTTTCCCGCGGTGAGCCGCCGAATCGTGCCGAGGAGCGCGTTGGCGGGACTAACGGACACTGAGCGCTTCGACCAGACGTTCTGGGAGCTTGGCCTTCGAGGCCACGAGCGCAATCACGAGGCCGAGCATGCGCACGCGGTCAACGTCTTCCTCGTCGAACACGCCCTGCATGGCGCGGTTCGCGAGGTTCACGACGCCAACCAGCTCGTCGTGATAGACGAGCGGAAAGCTGATGAAGGATCCGGTGGTGAAGTACTGGTCGTGCAGCAGCGGATGTGTCTTCGCCTCGAGGACGTCGCGCACGAGTAGCGGCTGGCGGCTCGCCGCCACACGTCCCGAAACACCGTGGCCGAGTGCAACGCGCGTTCCGTCCAGGATGCCGGGCGCCAGACCGCGCGCGGCGGCGATGTAGAGCGATTCACCGTCGGGCGAGCGCAGCATCAACGAACACCGCTGCGCGTGCATGTCGTCGCCAACGAGCGACAGCAATCCATCGGCAAGCTGCCGCGGATCATCTGCCGATGCATCGAGCGTCAGCACGCGGTCGATCAGATAGAGCGTCCGCGTCTTCTGTCGAAGCGATTCGTTCCGCCGATGCAGCTCGACGTGAGCCTTCTCGAGCTGTTCCACCGCCGAACCAACCGTTGCCTCGACGGCGTCGGCGCGGCGAAGTGCGCGGCGTGCATCTTCGGCCGCCTGCGCGAGCTCGCGTTCGAGTGTGATCACGCGCGCCGCATCGGCATTCGCGGCGGCCATGCTGTTGCTCGCGTCGACGAGGCGCGCTTCGAGCTCGACGAGCCGGCGCTCGTACTCGCCATGCAGGTGCTGCGTGACATCCTCGAGCGTCCGCACGGCGTCTTCGCGCGCCTCACGCTCGAGGAAACGCAGATGCGCGAGCTCGAACAGCGCGAGCGCCGGAAGAAATCGATCGGCCGTGCGAGCGCCGAACATCTTTCGCGATTCGTTGAGCACCAAGAGCGCGCTGAGCGTGCCGTCGAACCGCAGGCCGCGAACACTCAGCCATCCGGGTTCGCCGAGCGGAGGCAATTGAAACAGTCGCGCGAACTCGTCGCCGTTTTCGCCGAAGTCGACGAACTGCCCGCCCGCGGCAATCGCCGTTCGTTCGCGTGTCGGCAGATGATCGAACGTCGTGTCGAGCATCACGACGCTCGGCCGCGGACCGCCAACGAGCCGGCGCTCGCGCAGCATGTCGTGTCGCTCATCGAACCGGATGAGCGCCAATTGCGCGAAACGGTCAACTTCGGCCAAGGCTTCGCCCAATGCGTGCAGGGCGGCGTCCGGGTCGGCTGAAACGGTCAGCGCGTGGGCGAGAGAAGCGAGCGTGCGCGGCGGCATCTGGATGGCAACTGGCGCGACTAAGCGCAACTAGACGCAACTAGGCGCAACGCAAGCGGCGCGCGACGCAGGCAGAACTACGGGCAGAGTTGCAGGCGAAATGTGGTCGTTTGCGTGACGCAAAGTCAATCGCTCGCGCAACTTCCACGCAACTTCGGCGCAGCTTCCGCGCGTCGCATTTTGCTTGACTCTCCCCTCTGTGTCGGTAGGTTTCCAGCAATGGCTGAGCGCATCGTGCAGCTCGTGTTGCACTATGACGGCGCGGAGTTCAGCGGATGGCAACGCCAACCGGGGCAACGCACCGTTCAAGGAGCGCTCGAAGATTCGCTCGGCCGGTTGTTCAACGCGCCGACCGCGGCGTTGGGTTCGGGTCGCACCGATGCGGGCGTGCACGCGCGAGGTCAGGCGGTTGGCGTTCGAGTGCCGGACCGGTGGAACGACGTTCGAAAGTTGCGGCGCGCGCTGAATTCGGTGCTCCCGCGCGACGTCTGGGTGGCGAGCGCGGTCGAGATGCGGAACGAGTTTCACGCGCGGTACAGTGCAGTGAGCCGGCGATACAGCTATTACGTCGGCACGGATGAGGAGGCGCGCTCTCCATTTCGTGGTCGGTACGAGCTCGCATTCGAGCAGCCCTTCGAGCGGGGCGCTCTGGATGCGGCGGCGGCCCACCTCGAGGGCGATCATTGCTTCCGCGGGTTTGCAGTCTTGGGAACGGCGCCGGCGCACGACGATCATCGCTGTCGCGTCATCGAAGCACGGTGGCGAGACCGGTCGGGCGGCCTGGTTTTCGAGATTGAAGCGAACCGATTCCTTCATCACATGGTGAGATTTCTTGTCGGAACGATGCTCGACATCGCCGCGGGCAAACGACCGCTCCCGGACTTACCGCGACTGCTCGCGGCCTCCGACAACCAAGCGGTGTCGCCTCCCGCGCCGGCGCACGCGCTGTTTCTCGATCGCGTGATGTACCCGCGCGAGCTGTACGCAGGTGACTCATGACAATCCGTTCGATTCCGGCGAGCGTCCGCCTCGGGCTCGTCTTCGTTGCCATTGGTTGCTCGAAGCAACCGCAGGCCTCCGCGGCGCAGGCCTCGGGCGTCACCGTGCCGGCCGCCGGCGACCAAGTCTCGGCCAGTCGTCGCAACGCACTCACGAATGCGGTGGCCAAGGTTGCCCCGTCGGTAGTCACCGTGCAGACCGAACAAGTGCAGCAGTCGCAAGACCCGTTCGACATGTTCTTCGGCCGCTCGCAACAGCAGACGCAGGCCGGACTGGGCACAGGATTCGTCGTGCGTAAAGACGGCGTGATCGTGACGAACGCACACGTGGTGGCCGGCGCGAACACGATCTCCGTCATGATGCGCGACGGCAAAGTCTACCCCGCCAAGGTCCTCGGCCAGGACGAAACGAACGATCTCGCGGTCATCAAGATCGACGCGAAAGATCTGCCCGAAGTGAAGCTCGGCAACTCCAACACGCTGCTCGTCGGCGAATGGGCGATCGCCATCGGCAATCCGTACGGATTCTATTTCGGCAACAGCGAGCCGAGTGTGAGCGTTGGCGTCATCAGCGCGACGCAACGGAATCTCGTCGCACCGAATGAAGGCCAGGCGTCGTATTTCGACATGATTCAGACCGACGCGGCGATCAATCCGGGCAATTCCGGCGGGCCGCTGGTCGATGCGGACGGCGAAGTCGTTGGCGTGAACAGCAGCATCTTCTCGCCAAGCGGCGGGAATGTCGGCCTGGGGTTCGCGATTCCGATCAATCGCGCGGCGCGAGTCGTCGACGATCTGCTGAGTCACGGATCCATCCGCAGCCCGTGGATTGGCGTTCGGCTGCAGCAAAGCCAATCCACCAATCCGCGCGACCTGATCTCGGAAGGTGCGGTGATCGCGAGCGTGGCTGCGGGTTCACCAGCAGCCACGGCGGGTCTCAAGTCGGGCGACGTAATTCTGCGCGAGGGCTCGCGCGTCGTTCACAATCCGTTCGACTGGAACGCGGCGCTGCTCGATCTACGCGTCGGTTCACCAGCGCAACTCCATGTGAAACGCGGCTCGCGCGAATTCGACGTGAGCGTGAACGTCGCAGATCTGCCTGACGTCAGCGCGCCGAAGGTTCAGGTGCTGCGCGACCTCGAGCTCGTGACAGTGACGCCAGCGATTGCCACGGAACGCGGACTCCGCCGCTCATTCGGCGCATTGATCTTCAACGTCAGCGACGCGATCGCCGACCAGACGGGCCTTCAAAAGGGCGACGTCATTCTTCAAATCAACGGGTCGCCGGTGCGCAGTGCGCAGGACGTGTCGAAGCTCATCGACAGCTACGGCGGCCGAACCTATCTCCGCTTGGTCGTCGAGCGGCAAGGACAGCTCTACATGACCGAGTTCGCGGTTCGATGACCTCTCCTCAGCACAGTCGCTATTCCTCGCCGCTGGCAGAGCGATACGCATCCAAGGCGATGCTCGAGCTTTGGTCGCCGGCAATGCGCCACGGATTGTGGCGCCAACTGTGGCTCGCGCTCGCCGAGGCGGAGAAAGAGTTGGGCGTGCCGATTCCGGACGAGGCGATCGCGCAGATGCGCGCGCATCTCGACGAGATCGACTTCGACGCAGTCGCCGCGTACGAGCGACGCTTTCGCCACGATGTGATGGCGCATGTCCACGCGTTCGGCGAAGTGGCGCCCGCGGCACGCGGATTCATTCACTATGGCGCGACCAGCGCCTTCGTGACGGACAACGCCGACGTCATTCTCATGCGTCGCGGCATGGAGTTGTTGCGCGGCAAGATCGTGCGTGTCCTCCGTGCGCTGTCGAAGTTCGCGCGCGATTGGCGCGCCGAACCGACGCTCGGGTCGACGCATCTGCAGCCGGCGCAGCCGACGACCGTCGGCAAGCGCGCGACGCTCTGGATGCAGGACTTGCTGCTCGATCTGGCCGATCTCGACTATCGCATCGCGACGCTGCCGGCGCGCGGCGTGAAAGGAACGACCGGCACGCAGGCGAGCTTTCTCGAGATTTTCGGCGGCGATCACGCCAAGGTGCGTGCGCTCGATGAGCGTGTCACGCGAAAGATCGGGTTCACGTCATCGATTCCAGTGTCCGGCCAGACGTACTCGCGCAAGCTCGACGCGCAGGTGCTTGGCGTCGTCGCGGGCGTTGCGTCGAGCGCGATGAAGTTCAGCGGCGATCTACGGGTTTTGCAGTCGGTGGGCGAGATCGAGGAACCGTTCGAAGCCGAGCAGATCGGCTCGTCGGCGATGGCGTACAAGCGGAACCCAATGCGCTGCGAGCGCATTGCGTCGCTGGCGCGGTTCGTCGTCACGCTCGAGCCAAATGCGAATCTCACGCACGGCGTGCAGTTCTTCGAGCGGACCCTGGACGACAGCGCCAATCGTCGCCTCGTGATTCCGGAGAGCTTCCTCGCCGCCGATGCGATTCTCGTGTTGATGGAGAACGTCGTCAGCGGGTTGGAAGTACATCCGGCGCGCATCCGGCGCCGGCTCGTCGACGAGCTGCCGTTCATGGCGACCGAGGAGCTCATCGTGCGCGCCGTTCGCGCGGGCGGAGATCGTCAGGTCGCGCACGAACGCATTCGCCAACACAGCATCGAGGCGGCGCGCGCGCTCAAGGACGGCGCGCCGCGCAACGACATGCTCGACCGGTTGGCGGCAGATCCGGCATTCGGCGTTTCGGTGAGCGACATGGAATCGGCGCTCGATCCACATCGTTTCGTTGGCCGCGCGCCAGAACAAGTCGACGAATTCCTGGACCTGATCGCACCGCTGCTCGATGGTCATGCCCAGTCGGACGGCGGGCACGAGGAGATCCGCGTATGACGATCACACAACTCGAACCGCTGCCGCTCGAGCATCTGCGCCGCGGCAAAGTTCGCGAAGTCTACATAGTCGACAGCGATCGCCTGCTGCTCGTCGCGACGGATCGCGTGAGTGCATTCGACGTCGTCATGGCCGAGCCGATTCCGTACAAGGGCGCGGTGCTCACGCAGATCACGGCGTGGTGGCTGCGCCAACTCGAGAGCGAGCTGCGCCACCACATGATCTCCTCGAACGTCGACGAGATCATTGAAGCGGTCCCGGCGCTTCGCCCGCATCGCGCCGCACTGGCCGGGCGTGCAATGCTCTGTCGCCGCACCGAAGTCTTTCCTATCGAGTGCGTACTTCGGGGCTATCTCTCGGGATCCGCGTGGAAGGAGTACCAGGCGTCGGGCACACTCGCTGGCGAGCGCCTTCCGGCGAATCTCCGCGAAAGCGATCGTCTCGATCCGCCGCTGTTCAGCCCGGCGACAAAAGCCGAGTCGGGCCATGACGAAAACATCACGATTGCGACGATGGGCGCCGCGATCGGCGTCGATACCGCGACCGAGCTCGAGCGATTGACGCGTCTCGTCTATGGCCGCGGGCGGGCGATCGCCGCCGAGCGCGGAATCATCATTGCGGATACCAAATTCGAGTTTGGCCGCGACCGCGAGGGACGTATCACCTTGATCGACGAAGTGCTCACGCCCGATAGCTCGCGGTTCTGGCCGGCCGACCTGTACGAACCGGGCCACTCGCAGCCGAGCTTCGACAAGCAGCCGTTGCGCGACTATCTCGATCGCGAGCGGCGCGCCGGTCGTTGGAATGGCGAGGCGCCTCCACCCGCGCTGCCGTCGAGCGTGGTCGATGCCACAAGTGCCCGATATCTCGACGCGTTCCGTCGCATCACCGGAACCGATCTCGATCTCACGGAGCTCACGTGAACTTTGCCCGCGAGGGACTCGCCTTCATCGTCATCTCGGCGCTCATCGCGCTGGGCGCGTTTGGCGTCGCACTGTCGCGGCGATCGTGGCCCCTGTGGCTGCTCGCCTTCGCGCTCGTGCTCATTGCGCTCTGGGTCGCCTATTTCTTCCGCGATCCTGTACGCAGTGGCGAGCGCGGCGACCGCGTCGTGATCTCGCCGGCCGACGGCAAGGTCGTGATGATCACCGAAGTCGACGAGCCGCTGTACATGAAGTCGCGCGCCGTGCGCATCTCCATCTTCATGAACGTGTTCAACGTGCACGTGAACCGGTATCCGGTGAACGGCGTCGTGCAACTCGTGCAGCGGAAACCTGGGCGGTTTCTCAACGCTGCCAGCGAGGAGTCGAGTCTCGAGAACGAGCAGTCCTCCATCGGAATCGAATCGGGCTCGCATCGCATTCTCGTGCGGCAGATCGCCGGATTGATCGCGCGGCGAATCATCACCGATTCCAAAGACGGTGAGCGCGTTCAGCAAGGTGACCGCATGGGCCTCATCCGCTTCGGCTCGCGGGTCGACGTGTTCCTGCCGCTGGGCACCCCTGTGCGTGTAAAGGTGGGCGACATCGTGTTCGCCGGTGCAACGACGATCGCGGAGCTCGGAGGCCGATGAGAGGCGCCGTGAAAGCCGCGCATCGTCCGAGACGACAGGGCGTGCGCCGAGCGGTGGTGCTGATGCCGAACGGGTTGACGCTGTTCAATCTGTTCTGTGGCATCTACGCGATCGTGCTCGCCATCCGCGGCGAGTTTGCGTCCGCGCCAGGCTTCATCGTCCTCGGCGGCATTGCCGACACGCTGGATGGACGCGTCGCGCGCGCGACGGGCACCGGCAGTCGGTTCGGCGAAGAGCTAGACTCGCTGGTCGACGCAATTTCGTTCGGCTTCGCGCCGGCGATGCTCGTCTATTTAGAGATTCCTGATCGCGGCGCGTGGGGATGGCTGCTCGTCTTCATTTTCACGTCGTGCGCCGTGATGCGCCTGGCGCGATTCAACGTCGAGCAAGCAGGCCGCAAGAAGACACACTTTCACGGACTCCCGAGTCCGGCCGCTGGTCTGACGCTCGCGACGTATTACTGGTTCAGCCAAACGCCGCTGTACAACCAGACGATCATTCTCTTCACCGACAGCAAGACGCTCGCTGATCTCCCGTGGCACACGATGCTGCGCGGACTCATGGCGATGCTGGCGGCGCTCATGATCAGCGACGTGCCCTACCCTGCCGTGCCGTCGATCGGGTTCGACAGCGTGAAGAAGGTCATCGGGACGCTCGTCGTGACGGCCTGCGTGGTGTTGCTCTTGGTGCGCCGTGAGGAATTCATCTTCCCGGGGCTTCTCATCTACGTGCTGTACGGCGCGGTGAAGTGGGTCATCATCGGCTTCATTGGACGCGTCAGCACTCCCGACGAGATTTTCTGGGACGACGACGGCAACGGAAACGGCAATGGCGACGCGATCGACGACGAGCCGCCGCCGCTCCCGCCGCGCCGTGAAGGTCGGCACACCGGCGAACATCGCGTACCGCGAGTCGCCGAAGCCGCCGCCGTCGACGACGGCGCGCCAATCGTTCGCCGCAAACGGCGCCGCCGCGGTCACCGCAGTAATCGTCCCCCCGGCTCGTCACCTTCGTCACCGCCGGGCCCTCAACTCCCTGAAACACCGACAGGTTCTACGGAATGAATCGCTTTCGCATTGCTGTGCACATCACGCCCCGCCGCGGCATTCTCGATCCGCAAGGCAAGACCGTCGCCGGTGCATTGCACACGCTTGGATTCGCGAGTGTGCGCGACGTGCACGTCGGCCGACACATCGTCGTCGAGCTCGACGCGGCGACGAAAGACTCGGCCACCGAGCTGACGCGCGACATGTGTCAGCGCCTCCTCGCGAATCCGGTAACCGAAGACTTCGAGATCGCCGGCGTCGAGGCCGCATGAAATTCGGCATCGTCACGTTCCCCGGATCGAACTGCGATTACGACGCCTACCACGCGGTGGTGGAAGCGATCGGCGAAGAGGCTGTGTACCTCTGGCACAAGGATCACGACCTCCACAAGAGCGACGCGATCATTCTGCCCGGCGGCTTCAGCTACGGCGACTACCTGCGCGCTGGCGCGATCGCGCGGTTCAGTCCCGTGATGCAAGACGTCATCGCGTTCGCGAACCGTGGCGGACCGGTGCTCGCGATCTGCAACGGGTTCCAGATCGCCTGCGAGTCGGGGCTTCTGCCGGGCGCGCTACTCAGGAATGCGAGCCTCAAGTTCATCTGCGAAGCCGTGCGGCTGCGCGTGGAATCGAACGAGACGCTGTTCACCAACCGCTACGCCGTCGGCGACATGCTGCGCGTACCGATCGCGCACGGCGATGGGCGGTACACGGCCGATGAGGAAACGCTCAACACGCTCGAGGGCGAGGGACGCGTGGTCTTCCGCTACGCCGGCGGCCCCGGCGACGCCGACGAGTGGTGGAGCCCGAACGGCTCCATGCGAGCAATCGCCGGCATCGTCAACGAGGGCGGCAACGTGCTCGGCATGATGCCCCACCCCGAACGCGCCGTCGATTCCCTGCTCGGCTCGGACGACGGACTCCGACTTTTCGAATCCATGCTGGCGCGAATTGCAGTATGACCATTGTCATTCCGAGCGCAGCGAGGAATCTCGTGTGCGTACCGAAGATTCCTCGGTCGCTGCGCTTCCTCGGAATGACAGCTTTTGCGTTCAGCTTGACAGTTCTTCTATCAATTACTCTCTGATGCTACGACAACAGGCCGTCGAACCCCGCCCCGGCGATCCGGCCATCACGCCCGCGCTCATCGCCGAGCACGGACTCACGACCGACGAATACGAGAAGCTCGTCGACATGCTCGGCCGCACGCCAACCTTTACCGAGCTTGGCGTCGTCAGCGCGCTCTGGAGCGAGCACTGCTCCTACAAGCATTCGCGCCCTCTCCTTCGCACCCTCCCAACCGAAGCACCGCACGTGCTTCAGGGCCCTGGCGAGAACGCCGGCGTGATCGCGATTGGCGACGGCATGGCCGTGGCCTTCAAGATCGAATCGCACAATCACCCGTCGGCCGTCGAGCCGTATCAAGGCGCGGCAACCGGCGTGGGCGGCATTCTGCGCGACGTCTTCACGATGGGCGCGCGGCCGATCGCGATGCTCAACTCGCTCCGCTTCGGATCGCTCGATTCGCCGCGCGTGCGCTACCTATTCGGCGGCGTCGTCAAAGGCATCGGCGACTACGGCAATTGCGTCGGTATTCCGACGGTCGCGGGCGAGGTGGCATTCGATCCGTCGTACGAAGGGAACCCGCTCGTCAACGCCATGTGCGTCGGCATCCTGCAAGAGCACGAGCTGATTCGCGCCGTGGCGCAGGGTGTTGGCAATCCGATCATCGCGGTCGGCGCACGGACAGGTCGCGACGGCATCAACGGCGCGTCGTTCGCCTCGGAGGATTTGTCGGCCGAGAGCGAAGCGAAACGGCCGCGCGTGCAAGTCGGCGATCCGTTCACTGAGAAACTTCTCCTCGAGGCGAGCCTCGAGCTGATTCGCAGCGGCGCCATCGTCGCGATTCAAGACATGGGCGCGGCCGGCCTCACGTCGTCGTCGGCAGAGATGGCGGCGCGCGGCGATGTTGGCGTCACGATCGACACGTTGAAAGTGCCGGTGCGCGAAACCGGCATGACTCCGTACGAGATTCTGTTGTCGGAATCGCAGGAGCGCATGCTCGTCGTCGCCAAGCAGGGGCGCGAAGGTGAGGTGACCGCGATCCTCGAGAAATGGGATCTCACGGCGGCCGTCATCGGTGAGGTGATCGCGGAGCCGGTGTATCGCGTCACCGAAGGCGATCGCGTGGTCGCAGAGTTCCCCGGCATTCGTCTCGTGACCGACTGCCCCGTCTATACGCCGGAAGCGTACGAGAGCGCCGAAGTCGTTCGCTTGCGCGCAATGGACGTGAGCCAGATCGCCGAGCGTTCTGAGGAACGCGATCCGGTGTGGACACTGACGCAGTTGTTGTCGTCGCCTACGATCGCGGCCAAGACGTGGGTGCATCGCCAGTACGACACCACGGTGCGCACGAACACAGTGATCGGACCGGGCGGCGACGCCGCGGTGGTTCGCATTCGCGGAACGGATCGCGCCTTGGCGCTCAAGACGGACTGCAATGGTCGCTACGTCTATCTCGATCCGTTCGTCGGCGCGCAGATCGCCGTGTGCGAGGCCGCGCGCAACGTCGCATGCACAGGCGGCCGGCCGATGGCCATTACGAACAATCTCAACTTCGGCAATCCGAAGCGCCCGGAAGTCTACTTCCAGCTTCGCGAGGCGGTGCGCGGCATGGGCGCGGCGTGTCGCGCGCTCGGAACGCCCGTGACCGGCGGCAACGTCTCGCTCTACAACGAGAACCCGACGGGCGCGGTGTATCCGACGCCGGTCATCGGCATGGTTGGACTAATCGACTCCGTCGCGCACATCACGCGGTCGCACTTCCAGGAAGAGCACGACATCATCGTGCTCCTCGGCGAACCAACGGCGAGCCTCGGAGCAAGCGAGTATCTGTCGCGCGTGCACAATAAGGTTGGCGGAGCGCCGCCGGCGGTCGATCTCGACGCCGAACGTGCGCTAATCGACACGCTCCTCGAAGCGGTTCAGGGCGGGGTGGTTCGCTCGGCGCACGACTGTGCCGACGGCGGATTGGCGGTCGCGCTGGCCGAATGCTGCATCATGGACCGCGAGGCGCAGCGTGGCGCGACGGTGGATCTCACGCATTGGCGCGAGCTGCCCGATCGCGCGCTGCTTTACGGCGAAGCGCAGGGTCGCGTCGTCATCTCGACGGACATGCCCGACACCGTGCTCGCGATCGCCAAGATGCACGGTGTGCCGGCGCGTGTGATCGGCCGCGTGGGTGCGGTTGGCGCCCCGTTGCAGATTACGATGGCGGGCGCGGAGCTCGTGGCGCCGCTGGTCCGCCTCGACGAGGCCTACCACGAGGCCATTCCGCGGTTGATGGCGGCGGCCGTCGTATCATGAAACTAGTATTACAGAATGCGCATTGCCGTCGCTCGTGTCCGTAACGGTTCGCCCCTCGCAGCCCTTTCCCCATGTGTGGCATTTTCGGCGTTCACGGCCATTCTGACGCGAATCACCTCGCGCAGCTCGGCCTGTATTCTTTGCAGCATCGCGGCCAGGAGTCGGTCGGTGTCGTCTCGATCGATACCAGCGGCACCGCGCGCGCCATCCGCTCCATGGGCACGCTCTCGGAGACTCTCGCGCAGGAGCTCGCCAAAGTTCCTCCTGGCATCACCGCCGTCGGGCACACTCGGTACAGCACATCGGGAACGTCGACCATCGAGAACGCCCAGCCCGTGCTCGCGCGTTCCAAAGGCGGCTACATCACGCTGGCGCACAACGGCAATCTGATCAACGCCGCCGAGCTGCGCATGGAGCTCGAAGAGGCGGGGTCGATCTTCGCGTCGAACAGCGATTCAGAAGTCATCGTGCACCGCTTGGCGCGGTCCAATGCCGCGAAGCCGGCCGACAGACTCGCGGAAGCGTTAGCCGGCGTCGAAGGCGCGTACAGTCTCATTGTGGCGATCGGCGACACGCTGCTCGCGGCGCGCGATCCGCGCGGGTGGCGGCCGTTGGCCATGGGCAAGCTGGGTGACGCCACGGTCTTCGCGTCGGAGACATGTGCGCTCGACATCATCGGCGCGACCATCGTGCGCGACGTTGAGCCGGGTGAGATCGTCGCCGTGAGCAACGAAGGCGTCTCGTCGACGCATCCGATGCCGCGCAAGGAGCTGCATCGGTGTGTATTCGAGTTCGTGTATTTCGCGCGGCCCGACAGCCGCGTGTACGGCGGCTCGGTCGATCGCGCGCGGCGCGCGATGGGACGCCAGCTCGCACTCGAGCATCCTGCTCCCACCGCGGAGCTCGTGTTCAGCGTTCCCGATTCGTCCAATTCAGCGGCGCTCGGTTTCGCCGAAGCGAGCGGTATTCCGTACGAGCTCGCGCTCATTCGCAATCACTATGTGGGTCGCACGTTCATTCAACCCACGCAGGCCGGGCGCGACGCGAAAGTCAAAGTGAAGTACAACCCGGTGCGCGAAGTGCTCGAGGGCAAGAGCGTCGTGATGGTCGACGACTCGATCGTGCGCGGCACCACCACTCGCGGACTCGTCGCTCTCGTCCGCGCCGCCGGTGCGCGCGAGGTGCACATGCGCGTGAGCTCCGCGCCGGTGACCGGGCCGTGCTACTACGGCATCGACACGCCGTCGCGCGAAGAGCTCATTGCGGCAAACAACACCACCGAGGAAATCGCGGCGCATCTCGGCGTCGATAGCTTGGGATACTTGTCGCTCGACGGCATGCTGCATTCCGCGCCAGACGGCCCGCACGGCTTTTGCCACGCATGCTTCTCGGGTGACTATCCGACCGCACCGCCGACAGATCCGGACAAGCTGCGGTTTGGGTGCGGATGCTAGGCGGATGCTAGCGTGAGGCACGCGTGACGGACGACACGTCAGACAAGTCGGTGTACTTCTTCGGCGGCGGTTCCGCCGAAGGCACGAAGGACATGAAAGCAGTGCTCGGCGGCAAGGGGGCGAACTTGGCCGAGATGACGAACCTCGGCGTGCCAGTGCCGCCGGGGTTCACGATTGCCTGCGCCGTCTGCATCGCGTACTTGCACGACTCGTCGATCGCAGACTCAGTGCGCAAAGACGTCGAGTCGGCCCTTCGCAGACTGGAGGACGTCGCCGGTAAAGAGTTCGGCGATACAGCAAATCCTCTGCTCGTCTCCGTGCGCTCCGGTGCGCCGGTCTCGATGCCCGGGATGATGGAGACGATTCTCAATCTTGGCCTCAACGATCGCACCGTGCAGGGACTCGCGCGCGCGAGCGGCAATCCACGGTTCGCATACGATTCGTACCGGCGCTTCATCCAGATGTACGGCGACGTCGTGCTCGGTGTCCCCTTCTCGCAGTTCGAGCAACTTCTCAGCGCCAAGCGGCTTACGCGCGGCGTGAGGAACGATTCCGAGCTCGACGAAACGGCGCTCCGCAATCTCGTGGAGGAGTACAAGTCGCTCGTACGCTCGGCGACTGGACACGAGTTCCCGATGGAGCCGACGGTCCAACTCTGGGGTGCGATCGAAGCCGTTTGGCGGTCGTGGACGCTCAAGAAGGCTGTCGACTATCGCAGGGTGAACGGCATCGACGAGACGCTTGGCACCGGCGTGAACGTGGTGTCGATGGTGTTCGGCAATCTGGGCGACGATTCCGGAACTGGCGTGGCGTTCACGCGGAATCCGGCCACGGGTGAAAAGAAGTTTTATGGTGAATTTCTTATCAACGCGCAGGGCGAGGATGTCGTCGCCGGCATTCGGACGCCGCTGAGCATCGATGAGATGGCCACTCGCCTGCCCGAGGCGTATACCGAGTTACGCGATACCGAGCAGCGCCTCGAGAAGCACTTTGGCGAGATGCAGGACATCGAGTTCACCGTCGAGCGCGGGCACTTGTATTTGCTGCAGACGCGAACCGGCAAGCGCACCGCCGCTGCTGCGGTGCGCATCGCGACCGAAATGGTGGACGAGGGATTGATCGACGAACGCGCGGCCGTGCAGCGCGTTGCGCCGGAGCAGCTCGATCAACTGTTGCATCCGGTGATCGACAGCGGCGTCCGCGCGACGCCGCTCTGTGTCGGCTTGCCGGCGAGTCCCGGTGCGGCGAGTGGCGTTGCCGTGTTCGATCCGGATGTCGCCGAGCATCGCGCCGCGACGGGTGAACATGTCATTCTCGTCCGCGACGAGACGACGCCGGAGGATTTTCACGGCATCGTGGCGGCGCGCGCGGTGCTCACGGCGCGCGGCGGAATGACGAGCCACGCGGCCGTCGTCGCCCGTGGAATGGGCAAGTGCGCTGTCGTCGGCTGCCGAGACATCCACGTGGACCTCGAGCATCGGCGCTTTGCCGTCGGCGAAACGATCGTGCACGAGGGCGAGTGGATCACCGTCGACGGCGCGACAGGCAACGTGTATCTCGGCGACCTGCCAACTGTGCCGAGTGAGATCGTGCAGGTCATTCGCGGGATGCGGACGGCGAAGACGGCGCCCGTCTATCAGGGATTTGCGCGCCTGCTCGGTTGGGCCGACGACGTTCGTCGGCTCGGCGTGCGTGCGAACGCGGATACGCCAAATGACGCGCGCGTCGCCCGAGGTTTTGGTGCCCAAGGCATTGGCCTCTGTCGCACCGAGCACATGTTCTTCGAAGGCGACCGCATCACCGCCATGCGCGAGATGATCGTCGCGCGGGACGAAAGCGGACGCCGCCGTGCCCTGGCGAAGCTGCTTCCCATGCAGCGCGCTGACTTCGAGGGGATTTTCGAGGCCATGGATGGGCTTCCTGTGACGATCAGGCTGCTCGATCCCCCGCTGCACGAGTTCCTTCCTCACGGCGGCGAGGAAAGCAAGCTCTTGGCGCGCACGCTCGGCATCTCGCGCCCTGAACTGCAGCACATTGTGGAATCTTTGCGCGAAACGAACCCGATGTTGGGCCATCGGGGCTGCCGATTGGGTATTACTTATCCAGAAATCACGGAAATGCAGGGTCGGGCCATCTTCGAAGCTGCAGTTCGGGCGAAACGAAGAGGCATCGATGTACGTCCTGAGATCATGATCCCGTTGGTTGCCGATGTTCGAGAATTCGACAATCAGCGATCCGTATTAGAGCATGCTGCCCAGGCTGTTTTGGGCAGCATGGGCGAAGAGGTCGCTTATAGCATTGGCACGATGATCGAATTGCCGCGCGCCGCACTGACGGCGGACGAGATCGCAAAGTCTGCTGAGTTTTTTTCCTTTGGCACCAATGATTTAACGCAGACGACGTTTGGCCTGAGTCGAGACGACGCAGGCCGATTCCTACCGAATTACGTAGATCGTGGTATACTTCCCGACGATCCATTCCAGGTTCTCGATCGGAATGGGGTTGGCAAGCTGATTGGATTTGCCGTGTCTGCTGGTCGGAGCGTTCGCCCTGAGCTCAAAGTTGGGATTTGTGGTGAGCACGGTGGTGAACCACGCTCTGTGCAGTTCTGCCACACGATCGGCCTCGACTACGTGTCCTGCTCTCCTTACCGAGTCCCAATCGCCCGCCTCGCCGCAGCCCATGCCGCTCTTGAATCCACCGCTCCAGACAAAGCGCGCGCGTCGTAGCCATCCCGCACTGCCCCAGCTTCCGGCCTTACCGCTCGCCCATGACGAGCGGCCGCTCCGGATCGCCCTCGTTACCGAGTACTACTATCCCCACTTGGGCGGGGTGTGCGAGCACGTGCATTTCTTCGCGCGCGAAGCGCGCCGGCGTGGTCATCACGTCGACGTGATCACGTCGCACATCCCGGGTGCCGAAGAACAGCCGCACGTCATCCGCATCGGCCGCAGTCAGCCGGTCTACTGCAACGGCTCGCAGGCGCGTATCACGATCGGTTGGCAAATCCGCAAGGAGATGCGTCGCGTCCTTCGCGAAGGGCGATACGACATCGTCCACGTCCATTCGCCGCTCACACCCGTGTTGCCGCTGCTCGCCATCGAGGAAGCGGATTGTCCGGTCGTCGGCACGTTCCACACGTATTTCGACCGGTCGATCGGATACTCGCTGGCGAACCGATTTTTTCAGAAGCGACTGGAGATGCTGAGCACCGCCATCGCGGTGTCGCACAGCACGACGGTCGCGCTCAATCGATACTTCGATGCCGACTGGCAGATCATCCCGAACGGCATCGACACGGACGTCTTCCATCCCAGTGCGCCGCCACCGCCGGGGCTCACCAAGGACGTACCCACCATTCTCTTCCTCGGCCGGTTCGATCCGCGGAACGGTCTCACGACGCTCATCGACTCCTTCCGACGCGTGAAGGGCCGTGGGAATCGCGGTCGCCAGGCACGACTCGTCGTCGTGGGCGACGGTCCGCTGCGCGAGCATTACTACAAGCAGGCGCAGGGCGACCCGAACATCATCTTCGTGGGTTCCGTCCTCGAGGGACGCCCCAGCTATTACGCGCATAGCTCTGTGTATGCGTGTCCCACGACGAAGGCGTCGTTCGGCATCACGCTGCTCGAGGCGATGGCGTGCGAAACGCCTGTGGTCTGCTCCGACATTCTCGGATTCCGTGACGTCGTGGTGGATGGCCGTGAGGCGTTGATGCATCCGTGCGGCAATCGCGATGCGTTGGCAGATCAGTTGGTGCGCGTGCTCGACGACGAGGGCCTGGCGATTCAGCTTGGAACCACGGGTCGTCAGAATTCGCTGGAATATTCGTGGGCTCGTGTCACGTCTCGTGTACTCGACGTGTATCAAAACGTCCTCGGAAACGTCGCAGTCAGCGCATGATCCTCGGCCTCAGTGCCGGCGCCGCCCTCGTTGGCGGCGCGGTGCACGGCGCCTTCCATCGCAATAGTCCGATCTTCGGCCGGCCCATCACGCATCTGAGCGGAACGGGCCGGCGCGTTGCGTTGACGTTCGACGACGGACCGAACCCCGACGCTACGCCGCTCGTGCTCGACGCACTCAAAGCGCGCGGCGTGCACGCCACGTTCTTCATCCTGGGTCGTCACGCCGAGCGGTGGCCGGATCTCGTGCAGCGGGTGGCGGACGAAGGGCACGCGATCGGCAATCACGGCTACTACCATCGGAAGCTGCACTTCAAGTCGCCTGCGTATGTCCGCGACGACCTGACTCGTGGGACCGAGATGATCGAGCGCGCGGCCGGCGTGCATCCCGCGCTGTTCCGGGCCCCACACGGCTTCAGAAGCCCTTGGGTGACGGCGATCGCACGCTCCCTTGGCCAGCGCACCGTTGGGTGGTCCCTGGGCGTCTGGGATTCGGATCGTCCCGGAGTCGACGTGATCGCCGAACGCACCGTAAGCGGCGCTCATCCTGGCTCGATACTTCTGCTTCATGACGGCGACGGTTACGATCCTGCTGGCGATCGAATGCAGACGGCACGGGCAGTGCCATTGATCGTCGATCGGTTGCTCGCGCAGGACTATCGGTTCGACCTCTTCGACGCCGCATGAAAAAGAAATCCGGATTGCTGCGCATTGCATTGAGCCTGCTGATCATCGCTGGTCTCGTGCGCTTTGCCATCACGGTCAACTGGCATTCGACCTGGCGGACGATCCTGCAAGCCGACCGGACGATTTTTCTTGCCGCGGCGGTCGTGAACCTCGCGTCGCTCGCGTTCAAAGGTTTGCGCTGGTGGATTTTCCTACGGCCAGTGGGTGCCCGGTCGCTGCCGTTGGCCCTCAAAGCCACGTTCGCCGGCGCAGGGCTCAACAACATCCTCGTCGCGAACGGCGGCGAAGCGGCGCGAGTCGTGTTCGTGGCGCGATCGGCGCACATCCAGAGCGCCAAAGTCCTCGCGACGCTGGCGCTCGAGCGCATGTTCGAGTTGATCGGCTATATCGTGCTGCTGGCGCTGTCTGTCTCGTTCCTCGAGCTGCCGTCGTCGCTCACGCGGTGGCGCCCAGTGGCGTGGGTGGCGCTGGCCGGCATCGCCGTATTCCTCGTCTTCCTGGTGCGACGCCCGGAACGCGCGGAGGTTGCTGCCGCGGCCACCGTGGTTGGATGGCGCGCACGGTTCAGCGCGTACATGAAGCACTTCGCGCACACGATCGGCGGCATCTCGACCGGACCGCGCTTCGCGTCGGCACTCGTGTTGTCGGTGGGCGTGTGGGCGCTTCAGGTCTGGACCTACAGCCTCACGGCTCGCGCGGCGCACTTCAACTTGTCGCTGGTCGGCACGGTGGCGGCGATCCTCGCCGTGAATCTCGGCTTTGCGCTTCGTGCAACACCCGGTAACGTGGGCCTATTCCAGTTTGCTTATGCCGCCGCCGCTGCGGCCTTCGGCATGGACAAGGATCAGGCGATTGCCGTGGCGTTTCTCATCCAGACGCAGCAGATCATTCCGGTGACGCTGATCGGCGTTGGGTTGGCGCCGGAGTTCATCTTCAAGCGGAAGCAGGTGGTTCGGAAAGAAGACTCCGGGCTGGATCTGCGGGATCGGGCTGAGATGGTCGCGAATAGCGACGCAACTGCGGATTGAGGACTCTAGGTCTCTGGTCTCGGGTCTGAGGTCTGAGCGCAACGCCCCGAACGTCGGCAGGAGGCACGAGTGAATCCAGACATCGGCGCTAATGATGCCATTCTCTTTCCGTTCACCTTCGGTGAGCTTGCAAGAGACCTTCAGGACGAAGCGATGGCGTACGCAGGCGTCTTCGCCTGTTGGGATATGGGCGACGTGGCGACTGAGTCCGCCGCCCATGACTGGGGCGCCGCGGGCCGATTGATCATTTACGCCCATGGTGGTTCCGGGGGCAGGCACAACAACCACGTGTACGCCGATGACCGCGGCCGAGTCGAAAAGAGCACCGCCGACGTTGCAAAAATCATTAGCGATCTTCGCTTCCCGGCCGGGGCAGGAAACGAGATCATCGTGTGGAGTTGTCATGCAGGTCATGTCGGCGGGTTCGCCCACATGCTGACACTGCATCTCACCAACGAGGGTTACACGGGCAAACGCGTGTGGGGATGCAAGGCGTTTGGTGGGACGATCGATCAGCATCACCGGTGCCTCAAGGCGGCCACGAATGCGGGCGACATTCCGAGGCGCGCTACGGCCGCGGATGCTGATTACTTCATCGGACGGCCGCCTGTGGCGCGCGCGGTGCCGGCTGCAGCGTCAGCCGCTGGATCGGCCGCAGCGTCAGCCGCTGGATCGGCGGCGGCGTCAGCCGCTGGATCGGCGGCGGCGGCCAAGTGATCGGTGCTGTCATCCTCAGACCTGAGAGCAGCGACCAGGAGTAGCAGTCAGCGATCCGCCCTCCATTACGCAGAAAAAATGACGGCCCGAGCGAGGAGCTCGAGCCGTCAGTATGGAGGCGCCGGGAATTGAACCCGGGTCCGAGAATAGATCCACCACAGCCACTACGTGCGTAGTTCGCTCTTTGATGTTTCCGCGCGCTGGTGAGCAAACGACCCACTCGCGGATGAGCCCTCTTTACTTCGCCAACACGCCGAAGGCGTACGTATCAGCTAGCCCAGATTTGCGATACCCATGAAGCCGCCCCGGGCGGGCTTCCTCGTGGGCACTTGCGGGCGTAACTAAAAGTTACGCGGCAAGGGCGAAGTTGTTGTTCGCAGTTGGAAGTTTGTCGAGTGTTTTACCAGGTTCCCGACGACCTGAGCACGCAGCCACAGCTTCACTTACCCCGTCGAAGCCAGTCGCCCCCGTAACATGCAATCTAGCCGGCTGGCGCCCAAACGCAACGCTAAATTTCCCTACGCGAACCCATCAGCGTGGCTTATAAAGCGCTGGCGTGACATTATTTGGGTTGATCACCTTCACGCAGTTTCTCCCAGAAGCCTTCGCTTCGTACAGCGCCTTGTCGGCCGCCAGGAAAAGCCAGTCGCCGTACGGCACCGGCGCCGGATAGGTCGCCACGCCAAACGACGCAGTCACCGGAATTCGCAGCGCGCCGGACGCGGCAGGACGCGCCTCCAGCGTCAGCCGTAGACGTTCGGCAAGCTCAACGGCGCCCTGCTCCGACGTTTGCCCGAGCAAAATGCCGAGCTCCTCACCGCCATACCGCGCACAGACATCGACCGCGCGCACGCCGTCCGCCAAAATCTGCGCGACGTGCTTGAGGACGATGTCGCCGGCTTCATGACCGTGCGCGTCGTTCACGGCCTTGAAGTGATCGAGATCGACAAGGATCAACGAGCACGTTCCCCCGAATCGATCCGTCTCGGCGACGACGCGCTTGAGCTGTTCGTCGAAATGCCGCCGATTCGAGAGCCCCGTAAGCGAGTCCGTGCGCGCACGCCGGCTGACCTCCTCGATTTCCCAGCCAATTTCGAGTGGACCTCGCGCCACGGCCGCCAACAGTCCGATGTTGCGCGCCTCGTGCTGCGTGACGTCTCCAGGATCGCGTCCCTCGACGATTAGCGCGCCGATGACATCATCGTTGCTGAGCACCGGAACGACGGCCAGCGAGCCCACCACGCGCGGCAATCCACCAAACGGACAGGCTGCCGCTGTCTCCGACTCGGCATCCTCGAGGACGAGCGGCAGTCGCTCGATGCACGCCCGCCCAATCAGCGACTCTGCGGTCACGTGAAAGCCAGGCTCGATGTCGGCACTCGGCGACACGGCTTGGACGACGCCGTGCCGCTCCGTCGCGTTCCAGCGCACGAGACCCGCGACGGGCGCTGAGGTGACCTCGCGCGCCGTCTCGCACAGGGCTTCCGCCAATTTTTCGGCGGTGCGATGTCCGTGCAGACGCTGCACTGCATCGAGCAGCGCCTGGCTCTGACGCATGTGGCGCCCGTAGTTGCGACGCAGATCGAAGAGCTGCAGGAGACTTCCCACCTGCGCGGCGAACCGCGGCACCCACGCGACGGCGGATTCGTGATCGAGTCTGAGTCCCGCTTCGGCGCTCAGTGTCAGCACGCCAAAGAGCGACGTGGGCCCATTCACGGGTGCCGCGACGAACACCGGCGCACCTTGAATGTCACCCGCGACCTGGACGGCCGAGTGCTCGGCGCTCCACTTGACTCGCATGCCCCACGCGCGCGTGTCGAAATACATCGGGCGCGCCGAGCCTTCGGTGGACCACGCGCCGGGAACGAGCGTCTCGCGATTTTCGACCCAACGCCAGAAAACCGCTTCGTCCGCGACGGCCAGATCGCGAATGTCGCGTAGCGCACGATCCAACACCTCGAGGTCGATCGCCGCTTCACGATTCTCGAATACCTGCTGAACGTCCCGCTGCAACGCCGACGACTTGGCGGGCGTGAGGCGCGAGATCAGCGCCGTGGAGGCCAAGTGCGCGTCCATGCGAGTGACGCCGGCGTTCGATCGGTTGGGCGCGCGAGCGGGTCGCGCCAGCAGCTTCATTCCGATCCACGCTGCGCCCGCGCCGACGCCGGCGGTGAGGATCGTACGCAGCATATTGTGATCGGAAACGGCCATCAGTATCGCTCGGCGAGCGTCAAACGTGAGCCGGCCCCGGCTCGCTCGACCGGAATGGCGCGGCGCCGGCCGCCTTCAGGAATGTGTGATGCGCGACGCGGCCACTGCTGCGCCGAATCCATTGTCGATGTTCACGACGGTGACACCGGCCGCGCAACTGTTGAGCATTGTGAGAAGCGGTGCGATTCCCTGAAACGACGCGCCGTATCCCACGCTCGTCGGAACAGCGATGACCGGTGCGCGAACCAACCCGCCGACCACCGAGGGCAGCGCACCGTCCATACCCGCAATGACGATCACCACCGCGGCCGTGGCGAGTTCGTCGCGCCGAGCGAGCACACGATGTATTCCAGCGACGCCAACGTCTGTGATCCGCGCCACGCAGTTGCCCAGTGCGGTGAGCGTCACTGCCGCTTCTTCGGCGACCGGCAAATCGCTCGTGCCCGCGGTGACAATGGTGACGGTACCGCGACCTGCCGGCGCGGGTTCGTTGCCAGGCAGGAACGCGGTGCGCGCAACATCGTTCAACATCACCCCTGGCAGTGACGCCGCTAGCCGCTCACTCGCCTCCGGCGACACGCGAGTCGCGAGCATTCCGTCGCCTCGCGCAGCAATTCGTGCGGCGATCGCGCAGACTTGCTCCGGGGTTTTGCCGGCGCCGTAGACGACTTCCGGAAAGCCCTGCCGCAGCGCACGATGATGATCGATCGTTGCGAAGCCGAGCGACTCGGTGGGCTCGAATGCGAGAGCGTCGAGTGCGTTTCCTACGTCCATCGCGCCGTTCGCCACCTGCTGCAGCAGATCGCGAACGTGCTCGCGTCTCATACCTCGGCCGTCTCCAGCGATTCGTCGGCCGGCTCGGCGGCGGGATCGTCGTTGGCAACGTATCGCTCGCGGTACTGCATGTAGTCGGCGAAAATGCCCTCCACTTCGCCGAGTGTGGTCACGGCGTGAAGCTTCTTGCGCAGTTCCGCGGAGCCCGGCAGACCTTTGACGTACCAGCCCAAGTGCTTGCGAAATTCGATGGCGGCGCCGCGACGATCGGGTTCGTAGTCGTTGGCCATGTTGGCGTGCTCGCGCGCGATCGAGAAGCGTTCCTCGAGGCCTGGCGCGGCGCGCATTGGCCGGCCCTCGATCAAGTCGCGCGTCTGATTGAAGATCCACGGCTGACCGAACGAGCCGCGCGCGATCATGACGCCATCACACTTTGTCTCTTTCCACATGCGATAGGCGTCGTGCGGCGTTTTGATGTCGCCGTTGCCGAGCACCGGGATCTCGAGCGCTTCGGTAACCGCGGCGATTTCTTCCCAGCGCGCACTGCCAGAGTACATCTGCGTGCGTGTGCGCGCATGGATCGCGAGAACTCGCGCGCCGGCGTCCTGGCAACGAAGCGCGATCGTGACGGGATCGCGCATCTCCTCGTTCCAGCCACTGCGAATCTTGCACGTCACCGGCAGCGACGTGCTGCGCGAGACGGCGCGAATCACGTCCTGCACGAGGTTCAAATCCTTCAGACAGCCCGAGCCGCCGTTGCGCTTGACGACTTTCTTGACCGGGCAGCCGAAGTTGATGTCGATGAACTCGGGCGCGAAGACGTCTGTGACGAACGCCGCGGCTTCGCCCATCGCGACCGGATCGCCGCCAAAGATCTGGACGCCGATCGGACGCTCGTCGGGGCCGAACCGAAGCTTGCTGATCGTTGCTTCGTTCTCGCGGCGAATGCCTTCGGCCGACAGAAACTCCGTGACGACGACGTCCGCGCCGAAGCGCCGGCACAGCCGGCGGAACGGTGATTCCGACACCCCGGCCATGGGCGCGAGGTAGAGCGGAACCGCAGCGTCGAGCGGGAACGGAAAGCGTTTCATTCCTTCAAGTTAAGAGGCGGCCGAAGTCCAAGCAACATCAGCATTTGACACGCGTAGACAGGGTTTATAGGTTGCCAGATTCACCTGGGACAATCGGATCACCGATGGAACTGCGCGAGTTTTTCAGCGAAGACGCAATCAAGCTCGACCTTGCCGGCACGTCGAAGGACGACATCCTTCGCGAGCTGATCGGGTTGCTCAAGCTCGATGAGAAGTCTGAAGGCATGTTGTTCAAGATGCTCAAGCGCCGAGAGAACCTCGGCTCGACGGGCATTGGCCGCGGCATCGCGATCCCCCATTGCCGTTCGCTCGTCGTCAACAAGCTGCGCGTCGCGTTCGGGCGCAAGACGGAAGGCGTAGACTTCAAGGCGATCGACGAAAAGCCGGTCCACTTTTTCTTTCTGATCGTGGCGCCGCCGTTAGAAGTCTCTAATCAATATTTGCCGGTCCTGGGGAAAATCGCCCAGTTCAGCAAAGAGACCGACGTCCCTGCCCGCCTGCTCCAGATCACCGAGCCGAAACAGTTCCTGGCGCTGCTCGAGGAAAAGGGCGTCTGACGCCGTTCGCGGGTCAGCCGACGAGCGCTGCCGCGAACACCAAGACGAGGAGCGCCAGCCCCGTGGCGAGGCTGTAGAGCGCTCCAATCCCCACGCACTTGGCCAGCGTCCGCTTGACGCTGCCGCCGTACACGCGGCGCAGCGCAAGCACGTTGTAGACGGCAATCCAGATCATCACGATCGGGCCAATCGTTCCCGACGGCTTTTGGAGACCCGACAGCGTCGCGAGCTCCACGAGCGTCAGCGCCAGGAACGCGAACGAGTGTAAGTGGATCGCATAGTACAGGTGCTCGGGGTAGTGCCGTTTGCGATAGAACAGCGCGAGGATCGCGGCAAATACCGGCAGCAGCGCGAAGAACACGCGCGGGACGTTGGCGACGATGGTTCGCTTGAGTCCTTGCGGGTCGTCGATGCCACGGCGCAGCAACGGCTTGAGGATCCTCGGCGCGCGGGCAACCTGGGCCATCGCTGAGTCGCGCTGCGCCTTCGTGAGCGAACCGCTCTGAGCGGCGGTCATCGCGCGGCTGACCACGACAGGGCCCTTCCCCTGTTCCTCGCCCGTCGCCGAAATGTGGATGCCCGGAAGGTTCACTTCGCCGGGACGCGTGGGTTGGTTTCCGACTGCGCCCGCCAGCACGAAGTAGATGAAGCTCATCGCGAGGTAGAGTCGCACCGGGGAGATGAACCGCACGCGACGGCCGGCAATGAACTGGCGGGTCAACTCTCCCGGACGCCGAACGAGCAGTTGGATCGTCTCGGAGAACTTTCCGTCCCATCCGGAAAACTCGGCGAACGCGTCGCCGGCAAGCTCGGTCACGCGCGGATGCGGCGGGACGGCGCGTTGCCCGCATTCAGAGCAGAACGGGCCGCCAAGCGGGTGGCCGCAGTTCAGGCAGGACACCTCCCATGGCGACGGAGCGGCGACGCTCGACGGCGTCAGAGGAGTCGGTTCGCTGGTCGTCGTTTCCATCGTCATTCCTCATGCCCTCGGCGGTGGCGACCACTAGTGTGCGGCGCGGCCCACGTTCCGGCAAGAGACGCCTGTCATCCCGAGGAGCGCAGCGACGAGGGATCTTCTGTCCCCAACTAGTGCAGGAAGATTCCTCGCGTTGCTCGGAATGACAAATCACTCCCATTCGATCGTCGCCGGCGGCTTGGAGCTCACATCGTACACGACGCGATTCACGCCGCGCACCTCGTTGATGATGCGATTGGAGATGCGCCCGAGAATGTCGTGCGGAAACGGAAACCAGTCGGCCGTCATGCCGTCGCTGCTCGTCACCGCACGGAGCGCGAGCACGTTCTCATAGGTGCGGAAATCGCCCATCACACCAACGCTGCGTACGGGCAGCAACACGGCAAACGCCTGCCAGATCTCGTTGTACAGCCCGGCCTGGCGAATCTCGTCGAGGTAAATCGCGTCAGCGCGACGGAGCACGTCGAGCGCCGGCTCGGTCACCGCGCCGAGGATGCGAATGCCCAACCCTGGCCCTGGGAACGGATGCCGCCCGACCATCTCTTCAGGCAGCCCCAGCTCTCGACCCACGTTGCGCACCTCATCCTTGAACAACTCGCGCAACGGCTCGATGAGCTTGAACTTCATGTCGGCTTTGAGGCCGCCTACGTTGTGGTGCGTCTTGATCGTGACCGACGGGCCGCCGCGTGGCGAGTACGATTCGATCACGTCGGGATAGAGCGTTCCTTGTACCAAGAAGTCGTATTCACCGAACCGATCGCCGCTGCCATGCTCCGAGCGAAGCGACTCGGTTGCCGCCTCGAACACGTCGATGAACGTGTGGCCGATGATCGTCCGCTTCTTCTCCGGCTCCTCGACGCCGGCCAACGCGTCGAGAAAGCGTTTCGACGCGTCCACCGTCACGAGCTTGACGCCCAAGTTGGCGCGGAACGTCCGCTCGACTTGTTCGCGCTCATGGAGACGCAACAGCCCGTTGTCGACGAACACACACGTGAGCTGGTCGCCGATCGCGCGATGAACCAGCGCCGCGGCGACCGACGAATCGACGCCGCCCGAGAGCCCACAAATCACCCGCGACGAGCCGACGAGCTCCTTGATCTTCCGAATCTCCGTTTCAACAAACGCTCCCGGCGTCCAACTCGGCTCGGAATGACAGATGTTGAATAAGAAATTTGATATGAGCTCACTGCCCCGGGGCGTGTGCGCGACTTCGGGATGGAACTGCACGCAGTGAATCGGCTTCGTCCGATGGCGCATCGCGGCCACCGGCACGCTGGCGCTCGACGCCGTCACGACGTAGCCCTCTGGCGGCGCGTCGACGTGGTCGCCGTGACTCATCCAGACCGCCATCTCTTCACCGGAATTGAAGCCGTCGAACAGGCCGGACGGCTCGCCAACCGCCAATTGGGCCCGCCCATACTCGCGCCGCCCGGCGTTGATGACTTTGCCGCCCGAGATGTACGCGACGAGCTGCATGCCGTAGCAGACGCCCAGGATCGGCGCGATGTCGAGCAGCGCAGCGTCCGCCGTGGGCGCACCGTCCTCGTACACCGAGTTCGGGCCGCCACTCAGGATGATGCCGGTCGGGTTCCATTCCCGAATCCACTCGATGCTGCGCGTGGGCGGATGAATCTCCGAGTACACGCGCGCCTCGCGCACCCGCCGCGCGATGAGCTGGGTGAACTGAGAGCCGTAATCGAGAATCAAGATCCGTGAGGACATCAAGCTTCCGTGCGCACTAATCGCGCGATCTGAGGACTGAATACTAGAGGTCTCTGGTCTCGGGTCTGTGGTCTCAGCAGAGACCAGATACCAGAGAGCAGCGACCTAGAGAGGTTGACCCGCGACGATCGCTATTAGCGAGTACGCTGTCAGTATTTCCACTCTTGTGTAGCAAGCGTTATGAATTCCACCTCGCGCGAATCCAGATCCAGCATCGCCGCCGACGGCGTCCCGTAAATCCATCCGCAGCCTTCACCGGGATTGATGATCAGCGAATCGCCGCGCGTTTTCATCTCCTGCTGATGCGTGTGACCGTGAATCACGATCTCGTGCCCCGCGATCGACCGCTCGTGCACGTCGCCAATGTCGTGAATGAGCAGAATGCGACGACCGCCGATCTCGAAGCTGTGCGGCGATTCGAACAGCTCGGCGCCGAACCCCGACTGCGCCCGCGACACCAAGCCCTCGCGATCGCCGTCGTTCTTGCCGAACACGCCGGCGAGCGAGACATGAGAATCCTCGAATGCCTTGAGTGCGAACGGCGAGCAGTAGTCGCCCGCATGCAGCACCATGCCGGCGCCCGCCGCTTGCATTTGCCGCACGAGCTCCGCGATCGCCGGCAGACGGTCGTGCGTGTCGGCAATGAGTCCGATGCGCATCAGGCTCCCTCCATCCACTGCGGCTCGTCCACCTCGAGCCGCACCAGATCGTCGTAGGTTTCGCGCGCCGTAATCACCGCGAACCGGTCGCCGTCGACCAGCACCTCGGCGGGCCGCAGCCGGCTGTTGTAGTTCGACGCCATCGCGTAGCCGTACGCGCCGACGTCGCACACCACGATGTGATCGCCCGGCTGCACGTCGTCGAGCTCGCGATCGAGCGCCAGAAAGTCACCGCTCTCGCAGACCGGGCCCACTACATCGACAGTGCTCGTCGCAGTGTGCTCGCGCAACGCCACAATCCTGTGATACGCGCCATAGTGCGACGGACGCAGTAACTCCGTCATACCCGCGTCGACCACGACGTAATCTTTGCCGCCGCTGTGCTTGCGATACAACACCTGCGCGAGAAGCGCCGCCGCATTCCCCACCACGAAACGGCCCGGCTCCATGATCAACTGCAGGCCAGTCTCGGCGACTGTCGGCAGTACGAGCTCGGCAAATCGATCGAGATCGGGCGGCTGCTCGGTGTCGTATCGCACGCCGAGTCCGCCGCCGATGTCGAGATACTTGAGCGAGAGAATTCCCCGCTTCTTCAACTCGGCAAAGATCGACGCCAGCCGCTCGGTCCCTTCGCGATAGGGATCGATCCGCGACAACTGCGAGCCGATGTGCATGTCCAGCCCGAGCAGATCGACATTCGCGAGACTCGCGGTCACCTCGGCAACGTGCAGCACTTCGTCGTAGGGAATTCCGAACTTGTGTCCCTTGCCGCCCGTTTTGATGTATTCGTGTGGAGAGTCGAGCGTCACTTCGGGATTCACGCGGAGCGACACGCGACCGACGATTCCCCGCTCGCGCGCGAGCCGATCGATGATGCGCACTTCCGCTTCGCTCTCGGCGTTGATCAGCGACACGCCCGCATCGAGCGCCTCGCCGAGCTCGCGCTCGGTCTTCCCAACGCCGCCGAAAATGATGTCCGACGGCGTGAAGCCGGCACGCAACGCTCGATGCAGCTCGCCACCCGACACCACGTCGACGCCCGCGCCGAGCTCGCGGAGCACGCGCAAGACACCGCCGCTCGACGTCGCCTTGAGCGTATAATGAATTCGATGCGGCACCGACGTGAGCGTGCGATCGAGGCGCTCGTACCGATCGCGAATCGTCGACGCGCTGTAGACGTATGCCGGCGTCCCAACCTCGAGGGCGATTCGCTCCAGCGAAACGCCCTCGCAGTACATCACGCCGTCGACGCGCGAGAACCCGCTCGTCAGTACGACTTGGCCCATACGGCCTCGGCGGTCGAAGGACGCCCGCACTTGAGGCACTTGGTCGGCGCCTCGGCCGAACGGAATTCTTCGTCGGGTAGCACGCGAATCGTTGCTTTCGTCTCTTCCTTGATCGCGGCTTCGCACGCCTCGTCGCCGCACCAGCCGGCGTACACGAAACCACCTTTCCCTGCCATCAGCTCGCGGAAATCATCGTACGTGATCGCGTGCCGAATGCTGTTCGCTTCGCGACGCTCGCGAGCGGCAATGAGCATGTCGTCCTGAATGCGCATGAGCAGCTCGCTCACTTCCTCGCCGATCGCGGCGAGGGACACCGGCTTTTTCTCCCGAGTGTCACGACGCACGAGCACCGCCTCGTTCTTCGCGAGATCGCGTGGTCCGAGCTCCATGCGCAGCGGTACGCCGCGCAGTTCCCACTCGTAGTACTTCGCACCGGGCTTCATGCCGTCGCGGTCGTCGATGTGAACGCGGAGGCGGCCAGGTTCGCGACGCTCCCAATCCTGCAGCATCTGAATGACGCGGTCGGCGGCGTCGAGCATCTGCGCGCGCTCGTCATCGGTCTTGTAGATGGGCACGATCACCAGCTCGATCGGTGCGAGGAGCGGCGGCGTACGCAAACCATTGTCGTCGGCGTGGGTCATGACCAATCCGCCGATGAGCCGCGTCGACACGCCCCAGCTGGTGTTCCACGCGAACTCGGTCCCACCGTGCTCCGCTTGGAACTTCAGGTCGAAGGCCTTCGCGAAATTCTGTCCGAGGTTGTGCGACGTACCAGCCTGCAGGGCCTTGTTGTCCTGCATCATCGCTTCGCACGAGAACGTGCGGAGCGCACCGGCAAACCGCTCCGAGTTCGACTTGAGGCCGGTGATCACCGGCATGGCCATGTGGCCTTCCATGAAGTCGCTGTACACGCCGAGCATGCGGCGCGCTTCTTCTTCCGCCTCGTCGTGTGTGGCGTGCGCGGTGTGCCCTTCCTGCCAGAGAAACTCGAGCGTGCGCAGGAACAACCGCGTGCGCATTTCCCAGCGCACGACGTTCGCCCACTGATTGATGAGCAGCGGCAGATCGCGATAGCTCTGCACCCACTTGGCGAACATCGAGTAGATGATCGTCTCCGACGTGGGCCGAATGATGAGCGGCTCCTCGAGCTTCTTGCCGCCGCCGTGCGTGACGACGGCGACTTCCGGCGCGAAGCCCTCCACATGCTGCGCTTCCTTCGAGAGGAAGCTCTCCGGAATCAGCATCGGGAAGTAGGCGTTCTTGTGGCCGGTCGCCTTGAACATGTCGTCGAGGGTGCGCTGCATCCGTTCCCAGATGCCGTACCCGTTCGGCCGAATGACCATGCAGCCGCGCACCGGCGAGTAGTCCGCCAGCTCTGCTCGCAGGACCACTTCGTTGTACCAGGCGCTGAAGTCTGCTTCGCGCGTCGTGAGCTTTTTGTCGTCAGCCATTGAGAGTTGGAGCGATGAGAGTACTGCGAAAGCGTGTGTGAGCGACAGCTTGAGCTACAGCGTGAGCTACAGTCCGATGTCGTCGAGCAAGCGATTCCATTCTGGCGGCACGGCATCCGGACTCCACGCGTGTTTCGCACCGCCCTCCGACTTCGAAGGATCGCGAAGCGTCAGCACGAATTCGGCACCAGCAGACTTTGCTGATTTCACTTCTTTCATGAGCGCTTGCTCACGTAACGCGTATTCGACGCTGTGGCCCGCCCGGCGCAGCGCCGTCACGGCGCGCCGGACTTCGTGGTGCATGGCCGGCGACTCGCCGACGACCCAGATCTCCGGCCCCTGCCGTGCCGGCGGAAGCAGCTTGCGGTCGCGCAACAATTCGGTGAGCACCACGTCGCCCATGCCGAACCCCAAGGCCGGGAGATCGACGCCGCCCAACGAGAGCAACAAGTTGTCGTACCGGCCGCCGCCACAAATGGCGCGGAGCTCACCCTTCGCGTCGAACAGCTCGAACACGATGCCCGTGTAATATGCCAACCCGCGCACGATCTTGAGATCGATCGTCACCCACTCCAAGACGCCGAGTCCGTCGAGATGGTCGAAGTAGCGGCGAAAGGCCGCGAGCAACGGCGCGGCGTCGGGAACGCTCGCGAGCCGTCGCTCGATGTCGTCGAGCGTCACGTCGCCCATCACCGACAACAATTCGTCGATCGAAGCATCGTTCATTCCGGCCGCGGCCAGCTTCTCGCGCGAAATGTTCTCGGGCTGCCGATCGAGCTTGTCGACCACGGAGAATACGGCGGGCGCCTGATCGTCGCTCACGCCGAGTGTCGTAAGCAGCGCCCGCAGAATCCGGCGATCGGACACGCGCGCGCGAACGTCGCTCGGCGTGAGGCCGCAGCCGCGCATGATCTCGATCGCGACCGCCAACAGCTCCGCGTCGGCTGTGACATCGGCTTCACCGATGATGTCGACGTTGAGCTGAAAGTGTTCGCGCAACCGGCCACGCTGCTGACGCTCGTACCGAAAAAGCTGCGGCATCGAGAACCAGCGAATGGGCTTGCGAAGCGCATTCGCTTTGGCCGCCGCCATCCGCGCGATCGTTGGCGTCATCTCCGGACGCAGCGCGACCTCGCGGCCGCCTTTGTCGGTGAAGTTGTACAGTTGGCCGACGATCTCGTCGCCGCTCTTCTTGGTGTAGAGCTCGAGCGGCTCGAGCGGCGGTCCGTCGTACTCCGAAAACGCAAATCGGCGCGCGACATCGCCCCACACGCCCATGACGTGGGCGCGCTCGGCAAACTGCTCAGGATAGAAATCGCGAAAACCGGGGAGGGCGCCTTGGGCCATCCGGTAAAATTACCCGGCGAGCGGCGACACCTGCAACAGCGACATTGCGTCGCCGACGGTGTGAAATGACCCCGTTACGAGCACTGTCGCAGCGTTCGACTGCGCGCGGTCGAGCGCCCGGGCAAAATCTTCTTCACGTTCCACCGTGAGGCCGAGCCCGCGAGCGAACGATTCAGCTTCCGCCAGGTCCCATGTCCGGCTCGCCGGCGCCGTGGGCGCCATGGTCAGCACGAAGCGCGACGCCATGCGACTCAGCACGCGAATCATCGATCGCCAGTCCTTGTCGCGCAGCACACACAGCACCACCGTGATCGGCATCGGCGGCATCACCGCGGCCATCGTTTGCGCCAGCACTTCAGCGCCAGCCGCGTTGTGTGCGACGTCAAAAATCCATCGGCCGACGTGTTGGAATCGTCCGGGAATGCGCACGTGATGCAGCTGGCTCGCGGCTTCCTCAGCGCCGACTGCATATGCAGACCCGGCGGCGTCGAGCATCACGAGCGAGAACGCGAGATTGGAAATCTGATGGCGACCGGTGAGCGGAGTCCTGAGCGTCGTGCGATGCTCGCGCCACTCGAAATCGGAAACGCTCCCCGCGTCGTCGACTTGAATGTTATCCGCCGCAATTTCGTCGCTCACGATGCGTACGACGCTCGCACCAGCGGCACGCGCACGCCGGGCCAGCAGTGCGCGAATGTGCGGGTCACGCTCGCCAATGACGGCCGGTCGTCCCGCTTTGAAGATGCCAGCCTTCTCGCCCGCAATCTCCTCGAGCGTCGTGCCGAGATATTCGGTGTGATCGAGGCCAATGGACGTCACGCCGGCGACGATGGGATCGACGACGTTCGTCGAATCCAAGCGACCACCCAGTCCCGCCTCGACGATCGCGACATCGGCGCGCGCGCGCGCGAAGAACTCGAACGCCATCGCGGTCGTCGCCTCGAAGAAGCTTGCTTCGATCTCGTCGACGATCGGCATCACGCGGCCGACGAACTCGACGACGTCCTCGCCCGAGATCGGTTCGCCGCCCACGATCATTCGCTCGCGAAAATCGACGAGGTGCGGCGACGTATACGTCGCCACGCGCATGCCTTTGGCGGTGAGCAACGCGGACATGGTCGCAACGCTGCTTCCCTTCCCGTTCGTTCCCGCAACGTGAATGATGGGATACTTCCGCTGCGGATTCCCGAGCGCGTCGAGAAGACGAGCCGTGCGTTCGAGGCCGAACTTGAAGCCACCAGTGGTGCGCGCGAACAGATAGTCGAGCGCCTCGCGATACCCAGCGAGCGAGTCGAGAGCTGCCACCGTCAGGGAGACGTCCACCCTGTCGCCGCCGGACGTCCGGACATGTGCCGGAGCAGTTGGCTAACCGTGCGCTTGAGATTCCGGCGATGTGTGACCGCGTCGAGCATTCCGTGATCGAGCAGAAATTCCGACGTCTGAAATCCTTCAGGCAGGTCCTGCCCCAGCGTCTGTTTGATCACCCGCGGTCCGGCAAACCCGATCACCGCGCCCGGCTCGGCCAGAATGGCGTCGCCGAGCATGGCGTAGCTCGCGCTGACGCCGCCGGTGGTTGGATTCGTCAGAATCGAGATATACGGAATTCGACGCTCTGCGAGCTGCGCCAAGACCGCGGCGACTTTCGCCATCTGCATGAGCGACAGCACGCCTTCCTGCATGCGGGCGCCGCCCGATGCGGAGACCACGATCAGCGGGTATTTCCGCTCCAGCGAACGCTGGCCAAGCCGCGCAATCTTCTCGCCGACCACCGAGCCCATGGAACCGCCCATGAAGGCGAAGTCCATCACGCCGATGTTCACCGGTAGCGAATCCAGCATTCCGCTGCACGCCAGCAGTGCGTCGGTGTCGCCAGCCTTGTCGATCGCCTTCTTCAGGCGGCTCGGATACTCCGGGAACGAGAGCGGATCCACCGAGCGGAGGTCGATCTCGACTTCCTCAAAGGTGCCTTCGTCGAGCAGAATGTTCGCGTAATCGCTCGCGCGAATGCGACGATGCACGTCGCAGCTCGGGCAAACATTCAGATTGCGCTCGAACTTCTCACGAATGTCGGTATAGCCGCAGACTTCGCACTTTTCCCACACATCTGCGGGAATTTCCAGCTTCTCGCGCCGCGGCGGCCGAGCCTTCTTTTCCCGCTTCTGGAACCAAGCCATCGAGACAATTTGGCTGGGTGGGGTGGGATGAGGCTAGGGCCTTGCGCGGCAAGGCGCCTTCGGCGCTGGTGGAACGGTGGCTGGGTGGTACGGTGGAACGAACCTGCCTGTCATTCCGAAGGAGCGACGCGACTGAGGAATCTCGTGTCGTCCGGCTAGATCCCTCGCTTCGCTCGGGATGACAGCCCTGCGGCTATGTTCCTTCCGCCGTCAGACCCGCAACGGCCCCGTCTTCCCCCCGCGTCCTTCGCTCGACACACGCGCCAGCACGCCGATCGCCAGCCAACAGGCGAGCATGAACGACCCGCCGTAGCTGAAGAATGGCAGCGGAATACCGGTGACAGGCATGACGTTCACCGTCATGCCGATGTTCTCGAGCACGTGAGTAAACCAGCTCGCCAACAAGCCGAACGCGACGAGGCTGCTGAACGAATCGTTCGCGCGCTCCGAAATCCGAATCACGCGCAAGAACAGAAACAGAAAGAGCGCCAAAGCGATCGTCACGCCGATGAAACCGAGCTCCTCGCCAACGACGGCGAAAATGAAATCGGTGTACTGCTCCGGCAGGAAGGCCAATCGTTTCTGCGGGCCATTCAAGTAGCCTCGGCCAAGCCAACCGCCTGATCCAATCGCGACTTGTGATTGAATCACGTGGTAGCCGGTGCCACGCGGATCGATCGAGGGATTCAGGAACACCAAGAGTCGCGCTTGCCGGTACGGCTTCATGTGCTCCCACAGCGGCGGTCCCAGAATCCCCATCATCACGTTGGCGACCACCACGAACAGTCCTTCGCCGAGGAACGGCTTGTACCAAAGCACGAGTGCCAGCAGCAACAGAAACCACGCGCCCCACACGCGCGCATTGAAGCCGAGCACCAGACTGATCACCGGGCTTCCGAGCAGGAGCAGCAACTGCCACGACACACCGGCCCAGAACAGCATCGCGAAGAAGATCCCCACGAACACGATCGACGTGCCCAGATCTCCCTGCGCCATGATCAGCAGCAGCGGGACGCCGGCCACGAGCATGGGCTTCCAGAGCTCGATCATCGAGCGCGGCGTCACTCGATTTTGCGACAGCACGCGCGCCAACATCAAGACCACGGTCAGCTTCGCAAACTCGGCGGGCTGCCCCAGACGGTGACCGGCGATGGTCAACCAGCCCGCTGTGCTCGTGGCGGTTCCCGCCCCCGAGCCGAGCCCGACGAGCAGCGCCATGAGCAGGGCGATCGTGAAAGCGTACATCGGCACGGTCATCCACTCGATGAGCCGCACCGAGGCGCGACTCACCGCGAACGCGCCGGCGATGCCGATCACCAGCCAGACGGCCTGCGACCTGTATGCGGTGGACGCTGCGGTTTTGACGTCGGTCTGGCCAGCCGAATAGACGATTGCCAAACCGTAGATCGAAAGCAGAATCGCAGCGATGACGAGCGGCAGATCTACGTTGATGCGACGCGTCGTCGACATCAGCCGGTATTGATCACAGTATTGTTAACCTGAACCTTGAGATAGTGCGCCATGATCGCGGTCGCGTAGTGCGCCGCCCCCGAACCCTCGAACGTCACGTTCGGAATCATGACCACGACCACGATCTTGGGATCCTCGGCGGGGGCCATTCCGGCAAACCACGCGTAGTAGAGCGGCTTGCCATTCTTGTCTTCGCGCATCGTCTGCGCGGTTCCCGTCTTGCCGGCGACGTTCACGCCTTTGATGGCCGACGCTGCGGCCGTGCCGCCTGCCTTGAGCACTCCCATCATCGCTTCTCGCAGCGCTTGAAGCTGCTCTTGCGACAGCGTGATTGCCTTCGTGAGCTGTGGCTTTCCGTGCTTGATTTCAGGCGTCGGCTCAGAGCCATCCGTCGCCAGTGCGCTGTAGAACTTTGCCATGTTGATGACGGTCTGAGAGTTTTCTCCCTGACCGATGGACATGTTCAGCACGGTGGCACCGGGGGTCCAGCCGCGCGCCGTGTACTTCTGGTTGAAGTAGTCCGGCACGCTCGTGGGGAAAATCGGCCGCCGCTCTTCCGGCAGATCGATGCCAGTCCGCTTGTCGAACCCGAGCGACAAGCCGCCCGCCACGAGACTCGCGAGACCGATCTTCTGACCGAGCTGATAGAAGTACACATCGCACGACTGTGCGATGGCGCCGGCAAGGCTCAAGCTGCCATGCCCTTGTTTCTGCCAGCAGCGCCAGGGCCGATTGCCGAAGTAGTAATAGCCCGTACATGGATCAGGCATGTGACTGTCCATGGTGACGATGCTGTCCTCGAGCCCAATCACCGCGGTCGCCAGCTTGAACGTCGATCCCGGAGCGTACTGTCCCTGCACTGCCTTGTTGTATAGCGGCGTACGCGGATCGGCGCGCAGCGAATCGTAGTACGCGTTGGAGACACCGCCAACGAAGCGGTTCGGATCGATTGCCGGCGAGCTGTAGAGCGCGAGCACCTCACCGGTCTGCGGGATCATCGCAACGGCGGCACCCGCAGTCGAATCTCCAAACAGCCCGTGAATGTATTCCTGCAGATCGATGTCGATGTTGGTGTAGAGCGGCGGGCCTTCCTGCGGCGTCACGTCCTCGCGCGTTCGGCCGTTGGTGACGATGCGGTTGCGCGCGTCCACCTCAACGAATTGCGCGCCTTCGCGGCCACGAAGCTGTTGCTCGTACTCTTTCTCGAGTCCCTGCTTTCCCACGAGCTGCCCAGGCTTATAGCCCTGGGCGGCCATGCTGGTCAGTTCGGCGTCGCTGATTTCGCTGATGTACCCAACGAACGCACCGACGGCTTCGCCGTCCGGGTAGATGCGCTTCGGCGAGGACTGAATGATCAAGCTCGGATAGTCGAGCCGATGCTCCTCGAGCACCGACACCGCGTCGAACGACGCGTCGGGCAAGATCACCGTAGGCCGCGTGCGATCGCGGCGGAAGCGCTTGATCGCGTCCTCGAACTGTTTGTCGGTCAGATTCAACGTCGAGCGCAAACGGTTCATCGTCGCGCGCAACGTATCCTCGTTCTGCGCGAGCAGCGTGACCGAGTAGCCGATCACGTTCTCGGCGATCGGCTTGTTGTTGCGATCGAGAATGGGTCCGCGCGGCGCCGGCGTTGGAATTTGTCGCAGGCGATTCTCTTCCGATTGCAGCGTCCACTGCTCGTTCCGAAGCACCTGCGCGCGGAAGAACGCGCTCAGCAGGAAGACGAGCACACCGCAGACGATGACGCTCGCCGCACGACCGCGACGCACGATGTCGTTCGGATGAAAGCTCACGCGCGGATTCTCATGCGGTACGCACTTCCATAAGCGGCTTCAACAGCGACAGCGCGATCACGCCGGCCACTGCGGTCACCGCGGCCGCGAGCGGCGACCAGACGAATAACTGCATCGCGAGTTCCGCTCCGTGAGAGCGGTGCCCAACGACGAGGAAGATCAAATCGAATACCCACTTGGCAAGGAACAGAAAGAAGCCGTTCAATGCCAGGTTGTCGGCGAAGAACACAGCCTTGAGCCACGACGCGGCGAAGCCCACGATGGCCATGGCGAGCGCAGCCGCACCAAATCCACTCAGTGCGAGTGAATCAGCGACGAGCCCGAGTAGAAACCCGTAGACGGCTGCGGCGCCCGGTCGCATACGGACCGCGCCGAGCAAGAGGGCGACGATGAGGAAGTCGATCGACGCTCGCCATGCGAGCAGGGGCCGGAGCGTGTAGTGCAAAACGATCAGGATCGCGCAGACGAGCATTGTCCGCACGGCGCCGGTCCAATTCATTGGGTCTTTCGGGTAGTATCGGAACGAATGGTGTCTCGGCGCGTGGTGTCGCGCCGCGGAACGGCCGCTGGCCGGTTGAGTGTACTCGAGTCACGCACGACTGGTGCCGCCTGTCGCGTTGCCGTAGGACGCGGTTGAATCCCGGTGCCCGGCACAGCGGTCGGATTTGCGCGACGAGATGCCGCGCTGTCCGCCGCGGTCATTGGCGTGAGTGGAACGCCGAGCGAACGCTTCACCGAATCGATTGTCGCGCGCTTGACGGAATCCAGCGCGGCTTGGCGAGCCTTGGCTTCGATCACGGCGGCTTGCTTCGCGATCGAATCACCCGCGGCAGCAATGCGCTTCGTTGCCGAGTCCGCGTTGACCGCGGCACCCCAGACGTTGCCGACGCCTTGCGTCACTCGCTGCGCGGTGAGCACGAGCACCGTCGTCACGCGTGACGGCGTAACGGCCGGTCGCACCAGATACGTGCGCGTCCAGACTTCGGCAGTCTTGATCTCCTGCACGACACTTCCAATGGCAATCCCGCGCGGATACGTCCCGCCCAGGCCGGACGTGTACAGCATGGTGCCGGGCTTGAGCGTGACGCGCGTCGGCACGCCGTGCAGTTCGAGCATGTACGCGTCGCCCTCGGCGCCACGGCCTTCATGTGGATAGATGATACCGAATGCCGAGCCGTCGGCCGACATTGCGCTCGCGCGAAAATCCGGATGCGTGTACAAAATCGCGATGCTCATCGTCGGATCGGCGCTCTGGATCGTTCCGACGAGACCTTCCGGCGCGACGACCGGACTGTACTCCTTGATCCCCGCCGTGCTCCCCGCGGTGAGCGTCATCGTGCGGACGACGTCTTCACTCGGCTCCGTGCTGTGCAGTGCTTCGGCGGGAACGAATCCCCACTCCAGTCGCGTGCCCAGTCCGATCAACTTGCGAAGTTGATCGTTCTCGAGTTGCAGTGCTTGTGCGTTGACGGCGCGCATGGCGACCGAGTCCGCGGCGATGCGGCGTGATTCGCTCGACACCCACGCGCTGCGCCAGCGTTCCGCACCAGCTTGCAGTCCCACGAGCGGCGCCACGACCGTGCGGCGAAGGGCGCTGGCGATCGGTTCGCGTTGCGGAGCGGGCAGCACCACGGCAATGAGCGACAAAACGACGCAGCCGCCCAACATGGCGACGTCGATGCGACTACTGAGCCGTGCTCCGTTTGCCACCGCTTACCTCACGTGCTGAGGACCGACCAGTACTTCTCCTCATCGTCGAGAATCCGGCCGGTGCCGCGCACGACACAGGTGAGTGGATCTTCGTCGACATGAATAGGCAGGCTCGTCTCCTGGCTCAGCAGCAGGTCGAGTCCGCGAATGAGTGCGCCACCGCCGGTCATCACGATGCCGCGATCGACGATGTCACTTGCAAGTTCCGGGGGAGTGATTTCCAGCGCGCGGCGCACCGCGTCGACGATCTGCTGGATCGGCTCCTGGATGGCTTCGCGGATCTCGCTCGAGTGCACGCGGACAGTTTTCGGGATGCCCGACACGAGGTCGCGGCCCTTCACTTCCATTTCGCGCTCGTCGCCCACCGGCGCCGCCGACCCGATGTTGATCTTGATCTGCTCGGCCGTCGGCTCGCCGATGAGCAAATTGTAATTCTTGCGCATGAACTGCACGATCGACGTATCCAGCTCGTCGCCGCCGGTGCGGATCGACGTGTCGCTGACGATGCCCGACAGCGCGATGACCGCGATCTCCGTCGTGCCGCCGCCGATGTCGATCACCATGTTGCCGGTCGGGGTCTCGACCGGCAGACCAACGCCGATCGCGGCAGCCATCGGCTCGGCCACCATGAAGACTTCCTTGGCGCCAGCGCCCAATGCGGAATCTCGTACGGCGCGTTTTTCTACTTCTGTAATACCAGAAGGCACACAGACGATGACGCGCGGCTTCACCTTGAAGACGTGATTCTCGATGATGAGCGTGAGAAAATAGCGAAGCATTTTCTCCGTGACATCAAAGTCGGCGATCACGCCGTCCTTCATCGGGCGCACCGCGATCACACCGTCGGGCGTTCGGCCGAGCATGCGCTTCGCTTCGAGGCCGACGCCTTTGATCTTCTTTGACTCGCGGTCAATCGCGACGACGGAGGGTTCGTTGAGCACGATCCCTTCACCCTTCACGTAGATGAGGGTGTTCGCGGTGCCGAGGTCGACACCGATCGCGTTTGCGGGAAACAGCGAACCGGGTTTGAAAAAAGGCCAGCGCATCCAGTCCTGGGGTGATTCCTCGTGCCGTAAACCGGTGTGTCGCCGCGCGGACACCGAAGAAACTGCGGTTAACCTAAAGAGCCAGCGGAGTCAGTACAAGATATTGAGGCATCGTAACCTACACCATTCGCAACGATCCGAGAAACGGACGTCGGACCCGCGCCTCAGGTCACGAAAAAGGCGCCGACAGGATCGCGGCGCCTTCGCGTTCACAACCTTCCTTCCGCCGCTCGTCCTATGCGACGAACGTGCCCGGGTCCTCGTATTTCATGCCGAACGCCTCAGCCACACCCGGGTAGGTGACGTGGCCGTCCGTCACGTTGAGGCCTTTGAGCAGCGCCGGGTTCTCGCGCAGCGCACGCTTCCAACCCTTGTTCGCCAACTGGAGCGCATAGGGCAACGTCGCGTTGGTGAGCGCGAACGTCGAGGTCCTCGGGACGCCGCCCGGCATGTTCGCTACGCCGTAGTGGATGATGCCGTCCACGACGTACGTCGGGTTCTCGTGGGTGGTCGCGTGGATCGTCTCGACGCAGCCGCCTTGGTCGATAGCCACGTCGACGATCACGGACCCTTGCTGCATGAGCTTCAAGTCCTCGCGCCGAATGAGCTTGGGCGCCTTGGCACCCGGGATCAGTACCCCGCCAACCACGAGGTCCGCGGTCGCGATCTGCTCGAGGATGTTATGACGATTCGAATAGATCATGACGCAGTTGGCCGGCATGACGTCGGACAGGTAGCGGAGCCGCTCCAGCGACAGGTCGACGATCGTGACCTTGGCGCCGAGTCCCGCGGCCATCTTGGCGGCGTTGATGCCGACGATGCCGCCGCCGAGGATCACGACCTTGGCCGGCGCGACGCCCGGCACGCCGCCCAGGAGCACGCCACGTCCACCGTAGAGCTTCTCGAGGTACTTGGCCCCCTCCTGCACCGCCATGCGTCCGGCGACTTCCGACATGGGCGTGAGCAGCGGCAATTCGCGCGACGGGAGCTCGACCGTCTCGTAAGCCACGCAGGTCGCGCCGCTATCTAGATGGGCGCGAGTCAGCTTCTCGTCCGCCGCGAAGTGGAAGTAGGTGAAGATGAGCTGACCGCGCCTCATGTGCGGCCATTCCTTCTCGATCGGCTCCTTCACCTTCATGATCATTTCGCTGTCCCGCCACGTGGTGGCGGCGTCGGGCGCGATCGTGGCGCCGACAGCGCTATAGGCGTCGTCAGAGAAGCCGCTGCCAAGGCCGGCACCGGCTTCGATCAGCACAGAATGTCCTGCAGCAACGAGCGCCTCTGCACCTGCGGGCACGAGCGCTATGCGATTCTCGTTTGTTTTGATTTCTTTCGGAACGCCGATCTTCATGGTCTCGAGTGTCTGAGGAATGAACGGTTCGGCACTACGCAAGAAACGTAACGTCAGCCGGGTTCCTTCGGGCCAAGACTGAGGACGGTCATCGCATCGGGATCGAAGAACTCGAATGCCGCCTTGGCAATATCCTCATCGCTAATCCCGTCGATGAGCGCCAGCAGATCGTCCAGCGTACGGAAGGGTTCGCCGTAGAGTTCCACCGACGCCGCGCGATACATGCGCGACGAGACGCCCTCCAGGGAAAGCGTGACCTGGCCCTTGAGCTGCTGCCGTCCCATCGCGATTTCCGACGCGGGCAGGCTGTCGCGAACAACGAGGTGAAGCTCCTCGCGAATCGCGTCGAGCGCCGCACCCGCCGACTCCGGCGCCGTAGCGACGTACACACCATGCATGCCGCTGTCGGCATGAAAAGACGAATAAGTGTATACAGAATACGCGAGGCCAAGCTCCTCACGCACACGCTGAAAGAGCCGCGAGCTCATGCCGCCGCCGAGCAGCATGCTCAGCATCGAGAGCGGAAAGCGCTTCGGATCATTGTGCGCAACCGCCGTCGTCCCGATGACGACATGCGTCTGCGCGCCTTCGCGGTGCACGTGCCTCGACGAGACTGGCTGGCGCACGACAGGCGCCAGCGGCAGCGGAGTCGCATCGCCCGGCGCGGCATCGAGCCAGCCGGTCTGCGCGAGGACGTCGAGCAAACGCTCATGCTCGACGTTCCCCGAAGCGCCGATGATCAACTGCCCCGGGTGATACGCGCGCGCGTGCAGCTCACGCAGCTCGCGGACGCCAAGCTTCTTGACGGTCTCGCGGGTGCCGAGAATGGAATACCCGTACGGGTGCTCGCCCCACAACGCTTCGTTGTGCAGCTCGAACACGAGATCGTCCGGCGTGTCCTCCACCATGCCGATCTCTTCGAGAATCACCTTTCGCTCGAGCGTGAGATCGCGCTTCTCGAGCGTGGGATGAAAGACGATGTCGCCGATCACATCCGCGGCGTCGCGCAGATGCTCGTCCAACACGCGGCCCTGATAGACCGTGTGCTCGCGCGACGTGTACGCGTCGAGCGAACCGCCGAGCGCTTCGAGCGACAGCGCGATCTCGTGCGCGGTTCTGCGTTCGGTGCCCTTGAACACCATGTGCTCGAGCAGATGCGATACACCCATCCGCTCGCGCGTCTCGTGCAACGAGGCTGCTCGCACCCAGGCCCCAAAGGCAACCGACCGTACTCCCGGCATGTGCTCCGAGAGTACGGTCAGTCCATTGGGCAGAACGGTGCGGCGTAGCGCTGCGTTGTCGGCGATGAAGCCTCCGCTCACGCTGCTGCTTATCGGCGTGAACGGTCTCCGCCACCGCGACGCGGCGGACGTCCACGATCGCTGCCGCCTTCACGCGGCGGACGATCGCCGCCTTCACCTGCTGCGACCGGCTCCGGCTCGGGCATGCCTTCGGGGCGAGGAATGAGCGCCTTCATCGACAGACGGAGACGGCCACGCTCGTCGCGATCGATGAGCTTGACCTTCACCCGATCGCCCTTCTTCACGACGTCTTCGGTCTTCTCGGTGCGCTCGTGGCGCATTTCCGAGATGTGCACCAGGCCTTCGGTGCCCGGCATGATCTCGACGAACGCGCCGAACGGCGTCGTGGTCTTCACCATGCCTTCGTACGTCTCGCCAACGATCGGCTCGGCGGTGAGCGCCATGACCATTTGACGCGCGCGCTCCATCGACTCGCCACCGACCGCCGCAATCGTGACCATGCCGCTGTCGTCCACCGACAGCTCGGCGCCGGTCTCGTCCTGGATGCCGCGAATCGTCTTGCCCTTCGGTCCAATGAGGTCGCCGATCTTCTCGGGGCTGATCTGCACCGTCACGATGCGCGGCGCGTATGGCGACAGATCGTCCGCCTTGGCCGGCAACGTCTTGTTCATTTCGCCGAGAATGTGCAGGCGGCCTTCCTTCGCCTGCGTCAAAGCTTCCTTCATGATCTTCAGATCGAGGCCGTCGATCTTGATGTCCATCTGGATCGACGTGATGCCTTCGCTCGTACCGGCAACCTTGAAATCCATGTCGCCGAGGTGGTCTTCGGTGCCGAGGATGTCGGTGAGGATCGCGTACTTCTTCCCTTCCTTGATCAGGCCCATCGCCACACCGGCCACGGCGGCGCGAATCGGAACGCCGGCCTGGAACAGCGCGAGCGAGCCGCCGCAAATGGATGCCATCGACGACGAGCCGTTGGACTCGAGGATGTCCGACACGATGCGAATCGTGTACGGGAAGTCCTCGAAGTTCGGCAGCACGCCCTGCAGCGCGCGCTCGGCGAGATTGCCGTGACCGATCTCGCGGCGTGAGGTGCCGCGCATCGGGCGAACTTCACCGGTGGAGAACGGCGGGAAGTTGTAGTGCAGCATGAACGACTTGGTCGTCTCGCCCGGCTCGTTGATCGACTCGAGACGCTGTGCGTCCTTCGCGGTGCCGAGCGTCGCGGCGACGAGCGCCTGCGTCTGGCCACGGGTGAACAGCGCCGACCCGTGCGCACGCGGCAGCACGCCAACGTCGATCGTGATCTGGCGAACCTCGTTCGGCTTGCGGCCGTCGACGCGAAGACCGCTGTCCAGCACCTGCGAGCGGAGCTGGTTGTACTCGACGTCGCCAAGCAGCGTCTTGATGTCTTTGCCGTTGTCCGGGAAGTCGGCGAGGAGCGTTTCAGCGATCTCCTTCTTCACCTTCTCCACGGCCTCGATGCGGCCGTGCTTGTCCTTGAGATTGAGCGCGTCCTTGATCTTGCCGTTCGCGAGCGCGCCGACCTTGGCGGTGAGCGTACCGTCGATCTCGGGCTTGACCCACGCCATCTTCTTCGGGCGCTCGGCGCCCATCTTCTCGAACAGCTCTTCCTGCGCGGCGATCAGTTCACGAATGCCTTGCTGGGCGACCCCGATGGCCTCGAGCACATCCTCTTCAGACACTTCGAGCGCGCCGCCTTCGACCATGTTGATCGAATCCTGCGAGCCGGCGACGACCAACTCCATGTCGCTGTAGCCGAGCTGCTGGAAGGTGGGGTTCAAGACCCACTTTTCCTGGATGCGTCCCACGCGCGTGGCGGCGACCGGCGTCGTGAACGGAATCTTCGAGGCGTTCAGCGCGGCCGACGCGGCGACGAGCGCGAGCACGTCAGCGGCGTTCTCTTGATCGGCCGAGATGACGTAGATGAACACCTGGACTTCGTTCTTGAAGCCTTCCGGAAAGAGCGGCCGAATGGACCGGTCGATGATGCGGGCCGAGAGAATTTCGGCATCGCTCGGACGGCCTTCGCGCTTGATGTAGCCACCCGGGATCTTGCCGGCGGCGTAGGTCTTGTCGCGGTATTCGACGAGCAGCGGGAAAAAGTCGAGTGGGCTTTGGTTGTCGCTTACGGTCACGGCGGCGAGCACCATGGTATCGCCGAAGGTGACGAGCGCGGACCCAGCCGCCTGCTTCGCCATGCGGCCCGTCTCGATGACGAGCTTCCGCCCTGCAAACGTCTTCTCAACGCGTTGCATCATTTCTTGTTTGCCTTATTTGGGAATACAAAACGCGCGGGCTGCAACCATTGCGCCCGCGCGATCATGCACATGCCTGATTAATACCGGAGGCCGAGTTCTTGGACGATCTGCCGGTATCCATCGACGTTCGTGCGCTTGAGGTAGTTCAGCAGCCGGCGACGCTGACCCACCATCTTGAGGAGCCCGCGGCGGCCATGATGATCTTTCTTGTGGGCGCGGAAATGCTCCGTCAAATAATTGATCCGCTCGGTGAGGAGCGCGACCTGAACGCGAGTCGAGCCGCTGTCGGTCTCGTGCGTCTTGTACTTGTCGACTGTGGTGCTTTTTACGAAAGCCATGTCCTAGGGTTCCTCGCCAGTTGTGGCGATGTCCGTGTGCAGTTTTGGGGAGTAGCTTTGGATCTTAGCGGATTTCTAAGCTGATGTAAAGGGCGGGGTTAGCGACGGTAGTGGGCTCGTTTCAACGTGACAAACGCCGTTTGGGGTCGAGTCGGTCAATGATGTCCTCTACGGTCCAGACGTAGGTGGTCAAACCGGCTGCCATCGCCGGAGTCGTCTGAATGCCTTTCGCTTCTTTCGTGAGCGTGCTCAGGGGCTTGCAGTAATTGTAATAGAACGCGAACAGGCTGAAGGCGTGGGCATGGTTCTCTGCTTTCTTGCTGAAGCCGTTGGTGAGCCGCGTGAAGCGGCGGTTGCCCATGCGGATGCTGAGGTTCGCCCGCTCGACGTAGGAGGTCGAAACGTCCTTCATGACCGGTTCGCCAAAGACGCGCACGCGGTCGATACGGACGACTTCCGGCGACTTGGCCCAGCTACCACGTCCGCGCTTCTCGTTCACGCTGCCGAGCGTCTTTTTCACTTGGCCGAAGTCACAGCCGTTGTAGCCGAATGCCTTTTCGACGGACGAGACGTAGGCGTTGTGCTGGTCGGTCGATAGCTGAATGCGACCCGCGAAGCGTCCGGCGAGGTCCATCATAAAGCCGTCGTTCGACTGGCCGTTGCGCGGGCCAACAAGCCACGTAATCAGCAGCTTCGTGTCAGCGCAGAGCGCGGTGTAAGTCCAGATGTCGCCCTGACTGTCCTTCGTCTTGTTCGCTTCTTTCGCGCCGACGAAGGCCCACAGCTCGTCTGCCTGCACGTTCGTGCATGACAGATTCCGGTGGGCATAGTCCTGATAGATCGATGCGAACTCGCCCATCTCGACCAACAGACGGAGCACGGTCGCCTTCGCGGCGCCTGTCAAGCGGCCGGTGGCCCGGACTGAGTTCCCTTCGCAAAGGGCGCGGATAATCGCGGCGCGTTTCTCAGTCGTGAGCGAATTCATTGTAACAGTCAATTTAGCCAATTGCTTGCGCATGTCAAGACCGATTGCTATTTCGCACAATCTAGCATAATTTGAGATCGTGGCCCATAACCCAGACGACTTTCCGACCCCCGGTCAGTACATCCGAGCCCTGCTCGCCGAGCGCGAATGGGATCAGCGTACTCTCGCGCATGTGCTTGGTCTTGATTACGGGAGCACCAATCGCCTCGTACTCGACAAGCGCCCAGTGGACGCTTTTTCCTCAATCATGCTCGCTGAGGTCTTTGGTGGTGAGGCGGATGATTTCCTGCGACTGCAAAGGAAATTCGATCTCGCCGTCGCGCGGGCGTCGACACGCCCGGACAAAAATCGGGCGCTTCGCGCGGCGCTGTTTGGCAATCTCCCTGTTGCTGAGATGATCAAGCGCGGCTGGCTCAAGGCAGACCTGAAGAACATCCAACAGGTCGAGACGGAGCTGATGCGATTTTTCGGGGTGCCGTCGCTTGAACTGGTTCCGACGATCCCCGCAGCCGCAAAAAAGGCGACCGCTGGCGGCGAGATGACTCCCAAGCAAAACGCTTGGGTGCGCCGCGTTGTCGAGATCGCAGCAACGTTGCAGACGCCGAGATACTCCCCCGACTCTGTGCGGGCGGCAATCGCGAAGCTGGGCGGCTTGTTGGGCGCTGTGGAAGGCGTCACGCAAGCTGGGCCCATCCTCGCCAAAGCCGGCGTTCGACTAGTCGTCGTCGACCCGCTCAAGGGATCGAAGATTGACGGCGTATGCACCTGGCTTAACGACATGGCGCCGGTGATTGGTCTCAGCCTGCGCCATGACCGTATCGACAACTTCTGGTTCGTTCTTCGCCACGAACTGGAACACGTCCTTCGCGGTCACGGGCGGAAGAGTGCCAAGATCGATGTCGACATCGGCGCGAAGCGAGAAAACGTGTCGGAAGAAGAACGGGTGGCCGATGCCGCCGCGCTGGAATTCTGTGTTCCTCAAGACCAAATGGATCGCTTCTACGACAAGAAGCATCCGTTTTTTATGGAGGTAGACGTCGTTGGCTTCGCCGCGACGTTGAAGGTTCATCCCGGACTTGTCGTCGGTCAGCTTCAGCACCGCGCTGGGCGTTTCGACCGCTTCCGCGACTACCTCGCGAAAGTTTGGGAACTCGTCACGCCCACCGTCGCTACGGACGGTTGGGGCGATCCGTATCCCTTAGCTGTCGAGACAGTGAGGCCAGGATGAAGAACAACCGATGGACCGATGCCGAATGCGAGGAGTTCTTTCGTCAGTATGAGGAGGCCATCGGGACGGATGCGAACGGCGTATTCCGGTGGCGCGCGATGGAGGCGGCACGGTGGGCAGAGACAAATCGATGGACGCTCCCAGACGCTCCAACGCGCGCGGAGATGCTTGCGCGCCGACTGCGAGAGTACGCTACGCGCGACCGTCGTACTGATCCGGCGAGCGGACTCCCGTACCGTGCGAGCATTCCGCAGTACGTGAAGGTCAACGGCGAGCGGCAAACGTTGTGGGCTGACGCGGACGCGCCGGTTATCACCGAGGATCAGATATTGGCGTTTGCCAAAGCGCGCCGCGCTCAGGCGGTAAACACGCTGGCGCTTGCCGAGTCAGACCTAGACCACTTCTACAGAGCCCATCCGGAACTCGAACAGAAGCACGTCGATCCCAATCTGAGTGAAGACGTACAGTGGCGTCTTCGCGGCAAACAGGATGGCGAAGATGAGGTGCGGAAGGCGAGCTAGGGCTCGCTCTTCTTCCAGCGCGCGAGAGCTGCGACCGTGGCGCCCTTTGCGCGCTCCTCAGAGGTCCGTTTCTGCGCGGTTGACGTACCGCCCTTCTCGCCGCCCTTGCGCCCCCGCTTGACCGCCTCGTGGTTCTTCTCGGTGCGTTCGGCGGGGGGCTTTGTTTTGGGACGCTCGCCTACCGCCTCCTGAAGGACACGGAAGGCCGTTTCGGCTACGTCGGGGCGGAGTTTCACCGATTTTCCCTTGCCAACCTGTTTCTTTTGCGGCATCGCCTAGCCTCGCTCGGTTTGCGAGGCGTCCTCGCGACGGTGCCAGTAGCCCTTTGATCCCACGCCCGCGCCGATACCGGCCGCGTTGATGCAGAATACGATGAGTCCGAGAAGTGGCCCACCAGCTTCGGCTGCCGACGCAGCAATAAAGACGGCCAACGCAAGAAAAACTGGGACGAGCGCCACATGGCCGACGAGATCCCAGCCTTCCCGGCGCACGTATTTCGTGCCCACCTAGAGCAAGACTGTGGCAGCACTTTCGAGGTGCGCCTGTGCTTGATCAATCTCGCCCCACGCTGCCTGCTGGTCCTTCTTGCGAGGGTCGAGCAACGCCTTGGCCTTCACAATGTGGTCGCGCGCGGCTTTCAAATCAGCGGCGAGCGCGTCGTTCAATCGCGCGTCTTCTGTCATGTCATTGAACTACATTCGTCCGAGCACCGCGTCAAGTTTTGTCACGTGCAAACTGGCCCACTACCGTTAGCGACGGTGGAACGGTGGAACGGTGGAACGGTGGAACGGTGGAACGGTGGAACGGTGGAACGGTGGAACGGTGGAACGGTGGAACGGTGGAACGGTGGAACGGTGGAACGGTGGA